>CP129479.1:1375817-2751635 GCA_030583865.1 Thermodesulfobacteriota bacterium | reverse complement strand
GATGAGAAGAGCTCCGTCGTATTCGGCATGGCCAGGGCGGCAATAAACAGGGGCCATGTCGACGAGGTCGTCCCCCTCGAGGAGATGGCCGGCGCGATAAGGAGTTCGATCTGCGGAAACCCGGGCGCGGCGATATCACAATGAAACGGCAGCCAAAACGGAGACGATGCTCTTCAAGGAAACTCCGCGGGTCTTCCGGCGGGGCTTCAGGTCATCTGGAACTATGCAGCTGAAAGGCACTCTCGACGACATAGCCCTTGCCGACATATTCAGGATACTGGAGTTCAGCGGCAGGTCAGGCACCTTGAGTCTCGAAAACGCGGGAGACAAAGGATTAATAGTGTTCAGGGACGGCAGGATCGTAAAAAGCTCCTCAACAAGGTCCAAGGCAGGCATAGGGGAGAGACTCATGGAGGACGGCTCGATCAGCCGGGACGTCCTGGAAAAAGCAAGGGCGCTCCAGCTTGTAAGAGGCTATGTCGAGTCCCTTGGCAGGATACTTGTGAAGAATTTCAACGTTCCCCAGGACTCAGTCGAAAGGGCCGCCGCTGACCTGATAAAGGACTCTGTCATGGATTTTTTCAAGTGGGAGGGGACGCAATTCGAGTTCGAGGTCTGCGATTACGCCGAGACCCCGTCGGTCCTCTTTTCCGATACCCTGCAATACGTCCTCCGTGCCGGGCTTGACCCACAAACACTCGCGCGCGAGTCTGAGAAATTCCCTTGGGAAAGGGCGGGTAAGCCTGCCGGGGCGGATGAACGCGGTGCAGACGGCCCGGAAATCGCCGGAGGGGACCCGGATGGCGCCGGCCCGGATGGAGGCATAAGCGCCGTTACCGGGGCAGGCCTCGCCGCGGATGAGGGTCACGCAGCCGGGCCGATACTCGTGCAGGTGCTCGAAGAGCTTGAAACCGCGGCGACATTGAACGAGATAATGCTTCTCATGCTCCGCTTAAGCAGCGAGCTCTTCAACAGGTCGGTAATGTTTTCCGTAAAAGGGGAGCACATCAGGGGGCTGGGCCAGTTCGGCATCGAGCTTGAAGGAGAGCCGCCCGACAGCAGGGTCAAGCATACGATAATCCCGCTCAGAGAGCGTTCTCTCCTTTCCGAGGCGGTCCAGGGGAAAAAAATCGTCATCCGGCCGCTTGAGGATACGGAATGGGATTCATACCTGGTCGAGCGGCTCGGAGGCAAGAGGCCCGTCGAGGCCATGGCCGCTCCCGTGGTAGTACGCGAAAAGACTGCCTTTGTGCTCTACGTGGATAACGCCCCGGAGAGCAGGAAAGTCTACGGGGTGGACTTGCTGGAAAGTTTTCTTTTACAGACCGGAAAAAGGCTGGAGAGTATCTTGAAGCCGGCGGAGCAGACGGGAACCGGCTGTTAGGGGATTGGTCATGGTCGTATCCTGCCCAAGCTGCAGCAAGGACTATGTCTTTTCGAGCATGGAAACCCGCTCGAAAAGGCTAAGGTGCATAATCTGCGGATTGGTATTCACGATAACCGAGGGCCTGGAAGCGAGAGAGAGCAGGACCGAAAGGTCCCGCATTGTACACGCGACTGCCCCGGGTCATGGGACCACTTTGCCCCAGGCGCCGGCGGGCCAGGTCGCCAATCCGGGGCCTGAGCCCCGGCCGCAAGAGGTTCAGAAAGACCGGCCTCAAGCCGCCCAGGCCGTCGATGCCTCTGAGGCCCGGCAGTCCGGGGAGCAGACCGTCCAGATAATAAAACCCAGACCTCTGCCCCCGCCGCCCAGGCCGCAAACGGCTCAGATCATAAGGCCGAGGCAGCAAGCCGCTTTGCGGGGCGATGTAAATGCTTTGCCGCGGGAAGGCCTGCCGCCGGCTGGGGCCGTTATAGGAGGCAAACACGCCGGGTTGAATCCGGCTGACGCCCAGATGAAACCGGCCTCAAGGGAAGCCGCCACAAACAGGGCAATTGCGCCGGACGACAAGAAGACCACAAAGGTGCTTGTCGCCACGGAAAACGGTTTCATCATCGAAGCGATAAGGGGCGCCCTTCGGAAGACCGGCATTGCGCTTGAGTTCGCGGACGACGGGCGCAAGGCCGTTGAAATGGCAGGCAGGACAAGGCCGGATCTGCTTATACTGGACGCGGCCATACAGGGGGTCTTCAGCTTCGAAGTATGCGATATCCTCAGGAAGGACGGCCGACTCGGTGCCATGAGGATAATAATGACCTCGGCGGTCTACAACAAGAACAGGTACAAGCGGAAACCGGCGGACCTCTTCGGGGCCGACGAGTACATGGAGGCGCATTGCCTTGAACGCGAGCTACCGGCCAGGGCAGGCGCCCTCTTGGGCCTGGAAATCGCCTCAGTCCCCGAAGGCGGGACGAACGGCCCGGCCGAGGCCAGGGAACGTAATATCGCGGCCGCCTGCGGCGGCGGCCATGACAAAGAGGCGAAGGCTAAAAGACTGGCCCGCGTTATCGCTTCCGACATAATGCTTTACTATGGTGGCAAGCTCGGCAAGAAGGCCGCCGTTGAGGACGCGTTTCTAGTTCTGAAAGAGGAGATAGAGGAAGGACTCAAGTATTTCAGGGAGAAGGCGCCGGGGTCTTCTGATTCCTATTTGCACGATGCGCTCCGGGAACGCCTCGATTCCGCGTTCGCCGGCACGGCTAAAAAACTGGTCGCCGAGCTCAAGGCCATGGGGAAGCCGGCTGAAAGGACATGAGATGAGCCTACCTGAGAGAGAACTCGTCCGGAAACATGGCGAACCAGGCCCCGCTGCCGGGGACTGCAAGCCTGAGGCGAGGGCTGAGAGGGGCATGGAGTTCATCTCCATGCTGAAAAAGGGAGTAGAGTACACCCAGGAGCTGCTGAGCGAGAACGAGAAGCTCAAGAAAACGGCCGTGCTCCTCCGCGAGCAGAACCTCGCACTGCAGCAAAAGATAAAGAGCATGGGGCAGGGTCCGGACATGGAGGCCGTAAGGCGGAAGCTTGCCGAGCAGGAAGCGGTCATAGCGGACCTCGAAAAGAGGGCCGCCGAGCTCGAGACGGAAAACAAGGAGTTCGCAAACCGGTATGTGGAAATCGAGGAGCACGGGAACATGCTCACGAACCTTTATATCGCAAGCCGCCAGCTCCACTCCTCCCTCAATTTCGACGAGGTGATGCGGAGCGTAATAGAGATAATAATAAACCTCATCGGGGCCGAAAGGTTCGCGGTCATGCTCCTTGACGAGAAGACCCGCATACTGAAGGCCGTCGCGTCCGAGGGGATGGAGCCTGAAGAGGTCCCCCCGGTCAAGGCAGGCGATGGGGTGATAGGCGGAGCATTGGTATCCGGGCAGGCATATTACCAAACCGGCAGTCCCGGAGACGATGACGGGGTGCTTGTTTGCCTGCCGCTCAGGATAGGGGACCGCGCCGTGGGAGCGATAGCAATATACAGCCTGCTTCAGCAGAAGGAGAGGCTTACGGAGCTGGACCACGAGCTCTTCGCGCTCTTGGGCGAGCAGACCGCAATGGCCCTCCTGAGCTCCAGGCTCTACGGCGAATCCGAGAGGAAGCTCTCCACCATACAGGGCTTTATAGGGCTTATCACAAAATAGGAGGACTCGGTGAAACCTCAAAGGGTGCTCGTAGTCGACGACTCGCCGACCATGACACAGCTCTTGACCATGACGCTGAAGAGGGTCTCTGGGCTCGAGGTCGTGACGGCAAGGGACGGCGTGGAGGGGCTTAAAAAACTGGGCCAGGCGAAGTACGACCTGATGCTTACAGACATAAACATGCCTGTGATGGACGGGCTGTCCTTCATAAAATCCGTGCGGGGCGACAGTAACGGCCAGAACAAAGGCATCCCGATAATCATAATAACCACCGAAGGTGAGGAGGACGCCAGAAAGAACGGCATGGCCCTCGGAGCGGATGCATATATCACCAAGCCGATCAATTCCCGTGAGGTTATGGAGACCGTAAGCAGGTGCCTTTCAACTGTCCGGGAATAGTATTCCCACCCCCTACGTGCACGGCCAGCACGGTGTTTTCCAATTCTTTACCAAAATTGCACAGTCAAATGCAAAAGGGGCTATGCGAAACCGCATAACCCCTTGATTTTCTTGGCTCCCAGGGAGGGATTCGAACCCCCGACCCGGTGGTTAACAGGGCAAAAGGAGTAAAAATCGCAACTCCTTGATTAAAGGCTGGTTTTCCCGTTTTGCTTTTAAAATCAAGGCATTGGATGGTCTCTGGTGAGTTTGCCCGCTTTGGGATTTTACGACTGTTGGGGATAATTTTGGTACAATTTCGGAACAGTCGTCTGGGGTGCAGCACTGAGGTGAGAATTGGGCAGCTTTATCAGCAGGCGTGTATCGACACCTACGCATTGGGCGCGACGAAGTCTCCCGGGATCCGCAGACTAGCGGCTGCGAAGAGAGGCTTAACCAGACGGTGTGGGAGGAGTTTTATAAGTAGCATTCCGCAATAAGTTCTACAAGAAGAGCCTTGAACCTTATGGCTATGTACAACGCCGGGCACACACCGCAACAGATCTTTCTGATGGCCTCGACCTCCATCAACAGTATGCCTATTAAAATCCTAAGGAAAAGGAGGACCTAGAATCAGAAAAACATTTGTGCTACGACCTGACGATGTCGAAGCGATCCGCGTTCATCACTTTGTTCCAGGCCGCTATAAAGTCACGCACAAACGCCGCTTGTGCGTCGTCGGACGCATAGACCTCCGCAATCGCACGGAGCTGGGAGTTTGAGCCGAAAATGAGGTCTACACGGCTGCCAGTCCACTTGAGTTCACCAGTTGCGCGATCACGACCCTCCAACACATCTTTGTCCTCAGCGGTTGCAGTCCACTTTGTTCTCATGTCCAGAAGATTCACAAAGAAGTCGTTGGTAAGCGTCTCTGGTCGCTTGGTGAAGACGCCGTGTCGGGACTGTCCGAAATTGGTGTTCAAAACGCGCATACCTCCGACAAGGACAGTCATCTCAGGAGCGGTCAGCGCCAGCAGTTGCGCACGGTCAACCAGCAACTCTTCCGCTGATACGGCGTATTTGGTTTTTTGGTAGTTGCGAAACCCGTCCGCAGTCGGTTCGAGTACGGCGAACGACTTAATGTGGGTCTGCTCCTGCGATGCATCAGTACGTCCCGGCATAAAAGCAACGGTCACATCATGGCCAGCCTTCTTCGCGGCCATCTCGACGCCTGCGCAACCTCCCAGTATGATCAAGTCTGCAAGAGACACCTTCTTGCCACCGGACTGCCCGTCGTTGAACGCCTTCTGGATACGTTCAAGGGTTCCGAGCACCTTTGCCAGCTGCTCTGGCTGGTTTACCTCCCAGCTTTTTTGCGGTTCAAAGCGAATGCGCGCGCCGTTTGCCCCGCCGCGCTTATCAGAATTGCGGAAAGTGGATGCCGAGGCCCAGGCAGTGGATACCAGTTCTGAGATGGACAGGCCCGATGAAAGGACTTTCTCCTTAATGCTTGCAATGTCCTTTTCGTCAATCAGGTCATGATCCACAGCAGGGACAGGGTCCTGCCAGATAAGCTCCTCTTCAGGGACTTCCGGCCCGAGATATCGAGAGCGTGGGCCCATGTCGCGGTGGGTAAGCTTGAACCATGCGCGGGCGAAGGCGTCGGCAAATTCCTCCGGATTTTCTTGGAACCGTCTGGAGATCGGTCCGTAGATAGGGTCCATCCTCATAGCGAGGTCCGCGGTGGTCATAATCGGTGCATTCCTCTTGTTGGGGTCATGGGCGTCCGGCACAGCCTTCTCTGCCGTCGGGTCGGTTGGGACCCACTGATAGGCTCCTGCAGGGCTTTTCACCAGATTCCAGTCATAGCGGAACAGGACGTCGAAATAGCCCATGTCCCATTTGACGGGGTTCAGCGTCCAGGCGCCCTCGATGCCGCTGGTGATTGTATCCCCGCCTTTGCCGCTGCCAAATTTGCTAATCCAGCCCAAGCCCTGCTCTTCGATGGGGGCTGCCTCGGGCTCAGGCCCGACAAGCGAGGCATTGCCCGCGCCGTGGCATTTGCCGAAAGTGTGGCCGCCCGCAACGAGCGCCACGGTCTCCTCGTCATTCATGCCCATCCGCCCGAAGGTTTCGCGAATGTCACGACCAGAAGCTAGCACATTGGGCTCTCCGTTCGGCCCTTCGGGGTTCACATAGATCAGGCCCATCTGCACTGCGGCAAGTGGATTATCGAGTTTTCTCTCCCCGCTGTAACGTTTGTCGCCCAGCCACTCGGACTCGGTGCCCCAATAGATGTCTTCCTCTGGCTCCCATATGTCCTCACGCCCACCACCGAACCCGAAGGTCTTAAAGCCCATCGACTCCAGCGCGCAGTTGCCTGCAAGAATCATGAGGTCCGCCCATGAAATCTTCTTGCCGTACTTCTGCTTGATAGGCCAGAGAAGGCGGCGGGCCTTGTCGAGGTTGGCATTGTCCGGCCAGCTGTTGAGGGGCGCAAAGCGCTGTGTGCCAGACCCAGCACCGCCGCGACCATCGCCGACACGGTATGTGCCTGCGCTGTGCCACGCCATCCGAATGAAGAACGGTCCGTAGTGACCGAAATCGGCCGGCCACCAGTCCTGTGAGTCGGTCATCAGCGCATAGAGGTCCTTTTTCAGGGCCTCCAGGTTGAGTTTCTTGAATTCCTCAGCATAGTTGAACTTTTCGCCCATTGGACTGGACTTGGAGGAATGCTGGTGCAGAATGTTCAGATTCAACTGGTTCGGCCACCAATTACGGTTTGACATACCTCTGCCGTTCACTGGGCGCTTGCTGATTTCATCCATTTTCGCTCTCCTTTGCTAAAAGCTCTTCTTAAGGCAAAAATAAATGTCCTAATTCACTTTTGACATGGCCTCAAGCACTGCCTTCTTGTTATGTATATAGGGTTAATTCTGATTTAGCAAGTCCATCCGTCTTTTTTTATTCTCCCGCACGCCCAAGACTTTTTCATCTATGGTCCACGATGTCGCGTAACTATGCTTCATGGTCTTGGATTTGAAATCCTCCAAAGCTTCTGGAAGCAAAACGTGTCGCCTTCAGGAAAAGCTATGATCTTAGGATAATGTTGTATGAATATCTGCTTAGCAGGGAAGCTTACGTAGCACGGTTTACCCGCTTAATAATATCGATTTAGTAAAGCTAAGCGGAAGTTAGTAATAGAACAGTTTTCTATAGACACGCAAATTTTAGCGTTTGAACAGGTTAAGGTATTCATCAAGTGCAAAAAAGCGATTACGTGAGAAACCAGTGATTTCTTTGAGGAGGCCGAGCTTCTCCATATCGGCAAGCAAGGTATTGGCCGTGTTGTAAGATACTCCGAACTGGTTCATGATGTGTTTTGAATTGACTATAGGCCTTGAGAACAAGAACATCAAAACATCCTTGGCCATTTTTGCCCTGCGCCCAAGCTTTATAATCTTGTTTTCATAAGCTTGGCGCAGCTGGATAATTTCTTGGAAAGTCTCCTTGCTAGCCTTCGAAGTTTCGATAACTCCGCTCAAAAAGAACTTGATCCATTGTTCTATACTATTTGATGCACGTGCCACGGTCAGAGCATCATAATAAGCTCCCTTGTTCTTTTCAAAAAAAGCTGAGAGATAAAGAGTGGGTTCCGTGAGGATGTTTTGCTCAATCAATTGCAAGGTGATTATAAGACGGCCGATTCTGCCATTACCATCCAGAAATGGATGAATGGTCTCGAATTGATAATGGCAGATAGCTATCTTTATAAGAAGAGGGATTTCGAGGTTTTTGTTGTGCCAAAACTTCTCCCAGTCAGTCAGAAGGGCGGGAAGCTCGTCTTTATGCGGAGGAATAAAAAAGGCGTCATTAAGATTTGACCCGCCAATCCAGTTTTGGCTGGTCCTGATCTCTCCAGGGCTTTTGTGTTTGCCCCTGACACCCGAGAGCAGTATTTTATGTGTATCCTTGATAAGGCGCATGGAAAGCGGAAGCGTTTTAAGCTTAGCAATCGCAAAGTCCATGGCTCTGACATAGTTCTGCACTTCCTGCCAGTCATCGCGTTTTTCCGGATTGATCTCTTCTTCTGGTAAAACGGCCTCATCTACAGCTGTTTTTGTGCCCTCGATACGGCTGGAAAGAGTGGCCTCTTTGATTGCATGCATTTTGATGAAAAAGTTAACATCCGGCACAAACATTGAGTAGGCGTTGAGTTCGCCCAGATACCGGACCGCCTCCTCCAGCAAAATACCGATTTTTTTGTCCTCTAAATCAAATTCCTGGTTTACAAAGGCAGGCGAAAAGCTCTTATATTGGTACTGCTGCTTATATTTTCCTGACGCAAATTTTGGCATATGTTTTGAGATAAGAATGATTTATATCTCAATTTAATCAATTTTCTTGAGATACGTCAAGTCATATCTCATTTTGGCTTTCAATTTATTCAAGTGAGGCTGGCTGCCTTTTTGTTTTGAAAATTAGGGGCTTGGAAGGCCTTTGGGGCTTGCCCGTTTTGGGATTTTATGCCTGTTGGGAAACAATTTTGGTACAATTTGGGAACAATCCAAAAGCAACGAGAAAAAAGCGCCCCGCCCCCATTTTCGTGCCATACTCATGCTCTTATCAAAAAGCTTGCCTGAGCTAGCTTGATTGGTATAATCTTTTTGTAATGAATTGGAGGCACAACCTTGAATACCGAACTGAAAACTATAAAAAATAAATTAAGCGAATATAAGCTCGTTCTTGAAGAACAATACAAGGTCAAGGAGATTGGAGTTTTCGGCTCCTTTGTTCGGGGTGAACAGAAGAAGAAAAGCGATCTTGATATACTCGTTGATTTCTATGAACCAATAAGCCTGCTTAATTTTATACGCCTTGAGAATAATCTAAGCAAATATTTAGGCATTAATGTTGATCTTGTCATGAAGAATGCATTGAAGCCGAGAATCGGAAGCCACATCCTGAAAGAGGTAGTCAATATTTAAAAAAGAGTCTAGCTTGTTTATTAAAAAACTTGTGTATCAATTTCTGTGTCGGAACCAGGAGATGAGATTTGGCTAAATCATTAACAATGGAACGAAGTAGGCGGAAAGAGCTTGAGGATATTAAAAAGCTTAAGCCTTCTGAAAAACTTGATATGGCTACAGAGCTATCTGATTTCTGTCTGGAGCTCATGAAAGCAGGCAAGGAGGCAATAGATAGTGTCTCTGGCAAAAAGTCTTAAGGAAGTAGCTAAGGTTCTCAATAAATTTAAAAAACAGCAAATTATAACCGGGTACGCACTTATTGGCGGACTTTCTGTTTCAACCTGGGGTCTTCCTCGCGCCACACAAGATATAGACCTTCTCGTTTCCCTTCCGTCCATTCATGACCTTAATGCATTTTCAGAGGCCCTTAAAGAAGGTGGTCTGCATCCTGAAATAAGCAGGGGTGGTCAGTTGGACCCGGTGCCCTATCTTGTAAAAGTCATTCAGGATGATGTGCCGGTTGACATGCTCATTGCAACCAGAAAATGGGAAGATGAAGCGATAATAAATGCTATCGAAATCGATTTTCATGGCGCAAAAGTTCCAGTGGTAAGGGTTGAATATATTATAGCAATGAAGCTAAAAGCTGGCAGCCCGAGGGATATCCTCGATGCCAAGGAGCTTCTTGAGATCGGAAATGCAGATTCAGACCTTACACATGAATTGGCCAAACGGCTCAAGGTTGATAAAAAACTTGAAAAAATTAGGAGCTGATAGGAACGTTAATCAAACCAGATGGTCCAGAAGTTCTTGGATTTTGGAGATATCTTTCTGCTTGTCTTCAGTATCTCAACAATCAGCCCGGTGGGATAGAGCATCTGAATCCACTTAAGAGCCTTTAGATCACCCAACTCAAGCACCCTTTCAATCACATAGCGCGCATTCTTTTCCAGATCAATCTTCTCCGGATCGACATCCCAAAAGAGAGAATAAAACTCGCTTGGGACAGCTGTCTCCTTTATGAAAATAATTTCCTTAGTTGGCATAATAGTGATTTTTGAACTGTTCCCTAATATGGTATGGTGTAGTTATTACACCATACCATATTAATTAAATAACACATACAACTCACGGCTTCTCATGAACCTGCCTCCTAATGTGCGAGGGTTATTTCATTGGTGTTATTCTTAAGAGCGACAAGAAGAAATACTATAAGATGCTGAGCGTCCTTGAACATCAATTTAAAAAATTTGCTTCCGGCTAAACAAGGCAGGCGCTACCTGCCACTTTCAGAAATAAGCAAGCAGACGCCGTACTCGGAAAAATATCTGAACCTGCTTGCCAGGCTAGGCAGGATAGAGGCGCATAAAGAAGGGCGGAACTGGGTTACTACAATGGATGCAGTGAATAGTTATATTAAAGGAAGGGAGAGACAGCGATAGTCATTCCTACATAACAGACTGCTCATCTATTTACCCTCAATTTTTCTTCAAAATATCTTTAACCCTTTCTTTTTACCATCCAGAAAATCTGTGGCGTAAAATAGAAAATTGTTGTAAGCTATTGACTTCTTTACTCAAAATCTACGATAGCTGTAAAAAAAATACAAATTTAGTTCCAAGAAAGCATTTGAAAGAAAATTTTTTCTTTAAATGAACTCACAATTAAGATATTTTTATTCCAAGTATAAATCATGAATCAAAATAAAAAGTCACTCATTCCTGATAAAGCCTTAATAGAAACGGAACCGCCTGTTGTGTTCGCGAGCCGTCTGGCGCTCCGAGAGGGTAATCGAAAAAAACCAATTTACCAAATGCATAAATGGTGGGCAAGACGGCTTGGCTCAGTTTTTCGTTCTTTGCTTCTTTCTGCGATAACATCAGAAAATGAATCACATTTTTTTAAAAAAGATTATTTTTATCATCGACATAATTTTTCAGGGCTTCGTGTTTTAGATCCATTTGTAGGTGGTGGTACATCGCTGATTGAGGCGGCTAAATGCAATGCGAGTGTAATTGGAATTGATATTGATCCAGTTGCTTGCTTTGTTACAGCAAAGGAGCTTGGAATTTATAATGAAGAAGCCTTATTGGCTGCTTTTTCATTAGTAGAGAAAAAAGTCAAAGAAGAAATAATGCAGTGGTATCACACCGAATTGTCTGATGGCCGCAAAGGGCTAATAATGTATGCTTTTTGGGTTGATCAGATAAAGTGTCCATCTTGCTGCGATATATTTGAGGGACATCCACATTTTCAGCTAAGGCGTTACCAGAAAAAAGAAGAGCAGATTGTGTTTTGTGCAAAATGTGGAACTGTATCTAAGATTCCTCTAGCCTGGAAAACATTTACATGTGATAAGTGCCAGCATCGAACTAATATTATGAAAGGACCGGTCAGTAGAGGCGCATTCGTCTGCCCTGGATGTGAGACTAGAACGGCGATGCAAGAGCTCTTTGATGAAGAAAAACCATTTTTGCAAAAACTCTTTGCAGTGGAAGTTCTTATTGATGGAACCAAAGAGCGAATTTTCAAAAAAGCTGACGAGTCTGATCTTAAGCTCTATAGGAAGGCTGAGCGTCAATGGTTGCAAGAAAGTATAAAAGATAGATTCATTCCTTATGACTCCATCCCAGTAATAAATAGAGACGACCGTAGACCAGTCTCATTTGGTTATAAACGGTATAAAGATTTGTTTAATTCCCGCCAGTTACTATGTTTATCAGCATTAGGAAAGGCCATAGGTTCTGTTGAAGACTCAGGGGCTCGCGAATTGTTAGCCTTGGCCTTTTCAGACTGTCTTGCGTCAAATAATATGTTCTGTTTTTATGCTTTTGACTATGGAAAGCTTACTCCATTATTTGGCTTACACGCCTATGTTAAAATGACACGACCTGTCGAAAATAATGTATGGGGGGCAAATTTCGGAAGAGGCTCGTTTTTGAAATGTTTTAACAAAATGCTCGAAGGAAAACGTTATGCCAATAAGCCATACGAATATAAATATGATGAGAAAGGGCCTAAGCAAGAGTTTACTGGTGAAAGCATTAGCTGCGAGCTTATTACTCAATTTCCAGATAAATCAAATAAAAACCCCTTTGCTCTATTATTAAATCAGTCATCTGAAAACTTTTCGTCTATTCCATCTGCCTCAGTTGATCTTATTCTTTCTGACCCGCCATATTATAACAATCTCGCATATTCCGAATTGTCAGACTTCTATCATGTCTGGTTGAAAAAATTTAATCTTAATTCATACCCTGGCAATAATCATCGGCAGACTCCGCTTAAGGAATCTCTTTACGTTTCACAAAGAGAGCGAAAATCAGAAGAATCTCACGAGCGCTTTGCGCAAGGACTTGCGAGTGCATTTTCGGAGTGCTATAGAGTACTAAAAGAAAATGGGATTTTCGTATTCACATTTCATCACAATGAACCAAAAGCCTGGGCAGCTCTCGCAAAAGCTTTGCTGAAGTCAGGATTCTGTATTACTAACGTTTTTCCAGTGCGCTCTGAAGGACAAAGTCGCTTTCACAGTGATAATAGGAATATAAAATGGGATGAAGTATTTGTTTGTCGAAAAAGGGATAGAGCTCAAAAGAGCCATAATCATAATAATCTAGGTGATAAATTACTGTTATCGATCGAGAGAGATGCAAAAAGACAGTTGGGGCACTGGACGCGCATTTTGCGTAAAGAGAAATTTGATTTTAATTCGTGTGATGCTCGAAGTCTCATGTCTGGCCTCATGATTATGTACCTAAGCAAGAAAGCAACAAGAGGCATAGACTTTGAAGCTTTATTCGCTAAAAGTTATTCCAAGTCGAAACTCAAATCAAAGACCTCCAGCAAAAGGAGCGAGCGGAAT
This sequence comes from Thermodesulfobacteriota bacterium, assembly GCA_030583865.1. Taxonomy (NCBI): domain Bacteria; kingdom Pseudomonadati; phylum Thermodesulfobacteriota; species Thermodesulfobacteriota bacterium. The sequence continues at coordinate 2,738,846 of CP129479.1, read as the reverse complement.
GAGCAAGCGAGAGAAATTAGCTAAGATTAAAGACTCTAATGCATTATCCGATTTGAAAGACGTTTCTGAAAAAACAGATCGAAAAGAGCTGTTTTGGATCAAAGGTAAAAGACAGGAGCTCGATGTTTATCGAGTTCCTACGAAGTACCTATTTTTTAACATAGAGAATGGGCGTTATGCCGACAAAATGGTTCAGTTGCGGGCAGATAATCCCGGTGTAGAAATTGATCCAAAGAAAGAAAAGTGGAAAGACAAAATTTGGAAAATGTTAAAAGGTGAATATCCCGGGACAGATCGTGATATAGACCCTTTCAAGAAATTACGTTCTGACTTGGCTGGCCGATTACAGCTGAAGCCAGGTGTGGTTCTATTTGACGGTGGGGTCTTGGATGGGAATCGCCGTCTGGCTGCTTTGCTAGATTTGCAAAAAACAGAACCAAATCCCACTCGTTTTGAATATCTTGATGCAATTATTCTAGATCCAGATGTTGGCCCTGAGGATCGTTGGAGAATTGAAGCTGGCGTTCAGATTGGGCGCGATGAAAAACATCCGTATTCTCCTATTAATGAACTATTAAAAATTCAAGAGGGACTTAATCTTTTAAGAGGGAAGCAGAATCCTGAAAAAGAAATCAGTAAAGTTTTATATGGGATATCAGAAGAGGAAATAAAAAAGGATATCCTGAAAATTCGATTGATCAATGAGTATCTGGACTTCATTGGAAAACCGAGAGCCTACAATGAAATTGGAGATGTTGTCGAGCGCTTCGAGGAAGCCGTTAAGACACTTGAGCAGGCCAGAAAACAAGGAACGATGCCTGCCGAGATTCAAAAGCTTAAGTTAACTCATTTTGCTATTATCCGAGATAAATTGATGGATAACTGGCAGATGCGGAAAATTCGTACTTCTATGGGAAGTGGAAAGACCGCAAAGGGGAGAAACGAAAAAGCATTTAAAGGACTTTTAGGATTGGGCGGCGATCCACAAAATCTTAAGAAGGCCTTATCTGCAAAAGGAATAAATACAGCTCTCAAAATATCTCACCAAGAAAGCGTTGATTCTTTTTTAGATCAAATGGATGCTCAGGAAAAAGCTGATAAACCTTTGCAGTTAGCTAATAATGCGAATACACATTTGAAACAATTGTTAGATACACTCGAAGATGGAAAGATAGCAGATAATTTTGAATCTGCTCAGAAATTCAACAGCCTCCCGGCCGTTCTGGATGAAATAATCACTGTGGCAAAAAAATGTTTTGAAAAAGCGGAAAAATTGCGTAAGAAAATAAGGAATCCTAGTGATGCGAAAGCGAGCCGAGCCAAGCACTTAGAATCAAAAAAAATTTGAGTGATCAGCAATGATTATACTTCGGCAAGACCGACCTGGATTGATAACTGTAGATTTTTCTCGGGAAAAAGATTTTGATCGAGATTCTATCGGGAGTGAGTTATCTCTCGGATTGTTTACAGTTGAAGGTGGCTCAGATGAAATCATTGCAGAGGACAATGGTCAGCTTGGCCATATTCTTGATTACATAGACAATTTTCTTACCGCTCGTGGTTTTGAGGTAGATTTAGATGTCAGTATGCGCCGTGCTTTGGTCCAGTTTCGCGAAGAATCCTCAATCGTTCAGGCGGCCCGATCAAAGAAGCTTCGACCAGTATCCCTTGAGTCACCCACCAATTATGGTATCTGTCGTTCATTACTAGGACATCAACAAACAGCGGTGCGTCATGCCCTTACTATTAGGCATGCTGCAAACTTCTCTGTCCCTGGGAGTGGAAAAACAACAAGTGCATTATCAGTTTATGCAATATTAAAAAAACAGAAAATTGTTGAAAAATTACTCGTTATAGGTCCAGCAAGTAGTTTTGCGCCATGGGAGAATGAGTTCAAAGAAACGCTTGGTCAAACTCCCACTGTGGTAAGATTGATAGGAACCCGGCCTGAACGTGCAAGGTTACTTCGTAACCTCGAAAATGTCGATCTAGTCCTTTGTACATATCAAATGGCCAATAGAGAGCGCGATAATTTGATTGTCGCTCTTAGCTCAAGTCGCTGTTTGTTGATTCTCGATGAGGCTCATCACATTAAAAACATTAATTTGGGTCCTTGGGCTCGCACTGTTCTTGACTTAGCTCCTTATGCCGAACGTAGAATGGTATTAACAGGTACTCCGGCACCTCGTTCGCTTCAGGATTTATGGTCGCAGTTTGCTTTTCTTTGGCCAAGTCAAAGTGTTTTGGGAAGCCGAGCGCAATTTGAACAACAATTAACATCTTCGGCAAGTCATCAAGCTGAAGCAGTTAAAACGCTGATCAAGCCTTTTTTCATACGTACCAAGAAGTCCGATTTGGGATTACCAAAGCCCATTCCTGTTATAACCAAAATTCCTCATCGCGACATTCCATCCCGCCAAAAAATCATAATTAGTTTGCTTGAGCAGAGGACACTTCAGGAAGCTAGAAATTTACAGCTGAGTCAGGCGGATTTGTCAATTCTTCGTCGTTGGCGCAAAGCTCGTTCTTTAAGGCTCCTACAAGCTGCAAGTAACCCAGCGTTGTTGAGAGGCATTATTCCTGATACCGGGGAATTTGGAGCAGCAATGGATGATGATCCTGTGCTAGCCACAATGCTTCGTGACCATATTAAATATGAGATACCGGCAAAAGTCTCTTTTGTTGTAGATACAACACGCCAACTAGTAAAAAATGGCAATAAAGTGCTCATCTGGGCAACTTTTGTTGAAAACATACTCCTGTTGGAAAGACTTTTAAAAGATTTAAAACCCTTGAAAATTTATGGAGATGTGCCGCCTTACAATGAGGACAATGATCCGGCTTTTGAAAGTAGAGAAAAAAACATTTCTGAATTTAAAACCCGTTTGGATCGCCCTGTGTTGATAGCTAATCCAGCTGCATGTTCTGAATCAGTTTCTCTTCACATGATTTGCCATAACGCAATCTATCTGGAACGGACCTTCAATTGCGGGCAGTTCTTGCAATCTATGGATCGCATACACCGGGTGGGTATGCCATCAAAAATTCATCCACGCTATTATATTCCGATATTGCAGTGCGCAGTTGAGCAGGTTGTGGATCGAAGATTACGCAGCCGCCAGCAAGTGCTCTATCAATTACTAGATGATGACATGCCGGTCTTAGGCTATGATGATGATTCCTTCCTTGCAGATAGAGAAGACGATTTGGAGGAAATCTTCCGAGAATTACTGGAAGAGATATCAAGTGCAGACAAAGGAACTACTCAAACTAATCGAAGAAACAGGACACGTCGGTGAACTAAACCGACTACTTTCTGTGTATAAACATCGGCGTGCTAAGAGACTTGGCAAACTCGAACTTATCGAGCTTGCTAATCAAAGCGCTGGAGCAACCTATCGGTACCCCAATCCTGAGCCTGCCCTTAAAGTAGCTTTACTAATCGGACTACTCAATAAAGATAAGAAAATCGTTTTTCTAACCCAGACCGGCGCACTTTTCCTCAAACTGAGTGATTATAAAATGGATTTAACCTTTGGACAGTCAAGTTTTCTGCTGAGCCTATTTTTAGATGACGAATACATGAATTCTAATATTTCCCAATTATTTAGTTATTTTGGGAAGGGAGCAGATGAGAAATTAGAGGCCAAGTCAAATCCATCAACATGGGAAGAGACGATGCAGGTAGCGGCAAGGATATTACAGCAACTCGGCGTTCTTGAAGAATGCGATGGTAAGCTGTGCCTTAATGTAGCCTTTGAATCAGTTCTCCCTCCTCAAATTCTTAGAATGGTAGCTCTTGATGAGAAAACTTTGTGGGAGCGACTTGATGCCCAAAGACTCCGAGCTAAAAAGGCAGAAGAGTTGGTGCTCATCGAAGAGCAAAAACGCCTCATTAAAATCGGACGTCCTGATTTGGCGAAGCTTGTATTTCGTATTGGTGCAGAAGCTGTATCGGCAGGATTTGACATAAGTTCTTTTGAGCACGACGGTTCGCAGCGTCTGATTGAGGTAAAATCTTCTCTTGGTAAGGCGCTTCGCTTTGAATGGTCAATAAGAGAACGAGAAATGGCTTTTCATCATAAGAATAAATATTGGATATATTTTGTACCACTTGCGGATATATTGGAAAAAAGAACGTTGCCCATCTTAATGATACAAAATCCCGTAAAGCTTATAAATTTCGGCAGACTCTCTGAATTAGCTTCTTCTTTTGTGGTTTATGCTGATGGCAGGGCCTTACTATTTTTCAATACAAGTACTAAAATTGGTCAACGTGATCTCTTGCAAAAATGGTCATAAAACAATCTTACTGAAATCAATTATGCTTTTTCCCTTTTCGCTCTTTAATATAGATGATAGCCCATACTTCATTTAGAGACGGAATACGTTTCGCCTCTATTTCTATTTTTCCGTATCCTATAGACCCTTTTGAAGTAGTCCACGTCTGAAGCAATTCTGCTCCTGTATATGATTCATAATCGTTGCCATCAAAGGCTTTGGAAATAATACTTGTAGTAGGTATTTCCATATTCTTGTGAAAGCGAATTCCCAATTCTTCCAATTTCAAACTGCTTGTAGCTTCACGTATACGCAATTTCATAACAGGAGCAAAGTTCTCTTCGATTACTTCATGCTCCATTGCAAGAAGGAGTTTCTCTTCATCTTTTTTAAAACCCAATCTCGCACGTAAAAAACAAATAGGCTCTTTGGTTTTTTTGATACAGGCAATTGTAGTAGATAGGCGACTTGCCTCGGGCGCTAATTTCTCCCGAATTCGATCGATCATTTCAAAAGAGAGTTTCCCGTTTGAAAGATTCTCTTCTTCCAATGCAGGCTCAAGATAGGCTGGATGATGCGCTAAAAAAGCCGCAACTCGGTCTACTAATATTTCTTCTGGTTCACGTTTGAGAGAGGGAGTACGGCGGAATGCAAATCGGAGCTGCTTTCCATCCAATAAAAGATGTACTATCTCATGCCATTTGCTAAAATATTTTTTTAACGAATGCGAGCCACGACAATTTATAACAGCTAAATACGGTTGTTCCCAAGGATGCCTATTCTTGCGTTCTAAAATCAAAGCATCTGTCTGATCATCGAGTTCTTTTTTGAGCCGCCCAATTACGGGTTCTCTCTCCGGAGGGATCTCCTGTTCCAATTCATCCAGGTCCCTATCCTCATGTATCTCCTTAACCACAACCCCTAGAGAAGTTGCTACATAATTGAGAAGATCTACAAGGTTTTTAGGATTAACTCGCGGTGCGAGTAATTTATCGACCTCTTTTTTGCAATATTCAATTATTGCATTTTCAATATTCCCACGGAGCGGAATACCAAGGCGCTTACCTACCCTTCGAATTTCCTGATCATAAGCCTGACGCTCTAATTTATTCACTTCCTCTCCCCCAAAAACGGTTTGACGCCCTCGTACAGTTCTTGCCAATATTCTTTAGTTTTAGAATCTCTACTCTTAGTGCTTCGACGAGCCATAATCGAATTATCAATCTCAAGTAGTAATAATGTTTGTTGATAACTAAGACATTTCTCTTCAGCAAAGTTACTTAATTCAACTGGTATCTCAATGATTGCTCGCCTGTTATCTTCGGATATTGGTTCACCACGTAAAAGATAATCTAATGAGGCGGCAAGTACATTTGCAACTCGTAAAAGTTTTTCCCCTCCAATATCAGAACGATCGTTCTCAACATCCCATAAAAAGCTTTTGGAGATTTCCGATTTATCGGCTAATTGCTCAAGAGTTAGTTTTTTTTGTGTTCGTATATATTTGATACGATCGCCAACCGACGCCAGTTTCATTTGAACCCTCAAAAGAAGAATTAAAAAGGACTTGACTTGAATTCGGTAACTCGGTATATTCCGATAAACCGAACACGTTAGTTCGATAAAATCATATAATTCTGTTTATCATATTAATGAGTTCGGAACAATAAAAATCCTTTTAGGGGGGAGCATAAAATGAAAAACGAAGACAAAGAAAAAAAGGGTCACGACAAACCAAATCACCCGGAGCACCCAGAACATCCTGAGAAGCCAGAAAGGCCTGAGCACCCGAAAAGGCCTGATATAGACCGCCCTCGAAGATATGGGAGGGCGTGTCTATAATGCCTAAGCCTTGGTTTGAGAGAGAACCCGATTTGCTCGAAACGGAAAAGAAGGCCTATTTAGAAGGTGGCATGGATTTTCGTTTAAACGAGGAACTCCTGGTCAAAAAAAAGGTTGTAGTCTTCGAGGGTACTATTCAAGCCTCTGATGGCGAGCATAGGTTACAGGTAATTTATCCATCAGGATTCCCTGATACAATGCCGCTAATAAGGGACTTAAGCAAAGTGCTGCCACGCCATCAGGAGCCTTACAGCGGCGTTTTATGCATAGAACAGAAAAAAACTGGAGCAGACCGAGTACTGGAGGCCCTTGACCTTATAAATGTGTTTAATGAGCGTCCCCAAGACATCGAAGACCTTGAAATAGATGCTCCGGAACCCGCAAGCATTTACTACCCGTATAATAAATTATCAACCACCAAGGTTTCCTCAGTATTAATTCCAAGTACAATGACTCACATTCCTATGGGATCTTGGGGCGATTTTGCTCTTAGATTGCAAGTATTCAATCCCACAATTCACATTAATGAAGTAATGCAAACTGTCCTCTACAAAGTTCACGACGCAAGCTCTAATAAAACATACAGCATAAATTCAGAGGCATTGCAAGGTGTCTTAGAAATGAAAGGACAATGGCTTAAGGTAAAAACTCAGCCTCCTTTTCTGAATGATTACGGTTCCTTCAAAAAATGGTTTTTTGATCAGGAAAGTAAACTGACATATCGATATCAGAGGCTCTTGGATAAAATGAAGCAGAATGATCCTGCAAGAGATTTTGATATATTCGGTATAGTTTATCCCGAAGAAGGGCCAAAAAGAAGAGAGTATGTTCATGATCAATGGCTAATAGGAGTTGAAAGCAAAAAACACAAAATAAAAGCTCTATTGCGTCCTTCTCTGTTAGGAGTTGAGGATGCGTACTTCCAACGTATTCCTTCCTTGATAAAACTTCGTGAAAAGAAGGTAGTCCTGGTCGGCCTTGGAGCTATAGGAAGCGTAATTGCGACAGAGCTAGCGCGGGCCGGGATAGGCCATTTTTGTCTCATTGATTTTGATGGCTATGACGCAGGAAATGTGGTCCGTCAAGCTGTAGATTTAAGAATGACTGGTATGGCCAAGGTCGATGCAATCGCAAGGCAGATTAAACTAATTAATCCCTTTGCCAAAGTTAAGCCGTGGGGAGTAAAGTTGGGCATGCCTGTACATGACCCTGAATCACTTCCAGATGGCGAGGGTGACGATTTGTCGATTTTTTCGAAACTTACAGCAGAGTACGATCTGATTATATCTACAATAGCGGATAAGTCAGTTGAATTTTTAATCAACGATATTCTGACAGCAGCAGGGAAACCTGGGATATATGCATATGTGCATAATGGTGCCTGGGGAGGTCAGATTTTTCGTGCTTTGCCGAACGAAGCCTGTTTCGAATGTTTCGGATATCATAAAAGTGATATGAATACGGGTAATGTAAATGAAGATCCATTAGCTCAGCCCTTGTACGCTAGAGGCTGTTGTTTCCCAACGTTCACAGGAACTGGTTTTGATACAAGCGTCATATCAAATCTGGCCACTCGATTCGCAGTTCAAACACTGTTGCGGAACGAGAATGGATATCCCGACGTGGATTATAATCTTATCAATTGGAGTAGCCGCACTGATTCTAAAGGAGATTTGCCTAATTTGGAAAAACGGAATATAACCAAACACAATTCATGTAGGTTTCATAAAAGCTGTTGATGCAGAAAAAAATATTTATCTTTGCGTCAGTAATTGAGACTTGGCGTAAAGAAGCAAAAAAATTTCTTTTCAAAGAGACAGGTGGGATCCTGATTGGGTATAAGGATAAATCAGGAAATCATGTAATGACACACGCAACAGGACCAGGTCCGAATGCTTACCATGGGTTGACATGTTTTGAGGCGGACCACAAATATTGCCAGAGTATTTTGGATTACATATTTGACCTAACAAGAGGCGAATTAACGTTCATGGGGGATTGGCACACACATCCTTGGGGCGCTCTCGACTTAAGCTCGCGCGACTATAAGACTCTGATAGAATTGGCTTCAGATCATAGAGCTAAAACTCCTCGTCCTATTATCGCTATTTATAGGCCAGAATTTTATATTTTAGGTCACAGTAGAAAACATGATTTTGCAGCTTATTCGTTGCAGTATAGTTCAAGTTCTCTGGAAACGAAATCTCTTGGTATAGAAATAATAAATGAAATTTCTAACTATACGCTTCCTGTAATTGATCCATGAGCTCGGTTACTGCTTACTTAATCCCTTTCTGATAAATTCATACATAACCCACATCAAAATCACGAACCCTATCGCTATATAGACTAGGGAGATTTCGTAGTTCATTGTTAGCCTGCTGAATCCGGTTAGAAAGGTCATGCCCACAAGAGTAGCGGCCGTCATTTTTAGCATAAAGGGCATCTCTTCATGGATTTTGTTCAGAATTTTTTGCATATGAATTTAGCCAAGCCCGAGCAAATCCGCCATAACGAATTTGGTAATGGCATAGGCAGAAAAGATAATAATTAATCCGATAGTGGCATAGAAGAAGGTCAGCTTTCCCCTCTGAACCATCTCCGTATTTCCTCCTGAGAGCATCCAGATGAAGCCTCCATAGACGAAAATAGCCAGGGAGATTGAGCCGACCACGCCCAATGCGCCTCTGATGATTACGCCGATAAGTTTTTGAGGAGAATCTGTATTAAGGGGATTATCGAGGCAAACGGAGCCTGAAGGGCAGTCGTTATCAGTGCCAGCTCCAACTGCGAGTGCCTGAGGGGTGCAGGAGAGAAATAATAGTAGAACGCAAGAAAAGATGAATCCTTTCATATATTTCGAATTTAGTATATTTACAGTATAACAACTTTTTTGAAAATGAAAAAGGGAGAGCAAATTGCTGCTCTCCCTGCTGATTACCTCTGGCGCACAACCATACTGATTTCAGGCTGGTCTGTTACAGCCAATAGCCTAAATTTATACTTGTTTTTTGGTAGAGACTTGGCGGACCACAGGTTGACGACCTCTCCATCGTCGTAGATCGCCTGAAACTTGCCGTCGGGTGAATCAAGTCTCCAGTTTGAGATAACGCCGGTCGGAAAAGTAATCCAATAAGGAGTCTGCTCTCCGGCCTTCAAAGAGAACGTATAGGTGCCTGGCTTGTAAACGACAGCTTCTGGCAGTTCTCTCATCACCACGTCGTCGCCAAGGTATTTAGAGGCGAGCGTCTTATGTGTCTCCATTACTGCTTCCTTCCCCGGCTTCCTTGCCAATTCCTTGGCCTTGTCCAAGTGGTAACGCCCGAGCGCCTCTCTGTTGAGGGTATACTCACCTTCGTAGGTGTTATCGTATCTTGCAGCAATGCCGAGCAGGTCCACCTTGGCCTCATCACCTTCGGCGGTTTTGCTTAAGGCATGGTAGTACTCTGCGACCGGCTTCCTTAACCCCGGGTCGTATGAAGCAGCAAGGGACAGGAGTTCGTCATTGCCGTAGCGCTTTCCGGTTTCAAAAATGAACAATGCTATTTCCTTCCTCAGGCTTGGCTCATAGCTCAGTGCCTTCCTGAAGAGCTCATTAGCCTCAGCCAGCTTGCCAGTACTCAGAAGAGACTTCCCAGCATCCTTATACACATCGCCTATTTTATAGCCATACTCCGGATTGAGCTTTACCGCGCTGGCAAACCTTTCATCAGCCTGACTGAAATTGCCATTCTGAACCAAGCATACGCCGAGAAGGTAATGGGCTTCGGCGTTCGCAGGGTTTGCCGTGGCCTGGTTTGTCTCGTCGCCATATATCTCCTTTTCAAGAAGCGCTATGGCCTGAGGGTACATCCCTGCCTTCATGAACTCCTTTGCCCTGCTGACATTGCTTGCATAGCTCTCCGTTGCGAAAAGCAGTGCACAGACCATAAAAACCGTGATCACTATCCTGTTCATGGCTAACCTCCTCATTTTTCAAGTTTTTTGGCCGTATTGACAGGATTTCCTGTCAGGCATTAGACTGGAAAGTAGGTTTAGCTCCGCTTTACAAAGAGGAGCTTAAGTATCAGCAGGAGGTATGCGTCAAAAGAAAATGGTCGTGGCCTATTGCAGGGTCTCGACCCTGGAGCAAAAGAAGAGGGGGTATGGGATAGACATCCAGATCAGGGATGCTTCTCTTTTTGCTGAGCGGAATGGATTGTTGGTGGAGCGATTTTACAAGGACGAGGCTGTAAGCGGGGTGAAAGAGGACAGGAAAGAGCTCCGGCGCTTGATGAAGGCCTGCAAAAAAGGCAAGGTCGGGGTCTTGATTCTTCCTTCCCTGGACCGGCTCTCAAGGGAGGTCCGGATATCCGAAAACCTCTTTTATGAATTCAAAAAGCTAGGAGTCAAGGTCCTGATCGCGGACATACCTCAGTACAATGGCGAATCCAAAGACGTTTTGATGAGGCAAATACTGGCAGCTGTGGCCGAGGAGAACAGACGAGGGATTATCGAGAGATTACGGAAGGGCCGTCAGGAGCGCGTCAGAAAAGGACGATTCCCCGGAGGCAATCTCCCTTACGGGTATACGAGAGAAAATAAACGCGTCGTCATTAATCCAGTGGAGGCCGAGTGCGTTAGATTAGTCTTCCACCTGGCTGAGCAGGGCTTTACGGGGCAGCACATTGCTGACGAGCTTACTCAAAGGGGTTTTGTCCTAAGAAATGGAAAACCCTGGACACAAAGACAGGTCTCCCGGATTCTTCAAAAAGAACGGCTCTATCGAGAGGGATTGATACGCTACGGCGAGATCGAAGGGGAAATGGAAAATCAGCTAATCTTAGCCGATTATATGAAAGAAGGGGTTCAGTTACAAAGGTGCTCACTCTTGACAAAATCCTGAAAAAATGGATAGATATAAGCACATTGTACCTTAAAAAAGAAAACAGCTCCTCTTTGTAAAGCGGAGCTGATTTAGATTTATGAGAGTGGAAAGTCAAAAAGAATAAAATTTTAATGCTAACAAATGTCCTTCAGTATTTAGCATGGATTGCCTGGAGAAAATTCAAAAGGAATGGCAGGAATGGCTTCAAAGATAAAATTATTGCAACAAATAAAATTATTAAAATACCACGCTTAAAATACTCCTGTGCCATCACCATGTAATCAACTTTTTCATTAACTATAGAAAAATTTTTTTGAGTCTTATCTAAAATAAAAGCTGCAATTCTCATATCATATGTCCATTTAGTATCGTGTTTGAAATTTGATATAAGTTCATTAGGATTAATTTTGTGATAACCACGCCTACTAATAGTCTTGATGGCAAAGTACACGGCACGAGAAAAATAAATTATAGATAACGAGAAAATAATACTAAAAAGATAGACAGCGAAATCTTTATCCGGGGTGCTGTGACTATCTTCAAAAAATAATGATTTGCCAAAATTAGCGATTAATACAACAATAAGACCCGTAGCACCCAAAATCGTTGTCGCTTTAGCCTCGACTGTATTTAGCCTTTTATTTTCAGCTTCGCAAATATCCTTGCTAATTTCGAGCAGTCTTTCGGCATTTTCTTGATTCTCACCCAATTTATACAAAATAATATCGACGCTACTATCATTTTGCTTAGGTGGCTCGCCCTCTAACAATGGCCAGAAAAATTCTCTTATTTTTCTAAGCATAAAAGATCAACTAGGCTTTCGGTTAACTTGTAGCCAGTTCTTTCTTCAATCCATGCCCACTGACCATTGGGATTAATTTCAAGAAAATAGTAATCACCATTGGGTGTAAAAACAAAATCAATAGCTGAAAATTTCAAGCCCAATCTCTTATTCAATTGAAGACATTTATCAGAAATATCCTTGGGCAACTCATGCCTCAAATGTTTAATTTTAGGATTTTCCCCTTGCCGCCAATCAACCATAGAATCCCTAAAATCCTGCGAATGAATTTCTACTGGAAATACTTGTTCACCAATAACAGTCACTCTAATATCGTACTTTTTAGGTAATCTTTCTTGGAATATCGACGGAATTGGAATGCATTTGCTCACTTTCTCGATAGCAAAATCCTGCACGCTACTTGTGAAGATTATGTCTTCTCCTGCCACTTTTTTTACGACAGAAGTTTTTATTGGTTTTACGATCGTACATTTATTGTTTTTTAGATAAAAATTTTTGATTAATTCCGAGTCGTTGGAAATTAAAGTTTTCGGTATTTTAAATCCAATCTCAGATGCTACGCTTAATTGAAATGGTTTTATTTCTGCCTTTCTGATATTAAAGGGATTGCTCACCCAGTTACAATCTAATAGAGTCCACGCACCTTCCAGTGCTGCAAAAGATTCCTTAGTACAAAAATCTTCCACACCTTTTTCTAATCTGAACTTATTAAAATCAGGAAGAATGGGTCTTCTATACCAAATGCTTTGTATATCGGAAAAGGGGATTATTTTATTATTGGGAGTCTGAAGAAAATTAGTTGTACCGTAATTCAGAGAAAGCTTTACATTTAGGGGGAAATCTTCTGTATTAAATCGAAAGAAATCAACCTTTCTTTTTCTAAGCTCTAATATGACATAATCTGCGGTTATATCTTCGCGGTTACTAAGAATGATAATCATTTGGTAAGCCGATCAAAGTGTCTTCCTGCTCACGATCAACTTCTGTTTTTGTATATAATTCATTGATACCTAAAGAATCATCATCTGATTCTCTTTCTGTAAATGTTTTGGTCATCGTCTCTAATAAATAGTTGCTATGGTCGTCGGATTCCCTGGAAACGGCAGTCTTGGTCACTGTTTCTTGCATAATAGGATTTTCTTGCTCATCATTGGATTCACGCTGCACCCTAGTAAATGTTATAAGTTCTGGCATTGAGCTCGTTTTAATTAATGGCATCTTCTGTCCAGCTACATCTAATACCATTACATCTAGTTCATTATCATATCTACCTGGCAATGCTTCCGCATTTCTTCTGGGTTTTGAAAATAACATTATAAATGGAATCGCATTTGCCTCAATGTGATCGCCCATGACCTCTCCCCTCAGGAATTTTTAAGAGATTTAGTATATTTTATCCATATTGTTTAGTCAATAATATAAAAAGGAGACACCATCCGGTATCTCCATTTGACTATTTTTTAGCAATCAAAGGCCTTGAACCCTTGGGCAGGCAGGGCCAAAAGCCTTCCTCCTATCTTCTCAAGCTCAAGGCTACCTTCCCAGCTCTCCTCCTTCTGAGCTGCGTTGGTCACGGCATTAGCTATGCCATAGGCATCTGATTCAGGCTCCGAGCCAAAGGCCATGAGGATGTTTTCCTTCTGGGTTTCGTTTAAGCCGTAATGCTTGACCAGGTTGTTTATGACTCCTTGTGGATTCAGGATTTTGATTTCAGTAGAATCCCTTAGGGATTGGACGATCTCGCCGAAGCGCCCGAAAAGCTCCCTTATGGACCTCCGGATTGCAAGATAGACCATATCGTCGTCCAGTTCTCCATTCCCACCGTTCCCGTTTCCTAGGTGGACCTGGCGGGTCGTCAGCTTCTCTATGACCATCCCATTTGTGCATTGGACCCGGAATATCCTCGGCTCGACACGTAGGGCCTTGTGCCCGGTCTCGGAGTTGGTAAGGAGAAGGCCGCCGATTATAAGATCATCCCTGTGCCTGATGACGTCCTTCAAATGATGGCTCCGCACTTTGACATACATCTCCGTTTCTGAAAGATGGCAGTCTTCGATTTCAGCCCTATTTGCCTGAAGCTCGTTTAAAGAGCAATACAGGAAGTCGAGATGGTCTATTACCCTGTAGCGGTTGCTTAAGAAAGCCCGGACCGCATCCCCCAATCCCCGTACGAAGATATCCTTCTCCATCCTTGTCAGCCAGGCATTGACATTCCCTGCTAGAAGATAGGGAGCCTCGGCCTCCATACGGTTGTAATACTTGACTGGAATATCAAGACGCTCGGCTATCTGTTGATGGCACGGCTTAGTGATCGCAAGCAAGTTGTAATTGCCGGGAATTTCCAGTTTTGCTGATCCATCTTCAACTTTCATGTCGATTACTGAGGTATTGAGCTTCCTATCCCATTTAAGCGGATGCTGTTTTTCGAGCGTCTGAAGCAGTTCGACTAAATCCATAAGTCCTCCTTTTTGAAAAGAAATTTGAAAGAACAAATCTGGTTAGAGAATAAAACGGAGGACGGGAATCGATAAGGTGGGTGATTTTGCCTTTGAAGGCAATTACTAAAGCGGCAGCCTCTGGGCTGTTGGCGTGCTTGGGGGAGTCCTCCTCAATAGAATTTCCCTTTCGACCTCTTTCCTTGGCCTGCAATATTTAGCTCTGGAATTTGCAATGATTTGCTCCTTGAAGGAGTGTATAGGCTGGGGAGGTGGAAGTGTTATGGCGCTGAAGGGTTCTGAGCTGGCTCCATCAATCATCAGCTTAAGAAAGATATGGTGGTTTTCCAGGCTCACAAGATCGCGCTCCTCAATTGATCCATTGAACTCCAGGGCAAGCCTTTTTGCGTCCTCAGCCCCGACCCTGAACGAAATAATCGTTCCCACATTGCCGAAAATTGACTGCCGTATATTTTCATCGAGCTGAAAGATATACTGGTTGGCGAGCACAAGGCCTAATCCGTACTTGCGGGTCTCTGAGAGGCTGTCGGTAAAGGAGCTCGTAATAAAATTGTGGAACTCGTCCACATACAGGTAAAAAGGCCGCCTGTCCTTTTCAGGTATATTGGCCCGGCTTAATGCTGCAAGCTGTATCCTGGTCACCAGGAGCGCACCCAAGAGGGCGGCGTTGTCCTCCCCGAGCTTGCCTTTAGAGAGATTGGCGATAAGGATTTTTCCTTCATCCATTGCTTTTCGAATCCTGAACGAATTCTCCTGTTGGCCCACTATACTTCTCAAGGGGACGCTCGTAAGGAACTGCCCAATTTTATTGAGTATAGGCGCGGTCGCCTCGGCCTTAAGCCAGGCAGAGTATTTTTCAAATTCATATTGCCAAAAGTCCCTGACCTGCTGGTGGTTTATCCTTCCGACCACGCCTTTCCTGAAATCTTTATCCGTCAAAAGCCTTGGCAGGTCTAAAAGCGTGCTTTGAGGGCGCTCCAGAAGGGTAAATAGCGCATTCCTCAGGATGTGCTCAAGACGCGGCCCCCAGAAATCAGCCCAGACTTTTTTGAACACCGAGATTAGTCCGGAGACAATCAGGTAATGGCTGTATGGCGTAGCTCTCTCAAGAAGATTGAAAGCGGTAGGGTACTCCAGGTCCTGCGGGTTGAAGTAGATCACATCCTCGATTCGCTCCTCAGGTACTAAATCAAGAACATCCTCGGCCAAGTCGCCATGCGGGTCTATCAGGGCCAGCCCGTTTCCATTCCGTAGATCAGCCGCGATCAGATTTTTCAACAGCGTCGATTTGCCTGTGCCGGTCTTCCCGATGACATACATATGCCCCAGCCGGTCCTGCTCTTTTATTCCAAACCTCTTTCTTAGATGCCGGTAGTTGGTAACAGCAAAGGGAGTTATTGAGTTTTTGTTATTTGTGACAAGCATTCCTTAATTGTAAGGGTTCAACTCAAAAATAAAAGAATGCCAAAATTGTCCTTAGCGGCAACTTTGCCCTCCTTTGCCCAGCCTTTTGAAAAATATAAGCTGAAGGCAGTTCTTTAATAAAAGGAGGGATAAAAAATGGAAAACAGAACCAAGTGCATGAATGTAGTAAACAAGCATGGAGAGGTGGTCGTAAAAATCTTTCTTCAGCCCGGCGATGAATTCCTGATCGACTACAAGGCTCTGAAAGATGCGAACCGGACAGGCAATGGAGGTGTCAAGGGCAAGGGCGGGAATGGTAATGGAAGCTTGGAGAAAACAGAGGGCCTGATGACCTTCCCCCAGAAAAGGCTTCTCTTCAGGCTCCTTGCTGATAAGGGAGTGGAGGGAGATAAGGCACACGAGCACCTTCTAAAGGCCTTTCAGGTCAGTTCTTTAAAAGAGGCCTCCAAAAACGAGGCAAGCAGACTCATCGAGCGCCTGCTGAAAGAGGCAAAGGGGGACAGCCATGCCTGAGTACATATCGGCGAGCAGGATAAATCTCTATATGCAGTGCAGCCTCAAGTACAAATTCCGGTACATAGATAAGCTGCCGGTTTCCTTCAAGTCTTCGGGCTTGGCCTTCGGGAGCGCGGTCCATTCTGCCCTTGATTGGCTGCACAGGGAAAGAATGAACGGCAACGGAGCCTCGCTGGAGCGCTTATACAAGATTATAGAGGCGGACTGGTACGCCCAGAAGCTTGAGATGGATATCCGCTTCAAGGAGGGCGAGGACGAGGAAAGGCTGGTGCTTCTGGCAAAGGAGATCCTCGGGCTCTATTTTCACGAGCCTGCAAATGAGATAAAAGGGGCTGAAATCCCCTTCACCGTCCCTGTCATCAACCCGTCCACCGGCGAAAAGCTGGCGGTCAACCTCGAAGGGTACATGGACCTTATCGAGAAGGACGGCACGATTGTGGAGTTCAAGACCTCTCAGCAGACCATGAGCCTGGATGATGTCCTAAACAGCATCCAGCTGACCGCCTATAGCTACGCCTATGAAGTCCTTTACCAGAAGCCACCAAAAGTGCTTAAGGTGGTCAATTTCGTAAAAAACAAAAAGCCCAAAATCAACGTCATGGAGACCGTACGAGGAAAATCCGATTACCAGAGATTCTTCTACCTGGCAAAACAGGTCCTAAAAGGGATTGAGGGCCAAATGTTCTTTCCCCGGATCGGGTTCTGGTGTAAGGATTGCGAGTATGAGGAGGGGTGTAGGGGGTGGAATAACAGTTTTAGTTAAATAAAAAAAGCTGTATATATAATTTTTATATACAGCTTTTTAAATAGAGAGATATTGATTTGAAAAGAACTATTGTTCATCAGCTTCAATGTTTTCAAGTAACTTGGCTAACAGTTTGCGTTGTTTCTCATCATCAGGATCGATAATTCGAATGCCACACATTCCATCAAATCCAAATTGCTCTTCGGTTTCAGTCCAGCTATTTATCGCGCTCGTTAATTTTGGCATCGTTCCTCCTTTTCAAGAAAATGATTATTGAATATCGCTAATACGATGTCATGTAAGCGTTTTCCTGAATCCTCTCTATTCTTTATCGGATTTTGCGGGTTAAAACTTGACAATGAAGATGCAGCATCAGATGCGATTATACTTAAGACACCGACAACTGGATTGAGTTTTAAAATTTCATTATCCTTTATTATTGGTATAGGAATGGGTATTGCAAAAACTAATTCCGGATTCAAATTTGGTATCACATTCTCAAGATTAATAGTTAGGTTACGATTTTCCAAACTTAGGCATGCATTTCCTGTTTTCTCGAAATATTGTGCTTTTCTCGTTTTGAAAGCTTTTCCGGCAGGTCCTCTACCTACGCATAAATCATTATATGAATTAGGGTATTTATTTGGAGCAAACACAACCTCGAGGAATTTAGTTTCTTCGTTATAACCTAATAGAATAAAATCAAGTTTCTTATCCCTCAGCTCCTCTTTAATCTTGTCAATTACTTCTTCAAAAAAAGTTCTAGCTTTTTCGCCTTTGTCTAAAAGAAGCTTGCGAAGTTTTGAAATCTTAGAGTAATTTCTTCCAAATTTTTCGTGTTCTTTGAGCTCAGCAAATGAGTAAGAATACACTTTAGGAACAGGCCAGCGTAATGCGTATATTAGATTGGGCTGAGGATATCTGATTGTTAATGTTATTTGATTGAATTCGGGGTTAATTTTTATTGCGCCCTTTGTTCGTAAAAAATTTGTTTCTTCGATATGATGGTTGTAATCACCCTTTAGAACTTTCAAGTAAGTTGTTTTGTCTTCAATTAATTCTGTTTTGGGAAGCGCTTCAACAATAATTTTCTCAGGATCGGTTGGAAAATATTCTTTACTAGGGAATTTTACAATTAGCTCTAAATTCTGTGTAGGATAATCGGTTTGTATCCTGCAGCACTCTTCTTTTACCATGCCCACAACGGGATACATATCCTCATGGTCTATTAGGCTAAGAGCATATGCATTGGAATCAGGATACACAGTAGTTAAATAAGCTAAAGAATTTTCTGATATTGATTTCCTTGGCTTGAATTCCACGACATAGGATTCCTCTTGGTTAGGGTTTGAAGCTTGGCCTTGAGGCTCCCATACAATCCTTTGATCAGAGGTTCTCATCCTTTCAGAATCAAAGACATACCAACCACCTGGAACTCTACCCAAATCTGAATATATTGTCTCCTTTATCGTTTGGTCTTCCTTTTTATGAATTCCACGTTTAAACCTAATTTTTTCATAATTTATTGTGACTTTCGCACCACCATTCCCATCGTCTAAAATATCAACTACCTTTGTTTTAGCTGATATTTGTTCTATATTTGAATCTACGTTTCCAAAATTTATTTTTCTTTGAGCGCCGTAATCGGACAGTTGGATATTTTTAGGCCTCTTTTCAAAAGCTGCACTACCAGCAATATGGGGTGTTTCATAAATATCAACTTCGCAAGCACCAGATTCTAAAATGTTTACTACCTTGATTTGCCTCTCTACGTTTTCATCTTTTTTAATCGAAGAAGTGGTGGCGCAGGCGGAAATAAAGATAGGCGGCAAGGAATGATTTTCGCTTAGAGCTCTGTATTCCGTTATGCCAGATGAATGATTATGACCATGGAGGATAAGATCTATTTTTCTTTTGCCCGCTTCATAAAGAAATAGATATGAATTAGTGAAAACTAAGAAAGGCTCTTCCCATTGATGATTTATTGGCGTTGGTAGTGGCAAGGGATGATGGTGTACTATGGCTATTTTCTTACAAAAATCATAACATATGTTATTTGATCGCGCAAGTCCTCTATATTTATCTTCAAATCTATCGAAAATCTTATGCGGATCTTCTACAGATCCTTTTGCAAACGCAAACTTTAGGAAAAAATTGGATCCCAAAAGCTTTGTTCGTTGATTGGAATCAAAAGGAAAAATAGCAATTTTGTATCTTAGGAAAATTAATTCACATAACTTATCTGTATCTTCGTGAGGATAAACAAGCTCCTTAAAATTTTTGGAAAAAATTTTACTTGGAGGTAGAATTTTAGGTAATCTAGGCCACCACCCATTTTTATAAAGATCGTGATTACCCGGAATTGTAATAAGATAAAACTCTTTTTCGTTGATAATTGTATCACATAATTTTTTTATAGCTTTGATTAGACTTTTAAAGTTCTCTTCGTTTGGATCATCAACGCAATCTCCTGTAATAACAATAATATCTGGTAATATTTCCCGTAAACAACTGATAACATTCTCAAAATTGATAGACCATTCTTTTGTGCCGTTACAATGAAGATCTGATAAATGAGCAATTTTTACGGCCACGACAGTACCATTCGAGAATTATTTTTTCTATTTTTTTAACACATTTTGAAATAATAAGGAATTTTTTCTTTAAACCCCGTCCAATTATCCTTGAAAATCGATAGGTTACGCGTTTCAATTTTGTATTATTTCCGTACCAACCTATGCTCTTCTACTACAAACCACTGCCATTCCCACTGCTTCAAACATTTTTAGATGATAGAGTTTATTTGGGTTTTCATTCTCGATCTCACTATAGAGAACCGGATATCTCTCTGCCAATAACTCTGCCAGTTGTCTCTTGTTGTTCGGTTTGCCTGGTGAAAAATAAGCTTCCAAGTACTTGATCGGATACTCGTAGACCGGCAAACTAGTCTCTTCAGCAATCACCTTAATGGCATTGAGAAAACAATCAAGTTGCCTAGAGCTTCTGGAAGGATGAAGCTTTTTGAGGGCTAGCGCATCAGGCTGGTGCTGGTCCATAAGTGAGAGTACTATATTTTTGAGCTTTTCTTTTTTCTTGGCAGACCATTTCCCCCTCACTACCTTTGTCCCCCAGTCCCGCAGCTCCGGGCCGTAGAAGACGGCAAAGCCTATGTATCGTGTTCCGGGATTAATGGCCAGGATTTTGATTGTCTTGTTTGTTTGCATACTTTTGGACTAAGTAATTAAATAAAGCGCCTCTGCTTTTTCTGATCTTCTCTCGGGGTAATTCCTTGACCTCACCCAGAACCCTCCTTAAGAGCTGTTCAGGATATTTGTTGCAGTAGGAAAGGTACAGGGGTAGGTTTTTTGTATCATTCAGGGCTTCGGCTAAATCCATAGCCAGAAGCTCTTTTTCAGTTCGGGGCTTGTAACCTTTTTCCGGCTCAAAATTTCTATTATCGATATCGCTTTTTAAAATATTTCTTTTTATCGTTATATCGATAGGCTCGAAGGAGCCTTCTCTTTTTTGGCTGGGATTATATGAATTTTGAGGATAAAAAGGCTTTTGTGGATTTGGATTTTTGAAACCCCTGGAGAAGGTCGTTTGGTGACTCTGAAATACATCCTTTGTAGCATCAGTGCCCCTCCATTTAGTGATTTTGATACTCAGGCATCTTCCATTGCTCTTTGTGGCAATATATCCCTCCGTCCTGAGGATATTAAGCCAGCGCATAATCATGTTTTTGGAAATTCCCATGTCGCCGGATATGGTCCTGAGCTTTCTTGAAAGCGTGCCGCTCTTCCTGTCCGCATTCAGGAGAAGATAGAGATAGAGCCAGATGGCATTCCTCATTTTTCTATAGTGGCTGGCATCCTGTTCCATAATCAGTCCGCTCCGGACCGGAGTCCACCATTGTTTTTGGTTTTGCATATAGATTTAATTATTTTCTAATAGCCTCCTCCTTGCGATGGAGGTCCTCTTTTAGTGATCTCGAAAGATCGATAAACAAGGCATCCACCATAGTCCTGTATATCAAGGCCAATTTGAAGGCATTAAGAGTATTAGGCATGGACTGCCCCTTTTCCCAGCGCGAAATAATGCTTGCGCTCTGAAGCCCAAGTATCTCCGCGACTTCCTTTTGCTTGAGCCCTCGTATTCTTCTGTGCTTCTTCAGGCTGTTCGGGATGTATTTCATAAGCATCCAAATGGTTATTTCTATGCGATTAACAATAGCTCAAGAAACGCATCGAGCTAAGGAGGGAAGAATTGCCTTTTTAGGCAATTTTACTGGATTGATTCAGGTATGATTTGGAGACCAAAAAAAACACGATCCCCAAAATATCCTATGATAGCCTACGGGAGATAAAGAAAAGATAAAGAAATGATAGAGGAATTTTTACATATGAGAATTTTGAGCTAAGATTAGCAGCCCTTTTGACATTTCTCTTTAGGCAATATAGCCCTCCTTTCTAGTCTTAGAACATTTGATAGGCTGATACATATAAAAATATGCAGATCAGCCAAGAAGATATCGAAAAACTCAAGAAAATATATCATAAAGAGTCCGGCCAGATGCTCTCCGATGCCGAGGCATTGGAAATGGGACAACGGCTGCTTGCTTTATTTAAAATAATTTACCGCCCTCTGCCGTCGGATTCTGATAAATAAAAAGATTGCCATACGAAATTTGACGGCTTTCAGTCTCTATAATAGGATAAAAGCAAAGCCATTCTAATAAAGGGGCAAAAGCCCGCCTTTAAGTGGGATAGCCCCTCCTTCCTATGTCCAAATATTTTCTCTATGCCCGAAAATCCTCAGAAGCTGAAGACCGGCAAGTATTGTCAATCGAATCTCAAATTGGTGAATTAAAAAGAATCGCAGAAAATCAGAATATTGAAATTACCGAAATATTGACCGAAGCCAGATCCGCAAAGGAACCCGGTAGACCCGTTTTTAATTCCATGATGCAGCGAATTTACAGAGGTGAGGCCAATGGCGTCCTCTGTTGGAAACTCGACCGTCTCGCACGTAATCCCGTTGATGGCGGTTCTATAATCTGGGCCATAAAGCAGCATGGAATAAAAATCACTACTCCTACACAGGCTTATAGCCATGATGACGAAAATACTATTCTCATGTACATCGAGTTTGGGATGGCCCAGAAGTATATAGATGATTTGAGTCGTAATGTGAAGCGTGGGATTAGGGCCAAGCTTGAAAAAGGCTGGTATCCGAGTGTAGCGCCTCTAGGCTATCTCAATAATCCAGCCAAGAATAAAGGGGAGAAGGATATAATACCTGATCCAGAACGATTTAAGCTGGTAAGAAATATGTGGGATCTGATGATCTCGGGCCGCTATTCTCCACCAAAGATAGTTGAAATGGCAAATAAAGAATGGGGATTCAAAACTAGGCCAATGAAAAGACTCGGCTCCAAACCATTAAATAGAAGTGCAATTTATAAAATTTTGACCAACCCCTTCTACTATGGCTATTTTGAATATCCGAGGGGCAGCGGCTTATGGTTTCAGGGCAGTCATGAGCCTATGGTCAATGAAAGGGAATATGAGTTGGTACAAGCCTTGCTCGGGAGAAAAGGACTTGCAAAGCCAAAGAAGCATACCTTCCCATTTACGGGTATGATGCGCTGCGGTGAATGCGGAGCAGTAATAACAGCAGAGGAAAAACATCAGCTGATATGTTCTACTTGCAAGCATAAGTTTGCATATAGAAATAAGGAAAGATGCCCTAAGTGCGAGACCGCGATTTCAAAAATGATGCAGCCGAAATTTCTGCATTATACCTATTATCATTGTGCCAAAACAAAAAAGCCCGGATGCTCGCAAGGATCCGTAAGGGGTGAGGGATTAGAAAAGCAGATAGATACCTATATTTCACGAATTCAACTCTCAGCTAACATGAAGCAGTGGACGATTGAGCTGCTTAGTAAGGCCCATAAGGAAGAAATTAAGGGCAGGGGTGCTATTGTCCAATCGCAACAAAAAACGTATACGGATTGTCTGAAAAGACTCGACAACCTAATTTTACTCAAGACTTCGCCTCAGAATGCAAATGGCAATTTGCTCTCGGATGAGGAATATTCTCTACAAAGGGTTCAACTCCTAAAGGAAAAGTCTCGTCTGGAAGAACTATTTAAGGATGCAGGACACAGAATAGATAAATGGCTTGAGCTTTCGGAGAAGACTTTTGAGTTTGCTTGTTATGTAAGAGACTGGTTCAATCAGGGCGATATTAAAGACAAGCGCGAGATACTTTCAGCAATTGGTTCGAACCTGATATTAAGGGATAAAAAAGTGCTAATCCAAGCCAAAAATCCTTTTCTATTGCTTGAAAATTCCCTTCCTGGTATTACGATGCCAAAGCCACCGTTCGAACCTAAAAATAATGGCTTACATAAAACAAAAACAGAGGCGTACACCTCTGCATGTCTCTCTGGGCGGGGAGGGATAGAGGACGTTAGAACATTTGAGGATCTGCCACCGGAGCAAAAAGTACGCATTCAAGACCTGGTTCGCCAGGTCTGGGAATTCTTCAAGGAAACGGAAAATCCTCCGCATATCCCTAGTTTTGATAAAACAAAACTCCCAAGAAAAAATAATCCAAATTTTTGCACCTCTCTCAACTAGCGGTACTACTTTTAGTCAGTTGCTAAAAGGATAAACAGATAGAAATCCACCTAGCTTCTGAGTCTATTGTGAAAGATTTGTCTCGAATAGGAAGGAGGGTATTCTTGCTGAAAATGTCATTTATTAGAAAAACAACCGGCCCCCCATTGACTGGCTGGGTGATTTTATTTGGAAAGAATGTAGCTCTTGACAAAGTTTATACACTATAATACAGTATGTATATGAAGGAAATTAGCTTATCCCCAAAACAAATAAAAGCAGTCCGTCACATTAGAAATAGCCTAGTGCATAAAGGCCGACTTCCTTCTGTCCGTGAGCTAATGAAGGAATTGGGATATAAATCACCCCGTTCGGCATCCCTGATAATAGATGAGCTTATCTCAAAGGGAATACTCAAGAAGCGCCCCGATGGCGATTTGCAGCTTGTTAAGGATCCAGAATCGCATTCAAGACATGCCCAGACTATAGATGTTCCCTTGGTTGGCTCAGTAGCGTGTGGCATGCCTTTATTAGCACAAGAGAACATTGAAGGATTCGTGCCTGTTTCTAAAAGGCTTGCCCACTCGGGCTCTAAATATTTTTTACTCAGGGCTTCTGGGGATTCAATGAACAAGGCAAAAATTAATGATGGCGATTTAGTATTAATTCGACAGCAGCCAAGTGCTGAAGAGGGTGAGAAGGTTGTTGCCCTAATTGACGGAGAAGCTACGGTTAAAGAGCTTCATTTTGGCCAAGGTGCAATTGTTTTGTTACCAAAATCTACAAATAAGAAACATAAACCGATAATCGTAACCGATGACTTCCAAATCCAAGGTGTTGTGGTTGCGGTAATCCCCAATCTATATGACTAAAAAATACATTAGAAATGCAGGAAAGCTTTGGACGTCGGAAGAGGTGAAGAAGCTCAAGGAGCTCGCTAAGGGCAATACACCAACTCGAGTAATTGGCCTTAAGCTCGGTCGGCCTGTTGCTGGCGTTTACTCAAAAGCATCCGAGAAAAATATCAAATTAGCGCCCTCAAATCAGTCGCCTTATAATCGTAGAAAGAAGGCTTAACTATATGGCAAAGAAAAATATCAATAAAATTCCACAAAATATTCTTGAAAAAATTGGAAAAATAGAAAGCAATGAAGTCGTTGTTGGGTGTGCGGTAAAATTTAAAGCACAAGATTTGGCATCGGGAAAATTAAAGCATTTAGGTATTGTCTTAACGGATGAGGGGTTAAAACTGCCCACTAGTATTATTCCTCCAGAAAGCCAAGGTAAATTTTCCAGTAGAAATATAAACGGACTAGAAGTTATTCGTAAGGATCTTCCAAAAGAAACTCACTATAACACAGTTGATACTCCAAATTGGGGGAATTCATACTACGGCACGCATACAGTCGATCTTCCGTATGAGAAATATCCAAGAGATTTCCAATCTCCACGCGAATTGGAAATCTTAATTACCTGTAAAGATACTCGGCCCGGTCTTTCTACCTATGTAATCGCCTTTCAAGTTCAAGAGGTTCTCGATAAAAGAAGTATGGATTTCAATAATTTCTTATTCGAGGACCTGAATCTACTTCAAGAAAATGTTGGGGCTTGTAGTGTCGAGCCAGCCAATATTCCAATTGCTGACTACACTAAATCTCTTCATTTATCCTGGGAGATTTTGCCACCAGGAACATTGGAAGAGACTGTTGGGCGAATATTTCAGGGTAAAACACCGACGCAACATGAAAAAAATGTGGCAGCAGAAAGATATAATTTCTTTCAAACACTTAAACCAAAGAGTCTGGTTTTTGGACAGAGTGGTTTTAGGAGATATTTTGGTGCTCTTTTAGAAGATAACCTAGTTGTGTTTGAAAATATTGAATACGGCAATGCTGTTTATATTTTATTCGAAAATTGGGAGGAATTAAGTAAACTTAGTCGCATTGATTTGCTATCAGGCAAGTTTGGTAATTCATTTGAACGCGTTGTGCACACTAATACTTGGGAAGAGAAAGTAAAAACAATAGTAATCGATAGGCGGAATAAGCAAAAATAAGGCAAAGCAATGGAAAGAAGTGAGTTTATAAAAATGATAAGCTGTTTTTTAGATCATCCTCTCCGTCAACTTCCAAGATAACACCTACCTCGGGTCTTAATTTTAGCAACGCCTTCAAAACAGCAATTTCCTGACAACCTTCCTCCAAAGGCCAGTGGTCGGTTATGCCTACCTCTTTAGGTCCATTGTTCCTATGGAGGTGGATGAACTGAATCTTTTTGATTAGATCAGATGAGAGGCTGTTTATCAATTCCAAACAGTCGATTCCGGCGGCTTCGAAATGGCCAATATCAAAAGTAATCGAGTTGGCAAAGGACTCCCAAAACCATAAGGCATCGGGTGAGTAAGACGCGTTTTCAATGGATACCGGACAGATCGCTTCCAGTTCTGTTAGGGCTGACCGATAGGCTTCAGCCCAAGCCCCGTGAAGCCTTCCGCCCCACGCTAATGTCTCATCATGAACAATTAAACCAAGATCACTAATGAAAGCGTACTTCTTAAGGTGGCGAAGATAATATTCCCAGACTTCAGGCCTGGTCTCGGAAAGGTAGAGTCGGCTTGGATGGATTACAAAACGCCTTTTTTGATCTCTTAGTTTTCTGGCAAGAAAATCGACCCTTTCAAAATCCTCATCGCTGCCGTGCCAGACCGATATCTGGACCAGTTCCAAATCGAATTCGTCCAAATATTTATCATCCGATATGCGAAATCCCAGATTCATTTCTTTTTTTTCTGGTTTAGCTTATGACAATCAAAATCACGGAATTCACAAAGCAAATCCTTTTCATAGGGTACGACCAAGGAACTTTTTTCCTTTATACACTTTAGTAGATAATTTTGCACTGTTTTCTTTTTAATGTGAATCAGTGCCTGTTTTACCTGAGGAATGTTTATAACTGTTTCGGGGAATTTAGATACTGCACTAGTTAGAAGTGTCGAATTTATACACTGCAAAAGAAAGGCGACGCGCCAATAAGGACGCCGATATCCTTGGGGCAATAAATTTATCATATGCCAAAGTACAATTATATTCTTTTTATATTTCCACCACCGCTCATCGTACTTTTGTCGGAATATAGCACTTATCATAATATAGGCAATGCTTTCGTCATCATATTCTGCGGGATTTAGCTCTATTGGAATTTGATTTAGGTCCGTTATTGAAAGAGCGTACTCGCCAAGATAGTTTGAAGACTTCCATTTTTCCAGACTGGCCTTCAACCTTTGGTCAATAGAGTAATTGTAGCCAATTGCCTTGGCCGGTGCAATTTCCTGCTTTCGGATGGTTATGAAATAATTCGATGTTTCTCCTTTCCCGCTCGTAGCACGTTTCAGAACAAAGCATTTTGGATTCAAGGATTTTCCATTCTCAAAATCAAAAATCATCCTTCTAAGGTAATTATTAAGCCTGCTTTTATCAGTATAAAATCCGCCCTCTAATTCTGCACCTCCTCCGTATCTCCTGATGAGCTCGCTTCTCAATATTGCTGGCCTATTTTTGTCAATACTCAGGTCGATATGTTTATTTTTTTGTTTCTCAATATGCTCAGAATAAATTTCAAAAATTGCTTTTAATAAATTTAAGGTGTTTTTAGGAACACCTTCCCTCTTAGGGTAGGTCCTTTCAAAATTTTCAACGAGCGCCCTTATATCTGCAAACGTTATTTTTTTCTTAACTTCAATATCGTATTTCGAAGAGTTGTCTTTCATTTCTATATCCATCTCCGAGTGTAATCAAAATTCCTAACAGTAGTCCTTACTGTAATATATCACGAGCCCAAAAATAGGTTATAAAAAGAGCTATGCAAACCTGCATAGCTCAACTGAGAGCGTATCTCAGTAGTAAAGTTCAAGAAAGGAAAGTGGGGTGCTCTGTTCATATTGCTTTAACCTATGAAGAGTGGTCGAGATCACGTCTTTAACATGCTTTGGCTTCCGGCCTGAATTGGTCCCTGTTGCTTGCAAGCCCTTAAGGGCGCGCCTTAAGTCTTGGAGAAGCAAGTCGGAACCGCGACCTAGATCCTGGAGCCATCCATTCGTGGTCTTATATAGGTCTTCATAGTACGCCGCATCCTTTTTGAGTTTTCGATTATTGGTTCTTAGCTTCTTGTTTTCGTTTTGGAGCTTGTGAATGAACTGTTTTAGTTCCGCGATTTCATTTTTGTGCATTTTAGCCTCCTGCGATTTGATTTTTTTGCAGGCGCAGGAGGTATGCTCACCCCCCTGGCGCTGATTCTCCCAGAGGGGTGAATATACTAATTTAAAACAGAGCGTTACATCTGTCAAGGGGTGAGCCGCACTAAGGTGCCTACTTAAAAGTATATGGGACGCAACAGCAAATATAAGATGATGCGATGCTATAACCCTCATTGCATTAATGAGGGTAAAGCTGCTGATCATTTGAATTTAGAATGCTATTTGGGCTCTATCGACAATCCGAAGGCTTTTTGTACTCCGGGGTGCAAGCAAAGTTATGTGAAAAACATTAATGAATATGAAAAGGAAAACAGGTTGATTTCAAAAATTAAAACAAGGAAGAGCCGTAAAATAGAAGAGCTTACAGAAGCGATTTATATAGTGAGTGGGAGGACTTTCGACAGAAAAATAATAAGAAAAGTGATCGAAAAACTGAATTTATCGAGTGGATGGCTTTAAGAGTGTAACCTAAATCTCAGCAACCTCCTATTTTTGAAGAAGAAAATAGAAATTCTCTGTAACCATTTTCAAAGCCGTCTTTTTTCTTTTTAATAAGCCTAAGAAAAAGAGGAGGACTGAAATGAAAGAGACAGATGACTCGGGAAAAAAGGATAAGAAACCCAATGAAACGAAATTAAATCAAAGATTGCCATTAGAAATACTGCGACACCTTTTTGAGGTATGCGGAAATCTAGAGGGGTATTAAAAAGAGGAGAATATGGGAGTATTCAAGAAAGCCAAAATTTATAGCGAAGCCTACTTTGCCGAGCGGAGCGGCATCCCCCTTCCGGAATTACTGAAGGCAAAGGCAAGGGCGCTGGTGAAGCACGCTCCTAAAGGCGAGCCGCCATATTATATCTCCGTCCAGCCGGACGGAAGCCTCTTAAGGGCTGAGCTCCACGAAGAGAATAAGGACATGCTCGATGAATTGGCGCTGCGAGCCGAGATGGGCGACAAGTATGCCGATACCCTCCAAAGGAAAGCCCAAGGAGTGATAGCGAGAATCTCGACTTGCGAGCTGGATATAAGGGCAACATCTGAAGCAATAGAAGATGAGAAGGATAGGCGTAATTTACAGGTCAAGAACACCTATGAACTAGGTTTGAAGCGGACAGAGGCCTTCAGCAGTTTCGCGGTATTTGTGATTCTGGCACTTGGTGAGATAGGTGCCGTGTTCACTCTTTTTGCTGATTTCTTCGGCATTGATCCTACACGGCTGTCCAAAGCCTTTTTAAAGGAGCCTGCGGCCTTCTTGGTGGCCCTTTTACCCTCATTCGGGATTTTCATAGCGTCATTATTGATCGCGGAAATGGTTCTGGCAGGAAAGAAGCGTAATGCCTGGATAATCACACTCGCGGTTCTGGCCATTGCCATAGGCTGGATGCGGGGTAAGCAGATATTCGCCTTGCAGGATGAAGTAGCAATAGGGGCATTACTAATGCCATTCCTCTTCAGCTTTACTGCCTTTTCCTTTCCGCTTGCGGCTGCGTTCTTCATAAATAAGTGGAGGGCGGCTTCAATTGCGATTGCGAAAGACAGCGCAAAAATCAGGGGTGTTGACGCACAAGAAAGGACATATGAAGAAAAGCTAAGGAAAAATGTGCAACATCTGGCGAACTCAGAAAGGGAATTTGATCGTTTAATTGACGAATACGTAAGGCATTACCAGAAAGACCAAAGGGATAAAGAAATGCAAAAGGCTGAGTGGGAGAAATATGCTCGTTACACGGAAAATTATCTTGCCGAGTTGCATATAGCATATCGATTCTGGAGTGGCTGGCGAAGGTCAAAAATAAATCAGGGACAGAGCCCAGGGTCGAAGTATCTTCCGGCTGTTTTGGCATTCATTTCCCTGGTAGGCATTGCTCAACCAGCTCAAGCTTCTGAAGATTTCAATCTGATCGCCATATGCGACCGAAGCAGCTCGGCGGGAGAGTACGCCTGCTCAAAAGGAAATTTGGAAAAAGCCGGAAGGCTTTGGGTTGAACAGGCAGGAGATACCGAAGGCGGCTCTTTCGAGCTCGTCATAATAGATACCGGTTTTGATTCGGCAGAAATTGCCTTTTACGAGAGATACCCTGCACGGTTTCCAGGGCCGGTGACTCTCAATAAGAGAAGATGGGTAGACCAGTTTATGGACAAGCTGGATAAAAAGGCCGGAGGCTTACCTAAAAATAAGGGATCTGCTATTGCCGAAGCTCTCTACAGGGCCTCTTTACGGATTCCTCAAGGCGGCACAACTCGGATATACATACTTTCGGATATGCGCCAGGTAGATGGAATCTTCAATTTCGAGAAAAGGGTGCCGGGCAAGGCGGAGTTTATGAGGTGGCTCGAATCAAAATTGATAAAGCCAAAATTCCCACCTGGAACAAGGCTCACGGTCTGCGGCCTTCATCCATATACGTTGGGCAACACATCGAGGATGACGACTGAGAACTATGAACGGGTGGTAGATCTCTGGACTGAAGTGTTCAGTAAGTGGGGCATAAAAGCAGAAATATCAGAAGTGTGTAGCTTCAACTAAGAAGGAGGACAATATGGGAAAGACACTTTTCATCGGTGGTGCGAACCGTGGGGGCAGCGCAGTTTCGGAAGCTGTCCTGGCAGGAGGCTTCCTGGACACGAGTAACCAGGTACTTATAGCAGATCCTAAAGAGGAACGGGCCGAAAGATTGGCCTTGACTTGGAGCAACAACGGCGTTCCTGCTACAGGACTTAAGGAGCCATGTGAAACGGCAATCGAGAAAATCAGGCCGGATAGGGCGATCCTCTCCATAGATACTCTTAAGCCGATGGCGCAGATTCTCAATGACGACAGCGTGCCTACCCAATGGCAGCTTCTGGCACGCGGGCCAGGCTCCAATGGGGCTGTTATAGGGTTAAGCGGTACTGTCACTAAAGGGGATGAGAACGGCAGGCGCTCCTCTGCCCAACTCATAGAAGCGCTTGCCGATTTCATAAAGCCACAGAGTTCAAGGACGATTAGGGACAATCTCCTTAATGCCGATGCACTTAATGTCGCACGAAGGAAAGTATCCCTGCACAGCGCCCGACGGCTTGCGGTTTTAGACCGCGAGCCTCAGGATATCACAGGAGGCACACTTAACCTTCACTGGGGCGATGTGGCTTATCCGCTTGCTGTCCAGGAGAGGCATGGAAAGAGATGGAGCGAGAGCAGGGATCAGGTGCTGGATGCCGGGAAGAAAGCGGATAAGACCTATAGCGTAGCCCTGATCGAAAAGAACAATGTTGAATTCTTCATTGTCGAAGATGTAAGGGGAAAACGGCTTATCAGGTTTCATTTGCCGCTCTCAGCGCCTAAGCAATCATCGAACGGCAATGCGGGCTTGAGTACAATTCTTGGTGCGGTCGCGGTGGCAGCTCTGGCAGCGCCACTGGTGACTGATTAGGACAAGAGAGCCTACGTGCTTACCCTGGTTATAGCTCTAATTGCGATCTACGCAATGAAAAGATGGCTCCCCGGCGTCTACAAGCTTCTTAAGGGCCTTGCACTCCGGCTCCTGAAGGGATTTGCAGGCTGGCTTTGGAGGCAGACTGAGAGGAAAGGCGGAGCAACTATCAGGCAGACTCGGATGAGGTGGAGGCAGTGAATGGGCATAAGGCTAAAGCGCCGGTTGATAGCTGCCGTTTACCATTGCTCGGTTATTGCCGTGATCTATACAGGGGCAAAGGCAGGCAGTGCTTTTGGAAGCGAGTTTGTCTTCCAGAGCGCTATTGCCCTTTTCATTATCCATATTCTCACGTTCAAGGTGGTCCCGGTATCCAGGAGGCTTCAGGAATTGCTAATCCCTGAAGCCTCCTGCTTTGCCTGCGGTGCAACGGTTGATCTCGTCAATAGATATAAGTGCGGTTGCGGGTTCTTATCATTCAAAGACAGGCATGCCTTCAGCCCATGCCCTAACTGCGGCAAGGGATTTCTTTGGGTTGTCTGTCCTGCATGCGAAACCTCGATACCGATTTAGAAAATGAGAGTATTGGTAGAGAAAAGACGACTAATCATTGAGGAGATGGAGAGAGGGCAGGGCTCACCAGTCGTGCTGCCCTATCTGGTCGAGCTGGAGCCTCCTTTCAAGCCATTTAAGCATAAGCTTGAGAAGCGCTCATTTATCCAAAATCTCTTTGGACGGAAAATTGAGAGCCGAAGCGTTCGGGCCAAGATAAATCCCTTTGATCCGGGATTCATCTGGATACTACCTGCAAGAGACGAGAAGTGCGCTCTTGAGAATGCAGAGCAGTTCTTGACTTCATTTCCAGGCGTCTCCCCGGTATTTTTGGAGATTGCTTGCACGGGAAAGCAAATCGGGTTCCAGCTTACGGTCGATAAGGCGCAAACGGAAAACATAGCGGCCCAGATAAGGGCGCACTTCCCCGGAGCCGATGCGATAGTAGAGGAAAAAGATTTGCTTGAAGGGGCAAAAGGCCAAAACCTCATTGCGCGCGCCTACAGGCTCAGATCTTCGCATTTCTTCCCCCTGGTCCAGGCTACAGGGCTCGACCCATACAGGGCGCTTTTCGGCGTCTTTGATAATATCGGCTCCGGCTTTGCAGTCTTTCAGGTGGCCTTTATACCAGTCAGAAATAGCTGGAAAGATAACCTTTATTTTGCGTCCAGAAGCCAGTACGACCCTGGCCAGTCGCCGTTTGCGGACCTTCCGCATCTTCCCAAGCTGGCGGACAAGAAAATAGCAAAGCCCCTTTTTGCCGTCTCAATCAGGACACTTGCCGCCGACTTTGCCGTCCTTGAGGCAATGGAGAGTTTTTTCAATCAGTTCAGCACGGCTGAAAACGGAATAGAGCGTGTAAGGGGTACGTATCCTCCTCAAAGCATCCTCAACCGGAGCACTTTCGTGAACGGGGCCATATTGAATTCCGAAGAGCTGGCTTCCCTGGTCCACCTTCCTTCTCAGGAGCTGGTTTCTGCCATGCACAATATTAAAACAGCCAGGGCCGCCTTTCCTGTGCCTGAGGAGTTTACCAGCAACGGCCCTGTGCTCGGCACTAACGTGTACAGGGGAATTAGAAAGCAGGTCTGCCATTCCCGAAATTTACCGAACCGGCACTGCTATCTGGCAGGCAAGAGCGGCTATGGCAAGTCGAATTTGATACTTCAAAATGTAACCCAAAGAATAGAAGCCGGAGATGGGGTCGCGGTAATCGATCCCCACGGCTCGCTTGTAAGGCAAGGCATACTGCCGAGGATTCCGGCAAAAAGAAAGGACGATACGATTTACTTCAGCGCCGGAGACTTTGGGTTCCCAATGGCAATTAACCCTTTGGCCCACAGCGGAAGCAAGCTTGAAAAGGAGCACATCAGGACCGACCTCCTGAACTTCTTCGAAGATCTTTTTGAGGCACCTCTGGGCGTAAATGTCCAGCATACGCTCAATTTTCTCCTGGTCACGCTCCTTTCGCGCCAGGACTCGACCTTGCTCGATATGGAAAGGCTCATGATAGACAAGGGCTTCAGGAAGGAATTTCTTGACGGAATCGAGGACGAACGGGTTCTGGCCTTCTGGGAGCTGGAGTTCCCCTCGCTTGAGCGGCGCGGGATAGCCACGGCCATAACCAATAAACTGAGTCCCTTAATCCTTCCGGACTCGACCATAGGCCCCATGCTTTCAAACCGGGAGAACAAGATAGATTTTCTGGAGATCATGGATAGGAGCAAAGTCTTTCTCTGCAATCTCTCGCATGGAGACATAGGTAAGAGAAATAGCCAGCTCCTTGGAAAGCTCCTTGTCTCGAAAATTCAGATAGCGGCCATGAGGAGGGAGGGCGCTTGCCCGGACTCCTATCTATTCATAGACGAGTTCCAGCACATGGCCTGCCCGAGTATGGCGGATATCCTATCCGGGGCAAGAAAGTTCGGGCTGCATCTTTGTCTTGCAAACCAGATGATCGGGGATATTCCCGATTATATCCTTCGACATGTATTCAATGCCTCGACCATGATCTTTTTTGCAAGCGATTCGCCCAACGATCAGCTCCTGATGGAGAAAAACCTTTCCAGGAAGTTCAAGGCCGAGGAGATCGGCCAGCTCAAGCGTGGCGAGACCCTGGTCAAGATGGTAGGCAGCGCCTTCAACATGGTGACGGAAAAGGTTCCGGAGCCGCCCAGCATAAACTATGAGGACGAGATCATAGCCCGTTCACGGGCAAGATATACGGCATCGGAAAAGAGTCCACCAGTGAGACAGAATAAGCCGATGCAGAAGTCGGTAACGCCCAAAGAAAGGATTCCATCGATAACGGTCCAGGAGAAGGCCTTTTTGGAGTGCGCCTACAATAATCCCCTGCTTTCGGTTACTTCAATTTACAAGAAGCAGGAATTGAGCGCTTACATGGGCGACAAGATCAAGAGCGCTCTCAAGGGAAAAGGCTTCGTCCATGAAATTACAACGCACCTGGGCCAGGGCTCCCGTATTGCCAAGTTCCTTCTCCTTACGCCCTCAGGGTTCAATGCCTTTGGAATAGAGCCCGGCAAGGAAGGCAAGGGAGGGGTTCAGCATCGATACTGGCAGTCGGTCATAAAGTCCTATGCCGAAGGCAAGGGCTACCGGGCTGCAATCGAGGAGCCGACCCTGGACGGCAAGGAGACGGTAGACATCGGCCTTGAGCGGGACGGAACACGGATAGCAGTTGAGGTCTCGATAACCACGGGCATTGAACATGAAGCCGGAAACGCGGCCAAGTGCCTTAATGCCGGATATGGCAAGGTAGTCGCCCTCTTTCTTGAAGAAGCCAAACTGGAAGAATTCCGGAGCCATATCGGAAAGGTCCTTTCAGAGGAAAGCAGGCAGAAAGTCCTTTCAGGGCTTGCCTATGATTTCTGCCGATTCTTGTGATTTATCAATATGTTCTGTGAATTCTGCCGTAAATAAATGTCCGTATTAGAAGCCAGAAAGTAAAAGCCATGCACCTTGTTACCATAAAAGACCTGTCCGCATTCCTTAAGGTAAAGGAGTCTACTTTATACTCCTGGGTTCATGAAGGGACTATTCCCTTCTACAAACTCAACGGACTTCTCCGCTTCAATATGGACGAGATTTTAGACTGGGTAAATAGCTCCAAGGCAATACAGGTACAGGAGCGCCTTTTCATAAAAAGGCCTGAAAAAGAAGATATAAACAGCCTCATAAAAAAGACTATTGAGGGGGTAAAAGGCAAGGGGTATAATCCTTCCAAACGGGAAACCAGCCTGAATCAAGGCCTCAGGAAGGAGGTTTCTGATGAGTCTTTTTAGACGAGGCCAGGTCTGGTGGATAAATCTGAAATACAATGGCAAACGGGTCAGGCAATCAACCGATGTCAAGGACAGGAAGCTTGCCGAGAAGATCCATGCCAAGGTGCTGACCCAGCTGGTCGAAGGCAAGTGGTTTGACAGGCAATTGGGTGAGGACAGGACCTTGAGCGAGCTGCTGGACAAGTACATAGCCGAGCACTCGACACCCAATAAGTCGGACAGGTCGATACGTCAGGACAAGGGGTACAAAAAGGACATGATCGAATTTTTTGGGGATGTCCCTTTGACGCAGATCACCCCTGGACGCATATCGGCCTACAAAGCCCATTTGAGGGCAAAGGGCCTGGCCGCAGCCACGATAAACTCGCAGCGCGGCGTCCTGTGCCATGCCTTCAAGAAGGCTATCCGCGAATGGGAATGGGTCAAGGAAAACCCTGTCGAGAAGGTATCAAGGGAGAAGGTCAGGAATGAACGTGACAGGTGGCTGACTCTGGAAGAGGAAAAGAAGCTCATTGACGCTTGCGTGATCTACGCAACCGGCGAGAAAAACATCCAGATTCCCCATTACTGGCTTCAGGAGATCGTGATCTTCGACCTGAACACAGGGATGAGGATGGACGAGCTGCTTTCCCTGGAGTGGCCGCATGTGGACCTCTTCAGAAAGACGGCGACCGTCGTCCGGTCTAAGAACGGCGAGAAGCGGACCATACCCTTGAACCGGAGAGCCTTTGAGCTCTTAAAGGAGAAGGCAAAGGTGCGGCACATAAAGAGCAACTATGTGTTCGCGAGCGAAGCCGGGACCAAGATCATAGACCGGAACCTGAGGCGGGGTTTCTACGACGCCCTGGACCGGGCCAAGATCAAGGACTTCAGGTTCCATGACCTCCGGCATACCTTCGCTACGAGGCTCGCTCAGGCGGGTATCGACCTCTACAAGATCGCGAAGCTCTTAGGTCATAAAACAATCGCCATGACCCAGAGATATTCGCATCACTATCCTGAAAGTTTGAGGGATGGAGTGGAGGTTTTGGACCGCGCCGTCACAATTTGGTCACAGTCCAATGAAAAAGGGGCAGCCCAAAATCGGCTAACCCCTTGATTTTACTGGCTCCCAGGGAGGGATTCGAACCCCCGACCCGGTGGTTAACAGCCACCTGCTCTGCCGGCTGAGCTACCTGGGAATAGGTTTTCAGAAAAAGACCCCCGTTAGTACCCCGGGGGATATAAGCTACTAATATTAATATGTCTCTTCCTGTCCGTCAAGCGTGTTTTTAAGCCGCCCTTCTAATCTGGGAAGAAAGCAGAATCCAAGCAACGCCCTATACGGTGTTCCTCGGAATTCCTGGGTTGGTATCCTGTTCGAAGATGGGGAAAGCAACATACGCCAGAAAAAATACCATTCTCTTTCTAAAGCCCTATCTACGCTCTCCTTTGCTCCCGCATTTTAATTTGAAAATGAATTGCATGACCCCTCTCCTCTTTGAATTGCCCTTGATATAAGGAAGTGCTATAACAAAAATAAAACTTATACTCCGTGAAAAAAAGACAGACTAAAAAAGCAAACACCAATCCCCGGGTGCTCCTTTTTAACAAGCCCTTCCGCGTCCTCTGCCAGTTTACGGATACCGAAGGGCGGAGGACCCTTGCGGATTTCATCCCCGTTCCCGGGGTGTATGTCGCCGGAAGGCTCGATTACGACAGCGAAGGCCTCGTTGCGCTCACGGACCAAGGCCATATCCAGGCCCTTATAGCCGGGCCGGAAAACAAGACGCCAAAGACCTATTTCGTCCAGGTGGAGGGCATACCCTCGGAAGAGGCCCTTCATAAGCTCCGGACCGGCGTGCTCCTGAATGACGGCATGACCCTCCCGGCAGTGGTAGAGATTCTTGAAGAGCCCCCGGCCTTCTGGGAAAGGGTCCCGCCCGTCCGGTTCAGAAAGACAGTCCCCGATACATGGCTGAGGATTACGATAACCGAGGGAAGGAACCGGCAGGTCCGCCGCATGGCCGCGCACGTTGGCCATCCAGTGCTCCGACTCATTCGGACCGGCATCGGGCAATGGGAGCTCGGAAAACTGAAGCCAGGCGAGTGGAAGGAAGCGCATCTGCCGGAATTCCGGGGCAATACGAAAAAGCATACGGGAAATAAGGGTGCCCGAAAGACCTCTCGAAAGCCTCCTCGACGGATCCGATAGTCTTATTATAAGAAGCAGGATGTTTCATCAGTAGGGAACGATTATCCGCGTGCTCTGGCAAAAAATCGTTTGGGCGCGCGGACTACGCTTTCTGCATCACTGACCCCGAAGCCGCAGCGCTTATCCTTGCATCGGCCCTGCCATATGCTAAAATAGCCGTACACAGACATGCCGGAGGCGTCCCATGGCGGAGGCGAAGATAGTTCTCCCTGAAAAGGATATACCTCAGAAGTGGTATAACATAATGGCGGACATGCCGAACCTCCCGGCCCCGCCCCTCCATCCAGCCACCCTTGAGCCCTGCGGCCCTGACGACCTCAAGGCCATATTCCCCATGTCGCTTATCGAGCAGGAGGTCGCTACAGAACGCTGGGTCGAGATACCCGAAGAGGTGAGGAACATCTATCGCCTCTGGAGGCCGAGCCCTCTATACAGGGCGCACCGACTGGAAGCCGCGCTCAAGACGCCGGCGCGCATCTATTACAAATACGAGGGCGTAAGCCCGGCCGGGAGCCACAAGCCAAACACCTCGGTCCCGCAGGCCTATTACAATAAGAAAGCAGGGATAAAGAGGATAGCGACAGAGACCGGAGCCGGCCAGTGGGGATCTGCGCTCGCGCTTGCCGGCCGCATGTTCGGACTCGAAATAACCGTCTACATGGTAAAGGTAAGCTATCACCAGAAGCCCTACAGGAGGGTCGCCATGGAGACCTGGGGCGCCGAGGTCCTGGCAAGCCCCACAGAGAAGACCCGATCGGGCCGAAAGGTACTTGAGGCCGACCCGGAAAGCCCCGGAAGCTTGGGCATAGCCATATCCGAGGCGGTCGAGGACGCTGCCGGAAGGGCGGACACCAACTACGCCCTGGGTTCGGTCCTGAACCACGTCTGCCTCCACCAGACCATAATAGGGCAGGAGGCCGGAAAACAGCTTGAGATCGCCGGCGACTTCCCCGACGTAATCATCGGCTGCAGCGGAGGCGGAAGCAACATAGCGGGCCTCTCCTTCCCGTTCCTACTCGACAAGATAAACGGCAGGGACCTCCGAGTCATAGCCGTTGAGCCGTCATCCTGCCCCACCCTTACAAGAGGCGAGTACCGCTACGACTTCGGCGACCTTGCCGGGCTTACCCCGTACCTCATGATGTACACCCTCGGCCACGACTTCGTGCCCCCGGGCATCCACGCGGGCGGGCTCCGCTATCACGGCGAGGCCCCGCTCGTAAGCAGGCTCTTCAACGACGGGCTCATCGAGGCCGCGGCCTGGCCCCAATCCGAGGTATTTGAGGCGGCCCTTCTGTTTGCGCGGACAGAGGCCATAATCCCTGCGCCCGAGAGCGCGCACGCGATAAAATCCGCGATAGAAGAGGCGATAAATGCCAGGGAGGAAGGCAAGGAGAAGGTTATACTCTTCGGCCTCTCAGGCCACGGGAACTTTGACATGCAGGCCTATGCCGACTACCTTGCCGGAAAGCTCACGGACTACGAGTATCCCGAGGAGAAGATACGGGAAGCCCTATCCAGGCTTCCCGTAATAAGCCGCTGAACCCCAATTCGCGGGCAAGAGAATGTCTTTAAAGTTTTGGGCCCTCATAGCCAGGGCCGCAGGCCTCATCCTTTCATCGAGGACCGTCATAGACGCGTCCCGCACGGTGCTCGGCTCCCTGAAAAGGGAGTACAGGGATATTGAGGACGAGAGGCTCCGTGAATACCTCATCACCCTTGAACTCAGGCTTAAATCAGCCGAAAGAGAGCTCGAATCCACGAGGAAGACCATAAAGAGGCTCACCGCCGCTGTTTACGGCTTGTCGGCCCTGGCCCTCGCGGCGCTGGCAATCGCCCTTGTCAGGCCGGGTTAGCCGGTTTGAATCGGAATCATGTCCTATGGCTCTTTTCACATATTAAAACGAGAGAGCAATTACTTGAGCGCGGACCTGTTGCCGCTTAAGGTGGCATATGGGCACAGGTGAAAATGGCCTTATAAAGGAGATCCGGAAGCTCAGGGCGGAGCTGAAAGAGCTTTTCAGGGCCGAGAGAGAGAGGCTCGAACTCGAAGCGCTCCTCTGCTCGCGCACAACCGAGCTCATAAAGGCCAATGAGATGCTCCTTGCGGAAATGGCCGCGCGCGAAAATTCCGAGAAGGCCCTCGGCGAATATCAATATGCCTACCGCAAGCTGCTGGATCTCATAAGTGAAGCCGTATTCGTCGCCGATGCCGGGAGCGGGATCATAATTCACGCAAACAGGGCCGCAGGCTCGCTCATCGGAAGGCCCGTGGACGAGATAGCCGGCATGCACCAGACCAGGCTCCACCCGCCGGAGGAATCTGAACACTACAGCTCCACTTTCCGGAAGGCCGTCGAGGGCGCGGCAGGGCAGACCCACAACGTGGTTTTGCTCCATTCAAGCGGCAGATCAATCACTGCCGAGGTAAGCACCTTTACCTTCGTCATGGGCGGCAAGGCCCTCATACTGGGAGTTTTCAGGGAGTCCTCAAAGGGGGCTGAAGGCGAACGTGAGAGGCTCAATCTCCTCCTTGACGAGCTCGCCCGCAGGCTGTCAACCCCTCCCCGGCGCGGCCTTGATTTGCAGTAAGAACTTTAGTATGCTCATCCTGTACGGCCCCTCTCACCTTTGATCTAATCCCATCAGGCACCCTCGTCAAGTCCGTCTCCGATATGGCACAGGGCCGCTATTTCGCAGGCTGAAAGGCGCTCTATTGCACAAGGTGCTCGTAATAGACGACGAGGAGAACATAAGGCTCGTCCTCTCGGAGCTCCTCTCCATGAGGGGGTTCTCCACTTCCCAGGCCCCGGACGGCCCATCCGGCGTAAAGGAATTCAGCAGGTTCAGGCCGCACGCCGTGCTACTCGACCACAGGATGCCCGGCATGGACGGCTTCGAGACGCTAAGGGCCCTGAAGGAGATCGACCCTGCTGTCCCGGTCATTTTCCTTACCGCATACGCCGACATACAATCGGCGGTGGAGGCCATAAAGAACGGGGCCCATGATTTCGTGACCAAGCCCGCGGACATGGAATCCCTTACGCTTCTCATCCGGAAGGCGGTCGAGAAGCTCGAGCTTGAGCGCGATGTGGCAAGGCTTAAGTCCGCGGTCGACGCCTCTCTCGAATCGGCGCTCGGCAGGGGCGAGGCCATAAGGCGCGTAATCGGCCAGCTCGTAAGGGTAGCGGCAAGCGACTTTTCGATAATAATACAGGGCGAGACAGGCACGGGGAAATCCATGATCGCGGGCCTCATCCACCGCATGAGCCGCAGGAAAGAAGGGCCGTTCGTCAGGGTCGATATGGGCGCCATCCCCGAGCCCCTCATAGAAAGCGAGCTCTTCGGTTCCGAGAAGGGCGCCTTCACCGGCGCGGACAGGGCCCGGGGCGGATACTTCGAGGCCGCCTCTGGCGGCACGCTCTTCATAGACGAGCTCGAGAACACCTCTGCCGCGCTCCAGGCGAAGCTCCTCGGAGCCGTAGAAGCAAGACAGGTCTGCCGCGTGGGCTCAAGCAAGCCCG
Organism: Thermodesulfobacteriota bacterium; assembly: GCA_030583865.1. NCBI lineage: Bacteria > Pseudomonadati > Thermodesulfobacteriota > Thermodesulfobacteriota bacterium. Next base: position 2,698,049 of record CP129479.1, on the reverse strand, counting down.
TCCCGGTCGATGTGCGGATACTCGCGGCCTCGAACAAGGACCTGAGGGCCCTTGTAAAGGAAGGCGGCTTCCGGGAAGACCTCTACTTCAGGCTGAACGAGTTTACGGTAACGCTCCCGCCGCTACGCGAGCGGGCGGACGACACTTCGTTTTTGGCCGGCAGGTTCCTTGCGGACGCGTGCGGGGAGCTTAAAAGGCCGCCGCTCTCCATCTCCGGCCCGGCAATGGAGACGCTCCTCAAACATTCCTGGTCGGGCAATATAAGGGAGCTTAAGAACGTGATGCGCCGCGCCGCCCTCCTGGCGGGCGGGGCCGAGGTCCTCCCAACGCACCTCGACCTCGGGGCCGAGGAAAGATACGGCCGCACGGCCGGGGCTGTCATGCCCTTGAAGGAGGTCTCGTCCCACGCGGCGCGGGAGGCGGAAAGGGCCGCGATAAGGGAGGCGCTCAAGCTATCTTCCGGCAACAAGGCCAGGACAGCCTCCATCCTCAAGATAGACTACAAGACGCTACTTACCAAAATCAGGGCCTATGGCCTCGAATAATATGGAATTCGTTCCATCCCTATGGAATTGATTCCATAGGGGCCGCCCCTCGCTTCGTATCAGACCCCCCGAATTTCAGGAAATTCCCTTGAATTCAGCTGGCACTCCTTTTGCTATTACCTCCGGGTAGAAGAAAAGGGCGATTTCCGGTTCCGTCTTTTCAAGAAAGAGGAGGTCATTATGCTGATATACAGGATAATCCTGGCAGCGCTTCTGGCGGCACTGCTTGCATCAGGGGGCGCTAGCGCGGCAGGTAAAGGCGAGCTTCCGAACCTGTCCGGGGGACCTATTGACGGAAACCTCGCTGGTATCGACGTCTATAATAAGATGCGCGCGTTCTGCAACGAGGAAGGCGGACGGCCCCTGGCGGTCGTCTCTAAAAGGTTCGGCGGGTTCGTGCGCCTCGTGGAGGTCACTCCTGACGATGCAGCGGAGCATATCGCGTCGGGAGGAGAGGGCAAGTACCCCTGGTATTTAGCTTGCGAGGGGGATTCGAGGTTCATTGTCGAAAAGGACTACCGGTACAGCCCCGGCGAGCCGGAAAAGTTTCATCTGAGCCGGGGCCGCGGCCTTGAGTGGCTGGACTATATCAAGGCAGAAGAACCGGAAAAAATAGCAAGGCTTGAGGCCAGGTCCGTCAAGGCGGAAAAAACAGAGGCCCGGGAAAATACAAGGCTCCTTGAAGAAGTTGCCCTCCAGGCCTCGTCGTTGCGGATGGATTTTGTGAGGGCCGTAAACGGCGCGAGATATGAGGCAAAGTACAATAGCGTGGAAAAAGCCGGGGCATGCAGCCGCGTGACCGTAAAATACGAGGCACAAGGCCCATCAGGAGAGAAGTTTTTCGATTACAGGGTCTGCGGCCAGGATGTGGCTCTTATAAGGGAAGGGTTCCCGGCAGGGCCGAGGGGGCCGGTCGCGCTCATCACAAGGTGAGGGAGGCCCTAAATATTGAAAGAGAGGCATTACCTGCCGTGGCACTTCTTGAACTTCGCGCCGCTCCCGCACCAGCAGGGGTCGTTCCGTCCGGGTTCTGCGGGCCTTTCATCGGGCAGAAGGTCCGGCGCGTTTGCCTCGCACCACGACCGGACGGCCCCGGCCACACGTTCCGCCGCTTCCTCGGCGGTGGCCGCGCCTTCGTTGAAACTCCTCCCCGAGATGCCCTTTTCCCTTTCTATGGCCGCATGGATCGCAGTTTCATCGCCTTTAGCCGCGCCCGCCTCGTGTATTATCCTGCAAAAGCCCTTTTCCCCGGGCCCTGCCTCAGGAGAGCCGAGCTCGCCGCAATGCGGGGGCCTTATCTCGCGCCCGATGATGGACGGGTGCATGGAGCAGGACTTGTCCTCCGCCAAAAGAGAGCACCTGAAGGCGAACATGGCAATGAGGTTTATCGTGAGCGCCTGCCCGGACCGCCGAATATCCTTTACTACTACATTATACCTTTCGGGCTGCCCGAATAGTTTCCGGGGCTCCTCCCCGCCTGTTTTATAGGCGGCCGTTATCCTCTCGACCCGCGCCTTTATGCCCTTAAGCACCTCTGCCCTGAAGGCGGAAGCGTTTTTAAGGCCGCCATCCCTTACGACCGGATACGAGATGATGCCCCACCAGGGGTCGCAGCATACGCCGCCGCAGCGCTCGACGCATATGGCGGAGAAAAAGGACCTTTCCTTCAAGCCGGTAGCCATGCGACGATTATAACTTCTTTGGGCCGGGTTAGTCCAGACGGTCTTGATTAGTGTTTAAAAAAGGGTTAAGCGGTTTAAGCCTGCTAAGGATAGAGCGCGTGATTGTCGGGCCTTTACGAGCCGGAGGGTTTCCTGGCAATGGTTAAAAAGACAACATATCATACTAGCCTGGCTTCAGGGCGCTTTTCAAAGGCGACCTGGTTCTTGCCGTTCCTCTTCGCGAAATAAAGGTTCTCGTCCGCCGCCTTGACGAGGTCTTCCTCGCACCTTACCCCCTCGGAGGGGAATAGCCCTGCGCCCACGCTCACGGTGACCTGCCAGTCCCTCAAGCCCGGGAAACGGTGCGTCTCGACCGTCTTCCTGAGCTTTTCGGCGAGCGCCAGCAGCCCATCCTTGCCGGTATGGGCCACGAGGCACACGAATTCCTCCCCGCCGTACCTTGCCAGCACGTCCGTTGACCTGGTGCTTTCCCTGAGGAGCCTGCCTATTTCCGAGAGGATAATATCGCCCTGCTGGTGGCCGAAAGTGTCGTTTATATATTTGAAGTTGTCCACGTCCATCATCAGAAGCCCTGTCTCGTATTTATACCGCGAGGCGGCCTTGAAGTGCTCCTTCAGGAGCTCGCCGAAGCGCCTCCTGTTGAAAACTCCCGTGAGCGGGTCGGTCATGGAGAGTTTTTCGATTTCCTTGTGGACCATCGCGTTATCGAGGGCTATGGCTATCTGGTTTACGAGGTGCTCCATGTGCTTGAGCATCTCTTTCTCATACGGCGATATCGACCCGAGGAGGAGCACTCCCATGGGCTTTTCGTTATAGGTGAGGCAGAGCCAGACGAGTCCCGCGGGATTGAACTTGAGTATGCCTGCGTCGATTACCGGGCCGCTTGCGTTCCTGAGGTCAAGGAGCGCGAGCGTCCTCTGCTCCGAGAAGCACCTGTCCGCGAGCCCCTCTCCTTTTTCCGTGCCGGAGAGGCCTGATTTGTTTATCCCGCAGAGCACCTCTGGTTTCAATATCCCTGTCTCGTCGTCGTATATGTATATGACACCGACCTCGGAGCCGGTAAGCTCGGCTATCTTGGAAAGGGCCCTCTCCAGGAGCATCCCCGGGTCGTTGTACTGGAGTAGCACCTTTGAAAGCTGGTTGAAGCTTTCAAGCCGGTCTTCCCTGGTCTTTATGGACGCGACCATCAGGTTGAAGCCCTGCCCGATGTTCTCGAACTCGTCCTTGGTCCTGATGTCAAGGGCCACGTCGAGGTTGCCCGAGGCCGTCTCGTCCATAGCGCTCCTTATGGCCCTGACGGGCTTCAATGTGTCCCTGTAAGTGAGCGCCGCGAGGAGGAGTGAGAAGAGGACACCGGCCGCGGCCACCCCCAGTATCTGCGATTTCATGCGGGCGATGTTCGCCTCGACCTTCGAGCTCGGCTCGGCCACGGCCAGCGCGCCAATGGGCCGGCCGTCGAGCCCGAATATCGGCTCTATCCCAAGGAAGACGCCCTTTCCGTCGAGCTCGGTCTTCCCGATGAACCCCTCGCTCCCGGGCAGCCGGCCCCCGATGCCGTTGTCCAGGTCCAGGCGGGTGAGCGGGCTGAAGACACCGGCTTGGACCCCGGATGCCGAAACGACCTTGGCCCCCTTTTCCGTTATCGTGAAGACGGAGGCGTTCACGCTGAAGTACCTGTATACGGTATCAGGCAGCCAGCTGTTGCCGTTAAGGAGCGTGCCGGTGACGAAAGCCCCCGTGACCCCGCCGTTTTCCATGACCGGCACCGTAACGAGCTGCATAAGCCCATCCTCGTCCGTCTCGGGGATCTTAAGGCCCTCCCTTTCAAGCAGCTCTCTCGGGACGAGCTCGGTGGAGATGACCGGCCCGCCGCTTTCCAGCGCCTTCCGTATCGCGCCGTTTATTTCCAGGACGCCCCCGGCCCTCCTGTCCCTCCTTGCGATGACACGCCCGTTGCCGTCAACGACGGCCCAGAGGTCGACATAAGGCCTCATCTCGGAGTAGCCTTCGAGGTTACTGCCGAGGAATTCGGAATCGCGCGCCTTTACCGCCGCTTTCACCGCCCGCTCGCTCGCGGCCTGGAGCATGCCGAACTTCATCTGCTCGGGTCGCGACTGGAAAAGGCTCCACGCCCCGCGGAGCTTCGAGTCTATCTCGTTAACGGCCTCCTGGTGGGCCTGGGATGAGAATTTAACGGAGATGAAGAAATAGAAGCCGCCGGTGAGCGCCGATATGATGAGTAGGAACGCGAGGAGCGTCTTTGTCCCTATGGAGAGGGTGGGCCTGCAATCGGACCAGATGACCCGGAAAATCTTTTTCATCAAGCCTTCCTTCCAAAAATAAACGGGGAGGGAAACCAAACGCATCCCCCGCCCCGATTACTTATCGGAAGAAAGCAGGGTTTTCTTTAACCAGCTGCTGAAAAATCCATTGAACGCGCCGCCTTCAAAATCAGGCAGGAAAGCATGCCTCATTATTCGACATCCTGCACCTTGAGCTTTTCAGCAGACTGGATTTGATTTGTAGAGAAGGTATTGGATCAGGACCGGAGGTGATGGGCTATTGAATGGCCTGCCGCAAAGTTTTTTGGTTTACCGGCTTGCAGGGGCTTATTCCGGTTGAAACGGACCGGAAAGGATGGTCAGTTTTTGCCCTGGATCTGGTCTATCACCCGCTTGGCCACGACCTCGCCGTAGCGGATACTGTCGCTTATGCCTATGCCGTAATAGGCGCTCCCCGCGAGATGGAGCCCCGGATGGCTCTTGAGGCGCTCGTCAATCCATGCGACGCGCTCCTCGTGGCCGATTGTGTACTGGGGCATCGAGTTCCTCCACCTGAAGACCCTGGCGAGCACCGGCTCTGCCCCTATGCCCATTATGTCCCGGAGCTCTTCCCTTACCATCTTTATCATATCGGCGTCTCCGAGCGAGACGAGCTCGGCGTTTTTAGACCCGCCGACAAAGCACCTTATGAGGACCGAGTCCTCCGGGGCCCTGCCCGCGAACTTGACGGAAGTCCAGGTCGCGGCCATGATCTTCCGCCCTTCGACCTTCGGCACCACGAACCCGAAGCCGTTCATCGGGTGCTTTATGTCCTTCTTTTTGAACGCTATGGAGACGGTGGCCGTGGAAACGTAGGGGATGGTCAGGAGCTTCTCCGAGAGCGCCGCGTCCTCGCCCTTCAATATCGAGGCCGCCGCCCACGCCGGGGCTGCGACGATGACCGCGTCAGCTTCTATCGAGCCGCCGCCTTCGAGGTCCACCCGGTAGCCTGCCCCGGCCTTCTCGCCGGCCTTCTCGATCGATACGGCCTGGACGCCCTTCCTTAGTACCGTCTTCTCCATGCCCTCGAGCCTTGAGGTGAGCGTCTCTACGAGCTCCGAGAGGCCGTCCTTCAATGTCATGAACATCGTGACTTTATTGCCCGGAGCGGACTGGCCGCCCGGCTTTCCGGTTTTTCTGTGCGCTGCGGCCTGCGCCATCCTCTTTATCATGCCCCGGATGAGGCTTCCGCTCTCTTCTTCGAGCTGGACGAACTTCGGGAAGCTCGCCCTCACTGACATGGTCTCGGGGTCGCCCGCGTGCACGCCCGCCACGAGCGGCTCGGCTATCTTTTCGAGCGCCTCTTTCCCGAGGCGCCTTCTTACGAAATCGCCGAGGCTCTCGTCCCCGCCGCCCTTCCTCTTCGGTACGAAGAGGTCCATTGCCATCCGGACCTTTCCGGGCCAGGATATGAGGCTTGAGGTCGCGAGCGGGAGTATCTTGGTGGGGATCATGAGGATGACCCCCTCGGGGAGCACGTGGAGGCGGCCGCCCGAGAGCACAAAGGTCTTCCTGTGCCTGTCGTTAGTGGGGAGGAACTTCCCTGAAAGGCCTATGCGCTTGCAGAGCGCCATTGCCCAGGGCTTCTCCGAGAGGAAGCAGTCGGGGCCGCCCTCGATCAGGAAGCCGCCCTCTTTCTCGGTGCGTATGTTGCCTCCGAACCTCTCGTTCCGCTCAAGGAGGACTATCTCGAAATCCGCGCCCTGGGGCGCCTGCTCGCGGAGGCTCCACGCGGTTGCGAGCCCGGCGATGCCGCCGCCGATTATCACGACTCTTTTCATTATTTTTTTTCAGCGGGCTTTTTCATTATGCCGGCGAGCATGCGGATGAAGGCCGGGTCCGTGTTGAGGGACGGAGTGCGCCTCCACTCCAGCCCGTTCGAGCGCGCTGTGTCTTTGAAGAGGATGTCTATATCATAGAGAGTCTCAACGTGGTCGGCGGCAAACCCGAGCGGCACTACTACTACGCCCTTTTTCCCGCGCTTCGCGGCCTCCGCTATGACCTCCTCGGTCTCCGGCCCGAGCCATTCCCTGGGCCCGGAGCCCTTGCTCTGGTACGCTATCCTGTAATCGGCCTTCCCGACCCTTTCCATTATGAGGGAGGCGGACTGGTTCACCATCATCTCGTAAGGGTCGCCCTGCAGGGCGACCTTCGGAAGGCTGTGCGAGCTGAATATGACGAGCGCGTCCCCCGGGTCCGTAAATTCCGAGAGCTCCTTCAGGATATTCCCGGCCACGAGGTCGAGGTAGGCCCGCTCTATGTGCCAGCATGGCATGAAAGATATGGCCGGGCCGCTGCCGAGGCTGTTGAGCGCGTTCTCAACGTCAGTCTCGTAGGCGCCGGTGGCCACGATCGAGGTGAAGGGCGACATGATTATGGCTACCGCCTCCTCGACCCCGTCTTCCTTCATCCGCTTCACGGTCTCGGCTATGAAGGGGTGCCAGTACCTCATGCCCACGTAGGCCTTGTAGCGGAAGGCGACGTCCGGGCCCGAGTTGAGCTCCTCTTCGAGGGCCTTGGCCTGCTGAAGGGTTATTTCCAGGAGAGGGGACCTTCCGCCTATGAGCTTATAGCGCTCGACGGTCCTCGCCACGAGCTCCGGCGTAACGGTCCTGCCCTTCAGGACGTTCTTTACGAAAGGCTCTACGCTCTCTATGGAGTCCGCCCCGCCGAACGCGAGGAGGAGTATTCCCTTTAACGGAAGTTCACTCATCTCAGGACGCCCCTTCTCACCTTTTTACTTTGCGCTCAGCTCGTGAACGCTGTCTATTACGGCCCGGACGTTATCTACAGGCGTGCCGAGTATTATGCCGTGGCCGAGGTTGAATATGTGGCCGGGCCTTCCGCCCGCCATGTCGAGTATATCTTTGACCCTCTTCCGTATCTCGCTTACAGGGCCGAAGAGGACCACGGGGTCGAGGTTCCCCTGGATGGCCTTGTCATAGCCTATGGTCTTCCAGGCCTCGTCGAGCCTCACCTTCCAGTCTACGCCCACCACGTCCCCGCCGGTCTTGGCGATGGTGTCGAGGTATGTCCCGGTATTGGTGCTGAAGTTTATGAAAGGTACGCCCTTCTTTCTCACGGTCTCGATAATTCTCTTACTGTAAGGCATGGCGTAGTTTTTGTAGTCGTCCGGCCCGAGACACCCGACCCAGCTGTCGAATAGCTGGACCGCGTCCACGCCGGCCTCTATCTGCGCCTCGAGGTAGACTATAATGACGTCGGATATTTTCTCCATGAGGGCCTTCCAGCCCTCGGGGTCCGAGTACATGAGCTTTTTCGTGTTTATGTAGTTCTTGGAGCCCTCGCCCTCGATGATGTAGCTCGCGAGCGTGAAAGGCGCGCCGGAAAAACCTATGAGCGGGACCTTGCCGGCAAGCTCCGCTTTTACGAGTTTTATGGCCTTCAGGAGATAGGGCACGTGCTCCTCGGGGTTTATGACCCTTACGGCGTCTATGTCCTTCCTCGTGCGGACGGGATTGGATATCACGGGCCCCTCGTTTTTCGCGAACTCGAGGTTTATGCCCATGCCGTCGAGCGGAAGGAGTATGTCCGCGAAGATTATGGCCGCGTCAAGGTCGAAAGCCTTTATGGGCTGGAGCGTCACCTCGGCGGCTATCTCGGGGTTCCTGCACATCTCGAGGAACGAATGCTTCTCCCGTATGGCCATGTACTCCTTCATGTAGCGGCCAGCCTGGCGCATGAGCCACACCGGGGTGTAGCCGGCCTTTTCCCTGCGGCATGCCTTGAGAAACGCGTCCTTTGCCATGACCTTTGCCATCTTTAGGTATCCTCCCAGATTGTGTTCGGGAAAAATCCTTCCCGCCTTTTCCCGCCGCACCCCTGACTTGGGCCGCGGAAAGGGGGCCCGCGGCTTCTGCCCCGCCGTTCAGTCGAGCTTCCGGCGGGCAAGACGGAAAAGAGCTTTTTATTATATTCATAACGGCTGGTTTTTTCAATAATTTTCAATGAAGGGGCGGCAGGGAGGCGCTCCCGGGCTTCACAAGCGCGCCGTATTCGGATATAATGGCTGTGAATCCTGCCCCGCGTTTTCAGCACTCACCTCGTTTATTTTCTCCCGGACCGATTTGAAATCCTCTTTTATAGCCGGTAAAGATGGCCGCTCCGGATACCCGTAAAAAAACGGACGCCTCGCGCCTCCTCGGGCTGGGCTTCAAGCTCAGGTTCGGGCTCAAGCTGTGCCTTGCGACGCTTGCCGGGGCCGCCGGGCTCCTTGCCCTCCTAGTACTCTCCCTTTCGAGGGGCGTGGGAGACTCATACGGCCAGGCCGTCTTCACGCTTTACGAGCTCAAGGTAAAGGCCCTGCCGCTTGTCTTCGCCTCCTCTTACACTGTAGCGCTCCTCGGGGTCGCGACCGCGGCCGTTGCCGCGGTCTCAATACTCTATTCCCACAGGATAGCGGGGCCGGTCTTCAGGCTCGCCCGGAATATGGAAGAGATAGGCTCGGGCGACCTTACTGTTGTTACGCGGCTTCGGGGTAACGACCAGCTCGTCGCGCTCGCGGAAGACTTGAACTCGATGGTCCGGTCGGTAAACCACACGGCAAGGGCCGCAGCCGAAGCAATCGAAGCCCTTGAGAAATCCGAGCAGGAGCTTCTGAAAATCCTCGAAAAGGGAGGGCCGCTCCCGCCCGAGGCCGGGTCCGCGGTCCGCGAACTATTCGAGAACGTAAAGAGGCTCCAGCTGGCCCTCTCGAGCGTAAAGGCCCATGAAGGCGATTAAGAGGGCGCTGGCCATATCAATGGCAATAGCCGCGGTGGGCGCCGCGGCTCTCCTCTACTCCCGGCAGTGGACGAGCTATCACGACTTCAAGGGCCGGTGCCTAGAATGCCATATTGCCGAGCCGTCCCCCGGGGACACTCCCCGCGCCTTCCTGCTGGACATATCGAGGATGTGCGTGGACTGCCACGAGGCCGAGTTCGAGCTGTCGCATCCGGTGGACGTGAGGCCCTCGATGCAGGTGCCCGCGAACCTGCCGCTCGATTGGAAGGGGGACGTGACCTGCATTACTTGCCACCCGGTGCACATGGAGGGCTTCGGGCCGTTCCGCCTCCGCTCCAGGGCCGAGGGCCCCGGCTTCTGCATGCTTTGCCACGGCGACCTTGAGAGCGAGCTCCATAAGCTCTCGCTCGGCTCGGCCCACGTCACGGGCTCCGCCTCGTTGAAGTTCGTCGCAACCGAGGTCGGGGGCGTGCTCGACGAGCTATCACTCAGGTGCATGGCTTGCCACGACGCCCTGACAGGGCCGGACGCGGTCGTCGGAGGAAGGGAAATCGCGGGGCCGCTATTCCACAGGTCGGGGCTTTCCGGCCTCAGCCACCCCATTGGCGTATCCTACATAGACGCCAGGCGCAAGTACCGGGGCGCGTATAAGCCGGTGGACAAGCTCCCGCCCGAGATAAAGCTCTTTGCCGGCAACGTCGGGTGCGGGAGCTGCCATAACCCGTTCTCGAAGCTCCATAACGAGCTCGTCATGAGCAACGAATACAGCAGGCTCTGCCTTGCGTGCCACAATAAATGAACCTCTTTAGGAGAGCATGGACGAATTAACCCTGGATTAATGGGGTTTTAATTCCAGGGTACTATCATATAGCCCGGAATCGAGCCCGGGCCCGGAGGAGCGATGCGGGACGCGCGCGATGCCAGTTGGAGGCGCAGGAACTATTTCATAGACCGGAAGCTGCAGTCGAGGTTCGCGGCTGCCTTTGCCGGAACGGTCCTCCTGGGGCTCCTTCTGAACCTCCTCGCCGCCTATTTTTTAATTGACAGGGAACTTGGACAGGGGTTATATAAAATCCATATAAAGATACGGACCACCTCTGAAATCGCGGTCCCTGTCTTGCTGAAACTCGGAGCCGTAACCGTTTCAGCGGTCCTGTCCGTCTCCGCGGTAGTCGGCTACTTTGTCCTCCGCCGGATAGAGCTCCCGCTCATCGAGCTCAGGGAGGCCGTGAAGGGGGTCTCCAGTGGCGACCTTACGCGGCGGGTCTCGAGCGAAATGCCGGGCGCCCTGGCGGACGCGTTCAATGCGATGACCATCTCGCTCGCGTCCTTTTTCGGTCCCCTGAAAAAATCCGGTCAAGCCCTTGAGAAGGCTTCGAGGGGGCTTGAGGCCTCCGCCCGGGACGCAAAGGAGCTTGCCGCGGCCCTCGAGGGGATAACCCGGGAGCGGAAGAGCATATCCCACAAAATCTCAAAGATGAAGGTCTGAGAGGAACTATGCAGCAATCGAGGTCAACAGCAGGGAAGATAACAGCAGCGCTGGCCCTCTCATTGGCGGCGCTGCCGCTTTTTTTCGGACAGGCCGCCGCGGACTGGCCGAAGTTCATGAAGAGCCCCGATAACGTCCCCTTTGTCGAGAGGGCGCCGAGGCCGCCCCTGGCGCTCAAGTGGAAGTTCAAGACCGGCGGGAGGGTCTATTCATCTCCGGCGGTCTACAAGGGCAAGGTCTTCGTGGGCTCGTATGACAAGCACCTTTACGCCCTTGACGAGAAGACCGGGGCCGTTGTCTGGAAGTTCGAGACCAACGGCGAGATATTCTCGTCCCCGGCGGTCGACAAGGGCAGGGTCTATTTCGGCTCCAGGGACGGCTCCGTCTACGCTCTCGAGGCCGAGACCGGCAAGCTCGTCTGGAAGCACGAGACCGGCGGCCCGGTCCTCACTTCGCCTGTTGTAGCCGAGGACAATGTCTATATCGGCTCCAAGGACCTCTACCTCTACGCCCTCCGGACAAAGGACGGCCAGAGGGTTTGGAGGATGAACGTCCCGGATTACGAAAAATACAGCGGCATATACGCCTCCCCGGCCTATGCCGACGGCGCGATATATTACGCGGGCAAGAACGGGGTGATATACTCCGCCTCCGCGAAGAGCGGCGGAAGGAACTGGCAGTTGAGGACCGAATCCGCCATATACTCCACCCCGGCAGTGCGGGACGGCATAGTCTACGTATCCTCGTATAACAGGACCCTTTACGCTCTGAATGTAAAAGACGGCAAATACGTATGGCGGAAGAACCTCGGCAAGCTCGCCTACGCCTCTCCTGTGGTCACCGCCGACAGGATATACATGGCTTCCAAAAAGGGCGACGTGACCGTCTTCAACAGGAAGGACGGCAGGGAGCTCGCGGTCTACAAGTTCCCGGACGAGGTGAACTCGACCCCGGCGGTCTCGGCTTCCGGGCTCCTTTACGTCGGCTGTGACGACGGCGGCTTTTACGCCGTGGACCTCTATACCGGCGAGACGGTCTGGAAGTACATGACCGAGGGGAGCATCCAGTCCTCTCCGGCGGTCACGGACAATGCCGTTTACGTAGGCTCCGAGGACGGCTCCATTTACGCCTTTACGCAAGAGTAAGCTAAACGAAACGGCCTCAGGGCCGGCATCCAAAGAAGGTAGCCCAACATGTCAAGGAAATCCGGCATCCTCAAGGTCATCTTTTTAGCAGGCGCCCTGTTTTTCTCCGGCGAAGCCTGGTCGGCAGAGGCCCCGGCCGTTCCTGCCCCGCCCGAGCCGCCCCCCTACCCGAGGGCCGAGGCGCTCTTGACGGTAATCAACCCGCATAACCAGATAGGCGAGACCGGAGAGGTGCTCTGGGGCACGTGCGTTGTATGCCATAAGGAAGTCCCGGCAATCGACAAGAACCTGACCATAAAGGACGTGAAGCTCTATTTCGAGGACCCGGTCCAGCTCTGCAGGAGCTGCCATACGGTCCCTGTCCACCCCACGGTCCAGCCGACGGCCATGCTTAGCGTTTTGAAGAAAGCGCCGAACCATTTGAGGGTGCCCCCCAAGACCATTCACGACAACATCAGGATGACCTTGAAGGACATACCCACTATCCTGCCGCTCGACCCGAAAACAGGCCAGATAATATGCTCAACCTGCCACAACCCGCACGAGAGAGGGCTTCTTCCGGGCAGGGCCGACTGGGGCGCCGACACTACCCGGCGGTTCAGGTCCGCCGGGCTTGATATCTGCCAGTACTGTCACAGGAAGTAGGGTCATTTCCTGATGCATGCAGCCCCGAAAGACAGAAGGGCCGAAAGGGCCCGGTCATCAGGCGCCCTCAGGCTAGCCGCGGCGTTGGCGTTCGCCGCGCTTACGCTCGCGGGCTGCGCTTTCGGTCCGGAGCAGAAAAGCGGCATGCTTACGCCGCAGACGCCCCTTATCTGGCCGTCTCCTCCCGAACCGGCAAGGGTAAGTTATTTACGGACTATCAGCAGGCCCGAGGACATCGGCGCGAACACGGGGTTTTTCAGGCGTATTGCCGATTTCATACTCGGTGAAAAAAGGGACCGGCTCATAAAGCCGTACGGCGTAACCGTCGATTCCGCCGGAAGGCTCATAGTGGCGGACACGGCCTTCAAGAAGGTGCATGTCTTCGACCTGGCCAGGAAGAACTACACACTCATAGAAGAGCCCGGGGAAGAGCGGTTCGAATCCCCGATAGCGGCGGCCACCGACGGCCAGAACAATATCTATGTCACCGATTCAGTGGCCCGCAAGGCCTTTGTCTTCAATCCCAAGGGCAAGTTCCTCTTCTCGTTCGCCGCGGGCGAAAGGCCCACGGGCATCGCGATAAGCAAGACTGAATCAAGGGTATACATATCCGACACCGCGTCTCATAGCATCCGTATTTTTGACCTGAAGGGCGCGGAGGTCGGCTCCTTCGGAAGGAGAGGGAAAGAAACAGGGGAGTTCAACTACCCCGTTGATTTGGCCCTGGACCGGGGCGGCGACGTGTACGTCGTTGATTCGTTGAACTTCAGGGTCCAGATATTCGACGGCAACGGGAAGTTTTTGAGCTCCTTCGGCAGGCAGGGAGACGGAACAGGCGATTTCGGCAGGCCCAAGGGCATCGCCCTCGACAAGGACGGGAACATTTACGTGGCCGACGCCCTCTTTGATACCATACAGATATTCAACAGGCAAGGAAGGTTCCTCCTGAATTTCGGCACCCTCGGCAAATCAGCCGGGACCTTCTGGCTTCCGAGCGGCATATTCATAGACAACGGCAACAGGATCTACGTCTCGGATTCGTATAATAGCAGGGTGCAGGTCTTCGACTACCTCGGGGAAGGCTGAACCCAGCGGGCTCGACCGCAGGAAGGAAATGTCGTTAAATCCGATGAAGGGAAAGGCCGGGAAAAAGGGACGTAACGTGATAGCCGCGGCGTTGGTAACCGGGCTGCTGGCCGCTGCCGCCGGATATTCGCTTGCGTCGGTCACAGGCACGAAGCACAACTTCGGCTCGCTTTCCCCGGGGGAGATAAAGTCCGGCGAGACGACCGAGGTCTGCGTCTTCTGCCACACGCCTCATAACGCAAACCCTTCCGGGCCGGCGTGGAACAAGCAGGACCCCGGGGCCACCTACGACGTCTACATGAGCCAGACCCTTGCCGCCACGCTGGACCCCAACTCCCCTACGCTCGGGCAGCCGACCGGCTCATCGAAGCTCTGCCTGGCATGCCATGACGGCACCATAGCAATAGGCTCGCTCCTCAACCTTCCGGGAAAGGGGCTCGGGGGGGAGCTGAGCGTGACCGGCGCCGGCATAGAGGAAGGGAAGCTGAGTTCCATATCGACGTCCCATATAGGCACGGACCTGATGGATGACCACCCCATATCCTTCGAGTACTCCCGCTCATATCCGTCGAACGAGGAGATAAGAGACCCGCTGAGCGAGTCCCAGCAGAGAGTCAAGCTCGACGGCGCGGGGATGATGCAGTGCACGAGCTGCCACGACCCGCACGGAACCGAGTTCCCCAAGTTCCTCCTCGGGAGCCTCTCAAACGGCGGCCTCTGCCAGATATGCCATGACAAGAGATACTGGGAGACAAACCCTTCGGTGCACGGCACGTCCACGGCCACGTGGAACGGCGAGGGGGTGAACCCCTGGCACGAGGACCTGGGCGAAACCGGTTACAGCGACGACACGCCCGAGATGCAGAGCTGCCTTGCCTGCCACCGCTCGCACGGCGGCGCGGCCGGGAAGGCGCTTTTGAAGGGCACGAACCCGTCCACCTCGAATATCGAGAACGAGGAATGGCTATGCCTCAACTGCCACAACGGGAACGTGGCCTCCAAGGACCTTACCGCGCAATTCGAATACCCCTACAAGCACGATGTCAAGGCCACATGGGGGCTGCATGTCCCTTCGAGGGAGTTCGCCGGCGACCCGGCCAGGGAATCGGCTGAAAACCTGAGGGACAACAGGCATGCGGAGTGCGCCGATTGCCACAACCCGCACGGCGCCATGGAAGGGAACCAGGCCATGGGCGGCGTGAACGGGAACATTATCGGCGCGAACATATTGGGGAGCTGGGGAGTCAAGCCGTCGTCCTGGCCCGTTGCCGGGGAGCCGGTCACGGCCTACGAAGTGGTCGATTTTACCTCCACCAACCCAGGCGGCAATAACCTGGAAGGGTATCTCTGCATAAAATGCCATTCGTATTACGCCTACGGCAGCATGCCGCCTTATGCGCCTTCGGGCAACGCGGACGGGTCTCAGGTCGAGCAGTCCGACCCCACGGCGGACTTCAACATCAACAACATGGGCTTTCACCCGGTCTTCGCCCAGGGCAGGAACGTGCCTCCCGGCTCGCCGCGCGCAAACCTCAACTGGCCGGACAACGGCCTCGGGCTTACGAACACGTTCAGGTATGTCGACCTCCCGGAGACCTGGGAGCGCACCGGCTATTACAACGTAACGCACGACAGCACAATTACATGCTCCGCCTGCCACGGCTCGAGCGTCTCCTCCGACCCCTCGGGCGTGCACGGCTCAAACGAGAAATGGATACTCAAGGCGAACACCACTGGTTTCGGCACCACCAGGAATTTCTGCTATAACTGCCACAAGAGGGACGTCTACGGGGACGAGGGCTACATCGGCCCGAATGCGAATTATTCGAGGGTCTCGCACCCGCCCGACGGGCTCGGGACCGATTCCCCCTTCTACAAGCAGGGGACCGGTACCGGCAACAACTCGAACAAGTTCGGGATACTGTGCCTTTCGTGCCACGGCGGGTGGTATGACCCGACCGAGACGGTGGACCAGATAAAGGGCATTCACGGCAGCAACGCCCCGGCGGGCACGCTCGAGGACTCGGACCCGCTCGGGTACAGGCTCATGAACGGGGCGTGCGTTGAATCGTACAAGAGCCCGAGGACCACCGGGGCCATGGACGGGCAGATAACCTTCAGGACCATAACCCCGTCTACCGAGAAGGTATGTAACGATTCTTTCGAGGAAATCGCGATACCCGGGACCGAAGTCAATTATGACTGCACTAATATGAGCGATTGCTCGTATTGAGGACAGGGCGGAGGCGCCTGGCGCTCTTCGAGATCGATGAAAATAATATTGACCACCATAGCGGCGCTGGGTCTTATGGCCGCGGCCGCCGGACTGGCTGCAAGGGAATGCAGGGCAGCCGAGGAAGGCGGCGAGGGGCGCTCCGTCATCGTCAACCCGCATGATTTCAGGAGGGAAGACCTCTGCTCGACGTGCCACAGCGAGCAGCCGCCGCTCCTTACCAGGGACCCGGTTACCACGTGCGTCAAGTGCCACCACGGGAACATAGGCAACCACCCGGTCACCCGCCATCCCATGGGGCTAATAGTGAATATACACGTTCCGGCAAGGCTTCCCCTGACGGACGACGGCGAGATGGTCTGCCATACCTGCCACGAGCCTCACGGGAAAGCGATCCACCCCGGCTCTTTAAGAGTAGAGTACATGAAATTATGCGCCTTATGCCATACAGGTCATTGATATTGTAAGGGAGCAAAGGAGGTCCAAAGTGCGTAGCATCAGGTTAGTGGGATTTTTGACCGCGGCGGCCCTGGCCGCCGGGGGGTTTTTCGTCTATCAATGGGCCCAGGCCGGCGTGACATGGGAGACCGACCTGAGGAAGCCCAAGAACCCTGAGACGTACGGGAACGTGGTCCTTGACAAGAACGCGAGCAAGAACGACATGCGGCCAGTTGTGTTCCCGCACTGGGTGCACCGGGACAAATTCTCGTGCAAGGTCTGCCATACGGACCTCGGTTTCAGCTTCAAGGCCGGCACGGCCGAGATAACCATGGCCGAGATATTCGAGGGCAAGCAGTGCGGGACCTGCCATAACGGCAACATAGCCTTCGCGCCGTTTGAATGCGACAGGTGCCATTCACAGGGCCTTCTGCAAGATCGGAACATGGCCGAGAGGCTGAAGGACCACCCCAAGGACTACTTCGGGAACAAGGTAGACTGGGTAAAGGCGCTGGAGACCGGCGCCTCAAAAGCCGCGGCAAACCCGGACGGAACCGACGAGCTCTTCGAGTTCGACATGGACATAATAATCCCGACGACCAAGTTCAAGCCGAGCCCGCCGGACGTCAAGTACCCGCATAAGGCGCATACAAAGGTCCTGGACTGCACCTCGTGCCACGAGTCCATATTCAAGCAGCAGCAGGGCGGGAACCCGGAGATGAACATGATGAAGATAATCTCAGGGCAGTACTGCGGCGTATGCCATACCAAGGTGGCCTTCCCCATAGACGACTGCTTCAGGTGCCATTCCCAGCCGGCTCCGGTCATAGAGGAGACGGACGCCGGAAAGGACGGTAAGGAGGGCGAGAAGGCAGGCGAAAAGGCGGACGCGGGGACGGAGAAGAAATAATATAAGTCCGGATCGCATCGAGAGGGCAGGCCACGGGGCCTGCCCTCTTTTTTTGGCCCGCGCCCTGCAAATATGCTAATATCGCCCTTATGGAAGTCATAACGTCCCACGTAAACGCCGACTTCGACGCCTTCGCCTCGATGGTCGCGGCAAAGAGGCTATACCCGGACGCGCTCCTCGTTTTCCCCGGCTCGGTCGAGAAGCCTCTACGGGGCGCTCTAAATACGCTCCCGCTCACAGCGGAGGTAAGCCGCATAAAGGACATCGACATAGGCGGGATCCGCCGCCTTATACTCGTGGATGTGAGCTCCCCGTCGAGGATAGGGCCGTTTGCCCAGGCTGCGGAAAGGCCTGGAACGGACGTGCACATATACGACCACCACCCGGCCTCTCCGGGTGACCTCAAGGGGAGCTTCGAGGTAAGGAGGCCCTTCGGGTCGAACACCACCCTCCTAACGCTCGTCCTCAGGGAGCGGGGCTTGACGCCTACCCCCGAGGAGGCCACCATAATGATGACCGGAATATACGAGGACACGGGGTTCCTTTCCTATCCATCCACCACTAAAGAGGATTACGAGGCCGCCTCCTTCCTCCTCTCGTCAGGGGCCGACCTCAAGACCGTCTCGGACCTCCTCCGGCAAGAGCTTACCCCCGAGGAGGTGTCGCTCCTTAACGAGCTTCTGCAGTCCCAGGCCAGGTATTCCTTCAGCGGGGTGGAGGTCGTAGTGGCAGAGGCCTATCTCGAAAAGTACAAGGGCGACATCGCGGTGCTCGCGCACAGGATCCGTGACATAGAGAACATGGAATGCCTTTTCCTCCTCGTCGATTCGGAAGACAGGGTCCACGTGATAGCCCGGTCGAGAAATGCGCGCGCCGACGCGGGCAGGATTTTGAAGACTCTTGGCGGCGGCGGCCACCCGAACGCGGCCTCAGCCACCTTGAAGGGGGCGACACTCGTGCAGGCCAGGGAGATGCTCCTTGAAGCCATCCGGGCAAATATCGTGCCCGCGAGGACCGCCGGCGACATCATGTCATTCCCGCCCATAACCCTCTCACCGAGGTCCGCGCTTAAAGACGCGATCGAGGTCATGCGGAGATACGGCATAAACGCCGCGCCCGTGGTGAGGAACGGGGCCGTGCAGGGGGTCATAACCAGGCAGGTCGTGGACAAGGCCGTTTATCACGGCCTCGGGGCCGCGCCGGTAAAGGACTACATGACGACCGAGGTCGATTGGGTCGGCCACGACGCATCGATAGAGAGCATCAGGGAGAAGGTCGTGGGCCACGGGCAAAGGCTTCTGCCGGTGTTGAAGGACAGAAAAGTGGTGGGCGTAATCACCCGGACAGACCTCCTTAAGCTCCTGCAGGAGGAGCTTCGCGCCGGGGCCCGCGACGAGACGAAGAAGGTGCGCGTCGTCTCCGGCCTTATGAAGGAGCGGCTCCCGGCCTGGGCGCTGGATTTATTGAAGGAGGCCGGCGAGGTAGCGGAGGCGAGGGGCTTCAAGGCCTATGTCGTCGGGGGGTTCGTCCGCGACCTCATAATGAGGAGGGAGAACCTGGACATAGACATAGTCGTAGAGGGCGGGAACGGCATAGTATTCGCGGAAGACCTGGCCCGGAGGCGCGGCGCATCTGTGAGGGCGCACCACAGGTTCAAGACCGCGGTGCTGGTCTTCCCGGACGGCTACAAGCTCGACGTCGCTACCGCGAGGCTTGAGTATTACGAGAGGCCCGGAGCGCTTCCGACCGTCGAGCAGTCTTCCCTGAAGCTCGACCTTTACAGGAGGGACTTCATAATGAACACCCTTTCAGTGGCCCTCAATCCAGGCAGGTTCGGCGAGCTCATAGATTTTTTCGGGGCGCAGAAGGACCTTAAGGAGAGGACCATCAGGGTGCTCCACAACTTAAGCTTTGTGGAGGACTCGACCAGGATGCTCCGCGCCGTGAGGTTCGCCGAGAAGTTCGATTTCACGATCGGAAAACACACGCTGAACCTCATAAAGAACTCGGTAAGGCTCGACGGCTTCATGACCGTCTCCGGCCCGAGGATAGCAGAGGAGCTTAAGAGCATACTCGAGGAGGAAACCTCCGGTAAGGCGCTTAAGAGGCTTTCGGACCTGGGTCTCCTTAAGCTCATCCATCCTTCCATCGTCTGGGACAGGGAATCCGAGCGGCTCTTCAGGCGCGGAAAGGAGGCCCTTGCCTGGTACGAGCTCCTTTACGAGAAGGAAAGGGTCGAGGCCTGGCTGGTCCTCTTTCTCGCCCTTACTGACAGGCTCAAGGAAGGGGAGCTCTCGGCCCTTATGGCGAGGCTCGGCATATCCGGGAAAAAGAGGCTCGATGTCCTCGGCAGAAGGGAAGAGGCCCGCAAGGCCCTCGGGAAGATACAGGCGGGGGCCGCGAAAAAGGCGAGCGATGTATTCGAGCTCCTCTCAAAGCTTCCGCTGGAGCTCGTCCTATACCTCATGGCAAAGGCTGGAAAAGACCCGGCCCGCAAAGCCCTCTCAACCTACATAACGACGCTCAGGCACATAAGGCCGGAGCTAAGGGGCGGAGATTTGAAGAGGCTCGGGGTGGCCGAGGGGCCCCTCATGGGCGAGATTTTGAGGACCCTCCTTAAGAAGCGCATCGACGGCGAGACGTCCACGAGGGAGGACGAGGAGCAATTCGTCAAATCCGCCATAGAAAAAGGACACGCCCGCGCCAAGAAGCGCGCTTAGCGGGCCACTCGTCCAGGCCAGGTTTCATCTAATTCGGTCTTTTTCGTTCCAATATTTGCATTGACCCGTCTCTCATTCATCTGTTAAAATTTTAGATTACTGGCAAAATCCCCCAAGTGTTTCTTGTTTAAGGGTTTCTCATGGTTCAGGAATTTTTGCAAAGGACGCTTCTCCTGGTGCCGCCGATCTTGCTGGCGCTTACTGTGCACGAGTGCGCCCACGCATGGGTTGCGAACCGCCTGGGCGACCCGACCGCCAAGATGCTAGGCAGGGTCACTTTCAACCCTATAAAGCACCTGGACCCAATCGGCACCATCATGCTGTTTTTCTCCGGTCTTTTCGGCTGGGCCAAGCCGGTCCCCATAAATCCTCGGAATTTCAGCAATATCTCGCGCGATATAATAATGGTTTCAGTCGCGGGGCCCTTATCCAACCTTTTCCTTGCGGCACTCTCGGCCCTGGCCTACAAGGCGCTCATAATCGCCGGGCCTTCCCTTCTGGGGTCCATGCCCAATGTCATGTGGCCGCTCTTCACGATGGTCGAGCTCAGCATCCGCATAAACGTGGCCCTGGCCGTCTTCAACATGATACCCGTTCCGCCGCTCGACGGGAGCAAGGTCCTCGGGAACCTCCTCCCTCCGAGCCAGGCCTTTGCCTGGGCCAAATTCGAGCAGTACGGGTTTTTCGTGCTTCTCCTCCTTATTGTCACGGGGGCGCTCCACAAGTTCATCTCGCCTGTCATCTTCGTCATGGTGGGCTTACTCATGGGAGGTATATACTAAGATGGCGCATCGGGTGCTGAGCGGGATGAGGCCTACGGGAAAGCTTCATTTCGGCCATTACCACGGGGTGCTGGCCAACTGGCTCCGGCTCCAGGAGGAGTACGAGTGCTTCTTCTTCGTGGCGGACTGGCACGCGCTCACGACCGACTACGCGAACCCCTTCGGCATAAGGGAGAACGTGAGGGAGATGGTCCTCGACTGGCTCTCCGTGGGCATAGACCCGTCCAAGGCGGTCATATTCAGGCAGTCGTCCGTAAAGGAGCACGCCGAGCTCCTGGTGCTCCTTTCCATGATAACGCCGCTACCCTGGCTTGAGCGTAACCCGACCTACAAGGAGCAGCTCCAGGAGATAAAGGACAAGGACCTCCATACCTACGGTTTCCTGGGCTATCCGGTCCTCCAGACAGCGGACATAATCGTCTACAAGGCTAACAAGGTGCCGGTGGGCATAGACCAGGCCCCGCACGTGGAGCTTTCGAGGGAGATAACCAGGCGCTTCAACCACTTCTACGGAAACGTCTTCCCCGAGCCGGAAACGCTCCTTACCGCCATACCAAAGGTCCTCGGGACCGACGGCCGGAAGATGAGCAAGTCCTACAACAACGCCATATTCCTTTCGGACGAGCCCGGCGAGGTGGAAAAGAAGATCCTCACCATGATGACCGACACGGCCCGGAAAAAGAGGACGGACGTCGGCACCCCGGACCTCTGCCCGTTCTTCATAACATTCCATAACCTCTACTCCGACGAAAAGACCATAAGCTGGGTGAGGGAAGGCTGCACAAAGGCCCTCATAGGCTGCATAGAATGCAAGAGGTCGGTGATACCCAGGGTGCTCGCCATGCTCGAGCCCATCCAGAAGAGGCGGAAAGACCTGGCCGCGGACCCTGAAAGGGTAAAGGGCATACTCGACAAGGGCGCCGAAAGGGCGGCCCCCGTAGCCGCAGAGACCATGAAGGAGGTCAGGTCCGCTATGGGCCTCTCGTAGCCGCCCCATGTCCCAGACCTATAACATAAAGCTCGATATATTCGAGGGGCCGCTCGACCTCCTCCTCCACCTCATAAAGAAGAACGAGGTGGACGTCTACGACATCCCGGTAGCCTCCATAACCGAGCAGTATCTTGAATACATCGAGATGATGAAGGAGATGAACCTCGACTTCGCGGGCGAGTTCCTGGTCATGGCCGCGACGTTGGTCCACATAAAGAGCAGGATGCTCCTGCCTGTGGACGAGGAGGCCCAGCCCGAGGAGGAGGAAGGCTGCGACCCGAGGGAAGAGCTGGTAAGAAGGCTCCTCGAGTACCAGAGATACAAGGAAGCGGCAAGGGAGCTATCCGAGAAGAACCTCCTCGGCAGGGACGTGTTCACCCGCGGCGCCGAGGTGGAGCTTGAGGAGCTCGAGGAAGGGGCCGGGTTCGTGAACGTCTCGGTCTTCGACCTAATGGAAGCCATAAAGGGCGTGCTTCTGCGCGCCCCGAAAGAAAGGACGGTCGAGCTAACATCCGAGCGCTTCAGGATAGCCGACAAGATAAACGACATCGTTGAGTTCCTCGGTAGAGAGAAGAGCGCGACCTTCGTCTCGCTCTTCCCCGAGGGCGCGACCAGGGGCGAGATCGTGGTCACATTCCTCGCCGTCCTTGAGCTCGCGAAGCTGCTCATGATACGGGTGCACCAGACAGAGGACGGCGTCATAAGGGTCTACATGCCCGAGGAGAGGAAAGAGGAAGGCGGAGAAGGCGCCGATGCCTCCGGGCCCGGCCCCGGAGAAAACGAAGACCAGAACGAAAACAAGGAAGAATAGAGCCTATGCTGGACAAAGATAGCCTGAAGCCCGTAATCGAATCGCTCATATTCGCCGCCGAGAACGCCATAAGCTTCGAGAGGATCGCAGGGGTGCTCGAAGGCGAGGACAAGGCAGCTGTAAGGGCAGCCCTGAACGAACTCATAGAGGACTACAGGACAAAGGGAGGGGGGTTCTTCATCGAAGAGGTGGCGAACGGGTACCAGTTCAGGACAAACCCTGAGTTCGCCCCCTTTCTCCGGAGGTTCTTCAAGATCGGCCTCCAGAAGATCAGCAAGGCGGCAATGGAGACCCTGGCGGTCGTGGCGTACAGGCAGCCTGTGGCGAGGGGCGATATAGAGGCCGTCCGCGGGGTGGATTCAGGCGGCGTCCTCGCAACGCTCATGGAGAAGAGGTTCATAAAGATAGTCGGAAGGAAAGAAGCTCCGGGCAGGCCCGTGGTCTACGGGACCACGAAGGAGTTCCTTGAGACATTTGAGCTCAAGGACCTCTCCTGCCTGCCGAGCCTTAAAGACCTAACTAAAATGGAGGAAGAGTATGCCCGGGAAGAAGGGCAGGGAGCCGAGGAAGACGGAGCCGGGGGGGCGGTCAGGGCGGAAGGAAGCCCCGAGGGCGGAGAAAGCGCCGAGGAAAGGGCCCGGGACAGCGCGCCGGAGGGGGACGGAAGAAGCGAGGAAAGAGGAGAGGCCCTCGAAGCCGGGGAGGAAGGAGAGGCCGACATCTCCGGGCCTGAAGAGGGGCCGGAGGCCGACGGCTTCCCGGACGGCGAAGGGGGCGGCTGGGAGGAGTCCGAAGAGGGAAGCGCCTCCGGAGGCGCCGCAACAGGAGAGGCTCCAGAAGATAATAGCGAACGCGGGGATAACCTCACGGAGGAAGGCCGAGGAGATGATAACCGAGGGCCGGGTGAGGGTGAACGGGAGGGCAGTAACTGAGCTCGGCGCAAAGGCAGACCCGGTTAACGACAGGATAGAGGTAGACGGAAAAAGGGTCAGGCACGGCGGGCCCAGGGTATACGTCCTACTCAATAAGCCCAAGGGCTTCATAAGCTCCGTATCCGACGAGGCCGGAAGGCCGGTCGTCACGCAGCTCGTCTCTGCCGTAAAGGCCAGGGTATATCCCGTCGGGAGGCTCGACTACGACGCCGAGGGGGTGCTCCTCCTTACGAACGACGGAGACTTCTCGAATAAGCTCATACACCCGACCTTCCAGGTCCCGAAGAAGTACCTCGTGAAGGTAAGCGACGTGCCCACGAAGGAGAGGCTTAAGAAGCTCGAAGACGGGGTCCATTTGGAGGACGGGAAGACCCTTCCGGCAAAGGTGAGGTTCGTGAGGGCCACGCGCCAGAACTCGTGGATAGAGCTTACGGTATTCGAGGGCAGGAACCATCTGGTCAAGAGGATGTGCCAGGCCATAGGCCACCCGGTGCAGAAACTTAAGAGGATAGAGTTCGCGGGGCTTAAATTAGGTGCTCTTAAGCCGGGCGAATGGAGGCACTTGACTGAGAGGGAGATAGCCGAGCTTAAAGGGCTTTAGAAGGGTCCCCCTAAAATCGCTCTTTTTCCCGACCTCTTCGTTAGGGCGAAAATAAAAATGCTCACATATTGACATATATGCTCCGCTTTTTATTTCCGCCCTGCCTCGACCTCGGAAAAAATATCTGATTTTTAGAGGAACCCTCAAGTGCATTCGATGAAGCGCGGCAACCTTTCTTCAATACTTACCGCCTATTATTCCTCCCTTTTCTCGGCATTCGGTCCGCAGGGCTGGTGGCCGGGGAGGACACGCTTCGAGGTAATCACCGGGGCCATACTCACTCAGAATACCGCCTGGACCAATGTCGAGAAGGCCATAAGAAACCTCCGGGAAAAGAGGGTGCTGAACCCTGAGCGCATGCGGGCACTTTCCCATGACGAGCTTGCAAGCCTCTTAAGGCCCGCAGGGTACTTCAATATCAAGGCAAAGAGGCTCCGAAACTTCCTCGACCACCTCCACTTTGAGCACAAGGGTAGCCTCGATAAGCTCCTCAAGCAGGAATCCCAAAAGCTCAGGAGAGAGCTCCTTTCCATAAACGGCATAGGCCCTGAGACAGCCGACTCCATCATCCTCTATGCCGCCGTACTTCCGGAGTTCGTGGTCGACGCCTATACCAAAAGGATATTCGAGAGGCATGGGCTTCTTGCGGGCGGCGCAGACTACGATGATGTAAAGTCCCTCTTTATGCAAAACCTACCGTTGGATGCCCGCCTCTTTAACGAATACCACGCCCTCATTGTCCGTACTGGCAAGGACTTCTGCAGGCCCAGGGAGCCCAAATGCGCTTCCTGCCCGCTCTCTAAACACCTCCCCTGATTTTTTTCACCGCTCTGCTTGGCTTTTCCCTTCCCAAATAGTAAAATCCATCGCATGAGAAGGATAAGGCTCCTCGATAAGTCCCTTGCCTCGAAGATAGCCGCGGGCGAGGTGGTTGAAAGGCCCGAGAGCGTCTTGAAGGAGCTCCTCGAAAACTCCATAGACGCCGGGGCGTCGGTAATATCCGTTAACGTCGCCGAGGGCGGGAAAAGGCTCATCCGCATCGTTGATAACGGCTGCGGGATTTCGAGGGAGGACGCCTCACTTGCCTTTGCACGCCACGCCACATCCAAGATAGAGAGCGAGGAGGACCTCGAAAGGATAATGACAATGGGCTTCAGGGGCGAAGCCCTTGCGAGCATCTCTGCCGTTTCGATTGTAACGTTACGGACCAGGCGGCCAGGAGAGGTCGAGGGAACGAGGGTCGTCGTCGAGGGAGGGGGAGAGCCGGCAATCACATCCGACGGCTGCCCCGAGGGCACTTCCATCGAGGTAAAAGACCTCTTCTACAACACACCCGCGAGGCTAAAGTTCATGCGCGGGGCGGAATCCGAATACGGCCGCATCCTCGATACGTTCAAGAAGATAGCCCTCATAAACCCTGATAAGCGCATGCGGATAGTGCACGGCTCCGGCAGGCCCCTCGAGGCCCTGCCGGGCTCATTGAGACAGAGGATAGCAGACCTTTTCGGCCCGGAGATCGGGGAAAGGCTCGTCGAGGTAGAGACGCCCGACCTTACGGGCTTTGTCGGGGCCGTTGGCTTGAGCTATCCGACGGCGAGGCACATCCATACCTTCGTAAACGGCAGGTGGGTCCGCGACAGGTCGATCAACCGTGCTATACTTGAAGGATACGGGGGGTTGCTTGGCGGCAGATACCCCTTCGCGGTCCTGGACCTCAAAATCCCACCGGAGGACGTGGACGTAAACATCCACCCGTCAAAGAGCGAGGTCAGGTTCCGTAACCTGGGCTATGTCTACGACCTGGTGAGGTTCGGGATACGCGACGCGCTTTCGGCCAGGCCTGCCTCCGGCAATTCTCCAATCGAAAGGGCTGGATACAGGAAGGCCTTCACCCCTGCGGGCAGGGGATGGCAGGGACAGGCTACAGCGCTTAACGAGCCTGCCGCGAGCTATGAGCCAAGCGAAAGGCCCGTCCAGCTCGGCCTTTCGGAAGTAACGGAAAATACCGGGGACGTTAAAAACCCCGAGTTCCTTAATCTCGAAGTCATAGGCCAGCTCTGGGGCGAGTTCATAGTGGCCCAGGGCCCGGAGAGCGGGGAAGCGTATCTCATTGACCAGCACGGCGCTGCCGAGAGGTGCGCCTTCGAGGCTTTAAAGAAAAGGCTCGACTCAGGCTCCATAAGGAGCCAGGCCCTCCTTCTTCCTGAGAGGATAGAGACGACACCCGGGGAAAAGGAGATGATACTCAAGTCCCTGGAGTATCTTTCTGAAATGGGTTTCGAGGTCATGCCCTTCGGCCCGTCCGCAAAGGCCGGGGGCGAGACATTCCTCCTCAAGTCCGTTCCCGACCTCCTTGCCGGCAGGAGCTCCGCATCCCTTATAAAGGACATGGCGGAAGAGCTCTCCTTTCACGGAGGGAGCCGGATGGCCGAGGAGAGGGTCGAGTCCGTGTTAATGAGGATAGCATGCCACAGCGTCATAAGGGGGCCGAGGCCGCTAAGGAAAGAAGAGGCCCGGGCGCTTTTGAAGGAGATGGCCGCAATAGACTTTGCCGGGCACTGCCCCCACGGCAGGCCGGTCGTGAAAAGGCTCTCAAGGAGGGAGATAGAGTCTTTCTTCGGGAGGTAAGAAGATGATATCCCGCCGCGATTTCCTGAGGGGCGGGGTCCTGCTCGGCGGCGCTCTCCTCTTCGAGAGCACTCTTCTCGCTCCGAGGGGCGTAAGGGTCCAGGAGGCCGCGGTCAGGATAAACGGCCTGCCTCCCGCCTTCAACGGCTTCACCATATGCCACCTTACCGATATCCACCACAGCCCTGTCGTCGGCCTCGGCTACATAGAAAAGGTGATAGAAGAGGCGAATAGCTTGAGGCCCGACCTCTTTGTCCTCACCGGCGACTATATCGACGACGGCAGGAAGTACATGGCCCCTGTTGTAAAGGCCCTTTCCGGTCTCAAGGCCCGCTACGGGACGCTCTCCGTCCTCGGGAACCACGACCACTTCATAGGAACTGGCTATACCGAGGAGGTCATGGACTCCTACCGTATCCCCCTCCTTCAGAATAGCCACGCTTTCATCGAGTCCGGCAGGGACGCGCTCTGCATAGGAGGCGTAAGGGACTATCTCGAAGACGCGCCCGACGCGAAAAAAGCTTTGGATGGCGCACCAAAGGAGGCGCCGAGGATTTTACTCTCCCATCACCCGGATTACGCAGAGTTCCTTCCTGAGGGCGAGAGGGTGGACCTTGTCCTGTCCGGGCACACCCACGGCGGCCAGGTGAGGCTCCCGTTCTCGTTCGCCCCTGTGCTGCCCTCCGGCTTCGGCCAGAAATATTCCGGCGGCCTCGTCCGGAACGGCTCTACCCAGGTCTACGTATCAAGGGGCGTCGGTGTCGTCATGATACCCGTCCGGTTCAACTGCCCTCCTGAGATAACCCTCATCCGGCTCGTGACATAACCATCTGAAAATAGTATAATTTCCCGGATGCAGAAGCTCCTTGTCATAGCCGGGCCCACAGCCTCCGGCAAATCGGCCCTGGCAGTCGAGCTTGCGCTCTTATTTGACTGCGAGGTCATAAGCGCTGATTCCATGCAGGTCTACAGGCACATGGACATAGGCACGGCCAAGCCCGCTGAAGACGAAAAGGCAGGCGTACCCCACCACCTGATAAGCATTGTCGACCCTTCTGAAGAGTACACGGCCGCCAAATTCAGGGAGGACGCCTTCCGAAAGATCCGGGAGATAAACGATAAGGGAAAAAGGGCCGTGATCGCAGGCGGCACCGGCCTCTATATCAAGGCCCTTACCCAGGGGCTCTTCGACGGGCCTGAAGCCGACAGGGAACTCCGTAGGGGCCTCCTCGAAGAGGCGGAAAAAAAAGGCAGGGCAGCCCTCCATGAGAAGCTCCGTGAAGTCGACCCCGTGAGCGCCTCGCGCATACACCCCAATAACCTCCACAGGGTCATAAGGGCCCTGGAGGTATACAGCCTCTCCAGGAAGCCCATATCAGACTTCCATAAGGAGCACTCCTTTGCCCCGGCCCCCTTCGAGACCCTGAAGATAGGGCTCTCGATGGAAAGGGAGGAGCTATACGCGGCAATAGACAGGCGAGTCGATATGATGGTCGGTGCAGGTCTTCTGGAAGAGACGAGAAGGCTCCTTTCAATGGGGTACCATTCCGGCTTGAAGCCGATGCGCGGTTTGGGTTATAAGGAGATGACCGCTTTCATCGAGGGCGGGTACGGGCTCGATGAGGCCGTCCGCCTCATAAAAAGGAACACGAGGCATTACGCGAAAAGGCAGATGACCTGGTTCAGGAAAGACCCTGAAATAAGATGGTTCAATCCGGGGGACAAAAACTGTATAATAGGGCTTGTAAGGGGGTTCCTCAATTGAGATACCTGCTTGTTTTGATATTACTGGCCGTTTCCGCTACCGCGCACTTTAATGCCGCGGAAGCGGCCGATATCGTCGTCATACCCTCGGAGGGCACTGCCGCCAGATCCGACGACATGGCCCGGATGAAGCGCTCGGCCCTGGACGGGGCGCTCGTGAACGCCGTGAGGGACGCCGTCAATTCCATACTCGTAAAGGAATCGCTTGTCGCGCCCGAGGCCGTCTTAAAGGACATGACCTCGAGCCCCGGCGCATATGTCCTCAATTACAGGATTCGCTCCGAAGGGCTCGTAATGCACATGGACGCGCTCCCGGCTGGCGGGCCGCTCCCGGTCGATGCCTCGCCAGGCGCGGGCGTCGAGTTTTACCATGTCTGGATCGACGCCTCTGTCGACAGGGACGCGCTCCGGGACGCCATAACCAAATACCTCGCCGTAAGCGCCTACCAGAGCCCGCTCGTCATAAACATAATAGACGTCGTCGATTACGGGACCTTCAACGGGCTCCTCTCCTCGATAAGGAAGATAGCCGTCATAAAACACCTCTCGTACAGGTCTTTTTCCCCGGGCAGGGTCACGCTCCTCGCGGAGACCGGCGCAAGCGCGCGCATGCTCGCGGCCAGGATAGCCAACGAGGTGCCCGAGAAATTCGCCGTGGTGGAGGGGGCCGGGCAGATCATCATAAGGCCCTCGGAGGGGCTCTCGCTCGAATGAGAAGACTCCTCCCCGCCATACTGCTGGCCCTTCTGCTCGGAGGCTGCGGGACCGCGGTCAGGCACTCCGTCACGGACGGATACGCAAAGGCCGCGCCCGTAAAGGTCGCGGTTCTCCCGGTCGTCTGGGAAGAGAAGGCCCCAGGCGAGGCCGAGGACATAAGCCGCCTTTTCAGGGCAATGTCCGTTGAGAAGCTTGCGGCCCTCAAGTACATTACGGTGCCGCTAGAGGAATTCGAAAAGCACGGCAGGGACGCGGAGGGCTGGGCCTCCAGGCCTCCGAATGAGGCGGCCGCCCTGCTGGGGGCCGACGGGCTCCTCTACATCCGCGTAACGGACTGGGACAGGGACAGCTTCATTCCGTACGCTTCCCTGAGCATAAAGGCTTACTTCGAGCTGCGCTCGGCCACGGGCCAGCTCCTCTGGACGGCCGACTACAGGAGCAGGGAATCGGACCTTAATCTGGACAGGGCGCCCATGCACCTCGCCATGTACAAGGCATATGAGCCCAGGGTGCAGAGGTTCGTGGACGCCGTATTCACGACCCTGCCGCCCGGGAAGGCGGAGGAGCGGACCAAGACCTATTTCAAATGGCTGCCCTGACAGGGGCGCCTCTGAGGGGAGGAATTCCGCCGGAAGATGAAGCATATCCCGAACCTCCTTACAATCCTCCGGATAGCCCTCGTCCCGGTCTTCCTTTATTTCGTCGTAATCGAAGAGCTTTACACCGCGGCCGCTGTTTTCATAATAGCGGGCGTAACCGACGGGGTTGACGGCTTTCTCGCACGCAGGTACGACCTGAGGACCGAGTTCGGCGCCAACATGGACCCGTTCGCGGACAAGTTCCTCCTCATGAGCGCGTACATAGCGCTCACTGCCAAGGGTCTCCTGCCGCTCTGGCTCACGATACCGGTAGTACTAAAGGACTCCTTTCTTTTGACCGGGTTCATGGCGCTCCGCGGCATGGGCAGGAAGGTCGCGGCCTCCCCGAGCGTCTTCGGCAAGTCAACGACGGTTCTGCAGATACTGACTGTAGTATATGCCATGCTCATAGGCAGGGACGCCTTCTTCCCGTTCCTGGCCGGGGCCACGGCCATGATTACGGTCTACACATGGATAGACTATTCAAGGAGGGAGTATCTAATCCAGACGGGCAGGAAGTAAGGTCTTTCGGCTCTCGTCTTATCCCCCGCCCTATTCTGCCGCCCAAGGATTCGCAAGCGGAACCGGCCCATGAGATATAAATTCTATTCCACGACCGAGAAGGCCTGGGACGCGATGCTCGAGGCCATGAAAGAGGCGAGGGAGTCCATCTACCTCGAGATGTACATCTTCGTGGACAACACCCCCAGGCACGCCTTCTTCGAGGCCATAAAGAGAAAGGCGCGCGAGGGCGTGCGCGTAAAGATAGTTATCGACTCCTTCGGGAGCTCGGAGCTAAGCAAGGAGACCATAGAGGATATACGGGGGGCCGGGGCGGAGCTCATGCTCTTCAGCCGCTGGTTCCGCCACACGCATAAGAAGATACTCATCGTTGACGAGAAGGTCGCGTTCATCGGCGGGGTCAACATCCACCGGCTATTCCTCAAGTGGAAGGACCTGCAAATACGCCTCGAAGGGCCGATAGTGAATAACGTGATCTGCTCTTTTGCCCGCACCTACATGACGTGCGGCGGGGAAGACCCGTCGGTTGCGCGCTTCTGCGAAAGGGGACCGAGCCTCGGGGAGAGGGCGCGCATCTGGTTCCTCGAGCACCAGCCGCCGAGCGGAAAGAGGCTAATAAAGAAGCATTACAGGAGCGCCATAGCCAGGGCCCGGAAAAGCATAGTGATAGTGACGCCCTACCTCTTTCCCCGGAGGTGGATGGTGGCGCTCCTGCATCAGGCGGTGCTCAGGGGCGTAAAGGTAGAGATGATACTCCCGCGCCGCACCGACCACCGGCTTTTCACGAAGACGAACTTCTTCTACATATCCGCGCTCGCCTCCACGGGGATAAGGTTCTACATACAGGACGAGATGAACCACGCGAAGGTGCTGCTAGTTGACGGGAAGGAAGGCGTCGTCGGCTCGCAGAACCTCGACATACTTTCCTTTGACTACGGGATAGAGGCCGGGGTGTGCTTCAGGGAAAAGGAAATGGTAAAGGACCTGAAGGGCATCATCGAGGAATGGAAGGCCGACTCAGTTCCCTTCGACCCGTCGATGTACAGGGAGAAGTGGCTTGATTTCCTGATAGCGCCGGTCATCAGGCTTTTCCAGACGATAATGTGAGGCGCGCCAGCGGGCTACTTTTTTCTGTCATTCTGCAGAACGAGGCCCTTCGCTTCGCTCAGGGTAAACTCCGCGACCGAAGAATCTCGTATTCAATCCTTGTTGCAAAAAGGCCTTTTAACGCGCTGCCGCGCTCTTTTCGGGCATAAGGCTCCGCGCCCTTTCCGCCTCCTTCCCGCGGGCTCGGCCCGTATGTCGCTCGGCCTTCGGCCTCGCTCCTGCTGCCCCGCCTCGCCCGCCCCTCCCCCAACCCTATGTTCGCTCCGCCTTATGCCCCTGGGTTGTGTTGAAAGGCAAAAGCAAAAAAACGGTTTTTTTCTCAGCAGCTAGCTGAAAAGCCGTTTTTATTCAGGCTGCTCAAAAAGCTCCAGATGCGAGGCCCGGTTGGAACAGGGGAGCGAGGAATGAGGCGTTACTTTTCGCGTACGCCGGAGTGTCAAGCGACGTAGCCTTCGAAGCAGATGGACTTTTTCAGCAGCCTTCAAATATCAGAACGCCTCCGGCATGCCCTTAAGCTCCGATAGCCTGAAGACCGGGCCGCACTGGCATACGTAGAGGCTGTTTATCTGGCAGTGGCCGCACTTGCCGACCCCGCATTTCATCCGCCTCTCGAGCGAAACGAATATATCCTCAGCGCCGAGCCCCCTGGCATTGAGGCTCAGGATAACGAACCTGTACATGACCGGCGGGCCGATTACCACGCCCGTGGTATTCATGTGGTTCATCTCTATCTTCGGGATGAGGGCGGTCACAAGGCCCGTATGCCCCTTCCAGAGCGCGTCGGACCTGTCTACGGTAGCCTGGACGTCGAGGCCGCGCCGCCTCCAGCCGTCCATCTCCTCGGTAAAGAGCATCTCCTCCGGGGTCTTCGCGCCGTAAATCAAAGTAAGCCTCCCGAAGCGCCCGGGATTATCGAGCACGGCCTTCAAGAGCGAGCGCATGGGCACGATGCCTATTCCGCCCGCCACGAATACGATGTCCTTCCCTTCCAGCGCGTGGAGGTCAAAGCCCCTGCCGAATGGGCCTCGCAGCCAGATGCGGTCGCCCTTCCGTAGCTTATGGAAGGCGTTCGTCAGGTTCCCGACTGCCCTTATGCATAGCTCTATCTTCCTCTCGCCTGGCCCGGAGGTGATTGAGATGGGCGCTTCCCCGTAGCCCGGGAGCCCCACCATGAAAAACTGGCCCGGCCCGTAGTCGAGAAGCGTCTCGTTCGAGGGGGCGACGACGAAAAACCTCTCCTTTTCGCTCACCCGTATGGAGCGCTCCACCATCCCCAGGAACGGGAGATAGGGAGAGTCCATGCCCCTTGAGAGCGCCCCTTCCTTATATTCCGGCATTTTCGCGTATGAGCTCATTTGTTACGTCCACTATGTTGATTTTTACGAGGCACGATCTCGAACACCTGCCGCACCCCACGCAGAAGAGCGAATCAAAGGTGTCCGTAAGATACCTGAACTTCCTGTTGAACCTGTGCCTTAGCCTTTCGGCCCTGGTCTTTCTGAAGTTGTGGCCTCCGGCCACCTTCGCGAAGTCTTCGAGAGTGCAGCCGTCCCAGCTCCTTACCCTTTCGCCTTCGGCGAGGCTCGCGCCGACCTCGTCTTTAACGTCGAAGCAGTAGCATGTCGGGCAGACGTTATTGCAGGAGCCGCAGCCCGTGCATATCGCGCCTATCCTCTCCCATACGCGGCTTTCGTCGCTTCTGGCGTATATGGCCGGAAGCTCCTCTGGCGGTGCGTCGAGCTTTGCCCTGAATGCGAGGCGCCGCCTTCCCTTGGCTTCCTCAAGCTCGATAAGAGCCGTTCTTCCGGGCTCTCGAGTCCGGGAGTGTTTTTCCAGAAGCTCCGCACCCCGGTCGCTGCCGACCCTTACGAGGTATCCGCCGCTAATCTTGTGGAGGAAAAGGTCGAAGCCGTCTTCCACGTCATTGTTGCCGAGGCTGTCGCAGAAGCAATATTCGTCGGGCATGCAGTCCGCGCCGATTACGATCGTATGCTCGCGCCTGAAAAGATAGTTCGGGTCTGCGACGCCGTGGGCAAAGACCCTGTCCATTAGGGCGAGGGCCCTTATGTCGCAGGGATGCAGGCCGAAGAGGACCTGCCTTTCAGCCTCGATCACCGGGACATGTGTAGATGTCTGCATGTTGAACTTTAAGAGAACTTCCCTTTGCGGGAAGAGGAACCCCTTTGCCGAAAGGTGGCTCGGCGACTGCGTTAGCTTTAGCTCGTCCGCGTCCGAGACCTCCCCAAAGGCCGGGAAGCCGTCTTTCTCGATCGTTCCGTAGACCTTGTATTCCTTTAAGAGGCCCTTTACCAGGGAACTTAGCGCCTTCTCTGGTAAGTATTTGAATTTTGGAGTCTTTTCCATACAAGAGAATTATATCAGGGCCAAAAAAACATGTCTATACCTGAAAGAAGGTTTTCTGAATTTTTCCAGCTCTCATCGGGAGCAGCCATTTCAGGGGTGTTAATACTTGACAATTTTGATAAGGTATATTAGATTGTAACAGTAGCAGGTTTTTTCTTATGCTCGGAAGGGAGTCCAGGTGAGGTTATCCACAAAAGGTCAGTATGCGGTTCGGGCGATGGTAAATCTCGCCTGCCATTCCGGCGAAAAGCCCGTGACCTTGAAGGACATTTCGGCTGAGGAAGGCATCTCTCTCTCCTACCTTGAGCAGCTTTTCGTGAAGCTCAGGAAGGGGAAGATCGTAAAGAGCGTCAGGGGCCCCGGCGGCGGATATGTGCTCGCCAAGCCGCCTGCGGTCATAAGCGTGGGCGACATTATCTCAGTGGTCGAGGAGCCCATGAACCCGGTTGCCTGCCTCGACGACGACTCAGCCGGGTGCGACAGGGCCACAACCTGCACCACCCAGCGCGTCTGGAAGTGCCTTGCAGAGAAGATCTCCGAGTTCCTTAATTCGGTTTCCATAGAAGACTTGAGCCGGGAGGCCCTGGCCCTTAAATCCGGCCACCCGCCCGTGAACACAAACGTATGCGGCATAACCGAGCAAACGCGGTCTTGAGTAAATGAAC
The DNA here is from genome assembly GCA_030583865.1 of Thermodesulfobacteriota bacterium. Lineage (NCBI taxonomy): Bacteria > Pseudomonadati > Thermodesulfobacteriota > Thermodesulfobacteriota bacterium. Next base: position 2,663,570 of record CP129479.1, on the reverse strand, counting down.
TACCCGCGGCAAGCCGCAGGGTTTCTTTTAGACCTCCCCTCCCTTGATGGGAGGGGATAAGAGGGGAGGGTGAAACCTCTTCACCTCCTCCCAGCCTCCCCCATCAAGGGGGAGGAGTCAAAAGCAAACACGACCGCAAGCGGCGGGGTATCAGATCCTAAGAGTAAATGAAGAGAAAAGGGAGGCTTGAGCACATTGAACCGGATCTACTTTGACCACAACGCGACGACCCCTGTGCCCGAAGAGGTATTCGAGGCCCTGGTCCCGTTTCTTAAAGAGCAGTGGGGCAACCCCTCATCCATACACTGGGCAGGCCGCGGCACGAGGAAGGCGGTCGAGGACGCAAGGGAGAAGGTCTGCGCCCTCCTTAACTGCACGAATACCGAGCTCATCTTCACAAGCTCCGGCACCGAGGGCGACAACCACGCCCTGAAGGGCCTCGCCTACGCGAAGAAAGACAAGGGCAACCACATCATAACGACCGCAGTCGAGCACCCGGCGGTCTTGAATACCTGCAAGCACCTCCAGAAGGAGGGCTTCGAGGTCACTTATCTTGGCGTGGATAACGACGGCCTCATAAGCCTCGACGAGCTAAAGGCCGCCATCACCCCCAAGACTATCCTAATATCCGTCATGTTCGCCAATAACGAGACAGGCGTCCTCTTCCCCATGAAGGAGATAGGCGCGATAGCGAAGGAAAAGGGAATAGCCTTCCACACGGACGCTGTCCAGGCCGCAGGGAAGGCCAAAATAGACGTAAAGGACATCAACTGCGACCTCCTTACCATATCCGGGCACAAGCTCTACGGCCCCAAGGGAATAGGCGCGCTCTTTGTTAAAAGGGGCGTGCGGCTCGTGCCCCTTATCCACGGCGGCCACCACGAGAGGAACAGGCGCGGCGGAACCGAGAACGTGGCCGGAATAGTCGGCATGGGCAAGGCAGCGGAAATAGCGCTACGCGACATGGACAAGGAGATAGAGCACCTTAAATCCCTGAGGGACAGGCTTGAGAAGGGCATGGCCGAGAGGGTGCCGCACATAAAGGTGAACGGGCACGCGGATAAGAGGCTACCCAACACCTCGAACATCAGCTTCGAGTTCGTGGAGGGCGAATCGCTCCTCCTTAACCTCGACATGAAGGGCATTGCGGCCTCAAGCGGCTCTGCCTGCACATCCGGGAGCCTTGAGCCCTCTCATGTGCTCATCGCAATGGGCCTTACCCACGAGCTTTCGCACGGCTCAGTCAGGTTCAGCCTGGGGAAATCAAACACCGCAGAGGAGATAGACTTTCTCCTCGAGACAATGCCGCCCATAGTCGAGCGGATGCGGGCCATGTCGCCGCTCTACGCGGCAGGGGGCAAGGGTTGACAAGGAAACCGGAGTTGGAATAGAATTGTCTTATAAAAATTGATCTTTTCCCCGGACTCTTTGTCAGGCCGGGAATAAAAATGCTCACATATTGTCATATATGCTCCGCTTTTTATTCCCGACCTTCTGGAAAAGCGGGGAAAAATCTTTATTTAATTCACCCCTCTTTCTTAAAGAGGGGCAGGGGGAGATTAAGAGTGTCATTCTGAGAAGCGAAGCGACGAAGAATCTCGTATTTCAACCAAACCAGATTCTTCACTTCGTTCAGAATGACAGAATTCGAATCTGCAATCAACCGGGCGAAAGGCCCATTCAGAAACTACATAGAAGGAAGCTTCTCAAACAACCAACAGGCGAAATAGACAGGAGCCACGAAAATGTACAGCGAAAAGGTGATGGACCACTTCTCAAACCCCAGGAACGTGGGCGAGGTAGAGGGCGCGGACGGAACGGGCACGGTGGGCAACCCGGCGTGCGGCGACATAATGAAGCTCAGCATCAAGGTCGAGAACGACGTGATAACCGACGTGAAGTTCAAGACCTTCGGCTGCGGCGCGGCCATCGCGACGAGCTCGATGGTTACGGAGCTTGTTAAGGGCAAGGGGCTCGATGAGGCCGAGCAGATATCGAACAGCACGGTCGCCGAGGCCCTCGACGGCCTCCCGCCCGTAAAGATGCACTGTTCGAACCTCGCGGCAGACGCCCTCCACGCGGCAATAGAGGACTACAAGAAGAAGCTCGCCGGTACGGCGAAGTAGTTTCAGGCGGGAAAAAGATTGGAATTGAAAAGCCCCCCGGGGAGACCCGGGGGGCTTTGGTTTTTTGGATGTCATTGCGAGCGTAGCGCGGCAATCTGGTTTAGGAATATAATTTGTTGGGTTACGCTCCGCTAACCCAAACTACAAGGCTCACAAATCTACCCACAGAAAATGGTGAAGACCCATTTTTTTTCATAATTTCATCGGGTCATAGTTTTTAAGTATTTTTGCTACCTTCGGATTTCTTTTAACGATCATATCATGAATATATGGCCAATATTCTGAAACAAGAAGATTGCCCTGTAGATTACGACGTACAAACCCAGCAGTCTTAAGGACACGATGAGACTTCAGGTCCTCGAAAAAAATGGGCGCTTCTAATAAACACAACCGCTGTATGTTTCCAATGTAACAGTCACCTTCTCTCCAATCAGCTTTTCCTCTATGTTTTTCCCCAATTAGTGTGTAAATTTCCTTGATAGTCTTTTCTGGACGACATCGGTATATGAGCAATAGGTCGCCGATAGTGGCGCGTTTAGAAATGCCCCATGAAACCCTTTTTGAATTTTCCAGCCAGTGCCACTGATCTTCCCTCGCCGGCTGAATCCAAATCTTTGGTACGGAATGAAATTCTTTTTTTAATTCAATTACTTCTAAGGGACAATCAGGCCAATCATGATGCCAACATACTATACAATCACATTTTTTGGGATCGTGACCATGTGATTTGAAATTGCTTGATCGAAATTCAAATTCAATCCTGACAAGCTTCTCACGGTCACCACTTCGTCGATATGCAATACAATCGGGGAATTGAGGGCGAATTTCTTCAATGCGAAATTGTTTTTTGCGTGCAATGTGAGCAAAAAGATAGACGACACCGATTTCATTTTGTGGTGCATACTGGAGAGGCGCGTTGGTCAAAGAATTTGGTCTTATTTTCTTCATTAATTAGCCCGTGGAGCGGAATCTGCTTCCAAGGTTCCGGTAGGCACACCACTTTCCCATGAAGGGCGAGATGGCTTCTCGCCAGTCGCCGGTGGGCTCCGCCCACCAGTTCTTGTTCTTTTTATACCGCATATTCAATCCAGTATACAAGCCATTTACATAATTGCTGTGCCTGCCATTCTGTCTTGACGAAATCCACCCAAAAGGAATAAACTGAATAGTTACCCACAAGGAGAAAAAATAATGCATCGTTTTCTTATCGTGATTGAAAAGGCGGACAATAATTTTTCCGCATACTCGCCCGACCTCCCCGGCTGTGTTGCAACCGGCGCGACGCGCGAGGAAGCCGAGCGTAACATGCACGAGGCCGTCGAGCTCCATATCCGCGGCATGAAGGAAGACAATCTCCCCATTCCCGAATCATCCTCTTTTGCGGAGTACATAGCCGTAAACGAGTAATATTCATAAATACAGATTCTTCGCTTTGCTCAGAATGACAAACATTCGCGAACCAATCAGATGTTCCCTGAAATCCGTCCTGCGTTTCCTCCCCCCAACTTTTCTCTGGCAAAACGTCTGATTCTTTATTAAAATTAAGGGGATTACCCCTTTTAGAGCCGTTTTTCAAGGGCCGAGGACTTACGGAATGTCCCGAAAGAAGGCGGTAGTCGCCATGAGCGGCGGCGTTGATTCATCCACAGCCCTTGCTCTCCTCAAGGAGCAGGGCTATGAATGCATCGGCGTCTCGATGCAGCTCTGGGACTACTCCAAAAAAGAACTCGAAAGAGAGGAAGGGAGCGGCGCAACCGCCGGAAGCTGCTGCTCCCTCGACGACATCCACGACGCGCGGCGCGTGGCCGACAGCCTCGGTGTGCCCTTCTACGTCGTTAACGTGGAAGAGGCCTTCTCGCGCGAGGTCGTCGATTACTTCGTCTCGTCCTATTCCAGCGGCTCCACCCCAAACCCCTGCATAAAATGCAACCAGGTCCTGAAGTTCGAGGTGCTGCTTAATAAGGCCCTCGGCCTTGAAGCAGACTATCTCGCAACAGGCCACTACGCCCGCATAGAGCGCGCGCCCTGGGGCATGCGCCTTCTTAAGGGCGTTGACCATTCCAAAGACCAGAGCTACTTCCTCTTTACCATGACGCAGGCACAGCTCGGGCGCGTCCTTTTTCCGCTTGGAAATCTCACCAAGCCCGAAGTAAGGGAGCTTGCGCGCTCGCTTTCCGTCCGGACTTCCGAGAAGGCAGAGAGCCAGGAGATTTGCTTTGTCGAAGAGCCGAGCTACGCGGAATTCCTATCGGCGCGCGTTCCGAACGCGCCCGGAGATATAGTCGATACTGAAGGCCATGTGCTTGGAAGGCACAAGGGCCTATTCAATTACACCATCGGCCAGCGGAAGGGGCTTAACCTCTCGGGCGGCCCTTTTTATGTTCTCGACATCGTAGTCCCGTCGAACAGGGTCGTGGTGGGAAGCGCTGAAAGGCTCTATTCCAACGGCCTTACCGCCGTTGATGTAAACTGGATAAATCCTGAGGCAATGGAAAAGGCGCGCGGCGGCAAACTGATTGCCGCCGCGAAGATACGCTATCGACATGAGGAAGCGCCTTGCATGGTGAAGACGCTGCCGGACGGATCAATAGAGGTCGCCTTCGGCAAGCCCCAGAAGGCCATCACCCCCGGACAGGGTGTCGTAATCTACGACGGCGACGAGGTGCTCGGCGGCGGATGGATACGGGAGGCGAGGAAGTGAACGTGAGGAAAGTCGCCATAACAACCCTCGGCTGCAAGTCGAACCAGTACGACTCTTCCGCGCTCGAGGACGCGCTCCGCGCCGCGTCATTCGAGGTCGCGCCCTTTTCCGGGCCTGCCGACGCCTATATCATAAATACCTGCACGGTCACGGGCAGGACAGATACCCAGTCGCGACAGGTAATAAGGAAGGCGCGGAAGGAAAACCCCGGCGCGATAGTGGTGGTAACAGGCTGCTACGCGCAGGTCTCGCCCGATGAAGTGAAATCGCTCGGAGTTGATTTCGTGGTAGGGAACCCGGAGAAGGAAAGGATCGTCGAATATCTCCTTGGCGGCAGGCGGCAGGGGATTACGGAAGACCTGGGTCAGTGGCAGGAGGGCACGCCCTGGACGCTTCGCGCCCGCTCCTCATCGGGCCGCACCAGGGCCAACATGAAGATACAGGAAGGGTGCGGAAGAGCCTGCTCCTATTGCATCATCCCCAGGGCCAGGGGCCTATCGAAGAGCCTCCCCTTGAATGAAATCGAGCGCGAGTTCGACTCTCTCGTTGAAGCCGGATACAAGGAAGTGGTGCTCACGGGCATACACCTCGGCGCATGGGGCGCGGACTTATCGCCATCAACCGACATAACAACGCTGCTTGAGCTTATAGAGAAAAAGGACTACCCGTGCAGGTTCAGGCTCAGTTCCCTCGACCCGGACGAGGTGACGGACAGGCTCATTGAAATTTTGCAAGACGCCAAAAGGGTCTGCAACCATTTGCACCTCTGCCTTCAGAGCGGCGATGATAACATCATAAAGCGCATGAGAAGGCCTTACACAAGGGAGCTCTTTGCCGAAAGGATCGAGAGGCTTGTCGCGTCCGTGCCGGAGATATCCGTGGGCGTTGACGTCATAGCGGGCTTTCCGGGCGAGGGAGATGCCGAATTCGAAAATACCTATTCGATCCTCTCCGGCCTGCCGATAGCCTATCTCCACGTATTCCCGTTCTCGAAACGCCGTGGCACGCCTGCCGCGGATTTTAAAGACCAGGTCGAGCCCCGCACCGTAAAAGAGCGGTGTTCGAGGCTGCAGGAGCTTGATCGGGCCAAGAGGGACGCCTTCCATCAAAATTTTATCGGCAAAAAAGCCGGCGTGCTCGTTGAGGGGGGCCGCGACAGGCGCTCAGGGCTCCTTACAGGAAGGGCGCGGAACTACATACGTGTATTTCTCGAAGGCGACGACGCGCTCAAGAGAAAGCTTGTGGAGGCGGAGCTTCAGGAGCCCGCAAACGGCGGCATGAAAGGGGCTGTCGCTGCCGGAGAAAAGGTTTAGCCAGTAGTATTTTTGTCATTCTGAGGGAGCGTAAGCGACCGAAGAATCTCGTAACTCGCGGATTTTCCTGAATACGAGATTCTTCGCTTCGCTCAGAATGACAAAATTTGCGAATCAATCAGACCTTCCCTGAAGAGGGGCAGGGGAGATTATCTCGTAGGGCGCGCTGTGCGCACCATTCTAATCCCCCTCTGTCCCCCTTTAGAAAAGGGGGAAGCTGAAGTACCCCGTGATAGCACGCGAGGGTTAGCGCAGTAGCAGGGTGCGCTCCGCGCACCGTCAATCTTTTCAGCCACACGACCAGCCGGAGGTGTATTTTGAAAGACGGTAATGCGTTTGAAACATTTCTTGCGACCCTTCCTTTCAGCTTTACTGACCCCGAGCTCATGAGGAAGGTCTTTGTCCACAGGTCTTACCTCAATGAAAAGGAGGGGGCGGGGCTCAAGTCCAACGAGCGGCTCGAGTTCCTCGGCGACGCCATCCTCTCGAACATCATAAGCCACATGCTCTTCAGGAAGTTCCCGGACATACACGAGGGCGAGCTTACGAGGATGAGGGCCAAGCTCGTGAACGGGCAGGCACTGGCCCTGCTAGCAAAGGAGCTCTCGCTCGACAAATACCTCCTTCTCGGCAAGGGCGAGCGCGGGGGCGGCGGGGTCGACAACCCCTCCATACTCGCCGGCGTCTTCGAGGCCTTCATAGCCGCCGTCTACTTCCACCACGGGTTCCAGAAGACCTTCGAATATGTCGAGACCCTCTTTTCTCCTCTATTGCAGGAGGCGCTCGAATCGCCCGGTCATTTCGATTTCAAGCCGAAGCTGCAGGAGCTCTCGCAGAGGCTATTCAAGGAAGCCCCGGTCTATATTTTGAAGGGCGAAAAAGGCCCGCCGCACAAAAAGACCTTCGAGGTGGAGGTCATGGTCAACGGAAGGGTGCTCGGCTCTGGCTCGGCAACCAGGAAAAAAGACGCGGAGCAGGCCGCAGCCGGGGAGGCGCTCGGGAACATGACCGAACGCTTCACCGAGTTCTTCCCTGAAAGGATGCCCGGCGGGGAACTGCATGGCGCATAAGCAGCTCATAATCCCCATCTTCATCCCTTTCGGCGGCTGCCCCCACCAGTGCGTGTTCTGCGACCAGAAGGGCATATCCGCGGTAAGGGAGCTGCCAGAGCCAACGGAGGCGGCAAGGCAAATCGAGCTCTATCTTTCCACATGGAAGGGCAAGGGCGCGCGCGAGGCCGCCTTTTACGGCGGCAGCTTCACCGGCCTCCCGGAAAAGACCCAGAAAGACTATCTCGAGGCGGCTCTCCCGTTTATAAGGGACGGCAGGCTCGATTCAATAAGGGTCTCTACCAGGCCCGACTACATCGACGTTCAAAGGGCTGTTTTTCTTTTGCATAATGGGGTAAGGACAGTAGAGCTCGGTGTGCAGTCAATGGACCCGAAGGTGCTTGCGCTCTCCGGAAGGGGGCACGGCCCGGATGCGACAATAGCTGCCGTGGCCGCGCTTAAAGACGCCGGGCTCAAGGTGGGCCTCCAGTTCATGCCCGGCCTCCCGGGCGATTCGATTGAAACCATACTCGACACAACCCAAAAAATAATCGCCCTCAAGCCTGATTTCGTAAGGGTCTATCCCTCGCTCGTCCTCAAGGGCACGGCCATGCACAGGATGTATTTAGGCGGGCTCTACAGCCCGTGGGGGCTCGAAGAAATGACAGAGGCATGCGTGCAGGTCAAGCGGCTCCTTGACGAGGCAGGCGTGCCCGTGATCCGCATGGGCCTCCAGCCCGGGAAAGAGCTTGAGGAATCCATTGCCGCGGGCCCGTATCATCCCTCCTTCAGGCAGCTCGTCGAAGCCCTGGCAACCTCTAAAAATTGATCTTTTCCCCGGATTCTGTGTCAGGCCGGGAATAAAAAGCGGAGCATATATGATAATATGTGAGCATTTTTATTCCCGGCCTTCCTTGATTACGGGAAAAATCTCTAATTTTTTAGAGGTTGCCTTTTATTTCCGTGCGGGCTTGCAAACCGGAAAACCGGGGCTATTATTATATATGCCTCGCCGGACCTGAAATCCGGCGGCAAAAAAGCAGGGGGGAATGCCCATGAAAAGGACCGTCTCCGCGCTCCTTGCAGCCCTTGTCTTATTTCTCGCCGTTACTCCGTCACAGGCCTCCCCGACAATGGAAAAAGGGGAGCCCTCTTCGACCGAGATAATATTCGACGTGCTGGTCGGGAGGCCGCTGGGCATAGTGGCTACCGTCCTCGGCACCGCGGTCTTCATCGTTGGCCTGCCCTTCACCATCCCGGCCAGAAGCGTGGGAGTCACCGCCGATAAGCTTATAGCAGACCCGTTCAAATACACCTTCGCAAGGCCTGTCGGAGACATCGACACATACGTAAGGTCCTGCTGCGACGATACGAAAGAAACAGCCGCGCTCGCGGAGCCCTGAACTGACGCGTTCTACCCTTTACCCCTTCCAGATTTTTGTCCGTAAATCACCGCTTTTCCCCGAAGCGCCCGGTGTGTTATAATTTTTCGTTCCCCCGTCCGGTCGAGGATGAAACGGGGGACCACATATGTCCACCAGAGAAAAGACCTATTCCATAAGAGACGCCTTGAGGGACGCCGTCCAGCTTGGGCCAGGCAGGAGGATTTCGATTTCCGGCCTTTACGGCTCATCAAGGGCGTATCTGCTTTCCTCGCTTTTCCGCGGGCTTGGAAGGCCTCTCCTTGCCGTGACCGACGGGACGGAGAGCGCGGAATCCTTTGCAGGCGACCTCCGGTTCTTCCTGGGCGAGGATGACGTGCTCCTCTACCCGGCGCCGGAGGTGCTCCCCTTCGAGCCCCAGCCAGCTCACCAGGACATACAGGCCCGGAGGATGGAGGCCCTCTTCAGGCTCGTTTCCGGGAAACCCCTTATCCTGGTAACTCCGGCCTCCAACCTGATGCAGAAGGTCACGCCCAGGGAAGACCTCTCCAGGAAGTCCCTCGCGTTAAGGAAAGGCGAGGAGACGGACAGGGACGCGCTTACCATGAGCCTACTGGATGCCGGGTACTCGCGTATGAGCATGGTGGAGGAGCGGGGCGAGATATCGGTACGGGGCGGCATACTCGACATATTCCCGCCGATGTACGATTTCCCCGTCCGGATAGAGTTCTTCGGGGACGAGGTCGAATCCATAAGGACGTTCGACCCCGCTACCCAGAGGTCGCTCAAGGAGCTCGAAGAGGCGCTCATAGTGCCTGCCAGGGAGACGGCCTCCCGGAGGTCTTCGAGGCTGGACGCCCGCGAAAGGCTCATAGAAAGGGCTGAAGAGCTGGAGATCCCGCGCGAGAGGTGGGAACCGCTCTCGGACAGGCTCCGGGAAGGCTCGGTCGCCGGCCTGGATTTCCTCCTGCCCCTCTTCCATGAGAGGCTCGATACCCTTTTTGACTACCTCAAGCCGGACACCATGACCGCGCTCATCGAGCCCGAGCTCGTAAGGGGCGGCCTTAAGGCGTTCGGGGATGAGGTGGACGAGGCGGCCCGACGCCTGCTCGCCCGTAAAGAGTTTTTTACCGAGCCTGACTCGATCTACCTGAAGGCAGACGAGGCCCTCGGAATGCTCGATAAGACCGCGCTCCTTCATATCGAGTCCTTCCGTAGCGGCGGCCTCGAGATATACGCTGAATCCAACATCGACATACGGCAGGAGATATCGTCGAGAAAGGGCGAGGAGCTCCTTAAACCCCTTGTCGAAAGGATAGGCTCGTGGACCGAGGCCGGGCTCCGGGTCTTCATAACAGCGCACAACCGCGGGCAGGCCGAGAGGACAGGGGAGCTCCTTGAAGGCTACGGCCTAAAATACGCGCTCACGAAGGGCATTGAAGCGGCGGCCATCGAGGGCGTTGGCCTTTATGTGGCGACAGGCGCCCTCTCCACGGGCTTCAGGCTCCCCTCCGAGGGGCTTGTAATAGTATCCGAGGAGGAGGTCTTCGGAGAAAGAGTAAAGAAGCGGGGCCCGCCGTCGAGACGGCTCGAGGCGTTCCTTACGCAGCTCCAGGACCTCTCCGCCGGAGACTTCATAGTCCACAAGCAGCACGGCATCGGCCTCTACAGGGGCCTTAACAAGCTCTCGATAGACGGGCTTGAGAACGAGTTCCTTCTGCTGGAATACAGGGGCGGCGACAGGCTCTATCTCCCGGTCTGGAGGATGGACCTCGTGACCAAGTACCACGGGGTCGAGGGGAGCTCCCCTGAGCTCGATAAGCTCGGCGGCCCGGGCTGGGAGAGGTCAAAGAAGAAGGTAAAGCAGGCGGTCGAGAAGCTCGCGGGAGAGCTCCTCAAACTCTACGCCGAGAGGGCGGCGGCGGAGGGCTTCGCATTCTCGCCTCCCGACAGGCTCTTCCACGAGTTCGAGGCAGGCTTCGAGTACGAGGAAACACCCGACCAGGCCAGGGCAATTGAGGAAACGCTTAATGACATGCAGGAGCCCCGGCCCATGGACAGGCTCGTCTGCGGAGACGTCGGCTACGGGAAGACCGAGGTCGCCATAAGGGCCGCGTTCAAGGCCGTGCTCGATAAGAAGCAGGTCGCGGTGCTCGTTCCCACTACCGTCCTTGCCGAGCAGCACCACAGGACCTTCTCGAACCGGCTCGCCGCATACCCGGTGACGGTCGAAGTCCTCTCGCGGTTCAGGTCGAAAGCCGAGCAGAAGGAAATAGTAAAGAGGCTTGCCGAAGGCAAGGTGGACATAATAATCGGCACACACAGGCTCCTTCAGTCCGATATCGAGTTCAAGGACCTGGGTTTGATAGTTATAGACGAGGAGCACAGGTTCGGTGTCGCGCACAAGGAAAAACTCAAGAAGCTCCGGGCCAGGGTCGACGTCCTTACGCTTACGGCAACGCCCATACCGAGGACGCTCCACATGTCGCTAGCCTCGATAAGGGAGCTCTCGATAATAAACACGCCCCCTGAGGACAGGCTCGCCATAAGGACCCAGGTCGTACGGCACGACGAGGAGGTCGTCCGCGAGGCCATAGAGAGGGAGCTTTCAAGGGGCGGCCAGGTATTTTTCGTCCACAACAGGATACAGTCAATAGGATTGATAGAGGAAATGCTCCGGAGAGTCGTGCCCCATGCTCGGGTTGCTGTGGCGCACGGCCAGATGAAGGAAGGGGAGCTTGAGAAGAAGATGTTGGGCTTCGTTTCAAAGGAGTTCGACATACTCCTCTCGACCTCCATAATAGAATCGGGCCTCGATATACCGACCGCCAACACGATAATCATAAACAGGGCCGACAGGTTCGGGCTTGCGGAGCTCTATCAGCTCCGCGGAAGGGTAGGAAGGAGCAAGCACCGGGCCTATGCCTATTTCATATGCCCATCCATCGCCGAGCTTACGGGCGACGCAAGGAAGAGGATAGAGGTCATACAGGAGCTCTCGGAGCCTGGCTCGGGCTTCAGGGTCGCCACATACGACCTTGAGATAAGGGGGGCAGGGGAGCTCCTGGGCACGGCCCAGTCCGGCAACATAGCCGCCGTGGGCTTCGACATGTACACGCAGCTACTCGAAGAGGCCGTACGCGAGATAAAGGGCGAAAGGGTGGAAGAGGAGGTCGAGCCGGAGATAAACCTCCGGATATCACAGTACATACCCGAGGACTATGTCCCTGACACTAGGCAGAGGCTCAACCTCTACAAGCGGTTCTCTTCAATATCATCCGAGTACGACATCTCGGCGATTACCGAGGAGCTCGAGGACAGGTACGGCGAGGTCCCTGCGCTTACGCGGAACCTCTTCTCCACGGCGTCGCTCAAATTGATGCTCAAGGCCCTCAATGCCCGCGAGCTGACCCAGAAGGGCACACGGCTCTATCTCTCGTTCGAGGGCGCGGAAGGGAAGCTCCCGCCCGAGGGGGCCGTAAAAAAGGCGGCGGAGCTTGCGAGGAAAGAGCCCAAAAGGCACAGGGTCACTCCCGAGGGCAGGTTCATAACCTTCATGAAGGAGGGCGAATCCCCGCTCGACGTGGCCAGATATGTATTGAAAGAGCTTCTTAAGGGGTGATATGATTTCATGATGGCCGGCAGGGGTTTACCTATTAAAAAGCGCCCAGGGAGCGGGCTGTTGAAGGCCTTCGCACTCCTCTTTTTTTTGGCGCTCGCAGCCGGGTGCGGCTACTTCAAGGACGACTCCGGTGAGGTCATAATCAAGGTCAACGGGCGCTCGATAACAGCCGGGGAGTACAGGGACGCGCTTAAGCGGCTGGTGCCCTCGGAGAAGGGCGAAGAGGCGGGCGAGTTCATTGAGCTGAAAAAAGAGCTCGTAGCCGAGATGGTAGAAGAGGAGCTCCTGCTCGAGGAGGCCGAGAGGGCCGGCATTACCGTGGGCGCGGCAGAGCTCGCGGCGGAGGTTGACCTTATAAAAAAGGAGTACGGCGACGCCTCTTTCAGGGCGGCGATAGAGTCGCGCTACGGCAGCCTCGGCGAGTGGGAGGAGAAGATCAAGAGGAAGCTCCTGGTCAAAAAGGCCATCGAGTCGATAACAAGCCTGGCAAAGGTCTCCGAAAAGGAGGCAAGGCAGTATTACGAGCAGAACAAGGAAGGGTTTTCGAGGCCCGAGCAGGTCAGGGCCAGGATGATCGTCGTCGCCTCGGAGGAGGACGCTACGGAAGTCAGGGAAAGGATCACCCCTGAAAACTTCGGAGAAATCGCGAAGGAGGTCTCCCTGAGCCCAGAGGGCAAGGAGGGCGGAAGCCTCGGGTACTTCGGGGCCGGTGATATGCCGAACGAGTTCGAGGCCGTGGTCTTCAGCCTCAAGCCGGGGGAGATAAGCCAGGTGGTCAAGACGGAATACGGTTTCCACATATTCCTCCTTGAGGAAAAGAGGAAGGGCGGGCCGGTCCCGTATCCGGAGGTCAGGGCCAGGATAGTAGAGCGCCTCAAAAACGAGAAGACCGCGGCCATCCTGGACGAGTGGATAGCCGAGAGGAAGCGCTCTTCCAGGATAGAGATACGGGAGGGGCTCCTGTGAGAGGGTTCATCGCCGCCCTGGCGCTTGCCGCAATGCTCTTCTCCCCCGCCCAGGCCCGCGCCGAGGTGGTGGACAAGGTCGTGGCGGTCATTAACGACAGCATCATAACGCTATCCGAGCTCAAGGCCGCGACCGCCGTGGCAATGGAGAGGCTCGGGGTGGAAGGCGGCGCAATCGACCCTGAAAAGGCCCGCGAGATGGAAGGCGGGATACTTGAGGGGCTAATAGAGCAGCGGCTTGTGAAACAGGCGGCGGACAAGGCTGGCATAGAGGTGAGCGAGCGGGAGATAGACAACGCCGTTGACGATATTAAAAAGCAGAACAGGCTGACTCAGGAGCAGCTCCTTCTCGCTCTGGCCGAAAACGGCCTGACCCAGAAGGAATACAGGGAGCAGCTCAAAGAGCAGATACGCCAGGTGAAGTTCGTGAACAGGGAGTTCAGGTCAAGGATATCCATCCAGCCCGAGGACATAGAGGACTACTACCGCCGCAATATCGATAATTTCCAGTCCCCCGCCCTTTTCAGGCTTCATATCATATTCCTGCCCGGCAACGACAAGGACGTCCTCGCGAGGCGCTTGAACCTCATAGCGGGCGGCCTCCGGGCAGGCGAGGACTTCAGGGACCTGGCAAGCCAGTACTCAGAGGGGCCCGCGGCGTCTGCCGGAGGCGACCTGGGGCTCCTGAAATCCGGGGAGCTTGAGCCCTGGCTGGAGGAGGCCGCCTCTAAGCTCAAGCCCGGCGAGGTGAGCCCGGCAATCGAGAGGCCAGAGGGCGTCTACTTCGTCCGTCTCTCGGATTACCTGCCCCGGGCGCCGAGGCCGCTCGCGGAGGTGAGGGGAGAGATACAGGACAGGCTCTTCAAAAAGATAATGGACGAGAGGTACAGCTTCTGGCTTAACGAGACCAGGAAGTTCGCGCATATTGAGATAAGGATGCAGTGAGTTTTTGCAACCTCTAAAAAATTGATCTTTTCCCCGGACTCTGGGTAGTGTTACGGGAATAAAAATGCCCACACATTATCTATGCGCCGCTTTTTATTCCCGGCCTTCCGTGAAAAGCGGGAAAATCTCTAATTTTAAGAGGTTGCCATATGTCAATCTGAGCGTAGCGAAGAATCTCGTATCTGATTCTTCGGTCGCTGACGCTCCCTCGGAATGACAGGTTAGAGTAGATTTAGAGTTTTAATGTGATTCCCCCTGCATGCCCGGCCACTGGAAAATTTATGAAACCCAACATAGCCATAACCATGGGCGACCCCGCCGGCGTCGGCCCCGAGCTCGCACTAAAGGCCCTCGGTGATAAAAGGGTGAGGGCGCTCTGCAACCCTATAGTAGTCGGTGACGCGGGGCTCCTCAGCCATCTTGCCGGAAAGCTCGGGTTGAAGGCGCCGCGCGAGAGCGAGGTCATCGGAGTTTCCAGGCTGGACCTCAAAAGGCTCAAGCCCGGCAAGCCCGTGAAAGCCGCGGGAGAGGCGCTCATAAGCTACATAGAAGAGGCGGTATTCATGACCGCCATAGGCGACGCGGACGCGATGGTGACTTGCCCCATAAGCAAGGAAGCCGCGAAGCTCGCCGGTTTCCGGTTCCCGGGCCATACCGAGTTCATAGCCGAGCTTACGGATACCGAAGATTTCGTCATGATGCTCGGAGGGAAGGACCTCAAGGTCGCGCTCGTCACCATCCACGAGGCCCTTAAGAATGTGCCGCGCCTCGTGACGGAGAAGGCTGTTTTGAAGGCCCTCCGCGTAACGCACCGGGCCTTTACGCGTGATTTCGGGATGAAGAGGCCGAGGATCGCGGTATGCGGCTTGAACCCGCACGCTGGCGAGGGCGGCATATTCGGTGACGAGGAGAAAAAGGCCATAGCGCCGGCCGTCAAAAAGGCGAGGAAAGAGGGCATAAACGCGCTGGGGCCGCTCCCGGCTGACACGGTCTTTTACAGGACGGTCAGGAAAAAGGAGTTCGACTGCGTGCTTGCCATGTACCACGACCAGGGGCTCGGGCCCTTGAAGCTGCAGCATTTCGAGGACGGCGTGAACGCGACACTGGGCCTGCCCATAATAAGGACTTCGGTAGACCACGGCACCGCCTATGACATCGCGTGGAAGGGTGTAGCAAGCCACTTTAGCCTCAGGGCGGCGATAGAGATGGCCGTAGAGATGGCCGTGAACAGAAAGAGAAGGCCCTGATCTGATCATTCAGGCCGTTTGAAAGACAAAGATGGACAGGATAGTAATCAAGGGCGCGAGGGTACACAACCTCAAGTCCATAGACCTTGAGATACCGAGAGACAGGCTCGTCGTCATAACAGGCGTTTCAGGCTCCGGCAAGTCCTCGCTGGCCTTCGACACCATTTACGCAGAGGGGCAGAGGAGGTACGTCGAGAGCCTCTCCGTCTACGCCAGGCAGTTCCTCGAGCAGATGGACAAGCCTGATGTTGAGTCCATTGAAGGGCTCTCGCCCGCCATATCGATAGAGCAGAAGACCACCTCCAGGAACCCCCGCTCGACTGTCGGAACAGTCACCGAAGTATACGACTACCTCCGCCTCCTCTTCGCAAGGATCGGGAAGCCCCACTGCTTCAGCTGCGGCCGTCCAATCACATCCCAGACCATACAGGAGATGGCCGACAGGCTGGCGGCCCTTCCGCCGGGCTCGAAGATAGTCCTCCTCTCCCCGATAGTCCGGGGCCGTAAGGGGGAATACAGGAAGGAGCTCGAATCCCTCAGGAAGGACGGCTACACCAAGGCCAGGATAGACGGCGAGGCGCGCGACCTCGAGGACGTAATCGTCCTCGACAAGAGGAAGAAGCACTCGATAGACGTCATCATAGACAGGCTCGTCATCAAGGAGGGGATACTGAGGAGGCTTACCGACTCCCTGGAGGCCGCCTCGCGGCTTTCGGGCGGGCTCGTAAAGGTGGAGGTCGTCGGCGGAAGGGAACTCCTCTTTAACGAGAAGCTCTCCTGCGCCCAGTGCGGCATAAGCTACCCCGAGATAAGCCCCACCACATTTTCATTCAACAGCCCCTACGGGGCCTGCCCGGAGTGCAAGGGCCTCGGCGAGAAGTTTTATTTCGACCCTGAGCTCGTCATACCGGACGCGGAGCTATCGATACGCGAGGGGGCCATAGCCCCCTGGAGCAGGTCCGGCGGAAAGAAGGCCGTTTCATGGTATTTGAACATGCTCTCCTCGCTCGCGAGGCACTATAAGTTCAGCCTGGATGCGCCGGTTAAGAAACTCCAGCCGAGGATCCGGGAGATAATCTTTAACGGCTCCGGAGAAGAGGAGGTCGAGTTCCGGCACGAGGGAGAGAAGAGCAAGTACGCCTACACGGCCCCTTTCGAGGGCGTGCTCGCCAATCTGGAGAGGCGCTACCGCGAGACCGACTCGGAGGACGTCCGTGAGGACCTTGAGCGGTTCATGAATTCGCAGCCCTGCCCGGTATGCGAGGGTTCGAGGCTCAAGAAAGAGGCGCTCTTCGTAAAGATAGGGGCGAGGTCCATCCGGGATATCGCGGCCATGTCCATTAAGGATGCGCTCGAGTTCTTCAAGAGCCTGAGGCTTACGACGTTCGAGCAGGAGATAGCCCGGAGGGTCTTGAAGGAGATAGGCGAGAGGCTCGGCTTTCTCTCGAAAGTAGGGCTTGACTACATCTCACTCGACAGGCCTGCCGCGACACTTTCAGGGGGCGAGGGGCAGAGGATACGGCTCGCAACCCAGATAGGGAGCTCGCTCGTCGGCGTGCTCTACATACTCGACGAGCCTTCCATAGGGCTCCACCAGAGGGACAACAGGCGTCTCCTTGAGGCCCTTAAGCGGCTCAGGGACATGGGTAACTCGGTCATCGTCGTCGAGCACGACGAGGAGACCATGAACGACGCCGACCACATAATCGACATGGGCCCCGGGGCCGGGCTCTCGGGCGGACGCATAGTGGCCCAGGGGACATTCAATGAGATAGCCGCAAACGAAAGTTCGCTTACGGGCAAGTACCTCTCCGGCTCTTTAAGGATACCTGTGCCGGAGAAGAGGAAAATGCCTGACAAGAGGTTCCTTACCGTAAAAGGGGCGAGGGCGAATAATCTCAAAGACCTTAACGTCCGTTTCCCGCTC
This sequence comes from Thermodesulfobacteriota bacterium, assembly GCA_030583865.1. Classification (NCBI taxonomy): domain Bacteria; kingdom Pseudomonadati; phylum Thermodesulfobacteriota; species Thermodesulfobacteriota bacterium. The sequence goes on along the minus strand of CP129479.1, from coordinate 2,646,293 downwards.
GGGCTTATGACCTGCGTAACCGGGGTCTCGGGCTCTGGAAAGAGCACGCTCGTGGTGGATACGCTCTATAGAAACCTCGCCCGGAAGCTCTATGACTCGAAGGAGCGGGCCGGAGAGGCGGCCTCGATTGCAGGGCTCGAGCACATAGATAAGGTCGTTGACATAGACCAGACCCCCATAGGCAGGACGCCGCGCTCGAACCCGGCCACCTACACCGGCCTATTTACGCCCATAAGGGACCTCTTCAGCCAGCTCCCCGAGGCCAAGGTAAGGGGCTACAGCCCCGGCAGGTTCAGCTTCAACGTGAAGGGCGGCAGGTGCGAGTCGTGCAAGGGAGACGGCCTTATAAAGGTCGAGATGCATTTCCTCCCGGACGTATACGTCACCTGCGACGCGTGCGGCGGGGAAAGGTATAACCGCGACACCCTTGAGATACGGTACAAGGGGAGGAACATCTCCGAGTGCCTCGACCTCTCGGTAGCCGAGGCGCTCGTCTTCTTCGAGAACATCCCCCAGGTGAGGGAAAAACTCAAGACCCTCAATGACGTCGGGCTCGGCTACATAAAGCTCGGCCAGGCCTCGACCACGCTCTCGGGAGGCGAGGCGCAGAGGATAAAGCTTGCCAGGGAGCTTTCAAGGAGGGCCACGGGGAAGACCCTTTACATACTCGACGAGCCCACCACGGGCCTCCACTTCGCTGACATACACAAGCTCCTCGATGTATTGAAAAGCCTCCGCGACGCGGGCAACACCATCATCATAATCGAGCACAACCTCGACGTCATAAAATCAGCGGACCACATAATCGACCTCGGCCCTGAGGGCGGCGACCAGGGCGGCGAGATAGTGGCCGAAGGTACTCCCGAGCACGTCGCTGGGGTCAAGGGCTCGCACACCGGGGCGTATCTAAAAGGCGTCCTGGGGCAAAAAGGGTTCGCCCTCAGGTAAAATCTCTCTCCCGCTTGCTCCGGAAATTCCCTTCACAATTCATGGATTGGCATTTAGGCTCTGGGCTGCCTGTACCCCGGTTGACAACACCTCATATTTAATGTACCTTTTACTCTTTCGCAGGTAAGAAGGTAGGTGTTTTGAGCATAAAGCTGGACGAGGCCTTCATGGCAAAGGCCCTCAGGGAGGCGGAGAAGGCCGCCCTGAAGGGAGAGGTCCCGGTGGGCGCAATCATCGTCCGCGAGGGGCGCGTCATAGCCAGGGCGCATAACCTGAGGGAATCGAAGGCCGACCCGTCCGCGCACGCCGAGCTTCTGGCCATAAGGAGCGCGGCAAGGAAGCTCAAGACCTGGAGGCTCTCCGGCGCGACCATGTACGTCACGCTCGAGCCCTGCTTGATGTGCATGGGGGCAATAGTGCTCGCCCGGATACCGAGGCTCGTATTCGGCCCGCTTGACCCCAAGGCGGGCGCTTCGGGCTCGCTCTACGACATCCCAACGGATACGCGCCTGAACCACAGGGTCCATGTGACCGGCGGGGTGCTTGCCTCGGAATCGGAAGAGGTCTTGAAATCGTTTTTCAGGAAGCTAAGGGAGGAGAAGCGCTCCGGGAAGAGAACGCTTTAGCGGGTCCGGCGGTGCCTTCCTTGTTTAAATAAACCGGGGGTTATATCCATGAGCATTTCTGACGCGATATTCAGGGAATACGACATAAGGGGCACATGGGGGAAGGACCTTACCGCCGAGGTCGCGGAGCTACTGGGCAGGGCCTATGCCATATACGCCCAAAGGCGGGGCGCGAACATAGGCCCGGATTTCAAGATCACGGTCGGAAGGGACGTAAGGACGAGCTCCAAGCCCATACGGGACGCGCTTGTCCGGGGCCTCACACAGAGCGGCGTAAACGTCATCGACATAGGGGAGTGCCCCACGCCGCTACAGTATTTCTCCATGCACACGCTAAAGGTGGGCGGCGGCATAATGATAACCGGAAGCCACAACCCCCCGGAGTATAACGGCTTCAAGGTGAGCGTCGGGAAAGAGACCATTCACGGCTCGGAGATACAGGCTGTAAAAAAGATAATAAGGGAAGAGGTCCTCGGGAAGCCGCCGGTTGATGCGATGCCAGGCATTGTCGAGATCCACGACATAATACCGGCTTATATCGATTACGTCGCTGGCTCCTTCAATATACCGGAATTACCCAAGCGCATGAGGATCGTCCTCGATTCAGGGAACGGCACCGCGGGGCCGGTCGCCCCGAAGCTCCTCAAGAGGCTCGGGTTCGACGTGATCGAGCTCTATAGCGAGCCCGACGGCTCGTTCCCGAACCATCACCCGGACCCGACCGTCACGGATAACCTCCTTGACCTTATCGAGACGGTAAGGAGGACCGGGGCCGAGTTCGGGGTCGCCTATGATGGCGACGCTGACAGAATTGGCATGGTAGATGAGAGGGGGTCGGTAATCTGGGGCGACAAGCTCATGGTGGTGTTTTCAAAATCCATATTGAAGGAAAAGCCGGGCGCGACCATCGTGGGCGAGGTAAAATGCTCGCAGGTCATGTACGACGAGATAGCGCGCATGGGCGGGAACCCTGTGATGTGGAAGACCGGGCATTCGCTCATAAAGGCCAAGATGAAGGAGCTCGGCGCTGCGATGGCCGGAGAGATGAGCGGGCATATCTTCTTCGCGGACAAATGGTTCGGCTTTGACGACGCGATCTACGCCTCGTGCAGGGTGGCCGAGATAGCCGCAAGGGAAAGGGCCGCAAACCCCGCCTTCCGCTTCTCCTCCATGCTTTCGGGGCTCCCCGAGACGGTAGTGACCCCGGAGATACGGATAGACTGCCCTGACGAGGTCAAGTTCTCGGTAATCGAGAAGCTCGAGGGAGAAATCGGCCAGGGCTCGGACGACTTCCGGGTAAGGGACATCATCAAGATAGACGGCCTCAGGGTGAACTTCGATGGCGGCTGGGCCCTTGTAAGGGCCTCGAACACCCAGCCTGTACTGGTCTTGAGGTTCGAGGCAGTTGACCAGGAGAAGCTCGACAAGGCAAAGGCCTTCATAAAGGAGCGGCTTGAGGCCTCGTTGCCCGGCGGTACGGTGGAGCTTGAGGCTTAAGGCAACCTCAAAAAGGATCTTTTCCCCGGACTCTGTGTCAGGCCTGCCTTAAGTACCTATTTACGAGAGGTTCGCGATGGGCGTAAATTACGCGGATGTGATAGAGAGGATGAAGTGGGCTGCGCGCCTCAAGAACGACTCTGCGGTTGCGCGGGCCCTGGAGGTCACCCCGCAGGCGCTCTCCAACTATAAAAAGCGCGGAGAGATGCCCTCGGGCCTTGTGCTCGCCTTTTCCGAGAGGTTCGGGGTGGGCCTCGACTGGCTTATTGACGGCAGAGGCGAGATCTACAAGCCCGGGAAAGCCCCTCTGGCAGGCGAAAGCCCGGCCCTTTACGCACCCAGGGGGCAGGCCGTGGATGTCGGCTCGCCCGAGGCGGAAGAGGCCGCCTATATAATGAAACTCCTCAAGGTACTCCGAAGCCCGGATGAGTCCCATTCCAGGGCCATAAAGTCGGCCATAGACGCGGTCTTGAAAGCCTCTGACAGGGAATAGCCCCTACAACCAGCCGCCTTTCCTTCAAGATCTCCGCCCTGAATCTCGCCTGCGGGTTCAGGCTGGATATCTCTACGGTTTTGTTCCGGAAAACAAGCTCTTCACTCTTGACGCGAGTTCCTTTCCCGTGGTATCGTTCATTTCGTGAACATACAATCAGGTCCAGGCCCAAGAGCGGGTTTTTTGCTGGTGAAAACCCGGGCATGGAGTGGTATGATTGTATTTTCCTGAAATTTGCTCCGGGGCTTCAATTTACATGGAAAGGGGCTCGAAAAGTCGGATGGCAAAGAAGGCTTTGATAACGGGCATTACCGGACAGGACGGCTCGTATCTCGCGGAATTCCTTCTTTCGAAGGGGTACGAGGTCTTCGGCATGGTCCGGAGGTCCAGCATAGACAAGTTCGAAAGGATAGAGCACATAAGGGAGAAAATCCGTCTCGTGCAGGGCGACCTCATGGACCAGTCCTCGCTTGACGAGGCCGTTAAGGGGATAATGCCAGACGAGATATACAACCTCGCGGCTCAGTCATTCGTGCCTACCTCATGGAATCAGCCGACGCTCACCGGAGAATTCACCGGCCTCGGCACGACCCGGGTCCTCGAGGCCATAAGGCGCATAAAGCCGGACACGAGGTTCTACCAGGCCTCTTCGAGCGAGATGTTCGGCAAGGTGCGGGAGGTCCCCCAGAACGAGCTTACGCCATTCCACCCGAGGAGCCCCTATGGTGTGGCGAAGGTCTACGGGCACTACATAACCGTGAATTACCGCGAGAGCTATGACATATTCGCCTGCTCCGGGATACTCTTCAACCACGAGTCGCCGAGGAGGGGGCTCGAGTTCGTGACGAGAAAGATTACGAACGGGGTGGCCAGGATAAAGCTCGGGCTTTCTACAGAGCTCCGCCTCGGGAACCTCGACGCCAAGCGCGACTGGGGCTTTGCCGGGGACTACGTGGAGTCCATGTGGATGATGCTCCAGCAGGACGCGCCGGACGACTACGTGGTGGCCACGGGCGACACCCATACGGTCCGCGAATTCGTGGAGCTCGCGTTCGACCGCGCCGGCCTCGACTGGAAAAAGCACGTTGTCATAGACCCGGCCTTTTTCAGGCCCGCGGAGGTCGAGCTCCTTGTGGGCGACCCCTCAAAGGCCATGACGGTGCTCGGCTGGAAGCCCAGGGTCTCGTTCGAGGAGCTCGTCCGCATGATGGTGGACGCCGACATAGAGAGGCTCAAGTGTGCGTAAGGTACTCATAACCGGGATAGCCGGGTTCGTAGGCTCTCACCTGGCTGAAAGGCTCGCCCCGAGGTTCGAGGTCTGGGGTACGCGGATAGACGAGAAGACCGCGAACCTCTCCGGGATACAAGGCGTAAACCTTTCGAAATGCGACCTCCTCGACAGGAAGGCCGTCGAGGAGGTAATCGACCGCCTTAAGCCCGACGTCGTTTTCCACCTCGCCGCGCAATCCATACCCGCCTTTTCGTTCAGCCACCCTGAAGAGACCCTCAAGACAAACATTTTTTCGACCCTCAATATTTTCGAGGCGGTCCTCAAGTCCGTGCCCGAGGCCGTGGTCCTCAACATAGGCTCTGGCGACGAGTACGGGGACGCGGCCTCTGACATACTGCCGGTTCCCGAAAAGGCCGAGCTTAAGCCCCTGAACCCTTACGCGGTGAGCAAGGTGACCCAGGACCTCCTGGCCTTCCAGTACTGGAGGAGCCGCGGCCTAAAGGCCGTGAGGGCGCGCCCCTTCAACCACTTCGGGCCCCGCCAGTCGGACAGCTTCGTCACTTCCGAGTTCGCAAGGCAGATAGCCGAAATAGAGGCCGGGATAAGGGAGGATAAGGCCCTCAGGGTCGGGAACCTAAGGACCGCAAAGGACTTCCTGGACGTCAGGGATGTGGTGGCGGCCTACGAGCTCCTTGTCGAGAAGGGGAGCTTCGGTGAGGCCTATAACGTTTGCTCCGGCAGGGCCACGAGCATAAGGGAGATAGCAGAGACACTGATATCCTTCTCGACCGAGAACATCACAATAAGGGAGGATCCCTCCAGGAGGCGCCCCACGGAGACCGCCGCCATATACGGCGACGCCGCGAAAATGAAGGCGCTCGGCTGGGCGCCGAAGTACACTCTCAGGGAGAGCCTCGAATCGATACTCGAGTACTGGAGGGGCGCGGTCCGGAGATGAGGGTCGGCATAAACGCGCTCTATCTCCTCCCCGGAAGGGTAGGCGGTAGCGAGGTGTACCTGAGGAACCTCATCAAGTGGCTCCCGCGCGTTGCGCCCGGGCACGAGTTCCTGCTTTATGTAAACAGGGAATCCGAGGGGCTCCTGGGCGAAGAGGGCGTGAAAGTGGTGCGCTGCAAGGTCAGGGCCTCGAACCGCCCCATGAGGATAGCCTACGAGCAGGCGGTGCTGCCGCTCCTCGCCAGGAGACACAGGCTCGACGCCCTCTTTTCCGCGGGCATGACGGCACCTTTTTTGTCTCCGGTCCCGTCGCTCGTCATGGTATACGACCTGCAGCACGTGAACCAGCCGGGGAACTTCAACAGATGGTATCTCCTCTTTCTCAAATCCATAATCTACATGAGCGCGAAGAGCGCGCACGCGGTCCTCACGCTCTCGGAGAAGTCCAAGAGGGACATAGTGAATTTCTATTCCATAAGCCCCGATAAGGTCACGGTCACGCACCTTGCCTCGGAGAAGTCGGTTTTCATGGCGAGGCCGCCGGGGGAGGCCGCTGACATAAGGAGGAAATACGGGCTTCCGCCTGGCTTCGTCCTGTACATCGCCTCGTCGCTTCCGCATAAGAACTATGAAAGGCTCCTGAAGGCCTTCAAGCTCGTAAAGATAAGCAGGCCGGACCTTAAGCTCGTCCTCATCGGCGCGAGGGACTACGGGCACGAATCGATACGGGGGAAGATAAATGAGCTCGGCCTCGAGGAGGATATCATATTCCTGGGGTGGCTCCCTTACGAGGACATACCCCTGGTATATTCGGCCGCCGGCCTCTTCGTCTTCCCGTCGCTCCATGAGGGCTTCGGCATACCTGTCCTCGAGGCAATGGCCTCGGGCGTCCCGGTCGTCTGCTCAGGCATCGAGCCCCTTGACGAGGTCGCGGGCGATGCCGCGCTTTTCGTCGACCCCCTGAGCGTAGAGAGCATAGCGCACGGGATGCTGCGGGTCCTCGAAGACCCGGCGTTACGGAAAAGGCTCGCCGCGGAAGGCCTCAAGCGCTCAGCCGGGTTCAGCTGGGAGCGCACGGCCCTGCAGACCTTTCAGGCCATATCCGGCGCAATCGCGGGGCCAAGGGCATGAGGAACCCTCCGAGGATAACGGTCATAACGCCCTCCTACAACCAGGGGGGCTTTATAGGCGACACGATCGAAAGCGTACTCGGCCAGGATTATCCGGAACTCGAATACCTCGTAGTCGACGGCGGCTCGAAAGACGAAACGCTGGATGTCCTTAAACGATATGAGAAGCGGCTCGCCTGGGTCTCGGAGCGCGACCGGGGCCAGTCCGACGCCATAAACAAGGGCATAAGGAAGGCGACCGGGGACATAATCGCCTATCTGAACTCGGACGACCTCTACGAGCCGGGGGCCCTTGAGAAAGTCGCCGGGTACTTTCAGGCGCACCCGGAATGCCTGTGGCTTACCGGCAAGTGCGGGATAATAGACGCAAAGGGCAGGGAGACGAGGCGCTATATAACAGCGTACAAGAACTTTTTGCTTCGGCGGTACGGCTATAATATACTCCTTGTCACGAACTTCATATCGCAGCCGGCCACCTTCATAAGGAGGGAGGCCTTCGGCGAGCTCGGCCTTTTTGACGAGTCGCAGCACAGGGTGATGGACTACGAGTTCTGGCTCCGGCTCGGGCGTAAATACCCGCCGGGGTTCATAGACGACCGGCTCGCCCTGTTCAGGGTGCATCCAGGCTCAAAGACTTCGAGCTCTTTCCACCGCACGTTCAAGGAGGAGCTTCAAGTGGCAAGGAAGTATACGGATTCCGCGGTCCTTAACGGCCTCCATTACCTGAGCTACCTGGGGATCCGCGCCGCCTATACGGTCCTCGACGCGGCCGCAAGGCGGAAGGTATCTTGAGGCAACCTCTAAAAATTGATCTTTTCCCCGGACCCTGTGTCAGGCCGGGAATAAAAATGCTCACATATTTGCATATATGCTCCGCTTTTTATTCCCGGCCTTCCTTGATTGCGGGAAAAATCTCTAATTTTTAGAGGTTGCCTTGATTCGATTACGTTTATGAGCAACCCATCGCGGACCTCCGCATAAATGAATCCGGAGTCCGGAGAAAGGAATAGCCATGTCGCGGAACGGTTCAGGGAGCAAGGCGGCACTGTCGGGCGCAATCACTGCGGGGCGCATCAAGCCCCTTAAAAAGGCGCTTGCAGAGGGGGCCGGCGTGAGGAGAAGGCCGGCTTCAAAAGGCAGGCTCTATGCCGCAATACTGGCCGGAGGCATAGGGAGCAGGTTCTGGCCCTTGAGCCGCGAGACCACCCCGAAGCAGCTCCTTAAGGTCGCGGGCGACGAGAGCCTCCTTAAATCGACCATAAAGAGGTTGAGCCCGCTCGTGCCGTCAGAGAGGGTGCTTATCGTCACCAACGCCCGGCAGGCCGAGATAATAAGGCTGCACCTCTCCTACGACGGCAAGGCCGTGGACCCAGGCTACGTCATAGAGCCGATGGGCAGGAACACCGCCGCGGCCATTGCGCTCGCGGCCTTCGAGCTGTACAGGAAAGACCCCGGCGCCGTGATGGCGGTACTGCCCGCAGACCACGTCATAGAGGACGGCAAGTCGTTCAGGACCGCCATGAAGGCGGCCCTTCAGGCCGCCCGGGAAGGCCGCCTCGTGACCTTCGGCATAGTGCCCACGCACCCGGAGACGGGCTACGGATACATAAAGGCGTTCCCGAGGGCTGTAAAGAAGATATCCGGCTTCAGCATACGGAGCGTTGAGAAGTTCGTCGAGAAGCCGGACATAAGGAGGGCCAAAAGGTACCTCAAGGAGGGCGGCTATTACTGGAACTCCGGCATCTTCCTCTGGAAGGCCGAGAGGATACTCGAGGAGGTAAAAAAGCACCTGCCCGAGACCTTCGAAGCCCTCTCAGCCTGCAAAGACACCGAGAGCCTCATCGCCGCGTACAAGTCGATAAAAGACATATCCATAGACCACGGCATACTCGAGAAGGCCGAGGACGTGGTAATGATACCCGCGAGCTTCCCGTGGTCGGACATGGGCAGCTGGAGCTCCTTTAACGCGGTCTTGAAGCCCGACTCGGACGGCAATATCGTCCGCGGCAGGGTCGTGGACATCGGCTCGAAAAATTCCATCATACTCGGCTCTGACAGGGCGGTCGCCACCATAGGCCTGAAGGACATGATTCTGGTGGACACGCCCGATGCTACGCTCGTCTGCCCCCGCGACCGCGCCCAGGAGGTAAAGGAGGTCGTCTCGGTCCTCAAAAAGAAGGGATACACCGAGCACGAGATACACAGGACCGTCGAGAGGCCCTGGGGCTCCTATACGCTTCTCGAAACCGGCGATGGCTACAAGATAAAGAGGATACGGGTCGAGCCGAAAAAGAGGCTTTCCCTCCAGCTCCATCACCACAGGAGCGAGCACTGGGTGGTAATCTCCGGGACCGCGAGGGTCCAGAGGGGTGAGGAGGTGGTGGACATCGCGATAAACCAGTCCACCTATATTCCCAGGGGCGTAAAGCACAGGCTTGAGAACGCGACAGGCGTGCCGCTTGAGATAATCGAGGTGCAAAACGGCGAGTACGTGGAGGAAGAGGACATCGTGCGCTTCGAGGACGACTTCCAGAGGAAGTGACGCCCTCGTGTTTATGCGCGCGGGCGGCCGGTTTTTTTGCGGTCCGGGAGGCCGCAATCGGCGCTGGTCTACGCAGGGCCGAATTACATTTTGCGGGGCGTAGGAGAAGATGAGGACGCGCGAGCAGTGGGGCACGAGGATAGGGCTTATACTTGCGATGGCCGGGAACGCCATCGGCCTCGGGAACTTCCTAAGGTTCCCGGTCCAGGCCGCCGAGAACGGCGGCGGGGCGTTCATGATACCCTATTTCATATCTCTCCTCGTGCTCGGCATACCACTCATGTGGATAGAATGGGGCATCGGCAGGTACGGCGGCTCGAGGGGGCACGGCACCGCGCCGGGCATGTTCGACGAGCTCTGGAAGAACAGGGCCGCCAAGTACGTCGGCATATTGGGCGTCTTCCTGCCGCTCGTGGTGGTCATCTATTACACTTACATATGCTCCTGGACCCTCGCCTTCGGCATCTTCTCCATAATGGGGAGCTTCCCTGGCACTGACAGCCTGGCGGGAGCGGCCTCGGCTTCCGAGTACCTCAAGCCATATCAGGACTTCCTCTACGGCTACATCGGCGCAACCGGAGGCGGGGACATGCTTACGCCCGGGCCCCTCGCCTACGCCTTTTTTCTCGGTACGCTCTTACTGGGGCTCTGGATACTCGGCAGGGGTGTTTCCGGCGGCATAGAGGCGCTTAACAAGATAGCCATACCGGCCCTCTTCATAATGGCGCTGGTGCTCTTTATAAAGGTATTTACCTTGAGCTCGCCGACTGACCCGTCATTCACGATCAGGAAAGGGCTTGCTTTCCTCTGGGAGCCTGACTTGAGCGGCTTAACGAGCGCCAAGGTCTGGCTGGCGGCCGCCGGGCAGGTCTTCTTTACCCTGTCCCTCGGCCTGGGCGCGATCCTCACATACGCGAGCTACGTGAAAAAGGACGAGGACATCGCTCTCGACGGCCTCTCGACGGCTAGCCTCAATACCTTCGCCGAGGTGATATTCGGCTCGACCATCGCCCTCACCTCCGCCGTCATCTTCTTCGGGATGCAGGGCGCTTCCGAGATAGCCTCCGGCGGCGCCTTCAAGCTCGGCTTCATGAGCATGCCCGCGGTTTTCTCTTACATGAGCTACGGCCAGTTCTTCGGCTTCATCTGGTTCCTCCTTCTTTTCCTCGCCGGCCTTACTTCCATAGTCGCGCTCTCCCAGCCCATGATGGCATTTTTCGAGGACGAGTTCGGATGGGAGAGGAAAAAATCGGTCATGGTGCTCGGGGCCGTCTTCTTCGTATCGGCGCACCTCCCGATATTCGTAAGCGGCGCGCTCGACGAGATGGACTTCTGGGCAGGGACCTTCGGCCTCGTTGTGCTGGCGCTCATGGAGGTCGTGATATTCTTCTGGATATTCGGGTCTGAAAAAGCCTGGAGCGAGATAACGAGGGGCGCGCACATAAGGATATCGAGGCTCTTTTTCTACGTGATGAAATACGTGACGCCCGCTTTCCTCATGATCATACTCGCGGCCTGGACCTACCAGCAGCTCCCTTCCGTGCTCGCAAAAAGCGAGGCCGGTGTATGGGCGGCAAGGGCGTTCCTGGCAGCGCTTCTGGCGGCCCTTGTCCTATCTGTAAGGGTTGCATGGAAAAGGAGGGGGGTATGACTGCAGGGGGATGGATTTTCCTCGTGCTCTCGTGGGGGACGGTTATCGCCTTCACGGCGTTCTGCTTCTACAAGCTCATAAGAAAGGTCGGGCTCAAATAGGCGGCCTTCGAGCTTCAATGCCCCCTTTTTTTCCTGAGCTTCTCGGCCTTTCTCCTCCGGTGCCTTATGACCGTGTGCTTTACTATGTAGTATGAGACCGCCGTGGTCAATACCGAGACTATGGCGTTCCCGATGAGGAACACGGCGTAGGCCCAGCCCGCGCCCGTGACAAGGCCTTCGTCCTTGATATTCGCGTATATGGACGAATAGTTCTCCTGCAGAAGGAAGCTTCCCACGAAGGCGCTGAGCGCCCAGAAGAATGGCGCGGTAAGCGGGTTCATGATGAGGCTTCCGAGGATGGCAGCCGCCTTGTTTGCCTTTAGCGCAAAGGCGGCTGCAAGCGAGAGGAGTGCGCCCAGGCCGAAGGTGGGTAGCACCCCCATGAACACGCCGATAGCCGCTCCCCTGGCGATCCGCTCGGGCGGGTCTTCGAGCCTGAGTATCCTGTAATAGACGAGTTTCGCCCTCCTGCTGAACCTGGAGAGAAGGCGTTTCTTGTCGCCGTTTCTCGGTCTTTCTTTTTTCATTCAGTGGGGCCGGGTTATAATAATTATATTAATAAGATAAGAGTATTATATATCAGGATAAACCATCATGAGTGCGCTCCGCAAGGCTAATCGGAGGCACCCTGAAATAAAGCGCTCCCTTCCGGGAGGACAGGCCGTTTCACTCCCATCAAAGGCATCAGGGCGCGCCCGTTTGTAAAAAACCATGCCCTTCAGCCCGGTTTCCGATATAATATTCCCGTGAAAAGGCTTGCGCCATTACTCATCATGTTCTTCCTGTTCCAGGTCATCTCGCCCCTTTCGGGGAGCGTCTGCCTACACATGGGCGAGGACTGCACTCACGGCGAGAGGTGCCCGGTCATGGCAAAGGACATCGAGACAGTGGTCTGCCATACCGGCCATACAGAAGGGCATGGTGAGGCGCATGCCCCCGAGTCTTTGCGCTGCGGGATGTACCTGGGAAATGACGTTGCCGGGCCGGGCGCGCTCAGCCCGCTTGATATGCCTTACCTTGCCGGGAAGACGCTCGCACCCGGCCCGGACCATTCGGTAGCGCCTGTCACTCATACCCGCTCTTTCTTCGCAGACCCGTTCGCAGCCGCGAGCGAAGAACCCCCCGAAGCCTCTCTCGTATCCTGAATAAAAGTCATTCCCGCGCCGGTTACGGCAGTTGCAAGCGGCTCACGTTGCGCCCTGCGGTCTGGTTGAACGACTGCGCCTTCTTCATCGCGCGTCCGCACCTCCGGGCAGCTGTGCGCCGAAAGAGCTGCCTGGACCTGGCTGGCAGGAGTGTCTTTGCGGCTTCTGTAAGGCATGGGCTTGCGCCCTGCGCGCTCAAAAATCGTTCACAGGAGATTCGAGATGAGGAAGTGTACCCTCTTTTTGCTTTTAATCGTCGCAGTAACCCTTTTCAACGGCAGGCAGGCAGGCGCGGCAGGCGAATGCGGCCTCTCGTGCTGCATAGCAGGCGCGGCCTCATCGGGAGTGACCCTGGCCGAGAACTTCGGCCTCTCGCTCGCATACGAGTACATGCACATGGAGACAATAAGGAACGGGACGAGGAGCGTAAGCCCGGACGGGGCGATCGCGGAGAACCAGCAGATGAGCCAGTCATACAGCGTCCCCACCGAGATGAGGATGCAGAAGATATCGCTTGTCGGCGTGCTGCCTGTAACCGAGCGCCTTCAGCTCATGGCCGCTGTCCCTTATATCATAAACGACATGGACATGAGAAGGCGTAGCGCGATGGGAATGACGATGGACATGACAATGGACACGGTCTCTGGAATAGGCGACATATCCTTCATGGGCCTCTACACGCTCTACACCGACGCGCCGATAAGGCCGGGGCACAGGCTGGTGGCTGGGCTGGGCATCAAGACGCCGACCGGCGCTACAAGCGAGAGGACGGCCTCCGGAAATCTCGTCCACGCGATGATGCAGCCGGGGAGCGGCTCCTGGGACCCGCTCTTTCTCCTGAGCTACACGAGGGGGCTCTATCCGCTCGTCCTGCAGGCGAACCTCTTTCACCAGCTCACGACCGAGGGCAATAACGGCTACGAGTTCGGAGACAAGACCACCCTCGACCTCATAGCCAGGTACCAGGCCTCGAATTATATCAACGTAGGCCTTGAGCTTAACGGCATACACGCCGAAAGGGACAGGGACCACGAGGGCAGGTATTCGCGGCCCGTAACCTCGATGGCCGACAATCCCGACTTCACTGGCCTTGATTCCGTCTTCATAACCCCGGCCGTCCAGGCCAAGATACCCAAGACCGGCGGGAGCGCGGAGATCAAATACCAGGTCCCCGTATACCAGAGGGTAAACGGCTTCCAGCAGGTGATTGACTGGAGGCTATTCGCGACACTCGTTTGGGTTTTTTAACATGTCGAGGCAAATCGAGTTGAAAGGCATCCGGCACTTGACGGCTTCAGCACTTCCGCGCGCCCCCCATGAATGGGGGCGCGCGGAAAGTGCGCGGGCATCTATTGCCTTTAAGGCCGCACCGGTCCTCGCAAGCCTTATCCTGCTTCTTGTGGTCTACGCGCCCTGGGCCCATGCGGACGAGCGGCACCAAAAGCATATACTCCTTCCCTTCATAGTCCAGCCCTCGAATGAAAGCAACGCTCCGCCGGATTTCAGGCTCAAGGACCTGGACGGCATTGAGCGGAGCCTTTCGGAGTTCAAGGGCAAGACCGTACTCCTCCACTTCTGGGCAAGCTGGTGCGAGCCGTGCAGGGAGGAGTTCCCCGCGCTATCGAAGCTCGCAGCCGATTTCAGGGACAAGGGCCTGGTCGTAATCGGCGTGGCGGTGGATTCGAGGAAGCGCGTAATGGAGTTCCTCGAAAAAAGCACCGCGGGCTTTCCGGTGCTCATCGACCAGTACGGCGAGGCAAAAAAGAGCTACAGGGTGGGCGTCATCCCCATGTCGGTGATAATCGGAAAAAGCGGCAGGGTGGAGGGCGTCCTTGCGGGGCCGAGGGATTATGGAAGCCCCGCGGCAATGGAATTTTTTGATACAAGCTTGAAATAAGTTTTCGGGTAACTGCCTGAAAAACAAGCTGAAATAGCCCTGCGGCGAGAAATAGGTAAAAAAAGACCTAAATAGTCCAAAATTTTCCTTGCGCTCTCCATGCCATTGTGTATAATTACAACGTATGCTGCCTAAGGGCGGCCCCAAATTAAAAAATAAAGAGATAAAACTCAGGAGGTACGGACATGCAGCAGGCGGACGTGGCGGCTAAAAAGGAATTCAAGGACGATGCGGTAAACAAGGTCACCTACATAAAGACCGAGCAGCTCGCGCAGGACACCTATTACTTCAAGCCCGGCCAGGTGCTCGATTACCACAGGCACCCGGGCGGCGACCAGATATTCTTCGTCCACGAGGGAGAGGGCACATACTACCTGGATAACGGGAAGGAATCGACCACTGCGTTGAAGCCCGGCGTCATAGTGCTCGCGCCCAAGGGCGAGTGGCACAAGATAGTCGCCAAGAGCGAGCTCGTGGTCTCGCAGGCGACCGGCCAGCCCGCGGGTTTCGAGAAGAGGGGATAGGAGCAAGGGCCGGATGCCTTGATAAAAGTTTTAGGGCGATGCAAAAAGGGCAGGGATTATTTCCCTGCCCTTTCATTTTTTGGCATATAGCTTTTTGAGCTTTATTTCTTCCACCTCAGGACCGGTTCCCTCGCGGCCCGCGTCTCGTCTACCCGTGCGGTCTTTGTCCTCGTGGGCGCGCTCTTGAGTAGCTCAGGATTGGCCTTCGCCTCTTCGGCTATCGCCTTCATTACATCGATGAACTTATCAAGCGTCTCTATCGATTCCGTCTCGGTCGGCTCTACCATTATCGCGCCAGGGACGACCAGCGGGAAGTATACGGTCGGCGGGTGGTAGCCGTAGTCGATGAGGCGCTTGGCTATGTCCATCGTGGAAACGCCGCTGCCGAGCTGCATCCTGTCCGAGAAGACGCATTCGTGCATGCAGGGCTCGTCAAAGGCGAGGTGATAGGCGCCCTTAAGCCTCTCTTTTATGTAGTTGGCGTTAAGGATTGCGGCGATGGACGCGCGCTTCAGGCCCTCTCCGCCCATCCGCCTTATGTAAGCGTAGGCCCGGACCATGATGGAGAAGTTGCCGTAGAAGGACTTCATCCTGCCTATGGTATTGGGCCTTCCGGAATCGAGGCTGTATTTTCCGCCTTCCTTTTTTATCCTCGGGACGGGAAGGAACGGCTCAAGCGCCTTGCCCACGCCCACCGGGCCGCTCCCGGGACCGCCGCCGCCGTGGGGCGTCGAGAAGGTCTTGTGAAGGTTCAACTGCACAACGTCCACGCCCAGCTCGCCGAGGCTCGTAAGCCCCATGAGCGCGTTCATGTTCGCGCCGTCGCAGTAGACGAACCCGCCCTTCGAGTGGACGACCTCGGCAATCGCCTTTATGTTCCTCTCAAAGAGGCCGAGGGTATTGGGGTTCGTGAGCATTAGCCCGGCGGTTTCCTCGTCCATCACGGCGGCAACCGCCTCGACCGAGAGGACCCCCTTGCCTTCGGATTTTACAGGCACCACCTTGAAGCCCGCCAGGTGCGAGCTCGCGGGGTTGGTGCCGTGTGCCGTATCAGGGATTATTATCTTTGTGCGCGGCTTGCCCTTTGATTTGAAATAGGCGGCCATCATGAGAAGGCCGCATAGCTCTCCGTGAGCGCCTGCCGAAGGCTGGAGAGTGATCGCCTCCATGCCCGTAATCTCGGAAAGGTATGTTTCGAGCGAGTGCATGAGCTCGAGCGCGCCCTGGGTAAGCTCCTCCGGCTGGTACGGGTGGATATGGGAGAAGCCCGGAAGGCGGCAGGCCGCCTCGTTTATCTTGGGGTTGTACTTCATGGTGCACGAGCCGAGAGGGTAGAAGCCAGAGTCCACGCCGAAGTTCCACTGCGACAGCCTCGTATAGTGGCGGACAGTGTCTATTTCGGCGAGGTCGGGAAAGCCGTCCAGGTCGCTTCTCAGGAACCTGCCCGGTATCGCCTGGGCAGGCGATGTCTCAGGGACGTCGGAATGGGCCGGCCCAATGCCAATGCGGCCTGGCGATGACTTCTCGAATATCAGCGGCTCCTCAAGGAGGAGGCCTCTTGTGCCGTTGGCTTCCATTATAAACAACCTGTAAGAAAAAGATTGGGGGAAGGGGGCGCCTTCCTGAAAACTATACGCTCTTGAGCTCCGAGGCGAACCTGTCAATCTCCTCTTTCGAGTTCATCTCGGTCGCGGCCACGAGGATATGGCGGTCGAGCGCGGGGTAGAACCGCTTGAGCGGGATGCCGCCGATTATCTTCTTCAGAAGGAGCTTCTCAAGCACCTCCTCAGGGTCTTTCCTGACCTTGACAGTAAACTCGTTGAAGGTGGGCACGCTCCACGCGGGCTCTGCCCCGGCTTCGACGAGTTTCTTCTTGAGGTATTCGGCCTTGGAAAGGTTGAGTCCCGCGAGCCTTTTAAGGCCAACGCCGCCGAGCGCCGCCAGATGAATGGACGCCGCGAGCGCCGAAAGGCCGTGGTTCGTGCATATATTGGAGGTCGCCCTTTCCCTCCTTATGTGCTGCTCCCTTGTAGAGAAGGTCAGGCAAAAGGCCCTCCTGCCGTTTTTATCTACGGTCTGGCCGACGATGCGCCCCGGCATCTGCCGGACGAACTCCGTCCGTGTGGCCATGAAGCCCAGGTACGGGCCGCCGTAGGAGAGCGGGTTTCCGAAAGACTGGTTCTCGCCCACGGCTATGTCGGCGCCCATCTCGCCCGGGGGCTTTAATAAACCCAGGGAAACGGCCTCGCTTACGGCCACTATCAATAGGGCGCCTTTTTTATGGACAATCTCCGCAAGCGCCCCCACGTCCTCTATGCAGCCGAAAAAGTTCGGGTGCTGCACGACCACGCAGGCCGTATCGCCATCTATGGCGTTTTCGATGGTTTCCGCAAGAGTCGTTCCAGTCCCAGCTGAAAAGGCCGCTTCCGACAGGTGGTCTCCGGTCCCGGATAGATAGGTCCGGACCGTATCCCTGTACTCCGGGTGCAGGGCGGCTGAAAGGACGATCCCGTTCCTGCCGGTTATCCTCCTTGCCATGAGCACGGCCTCGGCCACGGCCGTTGCGCCGTCATAAAGGGAGGCGTTGCTCACGTCCATGCCGGTAAGCTGGCACACTAAGGTCTGGTACTCGAAAATTGCCTGGAGCGTGCCCTGCGAAAGCTCGGGCTGATAAGGCGTGTAGGATGTGTAGAACTCGGACCTTGAAATGAGGCTGTCTACTATGGCCGGTATGTAATGGTTGTATGCCCCGCCGCCGAGGAAGCTCGAATAATCCTCCACCGTCGAGTTCCTTGAGCCGAGCTGTTTAAGATGCCCGAGGAGCTCCTGCTCCGAGAGGCCCGCCGGCACATCAAGCGGTTTTCTGGAGCGTAGGTTTGCCGGAAGCGCCGATAGCGCGTCGTCTATGCTGGACGCGCCGGCTGCTTCAAGGATTTTTCCGATGTCTTCTTCGGTATGGGGGATGTAGGGCACAGCGGCTTACTTCTCTTCCTCGATGAACTTCTGGTACTCGTCCGCGGTAAGGAGGTCGTCAAGCTCGCTCTGGCCGGCTATCTCCACCTTTATCATCCAGGCGTCACCGTACGGGTCTTCGTTTATCGCCTCTGGGCTGTCGATGATGGCGTCGTTCACCTCGGTTACGCTGCCGCTCACCGGCGAGTAGAGGTCCGAGACCGCCTTTACGGACTCGACCACGCCGAAGGGCTCGTGCTTCGTGACCGAGCCGCCCTCGGGCGGCAGTTCCACGTAGACCACGTCTCCAAGAGAGTCCTGGGCGTAGTCGGTAATTCCGATGGTTGCTATCTTGCCTTCGACCTTAACCCATTCGTGCTCCTTGGTGTACTTAAGGTCCTTCGGGAACTCCATAACGGTGCTTCTCCTTTCCTGCTTTTGGGTACGATATTAACTGCTACTTTCTATAAAACGGCAGGGTGGTTATCTCCGCTTTAGCGGCCCGCCCCCTTATTACTATGCTGACCTCGGCGCCCGGCTTGCCAGCCTCCGGCGCAACGAACCCCATCGCTATTCCGACATTGAGGGAAGGGGAGACGGTCCCGCTTGTGACCTCGCCTATTTTCTTCCCGCCAGCGTGTATCTCATAGCCCTGCCTGGGCACCCCGGGCTCGAGCATCTTTATTCCCGCGAGGGTCCTCCCCGCGCCTTCCCTGGCCTGTTTTTCAAGGACGTCCCTTCCGATGAAGTCCTTGGTGAACCTCACATATTTGCCGAGGCCGGCTTCTATGGGGGTTATTTCCTCTCCCAGCTCGTGGCCGTAAAGGGGATAGCCCATCTCAAGCCGGAGAGTGTCCCTGGCCCCGAGCCCCGCAGGCCGCAGATTATGGCCGCTCCCAGCCTCCATTATCGTCTTCCAGGCCGCCTCCGCGTCCTCCGGCGCCAGGTATATCTCGAACCCGTCAGCGCCGGTATAGCCCGTCCTCGATACAATGGCCTCGATATCGTCGCCTATGAGGCCCATGTGGAACCGGAAATGCCCTATCCCGTCCGGGTCTATATCCAGGAGGGGCCTTAGAATCTCAACCGCCGCCGGGCCCTGGAGCGCGAGCTGGGCGTACTGCCCGCCCTGGTCTTCTATCCCCACGTCCGGGAAGTCTTCCCTTGCCTGGACCTCCTTCATCCAGTCAAGTACCTTGCCGGCGTTGGAGGCGTTCACAACAAAAAGGTACCGGTCGATATTGAAGCGGTAGACGATGAGGTCGTCCACCACGCCGCCGCTGTCCCTGCAAAGTAGCGCGTACTGGCACTGCCCGTCGGATACGCGCTCTATGTCGTTTGTTATGAGGAGCTGGACAAAGTCGATTGCCCGGTCGCCCGAGACCTCTATCTCGCCCATGTGGCTTACGTCGAATAGCCCGCAGGAGGAACGCACCGCAAGGTGTTCCTCCTTCACTCCAGCGTACTGTACGGGCATTTCCCAGCCGGCGAAAGGGACCATCCGGGCCCCCAGGGAAACGTGAGTGTCATATAACGGGGTTCTTTTAAGCACCAGGTAAGTGAGCGAAACAGGCGTAAAAGCCTTGGAAATTACCTCCGGATTATTAAGGCAGTTTGAATATTACCAAAAGGTCTAAAAATGTCAAAGAAAAAATCGGAAGTTTTCGGCGCCTATTTCGAGTACGCGTGCCGAACATCTTTTTTCTGGTATCATACGCATAAAAGGCGCTTGAACGAGTCGTTGGAGCCCATATGCAAGGCATGACCAGCCCTGAGGACGATATCATGGAAGCTATTTCCTCTGTCAATGCGATGAGCATAATGCTCGTAGGCAGCGCGGACACGGGAAAGACCGCGATGGCGGGCAGGCTCCTTGACCGCCTTTCAAGGGAAGGCGAAGCGGGCGCGCTCGACCTCGATACCGGGCAATCGCACATAGGCCCTCCGGCGACAATGGCATGGGGGCTGTTGAAAGGAGGTTTCAGGGGATGGGAGGAGATAGCGGTCGAGGGCTTTTACTTCACAGGGGCCTTGAGCCCGCCCGGTAGCCTCGTCCCCTCCCTTGCGGGCGCGAAGCTCCTCATGGACGCGGCCCTGAAAAGATGCGAAAGACTTGTCATGGATACTTCAGGCCTCGTGACCGGAAGCATAGGGAGGATATACAAACAGTACAAGATCGACCTCCTTTCCCCTGACTTGGTCGTGGGGATCGAAATGGAAGACGAGCTCGGGCACATACTGGACGCTTACAGGTTCCAGTCCAGGCCCAGGGTCTTAAGGGTGCGGGTGTTGCCCCAGGCAGTCCCCAAGAGCGCGGCTGTAAGGACAGAGTGGAGGGCAAAGAGGTTCAGGGAGTATTTCAAGGACGCGAGGGAGATAGATATAAACATCGGCTCAGTGGGCCTGAGGTTCACGAAGGAAGCAGAGGAGGGCCTTGAGGGGAGGCTTCTATCCTTCAGGGACGATAAGCAGAAGGACCTGGCCCTAGGCTATATAACGGAAGACGGCCTTCAAAAAGGAAGGCTCGTGGCCCGCTCGCCGCTTCCGGCCGGGACGGCTTTTACGACCATAATAGTAGGGGCGGCCAGGGCGGTGTTCTAGCAGGCTGCTGAAAAAGCCCAATCTGCTGTGTCGTCTTCAAGGTTCGTCACTGCGACGTACTATAAAAGTACGCCTCGGTCCTCACTTTTCGACTCCTCGCATCTTGAGCTTTTTGAGCAGCCTGAATGTGATTTTGAGTTTTTTCATGTTAACTGCTAAATAGTTTTAAAGGCCTCAGTGTATCGACCTCGTGCTCGCCTCCTGCGGCTCTATGCCCAACTCGCGCAATACCTTCTCGGCAAGCCTGCTCCGGGTGCGGAGCCACCTCTCGTAGATGCGAAGTATGTCAACCGGGGAGGTGAGCCTGCTCCTTTCGCTTACCTCTGTAAGCACGTCGGCAAAGGCCGCGAACTTCTCCGCAAGCTCGCCGAAGAGCTTTGAGACCTCCTCGTTCCTGCCGCCCCTGTGCATGTTCGCCAGAAAGCCGTAAGAGGCCGAGCCCATTGCCATGTAATAGTCTATGTCGACTATCTTCCTCTTAAGGCTGTCCGAGAAGAAACCTGAGGTGAAGAGCGAGACGTCGCCGAGCTGCTTCATCTGCTGGAACTGCACCTCCCTGGTTGCGCCCAGGGCCTTCAGGTAGGTGGTGGCCAGGGGCTCGTCCGGCAGCCGCTCGATGGTCAGGAAGCTCGTGAGGAGGGATGAGAGATAGAACTCGGCCAGTTCGCCGGCCTTGACCTTCTGGTGCTTCATCGCGTCGGAAACCAGCTCCTTGAAGTGCTCTATGGGATTCATCTCGGTAACCATAGCCCACACCTCCTTGCCAGTAACCCGCTTTGCCCGTCCTTCTTCAAATCTGATTATAGCAGGTTACAAAAGTTACAGTTATTATACTTCAAAGGTGGTCCGGCTTACAATAGGAAAGTTGCATATCCGTAGGCAAAACAGGCGTAACGCGATGAATTAAAAGGTTTTTTACCGGCATGGGAGGGCGTGGCTTTAGGGGCGTTGTAGAGCTGACAGGCGGCGTGGTCTTTTGCAGGAGCGAAGCTTTGAAAAAAAAAGCCCCCGCTTTCGCGGGGGCTTTCGTTTTCAGGCCTTACTGGGGTATTACGTTCACCGCCTTGGAACCCTTGGCGTCCTTGGCTATCTCGAACTCTACTTCCTGGCCTTCCTTCAGGGTTTTGAAACCATCACCCTGGATCGAGGAGTAGTGGACGAAAACATCGTCCCCGGACTCCCTCTCAATGAACCCGAAACCCTTGGACTCATTGAACCATTTCACTCTGCCTTTTGCCATTGTTCAGGACCTCCTTTCTAAGTATATAAGTTCTTGAGGTCCTGCCTGGAAAGACAAAGCTTTTTTCAGCAAAATACCGACCTGCAACCACTTATTCCTGAACACTGTAGCCTATTGGCGGTCTATTGTCAAATGTTTTTCCGCGCCTCTCTGCCCTGCGTAATCCATTAAAGCCCCGTCCTGTTCCCTTGGCACCCGCTTTATTCAGCCTGTAAAAAGCTTTCACTGGCCCCTGCCTATAGGCAAAAAACATGGGATTTGGATAAAAACCGAGCTATTTCGATATATTAGCACTCTTTTTTGCGAGTGCTAAAAAACGCCTTGACAAAGTCCGGAGTGGGCCATATATTTAGACCGAAAATAATGTTTACACCCTGCCGGATAAGACAATAATCTGAAAACTTAAACACAAGAAGGAGGAGCAGAGAATGAAGATCAGACCGCTTCACGATCGAGTCATTGTAAAGAGGCTCGAAGAGAAGGAGAAAACGAAGGGGGGCATCATAATACCCGAGAGCGCGAAGGAGACCCCGGCCGAGGGCAAGGTGATAGCGGTAGGCCCCGGCAAGAAGGAGGACGGCAAGGTAGAGCCCATGGCCGTCAAGGTCAATGACACCATAATCTTCAGCAAGTACGCCGGCACCGAGATAAAGGTCGAAGGCGAGGACCTGCTCATCATGAGGGAAGAAGACATTCTGGGCGTCGTCGAGAAATAATCCGGGAAGGAAAACCCGTAAAAACATTTAATACCAAGGAGGAACCAAATGGCAGCCAAAGAACTTTCCTTTAGCCATAATGCGAGAAGCGCGATACTCAAGGGCGTAAACACCCTTGCCGACGCGGTCAAGATAACCCTAGGGCCCAGGGGCCGGAACGTCGTGATAGAGAAGAGCTTCGGCTCGCCGCTCATCACCAAGGACGGCGTTACCGTGGCCAAGGAGATAGAGCTCGAGAACAAGTTCGAGAACATGGGCGCGCAGATGGTGAAGGAGGTCGCGAGCAAGACCTCTGACGTTGCCGGAGACGGCACCACCACCGCGACCGTGCTTGCACAGGCCATATTCAGGGAGGGCAGCAAGCTCGTGGCCGCGGGCCACAACCCCATGGACCTTAAGAGGGGCATCGAGAAAGCCGTCGAGGTCGCGATAGGCGAGCTCAAGAAGCTCTCCAAGAACGTGAAGGAGAAGAAGGAGATCGCGCAGGTCGGCACCATCTCCGCCAACGGCGACAGCACCATCGGCGAGATAATCGCCGAGGCAATGGACAAGGTCGGCAAGGAGGGCGTCATCACCGTCGAAGAGGCCAAGGGCATGGAGACCCAGCTCGACGTGGTCGAGGGCATGCAGTTCGACAGGGGCTACCTCTCCCCCTACTTCGTGACCGACCCCGAGAGGATGGAGTGCGTGCTCGAGGACGCCTTCATACTCATCCATGAGAAGAAGGTATCGAACATGAGGGAACTCCTCCCCGTGCTCGAGAAGATCGCCAAGATGGGCAAGCCCCTCCTCATCATCGCCGAGGACGTCGAGGGCGAGGCCCTTGCCACCCTCGTCGTCAACAAGCTCCGCGGCACGCTCCAGGCAGCCGCGGTAAAGGCCCCCGGCTTCGGCGACAGAAGGAAGGCCATGCTCGACGACATAGCCATCCTCTCCGGAGGCAAGCTCATTGCCGAGGAGCTCGGCATAAAGCTCGAAAGCGTGGACATAAAGGACCTCGGCAGGGCCAAGAGGGTGGTCATCGACAAGGAGAACACCACCATCATCGACGGCGCCGGCAAGAAGGCCGAGATCGAGGGCCGCATAAAGCAGATAAGGGCACAGATAGAGGAGACGACCTCCGACTACGACAGGGAGAAGCTCCAGGAGAGGCTCGCGAAGCTCGCGGGCGGCGTTGCCGTAATCAATGTCGGCGCGGCCACCGAGACCGAGATGAAGGAGAAGAAGGCCAGGGTCGAGGACGCGCTCCACGCCACCAGGGCAGCTGTCGAGGAAGGCGTTGTCCCGGGCGGCGGAGTTGCATATCTCCGCACACTTAACGCCATATCGAAACTCAACCTCGAAGGCGACCAGCAGTTCGGCGTGAAGCTCGTGCTCCGCGCCCTCGAGGAGCCCATCCGCCAGATATCGGCGAACGCGGGCCTCGAAGGCTCGATAGTCGTCGACAAGGTGAAGGGCGGCAAGGACGCCTTCGGCTTCAACGCCTCGACCGAGGCCTACGAGGACCTCGTGAAGGCCGGCGTCATCGACCCTACCAAGGTGTCGAGGATCGCCCTCCAGAATGCGTCTTCGATAGCCTCGCTCATGCTCACCACCGAGTGCATGGTTGCCGAGAAGCCCAGGGAAGAGAAGGGCGGCGGCGGAATGCCCGCAGGAATGGGCGGCATGGGTGGAATGGGCGGAATGGACATGATGTAAGCCTGTTTCGCATTAATGCGGATAGGGAAGGGGGACGGATTTTTTCCGTCCCCCTTTTTTTTCTGAAAGATACATTGTTATTCTGAGCGAAGCAAAAAAATGCGGCCCGAGGGCATGAAGGGTTAGGTCGAACTTCCCCTTTCTAAAGGGGAAGAGAGGTTGATCATGAATGCACTCGGGAATCTCCCCTGCACCTCTTTAGGAAAGAGGGGACGGCATTGGCGGGCCGGAATTGTTGACATCTCATTGTGGAAATGCTTTAAGGTCAGCAGAATCCAGGCACATTTACGGGAAAAAAATAGAAAGCGCGAGGTGGTTATGTCTCCGAAGGCCCTGCCCAAACACGAACTGACTTTGATGCTGGACGACATAAGAGAGGAGAAAGGCGGGAAGTTCTCCCTCATAGGGCTTTACACGCAGGACATCATAGTGGAGGCGCTTCCGGCGCTCCTGAGCAAGCTCTGTTTCTTTTCAAGGCTTAAGGGCGGCGAGGGGGATTTCAGCGTGAAGTTCAGCATAAAAGACCCGAACGGAGACGAGATGCTTTCAAAGTTCTCCCCGTTCAACATAACCGCCAGGAAAGACGGCTACAGCCACGTGAACTTCCTGATATCGCCATTCAGCCTGCACTTCGAAGGCAAATATGATTTCACGATGTACCTCGACGGCGAGCCGTTCCATGCGACTAGTTTTTTCGTCAGTAAGACGAAGGTGCTGAACTGATATCCCCGGCCATGCGCCTTGCATGTCAGCCCGAGCGAAAGAGCTCTTTCTGCCGCTTTTTCCCTTGTTGCGCGTAGCACGTC
The DNA here is from genome assembly GCA_030583865.1 of Thermodesulfobacteriota bacterium. Classification (NCBI taxonomy): domain Bacteria; kingdom Pseudomonadati; phylum Thermodesulfobacteriota; species Thermodesulfobacteriota bacterium. The sequence goes on along the minus strand of CP129479.1, from coordinate 2,621,538 downwards.
TTTTTGCTATGTTCTAATTCGCTGTAATTCCCTAATAAGGGGCTCTGATTATCCACGTGGACTGCTATCGATCATGCCTTTATTCTGCCGCATTAAACGCCAGCACCTTATTTTCGACGCCTTCCGACCCGCAAACCGATAGACCACTCAGGCCCGCGCTCACAGATTCTAACTCGGGCAGCCGAAAGCACGCCGGCCGGTTCTTTCCGAACAGCGGCTTTTTAATCAGGAGCAATGCATGGAATTTCTGATGGACCCATCCATATGGGTCGGTTTGTTAACGCTTGTCATACTGGAAATAGTCCTTGGCATCGACAACCTCGTCTTTATCGCGATTTTGGCGAACAAGCTGCCGCCGCACCAGCGCGACCGGGCGCGGCTGATAGGCCTCTCGCTTGCGCTTCTGATGCGCCTGGGGCTCCTGTCCGTGATTTCGTGGATAATCACGCTGACCGAGCCGCTCTTCTCCGTCGCCGGGCTCGGCTTCTCAGGGCGCGACCTGATCCTTTTCTGCGGCGGACTCTTTCTGGTCTTCAAGGGAACCATGGAGCTGCATGAGCGCCTTGAAGGCAATATGCGCCACAGCGGACCGAAGTCCGCCTACGCTGGCTTCTGGCTGGTCGTGGCGCAGATCATCGCCCTTGACGCGGTCTTTTCGCTCGACGCGGTAATCACGGCCGTCGGCATGGTGGAGCAGCTGGGCGTCATGATGGCGGCTGTCGTGATCGCAATGGTGGTGATGATAGTCGCCTCAAAGCCGCTGACCCGATTCGTCAACGAGCGCCCGACGGTAGTTGTCCTGTGCCTTAGCTTCCTCCTCATGATCGGCTTCAGTCTCGTTGCCGAGGGCTTCGGGTTCCACATACCAAAGGGGTATCTCTACGCGGCCATTGGCTTCTCCATCCTTATCGAAACGTTCAACCAGGTCGCGCGGCGCAATTTCGCCAAGAACGAGGCCCGGTTGCCGTTTCGCGAGCGTACGGCGGACGCCATATTGCGGCTTATGGGGGGAAGAAGCGAGGCCAGCGCGGACGAGAAGCCGGCTGCAGCCGTGAAAGGGGCCCCCCACGGTGCCTTCGGAGAAGAAGAGCGCAACATGATTTCCGGGGTGCTGACCCTGGCCGAACGGTCCATCAGGACCATAATGACGCGGCGCGCGGACATATCGTGGATCGATTGCGCAAGCGACGCAGCGACGGTCCGCGCGCAGCTGCTTGAGACCCCGCATAGCCTGTTCCCGGTCTGCCGCGGGGCGCTGGACAATGTCGTCGGGATCGTACGGGCCAAGGAGCTGGTCACGGCGCTGGACAGCGGACACGACCTGGCGGCCTGCGCAGCGCAGCATCCGCCCATCCTTGTGCCGGACCGGATCGACGTGATCAAGATCCTCGGTGTGCTGCGGAAGGCAAAGGGGAGCCTGGTGCTGGTTGTCGACGAGTTCGGCACGGTCCAGGGCCTGGTTACGCCGCTTGACCTCCTGGAGGCGATAGCAGGCGAGTTTCCGGACGCCGACGAGACGCCGGATATCGTCCGCGACGGAGACGGGTGGGTTGTGAACGGCGCGGCAGACCTGCACCAGCTGGAGCAGGCGCTTGGCGGAGAGGTCTCGCTCGTCAGCCCGGACGACGAGTATGTGACCCTGGCGGGCCTGCTGCTCGCCCAGCACGAGCAGATACCAACGGTCGGCGAGTCTTTCCGTTTTGGCAATTTCCGTTTCGAGGTCATGGAGATATCCGATAGACGCATCGAGCTGGTGCGCATCTCGCGGGCGCTATGCGAGCAGGGGGAGCGATAGCGCTTTTCTTATATCCCGGACGGTTCCTGGTAGGGATACTGATGACCGCCGAGCGGTTTAACCCTTCATGCGCGAATATTACCTCGACCTGCTGGCGGGCATTCAGGCGGACTTTGCCCGGACCTTGCCATGTCCCGAAGCGCAGACGCCGGCGTAACGACGAGTCATCCTGTCCCACGCACTTCTGGAGCGGCCCACAACTACTAAACGATGAATAGGGAGTCGCATCGCCGCGGTCAAGACCGCCGTTTTCCTGTTCCAGCGCGTCCTGCAATGAATCGGGCTTTTTAGACCTTCCCCCCCGCGCCTCCGATCTGTTATTATTCCCCCATGCGCCTCGAAGACATCCCGAAGGTCATCAAGATACTCAGGGCCGAGTATAAGCGTTTCCGCACTCCTTACGTTACCGAGGTCTCGGAGAGGATAAGACGCGACCCCTTCAAGGTCCTCGTCTCCTGCATAATAAGCCTCCGTACGAAAGACGACGTGACAAGAGAGGCATCCGAGAGGCTTTTCAGGCTCGGAGAGTCGCCAAAGGCTGTTGCCTCGCTCCCTATCGCGCGGATAGAGAAGGCCATATATCCGGCAGGGTTCTACAGGACCAAGGCGAAGGTCATACGGGACATCTCAAGGGAGCTTGTTGAAAAATATTCCTCGAAGGTCCCCGACGAGATAGACGAGCTATTGAAATTAAAAGGCGTGGGCCGGAAGACCGCGAACCTGGTCGTGACCCTGGGCTTCGGGAAACCCGGCATTTGCGTAGATATACACGTGCACAGGATCACAAACCGTTGGGGATTTGTTAAGACGAAGACCCCGGACGAAACCGAGCGCGCCCTCCGCGAAAAGCTCCCCAAAAGGCACTGGATAGAGATAAACGACCTTCTGGTGGCCTATGGGCAGAACCTCTGCAGGCCAGCTTCGCCGTTTTGCGGCTCCTGCCGCATCGCTCCCTATTGCGCCAGGGCCGGAGTGGAAAAGAGCCGGTGAGAGTTCGATTGCAAATAGGTTCTAATGAATTCGAGTCATTGCTTAACAGGTTGCGGCGTTCCAAGTTGTCATTCTGAGGAGCCGAAGGCGACGACAATTTTTGCAGGACAGCAAAAATTGAATGCCGAGCCTCTTGGCGAGGCAGCCCGAAGGGTCGAGCCCCAGGACGGGGCGAGATAAAAATCTCGTAATTTGACAGCCCGAGATTCTTCGCTTCGCTCAGAATGACAGGCAAAATAGTTTCGTAGCCAGTTCGGAGCTTTTGGCTTCAAAGCAGGTTATTCCTCATAAAGACGAGATTGCTTCCCGCCGCGTTTCGCTCGCATGCTCGCAATGACGAGCCAAATCTTCACCCTCCCCTCAGTCCCCTCCCATCAGGAAGTCTCAAGCTATCGAATCGGGTCGGCGGGCTGTCCCCGCCCATCCATTTTTAAAAACTTGTAAAAAGTACCTGTTAAGTGTTATATTTTGAGGCCCCGGCGCCTCCTGCCAGGAGCTTTTTAGGGTATAATTAGCATTTGTCCGGCAGGACAGCTTTTTCGGCACGCAGCCCAGTGGGCCTGTCCGACAATAGTCTGCAGGTTATCGCCGCTCCTTAATAAAGGAGGAAAAGCTCACATGGAGCAAGGGGGTGCTTCGGGCAAGGGTCTTGACGAAATGCGGCAAGCCGGCGCCGGGCTTTTGCGCGGAATTCGCCCGGCCCGGACAGGCATGCCGCACGGCGGGCATGGAGAAAGGGCGCGGCGCGGGTCTCTCTTGAAAAGGGCGAGGCTTCTTTTTCCGGCGCTCCTGATATTTTTTTTGACCGCCTGCGCCGCTGACCCGCTCACGCAGACGAACTTCAGGGCAAGGGAGCCCTTCCGTTCCCCTGACTCGTTCTTCGGGAACGGGACATCGGTCGCGCTCTTTGCCGCTTCCAATTCCGAGAGGGGGTTCGAGTACAGGGAACTCCTGGGCGATTTCACGGAGGAGGCCCTGCGGAGCAGGCGGCCTGAGTTAAGGGTCGTACCCTACTGGGACACACTGAGCATCATAAACAGCGGCGGGCTTTCAGCCGATTTCGCCAGGATGCTCAAGGAATACTACTCGACCGGGATACTGGAGAGCACGCGCCTTCAGAAGATAGGGCGCCTTCTGGGAGTAAGCTACATAATCTACCCGAAGCTCGTCGAGTTCTCGCAGGGCCAGTCGAACAGGCTGAGCGTTTTCGGGCTGAGCATCTTCAAGACGCACGAATCACAGATAAAGCTCTACATGGAGATCTGGAACACGGAGACGGGAAGGATAGCATGGGTGGGCTCGGCAGAGGCTAACATGGCGAGCGAGAAGCTCATGGCCAGGCCCATACCCTTCGAGGAAATAACCAAATACGCGATAGAAACTCTCGTGCAGAGGATACCCTAAGGAGGATGTGAACGGAAGATGGTTGAAAAGACGCTCTCGATAATCAAGCCGGACGGTGTAAGGAAAAAGATAATAGGCGAGGTAATAAAGAGATTCGAGGCCGCGGGGCTCAGGGTCGCCGCCGTGAAGATGGCGAGCCTTTCAAGGAAAGAAGCCGAGGGCTTCTACGCCGTCCACAGGGAAAGGCCCTTTTTCGGGAGCCTTACCGAGTTCATGTCCTCCGGGCCGGTGGTCCTCATGGTATTGAAGGGCGACAACGCCATAGCGAAGAACAGGGAGCTCATGGGCGCTACCGACCCGGCGAAGGCAGCTCCGGGCACCATAAGGAAGGACTTCGCGGACTCGATAGAGTCGAACATCGTGCACGGCTCGGACGGCCCGGACACCGCCGCCTTCGAGATAGGCTATTTTTTCAGCGCAATGGAGATTTTCGAGTAGAGACGCAGGCCGCATGGACTCGATAGACAGGATAAAGGAGCATTACCGCTTCACGGACGATGACGTATCGCTCCTCATGAGGCTTAGGCCCGTGATGGAGCGGTACAGGGAGGAGTTCGTCGAGGAGTTCTACAACTTCGTCAAGGACTTCGAGGAGACGAAGCGGTTCCTGAAGGACGAGGCCACGGTAAAGCGCCACCAGGACGCCCTGAAGCTCTGGTTCATGAAGCTCTTTTCCGGCACCTACGGCGGCCACTACCTCTCCGAACTGAAGAAAGTCGGAGAGGTCCACGTGAGAGTGGGCCTACACACCCATTACGTGAACGCCGCCTTCCATTTCGTGAAGATATACATACACGGCATCCTCCACAGGGAAGTGCCTGACGTAAACGAGCGCGCCCGGATGCTCGAGTCGGTCGAGAAGATACTGGACATAAACCTCGACGTCTTCACGAACTCGTATGTCGAGGAGGAGAAAAAGTTCTTCTTCTCCCAGAGGGTCGAATCGTACCTCGTGCAGATGGCGAACCGCTTTTCCCACGGCCTGAACCTCATCCTGGTAATCGGCCTCGTGCTCCTGGGCTTCATGGTCATGGGGCTTTTCGCCTACGATATCCTCCACATACTCGACGGCGACATTGAGAAGGGGCTCTTGAGCACACTCGGGAGCCTCCTCATGCTGTGGGTCGTCATCGAACTGATGAACACCGAGATAAAGCACCTCCGGGGCGGAAAGTTCGCGATAAGAGTCTTCATAAGCGTAGCCCTCGTGGCCGTCATAAGAAAGATACTCGTCACGAGCCTCTCGAGCGAGGCGGTCGGCGCGCAGCTCTCGCTCGTCGCAGCTGTCGCGGTCCTGGGCGGCGTCTACTGGTTGATTTCCAGAGTCGAGCACTGAGGGACCGCTCTTCCAGTCCAGTCCTTTCTCCCCTCCCCCGACTTTTAATATCAAAAAGGCGCTAATGAAGAACCTGAGGGATTTCACGATAGAGGAGCTCGCCTCGGAGGTGGCCTCCATGGGAGAGCGACCCTACAGGGCCGAGCAGATATTCAGGTGGGTCTTCATGAGGCGCGCCTCCGACATCTCGGCCATGACCGACGTCTCGAAGGCCTTCAGGGTCAGGCTCGCCGAAGGCTACGAGATACGGGGGAACAGGCTCGTCGACGTAAGGCGCTCATCCGACGGCACCAGGAAGTTCCTCTCCGAGCTTGAGGACTCCTCACGCATCGAGTCTGTCCTCATATCGGAATCCGGCAGGCTCACCCTCTGCGTATCCTCGCAGGCCGGGTGCGCGCTCGGGTGCAGGTTCTGCATGACCGGCATGGGCGGCTTCATGCGGAACCTTTCTCTTTCAGAGCTCTCAGGCCAGGTCTTCACCGCTTACGACATACTCGGCGAGGGCGAGGAAATCTCGAACGTCGTCCTCATGGGCATGGGCGAGCCCTTCGCAAATTACGATAACGTGGCAAGGTTCGCCAGTGTCCTCACGAGCAACCTGGGATTCAACTTCTCCCATAACAAGGTCACCGTCTCTACGGCAGGCCTTGTCCCCGCGATTAAAAGGTTCGGAGCGGACTCGAACGTAAACCTTGCGGTATCACTCAACGCGACTACGGACGAGACGAGGGACAGGCTCATGCCGGTCAATAAGAAGTACCCGCTCTCAGAGCTCCTCTCCGCCCTGCGCTCATATCCCCTCAAGCCCAGGAGATATATTACGATAGAATACGTGCTCCTTTCCGGCGTGAACGACTCAGACGACGACGCGAGGAGGCTTATAAGGATGCTCCGCGGCATACGCTGCAAGGTGAACCTGATCCCCTTCAACCCCTTCCCGGGCGCGCCTTTCGAGAGGCCTTCGGAGGCCAGAGTCGATTCCTTCCATTCGATAGTCAAGAAAGCGGGATACACGGTAATAGTGCGCGCGAGCAAGGGCTCCGAGATACAGGCCGCCTGCGGCCAGCTCCGGGGCGCTTACCCCGGCTGAGGCCGGGCCGCTCCATTAATGGCCTTGCCAAAAAGGGGCGCAGATGTTAAAAGTTTATCAGGCTGCTGAAAAAGCCCGCTTCAAGGCGTCGTCTTCAAAATTGGACACTCCGGCGTACAAGGAGAGTACGCCTCATTCCTCATTTTTCGACTCCTTGCATCTTGAGCTTTTTGAGCAGCCTGAAAAAGGTTTTGGTTTTTCAGCAACTTGTTAGGGTTCGGCTTATTTTTTTAAAAAGGAGAATGCGGCCATGAAGGTAGTCGGGGTAATAGGCGGAAGCGGCCTTTACGAGATGGAAGGGCTTACGGACGTCAGGCTCGTCGCCGTTTCAACGCCGTTCGGGGAGCCCTCCGACGAGTACATAACCGGCATGCTGGGCGACGTCAAGATGATATTCCTCCCCAGGCACGGCAGGGGGCACAGGCTCCTCCCTTCGGAGGTGAACTACAGGGCCAATATCTACGGCATGAAAAAGCTCGGGGCCGAATGGGTGATATCGGTCTCGGCCGTGGGCAGCATGAAGGAGGAGATAAGGCCCGGCCACATCGTGATAGTCGACCAGTTCTTCGACAGGACCAAGGGCAGGGCGTCGAGCTTCTACGGGAACGGCATAGTGGGCCACGTCGAGTTCGCCGACCCGGTATGCCAGGACCTCGGGGGCGTGCTCCACAGGGCGGCCATAGAGGCCGGCGCGACTGCACACAAGGGCGGCACCTATGTCTGCATAGAAGGGCCGCAGTTCTCCACAAGGGCGGAGTCGATGATATACAGGAGCTGGGGCGTGGACGTAATCGGCATGACCAACCTCCCGGAGGCCAAGCTCGCGAGAGAGGCGGAGCTCTGCTATTCGACGGTAGCCCTCTCGACCGACTACGACTGCTGGCACACGACCGAGGAGTCGGTCACGGTCGAGGCCATAATAGCCACACTCAAGGCGAACGTGGCCATGGCAAAGGAGATAATAAGGAAGGCGGTCCCGGCTATCGCGGCTGAAAGGAAATGCAAGTGCGCGAGCGCCCTCAAGTACGCAACCATAACGGACCCCAAGGCCATACCCGACAGGGTCAGGGAAGATATGGGCCTCCTCATAGGCAGATATCTCGCGCCGGATACGGTTGCGTAAGGTCCCGCTCTCTTATAAACGCGCTCGGACGGGCCTTCTTTCGGCCCCGGAATATTATGTCAGCCAATCCCATTAAGGAGCTTTCTTGATGTCCAGGATATTAGTGGTAGGCTCTGTGGCTTTCGATTCGGTAGAGACCCCGTTCGGCAAGGCGGAAGAGGTGCTCGGCGGCTCGGCCACGTATTTCTCGACCTCCGCGAGTTTTTTCGCCGGGGTGAACCTCGTTGCGGTCGTGGGCGAGGACTTCCCCGAAGCTCACATAAAAAGCCTTTCTACGAAGGGCATCGACCTCGCGGGATTGAGAAAGGTCCCTGGCAAGACATTCAGGTGGAAGGGGTATTACGGATACGACCTTAACCAGGCGCACACGCTCGAGACTCACCTCAACGTCTTCAGCTCCTTCAACCCCGAGATACCCGCGGCATACACGGACGCGCCGTTCGTCTTCCTCGCGAACATAGACCCGGAGCTCCAGATGAAGGTGCTCGAGCAGGTCAAGGGCCCGAAGCTCGTCGCCTGCGACACGATGAACTTCTGGATAGAGGGGAAGCCCGAGGCGCTAAAGGAGCTCCTCAAGAAAGTCGACCTCTTCGTCATAAACGAGGGCGAGGCAAGGGAGCTCTCGGGAGAGGCGAGCCTCGTGAAGGCGGCCAGGGTGATACTGGGCTACGGTCCCAGGACGCTTATCGTGAAGCGCGGCGAGTACGGCGCGCTCATGTTCAGCGGCGGCTCGGTCTTTTCGGCCCCGGCCTATCCGCTCGAAGACATATTCGACCCCACGGGCGCTGGCGACACCTTTGCCGGCGGCCTCATGGGCTATCTTGCCAATACCGGCGACATAAGCGAGAAGAACATCAGGCGGGCCATAATATTCGGCTCTGTCATGGCCTCGTTCAATGTCGAGGCCTTTAGCCTGGAGAGGCTTGAAAAGCTGACCCTGCCGGAAATAAACGAGAGGTTCGCGCAATTTAAGGTGTTGACCCATTTTGAAGGCATATGATATTATTTTCAAGCACTTACGAACTTTAACCGGCGCGGTGGCCGGCACGGTGGATAAATGAACGGAAGGCTTTCAAGTATAGTTCTCCTGGTCCTTTTGTCTGCGGCCCTCTCCGCGTGCGGGGCCTCGCTCGCCAAAAAGAAGGCGCAGGCCGATATACATTACAGGCTCGGCGAGGTCCACCTTATGGAAAGGAACATCGCCGACGCGCTGAAGGAGCTTACCAAGGCGGTAGATCTCCAGCCTGACAACGCCCATTATCGGAACGCCCTCGGCTACGCCTATTTCGTAAGGGGCATGGGCAAAGAGGCGCATAAGGCCTTTGACAAGGCCATCTCGCTCGACCCCGCTCTTTCAGACGCCCACCTGAACAAGTCCGCCCTATACCTCGAGGAAGGGGAATGGGACAGGGCCATAGCCGCTGCCGGCAAGGCCGCTGAGAACATCTTCTATAAGAGCCCGGAGTTCGCCTATAACAACATGGGCTGGGCCTACTACAACAAGAGGGACTACAGGGGCGCGGTCGAGTATTTCTCCAAGGCGCTCCAGGCAAACCCCGGTTTCGCTCTCGCCCACTATAACATGGGCCTTGCCTATGAAAAGGCCGAAAGGCTCAAGGAAGCGGTCGAAGCGTACAGGGCGGCTGTGAACGCTGCCCCGAACTTCCTGGACGCCCATTTCAACCTCGGCATGGCGCTCGCGAAATACAAGGACAAGGCCGGGGCCGTAAAGGCGTTCGACAGGGTAATAGAGCTTGCGCCGGAGAGCGACAAGGCCCAGTCGGCAAGAGAGTACATCAACCTCATCAAATAGGCATGCGGAAACTTTTTTTCCTTTCAAGCCGAAGCCATTAGGCCGCCTGGCCCAATGGCTCGAATTTTAACAGGGCCGAGCAGGTGTTGAAAAACACCCTGCTCGGCAATCCACGGATGGATTGCCAGATTGCGAAGACTATCCAAGTCGAGCAATTTGTAAGGCTTGGACGGATTCATTCCGGCCAAGCCGTGGTTGAAAAAGTCCAGGAGGGACTTTTTCAACTTATAGAGACCGGGCATTGAAAACATACGGGACCGCCTGAAGTGCAAGGGCGGTCCTCTGAGCCTCGACCTTTCTTGCCTCGGCCGGGGCGCGGCGGAAGAGCCGGAGACGCCTTTCCGCATCCTCAGGGGGTAAAATGGAGAGTCCAGGCGAATACCTTAGGAGAGAAAGGGAGCTGCGGGGGGTGTCCCTCGCCAAGATATACGAGGCCACGCGGGTGCCGATGAAGTTCCTCGAGGCCATAGAGGCAGATAGCCTTGAGGGGCTTCCGCACAAGGCCTTTGTAAAGGGCTTCATCAGGTCGTACTGCAAGGTCCTGGGCCTTGACGAAAATGACGCGGTCCTGAGATATGAGGTCTATCTGAAGGAAAGGGAGGCCGAGGCCTTATCCGACGAAAGAAAGGCCGTATCAGGGCCTTCAAGGGCGAAAAAGAACGCGCAGTCTACTCCCGTAAGGCTGCCTAAGAAACTAAGGACGTACGCCTTCGTCGCTGCAGCTGTCCTCATAATAGCCGCGGCCTACGCGGTATCCCTCAAAAAGGACGCGCCTGTCGAGGTCGAAGTAGAAGATGCGAGCGGAATAACGGCGGTCGAAGACGCCGATGCCCCGCCGTCCTTGAGCCCTGACATTCCTGAGCCTTCTGCCATACCCGTAAGCCCTGCCGGCCCTCCAGAAAAGACCGCGCCTGAAGCTACCCCCAGAGCGGTAGTCGCACCTTCTCCCGCAAAGGCCAGGCCTGAGAAAGCGGTCGAGAAAGACGCCCGGGAGCAGGCGGCTTCGGTAAACGCAGAGGCTGCCCCGAAGTCCATTCATACGCTTACCGCCAGGGCGAGCGAAATGGTCTGGATAAAGATAGGGATAGACGGGGGCGAGCCTAAAGAGGTCCTTCTCCGCGAGGGGGAAAGGTTTACATGGACAGGCGCCGAGGGCTTCTCCGTCGTGGTAGGGAACGCCGGCGGGGTTACCCTTACCTATAACGGAAGTGAGCTTCCGGCCCTCGGGTCCCAGGGCGAGGTCATAATGCTTGAGCTTCCGCCGGGCGACCGTCAGAAGAAAGGGGCGCCTGAAAAGGCTGCCTGAGACAACTACCCCGCGGCGCTCGCGGACATTGGTAATGCAAAAAGGCGCAGGTTCGGCTATACTAAACCACTGCCGAGGGGCCGTTAACACGTTTTCGGGACGGACTGGCCCAAAGCGGCACGACGCGAATTCGCAAGCGAGGACCGGGAAGGAGCACATATGGAGTCGATTTTAAGGTGCAGGAAATGCGGTAAGAAGATGAAGCCGCTCCGTGTCGACGATTACAGGATGAAGTTCTCCTGCAGCTGCGGTTTTTCGGAGTACAGGACCGCCCCGGCCGCCTCAAAGGCCATAAACCCCCATTTCTCCAAGGAGAGCCTGCTGCCGCTTACCTTTGACGACACCGGGAGGTTCCTTCTCCAGCAGCAGGCCGACCGCGAGCAGAAGGAGATAATAACGCTCGAGGAGATAAGCATGCTCGCCTCCTCGGACTATAACCTCGAGGACGTCCTTAAAAGGGTAGCGGAGAAGACGGCCCGGAGGCTCGGGGTCGATATTTGCTCGATTTATCTCTGGGACGGCGAGCACCTTGTGCTCCGGGCCACGTACGGCCTTGCGCAGGAGGCCGTGGGCAAGGCGCGACTTAAGATCGGCGAGGGCATAACTGGCTCGGCGGTCGAGGCAAGGAGGCCGCTCCTCATAGACGACGTCTCGAAGGATGAGAGATACAGGTACTTCCCCGAGACCAAGGAAGAGCAGTACCGCATAAAGACCATGTACTCGTACCCGATATTCCTGGGTGAGAAGCCCTTCGGCGTCCTTAACGCTCAGACGGTCGTAACGCGCGAGTTCACGGACGACGAGATATACTTCATGTCCACGATAGCCAATATTATCCTCGGCGCCGTAAAGATGAGAAAGCGCCTTTAGGCCCGCCTGGCCGTGAAGACACCCGCAAAAACCCGGCTTCATTACGGAGCGGCCCCCCGATGGAACGACAAGGGGGGCGCGGTCCTTCTCCTTGTAGCCTTATTGCTCGCCATTTCCGCTCTTGCGTTCCTCTTTTTCTCCTTGAAGGGCGGGCCCACGTATGTAAAACCAGCTTACCCGGAGCGCGCAGCCGTCACTGAAAATGACGGCATTGCCGAAGACACCGGACCCGGCGCTCAAGCCGGGGCAGCAGAAGACGTGAGTCCTGACGAGAGCGCCGCATATTCAGGCGATGCGGCCCGTGAAGTGGGGGGCGGGCGCGAAGGAGGAGACCTGCGCCGCGCCGCGGCCCTTAACGAGATGGCCGTTAAAGAGGCGCGCTTCGGCAGGCTCGATGAGGCGGTAGCGCTCCTCAGGGAGGCTAAAGCGCTCTCATCCGACCCGGTCATAATCATAAACCTCGCCCGGGTGCAGGCCAGCGCAGGGGAGCTTGAGGATGCGGCTGAAACGCTCGAGACGGCCTCCGGCCATCCGGGAGCCGCTGTTGAGCTCAAGCGCATATACCACCGGCTCGGGAGGGAGCGGTACTCCAGGGGCGACCTTTCCGGGGCGGCGGAATTCCTCGAAAAGGCGCTCGGTCTCGACCCTTCGGATAAGGGGCTCAAGTCCGAGCTAGCCAAGGTCGCCGGCGAAAAAGAGGCCGAGGACAGGATGGGGATAAGGGAAGGGAGCCGCTTCCTCGTCAGGTTCGAGGGCGGCGAGAACGCGGTCGCCGGTTATGTAATAGGCATCCTCCTTGAGGAGGCCTTTATAAAGGTGGGGAGCGAGCTAGGCATATGGCCGGAAGAGCGTGTGGAAACGCTCCTTTACTCGAAGGACGCATTCAGGGACATCACCCGGAGCCCTTCCTGGGCGGGCGCCATATACGACGGCAGGATAAAGCTCCCGGCCGGCGGTATAACCGAAAAGACCGCCTTGCTGGAGCGGGTCATATACCACGAGTACGTGCATGCGGTGGTAAAGGAGGCCTCGAACGGAAGGGCGCCGGTATGGCTAAACGAGGGCATAGCCCAGCATTTCGAGGGCAGGAGCACGTCAGGCTACGAAGATGTGCTACGGAGGGCCGCAAACAGTGGGAAGCTGAGCCTCAGGTCCCTGGAGGGCTCATTCATGGGGCTTCGGAGCGACCAGGCGGAGCTCGCATATCTTCTTAGCCTCTCTGCAACCGAATACATAATCCGCGAGTTCGGGATCTTTTCCGTCCGTAACATGCTCGAAAACCTGGGGCGCGGAATGGCGATGGACGAGGCCGTCTACTCCGCCATAAGCCTCTCCTATAAGGACCTTGAAAAGGCATGGAGGGATTCCCTGGCAGGGGGCTAAAAAATTCTTTTGCAAAGGGCACTTGTATGGTATATTCCGGTATTGATTCGATTATAAACCCTTGAGGAGATTGTCTCATGAGTCTGAAAGGTTCTTACAAAGGCATGTTCCTGGTTTCCGCTTCCGTCATCCTTCTTGCGGTCTCGGGCTGCGGAGGGGAAAAAAAGGCCGAGAACGCGGAAAAGGCCCCTGCAGCCGCCACGCAGGAGCAGATGCCCCAGGGCCATCCCGGGGTCCCGTCCATGCAGGAGGACATAAGCAAGGTCCAGCACGCGAATATAAAGACGCAGAAGGCCGTTTCCATTTCCGACGAGGTCAAGGCGAAGTGGAAAGAAGCGCAGCTTGAGATACTGGACGCCGAATCCGGCGCGAGCCAGACCGTAACCGTGAAGGTCGGCAGCGACATAAAGCTCAAGGACGGCGTAAGGCTCAAGGTCGAGGTGGTCGTCCCCGATTACACCATCGCCGAGAGCAGGATCGAGACCAGGTCCAACGAGCTCAACAACCCCGCGGTCCTCGTGGACCTCGTCGAGAACGACAAGAGCGTTTCCAGGGGCTGGATTTTCAGGGACTACCCGGAGTTCAACTCCTATAACGACAGGAGGTTCCCGATGAGGTTCCTCTCAGCCGGGCCCGTAACGGCAAAGAAATAAGGCCTGTTTTCCTGCCGAAAGCCCCCGGGCTCCAGTCCGGGGGCTTTTTTTGGCTTCAAAAGGCTGAAAAAGCCCAAACTGCTGCTCGCCTTAAAGATTCGTCACTGCAAACGTACAAGGTAAGTACGCCCTCAATCCACATTTTTCGACTCCTTGCACCTTGAGCTTTTTGAGCAGCCTGAACGAGCTTTTGAGTTTGGGCGATCTTTTAAAACTTTTGACAACCGCAGTGAAATATGGTTAATTTTTCATTCGGGTAAAGTAACCCGGTCTTGCCTGAAGGGGGCGCGTTCTTTTTCCGCGTCCCTCGTTTATTCTTGAACCGGGCTTTTTATGGGGTACTTGGGAGAGGTGACCGAGAGGCTGAAGGTGGCTGACTCGAAATCAGCTGTGTCGGAAACGGCACCGGGGGTTCAAATCCCTCCCTCTCCGCCATATTTATCCGATGCGCTTCGCAGGGATTTGAAGGCGCTTGAGTGCCGAGCGGAGCGAGGAAGAGGGCGCATGGACGCGCCCGGAAGCGAAAGCGCGGGGCCCGAGAGAGGAGGCAGGACGCCGACGAGAGAGGGCCAAATCCCTCCCTCTCCGCCATATTTTCGATGATTCCGCAGGTTTTGAGGGCGCCCCGCACTCGCCTGAAAATTCCAAGACGGGATCGGCAGGCCGGCACGGAGAGATGCCCGAGAGGCCGAAGGGGTACGACTGGAAATCGTATATACAGAAATGTATCGAGGGTTCGAATCCCTCTCTCTCCGCCATTTTTATTTTAAGGCCGCGCACGGAACAAAAGCTCCGCCTTATCCGTTATTGAACAAGACGGGTTTAACAACAGTCGTCCATGCGGTCCGGCAATCCCGAACCGCCTGCCTTTCAGGGCCTGCCTGGGCCCGCGAGTGGAGCCCGTACTCCGTGCAGCCTTATCAAGGTGTGAATGCAAGAACCTGGCAAAATGAACCGCGCGGGTAAACCAGCCGCTAAAAGCATCCGCACCCTTCTTATCCTTCTTTTCTTTTCCCTCTCATCCATGCTGACAGCGGGCGGCGCGCATGCGGCATCCGTCGGGAAAGCCGCGCCATCCGGGCTCCCGGTCATCGTGGCCCCGGTCCAGAAAACTGATTTCGCGGACATGGTCGAGGCCCTGGGCACGACCAGGGCCAACGAGACGGTCACTATAACCGCGGTCGTGGCAGGGCCGGTTACGGAGATAAAATTCGAGGACGGTGGGCGCGTCTCAAAGGGAGATGTGCTCCTTACGTTGGAAAAGAGCGAGGAGGAGGCCAACCTAAAGGCCGCCAGGGCGCTCCTCGAAGAGCGCACGGCCTCGTACAGGCGCGCCCAGGGCCTTGAGAAGCAGCAGGCCCTGTCCACAGCGACTCTCAAGGAGCGCCAGGCGCTCCTTCGCCAGATAGAGGGCGAGATAGAGGCCATACAGTCACGCATAAACGACCGTATCATAAGGGCCCCCTTTGACGGCATCTTGGGGCTCCGTAACGTAAGCCCTGGAGCGCTCGTCAGGCCTGGCGACGCGATAACGACCCTCGACGACCTGAGCCGGATAAAGGTCGACTTCGACGTGCCTTCCGTGTTTTTGAATGACATCCGCCAGGGCCTCCGCGTCGAGGGCCGGGTCGAGGCGTTCGGGGACAATGTCTTCAGGGGCGAGGTGAGCACCGTTGGCACGCAGGTCGACCCGGTCACTCGCACAGTGCGGGTGAGGGCCATCCTTCCCAACCCCGACGGGGTCTTGAGGCCCGGCCTCCTCATGAGCATCGTGCTTTTCAAGAACCCCCGCCAGGCGCTCCTCGTGCCGGAAAAGGCGCTGATCCAGAGGGAGAGCAAGTTCTTCGTGTTCGCGGAGGCTTCCAAGGACGGCAAGCCAATTGCCGTGCAGAAGCAGGTCACTATCGGCAGCCGCGTCCCCGGCAGGGTGGAGATAACATCGGGCCTCAAGGAGGGCGAGCGCGTCATCGTCCACGGCCTCATGCAGGTGCGTAACGGCCAGGAGATAAGCGTCCGCGCCGTCGACGAAGGCGGCCAGTCCCTTGACGAACTCTTGAAGCAGCGCAAACCGTAGCCCGGAAGACCAATGAAGCTTTCAGATATTTCCGTAACGCGCCCCGTATTCGCCTCGGTCCTTTCGCTCCTCCTCATAATCTTCGGGGTCGTCTCTTTTACCCAGCTCCCTCTTCGCGAATACCCGGACATCGACCCGCCCGTGGTCTCGATCGACACGTCCTACCCGGGGGCCTCCGCGAACGTCGTCGAAACCCGCATAACGCAGGTGATCGAGGACAGCATCGCCGGGGTCGAGGGCATACAGTTCATATCCTCGACGAGCAGCGACGGCCGTTCTCGCATCTCCGTCGAGTTCACTACCGAGCGCGACATCGACGACGCGGCAAACGACATCCGCGACCGTGTGTCCGGCGTCCTCGACAGGATGCCTTCCGAGGCCGACCCGCCCGAGATAGAGAAAGCGGATTCGAGCGACGACGTCATACTGTGGCTGAGCCTCACGAGCGACAGTATGAGCGTAATAGAGCTTACCGACTACGCGCAGCGCTACCTTGTGGACAGGTTCTCCATACTTCCGGGTGTTGCGCGCGTGAGGGTCGGCGGCGGCCTCGACTACGCCATGCGCATATGGCTCGACCGCACCAAGATGGCGGCCCGGAACATAACGGTCGAGGACATCGAGTCGGCCCTCAGGACCGAGAATATCGAGCTCCCGGCCGGCTCTATCGAGTCGCTCGAGCGCCAGTTCACCGCGCGCGCGGAGCGCGCATACAGGACCGAGGACGATTTCCGGAAGCTCGTCTTGAGGCGGGACGCCGGGAGCGACTACCTCGTAAGGCTCGGAGACGTGGCGCGCGTTGAAAAGGCGGCTGTGGAGGACCGCATAATATTCCGCGGGAATGGCCAGCCCAGGGTCGGGATAGGCGTCATAAAGCAGTCTAAGGGTAACACGATAGCGGTAGCGAAGGCTGCCATAGCCCAGGCCGAGCGCGTCTCCGGCACGCTGCCCGAAGGCATGAAGCTCGAGCCCGCCTACGACACCTCGGTATTCATCCAGAACGCGATAGACGAGGTCTACAAGACCCTGGCCATAGCCGTGGGTCTCGTCGTGCTGGTCATCTATCTCTTCATCGGGAGCGGGCGGGCGATGCTGATACCCGCGGTTACGATCCCGGTCTCGCTGGTATCGAGCTTCGCCGCGCTCCTGGTGATGGGTTTTTCCATAAACCTCCTTACGCTCCTGGCGCTTGTCCTCGCCATAGGGCTCGTGGTCGACGACGCCATAGTGGTCCTCGAGAACATCTCGCGGCGCATCGAGGAGGGGGAGACCCCGCTCGTAGCCGCGTTCCACGGCACGCGCCAGGTGGGGTTCGCGGTCGTCGCGACCTCGGTCGTCCTGATCGCGGTCTTTGTGCCCATCGCCTTCCTGCAGGGCGATCTCGGGCGGCTCTTTTCCGAGTTCGCGCTTACCATGGCAGCCGCCGTCTTCTTCTCGACCCTCGTCGCGCTCACGCTCTCGGCCATGCTCGCCTCCAAGCTCCTTAAGAGGACCGGGCGGAGCTCTTTGAGCGCGCTTGTCGACCGCGCATTCCTCCGGATGCGCGGCGGCTACATGAGGATGCTCGGCTTCTGCCTGGACAGGCCGCTGGTCGTCATAGCAGCGTTTTTCGTCCTCCTCGGGGCGGCAGGGCTTTTATTCAAGAGCATACCGTCCGAATACGCGCCCAAGGAGGACCGGGGCGCGTTCTTCGTGATGGTGAACGGGCCGGAGGGCTCTTCTCACGGCTACATGAGAGAGTACATCGACGAGATAGAAAAGCGCCTTATGAAGTTCGTGGAGGCGGGCGAGATAAAGATACAGCTTGTGCGTTCTCCCCGAGGCTTCGGCACCCTTTCGCGCTTTAACGACGGCATGGTCATAGCCGTCCTTACGCCGTGGGAGGAGCGCCGCTCGGCCTGGGAGATCATGTCTGACGTGCAGGAAAGCCTGTCGGACCTTACGGGCGTGCGCGCCTTCCCGGTCATGAGGCAGGGCTTCGGGGGCGGCACCCAGAAGCCCGTGCAGTTCGTAATCGGCGGCGGCACATACGAGGAGCTGGCACGCTGGCGCGACCTTATCGTTGAAAAAGTGGACGCCGACAACCCGGGCTTCGTGGGCCTCGATTCCGACTACAAGGAGACGAAGCCGCAGCTGGGAATTTCCGTAAACCGCGACCGGGCCGCCGACCTGGGCATAAGCGCGACTGCCGCGGTAAGGACGCTGGAGTCCATGCTCGGGGGCAGGCGCGTCACCACCTTCATCGAGGACGGCGAGGAATACGACGTCATCATCGAGGGCGAGCGCGACAGGCAGCGCACCCCGACGGACATGCAGAACATCTACGTGCGCTCCGCCACCACGGGCCGCATGATTCCGCTATCAAACATAATTGGCGTCAACGAGTTCGCTGACTCGAGCTCGCTCAACCGCTATAACCGCGTAAGGGCCATCACGCTCGACGCCAACCTGGCCGAGGGCTACGCGCTAGGCGACGCGCTCGCCCACCTTGAGAGGCTTGTGCGCGAGGACCTGCCCGAGACGGCCGTAATCGACTACAAGGGCCAGTCGCTCGATTTCAAGGGCAGCGGTTCTTCCATGATGTTCATCTTCGTGATGGGCATATGCATCGTTTTCCTGGTGCTGGCCGCCCAGTTCGAAAGCTACGTCCACCCGCTCGTCATAATGACCACCGTGCCGCTAGCGATGACTGGAGCGCTCGCGGGGCTTTATTTCCTGGGCGGCACCCTCAACATCTATACGCAGGTCGGTCTCATAATGCTCGTGGGCCTCGCCGCAAAGAACGGCATCCTGATAGTCGAGTTCATAAACCAGCTCCGGGACCAGGGCATGGAGTTCCGAAAGGCGGTCCTCGAGGCCTCCTCCATCCGCCTTCGCCCCATTATCATGACCGGCGTGACCACGGCCGCCGGCTCGATGCCGCTCATACTCGCCTCGGGCGCGGGCTCGGAGACCAGGGCCGCGATTGGAGTGGTCGTCCTCCTCGGCGTCCTTTCGGCGACGGTCTTCACGGTTATAGTCGTGCCGGTGGCTTATAGCCTCCTCGCCAGAAAGACCGGCTCCCCCGGCGACGTAAGGCGCGCGCTCGAAGAAGAGATGGACAGGTTCCACCTCCGGGAGGCCGACAAGTGAAGGCAGAGGCGAAACGGACCTTGGGGGCCGTCGATAGCGGGCTCCTCACCCGGCTAAAGCTTATAGGGTCAGCGGCCTTATCCGTTCTTTTCCTTTCATCCTGCGCGGTCGGGCCGGATTACGTGAAACCAGAGCCGCTCGTGGAGGGCAAATGGTTTTCTGAGGAGGTAAACGAGGCAGGCATGCGGGAGCCGGCCCGGGACTGGTGGACGGTCCTCGGCGACCCCCAGCTCGAGAAGTACGTCAACGCCGCGGCAGCCGAGAATAAAGAGCTTGAGGCCGCCCGTGCGGCAGTCATCCGCGCCCGCGCGCTCCGCCGCGAGTCCGCGGCGCCATTCTATCCGACACTGGGCGCAAACGCCGCAGCGGCGCGCCAGAGGTCCGGGGGAGAGACTTCGAGCGCCTTTTCTGGCACCCTCGATTCCTCGTGGGAGCTGGACGTATTCGGCGGGACGCGGCGCGCTACCGAAGCCGCCGGCGCGCGCGTAGAGGGCGCGGAGGAGGACCGACGCGCTGTCCTCCTTTCCGTCCTCGCCGAGACCGCCCGGAACTACTACGCCGTTCGCGGCTTTCAGAAGCGGATAGCCATCACAGAGAAGAATATCGGGCTGCAGGAGCGCACCTATAGGCTTGTAGACACCCTATTCCAGCTCGGGGAGGCGAGCGCGTTCGACTTAAGCCGCGCGAGGGGGCAGCTCGAGCTTACACAGTCCCGCCTGCCCGACCTCGAGGCCGAGATGAGGGCCGGGATATTCCGCCTCTCGGTCCTCCTCGGGCAGCCGCCCGAGGCGCTCCTCAATGAGATGAGCGCCGTAAAGCCGCTCCCAACGCCTCCTGACGTGGTTCCCGTGGGGCTTCGCTCCGACATGCTCCGCCGCCGGCCCGATGTGCGCGCGGCCGAGCGGGAGCTGGCGGCCTCGACAGCCGATATCGGCGCCGCGACAGCCCGCCTCTACCCGGATTTCACCCTGACGGGCGTGGTCGGCGGTAGCGCAAGGGTACTAAGCGACCTCTTCCAGTCCGGGAGCGCCATCTTCTCCGTCGGGTCGTTCCTCAGGTGGCCGATATTCGAAGGCGGCGCTCTACGCGCCCGCGTAAAGGCCGAAGGGGCCGAGGCGGATCAGGCAGAGGCGCTCTATGAGCAGAGCGTACTTGAGGCGCTGGCCGACGCCGAGACCGCGCTCACCCGCTACGCCCAGAAGCTCCATACGCGAAACCGCCTGCAAAACGCGGTCGAGAGCCGCCGGCGTTCCGTAGAGCTTGCGCGCGCTCTTTTCGACTCGGGCGAAGAAGATTTCCTCTCGGTGCTGGATGCCGAGCGGGAGCTCGTGAACGCTGAGGACGAACTGGTGCGGAGCGAAACCGATACGATACTCAACCTCATAACGCTCTATACCGCTCTCGGCGGAGGATGGGAGGCCTTCGAAGAGCCGGCTAGAGCGGCTGAAGAATAAGAAGCCCCTGCCCGACCTGCCTTTTATCGGCAATTCCGTTATATTTCAAGGATTTAGGCGAGCATGCTGCGTCTTCCGCATATGCCGCCTTTATGGAAAGACGGTCCTTCGAGGCCTTCAAAGGCGGGGTCTGCCTATTTCAGGGCGGTTTCAAAAGAGCGCTTGGTCTTTAAGACTTTTTCTGGTATATAATCAATAGGCCCGGACAGCGTGTCCGGGAGAGGTTTGCGGCAGCCGTTGATAGCCGGGTCTTGCGCAATGGAGGGCTGTAAACCCCGCCAGGTCCGGAAGGAAGCAACGGTAGCAGTTCCGCCCATGTGCCGCAAGGGTGCCTGGCTATCAACGGCGTCCGCAAACCGACCTGTTCCATCCTTCTGTCGGGCAAAATCCCCTGATGGAAATAAAAGGCAATCTCTGAAAAATTGAGATTTTTTCCGTGATCGAGGAAGGCCGGGAATAAAATGCGGAGCATATTGTTAATATGTGAGCATTTTATTTTACGGCAGAGTCCGGGAAAAAGATCGATTTTTAGATGTTGCCAAGGGCCATTTGAATGTCTTCCTACCAGGTAATAGCGAGGAAGTGGCGTCCGGGTGTCTTTGACGAGGTCGTGGGCCAGGCCCATGTCACGAGGACCTTGAGGAACGCCATCGCCTCCGGGAGAATTGCCCATGCGTACCTCTTCTCCGGGCCGAGGGGCGTCGGGAAGACCACCGCGGCCCGAATCCTTTCCAAGTGCCTGAACTGCTCCGGGGGCCCCACGGCGGACCCCTGCAACGAATGCCCGTCCTGCAGGGGCGTTGCGCTCGGCTCGTCAGTCGACGTCCTCGAGATAGACGGCGCCTCCAATAACAGCGTAGACAATATAAGGGAGATATCCGATAGCGTAAGGTACGTGCCGTCCGAGGGCAAGTACAAGGTCTATATCATCGACGAAGTCCACATGCTCTCGACGGCAGCCTTCAACGCGCTACTTAAGACGATCGAGGAGCCGCCGCCCCACGCCGTCTTCATCTTCGCCACCACCGAGGTGCATAAGATTCCCGCGACCATACTTTCGAGATGCCAGCGCTTCGATTTCAAGCGGATACCATTCAGGGACATCCAGTCGCGCCTGGTCGAGATAGCGGGGCGCGAGGGGATAAATTTCGAGGACAAGGCCCTGTATCTAATAGCGAGGGAAGCGGACGGGAGCATGAGGGATTCCCAGAGCCTCCTTGAGCAGGCCCTGGCCTTCTCCGGGGGAGAGCTCAGGGAGGCGGACGTGGCCGAGGCGCTGGGCCTCATGGCCAGGACCGTCCTGTACGAACTCTCCGAGGCGGTCATAGGCAAGGACACCGGCGCGTGTTTGAATATTGTTGAAAAAGTATATAATTTTGGGTATGATTTTAAGAAGGCCCTGAGCGACCTCCTTGAGCATGTGAGGGACCTGGCCGTACTCAAGGCAACCGGGGAAAGCGCTCTCCTCGACCTCCCTGACAGCGAAATCGAGAGGCTCCGGGCGATATCGGAGCGGGTGGGGCACGAGAGGCTCCAGATGATCTTCACGGTCCTCTCGAAGGGCTATGAAGAGGTGTCAAGGTCAGCCCACCCGAGGTATGCGCTCGAGATGGCGCTCCTCAGGGCGGCACACCTTGACGAGCTCGAACCCCTGGGCTCGGTAATGGAAAGGCTTGAGTCGCTGGCATTAAGGCTCGGTCCGGGACCGGGCTCAGGCAGTGTCCCTTCGGCCCCGAAGCCGGCAGCCGCTGAAAGAAGCGGAGGCCCGCTCCCCTGGAAAAAAGAGGGGCAGAACGAAGCAAGGCCGGTTGAGAAGGCGAAGGCCGGGAGCGCTTCCCTGGATGAGCAAGGGGAAAAGGCCGGGGCTGAGAAGGATGCCCGGCCCCGGGATAAGAGACCGGAATGCGGTTCCGGAGCCCCCGGGCCGATCGAGTTCGTAAGCAGGAGAAAGCCGGAGCTCCAGGAGCTTTTGAAAGACGCGGCCCTTGAGCTCCAGGACGGCATAGTAAGCATCAGCGCCGGGGCGAGGACAGGGGCAAGGCTTTCCGTAAACAGGGAAACCCTGGAGGCGTGCCTGGGAGAGTTTTACGGGCGGCCTGTCTCGGTAAGGATAAACGGCGTTGCCGCAGGCGCGCTCACCGCAGCGAAAAAGGATGCAGACCCAGTCGTCAAGGATGCTCTTCGCATCCTCGGCGGTAGGATCATAGAGGACCGGAGGAGGACCAATGTCTAAGCAATTGGGCAATCTCATGAGGCAGGCCCAGAAGATGCAGGAAAAGATGGCCGAGATGCAGAAGGAGCTTGCCTCGAAGACGGTCGAAGCCTCAAGCGGCGGCGGCATGGTTACCGCTACGGTAAACGGCAGCCAGGAGCTGGTCGCGCTCAAGATAGACCCTTCCGTTGTGGACCCCAAGGACATCGAAATGCTCCAGGACCTTGTAGTGGCTGCAGTCAGCGAGGGTTTGAGGAAAAGCAAGGAGATGGTCCAGGAGGAGATGGGCAAGCTTACCTCGGGCCTGGGGCTCAACCTTCCGGGCGGACTCTTCTAATCACCAAATACCGGGGTTTCAGGGGCCTCCCTTTAATGCGGCCCGTAAACCCAGTTGAGAATCTCCGGGCTGCTGCCCGGCGGAACAAGGATGGATTTTAAAGGATGCAGTACGCGGGGCCTATAAATGACCTGATAAGGGCTATTTCGAGGCTCCCGGGCATAGGGGAGAAGACGGCCACCAGGCTCGCGCTTTTCATCCTGAATTCGGACAGGGAGTTCGCCGCCGGCCTTGCCGGGGCAATAGCCTCGGTCAAGGACAAGGTGGCGCTCTGCTCCGTTTGCATGACCTTCTCCGAGGAAGACCCGTGCAGGATATGCGCCGACCCGCAGAGGGACCCCTCGATAATATGCGTGGTCTCCGATTTCAAGGACATGATGGCCATAGAGTCCATGGGCGGCTACAGGGGGAGGTACCATGTGCTCCACGGGAGCCTCGCGCCTCTTAAGGGCGTCGGGCCCGAGGAGATAAGGATACGCGAGCTCGTCTCAAGGCTTGAGGCCGGCGGCATAAGCGAAGTCATTCTCGCCACCGGCTTCGACTCCGAAGGTGAAGGCACCTCCACCTACCTTACGAAGCTTCTCAAGCCCTACGGGGCGAGGGTCACAAGGCTCGCCTCCGGCATACCAGTCGGGAGCTACGTCGAGTTCATGGACGGGGCAACGCTCGGCAGGGCGCTCGAAGGGCGAAGAGAGCTGTAGGGAGAGGCCGGGGTGAGGATAGAGCGCCGGAACTGGAAATCAGGGGCGCGCTTGAATGAAAAATAATCCAAAGGAAGAGGATGATGGAGAACTACATAGAGGTAAGATGGCATGGAAGGGCCCAGCAGGGTATCGTGACCGCGGCCAAGGTCCTTGGGGAAGCGTGCCTCCGGTCAGGCAAATTCGTCCAGGCCTTCCCGGAGTTCGGCCCTGAGAGGATGGGCGCGCCGGTCAAGGCTTACAACAGGATATCGGAAGAGCCGATAAGGCTCCACTGCCAGGTGACGAACCCGAGATACGTCCTCATAGCAGACCCCACGCTCATCGGCATGAACCTCTCCGGCGGCATGGAGTCATCGGGAGGAGTGACGGAGGGGACCCCTGAGAACGCGATATTCATAGTAAACACGCCCAAGAGCCCGGAGGAGATGAGGAAAGAGCTGGGGCTCGAGGGGAGGAAGGACGTAAAGGTCTTCACCCTGGACGCTGCGAAGATATCCATCGAAACCATCGGCAGGATGATGCCGAACACCCCCATGCTCGGGGCCCTCGCAAAGGCCACGTCGTTCATAACGCTCGAGGGGCTTGTCGAGAACTTCAAGGAGAACTACTCCAAGAAG
This sequence comes from Thermodesulfobacteriota bacterium, assembly GCA_030583865.1. Taxonomy (NCBI): domain Bacteria; kingdom Pseudomonadati; phylum Thermodesulfobacteriota; species Thermodesulfobacteriota bacterium. The sequence goes on along the minus strand of CP129479.1, from coordinate 2,597,245 downwards.
TTCAGCCCCAAGGTTATAGAGGGGAACGTGGCCGCCATGGGCAGGGGCTACGAGGAAGTAAAAGGCTAGCAGTTTACGGAAAAAAAGTAAATCGCTAGGCTGCTCAAAAAGTTCCAGATGCGAGGCCCCATTAGGAACAGGGGAGCGAGGAGTGAGGCGTATGTTTGTATACGCCTTAGTGACGAGCGACGTAGCCTTCGAAGCAGATGGACTTTTTCAGCAGCCTGATAGAAAGCATAATCCCGGAAAGGATTCTATAAATGGTCGAGAAAAAGGAATACCCCCTCGGCGGGGTCATACCAAAGGGCGGCACGGCCCATGATTATTCGACTGGCGGCTGGAGGAAGCTCCGTCCGGTCGTGGACCTCGATAAGTGCACCAGTTGCCTCATATGCTGGGTCATGTGCCCGGACTCCGCGGTCGTGACCGAAGAGGGCAAGATGGCAGGGTTCGACCTGGAGCACTGCAAGGGCTGCGGCATCTGCGCGGTCGAGTGCCCGGACAAGGTGAAGGCGATAAAAATGGTAGAGGAGGCCGAATAATGGCTATAACGGCGACCAAGGGGCAGACGGGGCTCACGGGGAATTCCGCCGTGGCCTATGCCATGAAGCAGATAAACCCCGACGTCTGCGCCGCCTACCCGATAACGCCCTCCACCCAGATAGTGGAGGATTTTTCGGGCTACGTGGCCGACGGCGAGGTCACAACAGAACTTATAACCGTCGAGAGCGAGCATTCGGCCATGAGCGCATGCATAGGCGCTGCGGCCGCCGGGGCGCGCGTCATGACCGCGACCTCCTCGCAGGGACTTGCCCTCATGTGGGAGATGCTCTACATAGCCTCGGGCATGAGGCTCCCGATAGTGCTCGCGAACGTGAACAGGGCCCTCTCGGCCCCCATAAACATACACTGCGACCACTCGGACTCGATGGGCGCAAGGGACTCGGGCTGGGTGCAGCTCTATTCCGAGACAGTGCAGGAAGCCTATGACAACGTCTTCATGGCCCTCCGGATAGCCGAGCACAAGGACGTGCTCCTGCCAGCGATGGTATGCCTGGACGGCTTCATAACGAGCCACGCGATAGAGAACATCTCGCTCATTGAAGACCAGGAGGTCAGGCAGTTCATAGGCTCGTACAACGCAAAGGCCTCGCTCCTGGACACGGACAAGGCCCCGACCTTCGGCGCCATGACCCTTCCTGACACCTATATCGAGTTCAAGCGCCAGCAGTCCGAGGCCATGACAAGGGCCAAGGGCGCTGCCATCGAGGTGATGAAGGACTTTGGGAAGAGGTTCGGCCGCGAGTACGGCCTCTTCGAGACGTACAGGCTCGAGGACGCCGAGGCCGCGATAGTGGTCCTGAACTCCGCGGCGGGCACCACAAAGGTCGCCGTGGACGCGCTAAGGAAAGAGGGGAAGAAGGTCGGGCTCTTGAGGCCCAGGCTCTTCAGGCCCTTCCCCTGGCAGGAGATAGCCGGGGCCCTGAAGGGCTGCAAGGCCGTTACCGTGCTCGACAGGGCGGACTCCATGAACGCCTTCGGCGGGCCGGTCTTCTCAGAGGTCCGCTCCGCGCTCTATGACCTGGACCCAAGGCCCAGGGTCATGAACCGCATATACGGCCTCGGCGGAAGGGACTACAAGGTAAAGGACGCGGTGGAGGTCTTCAACGAGGCGCTCAAGGCCGCCGAGACCGGCAGAGTGGATACCCTCGTAAAGTACATCACCCTGTAATGACGCGCCTGAAAACGGCGCCTATAAAAAGAAAACAAGGCCCTTCGGGGCTTGGAGAGGTTAAAATATGGCAACCCTCAAGGATCTTTCGAAACAGCAGGAGCTTTTCTCCGGCGGGCACAGGCTTTGCGCGGGCTGCGGCATCCCGCCCATTGTGAGGCTGGTGCTCCGCGCGGCAAACGGGCCCGTGGTAACCACCACCGCAACCGGGTGCCTCGAGGTCGGCACCACCATATACCCGTACACGGCCTGGAGGGTGCCCTGGATACACTCTGCTTTCGAGAACGCGGCCGCGACCATAAGCGGGATCGAATCGGCCTACAGGGCGCTCAAGAAAAAGGGCGCGCTCCCCGGAGGCGACAAGGACATAAAGTTCGTGGCCTTCGGCGGCGACGGCGGCACCTATGACATAGGGCTTCAGGCCCTCTCCGGCGCGCTGGAGCGCGGGCACAACTTCCTCTACGTCTGCTACGACAACGGCGCTTACATGAATACGGGCATCCAGAGGTCGAGCGCGACGCCCTTCTATTCCAGCACCACCACTTCGCCAGCCGGCCAGGTCATACCCGGCAAGAAGCAGTGGCGGAAAGACCTTACAAGGATCGTCATAGCGCACGACATCCCGTACGCGGCGCAGGCGAGCCCGCACAACTGGTCGGACCTCTCGAAAAAGGCAGAGAAGGCGCTTAAGACCCAGGGGCCGACCTTCATGAACGTCATGTCCCCCTGCCCGCTCGGCTGGTACACGAAATCGGAAGATTCTATCAAGTTGGCGAAGCTTTCCGTCGATACATGTTACTGGCCCATCTACGAGGTGGAGAACGGGGTCCTGAAGATAAACTACAAGCCCAAGGAAAAAAAGCCGCTCGTAGACTGGCTCAAGCCCCAGGGCAGGTTCAAGCACCTCTTCAAGCCAGAGAACGCTGGGCTTCTTGAAGAGTTCCAGAACCGGGTCGATGCCGAGTGGCAGCGCCTGCTGGACCTCGAAGGCAAGCGCCTGTAAAGCCGCGTAAGGGGGAGGCCCTCCAGGAAGCTTGAGGGCCGTTTCAAGCCGGGCGGTCGCGCCGTTAACGGCCCGCGCTCTCCGGGACGTAGCCCATCTGTACATAAAAAAGGACGAGCCCCTTAGGTCGAACTGTTTGCCGCCCCCCCTATTTCCGGCAGGGAGCGGCGGAAGAAGGCGGAGGGGCTCTTTTTCACCATCCGTCAGGAGAAGGTCGGTAAATGCCTCAGAGCTCATTCGTGATGTACGAGGAGGAGTACAGGGAGATAACCTCCTCGATCGACAAGCTCCTCAAGGAAGCTAACGCGAAGTGCGTGTACCTCGTGGACAAGGACGGCCAGCTCATAGCATCGAGCGGCGAAACGAGGGACATTGACGCCACTTCCCTTGCTTCCCTCACGGCAGGCAACATAGCCGCCACCGGCGGCCTCGCGAAACTCATCGGCGAAAAAGAGTTCTCCATCCTCTTCCATGAAGGCGAGAAGGACAACATCCATATATCACTCATAGAGCAGCGCGTCATCCTGGTCGTCATATTCGACAAAAGGTCGTCCCTGGGGCTTGTGCGGCTCAGGGTGAGGAAGGCTAGCGAGGACCTGGCCCGCTCCATTCAGAAGCTCCTGGCCAGGATGGCCGGCGGGAGCGAGAAAGAGAGCCTCCTCGAGGAGATATCCGACGAGGATATTGAGAAGCTCTTCAATTAGCTTGGCAGGCTGCTCTAAAAATTGATCTTTTCCCCGGACTCTGCGTAGTTACGGGAATAAAAATGCTCACATATTGTCATATATGCTCCGCTTTTTATTCCCGGCCTTCCTTGATTTCAGGGAAGATCTCTGATTTTTGAGGTTCTTTAATCTTTCAGTGCCGTCCTTTTTTCGAGCTTGCGGCAGCCGTCCCGGAAGACCCCGGGGGGTTTCTTGAGACGAAGGAAAAATGTCGTTCATAAATTACTCCTCGAGGGAAATAAACTGCAAGATCGTGTACTACGGGCCGGGCCTCTGCGGCAAGACCACGAACCTGCAGCATATCTACCGGAAGACCAGGCCGGACGCCAAGGGCAAGATGATTACCCTTGCCACCGAGACCGAAAGGACCCTTTTCTTCGACTTCCTGCCGCTCGCCCTGGGCGATATAAAGGGCTTCAAGACCAGGTTCCACCTCTATACCGTCCCGGGCCAGATATTCTATGACGCCTCGAGGAAGCTCATCCTGAAGGGCGTGGACGGCATCGTCTTCGTAGCCGACTCACAGGCCGAGAGGATGGACGCCAATATCGAGAGTTTCGAGAACATGAAGGTGAACCTCGAGGACCAGGGCTATAACCTTTCCCAGGTGCCCTATGTCGTACAGTACAACAAGAGGGACCTCCCGAGCGCGGTCCCGGTCGCGGAGCTTAAGAAGGTCCTTAATCCCGAAGGCGTCCCGGACTTCGAGGCCGTGGCAAGCGACGGCACCGGCGTGTTCGAGACGCTCAAGACGATAGTCAAGCTCGTATTGATAGAGTTGAAGAAAAGCTCATAGATGAAAACCGCAGTTTTCCCTGACCTCTGCGTCAGGCGCAAATAAAAGTGCTCCATGTTTTCATATACGCTCCGCGTTTTATTTCCGCCCTTCCCTGACTTCAGAAAAAAACAGCTGATTTCAGAGCTAATCAAAATAATGCCAAAGGAGGCTTGCCGTGGGCTTGAGAGACGATATCAACAGGGACATGGTCGCCGCGATGAAGTCCGGGGACAAGGACAGGCTCTCCACCTTGAGGATGCTCCTTAGCGCCATCAAGTATAAGGAAGTGGACGCAAAGCACCAGCTGAACGACGAGGAGGTCGTCTCCGTACTCTCGACACTCATAAAGCAGAGGCAGGACTCGATCGACCAGTTCAGGAAAGGCGGAAGGGAGGACCTCGTTCTGAAGGAGTCGAAGGAGGTCGAGGTCCTCAAGGGCTATCTCCCGCCCCAGCTCTCGGCCGACGAGGTGAGGGACATAATAAAGAAGGCCGCCCAGGAGACCGGCGCAGCCGGGCCCAGGGACATGGGCAAACTCATGAAGGCCGTAATGCCGCTTGTAAAGGGCAAGGCAGACGGCAAGCTCGTGAACGATATAGTGAAAGAGGTGCTGGGGGGCTAGCTCCCGCGCTCTAGGGCATTTTCAGGGGCTCAAGCCTGCAGCTTGGGCCCTTTATCATTTCAGGAATCATCAGGGCTTGAGTTTTCCTTTAGTGCAGTATTCAGGTGAGCGGAGCCACTGAAAATCCGGTATGCACGCTTTGCTGAAAAGGCCATTTATCGCGCTGCCGCGCTTTTTTTGGGCATAAGGCCCCGCGCCCTTTCCGCCTCCTTCCTCCGGGCTCGGCCCTTATGTCGCTCGGCCTTCGGCCTCGCTCCTAACAGCCCCGCCTCGCCCGCCCCTCCCCCATCCCTATGTTCGCTCCGCCTTATGCCCCGGGGTTTGTTTTGAAAGACGAAACATAAACGCAATCCCGCCACTCGCGCAGATTTTTTTGTCTTTCACAAACCCCTGAGGGTAAGGCGAGCGCTGCATAAGGGGAGGCTGAGCGTAAACGGGCCGGGGAAGTCAGGAGCAAAGCGACTTTAAGGGCCCGTTCACGGGGTGGGGGAGGTAGACAGCAAGCGAGCTTTACCCTCGAAACCCCACGGCGGTGCGGAAAGGGCCTTTAGCTTATGCCCAAAAAGAGCGCGGCAGCGCGTTAAGAGCCTTTGCAAGGCATTGCCACAAGCGCAAAAATATAGAACTTACGATATAATCGGGCTATAATGTTCCCCCACACTTGGGGAAGGGGTTTTTCCAGGGACATGAAGATAAAAGACATATACGAGAAGGCGATAAAGAGGGGGATGGAGCTCGACCCAAGGGGCGCCGAGGAGGTCAGGGCCGAGCTTGAGCGCGCGAAAAAGGAATATGACGAGCTCAAGGAAAAGGACCGCAGATGGTTCGACGTCGAGCGCCTGAAGAACCCCTATTCCGACTCGCGCATACTCTACGGCGACCCGGAACGTGAGGTCAAACGGGTCCTTGTCGGGATAGACATAGAGGTAGGCGAGATAGTGCTCGCGGACAGGCTCAGGGAAAGGGGCGAGCGGATAGACCTCATAATCGCCCACCACCCCGAGGGCATGGCAATGGCCAAGCTCTACGAGGTCATGGACATGCAGTCGGGAATACTCCTGAAGTACGGCGTGCCCATTAACGTCGCAGAGGACATAATGGACGAGCGCATAAGGGAGGTCGAGAGGAGGCTCATGCCCACGAACCATACGAGGGCGGTAGACGCCGCGCGCCTCCTCGATATCCCGCTCATGTGCGTGCACACGCCCTCTGACAACGCGGTGACCGAATACCTCCAGAGGCTCTTTGACGAATCGAAGCCGCGCCAGGTCTCGGACGTCATAAAGTCCCTGAAGGAGATACCCGAGTACATGACCAGCATGGGCGAGGTGTTCATGCACCCCAAGGCCGTCGTGGGCTCGGAGAAAAAGAGCGCGGGCAAGGTCTTCGTCGACATGACCGGCGGGACCGGAGGGTCAAAGCACGCGTACGAGAGGCTCTCGCACTCCGGCATCGGCACGGTCGTCGGCATGCACATAAGCGAGGACCACAGGAAAGAAGCCGGGAAGCACCATGTGAACGTGGTCATCGCAGGACACATACCGAGCGACAGCCTCGGGATGAACCTCCTCCTCGACAATGTCCTTGACGGAGTCGAGGTGGTGGAGGCCTCTGGCTTCAGGAGGGTCGCCAGGACCTGAGCGCAGTAACGGAGAGCGCCGAGAGCGCGCGCAACCAGAACGCCCCAGCACGTATTCGCGGCCCCCGGACGCAGCTCCTCACTCGATACGCGCTCTCACGGCTGGTCTCAAATGGCAGGCCGCATGCCATCATCCCGGGCCGTGCGCGAAGCCCGTACCCTTAAGCAGCAGATTGCCGTGGACGAAACTACCCTTTTAACACTCGAATATCCATCCGTGCTGGCCGAGCTTGCGGCCTTCTCAATGACCCCAGTGGGCAGGGAGAAGGTCCTCGGGCTCAGGCCCGGCAGAGACATCCATTCCATTGAAGAGGCCTATGCCGGGTACAGGGAGGTCTCGGAATTCGTAAAGACTTCCGGGACGCTGCCCCTTGGCGGGGTCGGAGACATAAGGGGCATTATCTCAAGGACCGACCCCGAGGGCGCGTATCTTCTCCCTCCGGACCTCCTTTCAGTGCTCTCGAACATTACTTCCGCTCAACTCGTAAAATCCTTCTTCGCGTCCAGGGATGCCGAGCGCCAATACCCCAAGACCACGGCAAGGGCCGGCCGCATCTCCTGGCAAAACGAGTTGAGGGACGCCCTCACCCGCATACTCGATGAGAAGGGCGAGATAAAGGACACCGCGTCATCGGCGCTTTACAACATAAGGCGCGAGATACGGGGCAACAAGGAACGGGCCAGGAGGATACTCGACTCCATCACGACCGACAAGAGCACGCGGGAGTACCTCCAGGAGGACATCATCACCATAAGGGACGACAGGTACGTGCTGGCCGTGAAGGCGGGCATGCATACCACCTTCAAGGGCGTCGTCCACGGAAGGTCGGGGAGCGGCTCCACATTCTTCATCGAGCCCATAGAGCTCGTGGAGCTCAATAACAGGGTCGCAATTTTGAAGAGGGAGGAGAAGGCCGAGGAAATAGAGATATTGAAGGAGGCTACCCGGCAGGTGGCCGCAGAGCGCGGCGCGCTCTTAAGCGACCTTGAAGAGCTGTCGGGGCTCGACCTTTTCCAGGCCAAGGCCCTGTTCGGCAGGGAAACCGGCGGGATCGTGCCGGTTATCCGTGAAAAGGGCGACGTTAAGCTCCTCTCTGCCCGGCATCCGATACTTGTCTTCAAGGAAAAAAGGGGCTCGTCCCCGGCAATCCCGATCGACATCAGGATACCGGAGGACAGGACCGTGCTCGTCATATCGGGCGCGAACACTGGCGGGAAGACCGTTGCCCTCAAGGCCCTCGGGCTTCTTACGCTGATGGGCCTTTCGGCCATTCCCATACCCGCAGAGGAAGGGAGCGAGGTAATTGCATTCAAAGAGATACTTTCGGACATAGGCGACAGGCAGGATATCGTCGCGTCCCTCTCGACCTTTTCTGCGCATGTCAAGAGGATGAAGGAGTTCCTGGAGAGGGCCTCTGCCGGGACGCTCGTCCTCATAGACGAGGCCGGTGCCGGGACCGACCCCTCCGAGGGCGGCGCCTTCGCGCTCGCTGCGATCGAGACATTACGGGAGAGGGGCGCGAGGACTGTCGTCACCACGCACCTGAACCTCCTCAAGGCCTATGCGCAGGCGAACGGCGCATACCTGAACGCGTCGGTGGAGTTCGACGAGAATACGCTCAAGCCCCTTTACAGGCTCCTGTACGGGGTGCCCGGGCCGAGCCTCGGCCTCTCCATTGCCCGGAGCCTCGGCATACCGCAGGAGATAATAGAAAGGGCCGGAGGCTACATAAAGGAGAGGGAAGGGGCCTTCATCGAATCCATAAGGGCCCTTGAAAGGGAAAAGGAAGAGATTCGTGGCATAAAGGAGAGGCTTTCCGCGCTCGAAGCAGGCAGGAGCGAGGCCCTTTCGAAGCTCAAAAAGAACAGGGAAGCCATAATCGAGAAGGCGAAAAAGAACATAGAGTCGGTCGTAAGGAAGGCAGACGAGGACATACGGGAAGCGATAGCGAGGTTCCGCGAAGAGCGCGGCAGGGACTCCCGGAAGGCCCTCTCCGAGGTGGCCAAGGCAAAGGAGAGGGCAAGGTCGAAATTCGAGCGGAAAGCCGAGGACTATCTCCCCTCGGTAGGAGACAAGGTGACGATAGAGGGCTCGAGCTCGAAAGGCGTTATCGTGGCCGTGGACGCCGGCGGCAAAAGGGCCGAGGTCTTGGTCGGGAACTTGAAGGTGTGGGCCCCGTGGGACAAGCTGCGGAAGAGGGGCGGCGAGGCCGGGAGGCCCTCTAAAGGAATAAGCGTTAGCGCCGATATGGACTTAGCCTCTAAGCTCAACATTATAGGGCTCCGCGTGGACGAGGCCATGCCGAAGGTAGAGAGGTTTATCGACAGCGCTCACGCGAACGGCCTCGGAAGCGTCGAGATCGTCCACGGGATGGGGACCGGGAGGCTCGGGAAGGCTGTCGAGGAATACCTCAAGGGCAACCCTCTTGTCGGCAGCTTCCACCACGGGACCCCCGTAAACGGCGGCGTGACCGTCGTGGAGCTCAAGTAGGCGCGCGGATGGCCATCCCCAAGGACAAGATAGAAGAGGTAAGGGAGCGGGCGAGCATAGTCCAGGTCGTCTCGGAATACGTGCCCCTTGCGAAAAGGGGCGCGAACCACCTCGGCCTCTGCCCGTTCCACTCGGAGAAGACCCCGTCGTTCACGGTGAGCGAAGAAAAGAAGATATTCTACTGCTTCGGCTGCAACGCGACCGGGAACGTAATAACCTTCCTCATGAAAAAGGAAGGGCTCGCCTTTCCCGACGCGGTCCGCTCGCTTGCCGCAAGGTACGGGATAACAATAAGCGAAGCCGCAAGGGCAGGCGCGCCCGATAAAAGGGAGGCGGTCTACAGCGCCCTCAAGGCCGCGTCCGAATACTTCATGGCGGAGCTACGGACCGCGGAAGGGGCCCGGGCAAGGGAGTATCTTAAAAGCAGGGGCTTGACCGGCGAGCTTGCGAAGGCGTTCATGCTGGGGTTCGCCCCGGACAGATGGGACGGCCTTACGGGCCACTTGAAGAGAAAGGGTATCGATGCCGATGCCGCCATGAGCGCCGGATTGATAGTGAAGAGGGACAAGTCCTCCGGCCATTACGACAGGTTCAGGGGAAGGGTCGTATTCCCCATAACCGACACGAGGGGCAGGGTAATAGGCTTCGGCGGCAGGGCAATGGACGACAAGGTCCAGCCCAAGTACCTCAATTCGCCGGAATCGCCTGTTTTCAGGAAGGGAGAGACGCTCTTCGGCCTTTCACAGGCCAGGGAGGCGATACAGAAAGAGGGCTCGGTCATCGTGGTCGAGGGCTATTTCGACCTGGTGGCCCTCGTAAAGCACGGTTTCCTTAACGGCGTGGCCACTATGGGCACGGCCTTGACCGCCGAGCATGTAAGGCTCCTGAAGGGCTATACCGCATCCATATACTGCCTCTTTGACGCGGACGAAGCCGGGAGGAAGGCGGCCATAAGGGGGCTTGATCTCTTCCTTAACGAGGACGTGGCCTGCAGGGCCGTCCTCCTCGACAAGGGCAAGGACCCGGACGAGTTCTTGAAGCTCGCCGGGCCCGGGGCGCTCAGGGAGGCCATAAAAGAGGCCCCGACCCTCATGGAGTTCTATCTCCGGAACCTGCGGGATAAGATAGACACCACTGCCCCTGAGGGGAAGAAAAGATATTTCCGGGAATCGCTCGCGTACCTTTCCCGCATAAATGACGTAGCCGAGCTCGGCCACTACGCATCGATCGTCGCATCGACCCTTGGCATAGGGGTCGATGCGGTATACGGGTCTCTAAAGGGCCAGCCCGAGGGGAGCGGAGCCGCAAGGATGAAGGGCGTTCCGGCCTCCGCGACGCCAAGGCCAGAGCTTATTATACTCAGGGTGCTCTTGAAGCACCCGGCCTTTTACAGCCCTGAGGTGGACCAGGCCATAGGGCGGTTTACCGACCCCGGGCTAAAGGAGGCTGGCCATATAATATCGGGCCTCTGCCGGGAAGGGAAGGCCCTATCGGGCGGCGGGCTCCTCGACGACGTCGGGGATGAAGCCGTAAAGGCCCGGCTCGCGGAACTCCTTTTACGCGAGGACGACGGGTTCGTTGAAGAGCCCGAGAAGATGCTCAAGGACAGCCTGAAAGCGGTGCTTAACAGGGGGGGCGTCAAGCCCTCGACCATGGAGTTCGCGGAATGGAGCATAAGGCTCCTCGAAGAGACGGGAAAAGCGGAACTTGCGCGGGATATGAAGAAGAAGCTTGAGATCGGACCCCATGGGAAAAGAAGTAGATAAGGAAAAGGACGGAAGCGGGCCGAAGAGCCATTTCGCCGGGCCGGGCCTTAAGGGGCCGGGCTCCGTTGATGAAGACGGCCCGGAAAACACCATAGGCTTCGATGGCGAGGAGGAAGACGACCGCCTCCGGGACGGCGCGGAGGAAGAGGCGCTTAAGCCCTCCGAAGGCACGGTTGAGGGAAGCCCTGCCGCAGCCGACCCGGTAAGGACATACCTCAAGGAGATGGGCTCGGTATTCCTCCTCACGAAGGAGGAGGAGATAGGGCTCGCAAAGTCCATCGAGGAGGGCAGGAACGAGATAACAAGGGAGATACTCAAGACGAGGCTCCTTTCAGATGAGCTTGCCAGGCTCAAGAAAAGGCTTGCAGAGGAGCAGGGGGAAGAAGAGCAGGCCGAGCGTGAAGGCGAGGAGGGGTTCCTCTCGGAGGATGAGGAGGAGAGGCAGGAGCTCCTCAGGGATATAGAGGAGTCGGAAGCCGCCATTGCCAGGCTTTCGGGCCAGAAGGGCGGTCACAGGGCCGGGGCAAAGCTCGTATCCGCACTTCTTTTCATAGACGAGAAAACCGACGTATTCGACAAGGTGCTTGAAGGGCTCAAGGGGGCTGAGGCCGAGACCAGGCCGCTTCTGGACGCCATTGCCGCTTCTGAGGACCCGAAGGCAGGGGCCGCGGGAAAGAGGGCCGGGGAAGAAGAGGCGAGGGCGTCTTTAAGGGCTATAGAGGCGCAGACGGGCCTTTCCTCGGGAGAGCTCCCGCTCCTTATAGCGCGCATAGAAGACCGCCTCTCGATGATGGAGTCCGCAAAGGACAAGCTCGTGAAGGCGAACTTGAGGCTTGTCGTGAGCATCGCCCGGAGATACATGAACAGGGGCCTCCAGTTCCTCGACCTCATACAGGAGGGCAATATAGGCCTAATGAGGGCGGTCGAGAAGTTCGAGTACAGGCGGGGCTACAAGTTCTCCACGTACGCCACCTGGTGGATAAGGCAGGCCATATCGAGGTCCATAGCGGACCAGGCCCGCACCATAAGGATACCCGTGCACATGGTCGAGAGCCTTAATAAGCTCGTCCGCATGTCTCACCACCTCCTTCAGGAGAACGGGACGGAACCGACGCCCGAGGAGCTCGGAGAGGCCTTGAAGCTCCCGCTCGAAAAGGTCCGGAAGATAATGAGGATAGCCAAGGAGCCGGTCTCCCTTGAAATGCCGGTCGGGGAGGAAGGGGACAGCTACCTTGGGGATTTCATAGAGGACAAGGAAGCTCTCGTGCCGCATGACGAGGCTATAACGAGCGACCTTACCGGCCACATGAACGAGGTGCTCGCGACTCTTTCTCCTAGGGAAGAAAAGGTGCTGCGGATGAGGTTCGGGATAGGCGAGGTCAAGGACCACACCCTCGAGGAGGTCGGGGCCTTCTTTAACGTCACCCGCGAAAGGATACGCCAGATAGAGGCCAAGGCCTTGAGGAAGCTAAGGCACCCGAAAAGGTGCAGGAAGTTGAAGACATTCTCAAGCAAGTAGCCTCCGGAACCGCCCCTCATACAATCACCCGCTTGCCTAAGAGAGCGGTTGACTTGACCGCTCCTTTTCCTTATCATTAAAGGGCAAATACTAAAAATTGATCTTTTCCCCGGACTCTGCGTCGGGCCATGAATAAAAATGCTCGCATATTCTCATATATCTTCCGCTTTTTATTCCCGGTCCCTCCTTGATTGCGTGAAAAATCTCTAATTTTTTAGTGTTTGCCAACAAGCTTTAGTAAAGTTTTTGAGGCCTCCCGCAAGGGGGGTTTTGAATTTCGGAGTTTTAAAAACAAACAGAGAGGCATCCCGTGAAGAAGAAAAAATATAACGTGGCCATAGCAGGGGCGACCGGAGTCGTGGGCAAGGAGTTCCTTAAGATCCTCGAGGAACGGGCGTTTCCGGTTGGAGAGCTCAAGCTCCTCGCGTCCGAGCGGAGCGCGGGCGCAAGGGTCGAGTTCAAGGGGGTCGAGGAGCTCGTTACCGAGCTCGATAAGGAAAGCTTCGAAGGCGTTGACATCGGGCTCTTCTCGCCCGGCGCGAGCGTAAGCGCGAAGTACGCGCCGAAGGCGGCCAAGGCTGGCTGCATAGTCATAGACAATACCAGCCAGTTCAGGATGGACCCCGATGTGCCGCTCGTTGTCCCGGAGGTGAACCCCGGGGACATCGGCCTCTACACGAAAAAGAATATCATAGCAAACCCCAACTGCTCGACCATACAGATGGTCGTCGCGCTTAAGCCCATACACGACAAGTACCGGATAAAGAGGATAGTCGTCTCGACCTACCAGTCTGTCTCCGGCGCTGGCAAGGAGGCGATGGAGGAGCTTTCGACGCAGGTAAAAGAGCTCTTCAACATGAGGGAGCCGAGCGTAAACGTCTTCCCTCACAGGATAGCCTTCAACTGCCTTCCGCAGATAGACTCCTTCCTTGATAACGGCTACACCAAGGAAGAGATGAAAATGGTTAACGAGACCAGAAAGATATTCGGCGACGATTCGGTAAAGGTCACGGCCACTGCCGTAAGGGTCCCGGTTTTCGTGGGCCACTCCGAGTCCGTGAACGTCGAGACCGAAAAGCCCATTGACCCGAAGGACGTGAAAAAGCTCCTCTCAAAGGCCCCGGGAATCACCGTCATAGACGAGCCGGGAGAGGGGGCCTATCCCATGCCCGCGGATATCGTGGGCGCTGACGACGTCTGCGTGGGGAGGATCCGGAGGGACGACACCGTCCCCAACGGCCTCAACATGTGGATAGTCGCGGACAACCTCCGGAAGGGCGCGGCCCTGAACGCCGTCCAGATAGCCGAAGTCCTCATAAAGGACTATATCTGACCGGCGCGCCTCCGTCGGACGGCCCAGGGCATGAGGAACATAAGGCTCGTAATCGAATATGAAGGCACCTCCTACGCGGGCTGGCAGGTCCAGCAAGGGCTCCCCACCATACAGGGCTCGCTCGTCGAGGCCGCGAGGAAGCTCACGCAGAAGGAGGCGGTCATAACCGGGGCCTCCAGGACTGACGCAGGAGTACACGCCTTAGGCCAGGTAGCGAGCCTCCGGACAGAATCCGCCATACCATGCTGTAACATCATGCAGGGCATGAACGTTTTCCTGCCAAATGACATAGTAATAAAAGAGGCGTTTGATGCGCCCCCTGAGTTCGATCCCAGAAAGGACTCCACGGGCAAGGTCTATGTTTACAGGATAATAAACAGGGGCCATCCCTCGGCCCTTCTCCGTAACTTCACCTGGCATATATTCAACCCCCTCGACATCGTCGCAATGCAACAGGCTGCCGCTCATCTCATAGGCGAAAAAGACTTCTCGTCGTTCAGGGCCGCGGGCTGCGAAGCGCTCCATGCGAAAAGGGAGGTCACGTCTGTAAATATAAGCGAAAAAGACGACGGGCTCGTGGAGATAGAAGTAAGGGGAACGGCCTTCTTGAGGCACATGGTCCGAATCATGGCAGGCACTCTCGCCGCGGTTGGAAAAGGCAAGCTCTCTTCCGATGAGGTCCTTCGCATCCTCGAGGCCAGAGACAGAACACTGGCAAGCCAGACCGCTCCTGCCCGGGGGCTCGTGCTTGTTAAGGTGGAATATTGAACGCCAGGATGCGCGCGCAGCAACACCCTGCGCGGTTTCGTTTTACAAAAATAACCCGGGCATGAGGCGGAGCGAACATAAGGTTGGAGGAAGGGCGGGCGAGGCGGGGCAGCAGGAGCGAGGCCCCGTAGGGGGCTGAGCGACTTAAGGGCCGAGCCCGGAGGATGGGGGAGGAAAGAGAGCGGAGCCTTATGCCGAAAAGCGCGGTAGCGCGCAAAAGATTTTTTGCACCGGTACTCAAATGAAAAGGTCCTCTCAATAGTATTCTTCAGTATTCTTCAGTATTCTTCAGCGGCTTGCAAGAAACCGCACGTCCCCTGCGTTTCACCCTGAAAACCCTTGTTTTTACGCTCACCCTGTTGCATACTTTATACGGCGAAATTCCTTCAAGGATCCGGTTTTTATGGAGCTTACGCTTGGCCCGGTCCTCTTCGATTGGCCCCGCGAAGAGGTATTGGGTTTCTACAGGGAAGTCTCGAAGACGGACGTGGACAGGGTCTATGTCGGCGAGGTGGTCTGCTCCAGGAAGCTCGGCCTCTCCCGTGACAATATGGAGGGCATAGTAAAACTCCTTCAGGATTCCGGGAAAAAGGTCGCCCTCTCGACCCTTGCCGTCATCTCGAACGACGAGGAGCTTCAAACGGCCCGGAGCCTGTTTGATTTCCAGGTCCCCTTGGAGGCTAACGACATGTCGGTCTTCAACATGGCCGACCCGCGGGAAAGGGAAATCATTGCCGGGCCCCATATCACCTCCTATAACGCGCCGACCATAGATTTCCTTAAATCCATAGGCGTCAAGCGGGTGGTGTTCCCCGTCGAGCTATCAAGGGAATCAATAAGGCACTGCATAGAGAAGACCGGGATAGCGGGCGAGGTCTTCGCGCACGGGAAGGCGCCACTTGCCTTCTCCTGGCGGTGCTACACCTCAAGGGCATTCGGCCTTTCCAGGGCCGAATGCAGGCACGATTGCCTCAAGTACCCGGACGGCATGGAGCTTAAGACCATAGACAACGGGCCGCTATTCTCCATAAACGGCACCTCGATACTGAGCGCAGCCACGCACACGCTCGTGGAATATGTCGAGGACCTTAAAGAGATAGGCGTTTCCGCTTTAAGGATATCGCCGCAATACAGGGACACGGCCAGGATAATCGAGGTCTTCAGGGCCCGCATGAACGGCACCCTCGGCCCCTCGGAAGGGCTCAGGGAGCTAAAGGCGATAACAAAAGGAGAGTTCACAAACGGCTGGTATCTCGGAGGCGCGGGCAAAGACTATTTAGCAGGCTGCTGAAAAAGTCCATCTGCGTCGAAGGCTACGTCGCTTGACACTCCGGCGTACACGAAAGTACGCCTCATTCCTCGCTCCTCGACGCCTAGCATATGGAGCTTTTTGAGCAGCCTGAATAAAAGCGGAGTTTTTCAGCAAGGTTTTAAATACTGTGGGGAAGCATCTAATGCGGCCAATGGGCCGTGGAAGGGAAGGTGGAGCATGGCGGACCTGCTTGATAAGGCGATACTCATAGGCATGGGCCTTGAAAGGAAGGCCAGGGAGGTTCTTGAAGAGCTTGAGAAATCCGGGAAGGGCTCGAAGGATGCATCCGGCGAGGGGCTTCCGCCCAGGGAGGCTGTCGAGAACAGGGTCGTTGACGAAGGGGTGAGGGCGCTCAAGGAGTTCCTTTCGGTCGTGAGCTCCGCGAAGGAGAAGCTTGAGAAGGAGGTTACGTCCTCTTCGGGGAAGGTATTCGAGAAGTTGAACGTTGCCACACAGGACGAGCTTGAGGTCGTAAAGGAGATGGCCAGGCTTGCAAGGGAGAAGGTGGACAAGCTCGAAAAAAGGGTGTCGGACCTGGAGGCAAGGCTTGAGAGGAACGAGTTCAAGGAAGGCATGTAATCAGCACGGATGGCGAAGAGCGCATACAGGAACCTAAGCAGGCTCAACCGGATAGTGGTCACGCTCATCAGGTACGGCTTCGGCTCCCTCGCGAGGGAGCTCCGGGTGCTGCCGCCGTTCATCCCGGCCATAGAGCGGATCTTCATCTCTAAAAAGGCGCAGAATTTAAGCGCCCCGGTAAGGATACGGCTTGTTCTGGAAGAGCTCGGCCCGACCTTCATAAAGCTCGGGCAGATAGCCTCGACAAGGGCAGACCTCCTGCCGCCCGAGTGGGTCGAGGAGATGAAGAAGCTCCAGGATATGGTGCCGCCCGTGCCGTACGAGGAGGTCAGGAAGGCGGTCGAGGGCGCGCTCAAGGCCCCTATAGGCTCGAAGTTCGCCTCCTTCGACCCAATCCCGGTCGCCTCGGCCTCGATAGCCCAGGTACATTACGCCGAGCTCTTTGACGGGACAAAGGTAGCGGTCAAGGTGAAGAGGCCCGGCATAGAGCACGTCATCGAGTCCGACCTCTCGGTCATGCACACCATTGCGGGGCTCCTTGACAGGTACGTGCCGGCGGCCCGCCGCTACAGGCCGCACGACGTGGTCGCCGAGTTCGAGAGGGTCGTAAGGAACGAGCAGAACCTCGCGGCCGAGGGCGTGAACATGAACCGGTTCTCGGAGATGTTCAAGAACGAGCCCTCCATACAGATACCGCGCGTCTTCTGGGACTACTCGAACGAGGACATCCTTACGATGGAGCGCATATACGGCACTCCCATCGACGAGGTTGAGGCGCTCAAGGCCAGGGGGCTTGATGTAAAGGAGGTCGCGACAAGGGGCCTCACCATATTCTTCAAGCAGGTGTTCGACCACGGCGTATTCCACGCGGACCTTCACCCGGGGAATATCTTCGTAAGGGACGACGGCGCCATCATCTATCTCGATTTCGGCATCGTGGGGAGGATAGACCGGGACCTCCGGAACTATCTCGCGAGCATGCTCTACCACCTTGTCCGTGCCGACTATTACAGGATGGCCGTTGTCCACAGGGATATGGGGCTCATATCCGACGACGTAAGCCTCTCGGACTTCGAGGACGCGCTCCGGGACATATCCGAGCCCATATTCGGGAGGACGCTCGAGCAGATAGACATCTCGGGGCTCCTCATGAAGCTCATACAGACCGCGAAGCGCTTCAACATGAAGCTCCAGCCCAATCTGCTCCTGCTCCAGAAATCGATGGTGATCATAGAGGGGGTAGGAAGGCAGCTATACCCTGACGTCAACATGTGGGAGGTGGCAAAGCCCCTCATCTACAGGTGGATGGCGAGGGAGAAGCTTTCGCCGGGAAGGTTCGTGGAGAAGGGGCGCGAGCGGGCGGAAGATATTCTGGATACCGCGTTCGACCTGCCGGTAAACTTCAATACTCTCCTTCGGAGGGCGCTCCGGGAGGACCTCCGGATAGGCTTCGTGCACCACAGGCTCGAGGAGGTCACAGGGGAGCTTGAGAGGGCCGGCAGGAGGATAGGAGGCGGGCTCGTGGTGGCCGCGCTCTTTATAGGCGCCTCGCTCGTGGCGGTCTTTTCAAAGGACGGCTTGACCTTCCTGGGACTGCCGCTTCTGAGCGGGGCGGGTTATGCGGCGGGCGCTATAATGGGATACAGGCTTTTCCGGAGGGGCAAGGTCAATGGAAGATAGAAAGACAAAGGTCGTTGCCATAATCCAGTGCGATTTTGCGAAGGAGCGCTGCAGCGGCTTCGCCTGCCTCGATTCCTTCACAAAAAGGAAGGACGCCTTCAAGGATTATCCCGGCGAAGACGCCGTAATTGCCGTTCCCTTCAACTGCGGCGGCTGCCCCGGAAGGAGGATACCGAGGACGATCGCTCACCTCGTGAAATCGGCCATGAAAAAGGCGGGCGTTGAAAAAGACGAGATAGTATTTCACCTCTCCTCGTGCATGATCACGGACAACGGGCATTACCCGCCGTGCCCGCATCTCGGGTACATAGAGAAAATCCTCGACAGGAAAGGCGTGGCGTACAGGAAAGGGAGCTACGGGAGCAAGACCGCGACCTCGCGGAGGGCTTCCGGGAAATACGAGCCGTTCGAGTTCTAAAGGGTGGTTTTATGACGGAGAAGATGACATACTTCGGGAACCAGCTCATCCCCGAAGCGGAAAAAGAGAAGAAGGTAAGGGAGGTCTTCGACTCCGTAGCCCAAAGATACGACCTCATGAACGACCTCATGAGCTTCGGCATCCACAGGCTCTGGAAGAGGTTCGTAGCCTCCGAGGCCGGGTTGCGGCCCGGTCAGTCGGCCCTGGACGTGGCCGGAGGCACGGCCGATATAGCGCTATTAATGGCGGACAGGGTGGGCAGCGAGGGGAGCGTCGTGGTCTTCGACATTAACGGCGAGATGCTCAAGGTCGGGCGCGACAAGTGCGTCGACAGGGGCTATCTCTCGAACATCCGCTTCGCACAGGGGAATGCCGAGGAGATACCCTTTGAGGACAATACGTTCCACTGCGCTACCGTCGGCTTCGGCATAAGGAACGTGACCCACCTCGACCGGGCCCTCTCTGAGATGACCAGGGTGGTAAAGCCCGGCGGCAAGGTCATATGCCTCGAGTTCTCGCGCCCGGAGAGCGCGCTCCTCAGAAAGGCCTATGACCTCTATTCCTTTTCGTTCATCCCGTCGGTGGGCGAGATGATAACCGGGAACAGGAGCGCCTACGAGTACCTGCCCGAGTCCATCCGCAAGTTCCCGCCGCAGGAGGAGCTTAAGAAGATGATGCAGGATGCCGGGCTCTGGAAGGTAAAGTACCACAACCTCCTTAACGGCATAGCAGCCGTGCACGTGGGCGTGAAGGTTTAGCAGGGTGTTGAAAAACATCCCGCCAAGCAATCCACGGATGGATTGCCGAATTGCGAAGACTATTCAAGTCGAGTGATTCTGATAGACGGTTTTCGGATTTTGATTTTTTTGTCTGGGAAGGCGCATGGAAAAGGAAGAGGCGAAAAAGAAGCTGAGAGAAGGGCTCTACAAGGGCCTCCGCCTGCCGCTAAAGGCGATGCCCCTCTGGATGGAGGCCATAGGCATGGGCGTGTTCATATCGACGGTGCTGGACAAAAACCCCGCGCTCCGTGAAAGGCTCGGCGAGATCGACGACAAGCTCTTCCTCTTCGAGGCCCGGGACGTGGAAAAGAAGTTTTTCCTCCACGTAAAGGACAGGGACGTAAAGGTGGTGCCGCATTCCACGCGCGTGCCCGATGTTACCATGAGCGGTAGCGCGAGCGTCCTGATGGAAGTGCTACTCGGCAAGGAAGACCCGGACACGGTCTTCTTCTCAAGGAAGCTCGAGATAACCGGCGACACCGCCGCCGCCATACATTTCAAGAACCTGCTCGCCTCGCTCGGATAAAAACGGAGTCCCCCCGGCTGCCGACCTTTAAGCCTGCGACTCAAGAAAATTCCTTCGAAGTTGACAAAAGCCAAAGGTGAGATAAGCTTTCTCCTTAATACACTTTTCGGCTTTGCCTCCGAACCCGCCTGCCTCTTTAAATGAGACAGTCGCCGGGCCGTTTTTACCCTTTCGCATCAAAATTCGATTTATAAGAGCTGACTGGCTTCCGGGCCCCTTTTGCGTCGAAACCAGCGAGGTGGACATGAAGAGGACGGCTTTATTTGCGGTGCTGCTCCTTATGGTCCTTGCCTTCCCGGGCAAGTCCTTTGCCGATATTTTTTATGTCCGCGCCGACGCCCAGGGAGACAATTCGGGCAGCGATTGGACAAACGCGTTCAGGAGCCTTCCCGCGGAGCTTCTCCGCGGGAGTACATATTATATCGCCTCCGGAGAGTACCCGGGCTACACCTTCGACGACCCCATGCCCGAGGACCCCGCACTCAATTTCATATACATAAAAAAGGCCATACCTGAAGACCACGGCACAGACACCGGCTGGGAGGACTACCTCGGAGAGGGGAGCGCCGACTTTGAGGCCACTTTGACCTTCAAGGCAGGGTATTACGAAATAGACGGGCAGGTAGGAGGAGGGCCAGGGAGCTGGAAGGAGGGGCACGGGATCAAGGTGCGGCATTCGGGCACTTCCGACCAGATAAAGCTCATAAGGATATCTGAAAGGGTATCGAACCTCGTCTTCAAGCACGTCGAGATGTACTTCAACACGTGCACAACGTGCTCGGGCCAGGATATCTTCTACAGTCTGAGCGGCGGCTCGGACTGGACCTTCCGAAACTGCTACATGCACCACGCCGGCAGGGTCATACTCCTCACATTCAGCTCCACCTCCGGCGTGCTGATCGAGAACTCCATGCTCGAGAGGAACGGCGTGTCCTCGACACAGCACTCGGAGGTCTGGATAGCGCGCGACGCCAATAACGTTATCCTGCGGAACAGCGTGATAGCGGATTTCGTTAGCACCGGCGGCATAATAATAAGCAGGGGCGAGAACTGGGACATATACGGAAATATCTTTATCTGGACCGAAAACTGGGGCAGGAGGTCCATGAACGGGGCCATAGGGAGCCTCTCCTCGTCCGCCGACTATTACGCGCGGAATGTGAACGTATACAACAATACATTCGTGGACCTTGTCGAGGGCGGGGCCGGCAAGATATTCCCCATCTATAACGAGATCGGGAACGTAAAGGCCTACAATAATCTCTGGTACAACAGCCCGGCTACATCGTTCGGCCCTGGTGTCGAGCATAACTACAACTGGTTCATGAACTCGAACGAGGGCTCGATATTCGAGAGCGCCATGCAGGTCGGGGAGGGGGACCCGTTTATCGATTTCGCCAGCGGCGATTTCCGCCTCACCTCCGGGACGGAACCGGGCATCGTCCTCCCGGAGCTGTATGACACGGACATGGCCGGCATTGCCCGCGGCGCGGACGGTTTCTGGGACCGCGGGGCGTTCGAGTTCGAGTCGGCTGCCGGCGAGGTGAACGAGCCGCCGTCGGCTTACGATGACTACGCGGCGACCGCAGAAGATACACCGGTGGCAATCGACGTGCTCGCGAACGACACTGACCCCGAGGGGGACGCGCTTACGGTAAGCGGCCTTTCGCCGCCCGGTAACGGCACGGCCATCTTAAACCCCGACCAGACCGTGACATACACGCCTGCCCCCGGCTTTACCGGCACTGACAGTTTTACCTACGCGGCCCATGACGGCAGGTCGGAGAGCAACGCGGCCACCGTGACCGTGACGGTTTCGGGGGGCGAGGCGCTTATTGCCAATGACGACGCGTATTCGACGGACGAGGACAGCGTCCTCGTTGTCGAAGCGCCGGGCGTCCTGGGAAACGATACGCTGGAGGGTTCCGGCCCCGGCGCCGAGCTTGTCTCAGGCCCGGTAAACGGCACGGTGACGCTTGAACCGGACGGCTCTTTCAGGTACGAGCCCCTTCCCGACTATAACGGCCAGGACTCGTTCTCATACAGGGTGGTCACCGCGCTTTCCGAGAGCAATATCGCGGCAGTGGTCCTGACCGTAAACCCCGTGAACGACTCGCCTTTAGCGGCGGACGACTCGGCTTTCACGTTCAGGGGAATGCCGGTAGTCATAAATGTGCTTGCGAATGATTCGGATATCGATGGCGATGCCTTGACGGTGGCTTCCATTGCCGCTCCGCAGAACGGGACAGCTGGAATCAACCCCGATCAGACTGTCACTTATACCCCTGCCGAGGGCTTTGTGGGCATTGACAGCTTTACGTACAGGGCATACGACGGCGCGGTTGAGAGCAATAGCGCGACAGTTACGATAACGGTGCAGGACAGGCCCGAGGCGGTAGACGACACCTACTCCACCTTGGAAGATACGCCCCTTCAGGTGGCTGCACCGGGCGTACTCGGAAATGACTCGGGCGAGGGGGAGCTTACTGCCCAGCTCGTAACCGGCCCGTCAAGAGGAAGCCTCAGCTTGAATTCCGACGGCTCGTTTACCTATTCGCCTATGGATGGCTATTCGGGTTTCGACACTTTCACCTATAAGGCAGTTTCGGGGGGTGCGGAGAGCGATTCAGCGACAGTTACGATAACAGTGCAAAACAGGCCGGAGGCGATAGACGACACCTACTCCACTCTGGAGGGTACGCCCCTGCAGGTGGCTGCCCCTGGCGTACTCGGAAATGACTCCGGCGAAGGGGTGCTTACTGCCCAGCTTGTCACTGGCACAACCAGCGGAAGTCTCACCCTCAATCCAGACGGCTCATTTTCCTATACTCCGGGATTTGGCTATTCAGGCGTTGATTCGTTCACCTATAAGGCCGTCTTAGGCGATGCTGAGAGCGATACCGCGACAGTTACGATAACGGTGCAGGGTAGGCCCGAAGCGGTAGACGACACCTACTCAACAATCGAAGATACGCCCCTTCAGGTGGCTGCCCCTGGCGTACTCGGAAATGACTCCGGCGAAGGGGTGCTTACTGCCCAGCTTGTCACTGGCGCGGCGAACGGAAGCCTTACCCTCAATTCCGACGGCTCGTTCGTCTATTCTCCTGCGACAGGCTATTATGGCATTGACACTTTCACCTATAAAGCCCTCTCCGGAGGCGTGGAGAGCAACTCCGCGACCGTGAGTATAAGCGTTGCCAGGGCATCCAATACCGCGCCGGTCGGCTACCAGGACAGCGCGACGACCAACTTCAATACGCCCGTAGTCATACCTGTGCTCGCAAACGATATTGACGCGGACGGCGACCCGCTTAGCGTGGCGGCCATAACCATCACGCCGCCAAACGGCACTGCTACGATAAACCCGGACAACACCGTGACATTTACGCCGAATCCCGGCTTCAGCGGAAGCGACAGGTTTTACTACAAGGCTACGGATGGCATGGACTTGAGCAACACGACGAGGGTCACGGTCAGCGTCAAATCGAACAAGCCCCCCGTAGCGGTCGTGGATTATGCGACCACCAGGATCAACACTCCGATACTGATAGACGTTGCCGCAAACGACTACGACATCGACGGCATTATCATCAGGGAGAGCGTTATTGTCCTCAGCAGGCCAGGCCGGGGCGGCACGGTCGTAAATAACACGGACGGCACAGTGACGTTCACCCCGGCGGCAGGCTTCACCGGCTTTGACTACTTCTACTACAATATCAAGGACGACTACGGCGCGACTTCGAAGAGCGCCAAGGTAACGGTGAAGGTGGAAAGATAGCGGAGCCGGATGCGAATGGAAGGAAGTTTTCTGGCGGCGCGGCAGTGCCCCGCGAAAAGGACCCCGCTCAAGGCGGGGTCCTTTGTTCTGAGCCTTATTGAAAGCGGGCTATGACTTTTGAGCGCCAGGCGGCACAGCCTGGTCGGCTTTTCAGAACGCGGCGAAGAGCATCAGGGTCGTAAGGTTGTCTCCCTGTCCAGGCCCCGGCCCGCCGCCGCCGGAATACCATGTTGAGTCGATCTGAACCTGTATGTTTTGAAGTGGGGTGTAGACAAGCCCCAGCGTGGTGGCGTTGTCCTTGTCGTCCCCTGCGGCGCCGCTCCGTCCATGACGGTAAGCCGCCGCCGCAGTGAGCTTGCCAGGCACCACGCCGACCTCTGCCAAAATCGTCCAAGCCTTTCTGTCCTTTTCCTGGCTCTCATTGAAGATGTTCCCGCCTTCGCCCGGCGCCCCGTCAGATTTTGCCGCTCTCGCGTACGTGAGATACACGCCAATGGGGAGCTCTCCCGCTGTGCCCTGCGCCTGCGCGTCAATCGCCCAGGCCTTGGCCTCCTTCCGGGTGACGTTCAGGGCCGTATCGTCGTCCGAGTCAGTGCTGATATTAGTCTCCCTGCCTGCCCAGACCTGCGCGCCAAGCCCCAAGTCCCATCCCTCGAATGTCGGCGTAAAAGCCGCCCTGCCGTAATGGAGATAAGGGCCGGAAGCTATCTCAGACGAGTGCTCGTTGGACCACAGGGTGTAATTCGCAAACCAGAGCTGGTGCGCCGCCCCCAAAGTGATGCCGGTTGCGGACGTGGCCGTGCCCAGATACTGCTGGGCGGATGTTTCCGTGCGGTGCTCTATTGCCCTCTGGAGCCTCAAGGCCCCGGTATTCAGGAGCTCAAGGCCGTATGCCGGGCCGAAGGCGTCTGTAGTGAACGGGACGACGTTTACGCTCACGCCTTTCATTTCGTGGACGAACGGTATCTTGAAGGAGGTGAAGCGCGAATCTCCGTCCTTGAGAGAGGCCTCCAGGAGAAAGCCTACGTGCTCGCCGACCCTGCCGCCCAGAAGGAGGGCGGCCTCGTCAGGAAACTGGAGCTGCCCCTTGTTGAGTTCCTTGTCTCCGGGTCCGGCGTCCGGGTGGTTGGAATCCCCGTCCCTTTTCTGGTATCGCACCTTTGTGACAAAAGAGGCGTTGAGAGCCGAGGGCAGTGAAAGGAAGTCGCCATCTATCATGCTCTGGCCGCCTGTCATGGTGTACCCTCCGGATTTGAAGGCGCGGCCAAAGGAATTGAGCGTGGGGAAATGCTGAAAATGACAGGAATTGCACGCCATTCCTGTCTGCCGCGAAAAGGCGGGCACGGCAGAGGATTCGCATGGAAGAAGGAGCGACAGAGCGAGAAAAGCGATAACGCCAGCGGCACCCAACAGAAATCTCATCATGCAGCCCTCCCTGAATGAGAATTGGATTGTCAAGTGGCAGTTTACTTAATGGCAAGGACTCTACCAGCAGTTTTGAGATTGTCAAGAAAAGGCGGGATTTTTTTTAATCATGCGTGCGGGTGCAGCAAGGACCGGATGTTGACAGTACGCCCTATTTCTGTTATTTTTCACGAATCTGCAACGCTTCCACCAATAAGGCCCGAGTGGCGGAATTGGCAGACGCACGGGACTTAAAATCCCGAGGTGGCAACACCGTGCCGGTTCGACCCCGGCCTCGGGCACCACTACTATGAACCTCTCCCCGGCCTGAAGGCCGGGGTATCGGGAAACCGTGAGGCGATATTGCCTCCGCTACGCCAGCTTACGCTGGCTTCGCTACGGGCGGCCATTCATCCCCGGCCTTGAAAGGCCGGGGGTTTCTGACCGTTTCTCTAAAATAAAAAGGTGGGCGCAGCCCACCATACAAGACTTCACCATCCAAAAAGACAGAAACAAATTAGCGCAATCAAAAGGTTATGAATTTTCTCCGCTGTTCGCGCCCCGCATCCGCCAACTTACTTTTTTTAAAACCTTTTACTACTACTGCTCAGAACAATTCACTTTTGTAAGCTGATATTTCGTTTAGATTATCGGTTTTGTTAAATTTTTTATAAAGTTTTCTTTTTTGTATTCCGATATGTATGAAATATGTATATTTCGGAAAAATATGCCAGATTATTAATAAATATCCTGACCGGCTTTTTCCAAGGACTCATATTCTGGATATCCACCTCATACTGGGGTGTGGACGAGTCATCCCTTTTTGGAAAAAACAATAACATTTTCCTTGCCAGCATTTCGGCTTTTGCAATCATATCAGGTCTTGTCCTGCAGTTTGGCTGGACGAACAGATGCAGGATACCACTTTTCTTAATTTCCTTATCAACCGGCCTCGTTTACGCAGCGATTACCGCGTGGACTATTTCGATGCTCCCAGCCTGGGGTGTACCCTTTAAAGGGGATAATAATCGTATAACTACTCTTTTCTTTGGCTCAGCATGTTCACTTTATATTTTCATCCCATATTTACAGGTCTTCGTCGAAAACGGAAGCCTAAAATTTCCCTATACGGATCTCTTCAAACACAGCTGGAATAATTTCTTTGTCGCGGCAATAGCCCTTCTTTTTACGGGTATTTTCTGGGGTCTTATCGGCCTATGGGGTGGGCTTTTCCATCTCATTGGGATAGCCTTCTTCGCGAACATATTCTTTACCAAAGAATTCATGCTCGTCGCCACCCCGGTCGCCTTCGGCCTGGGTATCATGATTGGCAAGGACTTGAACGCGGTCACGATAACCCTGCGCAATGTGGCGTTGCTCGTCTTTAAAACACTAATGCCACTTCTTTCGATTATTGCTCTCCTTTTCATATTTGCGCTCCCGTTCACCGGCCTGAAGCCCCTATGGGATACCAGAATGTCTTCGGTAATAACCCTGTTGCTCCTGGCCTGTACGGTCATTTTCATAAACGCGGTCTTCCAGAACGGTAATTCGAAGCCGCCGTATCCAGCGTGGATTAGAAGGGGTGTTGAGGGGATGCTTCTCGCGTTGCCCGCATACGCAGCTATAACGCTCTATTCAATCTGGCTTAGGATAGACCAGTATGGTTTCATGCCTGACCGGGTATACGCGCTGATATTCGCGTTAATAGCGGCATTCTATTCCGTCGGGTATGCCGTCGCCGTTCTCGTGAAAAAAAATATATGGCTTGGGCTAATGAGGTCCGTTAACATTGCCGTTTCGCTGATCGTTATGGCCATTGCGATATTGATTCATACACCTGTGCTCGACCCAATCTCGATAAGCGCAGAGAGCCAGTTCAAGATGCTGGCCGCGGGCCGGATCGACCCAGCAGCATTCGAATACCAGGTGCTTAAATTCCAGCTTGGTCAAAATGGCTTTGAGAAACTCAAGGCGCTCTCCGAAATGAAAGACCATCCTGAAGCGGAAGCAATTCGTGAACGAGCCAAAAAGACAATCGAACAGGACCACTTTGACTATGCCTTTTTAGCAAAGGCTGCCCGTACGGAAGCCGAGCCAAAAGCAGAGGCTCTGGAGTTTAAAGAAGAGCACCTCAATGTGCTGACTTCTTCCAAAGAATTACCTGTCGGTCTTATGAGCGCGATAACGTCAAGCTTGCAAGGGTGCGGGGATATTCTCGCACTCTGCGTGAAGCAAAAGGATTGCGCAGTGTTTTCGAGGAACATGGATGATGATATGGAAGAAGAGTATATTTTCGTGCAGTCCGAAATCTCTTGCGGGGGCCTGCATTTATTTGACAGAGTTGACGGGCAAAACTGGTCTTATATCGGTGAAATGAGGCAAACTGGAGATGATATAAAGAGCAGATCGTCACTTATAAAAGCGATAGAAGAGGCAACTCTCATGCCCGCTGTCCCGAAATATTTGGATCTTGAAAACACTGGCAATGAAAAGTGGCATTTCGAGCTAAGTAATGGAAAAAGAGTATATTGAGCCGGGTAGATACCGTTTTGGCCATCAAGCCTAAAGTGATGCAAATTGAGGATTAAAAAAACTTGTAAGCGTATTGCTAATTATGGCGGCTTACGCCGCTATCCCATATTGTGAAGCCTTTCGGCGCATTCATGGCAGTAGCCATTGCTGAATTCAGCTTCCGAATGCTCGGCGATGTATTGTTGCACGCTTTCCCAGCCTTTTTGAGTCAGCACCCTCCTGCACGAGAGGCATATAGGCGCAAGGCCGCTCTTCAATTTTGCCTTGTTGAGAGAATCCTGAAGGGCGATATCCCTTTTAAGCTCATCTTCCGCCTGCCTCCGCCTGGTTACAACCCTATCTATGCCGCGATAGCCCCTGAAAGCCCCGCCAGGGTCGAAAATAGGGACCGCGCTCGTTTCGAGGACTACCCTGTGCCCGTCTTTATGAAGGTTTATATTCTCAAGGCAGCTGAAACTGAATCTCTTTCGCTCCGAGGCGATTGACTTGAAAACACCTGCCATGAAGTTTGCCTCGGCGGGCGTCATGAAATCAAACGGCCTTTTGCCTACGAGGTCTTCCGGCTCATAGCCGAGCACCTCTTTTATTTTCGGGCTCATATAGGTATTGACGCCGTTTTCATCCACTTCCCAGATAAGGTCGCTCGTGTCTTCGACCAGCTTTCTGAAACGGTCTTCGCTTCTCCGCAGTTGATCAAGGCCATCGATGAGGGTTTTCTTCTCATCCTCAAGCCGTTTTATCTTTTGGGCCGATGATGGCCCTGCTTTTTTATCCGGGGACATGGCGCTCCTCCTTGAAAAAACTGAAAATGACCGGCTGATTTTTCAGAACCTGTAGCCGATACTCAACCCCGCGGAATGGCCGGAAGTGCGGTATTCGCCGCTTAAGATGCTGTTCTCGGCTTCCCGGTTCTCGAAATATGCAAACATATAAGCGGCATCGATTACGAGATTCGCTGCTTTGTAGCCAATTCCGAAACTGATATTGTGCTGGTCGGAATCCGGAAGCCTGGGCTCCAGCGTGTGGTCCGGCACCGGGTTATTCTGGAATACATACCCGCCCCTCAATGATATGCGCTCCGCGGCCCTGTATTCGACCCCCGCCCTTACGGCCCAGATGTCCCTCCAGTCTTTTGGTTCGCTTGTATCGGTAAAACCTGCCGGCTGAACCTCGTTTTGCAGGTCGATATCGAGGCTTTCGTAGCTCGACCAGTATGTCCTTTCAAAATCGAGCTCCACTGTCGTATTTTCCGTTGCTTCGTAAGCGGCCCCTATCATCAGGGTAGCCGGGAATTCTATGCTGGTCCGGGCATTCGTTACAAATGAGGCCCCTCCGAATAGCGGCTGAAGGGCCGGTGCGATATTATCAAGTGACGCCGAGCCGTCGAAGTCGACATCTATCGCGCTGCGGTACGATACGCCGAGCCTGAAGCTTTCGGCAGGGATGATTATGACCCCGGCATTGTACCCCCAGCCGTAGCCATCGCCTTCAAGGCTGGACCGCGCGTCGGCGCCGCCCACGAGCGACTGGTCGACCATTTTTTTTAGGGTCGCGCTCGACCTCATGTAATCGACCCCGGCGCCCACCAATAGCCAGGGCCGGACGCGCATGGCTATTGCCGGATTTATATTCAGGGTGTCGATTTCGCTCTCGGTAGCCTGGTATCTGGCCACCCCTGCTTCGCTCCAGTTCGTGCCGAGCCCGAAAGGCGCGTAGACGCCAAGGCCGAAACTGACGTTCCGGTACGGGTAGGTCAAGTAAAAATGCGGCGCTACGAACAGCTCGTCCATCTCCACCTCGGCGCCGGAGGGATCCTTGAATTCCGTCGAGGGAGCCAGCGCGAATGCGCCAAGATACAGGGCAGGGTCCCGCTGCCCTGCCAGTCCTGCGGGATTGAAGTAGATTGCCGAGGGGTCGTCGGCAGTCGCGGCATAGGCGTTTGCCATCCCCAGCGCTTTCGCCCCTTGCTGGTCCACCTTGAACCCGGAGGCGTTAACCGTGCCGGGGAGCATTAATAACAACAAAAACGCAAAAGTTATGTTTTTTAAGGCAGGCATGCTCTTAAACACCCTATTGGTTACGTTTTTTCCAGCAAGCGCCCAAATAAAACCAAATATCTTATAAGGACGAGTATACTCGCAAATACGGTGACTGCCATAGCCATCAACAGCCGCATGGGCCCTGGTTTGAGTAGCGGATGGCGTTAATTGCTCTATAATCAAATCAATAGATATCAAAATAGCGAGATATGGCCCAGTTCGATGAAAAACCGAGAGATGAGCTGGTCAAGCGCATAGGCGAGCTTGAAGGCGTGGAAAAAAAACTCAAGGAGAGCCAGCGCCTGCTCGAGTATGCGCAGAAGATATCGCACCTCGCAAACTGGACATGGGATATCGAACGGGACAATTTTTACGGATCGCGGGAGGCATACAGGATTTTCGAGATGCCTCCCGGCACCCCGATGCCTTTAAGCGGGATGATGGGGTTCGTGCATCCCGAGGACAGGGCGCTGGTCAGGGACGCGATAGAAGACGGCCTGAGGGGAGCCGTTTACAAATTTGAATTCAGGATAAAGACCCGGAACGGATATGTAAAGCATGTCCAGGTCATGGGTGAATTGGAAAGCCGTAACGGAAAACCGGTAGCCTTGAACGGCACCATACAGGACCTGACGGAGAGAAAAGAGCTGGAAAACGAGCAGCGTATGCTCATAGGCGAGCTTCAGTACGCGCAAAGGAGAGCGCATCTCGGCAACTGGGTGTGGGATATCGAGTCGGATAATTTTTTCGGCTCTCAGGAGAGCTACTATATTGTTGAACTGCCGGTAGGGACTCCCGTAAATTATGCGAGATTGATGGAGATGATCCATCCGGAGGACAGGCCGCTGGTCAGGAAATCCATGGAGCAGGCACTCGGGGGGGTCTTAAACAGGGAGGAATTCAGGATAATTTCCGGGACGGGGAAGCTAAAGTACATTCAGGCCATAGGCGAGCTCAAGATCCAGAACGGCAGAAAATCCTTGATAGGCACGATACAGGACATAACTGAAAAAAAAGAGCTGGAAAATGAACAGAAAAAGCTCATCGCCGAGCTTGAACATGCGCAGAAGACGGCGCATTTCGGAGACTGGGCCTGGGATATCGCTTCGGATAATTTTTCCGGGTCGCAAGAGAGTTATGATATTTTTGAGCTGCCCCGGGGTACTCCCATAAGCTACGCGAAATTGATTGGCATGATTTATCCGGAGGACAGGACATTGGCGAAGACCTGCCTGGAGGAGGCGCTCAAGGGGGTCCGCTACGAGGTGGAATTCAGGATAATCTCCGGGCTGGGGCGCATGAAATATCTGCATGGAATAGGCGAGCCGGATATGAGGGACGGCAGGGCAGTGGCCGTCACGGGCACGATACAGGATATAACCGAAAAAAAAGAGCTGGAAAACGAGCAGAAAAAGCTGATTAGCGAGCTGCAGGAAGCGCTCGGCAGGATAAAGACATTAAGCGGGCTTCTCCCCATATGCGCCAGCTGTAAAAGAATACGAGATGAAGAGGGCAACTGGTCGAGTATGGAAAAATATATCGAGAAACATTCCGAAGCTGAATTTACTCACAGCATATGCCCCGACTGCGAAGAGAGGTTATACGGCAAGGAAAGGAAAGCCGGTAATGAATAACGTTTAGATAAGCGTTGAAATCACCGTGCCGGTCCGACCACGGCCTTCGGGCACCAGTATCCTTACAATACTCCAGATAATATTTCAGCCAATCGAATCCACGTTGCCGTAGGCGGCCATGAAGACGTCGACCGCCTCGGCCACCAGTCTCTCGACCCGTTGTTTCGGCGGGGGGCCGGAGCAGCCGAGCGGCATGGAGATATGGTCTTTCGAGATTATCATCCCGAAGAAGAACTCCGCCGCCATCAAGGGGTCTTTTATACGGAGCCTCCCCGCTGAGACCTCTTTCCTCAGGTATTCCGCGAGTCCTTTCCAGCCTCGCTTGGGACCTGACTCGTAGAACATCCTGGATATCTCGGGGAACTGCCAGGAGATCGAGGCCGAAAGCCGGTAAAGACCAGTGCCCTTTTCAGTGAGGATCTTGTTGCCTATGGTGCGGCCTATCCTCGTGAGGGACTCTCTTGCAGAAAGGCCCGAGGTCACGGGGACCATGAACTCCTCAAGGAGCTGGTTCGTGACCGAGGTGACTATCTCCATGAAAAGACCTTCCTTGCTCCCGAAAAAGACATAGAAAGAGGACTTCGACCCGCCGGACATCCTTATTATCTCGTCCACGCTCACGGCCGTGTAGCCCTTCTGCATGAAAAGGGTCCACGCCGCCTCGATCATGGCCTCGCGCCTCTTTATGCCCGGCGCGTTAGTCTTTGTCTTCGCCATCAGGTCCCCTGCTAAGCCGTCTTGAATACGATGTATGTGAATATGAGGAGCGCAAGGACGGTGATTATCGAGCCGATTGCGGCCCCGGCCTCCGCTGCTGAAACCCCGCTTACAAGGAGCGCGAGACTTGCGGTCAGTATGAGCACGCCAGCGTTCGCTATCCAGAAGTGCGCCTTTGCCGCTCCGTTCCTTGCCGCAACCGGGACAAGATGATAATACATCGCGAAGACCGCCATGGTCAACCACCCGATTACACTCAGATGCACGTGCACGGAGGTCATCCCGAAGTTATGCGTCGCGCCCATTACCAGTCCGATAGTGAACCCGGCCAGCGCGTACAAGACGCCGGCCTTCATGAAATACCCGGCCAACTTTTCCATGCCCCGCCCTCCTTTTGACCTCTTTGAGATTTTCTGGCAGATGCGTAAATGAAGCTCCGCCCGTATGCGAATGGCGCGTTCCGTTTCCGCCTGGTTATGTGTACTGTATCGTACAGTACACATTTTGTCAAGCCTTTTTTCAACCCGACACGGTTGCTTTTCCATAGCGCTGGACTCTGCCCGCGTAGCGGGATATAATCTGCGCGAATTCCAGTTCATCCGCCGCATGGCCAACGGTATCGCCAGGGAGCGTTTTATGGTTCTAAAGGGGCCATTTGACGACAAGGAAGTGAAGGTCGAATACCGATCCGCCCGCCCCGAGGACGTGCCTGAAATGTCCGACCTTTTCCTCAGGGCGGTTGCGGACTTGTACTCCAGGAACAATATCGCCGCAGCGACGCCTCCACGCACGGCCGTGCTCAAGGCGTATGATCACATACTCTCTATAGGCGTCTTCCATGCAGCGGTAGCTCGCGGGCGCATCGTCGCCGTATCCGGGGCGGTCATACGCGGCCGCGTCTGGTATCTCTCCTCCTTCTGGGCCCTTCCGGAATTGCAGAGGCGGAAAATAGGGATGCCGCTACTGAGGCTTACCTGGGAGGAGGGCGTAAAGGCGGGGGCGGAAGTCTTCTGCACATGGTCCTCTGTCGACCATACGGCGATGGCGTCCTATATGAAACTTGGGATGCTGCCCGGCTACCAGGTGCTCCTTTTCGAAGGGAAGCCGGGGCCCCTTTCGCGCCCGTCAGGCTATGAGGCCGGGCCGCTCGAAAAATCCCTCGCAATGGAGCTGGACCAGTACGTCCGCGGCGCTCGCCGCGAGGCGGACCATGAACTCTGGTCTGGGAGCCCGGATTTCCGTGGTAGGCAGGTGCGCCGGAATGGAAGCTTCGTCGGTTATTACTACATAGGCAATGGCAGCATCGGCCCAGCCGCATGGAACGAACCGCAGGCGGCACGGCCCCTTCTGGAGCTTGCCTTCATTGAGGCTTCGGAAACTTCCCCTGCGGTCAGGCTGGCTGTGCCGGGAATAAACCATTCCGCCTTGAGGTTCGCCTTTGAGGCGGGGCTCCGCCTTACGGGCTTTGCCCACTTCCTTACAACCGGGGCCTTCGGACAAATGGAACAGTACCTGCCTTCAGGACCGTCACTCTACTAGGCTCCCGTAACCAGGCTTCAGGGCGCCGCCATGTCGATTGGAATCGGCATGGTTTTTTTCGGTCACTCGTGAAAAAAGCGCGGCTCTCGGCTATCATGATTATATGCCCGAGGTATTCCGGAATCCCTTGACGTGTTTTAACCCGGGCTCGCGGACTTCGTAAGGAAGCTCTCTACCCTTGCGCTCGTCTCCGGAACAAGCCCCTCGAACATTACCCCGATATTGAGCCTGTCCCCGTCGTTTCCGATGTTCCTGACCCGCCCGGTAAGCTTGAGCCTCTCTCTGGTCTCCGGGAAGTTCACGAGTATCTCAATAGCCGCGTTCACGTGCATGAGCTTCCGGAGCGTTTCTCCGTTCCTGCCGGACGTGCTTATTGAGCACTGGCAACCCCTGGCGCTGAGGTCGACTATCTGCATGTCTATAATCTCGTTATTGAGCATTATCATCGCCGGCAGTGCGCACTGGCGCCGGAGCTCGGGGCGGATCTTTAGCTCCTCGATCTTGCCGGGGAAGGCGAGGAACATGAGCTTGGAGGGGTTTGAGACGATATTAAGGATCTCCGTATTGAAGCTGTATACCGCGTCCTTGACCTGGAACTTGACCGTAACCGGGTTCCTTACAACGGTCTCGCTCCTGAACATTCCCATCAAGTCGTTCGGGGAGAGTTTAATAAGCAGGAAACTCCCGGCCTCGAAGCCGACCAGGACGCTCTTAAGCCTTATATCAAGCTTCGAGATCTCGACTATCAGGGCCTCTCCGAGGCTGAGCCTCGGTGGGCGCGGCTGAGGTCCGGCCGAACCCTGGGCCTGAGGATGGGCTGAAGGCGGCTTCCAATCCATTTTTGCCTCCTGTTTTCAGGCCGCTTCAAAAAGAGCCCTTGCTCGCGTCAGGTAGTGAAGGCAGCCTTTATATTTTCCGGGCGGAACAAACCAGCGGCTTATGGGGGTGAGCTGAGAAGCCTTGAGAGAACCGGATTTTCCGGAAGTGCTGCGTCAAGAAGGGATGCCGTTCTCATGCATGGACCCAACGAATGCCTCTCAAACCGACCGCATGGCCGGGATGACTATAACACAGCCGGGTTTTGCAGGAAATTACAATTTTGCCTGTTTTCCCGAAGCTCTTATTTGCAGCTACCGCAGCCGCCGCCGTGGTCGTCGCACTCTCCTTCGCGCTCGCCCAGGAAAAGGCCGCAGTCCGGGCATTCCTCGGAAGAGCCCATGAGCAGAGCGCCGCAGGCCGGGCACATCCCTTTCTTTATCCGCTCTTCGGCTGCCGCAATTTCAGGGTTGGCCTGCTTCCATAGTTCCTGTATCTTCCTCATTGCCTCGGAAGCCGCCCCCCTCTCAACGAATACTCCGAAGCTCCCCTTGCAGGAAGAGCCGCCGGGGACCCGGAGGACCGACGCTTCGAAGCCCGCGCTCCGGAGCGCCCACGCAACCTCGTTGGCCCGCTCGTAAGTGCCGTCCTCCACGCAGGCAAGGCCTTCGCCCGGCACATGCGTCTTTTTAAGGGACGGCCCGCGCACCTCTTCAGGGCTTACCAGCTCGGATTCGCACCGGTTGCACTCGGTGACGTACGCGAAGAACTCAGCCCCGCACTCGGGGCAAACTTTTACCTGTTCGTCCATATCGATTTCCCCTATAATTATCTAGTTGGGCCAGAGGCCCGGACAAAAGCGTCTTGATTATAGCATGGAGCCGTGTTACAAATAAATCCCGTTTTGATCCGCTTGGAAAGGTTTTCCCCGCACAAGGAGAGGTGGCCGAGAGGCTGAAGGCAGCTGCCTGCTAAGCAGTTGTAGGGATAAAACCCTACCGGGGGTTCGAATCCCCCCCTCTCCGCCAGTTTGCCCATTTTCGTTTGCAGGATTCGAAGGCGTACGAGCGCCGAGCGGAGCGAGGAAAAGGGCGCAAGGATGCGCCCGGAAGCGAGCACGCGGGGCCTGAGCAAGGAGGCAGGAAGCCGACGAGCGAAGGCCGAATCCCCCCCTCTCCGCCAGTTTTGTCCCCATCACGACATCATCAGCAGGGAGCATGTAAGCAATGTATCACCGGCATCCGGGAGTTGGGGGCACTCTATGCCTCATGCCCGAGAGCCTGGCCACGTTTTTCCGATGCGGGCAACGGGGTCCCTGGGATAATACGCTTATGATATAATGGGATAAAGCAAGGAGGCTTTATGGAAAAGGAGAAAAAGGATATTGAAAGGGCGATCTTCGCGGCCGGCTGCTTCTGGGGCATCGAGGAGACCTTCAGGAACGTAAAAGGCGTTCTCTCGACCAGGGTCGGCTATACCGGCGGAAAAACCGAAAACCCCACATATAAAGAGGTCTGCACGGATACCACGGGCCATGCCGAGGCGGTGGAGGTCACATTTGACCCGGGGATCGTGAGCTACAGGGAGATTTTGAAGGTCTTCTGGGACATACACGATCCCACGACAATGGACAGGCAGGGGCCGGATATCGGGAGCCAGTACAGGTCCGCCATCTTCTATGCGGATAGCTACCAGGAAAGGCTCGCGAAGGAATCAAGGGAAGAGCTCGAAAGGTCCGGGCTCTACAGGAGGCCCATAGTCACGGAGATTACCCCGGCAGCGGCCTTTTATCCCGCCGAGGAATACCACCAGAAATACCTCATGAAGCGGGGGCTTAAGTACTGCGGCTGAATTGCCGGAGCGCCCTTACCTCATTACCTGGTTGAGCTCGAATATGGGGAGCAGTATGGCCAGGACTATGAACCCCACCGCGGCCCCCATCGCCAGGATGAGCGCTGGCTCAACGAGGCTCATCGTCTTTTTTATCCCGGCCTGCAGCTCGGCTTCATAGCCCTCGGCAGCGCGAAGGAGCACCTCATCGAGGCTGCCGCTCTTTTCCCCTACTTTTATCATATGGATTACAAGCGGGGGGATGCGTCCGCATTTGGCCAGGCTCGTCGATAGCGCCAAGCCTCCCGCGCAGTCGGAAGACGCCTCGTCGATGGCCTTCCTGAATGCCGCATGGTCCACGACCTCTTTCGTTATCTCAAGTGCCTTCAGGAGTTGTATGCCGCCCGCGAGGAGGCTCCCGAGGGTCCTCGTAAAGGCCGAGAGATAGAAAATAGCGATGAGCTTCCCCGCAAAAGGCAGGTCGAGCGCCAGGTCATCGATAAGCTCCCTTCCACGCCCGGACCTTGAAAACCTCCTGAATGCAAAATATGCCGCCACTCCGAACGCGATGAATACAGGCCAGTAGCCTGAGATGAGTTCCGCGCTCCGGATAAGGAGGACCGTGATGAACGGGAGGCTTCCTCCGGTGTCCTCGAATATGCGGGTTATCTTGGGGATAACAAAGATAAAGAGGAACGCGAGCACGCCCGCGCCCACAAGGAGCATGAGAGCCGGGTAGGCGAGGGCGGCCCTTATTTCCGTTATGGCCCTTGCCCTTGATTCGAGCTCCGCGGCAAGCCGCGGGAGCATTCTGTCCAGCGAGCCGCTCGCCTCGCCCGAGGCCACCATGCCCCTGTAAAAGGGGCTGAATACCCGGGGATGCCTGAAGAGCGCCTCTGAAAGGGAGCTGCCTCCGGTTACGGCCTCCTTGACATCCGCGAATACGTCCTTAAGGCGCTCGCTATCCGTATTTGCAGCAAGGACCGAGAGAGCTTCGGTAAGGCTCGTGCCTGAAGCCAGGAGCGTCGATAGCTGGCGCGTTGCGATTGCCAGGTCACCTGTGGCTACCTTCCGGCCCCTCTTTTGGGCCTCTGCTTCTTTTACCTCGACAGGGTGGAGCCCCAGCCCCTTAAGGCGCTGGAGAGCGTCGTTCCTGCCTGAAGCCTCCATTCTCCCAGCGGAAAGCTTCCCCTTCCCGTCATATGCCCTGTACCTGTATGTGGCCATTCAGGCTCCCAGCAAAGGATTCAGTCTTCGTCCTGTATGACCCTCAAGACCTCTTTTACGCTCGTAACCCCCTTGCAAGCCTTTCCCAGCCCGTCCTCGAGCATGGTCCTCATGCCGCCGGCGAGGGCAGCCTTCTTTATCGTGCCCGCGTCCTGGTTCCTGAGTATGAGGGGGCGCAGCTCCGGGCCGGGCACGAGAAACTCGAATATTCCGACCCTGCCCCTGTAGCCGGTGCCGAGGCACTTGGCGCAGCCCGCGGCAGTCCAGAGCGTTCCGGGCGGCTCCTTGAAAAGGGAGGCCTCGTGGCCGGGCGCGGCCTCCTTCCTGCAGTCCGGGCAGAGCACCCTTACAAGCCTCTGGGCGAGGATGCCGGTTATGGACGAGGACACAAGATAAGGCTCTATCCCCATGTCCACGAGCCTTGTTATCGAGCTTGCGGTGTCGTTGGTGTGAAGGGTCGAGAGGACTAGATGCCCGGTGAGGGAGGCCTGTATCGCTATCTCCGCGGTCTCTCTGTCCCGTATCTCGCCTACCATGATGACGTCCGGGTCCTGCCTGAGTATGGAGCGGAGCCCGCTCGCGAAGGTGAGGCCTATCTTCGGGTTCACGTGCATCTGCCCCACGCCCTTAAGCTGGTACTCGACCGGGTCTTCGATGGTTATTATGTTCCTTTCGGTCGAGTTTATGCGCGAAAGGGCCGAATAGAGCGTGGTGGTCTTGCCCGAGCCTGTAGGGCCGGTCACGAGGATTATGCCGCTATTCTTTGAAAGGAGCGATTCGAGCGTGCGGGCCTGGCCCTGGTCGAGGCCGAGCCTCGGGAACGCGATGACCTCGGCCTTGCTGTCGAGGAGCCTCAACACCGCCCTTTCGCCGTGGGAGGTGGGTATTATCGAGACCCTTACATAGATGTCCTTGCCCGCTACGAGGAGGCGGATCTTCCCGTCCTGCGGAAGCCTCTTCTCCGCTATGTCGAGCCCGGCCATGATCTTTACGCGGCTTACGAGCGCCTCCTGGAGCGCCTTGGGCGGGGAGAGGACCGGATGGAGGACGCCGTCGACCCTGAAGCGGACCTCGACCTCCTTCTCGTAAGGCTCGATGTGTATGTCGCTCGCCCGGTCCCGCACCGCCTCGAAGAGGAGGGAGTTCAAAAGCTTTATTACAGGCGCCTCGTCCCCGAGGTCGATAAGGTCTTTCGGCTCCTCCCAGCTGCTGTAGAGGGTTTCGAGGCTTTCCGAGCCCAGCCCGTCGATGACGTCCTTTGCCGAGCCGGAGAGCCTGTCAAACGACCTGTTTATCGCGTCGAGTATCTCCTGCCTCTCAGCGATAACCGGCGTGACCGGCCCACCGGCGGTCCTCTCTATCTCGTTGAGCGCAAAGACCGCCTCAAGGCCGGAGACCGCCACTGGCAGGATGCCGTCCCTTCTCCGGAGGGGCAGGACCAGGTTCTTTTTAAGGAAAGGGAGGGAGAAGCGGCTGAGGATGGAAGCGTCCATGTCCTCGTCGGCAATGCGGTTTATCCGGGGCAGATTCTTTCCGGTCATATCAGCCATGATGCCTCAGGGTGCGGCGCCGCCCTGAGGCTTGGCCGGGCGGCTGTTCTGGTCGAATTCGGATTCCTTCCTCATCCGGAGCTCGTCGAGCCCCTGGAAGTCGTTCACGATATACGGGGTTATGAATACGAGGAGGTTCGTCTTCTGGTCCTGTTCCCTCTTGAACTTGAATAGCCACCCCAGGAGCGGTATGTCGCCGAGGAGTGGCACCTTCACCGTGCTGTTGGTCTTCCGCGTCTGTATGAGGCCGCCTATGACGACGGTCTGGTTGTTCTTTGCGACTACGCTAGTCTGGGCCGAGCGCTTGGTCGTGATGAGGTCCGAAGCGCCCGCGACGGTCGTCGGGGAGATGGCCGATATCTCCTGGTATATGTCGAGCTTTACGAAGTCCCCCTCGCTTATCTTGGGCTTTATCCGTAATTTAATGCCGACGTCCTTCCGCTCGATCGATTGAATAAGTGGCTGGCCAGTGGTGCCTGTCTCGCGCTCGAGCTTGCTCAGGAACGGCACGTTCTCGCCGACCATTATCTCGGCCTCGGAGTTGTCGCTCGTCAAAAGGTGCGGGGTCGAGAGTACGTTAACGACGTCCCTGAAGGAGGAGAGCGAAAAGAGTGCCGCGAACCCCGGGGCGGTGAGGTTGAAGCTCGTCCCGTCCGGCCTGGTGACCGGGACTGTAATGAAGTTCCCGAGGCCGCCTATGGAAAGCCCGGCAAGGCCGCTCACGACCGACTGTATCGAGGACTGGTCGACCGTCCCGAAGCCGCCTACCACGACCGGGTCGCCGTTATGCATCCCCGTGGCCCGCCACCTGTTCCCGAGCTCCACGGCCTTGTCGATGCTCACCTCGGTTATCATGGCCTCGACAAAGACCTGCTTGGGCCTCCTGTCGAGCTTCTCTATCACCTGCACGAGGTTCCGGTAGTCGGAGGGCGAGGCCATGATTATGAGCGAGTTCGTCCCGTCGAACGGGGTAATGGATATCCTACCGGTTATGCCGAAAGGCATCTGCGTCGGCGCGCCCTTCTCGGCAGCCGCGGCCCGGGCCGGGTCGAGGAGCGAGGAGAGCACCTTCCCGAGGTCGGCAGAGTTCGCGTTTTCGAGGTAATAGACGTGAAGGCGGCTCGAGGCCTCCGGGGGTGCCACGTCCAGGAGGGATATGAACCGCCTGTAATATTCCCGCTCGACGGGCGAGTTGGAGAGTATTATCGCGTTAAGCCTTGAATCGAGCGAGATGCCGCTGTCGGACTGCCCGTCCGGCCCCCTTTTGGGGCCCGTCCTCCTCTGTTCCTCATGCCTGAGTATCTGCACGAGGGCCTCGGCCTGCGCGTGCCTCAGGTATACGAGCTCCGGCTCAGGCGCCCCGGCGGGCCTGTCCACCGATTTGAGTATATTGAGTATCTTTTCGACGTTCGAGGAGGTGTCCACCACCATGAGCGCGTTCTTCGAGCCGAAGCTCGATACCTGCCCGTACCTCGATATAAGCGGCTGGACCGCGGAAAGGGCCTCCTGGAAGGAGACGTATTCGAGCGTTATAAGCCTTACGATATACTGGTCGCCCCTGGCCAGGGCCGCGCCGTCAGATACCTTCATGCCGCTCTGCTTCGCCAAGGACGAGGGGATTATCTTGTAGGCGTCTCCTGAGGGGACCACCGCAAAACCCTTGAGCTCCAGGGCCGATATGAAGAGGTCCATCGCCTCGTCGCTCGTGAGTTTTGCCGGGGCCACTATCGTGACCCTGCCCTTTGCGCCGCCCTCGGCGTCGTAGATGAAGTTCTTCCGGGTTATCTCGCTCATGATCCTTATAAGCGACGATACCTCGACGTCTACGAAGTTTATGGTAATCTCGGCTGCCGCCCCCTTGGGCGCGGCGGCCTCGCGGGCCTTGGCCTCGACCGGGGCAAGCGCCAGTAGGAGCAGCGAATAGGTGAGGAGGGCTTTTTTTAACGTCTTAAGCATCTTCATCCGGCTATCTTATTTCATAACGCAGGCTCATGGGTCTTCCGCCGCGCACGATATCGAGCTCGATATTGGACTCGCCCTTGAGGGCCGTAAGCACCTGGACCGCCTTCTCGGGTGTCGTGACCTCCTGCCCGTTGACCCTGCCGAGTATGTCCCCGTTATTGAGCCCGAGCGCCTTGAATACGCCTTTCGGCTTTATTTCGGTAACGCGAAAGCCCTGGACCTTGCCGTCCTTTACGACGGGCGTAAGCCTTGCGTCCGAAAGCACCTGGCCTATGTCGCCGAGCGCGCTCATGACCGCCTTCTGGTCCACGACCCACTGTCCCTCGCCGACCTTTCTCGAAGCCGCGAGGAAACCCCCTTGCGCAACCGGGGCAGCTGCCTGCGCCGGGTCCGGACGCGAAGCAAAGCCGGGCCTTTCCTCTTCTATCCGCAACGTGGCCTCGCCGGAGCCCGTTGAGACAATGGCCGAGTCCCGGAGGACTTTGAGCAGGGTGGCTGTCCCGAACACTCTTTCCCCCGGCCTTACGACCTCTTCCTGGGCCGAGCCGCTTCTACGGAATACCGCGAAACTGTCCTCACCCGTAAAGGTGCCGCCAAGGATCATGCCCGCGAACTCGGCAGAGCCGCCGCTTGAGGAAGTGTTTTCATCCCCGATTGGAACGGCCCTGAACCTCTTGTCCCTTGAAGGGAAGACGGCGCTTTCGACGACCGGGGCATAGGCCATGATGTCCGTTACGGTCCTTGCAGGGACAGGCCTTGCGCCCTCATTCGGCGTAACGGGGGCCGTGCTTCGAAGTACGACCCAATCCCTCGCAACTAAGGCGGCAGCCGGTATTATGGCCAGTGCCAGCGCCGCGTTGACCAGGTTCACCGTCTTAAGGTTCATAAGTTTCATTTCGGCCTGGTCTCAGCTGATATTTAAGGCAATCTTTAAAAAATCGATCTTTTCCCCGGACCCTGCGTAGTTACGGTAATAAAAATGCTCACATATTACCAGTATATGCTCCGCTTTTTATTCCCGGCCTTCCTTGATTGCGGGAAGGATCTCTGTTTTTTTTAGAAGTTGCCTTAATAAATTTTCGTTTTCATGGAAAGAGAAAAAGGCGCCGCGAAAAGGGCAGCCCCGCCGGGGGAAGACCTGGAAGGCGGGACCCTACCGGAGATATTATCGAAAGGGGAGCCGGTTTTCAAGGCAAATATCAGGTTTTTACTTGAAAAACCGGGAATTTTCTGTTATTCAGGGGGTCTGTATGTATTTGCGTTCGGACCTGTCCAGTCCAGGTCCATGTAATCCTTGGTGCTCCTGTTTGCAAGGCCGGGAGGCCCCTTTAAAATGCCCACCAAAAGATACCCGCAGGAAAGCCGAAGTTTAAACGTAATGGCGAGGATTTCTCTTCCGGGTCCAGGGCCCCGGTTCCCGGGGCGGATGCGATGCCGCCGCGGCTTCACCATCATTGAGCTGGTCGTCCTTATGGCCGTCATAGGGCTCGCGCTCGCCGTGGCGCTGCCCAGGCTTGCGGGGTTCGAGCGCGCTGCCCTCAAGTCTCAGGCAGGCAAGCTCTCGACTCTCTTGAGGTACGCGAATGAATCTGCCGCTACAAAGCGCCTTTACTACAAGGTCTCATTCGATATCGAAAAAGGATCTGTCGTGGTAGAGCGCTCCCCTGACGGCAAGGAATTTTCAGTGGACACTGGCATCAGGGGCCTCAAAATGAGCGGCGGGGCCGTGCTCCGCGACATTGTCGTAGGGGGGCTCGGGAAGATGGAGACGGGGACCGTGTCGGTCGTCTTTACGCCGCTCGGGGCGGCCGAGGAGTTTTCCGTGCACCTGGGGGCCGGGAAGGACTGGTTCACCGTGAAATTCAACCCATATTCGGGAAAGGCCGTGGCGGTCGAGGGATATGCCTGAAAAGGGGGAAAAAGGGTTTACCCTCCTTGAGGTGATGATAAGCCTCGCCATACTGGCGGGGGCGGTAGTGACGCTCGTTTCCGCCTTCAATTACCACCTTAAGGCGGCTTCCGAGACAAGCGACCTTGTAGCCGCTTCCATACTCGGCAGGTTCAAGGCAGAGGAGGTCTCGCTCTACGGGCCGCCTGGCATCATGAATGGATCGTTTGAAGGCGACTTCAAGACTTTCACGTGGGAGATGCAGCCGTTGGATACGGAGCTCCCCGGACTTAAGCGGCTGGATGTAAGGATAAGCTGGGATGAATCCAAGAGCCTTACGCTCCATACCTTTTATTAGCAGGGTGTTGAAAAACACCCTGCTTGGCAATCCACGGATGGATTGCCAAATTGCGAAGACTATCCAGGTCGAGCAATTTGTAAGGCTTGGACGGATTCATTCCGGCCAAGCCGTGGTTGAAAAAGTCCAGGAAGGATTTTTTCAACATCCTGTTAGGAATAGCGGGTTTACGCTCATAGAGGTGCTCGTTGCGCTCGCTGTCGGCTCTATTGCGCTCCTTTCGCTTTACGGCGTCCTCATGAGCGTACTCGGCGCGGGCGAAAGGACCGGTAGTTCGCTCGAGAGGGACCTGGAGGCCGGGATGTTCCTTGATAGGCTTTCGGGCGAGGTCAACTCCGCGTACTTCAGCCCCGAAGATCCCCGTTCCGCCTTTTCCGGGAAGACGAGGTCAGGGGCTTCTGCCCTGGAGTTCACATATTATTCATCTTTCTCATCAAGGCCTCAAAGGGGGGTAGCCCCTTCCACGGACCTAATGGCAATAGGCTACTTCGCTAAGCATGGGGAAGGGGGGCTTGCCCTTTACAGGGAGACGTGGAACCCGCTTATAGGCGAAAGGTTCGTCTCGGAGGCGCTCTCCGGCATCGAGGCTTTCGAGTTGAGCTACAGTAACGGCACGTCCTGGGCCAACGCATGGGAGGCTACACTTGAAAAGAAGCTCCCCCTTGCCGTAAGGGCCAGGGTGGTCTTTAGGGACGGAAGGGAGTTTACCGCCCTTTCGAGGACCATGATAAGATGAACTCTCCCTCGCGGAAGAGGAGCGCCGCCGTGAGCGGGGTGCGGAGACCGGTGGAGGGCGGTTTTGTACTTATAGCCGCGCTCGTTATCCTCGCGGTACTCGCGGCTATCGTGACGGAGTTCGTCTACAGGGTGCACGTCTCCACATCCAGGGCCTCGAATTTCGCGGAGGGACAGAGGGCCGCTCTCCTGGCCGGCAAGGGGGTCGAGCTAGCCCAAGAGGCCCTTAAAGAGATGCTCAAGTCCGGGCCGAATATCGCGATTGATAAGGACGGGCTCCTCTTTACCGCCTCGGAAGGGGGGGCGTCGGTAGTCGTAAGGGTGCATGACGAGCTTGGAAAGGCCTCGTTACGGACGGTC
Organism: Thermodesulfobacteriota bacterium; assembly: GCA_030583865.1. NCBI lineage: Bacteria > Pseudomonadati > Thermodesulfobacteriota > Thermodesulfobacteriota bacterium. The sequence continues at coordinate 2,553,203 of CP129479.1, read as the reverse complement.
TACCCCAACGGTGTCGAAAACGGCAGGACGCACGCGGTATTCTCAAGGCTCCTTGAAGGGTTGGGGATAAAGGGCCGCGAAGGGCTTGAGGACGCCCTGGCGGACTGGATCGACGGCGACGACCAGCCGAGGGCATACGGGGCAGAGGGCCCTGAGCATTACCTGAGGCTCAAATCACCCTATGAGGCGAGGAACGGGTATCCGGGCTCCATTGGAGAGCTCCTGATGATAAAGGGCTTTTCGCCCGAGGTGCTTTCAATGCTAAAGCCCTTTGTTTCGCCCTATAATACTGACGGGCTCATTAACGTGAACACCGCCCCATTGGAGGTGCTGCTCGCCCTTTCGGATGAGATGACCGAAGAGCTCGCCAGAAACCTCATAAAGCGGAGGATGGAGAGGCCTTTCAGGGACAGGTCCGAAATAATGAAAGTGCCGGGTTTCGAGGAGGCAGGCTACGGGCTCATGGACGGCATAAAAGTTGAGAGCCGGATATTCAGCGTCCATTCGAGGGCCACGTCAGGCGAGGTCTCGCGGGAGATAGAGGCGGTCTTCGAGGCAGAAAAGGGCGTCCTCTACTGGAGAAGGCTTTAGCAGGGTATTGAAAAACACCTGCCAGGCAATCCACGCATGGATTTGCCAAATTGCGAAGACTGTCAAGCCGGGCAGTGGGGCTTGGACGGGTTCATTCCGGACAAGCCGTGGTTGAAAAGTCCGGGAAGGGTTTCTTCAACATCCTTATAGAGAGGGCCATAATAGGTGAAAGACCAGTTCGCGATAATCGAGATCGCGCCCGGATCTGTAAGGGGCTGCGTCTTTAGCGCCCCTGGCGAGAGGGCGGCCTCGGCTTCCGAGCATTTTACGCAGGCGGGAGGCAGGAGGGACGCGCTCTCCCGACTTGTATCGGCCCTCCAGAAGGGCCCCGGTGGAGGGGCCTTGAAAGGAGCTCTTTTCCTTAGCTTTTCCCCTGCGCTCTTAAGCATAAGGGTCGTTGAGGTCCCGTTCGAGGACCGCGAAAAGATAAACGGGATACTACCCTTCGAGCTTGCGGGCTCTCTGCCGTCTGACGCGGAGGGGTTCGTATTCGACAACCTGCCGCTCGGAGGCGGCAGGGCAATTGCCGTTGGCATTGAAAAGGCGCTTCTGAAAGAGTGCCTTTCCGAGCTCAACGGGCTTGGCCTGGACCCGCGCTGGGCCGGCCCCGCGGCATTTGCGGCCCCGGCCCTCATGGAAAGGCTCTCGAAGGAGGGCGGGTACGCCGCCCTTGTGACCCCCGAGTTTTTTTCCGTTTCAGAAGGGGGTAGGCTCGTTTTCCTCAATGCCTATAACGGGACAGATTCCCTGAGGCTCAATATCGAGCTATTGGGCTCCGGCGGGGTTACGATAGACAGGGCCTATTCGATAGGGTTCGGCCCCGGTGAGCTCGCGATGCCTGATATGGAAGTACGGGAAGGAGGCCTGCCCGAAGGCATGGAGGGGATGGCGGCAATCTACGCCCTCTCTCTAACGGCAAGGGGGAGGCGGCTTCCGGGGTCTGCCCTGGACTTAAGGCGCGGGGAGTTCGAGTACACGAAGGAGAAAAGCGCCGCAAGAAAAAAGCTGAGGGCAACGCTTTTCCTGTGCGCTCTCATCTCGATTTTGGGAATATCGGACCTCTATATTAGATACCTTGCCGCATCGGACGAGCTAGCTTCCTACAGGAGCGCCCTCAGGTCGGCGTATCTGGGCCTTTTCCCCGGGGAGGGCGGCGCATCTGACGAGCTCTACCAGATGGAAGTGAAGATGAAGCTCATTGACGGCGAGGCCCGCGTCCTCGGAGGCGTGCGGCCCGCCGAGGTAATGAGGAGGCTCGCCGCCACTGCGCCGAAGGGTGCGGGGATAGTCATAAACGAGCTCCATGTCGGGGAGGAGAGGATAAGCGCAAAGGGGGAGGCGGCCTCGTTCGAGGCGGCGAACGGGCTTAAGGACGCGCTCTCGAAGAACGGCGCGTTCAAGGAAGTGCTCCTTACGGACCTCAAGGCAAAGGCCGGCGGAGGGGCAATATTCACACTCTCTATGAAGGAGGGCGGCGAGTGACCGGGACGGCGGATATAGTCATGCGGCTCAGGCAAAGGCCCGCTCTCGCGCTCGCGGTGCTGGTCCTCGTGGCCGCAATGGGCGGCGCGCTTGCCTCTATAGAGAGGTATTCGGCGGTAAAGAGGCAGGCAGCCTTGAAAAAAGAGGAGCTTTCGAGCTTCCGGGCGCTCGAGGCCGCGTATCTCGGAAAAAAGGCCGGGATAGAGGAAGCTTTGAGAAAGGCCCATGCAAAAGTAGACCAGCCGGCCATTGCCGTCATAGAGCGCGCCGCTGATGCGGTCGGTGCAAGGTCTTCGATAGTATCCATAAAGCAGGCCGGAGAGAAAGAAACACTCGGCTACACCGAAGCAGGGATCGAGGTCAAGCTCGAAAGGGTTGACCTGAACCAGCTGGTGAACCTCCTGCATCACCTTGAGAGGGGTGGCGCGCTCGTCGTAACGAGGGAGTTCTCGATGAAGACGAGGTTCGACGCCCCGGAGCTTTATGACGTCGACATGAGACTTTCTCATGTCAGGAAGAAGCCGGGTGCTTAGGTGTCGAGGTGCAAGGCCTTCAAAGGAGTAAGGTGCGAAGACGGAGCTGGACTGGCTCTGCGATAAGACTTATCATGGGACGGTATGGGGACGGTATGGCAGTGAGCGGGAAGTCTGAAGCATGGTCTTCAAGCCCGGTTGATCTCACCGGGAGTTGCGCGCAAGGCTGGTCGAAAGCGGCATACATTCATCTGAAATAAACAAAGCGAGGAGGTTTTATGCAGCGGGGTTATACGATTTGGTTCACGGGGCTTTCAGGCGCGGGCAAGACGACGCTTTCAAACCTCCTTCACCACAAGCTTCAGGAAAACGGCATCACCAATATAGAGATACTTGACGGCGACATCGTAAGGACGCACCTTTCAAAGGGGCTCGGTTTTACCAAGGAGGACAGGGATACGAACATCAGGAGGATAGGCTGGGTAGCGCACCTACTTACGAAGCACAGGGTCCCGAACCTGGTCTCGGCCATCTCGCCATATAGGGAGGTGAGGAGTGAGGTGAGAAAGATGATAGAGCACGCCGGCGGGGCGGGCGCCTTTATCGAGGTCTTTGTGGATTGTCCGGTCGAGGTCTGCGAGGAAAGGGACGTAAAGGGCCTGTACGCGAAAGCACGCAAGGGCGAGATAAAACAGTTCACTGGTATTGACGACCCATATGAGGCCCCTCACAATCCTGAAGTTCATATACGGACGGACCAGCTGACGACCGAAGAGGGAGTAGGGCTTATCCTCAAGCATCTCGCAGGTAAAGGTTTTATTCCAGAGGATTGGCTATCATCCTGTCGTGCGCATGCGGAGTGAGGGGCGGAGATTACTTTGGAGTCCGTGTAAGCTTTCTTTACAGCCGCTGCGGCGTTCAAGGTATAAGGCCTTGAAATTTTTAAAAAAAATCTTGCAAAATACATTGCTCGGCCCCGTGCTTCTGTCAGCTTGTTTTACATATATCCTATGCGGAAGCGCCCTCCTTTTTGTAACGGCTTGAAATTGTTTTAATTTTGGAAGAAAGGACTGATTGGCACGGCGGTTGCTTATTACTAAAAGCTAACGTGGAGTCATCTAAAAGGGGGAAGAACATGCTTGCCAAGATAAAATATTCCATGCTGGCCGTGGCCGCCGTTCTGATGCTGGGGTTCAAGCCGACCGTAAGCCATGCGGTCCCTGCCCTGCAGCTCGATATAGAAGGGGGGAGCTATGATTTCACAACAGAGACTATAGTGGCCAACTCCGACCCCTTCACGCTTTACGCCTTCCTGAGCACAAATAACTATAACCTCTTGAGCGATTCGTTCTATCTCTCGGTCGCTGTCCTGCCGTCGCTCGAGTATGACCCGGCCGGCTTTGACCTGGGGTCTTTCAGCCTCAACGGGACAAGCTACAATGTAACTTCTGACATGTATTACGGGACCCCGCCAGTCGAGGAGTACTATAACACCTTCGACGGAGGCGACCTGGCGCCCCACGGCGTTTTCCCGACCTACTTCTACGAGCACGAGTTCCAGTTCGACGGGAACGACACTACCGCCAGGTACAATACCCAGGACCGGGCTATCACAGGGACAATCGACACTGAAAACGGCCTCATGTATTACGTTTCATTCTCAATCGACACCACCCGGCTTGCCTCCGACTATGTCCTCCACTTCGACCTTTACAACACGAAGGTTAAAAGGGGTGGCGACATCGATATCTCCATGTTTGCCCCGTTCTCGCACGATGCGGAGTCTTCAAGGAAGGTGCCTGAGCCCGGCACCCTCATACTCCTCGGAAGCGGCCTCGTAGGCTTCTATGTGCACGGCCGCATGAGAAAAAAGAGGAGCTGACAGGCTTCAAGTCGCATTAATTTCAGCCTCGGGTAATAATGGAATTACATGATTGTCCCAGGTGCAAAAGCGCCTTCTATACGGCTTTGTATTCAACTTCTGCCAGGTGCCCTTACTGCGGCTTCGAAGGCAAATCCGAGGGGCGGGATAAAAGGAAGGACATAAGGGCAAGGGTGGCCAAGGAGTGCGTCCTCACCGCTGAAAAGGGAAGCATAAGGGCCAAGGTAGTTGACATATGCGAGCGCGGGATAGGCGTCCTCGCAATGGACGATATACCGGTGGGAGATACCTTCAGGGTCGCGGTCGATGATTTTGACCTGCAGGCAAAGGCAATCGTAGTCTGGAAGACCAGCTTTGGAGGGGGGCCTGCTAGGGCCGGGCTGAAATTCGTCTAAAGGGAGGTCGGCGTTTTTTTGCTGGCTCTCCTGCTATAATAAAAAAACCGTCCAGTTTGCTGGACGGTTTTTTTTGTCGGCTTTTCCGGGATTCCGGGGCATTGCTCGCGGGATTTTCTCTCCAGGATAGTCACAAACCCCGGTTCATTCGTTCATTTGAGATTCCCAAGCACCTCTCTTGCCTCTTCCGAGCCCTGAAAATCGCCTTTAAGGCCCAGGGCCTTTTTCAATTCCCTTTCAGCAAGCGCGGCATCCCCTTTCTTATGGTAAGCCATGCCGAGGTGATATCTGATCACGGGATTATCCGGCTCTTTTTCCGCGCTTTCCCTGAGAAGCGAAATGGCCTTCATGTAGACCCCCTTCTTGTAATATATCCAGCCCAGGGTGTCCGACACGTTCGGGTCTTCAGGCGCCAGCGATTTCGCCGTCTCGGCCAGCGATAAGGCTACGTCGATATTCCCCTCCCCCTCGGCATACAGCCATGCCAGGTTATTTGCCGCAGGCACGAACGAAGGGTTTATTTCCAGGGCTTTTTTATAGCTCGCGACCGCCTCTTTTTTCCGACCTTCTTTTTCATGGAGCACCGCCAGCATCATGTGCCCGGAGACGAGGTCCGGGTCCAGACGCACGGCCTCATTGTATTGCCTGACAGCCTCGTCCAGCGAGCCCCTGAGCGCGTACAGGCTTCCCAGGTCCAGGTAAACTGCAATAAGGTCGCTTTTGAGCCGGAGCGTTTTCTTGAAATGGTCTTCCGCTCTGCTTGAATCCTTCGTGAGCATGTAAAGGCGGCCAAGCAGATGGTGCAAGTGGGGGTTGTCCGGATATCTCTCAAGCTCCGAGCCGACCCTGGCCAGGGCCTTGCCCGCGTTCTTTTCGGCAATATGGATCGAGGTTATCATTGATAGCACATTCAGCAGTCTCGGGTCTTTCGCGTACGCGCGTTCGAAAGCGTCAAGCGCTGCCTTGCGCTCGCCGAGGAGCTCAAGCGCCATGCCGAGACGGACATGCCCCCTTGCGTCCGCCGGGGCCGATTTGATGGTTTTTCTGAAAAAGACCGTTGCCTCTTTATACTTCTTCTCTTTTAAGGAAATGTCCCCCATGAGGAGGTTCGCACCAGGGTGGTCGGGGCTCTTCGCGAGGACTTTTTGAGCCTCCTCGGCGGCGAGGCGAAGCTCGTCGGAGCCCAGATAGGCTGCGGCGAGCGCAAGCCTCGCGGCGGAAAGCCCCGGTGCAATCCTGAGTGCCTCGAGGAACTCGGTTTTGGCCGTCTGCGCGTTCCCGTCCGCCTGATACGCGAGCCCAAGAGCGAAATGGGCCTGCGCGGAGAGGGGGTTTGCCTTCAAAGAGGCCTTGAGGTCGCCTATCGCGCCCTGGAAATCCCGCTTGGCAAGTAGGAGCTTGCCCCTTAGAAATAGCCCTTCGTGGTCCCTCGGGCTCTTTTCAAGTATGGATTCGATCTCCTCCCCTGCCTCTTTGAGGGCGCCCGTATCTATCCTCAGGGCCGAAAGCTTTTTCCTCAGGGCCAGGTCGCCGCTCTTCTGTATGCCTTTTTCCAGGACCTCGGCCGCCTCTTCCGGTTTCCTGCCCGAAGCGGCCAGGAAATCCGAAAGCGCGATATAGCCTTTCGGGCTTTCAGGCTTTAGACGAATGGCGGAATTGAAGGTGTTTTCAGCCTCGCCCGGCCTGCCTGTGGCATGGTAAAACGAGCCGAGGGCCAGAAGAGCGTCCTGGCTCTCCATGTTGAGTTCCACCGCCTTTTCCATCTCAGCCTGGGCCTCGTCCCTCTTCCCCTGCCCGAGGTAAATATCTGCCAGGGCGATGCGGGCCTCCAGGGAGCCGGAATCGGCCTCGACTGCCCTCCTCAGTACCGCCTCGGCCCTCCTCAGGTCTTTTCTTGACATGTGGATGGATGCCGCGGCCATGTACGTCTTCATATCGCCAGGCCTCGACGCGATAAGCTCGTCGAGTATCGAGAGCGCCGATGCATGGTCGCCGCCTGCCGCCAGCGCGCCGGAAAGGAGCATCTTCGCCTCGAACCTTTCAGGTTCCGCTCCAAGGACGAGCCGGGCCTTTTCCCTGGCGCCATCGAAATCACGCAAAAGAAGCATGAACTCACCCATTTTAAGCTGCGCGTCCATGAGCCCCGGGTCAAGGTCTGCCGCGGCGCCGAATTCCCTGTACGCGAGCTGCATGTTCTGGGCCCCGCCTGAGGACATGAGGGCCGTCCCAAGAAGATAGCGCGCCTCCGCGCTATCAGGGTTTGCCTTTGAGGCGTTCTTGAATTCAAGGACGGCTTCCCTGTATTTTGCGGCCTCCATGCTCGCCTTTCCCTTCCGCATGTGGTTTTCGAATTTCCTGTCAGCTCCCAGCCCGCAAGACAGGAACGAAAAAGCCAGGATGAGCGGGAAAACAACTCTGAGCGCTGATAGCATCTGAATTCTCCTTGGATGGCGAAATTTAGCCGAAGCTCTCACGGCACCTTGCACGGCTTCACTGTAAAAGTTCCTTACACCGTTTAGGGTGCAGACGTTTAAGTTGCTGAAAAAACAAGAGAACAGGATTGGGCAATCACGTCGATATTGCCCCGAACCTGTCAGGTTGTTTTACATCTTTTCGTAATTGCGATGCAAGGACTCACTAAAGCCCTGAACGCACAAGCTTTTTTTGCCGTGAATGGCCTTGGCACAAATGTTGCTTTGTTGTAATGACATCATAAGTCCTGAAATGGAGCCAATACACATGTTCGCCAAGCTCAAGTATATAGTATTAGCCGTGCTGGCCGCTTCGGTTGTGGCGCTGACGCCTTCCACGAGCCGGGCCCTTCCGGCCCTTCAGCTCGATATCGAGGGAGGCAGCTACGATTACAGCACAAAGACCATCGTAGCAAACGACGATGTTTTCACATTGTATGCATATCTCAATCCGAGCAGATATAATGATATTTCGGATTCGTTTTACCTTTCTATAGCCGTACTGCCGTCACTCGAGTATTCCGATGAGGGTGCGAGCCTGGGCTCGTTCACAATAAACGGAACCACCATAAACGTCACATCGGATATGACATACGGTACCCCGCCAATTGACGAAACATATCTGAACCTGGCTGAGACAAACGATTGGGACACCGGAGACCTGGAACAACACGAGGTCTTTCCGACCTACTTCTACGAGTATGGGTTCTATTTCAATGAAGATGAAATGACTCAGGTATATGACACTATGTACAGGGCCATGGACGGATTCAAGACTTACCTGGACGGCGAAATGTACTACGCGGCGTTCTCTATAGACACGAGGCTTCTGGACCCTGAGTATGTTATACATTTCGACTTTTATAACAGCAAGGTGAAAAAAACCGGCGATGACGTGGACATTACAATGTTCGCCAAATTTTCACATGACGCTGAATCCAGGAGGGTCCCGGAGCCAGGCACCCTCATACTCCTCGGGAGCGGACTTGTCGGAGCCTATCTGCACGGCCGCCTCAGAAGGAAAAAGAGCTGACCCTCTCCGGCACGCAGGGCGTGTCACCTCTCACCCGTAAGCTTTCCGTAGCTCTCAAGATACCACCGGACCGTCTTCCTTATGCCTTCGTCTATGCCGTTTTCCGGCTCATACCCGAGGACCTCCCTGGCCCTTGAAATGGCGGCAAGGGAGTCCCTTACGTCTCCCTTCCTGGGCGGGGCGTAGGTTGGCTCCACCGTTGAGCCCAGCGAGTCGCGTATCTTCCTGAAAAGGTCGTTTATGCTAACCTTGCTCCCGTAGCCCACGTTGAAGTGCATGCCCTCGGCGCCGCCGGCGAAGCATGCCTTTATGTTGGCCTGGTTGCAGTCGTCCACGAAAGTGAAGTCCCTTGACTGCTCGCCGTCGCCGTAGATTACCGGGCTTTTGCCGCGGAGCATCGCGTCCACGAACCTCGGTATAACGGCTGCGTACTGCGAATTCGGATCCTGCCTCCTGCCGTATACGTTGAAGTACCTCAGGGCCACGGTCTCGAGCCCGTATACCCTGTGGAAAGCCTTGCAGTAGTACTCGCCGGTTATCTTCGAGACGGCATAGGGCGAAAGGGGCGAGGGGGCCATCTGTTCCTCCTTCGGGAGCACGGCGGTATCGCCGTAAACCGAGGAGGAAGAGGCGCATACGACCCGTTTGACCTTCGCCGCCCTCGCGGCGTTAAGGACATTGAGCGTCCCCGTGGCGTTCACCTCGTGCGTGGTCGCCGGGTCCTCTATGGAACGGGGCACGGAGCCGAGGGCCGCAAGGTGGATAACGTAATCCATACCCTTCATGGCTGCCTCAAGCGCCGCCATATCGCGTATGTCCCCCCGTATGAAATCCAGCCGGCCCATGATGCCGGAGAGGTTTTCCTCCCTGCCGGTCGCGAGGTTATCGAATACGGTTACGGAATGGCCCTTATCGAGGAGCGTCTCCGAGAGGTTCGAGCCTATGAAGCCCGCGCCGCCTGTTACCATGAACCTGAGCATCAAAGCCCCCTTCCATGCCTATCAGGATTTCGAAAAAGTCCTTCCTGGACTTTTTCAACCACGGCCTGGCCGGAATGAATCCGTCCAGGCCTCACAAATCGCCTGACTTGGATTAGTCTTCGCAATTTGGCAATCCATCGTGGATTGCTTGTCAGGTGTTTTCAACACCTGCTAGGCCTTTATTATATTCCGCCTCTTAAGTCCGGCCATAGCGTTCCTCGTGTCCACCACGAGCCGGCTCTTTTTCGCTATCCACCTGTAATCGTAGCACGAATGGTCGGTCGCTATGAGCACGCAGTCGTACTTGCCGATATTCGCCTCCGTAAGCGGGGTCGAACGCATCCTGAAGTGCCTTCTGTGGCTGACCGCCAGCGGGAGGTACGGGTCGTTATAGTCGACCTCCGCCCCTTTCTCCCTGAGTATCCTGATGAGCTCTAAAGACGGCGACTCCCTCAGGTCGTCCACGTCCTTCTTGTATGCGATGCCGAGGACCAGGAGTTTCGACCCCTTGAGGCTCTTTCCTCGCTCGTTGAGCGCCTCCATTACCCTAGTGACTACGTAGTAGGGCATGTTGGAGTTGATCTCCCCGGCAAGCTCTATGAACCGGGTCGAGAAGTCGTACTCCCTGGCCTTCCAGGTAAGATAAAAGGGGTCTATGGGTATGCAGTGCCCGCCCAGGCCCGGGCCAGGGTAAAAGGCCTGGAAGCCGAAGGGCTTGGTCTTGGAAGCCTCGATTACCTCCCAGATGTTTATATCCATCCTGTGGCAGAGCATCTTCAATTCGTTCACCATAGCGATATTGACGCTCCTGTAGATGTTCTCGAGGAGCTTGGTCATCTCAGCGACCTGGGTGGAGGAGACGGGCACAACCCTGTCGACAATCTTGGAGTACAGGGCAGAGCCGAGCTCAGAGCATTTCGCGGTTATGCCGCCGACTATCTTGGGGGTGGTCTTTATGGTGAAGTCCACCCTGCCGGGGTCCTCCCTTTCGGGCGAAAAGACGAGGAAAAAGTCCTTGCCCGCCCGTAGCCCGCCCGCCTCGAGCATGGGAAGGAGGAGTTCGCTGGTCGTCCCGGGATAGGTAGTAGATTCGAGGGAGACGAGCTGGCCCGGCCTGAGATGTTTGGCTATTTCGGCGCCCGTGGATTCTACATAAGAGAGGTCGGGCTCGCGCTTGTCAGAGAGCGGGGTGGGCACGCATATTATGACGGCGTCCATCCCGGCAAGCTCCGACATGTCGGTCGTGGCCTTGAAAGAGGGATTTCTGCCCTTTACCAGCCTGGATATGAGGCCCGAAGGGAGATGCTTTATATAAGACTTGCCTTTTCTCAAAAGCCGGACCTTTTCAGGGTCGACGTCGAAGCCGGTGACCCTGTACCCCACGTCGCAGAAACGGAGCACTATCGGCAGCCCCACATAGCCCAGCCCGATAATCCCTACGCGGGCCTTCTTGTCTTTTATCAAGCCTGCGAGCTTCGTGAAATTTCGCGACATCAATTGCTCCTTTCAAGCTTCGTAGTAATATTGTATTTCTTTACAAGCTGGTGGAGGGTGGGCCTGCTGAGGCCAAGCTCCTCTGCCGCCTTGCTTATATTGCCGTTGTGCATGGAAATGGCGGTGCAGATGAGCTTTACATCGAGGTTTTCCCTGGCTTTCCTCAAATCGAGGGTCTGCGGCTGCTCCTTTTCCGCAAACCCGAGGTCAGAGGAAGTCACGACCGGACCCTCAGAGAGCGCAAGAGCCCTCCGCACCCTGTTCTCCATCTCCCTCACGTTTCCCGGCCAGTCATACGCGAGGATGGCGTCCAGGGCGTCCCTGCTGAGGAGTTTCGGCTCAGCCGAGGACGGTTCCGAATACTTCCCAAGGAACGTCCTTGCAAGGAGCACCATGTCCTCGCCGCGTTCCCTGAGCGGCGGGACCTCGATGGAGACTACCGCGAGCCTGTAGTAGAGGTCTTCCCTGAACCGGCCTTCCTTTATGAGGGCCGTAAGGTCCCTGTTCGTGGCCGCTATGACCCGCAGGTCCACTTGAACGGGCTCGCCCCCGCCGACCTTCTCTATGCTGTGGTCCTGCAGGAAGCGCAGGAGCTTCACCTGGAGCTGGAGCGGCAATTCTCCTATTTCGTCCAGGAAGAGAGTGCCGCCCTGAGCTAGCTCTATCCTGCCCGCCTTTTTCGCGTGCGCGCCGGTAAAGGCCCCCTTTTCGTGGCCGAAGAGCTCGGTCTCCATGAGGTTTTCGGGTATGGCGCCGCAGTTTATGGCCACAAACGGCATTTTCAAGCGCGAGCTGTGGCTGTGTATCGCGCGGGCGATGATCTCTTTTCCGGTGCCGCTCTCTCCCGTAATGAGCACGGGGACGTCCTTGTCGGCTACTTTTCTTATGGTCGAGAATATCTCCTGCATCCTGCCGCTCGTCCCGGTGACCCCGCCGAAAACATGGGCCGCGGGCTGCGCCTGGAGGGTCTTGTATTCGGCCTCAAGGGTGTGTACGTAATGGGCCCGCCTGAGGGTGTGCTTGAGCTCCTCGAGGTCTATGGGCTTCGTGAAGAAATCGTGCGCGCCCAGGGACACTGCGGAGAGCGCGGCAGAGCGGTCGGGGTTGCCGGTGAGCACTATGACCTTCGAAGCCGGGTCCTGGCCCAGTATGCTTCCGAGAAGGCGGAGCCCCTCGGAGGTTCCCTCGGGGTCCGGGGGAAGGCCCAGGTCCAGCAATATGAGCGGGAATGTCCCGCCCTGGAGGGCCTCCATCGCCTGCTCGCCGTCCCTTGCGAGGCATACGTCGTAGTCCTGCACAAGGGCCCATTTCATCTGGGTCCGGATGTGCTCGTCATCGTCTATTATCAGTAATCTCGGATTTCCCATTTCAATAAAAAAGCCTCAGGCCAGCGTCCGCGCTTCAGTCCCGCCCGGGAAGAGTATCCTGAAGGCGGTACCCGCGCCAGGGGCGCTCTCCACGTCGACGGTCCCGCCGTGGGCCTCGATTATGTTCTTGCACTGGTACAGGCCTATTCCGAAACCGTTCCTTTTCGTCGTCATGAACGGCCTGAAGAGGGATTCCCTTACGAACTCCGGCCGCATGCCGCTCCCCGTATCAGAGACCGTTATGAGTACGCCGCCCTTTACGGGCTCGGAGCTTACGGAGACCTCGCCGCTGCCTTCTATCGAGTCAAACGCGTTCGAGAGGAGGTTCAGGAATACCATTTCCATTACTTCCGGGTCAATCGTAACGACAGGCGCTCTATCGAGACTGATGCTCAATCCGACGTCTTTCTTCTCCGTGAGGGCGAGCTTCCCGATGGCGCCGTTTACGACGGTCCGCAGGTCAGTTTCCCTCGGCCTTATTACCAGACCTTCGCTGGAGGCCGAGAGCCGCTCTATGACGGTCTTCATCCTGCCGACAGTGGCGTCTATGGTGTTGATCGCGTCCTTCTGGAACGAGGGGTCGTTCATGTTGTGCCTGGCGTTCTGGCTGACCAGGGAAAGGGTGTTCGTGAGGTTTTTAAGGTCGTGCATTATGAAAGCCGATGCCTTGCTGAACCCCTCCATCGCCTTAAGGCCCATGACGTCCTGGTCGAGACGTATGTTCTTTATCTGGACCGCCGCCTGCGTGGTCATGGCCTTTAATATGTCGAAGTCGTCCTGACGGTACTTTTCCCCTGAGATATCGCTCCCCAGGAGGGCGAACCCGACCGGCTCTTCGTCAGCGACAAGCGGCGCGCAAAGGACCGCCTCGGGCCAGGCAGCGAGGCTAGGGCCCATATCAGGTATTTCGGATAAAAAGAAGGGGTCTTTATCGGTTTTTATGCGCACCGGGATGGGGTGGGCGTTCCCTATCTGCCCCGGGCCCTTTTCCTGGCCGGGCGCGGTATTCACATATCTGCCGGTGACAGGGTCGAGAAGCCAGAGATGCACGCCCCTGGCGCCGGTCGTCTCTGATATGAGCTCGGTAAGCGTGGATGTTATCTCGCCGATGCTCCTTTTCGAGCTGATTTTCTCGATGGTCTCCATCCACTTGTCCCGGAACTCGTATTTGTGGCTGTAAAAATGCCTGTTTATGAAGAGCTGGACCTTTCTCCTCAGAAAGGACGTGAAAAGGAGGAGCGCAAGGAAGAGGAGCGACACGAAGACGAAGAGCGCGGTGAAGAAAAAGCCGAGCGGGATGTCCAGGTGGCGTATAACCCTTATTACGACACCCATGCCGATAAGGTACAGGCCTACGACGAGGACGGTGAATGAGCCGTATACCACGTACCTCGACACGAATATGTCGACTTCGAGCTGCCTGTGCCTCACTATGAAGACAGCGGTCATGGAAACGGTTATGAGGGTTATGACCGAGGCCAGAACCAGCATCTCCGCGTTTATGGCCGAAAAAAGGAGCGCCTGGCTCGAAAGAAATACATAGAACGCCAACGTCCCGCCCACGCCGAAAATTATGTATTTTATCTGCCATCTCTTCTGCCCGGACGAGGACTTAAGCGTGTTCTCAAGGTGCACGAGATTAAGCACAAGCCCGAGGAGCATGAAGATATATAAGTATTTGCCCGCGGGACCGAGAGAGTACAACGGCGCGGAAAAAAGGGCAGGTGCGCGGTCGGGTTCCGGCGGGAGATACTCTATGAAGCCCGGAGAGCCTGCGAGATAGGCAAAGACCGCGGATACTAAAGTTAACAGAATAAGAGCCGATATCCATTTGGAGAGGATTTCCCTGTGGTTAGCCCTCGCGAATACCAATGAAAAAAGGAGCCAGGACGCCGGGAGCATGGCCTGGCCTATGATATTAAGCCTCGTGCCGGCATACCAGCCCCAACCCGTGGACAGGTGCGCGATTGCGCTCCCGGCCTCGATTACTGCAAGGCAGGCCATGCCCGAAGCGAACCCGATGTTGGCCAGGTGGCGCGGGTTTCTCAAAAGGGTGAAAACGCCCAGCCCGGCGCACACGGCTGCGCTAATGGCCGTTAATATGAACGGCATGGTTATCATGTTTTCAATCGAGCCTCAGGGACAATTCCATGTGACAAAAATTACTGAACAAAAACGCCGGAAATGCTATAAAAAGGTCAAAAGGTGAATGTATGAAGGTTCTTAAATTCATGATAAAAGCCTGCCCGCTCCTCTTGCTCCTCTTCCTCGTTTTGGGCTGCGGAGGAGGGGGCGGCGAAGGCGGCGGGTCGGCTGGCAGCGGAGAAGAGCCGTTCAGGTCCGTCGATGTGGCCTGGGACCCGCCGGATACCCGTCAAAACGGGACGGCCTTGAGCAACGAGGAAATAGGCGGATACAGGGTCCATTACGGAGCGGAGTCCGGGAATTACAATACCATTGTCGATGTAGGGGGGGCGACCAGCCTGACCATCGAGGATATTCCCTCGGACTCCGACATGTATGTCGCGGTAACGATCTATGATACCGAAGGGCTCGAAAGCAATTTTTCCGATGAATTGGTCATTGCGGCCGAGTAGCAGAGGTCATCAGGCATCTTCTTAAATCTCATTTGGCAAAAAAGCCGAGCCGGCCCAAGGAGGCGCGATTTGAAAGTCAAAACCCTCATTTTCTCCGCACTGTTACTGCTTCTCGCATCGGCATGGCCGGATGAGACGCCGGCATTCGAGTACGCGATCGATTTCGAAACAGGCGACACATCGCAGGTCGGCTACGAGCATAACCCGTCGAGGAACTCCATTGTGGCCTCGGACCTCTCCGGAGGCGGAAATTACGCCTTCCGGTGCATGATACCGCAGGGCGCCTCCCAGCAGTACTGCGGGTTTAACGTCGACCTTTCGATGATGCCGTCCCGTGACAACGTCTACATCAGGTACTATGTCAAATTCGAGCCTTCGTGGAAGTTCGCGACGGACAATGTCTATTACAAGTCCCTGATACTCGAGGTGGATGCAGAGAACTACAATGCCGGGGGGAGGATGTTCCTCAATTTGAATTCAGAGAGCGAGAGCGTCGCCAGTTTAAAAGCGCTCATCTACACACTCGACCAGTGGCACGATACCGGAGTGGACATACGGAATGACGGCAGATGGCACTGCATAGAGCTGAGGAGCTACAGGAACTTGGCGTCTCCGTCTAGCGGCAGGGTGCAGGTATGGCATAACGGGACGCTTGTGCTTGACCTCAATCCGTTCAACGCCGGTGACTCGGAGGTAAGCTATATCACATTCGGGTACAGGAACGGGACTGCCCAGAACGACATGTACATGCAATTCGATGAGATAGTGATAGCAGACCACTACATAGGCCCGATAGGGGTGCCCTCCCCGCCCAGGAACATCAGATTGGCGCCATGAGAATGAAATTACCACCGATTTTAACCTTTCTTTTCATCGTTCTTGCATTCTGCACGCACGCTAACGGCGCCATATTCCATTTCGAGGGTTTCGAGTCAGGAGAAAGCGTCCCCGGTTTTTCAGGAAGCAGCTACGGCAGCATCTACGGGAACCCAAGCTATTCCATCCAGGGCGCCGAGAAAGCAAGCGGCAGCTATGCGCTCATGCACAGGTTCGAAGCCGGGCAGAACGGGTCGTATGCGACCATGCTCTTCGGTGACAGTCCTGAGTCCCTCGATTCCAATAACAGCAGCTATCAGGACATCTACATACAATTCAAGCTCAGGTACAGCCCTGGGTACGACTTCAGCGCGGGGAACAACAAGATAGTCATAATCGGCACTCAGGACGACGTGAGGCATGATAATGTCTGCTGCAACCCCTGGGTGGCCAACTATATCACCCTGCACGCCGGGAACTCGGGTAGCTCGGGGTATTTCAACGTGGAAGGCAATAACAAGAAAGCGGCAACCGGGCAGTGGTTTCCTCTTTCTCCCAATATCTCGGGTTACTCCGTTTCAAATCGCTACACGATCGAGACTGGTAGATGGTACACCATGGAAATCCACATCAGCTTGAACGCCGGCTCCCAGCCCACGGGAGTCTTCGAGATGTGGATAGACGGCCAGAAGATATCCTATTACGACCAGGTCCTCTACAGAGTGCCGAAGGAAGGGGATTTCGGCACCAATACGGCATTCGGGATAAACTTCGTGATGCTCTCGCATTACCTTAATTCAGGCGCCCCCCAGGACCAGGCGATGTATTACGACGACATCATCCTGAGCACAAGCTATATCGGTGAAAGGCGCCCGTCAAGCCCCTTAAACCTGCGCCTCATGCTTTCCAGATATTGAACCCGTTCCGCCCTGCCGCGGCAGGGCGCAGGCATTGCCCCCTGAAAAGACCCTGTCGTAAAGCGAGTGCATCTTTTCCACCCGCCTTGTGAAATCAAACTCCTTCCGGATGAACTCAAAGGCGTTTTTTTCGAATTCAGAGCGCATGCGAGGGTCCTTGAGCACTTTGAGTGCGGCCTCCGCGAGCGCGGCGCTTTCTCCCGGCCTGACAAGGATGCCCGTTTTGCCGTTGATGAGGCATTCTGAAGTCCCACCTACGTCAGTGGCAACGTTTGCCTTGCCCATGCACGAGGTCTCAAGCACAACGTTAGGCAGCCCTTCGGTATAGCTTGCAAGCACATGGAGGTCCAGGACGCTTATGTATTCCTTTATATTTTTTACGTGCCCGGTGATTACGAGCCTGCCGTCCAGGTCCGGGAATTCACCTTTAAGCAGCGCGGCATCGGGGCCGTCGCCTATGAGGAGCAAGCGGGCGTTGGGAAAAACTGTGATTATCTTCCTGAACGCATCGCAGAGGACGCGCTGGCCTTTCTCCGGGCTTATGCGGCCTATGGAACCTATGACAGGGAAGATGCCGTCAATCCCGTATTCCCGGATGAGGCCTTCCGATTTGGCAAGCCTCGGATAATCCCCTGAGACTATCGCGTTGTGGATTACGCTTATCTTCGAGTCGGGCACGCCCTTTTCAAGTAGCCGGTCCCTCATGGCCCGGGATACGGCTATGAGGGCGTCCATCCTTTTAGCCGCCTCCAGGGAGAGGCGGTTGTAAACGGCCGCGCTCCTGGTATTCTCGATGTAGCCGTGGAGGGTGGTAACTATTTTTATGCCGCTCATACGGCTTGCAAGGAGACCCAGTATATCGGCCTTGTAGCCGTGGGCGTGTAGAAGGTCGACGTTCCTCTCCCTTATGATCCTCCTCAACTCGAGCGCAGCGGGTATGTATGTAAATAGCTTCGGGAGGTTCGCCCTGTTTTCTGCCAGTTCTATCGCGGTTATGCCGGATTTCCTCAGAAAGGAGACGTAGTCGTTTACCGCGCCGCTCGTGAAAACGGAAACGGATTTGACATACCTGGACCCGTCCTCAAACCTGCATGAGTTATAAATGGTCTTACCAGGGCCGGAGAGCGTACTGGTGTCTATCAGATGCAGTATGTGCCTGGTCATCTCAGAGAGCCGCTATCCCGTTCATCTCCAGCGCCCTGGGCTCAACCCGAGCAGGAAATCAAACAGGGACAGGCTACGCGCGGTTATATAGACCATGTACATGTATATAAAGACCGGGAATTTACGGTCGATCCGGAACTTGTTCCTGTGAAGCCCAGATAATGCGGAGAGGCCGGTTAGTATGAAAAAATAGACTATGAGCGCGCTCGGTTCCATGTAGATGAGGAAAATCGTCGAGAGGGAAAGAATTGCGAGCACGTTCAGGGCCGCCATCATCGCCGGCCTGGATTTCCTGAAATTACTGAAGCTCTGGTAGTCCCCGTACCCGTGCCAGCGCTCTCTTTTGAAGAACTCAAACAGGCTCGCTGGCGCCTCGTTGTGAATCGCATCAAGCCCGTCGAGAGGGGTTATCGAAATTCCCGAATGGGCTGCCCTCTGGCAGAGCTCCGAATCTTCGCCCGAGACTAGGGCCTGGTTGAACCCGCCCAAAGACGTGAATACGTCCTTTCTGATTATCATGTGTCCGCTGTTGATATAGTTCGCCTGGGCCGCACCTTTCCCGATGGAAAACCATTGTCTTATCGAATATGAGGCGGAATCGTCAGATTTGACGCGTGAACCTGTGACCGTAAGCGGCTTTTCTTCCAGAAACCTGATTAGTGCCGGAAGCCTCGACGACCAGCCTGGCGTCAGGGACACGTCTGCATCGATAAAGACAAGCACCTCTCCCTTCGCCGCTTCTGCGCCGGTATTCCTTAGCGCTCCGACCGTGAGCCCTGGATGGGAAAGGAACCTGGCCCCCTTCGCAAGGCATATCTCGCGGGTCCGGTCGGTAGACCCGTTGTCGACCACGATAATTTCGTAATCCGATACGGCAGTGAGCTTCCCGCCGGGCTTAAGACAGCCCTCGATAGAGTCGATGGACCTGCCGATGTTCCTCTCCTCGTTCAAGGCCGGGACTATGAAGCTGATAAAGGCGCGGACTGGCTCGGGCATGGCGCTCAACCCCTTGCGCGAGCGCTGCCCCGAGAATCCATCAGGGACATGTACAGCTCCTCGTAAGAGCGTATCATCCTGGAAACTGTGAACCGGCGCTCGTAATCCTTTCTGGCCTCCGCGCCCATCTTCTGCCGGAGCGCCGGTTCCCCTATGAGCCTCTCAAGCGCGCTTTGCATTTCGAGTGGGGCGCCTTTTTTCACGAGCAGGCCCGTGCGGCCGTGCTCGATTATCCTCGGGTTGTCGCTGACATCGGTCGCCACGATGGGTTTTCCGGCGCACATCGCCTCGAGGAGCGCTACAGGCATCGCCTCCCAGCGGGAAGGCATGAAAAAGATATCGAATGACGGAAGGGCCCGCGACGCGGCGTTCTCAAGATAGCCTTGGAAGTGGACCGTGTCCGCGAGCTGGAGCCGGCCTCGTTCTGCAATAAGAGATTCGTGCATCGGCCCGCCGCCAATCACGACAAACTTCGCCCTTGCCCCGGCTTTCTTGAGGCAGAGCGCGACCTGGAGGAGCTCGATATAGCCCTTCTGCTCGATAAGGTTCCCTATGCTGCCGATTATCAGGCTGCCCGGAGGAAATGGGATGTCTATACGGCCGGGTGGTACCGGCGCGACCCCGTTCCATATGGTCCTGATGCGCGCATCCTGAATGCCGTAGGCCTCCCTTAACCGTTCCCTCTGGAAGTCCGCGACCGCAACCAGGGAGTCTGTTCCGCGGCTGAAGAATTTTTCAAAGCGCATATATTTCTTGTTATAGAACGGGTAGTTGCCGAAATGGAAAGTATGCGCGGTCTTAATGCCAGGACAGAGTAGCCTGCAGATCGAGGAGTCCATCAGGGAATGGGTGCAATGGCTGTGGACTATGTCGACCTTCTTTCTGCGGATGGTCCGCAAGAGGTCGTAGAAGGTCATATACCTTGAAATGGACCTCTTCGGAGCTGTCGGTCCTATGACCTCGTATCCGTCGCATTCAAGCTCCTCACCGACCTTACCCTTGAATTTGAGGAAACTCGCGGAAACATTGAAAAGCCCCCTGTCAAGGTGTCTGCAAAGATTCGCGATTACCGTCTCAGAGCCGCCGTAATGAAGAGACGAATTTAAGATCAGCAGGTTTATTTTACTTTTCGTATTCTGCACGCAGCTGGCAGGGGTGTTTTCTGTTGAGGCGTTACGTGAGAAGCTACTGCTCTTTTCTGAAGACAAAGAGGTTCCCGAAGGCCGGGCCTGGGGCCTTTATCCGGCGGAACCATACGTTGTTGAAGCCGTGTATCAGCCGTCTTACAGGCCTTGATTCGAACCTGTTATAGAGTTCTGTGAACTGGCCTGCGCAACGGCTCTCCAGGGCGCATCCGTTCCTTTTGAATTCCGAAACGAGCCATGCGCAATCTGCATGCCTCGTAAGCATCTGGCCCTTCTCCCCCGAGCTCCAGTGTTCCATTCCGCTCTTGCGCCTGCTTATTTCGCAGCGTTCCTTTTTGGCCAGCTTCTTCAGCCACCCGAGGGCGAGTGATTGAAGGGAATGCATGTTGCCCTCGCTTATTATGATGAGCCCGCCCTTTTTAACGACTCGCGAAAGCTCGGCAATCGCCTTTTCTACCTCGGGTATGTGCATCAGCACACCCCAGCATAATGCCGAGTCGAATCTGCCGTCTTCAAACGACATCGAAAGCAGGTCCTCCTGGCAGAGCTTGATCCTGCGGCCTGCGTCAAGGTCCCAAAGGTGCTTTCTCGCCATCTTGAGCGCGGCATCTGAAAAATCGACCGCGCATACCGAAAAACCTCGCCTTGCCAGGCGGACCGTGTGCGCGCAGGAGCCGCAGCCCGCATCCAGAATGACCGCATCCTTCCCCTTTGGCAGGATTTCAGCGAGCCTGTCAAAGACCAGCTCGTAGAAGCGCTCGTTTTCGCTATTTCTGAAGTGCGCCCTCCATTGGTCATGGATCTGCCTGCCGGACAGGAAGGTCTTTACGCTTTTTACATGTTCTTTCTTTGGTTTGTTCATTCGAGCTCCCGGTGCGCCTGGCTATTGGTTCAGCTTTCTGATCTCCCTGGCAGGATTGCCGCCCGCGATGCAGTCCGGGGGAATATCCCTGGTCACGACCGAGCCTGCGCCGATTATGGCCCCGTCGCCTATCACCACGCCCTTAAGGATGGTGACCGAGCGTCCGATCCACACGTCGTTCCCGATGATGATAGGCCTTATCGCCTCCTTTGGGAAAGGCTGCGTGCGGCGTGCGACCTTGTCGACGGGATGTCCGTCCGAGTCGGTAATTGAGACAAGGCTGCCGATCCTTACGTTGTCGCCTATGGCGATGCTTTGCGCTATGTTCAGGTTTAAAAGGTGTCCAAGCGAGCAATTGCTGCCGATCTTGAGATCGGGTCGTTCAAAATACCTGTTTGAGAAGTAAATGTTGACCTTCCCGTTAAGGCGGTTATTGTCGCCGAGCCGGATAGCGCCGCTCCCGAGAAGATATGGCAGGAAATGCCCCATTTGCAGGTTCCTGCCGCATTCCTCGCATTGCGAGCGGAAGACCGGTTCGAGCCAGAGGACCTTCGCTAGCCACCAGAGCGCGGCAGAGCACATCCTTAAGGCGGCGTACATGGCCCTGTAAAGGAAAAGAGGCAGCGGCATGCGAGCCCCTTTCATGAAATAATATGTCCTGTTCAAAAAGGCGTAGAACAGGTTTTCCTTTTTCATTATCTTCGTTTTTATGCTCATTTTTATAGTTCACGCAGTCAGGTGTCTTATGCCGCGGCCCGACCAGCAAGAACCCGGAATCGCGCTCAGGCGTGTCGATAAGACGGCGCTCTGCGCTGTCTGTCCTTAAAGGGCTTTATGCCGGTTCGACCCGGCTCGACAGCTGGTTGAGCGGCCCCCTTTAATGCAGTCCTCGCATTTATGACATGGCTCGTGCCGAGGGTCAATGCCGAAAGTATGTAGATATGCGGGTAGTTTATCCCTCCGAGGAAGAACCCCCCGACAGAGTACGCTATTATACTCATGTTAAGGCATACCGGCCAATAATAGTTCATGCCGAGCGATTGGTCCCCCTTGAGTATCGAGGCTGACCTGCCGTTCTGGCGTATGTTTATGATGATGATAGAGACGATCAGTATAAGGCCCGGGAAACCATATTCGCCGAGCACGACGAAGTAGATGCTGTGAGCGGAAATCCACCTGTTCGAAATCGCCTCGGCGGGCCTGTAGAAACGTCCATATGCGGAGTTGAAACTCCCGGCGCCTACGCCAAGCGGGTTCTCGGAAGCCATGTTGATGGCCGCCTTCCATGCGCCTATCCTGCCCATGGCCGAGCTGTCCGAGGAATACTGGACGATTGTTTCCATTCTTTCAAAGTACTTGGGAGGAGCGAAGAAAAAGACCCCCGCGGCGATGAATACGCTGGCGGCCACGCCTAAAGCTCTGTTTTTCGATTTCAGTATTAAATAGAGGATGGAGATCGAAAAAGCGAGAGTGGCCCCTCTCGACAGGGTCCCGAATATTCCGACCGATATGACAGCCGAGCAAAGGAAGAAAAACCCCTTTTTCAGAATGCTGGTATTTTTTACTATAGCGTAGACCGCGAACGGGAGGACGATATTGAGGCCCCAGCCGAAATCATTGCCATCCCCCAGGAAATAGCCGGCGTTAAAGCTTTCCGTCCTCGTCTCGGAAAAAAAGTTTTTGAAGTTTATGAGAACAAGGCAAAGGTGGATTGAAAGCAGGAACAGGCCCAGCGCTTCCAGCCGCTTCTGCTCCCTGACAAGGAAATAGCCGGACGCGAAGAGCATGAAATATCCGATCTGGGCCTTCAGATTATTGAAACCGTACAGTCTTACCAGGCCGTAAAAGACAGAGAAAAGGGTTAAGCTCATAAAGACGAGGAAAAGCCGGGTCTGGCCCTTCTCAAAAAAGTCCTGAACGCCCCTGTTCCCGCCCTTGATGAAGAGGTATACAAAAACCATTGCCGAGACGATAAGCGAATAATGCAGGTGCTTCAAGGCCGGAAGGTGATTGCCCAGGCCGAAGTACTCGACGGCCAATATCGACAGGTATCCTATAAAAGCCAGTTTCATGGAATCTATTTGAATTCTAATGGGTGCCGCAAAAGCCGCATAATCTCAGGCCAGGACCTCTCTGTATATCGCCTCAATCCCCCTGATGTTCCCCGAAATATGGAATTTC
Organism: Thermodesulfobacteriota bacterium; assembly: GCA_030583865.1. Lineage (NCBI taxonomy): Bacteria > Pseudomonadati > Thermodesulfobacteriota > Thermodesulfobacteriota bacterium. Next base: position 2,530,357 of record CP129479.1, on the reverse strand, counting down.
TCCATAAGTCTTTCCCTCCCGGCCCTGCCCATACGGGCCGCCTGCTCCGGGGAGCCGAGTAGTGATAAAATCGATTGTGCCAGCGGCTCAGGCTCGCCCGGGGGCACTGTATAGCCGGTTAGACCGTGCACGATTATCTCAGGTCCGGCGCCGAGCGTAGTGGATATGACCGGCTTGGAAAGCGCCATGCCTTCGAGGTTTACCCTCCCAAACGGCTCGGGCTCTATCGAGGCGTGGACGACGAGGTCTAGCGCATTTACGATGGAAGCCACGTCGCTCCGCTGGCCCGTAAAGACCACGCTCGAGCCCAGACCCTCCTCCCGTACGGTCCGCAGCAGGCTTTCATAATACGCGCTGTCGCTTGCGCGGTCGGATAATCCGCCTATGATGAGGCATCTGGCGTCCGGATATTTTTTGAGAACCGTTTTCATGGCGAGGATTACAGTCTTCTGCCCCTTCCATTCCTTTATGTTCCCGATAATCCCTATTACCAGGGAACCAGGCCCGATCCCGAATTCGGACAGGACTTCCTGTCTGCCGCGGCTCACCCTGGCGCTGAATGCATACGGGTCGAGCCCGTCGTATATCATCCTGAGCTGAGTCTGCGGAAAGCCATGCTTCTTGAGATTGGCGAGTACGGCCCCGGATATGCAGATGACGGCCCTTAAAAACCTGCCCCAGGACCTGGTCAGTGGAGGGAAAAAGGTGTTTATACCCCTTTCGTGGGCTATGATCCTCGCCTTTGTAAAAAGTGAAGCCAGGATCCAATGCTCTGAAAGCACGAGCGTGTTATTGAGGTGCACAAGGTCGGCCCGCTCTCTTACGATGACCTTCCAGCTCGACAGGGCGGGCAAGATGAAAGTTATCATGTAATTGAGCGCTTTCTGGATAACCAGTAAGGGCCCGGATGCGAGACCGGAAAGAGAATCGCGAGCGTCCTTACTCCGCCTCGAAAGGAGGTTCAGGGCGCGCCGCTTCTTCAATATTATCACCTTGCACCCCGCTTCGCGGAATTCAGGCACGAGCATGTTGTCGTTGTAAAATACCACTGTCGGGTTGTAGGCGGTCCTGTCCAGCCGCTTAATTATGTCAAGCAGGCAGAAATGCGACCCGCCCACGGTCCCGTCGGAGCTGCTCTCCACGTATAGTATGTTCTTCCTCGCCATCGGCCCCTCTCCTCAGGAATTGAGGAATCTCCCTCTGAAAAGATTCCTCAGGTCCCTCGCGTTCAGCGCCGCGTAGGTGCAGATACCTATCGCGATCCCGAGGGCCAGGGTATATATGTCGGCATCGTGAATAATCCTCCTGTAGAGCAACAGGACCAGTATCATGACGAGCGTTGAAAAAAGTACGTTGGACAGTATCTTAAATATCTTCATGACCTCGAGGCCGAGCGTCCTGGCAAAAACGAATGTAATGGCACCGAACTGGAGCGCAAGCGGAAGGGTAACGGCTATGGCGGCGCCGTACAGCCCTAGCCAGGCCGTCAAGGGGTAGATCAAAAAAGTGATAAGGACAAGCCGCGCCGCGTTGAAGTAAAATGGGATGCTCGGCTTCCCGATCGCGTTGAAGATATACCCGTTCAGCGACATTATCGCCATTATGCAGCCGTAGACGCACAATATGCGGAGCGGGCCGGCCGAATATGCCCACCGCTCCCCGTATAGCACGCTCACTATCTCCAATGACAGCACGGCCAGCCCCGCGCCGGCCGGTATGGATATGCTCGCGACGAGCTTGAGCACCTTGAGGTATGCTTCGCGGAGCGCATGGGGGTCGTCCTGCAGCTTGCTGTACGACGGGAACATGACCCTGGAAGTGACCTTGGAGATATGCGTGGTCGGCAGATTGGCGAGCGTGAACGCGATCACATAGAAACCGAGCATCTCCATGCCGAGCACCTTGCCTATTATCAGGTTGTCCAGTTCGGCGGCCAGGAAGACTACTATCGAAAGCCCGGTTATGTATTTGCCGTAGGCGAAGAGCTCCCGCGCAACCGGCAAGTTGAACCTTATTCCGGGGCGCCCGGGTATGATGGCGTAAGTCAGGATGGAATCTACAGCCGCCACCGCGACATATCCGATAACGAGCGACCAGATGTTCCCGAGGTAATAGGCAAGCCCCACCAGTATAATGAACGCGGAGGCCGCCCTGGCCTGCTCGAGAACAGCTATTCTCCTGAAGTCGAGCTCCTTCTGGAAGGCTATGATGTTTATATTCTGTGTCCCGTGGAAAAAGAGTATCAGCGCAGTTACCTTGATTAGGTCTTCGAGAAGGAGGTTGTCGTAATATGCCGCGATGAGAGGAGAGAGAAAAAAGACGGAAATAGCCAGCACGCACCCTCTTATAAACGACATTGTAAAAGCCGTGTCTCTCGACGCCTCGAAATTGTCCTTGCGATGGATGAGCGCCGCCCCGAAGCCTGTCTCCGTAAATATCTCGGCCGCTTTTACTACTATCAGGCAGATGCTCATAAGGCCGAATACCTCCGGGGCCAGCAGGCGCGCCAGTATGATCGTCCTTATAAAGCCCAGGGAGTTTATGATTATGCTGTTGAAGCCGACGAGGACCCCTGAGCGGACGGTCTTTTTCCGCAGCGTGCCGTCATGGCTGCTGAGGAACTCAGAGAGCGCCTTTAATCTACCTACGATCTGCATTACCTTGATGCGCTAACCATTATCATTGGCTTAAGGGATGGGACGAAACCGGTCAGCAGGCGCATCATTTTCGAATTATACCTGCCCCTGAAAAAGACGCCGTTCACCTTGAATCCAACACTTTCCAGCAGGGAAGCGACCTCCGCTGCCGTGTAGAGCCGCACGTGCCCCATGTGCCCGATCTCTTCAAGCTTGGCGTATTCCTTGAAGGGGTCCGCCCCAGTCCTGTCCCTGACCAGCAGGTCGTACATTCCCGTGAGAGACTTGAGGTTGGGTGTGGTGAAAAGGAACGAGCCGCCGGGCTTTAAGACCCTGTAGGCTTCCGAGAGCGTAAAAACCGGGTTTATCCTCAGGTGCTCGAATATCTCGAAAAAAATGACGGAGTCGAAGCTCCGGTCCTCGTAGGGCAGGGCATTGCGCTCGATATCGCACGCGTCGACGGTTATCCCCGAGCCCTCGATGGTCTTCCTGAACCTTTCCGGGTGGATATCCACCCCGCGCACGTCGTATCCGAGCCGGCGGAGCGCTATCGTCGTAATGAAAGGCATCGAGCCCAGTTCGAGTATCCTTTGATCCCTTCCCAGAAGACGGCTTATTATGTCAAGGTCGCAGGCAATCCGGCTACGCTGCTGTCTTGCATAGTCTCCGAACCAGTCCTGGAGCTCTTCCCCGGACAAGCTGATTTCCCTGACTATCTCGCCGTAAAGGTGAAGGCTCTCGCTACTCGGATCGTCCGAGACGCGCATCCCCGCCGCCCCCTTATGTCCAGAAGTCTTTGCCATATCGCTTTTCGAGCTGGAACAGCAGTTTTTGGTTCATTTCGGCGCAAGCCGCCTTATCGACACTTTTCAATTTTTCACTCGTTCTGGTGTTGGCCTTTACGCCGACAACTGCGTTTAGCCTGGCCTGGTCTATCTCAATCGCGAGACTCTTGAACATCTTGAGCACCGCGCCTGGGTCGTTCAGGTCCTCGGTTTTCAATTTGTAGAACTGGATCCAGCCATGCCGGAGCTTCGCGGCCTTTATTCGCGCCTCGACCTCGTACCAGTACCAGAGGCATTTGTATATGTCGTGGCTGAACTCCTTAGACTCGTACAGGAGGTCGGCGGCGCTGATTAGATTGTCGCTTTCGCGCGGGTCGATAAGGTACAGGACGCCGCCGCCCTCCCGCTGGCCGGGTATCGTGTTTACCTGGTAGAAGGAAGAGGCCACGCTGACAGGGTCTCTTACGAGGTGGAGTACGCGTATCCGCTCCCCGAAATACTCGACTGCAGGGTCGATGAAGTTCTTCACGAACTGGTGGTTAGTCTCGAAATAATGGCGGTGCCCCCGCGCTGCCGTATTAATGTATATCCTTTTCCTCATATAGAAGAGGTCGTGGAAATACTTCTTTCTGTCCGTCCCGGGAGCGTAATCGTTAAACATGACCGGGGCCGGCTCATGCAGGCTTATCCCTTCTTCCACCGTCTCGAATATCTTGCTGAGGGTTACGGAGCCGCACCTGCCGGAATTGGCGACAAAGACGTATGATTCCACGTCCCGGCACATATACTCGAGCAGTTTGCTGAAAACGAATACCGATGCGGGATTGTGTTTTGCAATGCGCATCGTCCTGTGGAAAACGCTTTTTTCATCAGTGCTGTCGATCATGCATCCTGCCTTTCCAGCCAGCTGCACATGGTCTCCAGGGCGCTCTCCTGCCAATCCCTGAAGGTGAACACATGGTTGGCGTTTTTGGTAATATGTATTTCCAGGTTTTTTCCCGCCCTTGCGATAGAATCCCTGTGGGTGGCCGCGAACTTCTCCTCGAACTCCCAGTAGAGCCTGTCAGCCTCGCTGAAGACGAGGCAGACCTTCCCTTTTTCCGCCATGCGGCTGAAGGCGTCCGGGAACAAGGTGTTGAAGTTGCCCGGGACCGCGGCCTTTCCGGTTACGCCTGCAGGCATCGGCTTTTTCTTTTTGCCGGACAGGGTAAGGGCCAGCGATTTCATAAGAAGCCTGTAGTCGCTCTTAAAAGAGAGGAGCCTGGTCCATGCCTTGGGGTCGAGCGCCTTCCTTAAATAACCTCTACGCATTTCCTCGAGCTGCCCTTTTGACATGTGCCTGGTCCTGTCCACGCTTGCTCCGTCCAGTATCACAGGGATGCCGAGCCCCAGGAGAGAATCCACCCTGTTATCGCCCGCGCCAGCCAGTAGCCCAGTTATCGCTCCGCCGCAGAGGCCTGAAAGGATGAAGCTCTTTATGCCGAGCTCCCTTTGCATCCAGTCCATTGCCGCCACGGTATCGCCCACGAACCGGCCCACCTGGATGGAGCCGTAGACGTCGGCTGCGAACCTTTCGTCAATCTCTCCTTCCGAGTCGCCCATGCCGGCCGGGTCGAACCTCAGAACGGCGTATCCGAGCTCCACGAAGCGACGGGACATCTTGACATAAAGCCGGTGCGGCGCGACCCTGCTCTTTATCCCCGGGCTCAAGATGATTATGCCCTGCTGCCTGGGCGTCCCGGAGGGCATGTGTAGAATCCCGTGGAGGGCGAGTCCCTCTTTGTTCCTGAATACGACAGGGCGCATCTCTTTTATCGCTGTTCCAGCCATTCGAGTGTCGCCCTGAAGAGGTTTTCGGCTTTTGCCGAATATGCCTTTATCTCCTTCCAGAAAGGCTCTTCGATTACCATAGAAAGGCCCGCGCCCTCGTACGCCGAGGCAAGCTGTGCCATATCCTTCCCTGGCTCCTTCTCCTTACGGTGTATCTCGACGATCAGGGTCCGCCCGGAGAACCGTTTCTTTTCCCCGGCGAGGCTTATCGCGGAGACCTGCTCGTAGAGCGCGTTCGACATCTCGTAGCCGTCAACGTTGACCGTCGCGCCCTCGGACATCAAGCGCGCGAGCTCCGCCCTTGTCCGGCGTATCTCCTTGTAGACTGACATCTGGGTCGTCAGGTTTATCTTGAGCATCTCCTGCATGTAGGCGGCCCCGTTTACGACCGGGTTCCACAGAATGAGACCCGAGGCCCCGGGCATCTCCTCGGCCGCGAGCGCGGCAAAGGTAGCGCCGAGGCCCAGGCCCAATAGACAGAGCCCGTCCTTTTCTCCGGCGGAGTTCAGGGTGAAATCGGCCGCGGCCCTTACATCAGAGATATATGTCTGGAGGGTCGTCTCCTCGAAGTCGCCGTCGCTATCGCCGTTACCCATGTAGTCGAACCTGAGGACGGTGTGGCCGCGGCTTGCAAGCTCGCGCGCGAAGTTGACAAAGACCCTGTGCGCCCAGAGCTTCTCCTCGGCAAAAGGAGAGCAGAAGACGAAGGCCGGGCCTTTTCTGACACCTTCCGGCTCGTGCAGGACCCCGAAGAGGCTGCAGTCGCCGTTCTTGAAAAAAAGAGGCCTTTCGGTCATCTCAGGCCTGCCTTTTGGAAGGGTTCCAGATCTCCATGCGAATGCCTGTCGCGTAAAGGAGCCAGGCGTAGAGGATGGCCGCGTTCACTGCCGTAAAATAAAGCGGGACCCTGCCGAGGGTCCTCTCATGCAGGCCGCCGATACGGAGAAACGCGAGGCCGGCAAGGGCGTAGAAAGATGCCTGGAGCGCGAAGAAGACCGCATAGGGCAGGTTCCGGAGGAGAAACGCGTTCGACACGAGGAGCGAGACCATGAAAAACGGGACCAGCCACCGCGCGACCTTGTGCGACAGGAGCTCCAGCGAGAAGACGCCAGTCCTTAAGGGGTTCATAAGGCGGGCATTGCTGAAAAGCGCCGCCATGCCCCTCACAAGCGTCCTGGCCTTCCGCCTGAATTCATCCTTGACGCCCGTTACGCTCGTCATTGTCCCGAAAGCCGCGGGCTCCGTTACCGCCCTGTAGCCCTTGTCGACTATATTAAGCACCGAGAGGAAGTCCGGGGCAAGTCCCTCCCTGAAAGGCTCGCAGGCTTCTCTTCTCTCGGCGTAAAAAGAGCCGCTAGCGCCGACTATGGAATGCACCCTCGATTCGAGGTTCCTGAGGAAGAGCTCGTACCTGCCGTATAGCCCCTCTCCGCCGGGACCCTCTATGTGGTCCTCGCCTGATACGCACCCGACTGCCGGGTCCTGGAATTTCAATACGATGCTTCTGATAGCGTTTTTATCGAGCATTATGGAGCTATCGGAGAATACGACTATCTCGCCCGTTGCGGACTTGAGGCCGTAGTTGAGCGCCGCGGCCTTGCCGCTCCTTGTCGGGAGCTCGAGAAAGCGCATCCGTCCGGAGAGGTTCCGCCCGACTATCTCCCTTGTCCGGTCCGTGGAGCCGTCGGATACTATTATGACTTCGAGCCTTTCGGCGGGATAAGCGATTGAAAAGGTATTCTTGAGCTTTCGTTCGATTACGGCCTCCTCGTTATGGACAGGTATGAGGAGCGATACCGTAGGCGTGTAGTCCCTGTTCCCCGCGCGGATTTCCCTCCGCGTGAGGCCTGAGAGGAGGAAAAGCAGTGCGGGATAGCCGAAGTAAGCGTAGAAAACAGCCGCGAGGGAGAGCCAGAAGATGATCTCGGCGATCCCGATGGCATGCAGTGTTTCAGTCACCTCTTCACCCTAGCAAGCGATACAAGTGTATCCGCCCCCTCGAGGAACAACCTGCCAAGCCGTATCCCGCCCACCGTCATATATCCGAATTCCTGCCTGGAGCCCATGCTGAAAAGCTTTCCCTTGTTTGTGTAGCTCCCTTCCCTGAGGAGATTAAGGAGCTCCCTGGCATCCGCAGGACTACCGTTGACCACCAGATCCAGTTCCCTGAAGTTCCGGGCCGTATGGAAATCGAGCCCCCCGAAGGCCAGCAGGGAACTGTTTGTTTTCCTTAACGAGCTGTATAGAGTCACGGACCTGTGATGCGGCAGATAGCGGCTGTCATACGAGGCGTTCCAGACTTCGACCCCGTCGAGCTTCACTTTAATGTGCTCCGGGACGAAGTGCCCGTTCCTGGCCGGATGGGCTATAACCGAAAGCCCGCGCTGCTCTCGGATGGCTTCTATCGTAAGCGATATGTTCCCGGGCGGGATATACCGGGTTACGCCTATGCCCAAAAGGTGCAGCTTGGGATATTCGCTGAACCCGAACTCGAGCCCGGGCAGAAGTATTACGCCTTTTTTTGATAGCTCCTTGCACTCCGAGGTAAAGGCGTCCATCCTGGCGGGATCCATGTCCTCCGCGTGTTCAGAAAGCGCGACGAACCCGAGCCCCTGCGCCTTGCAGAGCGCAACGAGCTCCGGGAGGGTGCATCTGCCGTCATGCGAATAGGTGGAATGCGCGTGAAATATGCCCCGCATTGATTACCCCCTGCCCAGTTGGTTCCTGAACCACATTGAGGTCTCGTATAGCCAGGGCCGCGGGTCATCGAACCTCAATACATCGAAGCGAGTGCCGCCGAGCGACGGCTTGAGGAAGCTTAATATGGAGCCGAGTTTTCCCGGGTGGCCCGGCGGGAGCTTAAGCGACCGACTTTTTTTGAGGAGCACCATGAGTAGCGAATCCACGTCTCCCCAGAACCAGCGCGTCCTCCTTCCGGTCCTGTACTCGAAACATGGACGGACTTCCTTCTCCATCGCGATATCCATAAGCATGGACGGGAAGTCCACACCCGCATCGATCGCCAGCTGGAGAGAGCCCCAGAAGCGCCCGTTTATCTCCATGAGCTTCGGGAGCCCGTCACGCTCGTCCAGCTTGAACTCCACCATGGCCACACCGTGCCAGCCGAGGCTCCCGAGGAGGGCCTCGGTATATTCCTTCGCCAGGGCCGGCACAGGGATGCTCTCGCAAAGGACGCTGACCCCGCCTGAAGGAGGCTTCTCCCTGAGCCTCCTGTGGCTGAACATGGCCTTGAGCGCGCCCCGATCATAGCAGGCGAAGACCCCTATCCCGGGTCCGTTTATCCTTTCCTGCAGGAGAAGCGGGTACTGCCCTTTTTTCATCCGTAGAACTTGTTCAAGCTCATCCGGGCCGGAGGCGTAGCTTACAGAGGCCGAAAGCCACTTCCCGTCCGGGCCCTGTATCCTGGACCTGTGGGGCTTTACCACGACCGGGAAATCTATATCCAGCTTTTTTTTGGAGCCGTCGCCCTTTTTCCTTAAGACGACCGTCCTGGGCGCCGGTATATTGAGCCTGCCGGCGGTTTCGAAAAGGCGGTCCTTCCGCGCAGCCAGGTCCAGGGTCTCGAAAGACGCGAACGGGACCCTGCTTGAGGTGAATACATGCCGGTTGCCTGTAACGAGAAAGGTCGAGATGTCGGATACGGGCATGATAACGTCTATCCCCTCCTTTGACACCTGCCCGAGGAGTGCCTCTATGAACCCGCGCGGGTCGGAAGCTGGGTCCGGGTAAACGAAGCTGGCGCGGCAATAGGATGAAACCGATGAGAGGGAGGTCTCCTTCCTCTCGCCCACGGTCACATGGTGGCCGGCTTTGCCCAGCGAGCGCGTAATTGCCAGGGCGGCCCTGTTATCCCCGTCTGTTACAAGTACTTTCACGTATTTTCAGAAGACCCCGAGTATCCTGCAATAGAACATGGGGACGGTCATTGTGGCGTCGTTATGTATGTTGACCCTTTTCAGCCTGAAAGGGTCGTCAGTGTGCCTTACAAACCCCCGCTTAGTGGTGAATGCGGCCGCGTAACCGTGTTTTTTGACCAGGGTCGCCGTGCCATCGTCGAAGTCGCCGTTTGGGTAGCTGAACGAATCCGGGGCCCTGCCCGTCTTCTTCTCGATCATCCGCCTCGACTCTACTATTTCGGAATCGGCCTCTGCCGCCGGTATAATCGTTAGGAGATTATGGCTTACGCCGTGCGCCCCGAAGACTATGCCGGACGACATCATGGACTTGACCTGGTCCCAGTCCAGGAACCTGTCCGTCTTCTGCGGCGGCCTGATCCCGGCATGCCCGGAGATTTCCCGCATTATTCCGGCTATGCTCCCCGGCTCGCAGGATTTCCGGCTGTAGACGAAGTCGCTGATGCTTGCTGAAAGCTCTTTTGCGCTCAAGCCCGCGCTTAATCCGTAGGATTCGAGCAGCTGAACTCCCCCGGCGGTATTCTCTTTTGAGATTGCCTCCAGCATGGCCTTCATGCGCTCCTGCCAGAAGGGCTCTTTTGACCCGATGTGTCCTGCGCTGAGGAAAACGAGAGCAGGTATGCCGTGTTCTTTGAGCGTGGGGAAGGCATTGGCGGCATTATCCAGCCAGCCGTCGTCGAAGGTTACAAGACAGGTGGCGGTCTCGAAGGGTTTCCGGTCCCTCAGGCGTGAGAGGAACTCTTTTTCGCCGACCACCCTGAATTCCTTTTTAAGGAACCGCATATGCATCTCAAAGACTTCCTTCTCAACTACTATGCCAGCGTGCGAAAACGTCCTCCCGTTTTCCTCCCTTGTGAGCACCCTGTGGTACATGAGAGCCACGGCCCTCCTCCTGAGGATAATGAGCTTCAAAATGCGAATGGCTCCGGAGTAGTAGAGCATGGAGGAGACGGCCCTCTTGAAAGCCAGCTTCAGTTTGGCGCCCATTGCTTACTCCTGTGAGAGCGCCTCGTCCTGCAGGCGGCGGTCGAGGAGTTTTTTAGCGGCATGGCGCGGCGCGTCCTTACCCAATGCCAGTATGCCGGGAAGGGAGCGCGGGTAGATGGAAACGTTAATGTGCTCGCGCCTGCCGCTTGCAAAAGGCTTAAGCCAGGGCTCGATAGTGCCGAGGAACTCATAAGAGACGAGGTTCCTCATGAACGCATACTTCATGCACTCGTACGTTAGCTGGATGCCGGGTGAACACCGCGCCCAATTCTCGTCATAGCCTATCTTGAGGACCCAGAAGCTTTCGCCGGATTCGATTGCAAGCTGCGCGGCGGCCGTATGCCCGCCGATATCGAGCGTGCATACTCTCAGTATGCCGGCCCCGCAGGCCCGCCCCGAGTAGGCGCGGAAAAAACTGCCGAGCCTTTTATTGTGCAGCATGGAGGAGCCGTTCCGGCCCTTCCATCCTGCCGCTTCAACCCGGAAGACCTTTTCGAGTTCGCGATCGAGCCCGGAGGGCTCAGGGCAGTATATGTTCGCCGAAACCCTGCCGTGCTCCTCAGCCCTTTTTTTCGCCCTCCTGAGATCGTACCTGCGCTTCGGGGAGAGCCCGCCGTGGAAACCGTACCAGTCCTTCCCGACCGCGGCAAAAGGCGCGGGAGGCGCGGAGCTCTTTATGCAGACACAGCCTGCGGTATACTTCTCCCTGAAAGCCTCAAGCGCCTCCGAAGCCGGAAGCCGCCTGAGAAGGGCCGGATATCCCGTATCTGAGAGCGCCTTGAAGATGGCGGATCTTGTGCTCTCGTTTTCGTCCAGGAGGAGGGCTCCTGGCTCCGAGAGAAAAGGTGATCCGAGGAACTCGAGCCTCTTTAAAACCCCGCCCGTCAACCCGAGCGGGGCTATTGCCGCCGCCTTGCCGCTATTCCGTACCAGGAGCACCCTCGTGGGCATCAGGTCATGGAAGGCCTCCGCGCAGGAGAGGGCCCAGTCATGGCTCGCAAGAGGGCTCTTGTATCGGGCTGCGAGGGAATCCCATTCCTCCGAGATGGCGCGCATGCCCTCAGGGCCGGCTATGACCTCTGTTTTAAATGAGGCGCTTTCCATCAGAGCCCTGGAGGCTGACTTCCCCCGAATCCGTCTCCTTAATCCTCTTGCCGCCGTAAGCGCTGCTGGTCCTCCGGGGCTGTAGGCAAAAAACTTGAGAAGTCGTGTGGCGCCCGACCCCTTGTCCAGAATTGAAATCTTTTTAAGCGCGTCCTTCGCCTCTGGCGTCTTCCGTTCGAGTAGAAGCTGGGTGGCGACGATTTTAAGCTGTGCCGCCTCGATATTTTCCACCAGCTCCCGGTGCAGTCCCATGAACTCGGCGTCCTTCTTCCACACCCTATCTATCAGGGATAGCCTGCATTCCGCCGTCTTGCGGGTGCCGCAGTTGGTCGTGAGCCTCACCGGGTCGTCATGGCTCCTGTTTATGGCCGTTGCGGTATCGAGAAAGCAAACTGTATGGTCCCTGGCGAGCCTGGCGAAGAAATCCCAGTCCGCGTAAAGCGGGTCGCCCACCGTGAAGACTATCCCGGGCTTGAGCATGCTCCGGCGGACTATCGCGCTGCTCGGCAATACGTGAGGCTCCTCGAGGAGTTGCCGGTATATGTTCCCGGTATAGATGTCGAATCCGCTTAAGGGCAGCGTCAGTAGCGCGTGCGAGCTTATTTTATTCGAGTAGATCTCTTCCCAGGGCGTCTTCCTCTTGTGCCACGTCCGGAGCCCTTCGCTTATAAGGTCGCCGGAGGGCTTCAATATCGTGAAATCCGAGAAGGCGAACGCCGTCTCGCTCAAGCGGTCCATTATCTCAACCTGAATGGAGAGCTTTCCGGCGGTCCAGAGGTCGTCGGAATCCAGGAAGGCCAGGTATTCCCCTTTGGCCTCGGCAAGGCCGCGGTTCCTTGCCGCCCCGAAGCCCCTGTTCTCCTGCCTTATGTATCGTATGGACCCGGAATATTTTTCGAGAGCCTTTGAGGTCCCGTCGGTCGAGCCGTCGTCGACCACGATTATCTCGTAGTCCGTGTAGTCCTGCGCCAGTATGCTGTCTATGGCAAGGCAGACCAGGCGGGCCCTGTTGTAGGTAGGTATGATGATGCTTACTCTCATGCTATTCATTTCCTGGTCTTTTTGACGGACTTCAGGATGTAATGCTTTGAGAGGTCGATAAGGTAAGCCGGATTTTTCCTGTAAAGGTTCAACTGTGTGTTCATCCGCACGTGGTTTGTGAACTGGCTTTTGAACGGTTCGTTCCCGATAGTGAAGTCGAGCTCCGCCCGCCCGTTCTCAATTGCGTAATTTATCAGGTGCATCAGCATGACCTGGCCGGGTGAGCGCCGGGAGAATTCGATATCGAACGAAGGCTTGTACCATAGGACCCTCGAGCCGTAATCGAAGCCGAAATGGAATGCTATGGGCGACCCGTTGAATTCGAGAGCCGAAAAGAGGAGCCAGCCCTTGCCGAGAAGCCCTCTCGTAAGCCTTGCGTAGAACTCCCTGTTCCGCGGGTCTGAAAAAAGGCTCTTGTCTCCGGCGAGCTGTCTCCTTTTTATATGCTGCTCAAAAAAGGTCTCAAGGCGCCGGAGCGCCTCGTCCTCATCCCGTATGTGCCTGAAGGCCAGCTCGCCGCATTTTTTGAAGTAATTGAAGCGGCGCCTTAAGGTCTTTTTCCCTAGTATCCTGCCTGCGTCCTCTTTCCGGCCGGCTATCAAGAGAGTGGGGCATGATATCTGGCTCGTTATCGTACGCATGTCCGCTTTCTGTGATATGCGTTTCAGTTCCGCGCACGTAATGGAGTCCTCCGGGATATTCCTCAAAGAGATGCAGTCCCACTCGTCTTTATTGAGAATGAGCGCCTCCACCACGCATTCGATGGTCTTCCGCTTCTCCGGCCCGCTGATAATGTCGCAATAATCCGCTTTTTCGTCTCCTATGAACCTGACGGTCCTTCTGCCCGAACGGGACGAGAGCATGAGAGGCACTATGCCGGCGAGGTCTCCCTGAGGTGCGAATACGGATACGAGGAATAGCCGGTTTTCCTTGCCGAAGACGTCCCACCACGACCTGAACCATTCATAGGTCTGGAAGACGGTATTCGTCTCGCTCCCGGAAAGAAGCCTGTTCCACTCTTCGGGAGATATGCCGATGTCCTCGATGCGGGTCGCGACGCGTATATCCATTGCTATGCGGTCCCTTTCAGGACCGAAACCGCCCTCTCGATATCTTTTCCGGTTACGAACGGGTGCGTTGGGAGCGTTATTATCCTTTCCGCCACGTCCCGTCCGTTCTTTCCCGAGCTCCCGGCCTTATTGAGTATGCCGCCTATCTCTTCGAGGTCTATTACGGAGCGGGGGAAGGAGGCCGTCGCGCCTATGCCGTTCTCCTTGAGCCTCGCGAGCATGGAGATGCGCCTGCCTTTGTCCCTGACCAGCGCCGGGTAGCGGAGATAGACCGGCTTCGAACCTTTTTTTGCCGAAATCCGCTCAAGCCCTTTCACTCCGGCCAGGGCTCTGTCATAAGCGAGCCCGTTACCGGCCCGCGCCGCTGTTATCTCGTCGAACCTCCTGAAAAGCGAGGCCCCGAACCCGCCCAGTAGCGAGCTGTAGGCCTCAACCGGATACTCGGTCGTATATATCGTCGTGCCGAGGTTGAGAAACGGCAGGCTTTCAGGGAGCCAGTACATCCTCGGGTTGAGGAACGCGGCATACGCCATGAGCTTCATGGAAGAGGCAATGACGCTCGTGGCCGGGGGCGAGGGGAGGGCCGCGACCCTCTTCCCGACGAGCGAGGCTATTTCATCCGAGTCTGTGACTATGATGCCCCCCTGCATGGAGGTGATGTTCTTCCCCTTGTCGAGGCTGAAGACCCCGGCGTCCCCGAAGGTCCCTGAAAAACGGCTCCCGACCATGCCTCCCATGCACTGCGAGGCGTCGTCTATAAGGAAAGCCCCGTTCTCCTTTGCGATGCGGCTTATCTCCGGCAGGTCGTTCGGGAGGCCGTAAAGGTTCGCGGTAATGACGCAAAGGACTCTCTTCCAGTCAGTTTCCCTGAGCCCGGGGATGCTGTAATCGAGAGTTTCCGGGTCTATGTCGCGCACAAGCACTTTGAGGCCGCTCTTTGCGATGGTAGAGGGCACGGAATAACAGGTGTACGAGGGTATGACGACCTCGTCCCGGTTGCCGGGGGCGAGCCCCCTGAAGACCTCAAGGAGCACGCATAGCGCGGCTCGGCCCGATGAGGCGAAAAAGCAGTGCCTGACGTTGAACTTTGAGCATACGGCGGCCCTGAAATCTTCTAGCGTCCTCTTTGGCGACGCGGCCCCGCCTATGCAGGCGGCAAGGTCGCGCATATTGACCGGCGTTCCGGAAGGGGCAAGGCGTCTCATCGGCTCAGGGTATCTGCCCCGCAAAGAGCGGGCCTATGAGGTTCGCGAAGCGGACCGGCAGGCGCTTCCACGCGTTTATCGCCATGCGGTATTTAGGGTTCCCGGTATTAAGGCCCGGCAGTGGGCCGCTGTTCCTCATGTGGTAGTGCCAGTAGAGCTGGGTGGGAGAGGCGTTCCACTTGGACTTGAAAGCCTCTCCGCTGGAGTCAGCCGTGGACCTCCCGAGATGGTATTTGGTGAAGCCCTTCTCGCAGGCGTCTTTTATCATCTCCCAATACAATACGTAATTGGCCTGAAGCTGGCGGTAGCGGGCCGGCGAGGCCGCCCACATCCCCTCGACCGTGCCGTTGAAATGCCCGTTGAACGCGCCGGCGACCGGCGTGCCGTCTTTCATGCACGCAAGGAATATGCGGGTCTTGTCAGGGAACTCGCGGAGGATGCGCCTGAAATAGTCGATATTGTAGACCGGTGTGCCGAGGTCCCTCCAGCTCTCGGTAAAGAGCGCGTAAAAGCCGTCCAGCAGGTCTATTCCGCCTGCGCGCGCATCGAGGCCGTTCTTATAGGCCCTTCTCACGTTCGTGCGCTGCTTCGTGCTGAGCCCGTTCCACAGCGCGTCCGCGCCAGGGGAGAGCTCTATCGTGAGGCTCACTTTGTGCTCTCCTGCGGGGAGGTCCCCGGGGAGCCTCCTTATGCACCGTATTTCCATGTAGTCGGCCTTGAGCCCGCCGGCAATTGAAACGGCCCGCTCAAGGAGAGCGGCCTCTGCTTCGCCGTCAGCGGCGGACGGGCCGCCGTAGTTTACAAAGGGCATGGAGCAGAGGATCCGCCCGAAAACGCGGCTCCTGATGTAAACGAGGGGGAATACCCCTGTCATCCTGCCGTCCCGCATCGCGGCGAGGAAAAAGGTGCTGTGCCCGAAGCTCTCCTCGTTAACGGCCTTCCAGCCGAAAAGGTGGTAAAAGGACGAGTCGCTCCTCCCGGCCAGGAAGGAGTCCCATTCGCGTGCCCGCTCCGGACCGCAGACTATGACCTCAAGCCCACTCATGACCGGTCAGGATTTTCAAAAAGTCCTTCCTGGGCTTTTTCGACCACGGCTTGCCCGGAATGAATCTGCCCAAGCCTCACAAGTTGCCCGGCTTGGATACTCTTCGCAAGTCGGCAATACATACGTGGATTGCATGGCAGGGTGTTTTCAACACCCTGCTATTTCTTTCCGGCGGCAAGGTCCGCAAGGAACGCGAGCAGCTCCTCTGCAACGGCCTTCCTGCCCCTCTCGTTCAGGTGCCTGCCGTCGCTGGCGTATTCCGGCGTCATGGAAAGGTAATGCCGCCCGTTCGCGGTGAAGCCGGTCTTCCCGCCGCCCCGGGCAAGGGATTCAACTGCAGCAAGGTCGAAGACGGGCTCTTTCCCTGAGTATTCCTTCAAAAGCAGCTCGTTGAATTCATTACGCCTGATATTATCCGCGTACCCGCCGATGGGCCGCCCGATGACTTTTTTGACCGTTACCTTCCAGCCCGTCTGGACGACGGTCACGGGGACCGTGACGTGGATAAACGTGGTCTCCGGGTATTTCGCCTTGAGCGCAGCGAGAGTTGTCCGGTACTCGCTGAAGAGCGTCCTTGCGTCCGTGCCCGAATTTATGTCGATGTAGCAGTATTTGAAAAAGGCGAAATCGGCCTTTCCGCCTATGCCTGCCTCCACGAACCTGGCGAACTCCATGTTCTTTGAGAGAGGGTCCTGGTTTTTCCCGACCCTCGAGTGCGCGAAGACCGGGCCTCCGAAGGCGCGCGGGTCGCTTGTCTCGGAGACCGTGAGCCTTACGGAGGGGCGCTCCTTCATGACGTCGGATATGCCATCCAGGATGTTGTTCCCCACGGACTGGTGCCCGAAGTAGATCCTCTTCTTTGCAAGGCTCGCCCAGGCTTTCTCGGTAATCGAATCTATGTTTCCGGTTTTGGCTCCTTCCGCCATTGCAGGTCCTCCGTGTGAGACGGCAAAGACGGCCATGAGGGAGAGCGCCGCCGCCAGGATTATTTTCTTCATGTGATTTCCTCCGTTTCAAATTTGCTGAGCCTTGATTCTATGGCCGGGAGCAGGGCTTCTATAAAGCCCGCCCGCTCGGGGTCAAGCCCCGCGTCGGCTTCGTCAGTGGCGTCCCAGAATATCATGACCACCGCCCCGTTGGTCCGCTTCCGGAATACACCGTCCACGAGGGTCATGAGCTTGGCCTCGATCCTCCCGGTTATGCGCCTTCCGTTTATGCTGTACCAGTAGAGTATCCGGTAATCCCTCGGGCCTGAGTACGCGGCAAGGTTTGCCCTGACTGCCCCTTCGCCGAACGGGAGCTCGATTATCCGTTCCGGGCCGAACATGGACGCGTGCTCGTGGCGCACCAGCTCCCTTCCCTGTGTCTGTGCCGTGTAGTACGCCACGTAGACCCGGACCTCCCTGCCCGACGGGCCCGTGTACGTCCTGTAGATCTCGGAATCCGCGCCCTTCATGAGGAAAGGGAGTTCGCCATGCGAAGCCCTGTCCGAGCCCTTCCATTCAGCTACATGCATGGGCAGCCTCCTTAGTGGCTCGGCAAGCTGGACCGGCTCAGTTTTGTAGAGGTGCACGTACGCCGCGGTCGCCGCTAAAAGAAGCGCTCCGGCCGCGAAAGCGGCATTCGACATGGAAAAGGCCCCGCAGGTCGTCGCTGCCTTCGCCTCAGGGCCTGGTTTGCCGGACCGCCTCCCTGACCAGGCCAGGACCATGGAGACGACGAAGAGCATGAAAAACCCCGCGACAGCCACGAAGAGCCCCTGGAACACGTGCATGGGGCCGTGCAGGACTTCGCCACCCGCATGGCTCCAGAGCGCTATGAGTATGACCCGGAGCCAGTTGGCCACGACGCCTATCGCGACGGCGAGGGCGAGTATGACGAGCCTCGTGCGGCCGGTATGGTTCAGGTAGGCGAGCGGTATAGCGAGCGCTATTATGGCCACGAGGTACTGTACGCCGCTGCAGGCCCTGGCGACCTCGAGTGTTATGTTCGGCATCTCGATGAACTGCCTGTTGAGGAAGACTGGAACATTGAAGAGCTGCAGAAACCCGGCTGCCATCTTCGCCGTAACGAGCTGGAAAGGGAACTGGACGCGCTCGATGAGGATGTCGAGCGCCGGGACCATGAGGAGGAGATACGATAGCGGCAGGGCCAGCGCCCGCAGAAAGCTCCGGCCCATGAGCATGAGTACCAGGGCCGGGAGGGCCAGCACAAGGGATATCTGCTGGACGATTACGAGGCTGCTCACGTGTCCGGCGGCCAGGAGCATGGAAGTCGCTGCGACCGCGACCGAACCGGCCGCCAGGCTCGGCTTTGAGGGGAGCGTACTCAGGGCGCCCCTTTTCATCCATATGAAATAAATGCTTACCAGGGGGACAAGGAAGCCGTGTGAGTAGGTGTTGCT
Source organism: Thermodesulfobacteriota bacterium (assembly GCA_030583865.1). Taxonomy (NCBI): domain Bacteria; kingdom Pseudomonadati; phylum Thermodesulfobacteriota; species Thermodesulfobacteriota bacterium. Next base: position 2,512,315 of record CP129479.1, on the reverse strand, counting down.
CGTGCTCCATGTCCGCACCATGTGCGAGACCGCTTCCCCGTACGCGAGCGCGAAAAGGACGGCGAGGGCGCCCAGCTTGAGCTGGAAGGGCGAGGGGAGGATACTCCTTTCGCTATGCATTTCCATCCAGGAACGCGGAGAGGGGCCTGAAGCTGAACTCCCTCATGAGCCCCTCGAGCTTGGCTGACGTGCTCTTTATGTTTGTGTAATGCCTGAACGCGGAAAGAGAGCCGACCTTGAGCCTCGGCTGCCCCTCGTCGACTTCCCAGGGGTGTATGTAGAAGATTACCGGTTTCCGCTCTTTGGAGTTTATTTTTTTCGCTGCCGCCCTTGTAAGCCATGAGGGTAGAAGCCTGAGATACCCGCCTCCAGCGACCGGCAGGTTCTGGCCAAGAAGACGGAGCGTTGACGGGGGGAACTCCATCAGGGCGCCGCCGTTCCTTTTTATCTCGTAGGGGAACCGGCAGGCGTCAGGTATGCCGTACCTGTCGTGGTGAATGGGGAATATGCTCGAGTCGTAAAGGAAGCCCTCCTCCATAAGTATGTCGAGGGCCCAGAGCGTCTTTTTTGTAACCGAATAGCTGGCCGCCCTGTAGCCGGCGACCGGCCTCCCTGAGATGTCCTCGAGTATGCGCTTCGATTTCCGGATGTCCTCCCTGAACTCATCAGGGGTCGTATCATATATGAGGCGGTGGTTGTAGCCGTGGCAGGCCACCTCGTGCCCCTCGGAGTGTATTTCCCTTACGAGGCGCGGGTCGTTTTCAGCCACCCAGCCGAGGACGAAGAATGTGGCCTTGACCCCGTATCTGGAGAGCAGGGCGAGGACCTTTCTCGTGCTCATGGCCACCCGGCTTTCGAACTTCGGCCAGTCCTCGAATCTGACCCTGTCGGCGAAGCCGGTCACCATGTAGTAGTCCTCGACGTCTATCGTCAATGCGTTCTGGATGTTCACCCCGCTGCCCCGCCTTCGGCAAGGCGCGGCCTGTCCACCTTCCCGTTCTCGTTTTTCGGCAGGTCCTCCATGAATACGATGTATTTCGGGACCATGAAGTCCTCGAGGTGCCTTGAACAGTGCTGCATGAGCTCCCTCTGGGTAAGCTCGCTTCCTCTTTTGCGCACCACGAAGGCCTTGAGCGCGGTCCCGAGGACCGCGTCAGGCACCCCGGCGACCGCGGCCTGGGCCACACCTTCATGCCAGTGGATGACCTCTTCCACCTCCCTGGGGCTCACCTTCTCGCCCCGGCATTTCAGGATCTCGTCCTTCCGGCCCACGAAGTAGAGGAACCCGTCCTCGTCGGTCCTGAAAAGGTCGCCTGTATAAAGGACCGTTTCGCCGCCGGCGTCGGGCCGGAGCGCTTTCGCCGTCTCCTCGGGCAACCCCCAGTACCCTGCCATCACGCTAGGCCCTTTTACTACGAGCTCGCCGGTCACTCCGTGCCCTACCCGCTTCCCTTCGGAATCGACCACGTATGCATCGGTATTCGGCATCGGCTTCCCGACCGATGTCGGGCGCCTGTCGAGCTCTTCAGGCGGCAGGTAAGACACCCTCTTGCATTCCGTAAGGCCGTACATCGAGAATATCTTCGTCTTCGGGAATATCTCGCGAAGCCTTTTTATGTGCTGCACAGGGAGGGCCGCGCCGGTGTTTGTGATGTATCTCAGGCCCTCAAAGCTCAAGCCCTTGAAGTCCTCGGTCTTGAGGAGTATGGAGGATATTGTCGGCACGATCGGGAACCCGGTCACCCGTTCCTTTTCTATGGTCTTCAGTATGTCCCAGGAATACAGGAACTTCTCGAGGACGACCCTGGCCCCGGACCTGAAACCCATGAGGACCTGGTAAAGGCCGTAATCGAACGACATGGGCAGGGTGTTGAGGATTACGTCGTCACGGGTAATCCCGAGGTAGCTGATGATGGAGTCCGCCGCGGCGGCCATGTTCGAATGGGCCATTGTGACCCCCTTGGGCGCGCCGGTCGAGCCGGAGGTGTATATAATGGAAGCGAGGTCTGTTGCTTCGGGCCCGCTCGCCGGCCCGGGGGCGCTCACCGGCAAGAGCGCCTCACGGAGGCTCGCGCTTATTCCCGAGACAGGAGAAGGCAGCACAGCCGCCTGCCCGGAAAGCCATATGCGTTTGAGCGAGGGCGCCGATGCCGCTATTTCAGCTATGAGCTGGGCCTTTTCATAGGTAGTCACAAGCGCGGAGGCCCGGCAGTCATTGAATATGTACCCGCATTTGCGCGCCTTGGTCGTGGGGTTGAGCAGCACGAAAACCCCTCCTGCCCTGAGCACCCCGAAAACCGCCGCCACGAGCTCCGCCGAGTTTTCCAGGAGGATGCATACGCGGTCGCCCTTTTTCAGGCCCCCGGAGACCAGGGCTGAAGAGAAGGCGGCTGCCATCGCGCCGAGACGTCCGTAGGTGAAGCGGCCCTCCTTTGTCACGAGGGCCTCCCTGTCCGGGTGCGTCCGGGCGCTATCTTCCAGGAATCTGTCGACGGTCATATAGGGAGGGCGTTGCTGCTGCAGTAAGCTACTGCGGGCGCAGGCGGGCATCTTCATGCCGGGGTGCGAAGAGCTCCGGTTATCCCCGGACTAATTCCTTGCGGGCGCGTTCGACCATTTCAGGGTCTTCCATCGCGTCTATCTTTTCAAGGCCCTTTTCGCGCGTCATCGCGCCGGAACGCACCATGTTCGCTATTTCCCAGACATACGGATGGAACCCGTACCGTTCCTTGTGGAGCTGGTTTGCGTACGCGTTAAGGAGGCAGTTCGTGGAGTTCGCGTCCGTGTCGTCGGGCTTCTCCCAGCCAAGCTCAGAGTTCCTCTCTATTATCATGTCCTCGTCATAGTGGTTGAAGGCGAGGGGGTGCACGTTCCACGGGAACCGCTCTGGAGTACCGTAGTGCTCCTCGGCAAGGAAGAAAGGTTCGACCCGGTCGCCTGCTATGGCCTTGAGAGGCTCGTGTATGGCCTTCTGCGTGAGGCGCATAAGCGACGGGTTCGTCCTCATGACCGAGGCCTGTATGGGGGCCTGCCCCGGGGACCAGCCGAAACCGACGATGGCTATCCCGCGCTCGATCGCGGTCCTGAGTATCAGGGCCTTCACGAGTCCTATGCAGCTCGTGCAGATGGTGCTCGCGCGCTCAAGGGTCTTGGCCGAGTAGAGCTCCCGCTCCGAAGCGGCGCTGAAGATTGCACGGAGCATCTTCGGGTCCGGCCTGTACACGATGTGGTCGGCCCCGAGGCTTTCGCATACCTTTCTCATGTTCGAAAACGCCTTCTCAGATACGAAGGTGTTGTCAAAGGTGAAGGCGAGCACCCTTAAGCCGTATTTCCTTGCGAAAAGGTCCATGGTGTAGGTGCTGTCCTTGCCGCCGCTGTAGGCCATGAGCACGTCGTAGTTGCCCTTGCCGCCGTGCTCGGCGGCGAGCTTAAGGAACTTCTCCTCGAACTTCTTCATGGCGCTCCCGCCTGCGCTTTCCGGCCTGTGGTTACGGCAGAAGGAGCAGACGCCCGAGTCGTCGAAACTTATGCCCGGGAAGGTAGAGGGGAGCACACAATTCCTGCAGACTGTCATCATCCGGCCTCCTTTTGGCTTCGCTGGTCGATTAACCCTGGCGACCCCGGCGCGGAAGGGGTCTTTAGAAGCGCTCGCTTTATCTTGCCGCTCGATGTCTTCGGGAGCTCCGGGATGAAATCGATGTGCTGCGGGACCTTGTACGACGGAAGCAGCGCCTTGCAGTGCTGCAGGAGCTCGGTCCGGGAGCACTGGTATCCGGTCTTCAATACGACGAGGGCCTTCAGCGCCTCGCCGAGTATCTCGTCCTCCACGCCTACTACAGCGGACTCGTGGACGGCGGCATGTTCGGCCAGGGCTTCTTCTATTTCAGCCGGGTGGATCCTGTGGGAGCCGCATTTTATTATGTCGCTTTTCCGGCTGACTATGTAGATGAACCCCTCATCGTCGACCCTGGCGAGGTCGCCTGTCAAGAGTTTCCCGTTTCTAAGCACCCTCGCGGTCTTCTCGGGCTCTCTCCAGTACCCGGCCATGATGTTTTCCCCGCTCGCGACTATTTCGCCGGTCTCGCCCGGCCCTACCGGCTCGCCGTTTTCGTCGAGCACCTCAAGCCGTACGCCGGGTATGGCCTTCCCGACAGAGCCCGCTTTCCTCAGGAGCTCGTGAGGCTCAAGGTAGGACAGCCTGGCCGAGGCCTCTGTCTGGCCGTACATTATGTAGAAGTCCACTTCCGGGAACATGGCCTTCATCTCGCGCGCGAGCCTGGGCGGCATTGCCCCGCCCGCCTGGGTCATGTACCTCAGGGCCGGGAACTTGTAGCGCCTTAGGGCGGAGCGGTTGAGGAGTATCGCATAGGTCGAAGGCACGCCGGAGAAGCCCGTCACCTCCTCGGCGGCCATCTGGCCGAGTATGATGTTCGGATAAATGAAGTTCTGGTTTGCGACCAGCCTGCCGCCCGCCGCGATATGGGTAAGCATTACCGAGTTGCCGTAGGAATAGAAAAAAGGCAGCACGGCCATTACGCTGTCGTCCTCTCCCAGCTTTAGGTACTCGATTATCGAAGCCGTGTTGGCCACGAGGTTGGAGTGCCTGAGCGTCACCGCGCTCGATCCGCCGGTCGTGCCGGACGTATAGATGACCTGCGCGATGTCCGCTCGCACGGATTGGGCCGGGGCGCCGGGCGGAAATCCGAAGGCGTCCTTAAGGTCGAACAGGGCATATCCCTCGTCACCGGCGTCCGAGGGCTTGAGCCCGGATGCCGCGACCGACTTAAGCGAGGTGACTCCCCTCCCGAGCTCCCTGAAGTGGCCCATGAACTTCGCCTGGGTTATCGCCACGGAAACGCCGCACCCGCTTATCTGCGCGCCGAGGGTCCTGGCCGAAGTATCGGTATTAAGCGCGACGACTATCCCGCCGGCCATGAGGATGCCGAAGTAGGAGCTTATGTACTCCTTCGGGTCGTCGTTCAGTATCGCGACCCGGTCGCCTTTTTCCACGCCCGCGTGCCTCAGCCATGCGGAGACGGACGAGGCCGCAGAAAGGAGCTCGGAGTACGAGGTCCGCCTGCCCCCGTGGACCAGGGCAATCTTCTCGGGGAAGCGTTCGGCCGAGCGTATGAGGTAGTCGTGTACGAGCATCTATTAAGCAGGTTGAGATTTTCCGGGGTTCCCGATCCGGAGGAAACGCAATTCACCCGCCGGTATTACCCGCGAGTGGGGGCAGCCCAAACACTCGGTTATCCGGATGCCTGGGGCTCTGTCTGAGTCTTCCTGGCTATGTATATGGCGAGCCGGTTTACGCTGTCGAGGTTCTCGGGGACGAGCTCGGTATCGTCGACCTCGAAGCCGCAGGTCTCCTGTATCCAGTTTACGAGCTCGAGCATGCCGGTAGAGTCTATTATTCCTGTTTCGAGGAACGAGGCGTCGTTGTCGAGCGCGCTCCCCTCGGCATTGAAGAGGAAGTTCTCGAAGATGAACTCTCTTATCTTATCGTGCATCGGCTGAATCCCTCCTTGATTTGCTTATGAGGCCGCGGCGGCCGGCGCCCGGAGGCCCGCATCGCGCCCGGCCACGGCCCTGTTCTCGAACCCGGCTATGAACATCTCATGCAGGAGCTGCGTTGAGAGTATGCCGACAAGGGCCATGTTGTCTCTGAAGCCGCTCGCCGCGCCCCTGCGGCATTTCTTGACGAGGAGCCCCACGGACACGGGATCGAAATACCCGGAGTCCTTGAGCGACCCCTCGGATAGGAGTTCCTCCACGTAATCGGGCGACTTGCCCCCGGCAAAAAAGCTCTTGCTGTCAGGCGCGAGATAGGGCTGCTTGGTCCGCTTGAGGATGGAGGCGGGCAGCATGCCGTGCGCCATCCGCTTGAGTACGTGCTTTTCGTCGAGGCCGCGCATCTTATGGCGAAGCGGCAGCCGGGCGCAGTACTCAACTACCCTGTGGTCCAGGAAAGGGTACCGTCCTTCAACCGAGTTACCCATCAGCACCCTGTCGCCCTGGGAAGAGAGTATGTAGCCCGGCAGAAGGCTTGCAGTCTCTATGTACTGCGCCCTGGCGAGCGCCCTCCAGCTTCCGAACCCCGGGGGCATGAGCATCTTAAGCCGCTCCTCCGGGCCCGGCGTGCATTCGGCCAGGAGGTCCTTCGAGAAAAAGGCCTTGAGCCTTGAGGTGGTCTGCCATCTCGGACGATGTGAGAAGAGAGGGTCGGAGACGTCGGAGAGGCCGCCGTTGAAGAAGGCTTCCCTGTACGCGTCGGACTGGCCCTGGAACGCGCTCAGGTAAGGATAGAGCTTCTTAAGGAGCAGGGGGCGGAGCCTGGATTCCGGCTCGCGCGCCCAGAACTCCCGTATCTTCGCCTCCTTGAAAATGTCGTAGCCCCCGGCCGCCTCGTCAGCTCCCTCGCCCGTAAGGACTACCTTGAGCCCGGTCTCCCTCACAAGGCGAGAGAGGATGAAAAGCGGGGCAGGCGCGGTCCTTAGGACCGGCTTCTCGGCATACCAGACGACCTCCGGGAAGACCCCGCTTATGTCGGAGTACGAACACCGTATCTCGTGGTGCTCGGTCCCGAGGTGGCGGGCCATCTCGTGCTGGAACCCGCTCTCGTCGTATGCCCGGTCTTCGAACGCCACGGAGAAGGTATGCGGGCCGGCTCCGGAAATCTTCGTTATCAGCGCGGCGGTTACGGAGGAATCGAGCCCGCCGCTCAAGTATGCCCCGACCGGCACGTCAGCCCGTAGCTGCAGGCGCGTCGAATCAGAGAGGATATCAAAAAGCCCGTCCGCTGCCTCTTCAATGCTCATATCGCGCGTTTCTTCGCCGAGCGGCACGTCCCAGTAGCGCTCGACCGACGCGATTGCCCCGTCCTTTATTTTCATCCAGTGAGCGGGAGGAAGCTCGTTTATTCCCTTGAAGGCGGTCCTCGGCGGCACGCTGCACCAGAGGGTGAATATCTCATTAAGCGCCGCCGGGTCTATCTCCCTCGGGAGAGGCCCCCCGGCGAAGAGCGCCTTTATCTCGGAAGCGAAATAGAAGCGGCCCGCGTGCGAAGAGTAGAAAAGGGGCCGTATCCCGAGCCTGTCGCGCGCTATAAAGAGCTCGGAGCGGTTTTTGTCCCATATGGCGAAGGCGAACTGGCCGTTAAGGCGCGTAACGCATCCGTCTCCGAGCTCCTCGTAGAGGTGGATTATTACCTCGGTATCGGAGTTTGTGGAAAAACGGTGCCCCTTTCTCGCGAGTTCGTCCTTGAGCTCGATATAGTTGAATATCTCCCCGTTGAAGCTTATCCAGACGCTCCCGTCCTCGTTGGACATGGGCTGGCGCCCGCCCTCGAGGTCAATTATGCTGAGCCTCGTGTGTCCCAGGGCCGCGCGGCCGTCGCTATAGAGGCCGAAGTCGTCCGGCCCCCGGTGGCGGAGCATCGAGAGCATCGACTTCAAGGCCTCCTGGCCGACAGCCAGGTTCCCTCCGGTTATTCCAGCTATTCCGCACATGTCAGATTCCGGGCAGGCTACCGCCGTTCAGGTGCAATCGGATTTTTTGCACCCGTTAAGCAGGCTATTTCCGAATGGTAGTACAAGGTGCTTCTTCAAAAAGGCGGCATCGGTTCCGCCGCCCTGGTGCTCCGTGCCTTTAAAGCCTTGCCAGAAGGGCCCTGTCCAGTATTATCCGGGCGTTCAGGGCCTTGAGGAGTATGCTCACTCTCTCGGAGCCGCTCATCTCCCGCTCGAACAGGGCCTCGAAACCCTCGAAGGCCCCGCCCTTTATGGCCACGCTCTCGCCCGGGCTGAACTCTTCCCGCCTTACCGAAACCAGGCCGTTTTCCATCCTGCCCAGTATCGAGCCTATGACGGCATCCGGGACAGGCAGTGGCGCGGCCTCGTTGCCGACTATCTGCCGCACCCCCCTCGTGTACCTTATGAGGCGGTAATGGGTCGGCATATCGAGCTCGGCGAATATGTAGCAGGGGAAGAGCGGCGAGACCACCTCCTGGAGCTTCCTCCGGTAGAGCCTCCTCTCCTTCAGGAGCGGGCTCAGGACGCTGAACCCTGCCCCGTTAAGACGGGAGGATACTCTCTCCTCGCAGCCCGGCTTCGTGTATATTGCGTACCAGTTCATCTTTTTCCTATCTTTCCATATCGGCAGGAAAAGGAGGTTCCGTAGCCCTATCTCGCCCCCCTGCCGGTGAGCACGACTTTTATGGTCCAGAACATTATCATTAGGTCGAGGAGAGGGGACATGTTCTTGATATAGAATATCTCGTACTGGAGCTTCTCGACCGCGTCCTCCATGTTCGCGCCGTATGGATATTTTATCTGCGCCCACCCGGTGAGGCCCGGCTTCACCACCGTCCTGATATTGTAGTAAGGGATCTCCTCCCTGAGCTTGTTTACGAAGTACGGGCGCTCGGGCCTCGGGCCGACGAAGCTCATGTCGCCCTTAAGGACGTTTACGAGCTGCGGCAGCTCGTCTATGCGGAGCTTCCTGATTATGCGACCCACCAGGGTGACCCTGTCGTCGTTGGCCACCGCCCATACCGGCCCGGTCTTGGCCTCAGCGTCCTGGCGCATCGAGCGGAACTTGTAGATGCTGAACTCCCTCCCGTGCTCTCCCACCCTGACCTGCCTGAATATGACCGGCCCCTTTGATTCGAGCTTGATTATCGCTGCCGTAAGGAGCATTACCGGCGCCGCCATTACAAGCCAGAGGGACGCGAATACGATGTCGAGGGACCTCTTCACGAACTTCCTGGACCTGAGCGACCTGAAGCCGTCCGAGAATACCATCCAGCTAGGCTTCAGGTGGTCGAGTGGTATCTTGCCGGTGAGCCTTTCCTTGAAGGTCTCGCTTTCCTCGACCGATATGCCCTTGAGCTTGCAGTCGAGGAGGGCGGACATGGGGAGCTTGGCCCTCCTGTCCGGGAGAGCGACTATTATGAGGTCGATATTCTGCTCGTCCGCGAGCCTCGAGATGTCTCCGTATCCGCCGATAACGCCCGGGTTTACGATGGATACCCCGTATTTGGTCGGGTCGTCGTCGATGAATCCCACGAGATTGAGGCCGTGCTCGGGCTTGGTGTATATCTCGCTCCCGATCCTCTTGGCGAGGTCGCCGGCGCCGATGATGAGGACGCGCTTCCCGGGGAGCTTTATCTTCAGTATCTTCGAGAAGATGAGCCTGAAGCATATGATGGCCGCGGGCATTATGAGCATGTTGATGAGCAGGATGCCACGCCATATCTTGAGGGACGGGATGATGTAGAAGATGCTGAACTGTATTATGGCCGCTACTATCATGGCCTTTATGAGCCTCGAGAACATGTATCGGCTCGGCCTGTACATGTCGGGCGTGTAGAGGTCGAAGTAGTAGAAGGTGATGAGGTAGATCGCGGTCAGCACCAGGCTCTTCAAGTAGCTGGGGTCGTATTCGACCATTGCGCCGCCCTCGAAAGAGAGGCGTATCGCAACCGACACGAGCGCGGCAAGGAATATGAGAAGGCCCTCGATGAGGGCTATGTACAGCAGTCGCTTGGAAGGGTGCCTGTTGAAGAGCATGTAGTCCCCCGTTTTCCCCTAATAATAGTAACCGGCCAGCGCGGCCTCGGCGCCGTTAAGCACTATGCCGATGAACCGTCCCTCTGAAAGGGATTGGGCCGCATTGAGGACCACCTTCTTCGGGGTGGCCCCGGCCCTTACCACCAATAGCGTCCCGTCCACAAGCCTCGAAATGATGTTCATGTCAGCCAGGGGCAGTATCGGCGGGGTGTCCACGAATATATAGTCGAATTCGTCCCTGAACCCGTTGAATAGAGACTTGAGATAGGGCGAGTCTATGAGCTCTGATGAGCTCCTCGAGCACGTGCCCGAGGTAAGCATGTAAAGGCTTGTCCCGTCCACGCGGCAGACTGCGTCCCGTATGTCGGCCCTGCCCTCGAGGACATCCGCGAGCCCGCACTCTTCCCCGCGCTCTATCATCCTCGAGAGGGTAGAGGTTTTCCGCAGGTCGCACTCGACGAGGAGCACCCTTTTCTTGAACTCGCAGGCCGTGACGTACGCCAGGTTGAGCGAGGTGACCGATTTCCCCTCTCCCTTTACGGCGCTGGTCACGGCTATGATCCTCAACTGCCCATCGTCGGCCATCCGGTGTATCCTTGAATACAGGATCCGGTACTGCTCCGTTATGATGGAGTTTTCGCCCGAGGCGGAGACCGGCGGCCTTATAAAGCCGGTGGTCTTCCCGTACCTTTTGAAGTGGCGCGCGTCGACCGCGGGGCCCAGGTCGCCCAGCTCGAATTCGCGCGTTACGGCCGGCTCCGGTTTCGCGGCGGCCCCGGCGTCGTACGCGGCCCTCCTCTCCGGGTCGCTCAAGACCTCGTATGCCTCGTTGATCCTTGAGATAAGCTCTTCCTTCTCCTCCGGGGTGTAAAGCGAGTAGATGGCCACGGAGTCGCCGCCCAGGTCGGACAGGGCCTTCCTGTAGGCCTCTTCCACCTCGGAGGAAGCCGCCCCCGGTGCGATATCCAAGAGCTCGTAATAGTCGATGTTCACTCGCTGGTTCATATCTGCATAAGCCCCTTATCGGCCTCCTGCCCGGCCTTCTCCTGCTCGATGGATGCGAGCTTTCTGAAGCAGGAGACGAGCGAGAGCGCGGCGGGGCTCCCGGGATAGTCCCTGACGAGAGGCCTTCTCGCCCGGACGGAATCCTCTATAGAGGTGTCCTGGCCGATGTCGCCCAGGTGGTTGAAACGCACGCCGAAGTAGCTCATGCAGGCCCGCTGCATATGCGGCCCGATGGCGCGGTCTTCCGGGAGCCGGGTCCTGTTTACGACGAGGTGGCCCCCCATGCCTCCCAGTATCTCCTCCGGGGCCGATCCGGCTCCGGCGCTGAGCTTGTAGTTCTTCATGAACTCCGAGACGGTCCCTATCCTCGGGTCGCGCTCCAGGGCCGCCTTGAGCGTTTCTTTCAGGCGCCCAGGCTCGCCGGAGTTTATGATCGCCCGTATCCTCCGGAGGAACAGGCACTTCATGAACCTGTAGGTGTTCTCTATTGAGGTGGGCTCCGGTGTGGTCACGAGTATCCCTTCGTCAGACATCAGAAAGCAGTCGAGCACGTCGGATGAGGTGCCGGGCGAGAGGTCGAGGACGACATGGTCGTAGTCGAGCTCCGAGATGGCCCGCTGCAGGCGCATAAGTGACGACGCGTCCACGTCCGCGATATTGAGCGAGTCCATGGCACCCGTAATTATATCGAGTTTCTGGATGCCTGTCCCGGTGATGAGCCTTTTGATATCCGTGACCTCCGATTTAAGGAAGCTCGAAAGGGACGGGTTGGAGCCCTGTATGCCGAAAAGGGTATGCAGGTTGGCCGCGCCGAAGTCCGCGTCGACGATGAGCGTCCTCCGTCCGGAGCCGGCGAGGAGCGTTCCGAAGTTCGCGGCGACGACGCTTTTGCCAACTCCGCCCTTGCCCCCGCCGATCGTCCATATGCGGGAAAGGGGCCGGGGCATCTTCCCGACTATGGAAAGGCGGCCTGAAGGCGGGGCTTTTTCGGGCTCGGCCTTTTTCCTCTTGCCGAGGAATCTCGAAAGGATGCTCATCTCTTCCCGCTCCCCCCGCTTACTCTCCCGAACCTGCCCTTTTTCGCATGCGGGTCCGGCTCGAAAGCCGGGATCGAGGCGATGACCTGGAAGTCCAGAAGGCCCTCGAACTCCTCCGGCTTCCTGAACGCCGGGCTCGTGAACTCAAGGAGGAATATGACGCCGAACCCGAGACCGGCCCCGATGGCCGTGCCGGCCAGCGCAATGAGGCCCCGCTTCGGCTTGTACGGACCTTCCGGCAGGTTTGCCGGGTCGATTATCCTGAACCTTTCGCCTTTCTGCCTCTTCTCGAGGTTTTCGGCAAGACGCGCGTTCAGGCTCTTTTCAAGGAGGTTCTGGTAGTTGGCGAAGGATATCTGGTAATTCCTGTTAAGGTCCGTGTACCGCTGCTCGTTGGCAGGGGTGTCCTCGACCCGCTTCTCAAGCGCGCGGATGTTCTCGTTCAGTTCGCGTTCCCTTGTCCTCAGGGAGCGCAGCTGCGATTCGACCGAAACGAGGTTGTTATAGGCCTCGGGGTTCCGTATCTCAGGCCCGGGGAGTACTGCGGATGTCGTCTCGGGAGCCCCGGTCCTGTTCGAGGCAAGTAGGCTCCCGAGCTCCTTGAGCCTGTTCCTTACGATTATCACGTCAGGGTAGTTTTCGTTATACTGCGAAAGGAGCTGCGTAAGCTCCCTTTGCAGGCTCTCCATCTCAACGACCAGGGGGTTGACCTGTGGGCCCGATACGGCGCCCACGGGCGAATTAAGCTGGGTTTCGAGCTGGATTTTCCTGTCCTCCGCGCCCTTTATCTCGAGCCGCACCGCCTGGAGGTCCAGCTGTAGCCTGTCGAGCGTCCGGAGGTTCGCGTCGAGCTGCTCCGGAAGCCCTCCCATGTATCTTTCCTTGAAGTCCCGCACCGCGCGCTCCTGGGCCTCTAGCTCGCTCTTGGCCCGCGCCAGCTCGTCAGACAGGAACTCCGAGGTCCCCTCGGCGTACATTTCTCTCCGCTTAAGGTTCTCGTTTATGAACATCGACGCGAGGGCGCTCGTGACCTGCATGGTGGTGTAGGGGTCGGTGCCCGAGTAGCTGATGCTGAACGCGTCCTCCGCCCTTCTCTCCCCCACGAGCCGTATCTCGAGGCTCGAGACGAGCCTGTTAAGGGCGCTCTCGCGGCTTAGCGGCCTGCTCATGTCGATGTCCGCTTTCGAAGCCGCCCGCTCGAGGAGGCCGCCGCTCGTCTGGTAGAGGCTGAACTCGTTTATGATGCGTTCCAGGTTCGGCCTGCTGAGTATCTGCTGCCGGATGGTATTGAGGCGCTGGTTGAACGGCGTGACGTCCGTAGGGGTCACGTAGGACGTCGGCACTTGCTGCTGCTCGACGAGTATCAGTGTCGTGGAGAGGTAATACGAAGGCATGAGCCAGGCCACTATGGCGGCTATGGCGGTGCCCAGCGCGGCGGGCGCAATGACCAGCCACTTGCGCCTGTATGCCGCCTCGAGAAAGGATATGGCGTTGAAGTTTTCCATTTTCAGGGCCTGTATTCGTTCTGCAGGATCAGGTTGAGATAAAAGGCGTTCCTCTCCACGTCCGAGCCGGTAATCCCGTCTGAGAGCTGGTTGAAGTGGCTTATGCCGGCGCCGATTGTCGCCCAGCGTAGCGGCTGCCATCTTACGCCAGCGTCGGCTGAAAATGATTTAAGGTCGACCGCGCCCGAGGGCCTTGTCCTGTTCCTGGCATAGCCGGCGGACAAGGAAAAAGAGGCTGAATCGCTCAGGTTCCTGGAGAGGCCTGCCGTGACGGACTCGCTTATGTTGAGTTCATCGGTCAGCCCGGAGCTGTCCGATACGCCTCTCGAGTAGGAGGCCGAAACGGAGCCCCGCTGGAACGACTTTGAGAGTCCGGCGGCTGCCGTCCAGTCTACCCTGTCGCTAAGGCCCGTCGAATAGGCCAGGCCCGCGGAAATGTTATAGGTAAGGCTCTCCGAGTGCCGGGTTGAAAAGCCCGCGTTGAGCGAATGGCTCTGTATGTCCGTCGACGGGACGGAGTCGTAGTCGAGGTTCGTGTACTCATATGCCGGGGTGAAGCTCGTCCTTTCAGTCCAGCGGAACTCTCCGGCTGCGCCCGCCGAGAACGTCCTGCTGTCCACGGCAGAGGGGTCCTCGAACTCGAGGACGCCGCCGGAAAGCGAGAGCGTGCCCGTGAGCCTGGGACTTATCATGTGAGAGCCGCTTACACTGGCGTTATGCGAGCGGATATCGGCGGTCCGGAAGGCCTCGATGCCTGTCAAGGTGGCCTCCCTCGGCTCCCTCGTGTAGGTAAAATCGTATCCGGCCCGCAGCTCAGTCAAATGTGAAATCCTCATTTCAAGTCCCGCTACTGCGTTACGGGCTGTCCAGTCCCTGTCGCTGTCGCCGAGGTATCGGTTCCAGGTAAACGCGTACCCGGCGTTGAAGCCGGTGTTCATGCCGCTTTTTTCAAGGTCGAGCCTTGGAGACGACCTCAGGATACTGTCGTCCGCTGAGCCGCTTCCGTCCGATGCGGGGCCGGAGTTCTTCTCGAAACGGAACTCGGTCGATAACGAGGGCCTTGCGACCCATGCCCAGGCCTCCGAGGCCGGGATTGACAATAAAAGACCGGTAAGGAGCAGCCTACGGAACAAAAATCGTGTCTCCCGGCAAAAGGTACTCGTTCGCGCGGCTCTCTTCGTCGTATACCAGGTCGTTGAACTTGACCTGGATCTTGTCATCCAGCCCGTCGGGCCGTTTTCTTATGAGCACTATCTTGTTCTTGGACGCGAACTGGCTGAAACCACCGGCGAGCGACAATGCCTGCAGGACAGTGGTCCTGGATTTTAGGGAATAGCTCCCGGGCACCTGCACCTGCCCGAGCACGTACACCCTGTAGCTGTTGACGCTCTGCACTATTACAGAGGCCACGACCGCGCTTTGCTGGTACTCCTTGAGGCGCTCGACTATATCTGCCCTGAGTTCCTCGGGCGTGAAGCCCGCGGCCGTGAGCTCGCCGATGAGCGGCAGCGTTATCCTGCCGTCGGGCCTGACCGTGACCAGCCTTGACAGTTCGGTGTTCCTCCAGACCACTATTTCGAGCACGTCCTCGGGGCCTATCAGGTATTCGGGCCCGCCCGCTTCATTGGCGGCATTGGCAGGCGCGCCGGCCAGAAAGAGCGCAAAAAGCGCACACGTGAGCATTTTAAGCAGGTGCCTTGAGAACATGGATTTCCCCTCAGATGAACTCGAACCCCGCCATTGCCACCCCCGGCAATATCGACAGGGTCCAGACGGCCCTTGCGGACCTGTGAATGCCCAATTCCGTTATGTCTATGGACACTAGCGTGTCCATGCCTATGCGCTCCGGACAGGAAAGCCTCACACCGGACGCCGAATAATCGAGGAGGTTCGCCGTGAATTTCTTTTTGCCGAGCTTGAGCTCGAACGTCCTCTCAAGGGCGGTCCTGCCTTCACCCCTTTTATCACGGGGCAGATAGCCGCAGTAAGGGCATGAGAGCGGGGTCTCGACAAACCAGATGAAAGCCTTCCCGCAAGACGGGCATACGCGAGTACTGGTGATGTCCTTGGATTTTTTCAACAGGCCCTTGACCCTGAAACGTATTTTGAACGGCCTATGATAGTCGCGGTCCGGGGAATTGGCAATCCTTCGAAGGTATACAAAATCACGAAAGAGGTAGTACAACCTTTTCAGGCGGGAGTAGTACTTTGGTTGTATTGACAAGGGCGGGCAACTGGCTGCAAGGGCTGGTCCCGTGCGGCAGGTCTTTAAATAAGTGTTTTTCTTATCGGTAGGTTACGGCGAGCGGAAAATCGGTGGGCTTAAATCGTATTCCTCATGTTGTGGTTGTTCATGGCGTGGTTCTTTATCGCGTAGCTTATGAGCTCGGAGCGGGCTTTTATATTTAGCTTCTGGAAAATCCTGTTAAGGTGCGTCTTTACCGTCGTCTCGCTGATATTGAGCTGTTGGGCTATCTCCTTGTTCCTTAGCCCCTTTCCAGTAAGCTGGACTATTTCCTTTTCCCGGGGGGACAGGGAGTTTTTCTCGTTCCCCAGCGCGTTTATGCCGTGGAGTATGTTCTTGAAGGTCTGCTTGTCAAGCCAGATGTCGCCTTTAGCGACTGCCTTTATCGCCTTTATAAGTAGTTCCGGGCTCGAATCGCCGAGAAGTACCCCGTTTATCTTCTTCCGGAGGACCGCCGAGACGAGGTTTTCCCTGCCGCAGTCCGTGTCTATGAGGATGAAAGGGGGTTTCTTTACGGCTTCATCAAGGCCGGGGAACGAATTGTGCAGGGTCATGAAATCCGTTATGACGACGGACGAACCCAGGGACTGAAGCTCCTCGTTCGAGTATTCCTTCCCCGGCGCGAGTATTCTGGAAACCGAGAGTTCCTTTTCCGACCCTATCAGCCTGGCGATACCCTCGGATAAAAGGATATTGCTCATCGCTATTACTACCTGTGCCAACTCCATCCTCCGGTGCAGACTCAACTGTAATCCGACTTTGTTACGACTTTAAACGTTCAGTGTTCTTGCGAGCATTCTAAAACAGTATATCACAATTTTTCAAGTGGAAAACAAGGAGCTGCAAGCATACCGTATATTTCGGAAGAAAAGTAGGATTATTAAATATTTTTGAGCGCCAAATGCACCGTTTAAGGCCGGGCCGCTCCGCCTATTACGACGAGAGCGAATGCGAAATGACTTGTATATGAAAGGCTTAAGTGTACGCTCCTGCCGGCCACAAGGCCTTCGGGCTTTTTGCCGAGCTTGAAAGCCGGAGGGCCGCCGGGTGTTGCCGTGACCTCTATGTCCCTGAGCCTTATGCCCGAGAGGATGCCCCTGGAGAGGGCCTTCACAAAGGCCTCCTTGGCGGCGAACCTGCCGGCCAGGTGCCTTTCCGGCTCCCTCATGGAGTACGCCAGCTCGATCTCCCGGTCTGTAAAGACCGAGTTAAGGAAACGGGCGTTTGAAAAAGACCTTTCGGCCCTTTCGAGGGAAACCACGTCAATTCCTGAAGAAAAGTTGCCCACAGACCGGTTCCGTCGCCTGCCTTCTTGCAATGTTACTGTTTGGGGGGATGTTTGACCGCGATTATATCATATAATGCCAGCATGGCAAACAGACGAAGCCTTGCACCCCGGCCATGCAGAAAAGGTTTTTGCAGACCGCCTATTTATATACCAGCTTGAGTATAAGGATGATGAGCGAAAAAACGAGCGAGACAGAATTCGCTATCACCACCGGGACGGAGCCTATCTTGATACCGTATATTATCCAAATGGTTATTCCGACGGAGAGGAGCAGGAACATCGCGAACGAAACGTCCTTCGTCGAGCGGGTCTTTATAGTCTTGATCACCTGGGGGAAAAAAGAGGCGGTAGTCAGGGTCCCCGCCCAGAAGCCCCAGAAGAGTTATCGAGTCCATCCAAGCCTCCTGAAGATCACAGCCGTCTTTCTATTCTATTTGATTATCCAGAGAGTTGCAAAGGTTAATAAGCGGGGTTGGCGGACTGTACTTGGGTACAGTTCCAATAACCAGGCCTCAGGTATATAATGCGGGTGTTTCGTCCGGCAAGTTTAAAAAATCCATATCATGCCTTACAAGGCGTCCGGGCCCGGAGCGGGGCTGGGGATGGGCTCAGGCCCGGACGCCTTTCAAGGAAAAAGGCAGGCGAGCGAAGCTCCCTGCCTTTTTTATTTGACGCTAAAAATACCAGACGTCTGCCCGGTGGCGGCCCGGACGCAGAGGCCCGGAATCTCATTCACTGAGAGCGCCCATACTAATCTCTTGACTGAAAATCCCCAGATGTTAAAATCTTTTGACGAACAATGCCGGGCCGTTATTTTGGGCCGGTCTTTGGTTGCAAGCAGGTTTTCTTTCAGGCCTTTCGGGGCATTCCAGGGAAAAGCAAGCATAAGCGCCCGTGGCTCAGCTGGACAGAGCATCTGACTACGAATCAGAGGGTCGGGGGTTCGAATCCCTCCGGGCGCGCCAATTTTCCACAATAAAACTCATTCCCCTCACCCTGTTTCCCTTATCCCCTGGTGCTGCTCCATTGACCCCTGTCCGCATAAATGTTACCATCAAATCAGGGGTTTTTACATGGACAGCCGCTGCAGGTTCCTTACCATAATCAAGAACGAGAACGGAAAAGAGAGCTGGCTCTGCTACAACCAGTACGAGAAGAGGAAGCTCATCCAGTCGTGCTTCCTTAAGACCGGCCCGTGCAGGTATTCCAACGGCCCTTTCCCGCCCGAGCCGGAAGAGGCGGGTAGCGATATGCCTGAAAGCGAAAAAAGGGATTGAGAGCCGGAGGTTTTTTAACCAGAGAAAAGGGAGCTTTTTAGCTCCCTTTTTCATTACGGGAAGGTCTGATTAATCAACAAACGTGTCATTCTGAGCGCGTGAGCCGAAGCCCTGAGTGAAACGAAGGGGAAGGATCCCGTGTTCTGAATCAGCATGTACGAGATTCTCTGGTCGCTGACGCTCCATCAGAATGACAGAAAACGGAATTAATCATATACGGGTCAAATTCCCCGCAGTTTGCTGCGCTGTTTTTAACTCCTCCCCTTGATGGGGGAGGCTGGGGAGGGGTGAAGGATAAGTCACCCTCCCCTCTATCCCCTCCCATCAAGGGAGGGGAGGTTTGAAGATACCCCAGAGCTTCCTGCGGGGAGGTTCATTTAGCTTCCCTGGAAATTGAAAACCGGGACTGTGAGTCGAGGAGCGAAAGAATTTGCGGGGTATTTGCTCCCGGCAAGGGTTCATGCCTTCGTAACAGGGCACTTTTCGTTCAGTATCTGAAATGCCGCGGCAAGCTGGGCGTGGCTCCCCAGAAGTACAGTATGTCCCCCTTCTCTATCCTGAAATCCGGCCCGGGGTTCGTATTGGCCACGTTCCCCCTTGCTATGGCTATGACCCGTCGCGCCGGTCCTCTTCCTGAAATCCAGGTCCCTCAGGGTCGAACCTGCAACCGAACAGACATCGTCCACATAGAAGGTGTCCATGACCGTCTTCTCCAGTATGGCCGAGAGCCTCGAGAGCCTGTCGGTCGAGAGCGCCAGGTTCCGCAGCATCGCGTATCCTTCCTGCCGGATAAGGTCTATCTGGTTCTGGATGATGTTCGTGGGGACCCGGTAGTCCCTGAGCACGCGCGCGAATATCTCCACCGAGGTCTCGAACTCCTCCGGTATGACCTGGTTGGCGCCGAGCCTGTAAAGGTCCTCCACCTCCTTCACGAACCTGGTCCGCACTATTATGGAGACTGTCGGGCTTATTTCACGCGCGGTCTTTACTATCGCCCTCGTGCTTATCGGGTCTGATATGGCGGTCACCACCATCTTTGCCTTCTCCACACCCAGTTTCTTGAAGACCTCCGGGTGGCTCGCGTCGCCGAAATAGGCGCTGTGCCCCTCGGCTTTGGCCGCCTTCACCCGCTCCATGTTCATCTCCATGATGGCGTGGGGGATGCCCGTCTCCTTCAAGACCCGCGCGAGGTTCCGCCCGTTCAGCCCGTAGCCGATTATTATGACGTGATTCGAGAGATGGGTCTTTTTCTGCCCCGGGTGCCCGCCGCCCATGCCGAGGAGCTTTCCGAGGTCAAAGGCGAGCCTGGCCGACCTCTGGTAAATGAATGGCGTAAGGGACATCGTTATTATGGCCGAGGCCAGGAAGGACTGTAAAGGACCTCATTAAGGAGGTTATAGTCCTGTCCCATCTTTATCAAGATGAAGGAGAACTCGCCTATCTGCGCGAGGTTCAGGCCCACTATCACCGAGAGCCTGAACGGGTACTTCAGTACCCGCCCGATGCCGATTACGACCAGCGCCTTGGCCGCTATGATGGCCGCCACCAGGAGCGCTATCCACCCTATATGGCCGATGAAGAAGCTCAGGTCTAGGAGCATCCCGATGGATATGAAAAAGAGGCTTGAGAATGTGTCCCTGAACGGGATGACCTCCGCCACTATCTGGTTGCTGTACTCGGATTCCGAGATGGCGAGACCGGCTATGAAGGCCCCGAGCGCGAGCGAGAGGCCGAAAAGGGACGTGAACCAGGCCGTGCCCAGGCAGACGAGGACGGTGGTGAGGATGAAGACCTCTCTATTGCGGAGCTTCACGACCTGGTCGAATAGCCTCGGAATTAGCCACACCACCCCGGCGACGATTACTGCGAACGCCGCGAACGAGACCCCGAGCTTCTTCGAAATATCCAGCGGAGAGGCCTCTCCGTTAAGCCCTATTGACTGCAGGACCATGACCATGAGGACCACGGCCAGGTCCTGGAATATGAGCACCCCGACCGAAAAGTTCCCGTGGGGCGTATTCACGTCCCCCCTGTCGGCCAGGAGCTTCAAGACGATGGCGGTCGATGAAAGGGACACGACGAAGCCCAGGAGCACGGCGACTTTAAGGTCCTGCCCGAAAACAAGGGAGATGAGCGCGACGCAAAGCACCGTGAGCCCCACCTGGAGCCCGCCGCCGATAAGTCCCTCGCGCCGTATCTTAAGGAGCTTGGAAATAGAGAACTCGAGGCCGATGGTGAAAGGGAGGAGCACCACCCCGACCTGCGCAAGGAGCTCCACGGTATGCACGTCCTTCACGAGCCCGAACCCGTAGGGGCCGATGACGATGCCGGTCATGAGGAATCCCACGACGGTCGGGAGACCAAGCCTTGAAAGGAGCATGCTTAGCGGCAGCGGCACCGAGACCGCAAGCAGGATTACTATGTCCCTTAGAAGCGGTATGTTTTCCATATGGGTATAAAAGGCTTATCTTCGGGCCGATGCAAAGGTGGGCTGCATGGAGGCATGCTGTCTCTTATGACGGTTCCTTGCCCCTTGAGTTTACTCAACTCGTCCCTGAGGGCTTCCGTTTCCGCCTCTATCTGCCTGATCTCGGCAACAAGCCTCTGCAATTCTGGGCTTTTGAGCGGGTCTTCCCTGTGGAGCCTATCCGATTCATACACTATCCCGCCTATCTCCCTGAAGCGTTTCTCCGCTTCCCTGTTGAGGCTGTGGAGCTTAAGCCGGAGTTTCCCGGATTGTGCGCTTTCCTTTAAGGCAGCCCAGCCTTCCTCGACCGCCTTTTTAAGCTCGTCATTAACGCTCTCCAGAAAATTCATTATCCCTCCTTTCCTTCGTGCCTTCCAGAGAAAAATGGGCATTGGCCTGCCCTGCAAACAGTGCTGTAAGGCTATTCCTTGTTCTTTCGAAAACCCCGATAATAAATCACCGCGCATCATGCCGTGTCAAGACGAATTGCCCCTTCATGGAATGCGGCTCCCTGGCGCCGGGAAAAGCGCTGTTTTGCCGAAGTCTTCAATTTTCTTTGCATTACAGGGAGCATTAAAGTATACTCCTTTGAAAAAGAGAGCGTCTGCGAGAGGTCATGAAGAGAGCCGCTATAATAGACGGGAAGGAAATCGCCGCCAGGGTAAGGGCGGAGCTCAAGTCCGAGATACTTGCCTTGAAGGAGGAGTCCGGCATAGTCCCGGGCCTCACCGTGGTACTGGTGGGAGAGAACCAGGCCTCCCAGCTCTATGTGCGGAACAAGGTCAAGGCCTGCGAGGAGGTCGGCATAAGGTCTGACAGGCACGCCCTCCCCGAATCCACCACCCAGGAAGAGCTCCTTCGCCTCATAAGGGACCTGAACGCATCGAGGGACGTGCACGGCATACTTGTCCAGCTTCCGCTCCCCAAGCAGATCAACGAGGAGACCGTCCTCGAGGAGATATCTCCACGGAAAGACGTCGACGGCTTCCATCCTTACAATATCGGGCGGCTAATGATAGGTAATCCGGTGCTCCAGCCCTGCACCCCGTACGGCGTAATGCACCTCATAGACTCGACCGGGATGGACCTTTCCGGCAAGGACGCCGTCGTCATCGGAAGAAGCAACATAGTCGGCAAGCCCATGTCCATGATGCTCTTGAGGAGAAACGCTACCGTGACCATCTGCCATTCCAAGACAAGGGACCTGCCGGAGAGGGTAAGTGGCGCTGACGTGGTCGTTGCGGCGGTCGGCAGGGCCGAGTTCGTGCGCGGCGACTGGGTAAAGGAAGGGGCCGTTGTCATCGACGTGGGCATAAACCGGACCCCTGAGGGCAGGCTCGTTGGCGACGTTGATTTCGATGGCGCATCCAGGCGGGCCGGCTTCATAACTCCGGTTCCCGGCGGAGTGGGCCCCATGACCATAGCCATGCTCCTTAAGAACACGGTGGAAGCCGCCAAGCGAAGCGCCTCATAAGGCAGGGGCTCCCCGGCAGCAGATTCACTCTTTCTTTTCGCTCGCTATCGTGTCTTGCTCGTATGTTGACAAAACCTTGCTCTCTTTCCCTTTAAGATGATAATCACCGAAAAGAAAGACATACATGAGATACTCGGGTCGCTCGATGGTAAAAAGACCGTGTACCTCTTCGGCTGCAACTCCTGCGCCGAGCAGTGCTCGACCGGCGGGAAAAAAGAGCTCGATGAGATGGCCCGCCTCCTGGAGGAGAACGGCATAAAGGTACTGGGGAGCTCGCTCCCGGAAGAGACCTGCTACAGGCAGCTGGTACTGAAGGCCTACAGGGAGAACGAGAGCCTCAAGGAGGCCGAGGCGGTGCTTGTGCTCGCCTGCGGCGCTGGCGTCCGGACGGTCGCGGATGTGGCTGAAGAGACGCAGCCCGTTCTCCCGGCGCTGGACTCGAACTACCTCGCAACCGTCGAGCGGGTCGGCAGGTTCTTCGAGGGGTGCTCCCTCTGCGGCGAATGCGTACTGGCGGCGACCGGCGGCATATGCCCGCACACGGAATGCCCCAAGGGCCTCCTTAACGGCCCGTGCGGCGGCGTGGCAGACGGCATGTGCGAGGTCAACATCGAATGCGAGTGCGCCTGGGTGCGCATATACAGGAGGCTTGAGCGGCAGAAACGACTCGGCCTCCTCAAGAAGACGGCCCCTCCCAAGGACCACTCAGTCGGCATAAGGCCGAGAAAGACCCTTTTGAGGGAGCCCGCGAGGCCAGCAGGAAAAAAAACGACCTGAGGCCTTAGGGCAGGCCGCCGCGGTTTTTTGAGGTCTTGCAGGTCCAGGCTTCGCTCCGCCGGCACCCAGGGGCCCGGCTTGACGGAACTTTTCCCCCGCTAATTACGTTCTATTTCCGATGCCTAACATCCGGATACTTGCCGTACTTGCCTCGTTACTGGCACTCCTTTCAGGCGCGCCCGCCTATGCAGAGACCCTTGAGCTCGGCTTCAGAAGCGGCATCCTCATGCTCCTCGACAATAACCTCGACCTTGGCGTAAGGAGGCTTGAGCCGAAATCGGTCGACGCAAGGGTGCTCGGCGCCCACGGGGCGTTCGACCCGGTCGCCTTCGGCACGCTCTCGAGGCAGGACATATCCACGCCCTTGAGCTCGCGTTCGAGCGTTGCCGCGGGCGGGCTCCGCTCGATAGAGTCCGAGTCTTATTATCTCAACGCAGGCGTTACGGGGCGGACCGGACTCGGCACCCAGTACACCCTCGAGGCGACTTCCGCCTGGACAGCTGACACCCTGAGCGGACAGGAGTTCGAATACGAGTCCTTTACCGGGGTCTCTATCCGCCAGCCGCTCCTCCGGGGCTACGGCGACTCGAACCTCGTCGATATAAACCTTTTGAGGAAGGACAGGCAGATATCCGAGGAAGTGCTCAAGCGCGCCCTTCTGGACGCGCTTACCTTTTACGGCGAGGCATGGTGGAGTCTAATGAACGCCCGGGGCGCGCTGGACGTGCGGACTGAATCCCTAAGGCTGGCCGAGACCCTTCTCGAAGCCGG
The DNA here is from genome assembly GCA_030583865.1 of Thermodesulfobacteriota bacterium. NCBI lineage: Bacteria > Pseudomonadati > Thermodesulfobacteriota > Thermodesulfobacteriota bacterium. The sequence goes on along the minus strand of CP129479.1, from coordinate 2,488,900 downwards.
AAGAAAACGCCTGGAGGCCGGCGTCATCTCCAGGCTCGAGCTCGTGCAGGCCGAGGCTGCAGTCGCGTCGAGGGAAGAGGACGTGCTGATAGCGAGGAAGGCGGTCCAGTCCGCCGAGCGCTCGTTTAAGTCTCTTATCGCGGGCGACCCATATGAAATGGCCGGCACCGAGGTCGTCCCGGCAGGGGACGGGACGCTCAAGCCCCCGGGGGAAGGTCTCGAGGCCTCGGTAGCGAAAGCGCTCGAGGCCAGGCCCGAGTACCTTGAGGCCCGGGCCGCCCTCGAAAGAAACAGAATACAGGCGAGGTACGCGAAGAACCTCGGATATCCTGCCGTTGACGTCGAGGCCAGGTTCGGCTATAGCGGCCTCGGCGAGTCTTTTTCCGGCTCGTTCAGCGGGCTGGATTCCAACCCCCAATGGCTCGTGGGCCTCGCCTTCAGCTACCCGCTCGGGAACAGGACGGCCAGGGGCTCGCAGGAGGCCGCTGGCGTTGAAGCGCTCCAGCTTAAGATGCTCCTAAAGCGAATCGAGCAGGATATCGTCTTCGGGCTCGACGAGGCCATAAAGGCGATAGACACCGACAAAAAGAGGCTTGAAGCGGCGGATGAGTCGGTAGCGCTCGCGGAAGAAACGCTCGCGGCGGAAGAGAGGAAGCTCGCGGCAGGGAGGTCGACGACCTTCAACGTCTTGAGGATCCAGGACGACCTACTCCAGTCGAAGCTCAAGCGGCTTGACGCCGTGTCGGGGTATAATATCGCGCTCCTCAGGTTCTACAGGGAAAAGGGGACCCTCCTTGAGGAGCTTGGCATCAACATAAAAGACGCTTCAGAGGTGAGATGAAAAAGAAGATATTGTTCGGGCTCGGAGCGGCCGTTATCCTGGCAGCCGTCGCGGCATTCTGGCTGAGCGCCGGGCAAGGCACGGGCGCGGAAGAGAGAAAGACCGCAAAGGCCGGGATAGGGGACCTCAAGATAGAGGCCGCTGCCAACGGGGTCATAAACCCCGAGGTCGAGGTCATAGTCAAGAGCAAGGCGGGCGGCGAGATAATAGACTTCCCGTTCAACGAGGGCGACCTGGTGAAAAAAGGCGAGGTGGTAGTAAGCCTCGACCCGGCAACCGAGGAGGCCAGGGCAAAGCAGGCCGAGGCGGTGCTCCTCATGGCCGAGGCGAGGCTTGAGAAGGCCAGGATAGCCCTCAAGGACGCCGGGGTGAGGCTCAAAAGGCAGGGGACGCTCTATGAGGACGGCATCATCTCGCGGCAGGAACTCGATGATTCCGAGATAGTTTTCGAGAAGGCCGGGGCCGACGTGAAGCTCTCGGAGGCCGAGCTCCTGCAGTCCGCAGAGGCGCTTAAAGAGGCCAGGGACAGGCTCGCTGACACGAAGATAAAGTCGCCTTTCACAGGGACGATACTGAAGAAGTTCGTGGACAGGGGGCAGGTCATATCATCGACCATCTCGTCCGCCTCCGACGGCACGCAGATATTCAGCATCGCCAACCTTGACGACATATTCGTCACCGCGCACATAGACGAGGTGGACATCTCGAAGATAAGGCCCGGGCAGGACGTGGAAGTGAGGGCCGATTCCCTGCCGGGAAGGAAGTTCCAGGGGGCGGTCGAGCGGGTCGCGCCCAAGGGGAGGACCGAGATGGCAATAACGGTCTTCGACGTGGTCGTGAGGGTCACGGACAGGGACAAGGCGCTCCTTAAGCCGGGCATGACCGCTGACGTAAAGATAGTAACGAGCACTAAAAACGGCGTGGTCCTTGTCCCGAGGGAGGCCATAAAGACGCTTAACAGGAAAACCGGGGTTTACGTCGTAAAGGGCAGGGAGCAGGAATTCGTGCAGGTAGAGACAGGCGAGACCGACGGGACCCTGATCGAAGTAAAGGGAGGCATCGGCGAGGGGGCCGAGGTCGTAACATCGCCGGTGAGCCCCGACAGGAAGGACAACAGGAGGAGAAGGTTCCTCATCTGACGAGTACGGATACAGGCCTCTTCCGGCCATAGAATGAATGATAGAACTCAAGGGAATAACAAAGACCTATTTTTTGGGCGGCCAGCGGGTTGAGGCCCTGTCTTCTGTCGACCTCCGCATTGCAAAAGGCGAGTTCGTCTCCATAATGGGCCCATCGGGGAGCGGCAAATCCACTCTAATGAATATAATAGGGTGCCTTGACAGGCCGACTGGAGGCGCCTATACCCTTAACGGCATAAGGGTCGAGGAGATGGACGACAACGGCCTAGCTGCCGTGAGGAACAGGAACATCGGTTTCGTGTTCCAGAGCTTCAACCTCCTCGCCCGTCAGACCGCGCTTGAGAACGTCGAGCTTCCGCTCCTCTACGCCGGGGTGGAGGGGGCGGCCCGGATAGCGGCAGAGGCCTTGAGGGAAGTCGGGCTGGAGAATAGGATGGGGCACAGGCCCAACGAGCTCTCCGGCGGGCAGAGGCAGAGAGTGGCGATAGCCCGGGCGATAGTGATGAAGCCGCCCATCATACTCTGCGACGAGCCGACAGGCAACCTCGACTCGCGCACCGGAGCCGAGGTCATGGAGCTTTTCAAGGACCTTCACGGGAAAGGCTCGACCCTCGTGGTCGTAACTCATGATAACGAAATCGCGGCGCATTCAGAGAGGGTAATAACGCTAAGGGACGGAAAGGTGCTCTTCGGGGCGGCATGAGCCCATGAGCCGGGGTCCGGTAGACATATGGTACTCGCGCAGGTCATAAAGGTGGCGTTGAGGGGCATCCTGGCAAACAAGATGCGCACCGCGCTCACCATGCTCGGCATAATAATCGGCGTTGCCTCGATAATCTCGATGCTTTCAATAGGCGAGGGAGCGAAGCAGCAGGTCATGGAGTCCATCTCCAGGTTCGGCACGAACCTCCTTCGCGTCCGCCCCGGCTCGGCAAGGATGGGGCACATAAGGACGGGGGCGGTCGAGACGCTCACCTTGAAGGACGCCGAGGCGATAGCAAGGGAGGTGCCCGGCATACGGGCGCTCGCGCCTGTGGCGGGCCGCTCAAGCCAGGTCAAGTACGGGAGCAGGAACGCGAACACGATGATAACCGGCACAACCATCGAATATCCCGGCATAAATAATTTTCAGGTTGCGGAAGGGCATTTCCTGGACGAAACTGATATAAAGGTGATGAGAAGGGTCGCGGTGCTCGGCAATACCGTGAGAAAGGACCTTTTCGGGGACAGTCCGGCCCTTGGCGAGGAGATAAAGATCCAGGGCCAGACGTTCACGGTAATAGGAATAATGCTCCCAAAGGGGCAGAGCTCCTGGTCGGACCCTGACGACCAGGTCTTCATCCCCATATCGACCGCCCAGAGGCGGCTATTCAGCCAGGTCTACCTGAACGACATAAATATCCAGGTCGAGGACGCGTCCCTGATACCCAGGGTGAAAGAGGACCTCGAGCGGCTTCTGCGCGAGAGGCACAGGATAGCGCCCGGGGCCGTCTCGGATTTCACCATAAGGGACTTTACCGAGATGGTAAGGACTCTCGAGGAGACCTCGCGCACCTTTACCGTCCTCCTTTCCGGCATAGCCGCGGTGTCGCTCCTCGTGGGCGGCATAGGCGTCATGAACATAATGCTCGTCTCCGTGACCGAGCGGACAAGGGAAATAGGCGTGAGGATGGCGGTCGGCGCAAGGAGGAGCGATATCTTGAAGCAGTTCCTCATAGAGGCGCTTGTCATAACAATTTGCGGCGGGCTCATAGGGGTAGCCGCGGGCTCGTCAATGGCGGTGCTCCTTTCGAAGTTCGGCGAGTGGGAAACCGTGATTACATTCTGGTCCGTCGTGCTGGGCTTCCTCTTTTCCGCGCTGGTGGGGCTTGTGTTCGGCATTTACCCTGCGCGGAAGGCCTCGCTCATGGACCCCATAGAGGCGCTAAGGTATGAGTAGACAGCGGGCAAGGGGCGGGAAGGCCAGGACCGCCTTTGTTTACTCCGACAGGTTCGGCTCCTTTTACTACGGCATAGACCACCCGATGAAGCCTGTGAGGCTCCGCCTCACCTATGAGCTTATCAGGGAATCGGGCCTCCTGGGCCTCAACTCGTCGGTCGTTGTCGAGGCCGCGCATGCAAGCGAATCAGACATCCTTCTCTTCCACACCCCTGATTACGTGAGGGTGCTGAAGGAGGCGAACACCGGGATAATCCCGGTGGGCGGGTCGCTACACGGCCTCGGGTTCGCGGACAACCCGGTCTTCAACGGGATGTACGAGTGGTCGGCCCTCTCTGCCGGCGCATCCCTCCAGGCAGCGGAGCTCGTGGCAGAGGGCAAGGCCGAGACGGCCTTCAACATCGCGGGAGGGCTCCACCACGCCATGCCCGGCAGGGCCTCGGGGTTCTGCTACATAAACGACGCCGCAATAGCGATAAAATACCTCGTAAACCTCGGAAAGCGCGTGGCCTATGTGGACATAGACGCCCATCACGGCGACGGCGTCGAGTACGCCTTCTACGACACCGACCGGGTGCTCACGATATCCATCCACGAGAGCGGGCAGTGGCTCTTTCCCGGCACGGGGTTAGTGACCGACATAGGGGTGGGCAGCGGCAGGGGCTTTTCGGTAAATATGCCGCTTCCGCCTTCCACGGGCGACGAGCTTTATCTTAAGGTATTCGAGGAGGTGGTCCCGCCCTTCATAGAGGAGTTCCAGCCGGACGTGCTGGTAACCCAGCTCGGGGTGGATTCATTCGAGACAGACCCCCTTACGCACTTAAGCCTTACGACGAACAGTTTCGAGAAGATGGTCGAGCGTTTCCGTTCATTCAGGCTCCCCTGGGTCGCCCTGGGCGGAGGCGGCTACGACCTCTCGAATGTCGCGAGGGCGTGGACGCTCGCCTGGGGCAGGATGAACGGGCTCAGCGCCCGCGACGTCATCCCCGAGGACTTTCTAAGGAGGAACGGCGACATCTTCCGCAGCGCCTATCTCCGGGACACACCCATAACGCCCTTCACGCTCCGGGACGAGGAGATGAAGACCGTGGAGGCCGACCTGTATTACCTGAAGCACACAGTTTTTCCGCTCATTAGGGAAGCCAGGGAGAAGCAGTTTTGAGCCGGCCTTGACTACCCGGCGCAAAACTGATAGCCTGTCCTTGCGGGGACGGCGGCCCCAAGTTATTGAAAATCAAAGTCTTTTGGCAGGGCAGTAATGATAATCGGAGTACCCAGGGAGATAAAGGACAACGAGTTCCGGGTGGGGCTTGTGCCTGCCGGCGCAAGGGCCCTCAAGGAGGGCGGCCACGCGGTCCTGGTCGAAAAGGGGGCAGGGCAGGGGAGTTCCATATCCGATGAGGAATACAGGGGGGCTGGCGCGGAAATTGTCCAGTCCGCCTCCGAAGTCTGGTCGCGCTCGGAGCTGGTCGTGAAGGTAAAGGAGCCGAGGCCGGAGGAGTACGCCTATCTCAGGCCCGGCCTTGCCGTATTCACATTCTTCCACCTTGCCGCAGACCACCGCCTTGCCGGGGAGCTAATAGAAAAGGGCGTGGCTGCGATCGCCTACGAGACAATAGAACTCCCGGACCATACGCTCCCGGTCCTCGCGCCCATGAGCGAGGTGGCCGGGAGGCTCGCCGTGCTTGCGGGCGCGCATTACCTTGCTAAGCCGCAGGGCGGAAGGGGCGTGCTTCTAAGCGGAGTACCCGGAGTCGAGGCCGGGGCGGTCACCATAATAGGCGCCGGGGTCGCGGGCGCGAACGCCGCGAAGATGGCGGTGGGCCTGGGGGCGCGCGTAACCGTCCTCGATACGAACGCGGCGCGCCTGAGATGCCTTGACGACCTCTTCGGCGTAAAGGTGGAAACGCTCTATTCCAATTCACACAATATTGAGACGTGCCTTAGGCGCTCTGACCTCTTGATAGGCGCGGTACATATACCCGGCTCAAGGACCCCGAGGCTCGTAACAAGGGACATGCTCCGGCTCATGAAAAAAGGCGCTGTCATCGTGGACGTATCGGTCGACCAGGGCGGCTGTGTGGAATCCATAAGGCCCACCACCCATTCCGACCCGGTCTATGTGGAGGATGGGGTGCTCCATTACGGGGTCGCCAACATGCCGGGGGCCGTCCCGAGGACCTCGACCTTCGCCCTCGCGAACGCTACCCTCCCCTATGTCCTGGCTTTGTCCAGCCAGGGTGTCAAAAGGGCGCTGGCCTCTTCAGAAGCCCTCAGGCGCGGAGCCAATGTGCTCGACGGGAAGATCGTGCACCGGAACGTGGCCGCCGCGCTCGGAAGACCCTATGAAGAGTTGCCTCACGGCGGGCTCTCGGCCTGATCGCCTCGATGGACCCGAATAGGCCGGTCCACCCCAATAACCGCCTGAAAATCCGCGGTTTTACCTTGACTCACACCATTAAATGAGATAACTTTTATCATTAATCTTCAGGCCTGTCCTGATTGGGGAAGTCCGCCTTCCTGCTGGGTTTTTCTGGAAGGTGGCCCTGCAGGCGCGCCCGGTAATCCTTTCTTGAGGTGTCCATAGTGGAAGTGAAGAGTGTTGAGTACCAGCAGAGGCTCGAAAAGCTCGGGGCCCTCCGGGAGGCCGGGGTCGACCCGTACCCTAATGACTTCAAGCCAGGCCGGACCGCAGCCTCGATAGCCGAGGAATTTGGCGGGCTCGACCCCAAAGAGCTCGATGCCCGGAAGGAAGAGACCGTCTCAATCGCGGGCCGCATCATGGCCAAGAGGGACTTCGGCAAGGCCTCTTTCGTGCACCTTCAGGACAGGACGGGCCGCATACAGGCGTACCTTAAAAAAGACCTGCTCGGCGATGAGGGCTCCGCACTTTTCAAGCTCTGCGACATGGGCGACGTCATCGGGGTCGAGGGGCGCGTATTCAGGACCAAGACCAACGAGCTTACGGTAGAGGCTGCGAAGCTCCGCCTCCTTGCCAAGGGCCTTCATCCGCTGCCAGAGAAGTGGCACGGCCTCACCGACGTAGAGGCCAGGTACAGGCAGAGATATCTCGACCTCATGGTAAACCCCGAGGTGAAGGAGGTCTTCGTAAAGAGGTCCCGCATCATAAAATTCATAAGGGACTTCCTTGCCGCAAGAGAGTTCATGGAGGTAGAGACCCCCATGCTCCAGCCCATCCCGGGCGGGGCCGCGGCTAAGCCCTTCAAGACCTTCCATAACGCGCTCCAGATGGAGCTCTATATGAGGATAGCGCCGGAGCTTTACCTTAAAAGGCTCATAGTCGCCGGGCTCGAGCGCGTCTTCGAGATAAACAGGAATTTCAGGAACGAGGGCATATCGACCCAGCACAACCCCGAGTTCACGATGCTCGAGTTCTACCAGGCGTACGCGACCTTCGAGGACCTCATGCGCCTCACCGAGGAGATGATAAGCGCCCTCGCCATCGAGCTCACCGGCTCGTCCAGGATAACTTACCAGGGAGCCGGGATAGACTTCACCCCGCCCTGGACCCGGATCTCCGTAAGGGAGGCGATACTCAAGTATTCTGACGCGTCCGAGGACATTTTCAGGAGCCATGAGAAGGCGGTCCTGTTTTCCAGGAAGCTCGGCCTCAGTATCCCCGAAGGCCTGAGCCACGGCAAGGTGATAACCGAGATATTCGAGGAGGTCGCCGAGCCCAAATTCATCCAGCCCACATTCGTAACGCATTACCCACTGGACGTATCGCCGCTTTCGAGGAAGAACGCCGGCGACCCTTCCATCGTCGACCGTTTCGAGCTCCTGGTCGCGGGGAGGGAAATAGCGAACGCCTTCTCCGAGCTTAACGACCCCATAGACCAGAAAGAAAGGTTCATCGCGCAGCTCAAGGAGAAGGCCGCGGGTGACGCGGAGGCGCACGAGATGGACGAGGACTTTGTCCGCGCCCTCGAGTACGGGATGCCGCCCACCGCAGGGGAGGGCATAGGCATAGACAGATTAGTGATGCTCATGACCGACTCGCCATCGATACGTGATGTGATACTCTTCCCGCAGCTGAGAAGGTGAGCCTTTTAACCATTTTCCCGCTGCTTTTTTAATGCAGCCGGGCTAGCATCCGGAGAGACGGAACGCCAATGTCATATGAGCTTTTCATAGGGCTCCGCTACCTCAAGGCCAAGAGGAAACAGACCTTTATCTCGGTCATAACCTTCATCTCCATAGCCGGCATAACCGTCGGCGTGACGGCCCTCATAATCGTCCTCTCCGTAATGACCGGCTTCGAGGAGGACCTGAGGGAAAAGATATTGGGGATAAACGCCAACGTGGTCGTGACCGAGCTCGGCTCGCCGATGTCCGGGTACGCGGAGGTCGCGGAAAAGGTGCGCAAGGTAAACGGCGTCGTGGGCGCGACCCCGTTTACATACAACCAGGCCATGATATCCGCGCCCGGGGGGGTCGTCGGCGCGGTCATAAGGGGGCTGGAGCTGGAGACGATAGGCGAGGTCGCGGTCCTTCCGGGCAAGGTCAAGGAAGGCTCGATGGAGGGCTTGAGGCCCGCCATCGGTGGAGGAGCAGGCGCGCCGGGCATACTCATCGGCAGTGAGCTAGCGAGGAACTTGGGCGTCTCAGTGGGCGACGACATAAGCGTGATATCGCCGATGGGCAAAATGACCCCGGCAGGGCCGGTGCCCAGGATGGCGGCGTTCAGGGTGGCGGGCGTTTTCGAGCTCGGCATGTACGAGTACGACTCGTCCCTGGCCTTCATGTCCATCGAGAACGCCCAGGGCTTCTTCAGGATGGGGGACGCCGTCTCCGGGGTGGAGGTCAAGATACGGGACATCTACAAGGCGGAGGAGGTCGCGGACCTCATAATGATGGAGCTGCGCGGCCCCTACTGGACGCGGACGTGGATGGAGATGAACAGGAACCTTTTCTCGGCCCTGAAGCTCGAGAAGGCGGCCATGTTCATAATACTCACGCTCATCATACTGGTCGCGGCCATGAACATCATAAGCACCCTCATAATGGTCGTCATGGAAAAGGGCAAGGACATAGCCATACTCAAGAGCCTCGGCGCCACATCGGGCGGCATCATGCGGATATTCATGGTGGAGGGCATAATCATCGGGGTAACGGGCACGGCTTTGGGCACGGCCCTGGGGGTAGCGGCGGCCCTGAACCTCGAAAAGATAATACAGTTCATCGAGAGGGTCTTCCAGTTCCAGGTGCTGCCCCCGTCCATATATTACATCGACACCTTCCCTTCGAAGGTCGAGCCTCTGGTGGTGGCGGCCATAGTCGCCATCTCCATAGGCATAAGCTTTCTCGCGACGCTCTATCCCTCGTGGCAGGCGTCGAGGTTCGACCCCGTCGAGGGGCTGAGATACGAATGAGCGGGCCGGACGGTCTTTCCGCTCAGGGACCGGTACCATGGAACTCATAAGGGCAGCAGGGCTCAGTAAGACATACGGGGGGGCTGGAAAGAGGGTCGAGGTCCTCAAGGGCATCGACCTTTCCATAGCAAAGGGCGAGACTATCGCCGTGGTGGGCGCTTCGGGCGCCGGGAAATCGACGCTCTTGAATATTCTCGGCGCCCTCGACAGGCCGACTTCCGGGGAGGTGTCCTTCAAGGGGGAGCCGGTATTCGGGTATGACGACGGCAAGCTCGCTGCCTTCCGGAACAGGCACATGGGGTTCGTCTTCCAGTTCCACCATCTGCTGCCGGAGTTCACGGCGCTTGAGAACGTCATGCTCCCGGCGCTCATAGGAGGGGGCGGCCTTAAAGCCGCGAGGGAGCGGGCGGCAAAGCTCCTTTCCGAGGTGGGCCTCGGGGCGAGGCTCGACCACAAACCAGGGGAGCTCTCGGGAGGGGAGCAGCAGCGGGCGGCCATAGTACGCGCGCTGATGCAATCGCCGGAGGTCGTCCTTGCGGACGAGCCGACCGGGAACCTGGACACCCGGACCGGGGATGAGGTATTCAACCTCCTCTTTGACCTCAACCAAAGCATGGGTACTGCCATGGTCATAGTGACGCATAACGAAGGCCTTGCCTCCAGGCTCGGCAGGCGGCTTAAGATGGTCGACGGCAGGATAGAGGAATAGCCGCCTGGAATAATTGTTCAGAAAAGACCTCCCGCGAGGGGGCATAGAGAATCGAGGCGCCTTCTGTGTACGGCTGTCCTCAGGAATCGGCAGGGGCACGCGAAGCATGACGTTACGGAATCCAATGGGACCGGCCCGGCCTGGAACGTGGTTCCCGGCCGCCTTTTTCCGTTTTTTTTTGACGCTCCTCTTTCTCCTCATCCCCTCCCTGTCTTTTGCCGAGGGCCTGAGGGTGCTGGTGCTGCCCTTTGAGCTGCACGCCGAGGGCGATATCTCGACGCTGCGGAGGAACATCATGGAGGCCCTGGCCTCCACGCTCGACGGGAGCGCCGGGATAGAGGTCGTGGGCATCGAGGAGACGAGGCGGCTCATGCTGGACGAGGGCATAACCAGCTTCGGCGAGGAGGCCGCCTTTGATATCGCGTCCAGGGTGAGGGCGGATTTCGCGGTGCTCGGCTCAATCACCAGGGTGGGCCGGACATCGAGCGCGGACTGGCGGGTCCTTGACTTGAAGGACGGCGCTCCCAAGGCCTTTTATTTCGAGAGTTCGGTATCCGAGGCCGAACTCCTTCGAAGGATAAGGGCCAAGGCCGTCGAGATGCCCGCGGCAATGGCCTCGGCGCTCAGGGAGAGGCCTGTTGAGAAAGAAGGCATAGTAGACAGGATAGCCGTCTCCGGAAACAGGAGGGTCGACTCCGAAGCGGTCCTCCGGAAAGTGAAGAGCAGGGAGGGCGAGCCCTTTTCACACGACACCGTAAGGGAGGACATACGGGCCATATACGCGACCGGATACTTCGACGACGTCTCGGCAGTCCTTTCGGAGACGGCATCCGGGAGGGTCCTCGCCTTCATTGTAAAGGAGCTGCCCTTCGTAAGGCGGATAGAGTACCGGGGGAACAAGGAGATAAAGCTCGAGCAGCTTGAGGAGACGGTGACGCTCCGGACGAACAGGGTGCTCGACAGGGTGCTCCTTGCCGGGGACGCCGAGAGGATAAAGAAGCTATACGAGGACGAGGGCTTCTACCTCGCAACCATCACGCCTCTGGTAGAGAGCGACGGGACCGATGCCACCGTGGCGTTCAGGATAGAGGAAGGGCCCGAGGTAAAGGTAAAGAGGATAACCTTCATCGGGAACGAGGCGTTCAGCGGTTCCAGGCTCAAAAAGGCTATGAACACGAAAGAGGTCGGGTTCTTTACCGCCCTCACAAAGTCCGGGAAGTTCAACGAGTTCATCTACCAGAACGACCTGGCCCTCATAATGAACCTGTATTTCGACAACGGCTATATAAACGCGGACATACTCGATTCGAGGGTGCTCCTCAGCGAAGACAAGCGCTGGTTCTATATAACGATAGCCGTCTCCGAGGGGGCCCGGTTCAGCGTAGGGAAGCTCGACGCCGCCGGCGACCTCCTGGTCCCAAAGGAGGAGGTGCTCAAAAAGCTCGGTCTCGAAACCGGCCAGGTCTTCAGCAGGAGCAGGCTCGCCGGGGGCATAGAGGCGGTTACCGACATCTACGGCGAAAAGGGCTACGCGTACGCGGAGGTGAGGCCCGAAACCAGGGTCGACCAGGAGGCCCGTACGATCGATATAACCCTGAATATCGCCAAGAACGAGCTGGTCTACATAGAGAAGATAGATATTACGGGCAATACCCGCACCAGGGACAAGGTCATAAGGAGGGAGGTCCCCATAGGCGAGGGCGAGCTCTACTCTTCGACCGAGCTCAAGAGGGCGCGCGGGAACCTCCGCAGGCTCGGCTACTTCGAGGACGTGCAGATAACCGAGACCAGGGGGAGCGCGGCGGACAGGATGAACCTGGGCGTGGGCGTGAAGGAAAGGCCGACGGGGTCCATCTCGCTCGGCCTCGGCTACAGCTCGGTAGACAAGGTCATCGGCACCGCTTCCATCTCGCAGTCGAACTTCATGGGCACGGGCTTGAAGCTCGACCTCTCGGGGACCGTTAGCGCGTCTAGCTCGCGCTACGTGTTCGGCATAACCGAGCCGTGGCTCTTTGACAGGCCCATATCCGCGGGCTTCGACATCTACAACACAGAGAGGGAGTACCCTGACTTCGACCTGAGCAAGCAGGGCTTCAACGTCAGGGCCGGGTTCCCGCTCACGAAGCGGTATACGAGAGGCTATATCACGTACAAGCTCGAGGACGTCCACATAACCGACGTGGCCGACACCGCGTCCACGCTCATAAAGGAGCAGGAGGGCACGAGCACCGAGAGCAGCATAAGGCTCCAGGCCCGGAGGGATTCGAGGAACGACGCCTTTTTCCCGTCCGAGGGCTCGGTCGTTACGCTTACGACGGAATTCGCGGGCGGGCCGCTCGGCGGCACGAGCTATTACGTCAAGTACGAGGCCGACGCGGTCAAATACTTCCCCATGCCCTGGGACACGGTGCTATCGCTGCACGGCTCGGCCGGCCACGTCCAGGGCTACGAGGGCAGGGAGCCCCCGGTCTATGAGAGGTATTTCCTCGGCGGCATCAACACGATAAGGGGCTTCCAGACGAGGTCCGTAAGCCCCAGGGACCCCGCGACCGGAGACCTCATCGGTGGAAGGTCCATGCTCGTTTTCAACGCCGAGTACCTTTTCCCGCTCTTCGCGGAGCAGAGCATAAGGGGGCTCGTATTTTTCGACGCCGGGAACGCGTACCTCGACTCGATAGACCTGGACGACTTGAAGACCTCTGTCGGGGCGGGCCTCAGGTGGTTCTCTCCCATAGGGCCCATAAGGATAGAGCTGGGGTTCAATCTCGACCCCGACGAAGACGAGAGCAGGTCGGAATGGGATTTCGCCATCGGGACCCTGTTCTGATTTCCTCATAAAAAAGGAGAAGATGATGAGAATGACAAAAGTACTGGGCGCGCTTATAATCGCAATTGCGTTTTTCGTGTCCGGCCAGGCCCTGGCCGCCGAGCAGAAGATAGGCTACGCCAACCTGCAGAGGGCGCTCAACGAATGCGACGCGGGCATGAAGGCCAAGGACGACCTGAAGAACGAGGCCGAGAAGCTCGAATCCGAGCTCAACAAGGAGCAGGAATCTCTCAAGAAGCTCAAGGACGAGCTGGACACCAAGGGGGCGGTCTGGAACAAGGAGACCAGGGACTCCAAGGAAAAGGAGTTCAGGGCCAGGTCGGCGGACTTCCAGAAGAAGTTCATGGAGTACGGCGAGGAGCTGAACAAGAGAAAGCAGGACACCGAGTCGAAGATAATCGACGAACTCCGTGGCATAGTCGAGGAGGTCGCGAAGAAGAAAGGGATGACCTTCGTCTTTGAAAGGTCGGTGGGCGGCATACTCTACGCGCCGAAGGACCTCGACTTGACGGACGAGGTAATAAAGATACATAACGGCCGGAAGGGGAAAAAGTAAAAGGGGGGACGGAGATGCCGGGGAAGCGCCTTTCAGAGCTTGCCACGCTTGTCGGCGGAACGGTCAGGGGCGAGGGGAGCGCGATCATAACCGGGGCCGCGCCCCTCGGCGAAGCGGGCCCCGGGGACGTATCTTTTGCGGCAGGGAAAAAACACGCTGGCCTCCTCTCAAAGACCCGCGCGTCGGCGGTCGTCGTGAGGGACGCGGGAGGGGCGCCTGACGGGCTCAACCTCATACTCGTGGGAAACCCCGAGCTCGCCTTTGCCGGGATACTCGGGGCGCTGAGGCCCCTTATGCTCCCGGCTCCAGGCGTGCATCCTGGGGCCGAGGTGCATCCTGGCGCCAAGCTGGGCGCTTCGGTCTCGGTCCAGGCCTTCGCGGTCGTGGAGGACGGCGCGAGCGTTGGCGACAGGACCGTCCTTTTCCCGGGAGTGTACGTGGGCAGTGGCGCGGAGATAGGCCCTGACTGCGTAATCTACCCGGGAGTTGCGATAAGAGAGGGCTGCCGTATAGGCGCCCGCGTCATCATTCACTGCAATTCCGTAATCGGCAGCGACGGGTTCGGCTACGCCAGGGACAGGGCAAGGTACGTAAAGATGCCCCAGGCCGGTATAGTGAGGATAGGCGACGACGTCGAGATAGGCGCGTGCGTCACCATAGACAGGGCCACCATGGGAGAGACAGTCATCGGCAGAGGCACCAAGATAGACAACCTCGTGCAGGTCGCCCATAACGTCAGGGTTGGCGAGGACACCGTCATAGTCGCCCAGGCCGGCATAGCGGGCTCTTCCAAAGTGGGAAGCCGAGTGCAAATCGGGGGGCAGACCGGCGTCGTCGGGCACATCTCCATAGGCGACGACGTGGGAATAGGGGCAAAATCCGGGGTGGTGCACGACATAGCCTCTGGGAACATATATTCCGGGATCCCGGCCATTCCGCACGCGGACTGGCTCCGGGCCCAGAACGTCTACTCTAAATTGCCGGAACTCAAGAAAAAGATCGCGGAGCTCGAAAAAAGGCTGGCCGGACTCGAGGCCGACAAGGCGGAAAAGGAATAAGGAGGAGATATGACCGACACTTTGCAGGCAGAGGCACCGGTCTCAAAAGCCGCGCTGCTGGACACGAACGAGATAATGAGCATCCTGCCGCACCGCTATCCCTTTCTCCTGATAGACAGGATACTGGAGCTCGAGCCGGGCAAATCCGCAAGGGGGCTCAAGAACGTCACCATAAACGAGCCCTTCTTCAACGGCCATTTCCCGGGGCACCCCATCATGCCGGGCGTCCTCATAATAGAGGCGATGGCCCAGGTCGGCGGGGTGCTTGCCTTCAAGTCGGCGGACGTCAAGAACAAGGTCGTCTACTTCATGGGCATAGACAAGGCCAGGTTCAGGAAGCCGGTCCTTCCGGGGGACTCCATCGAGTTCTCGCTAACCGTGACCAAGTGCAGGGGTGTCATATGGGTCTTCAAGGGAGAGGCGTACGTGGACGGGAGCCTCGTGGCCGAGGCCGAGCTCATGGCCACCATAATGGAAAAGTAATCCAACAACGAAAGGCGTACTTCATACAATGAGCGAGTCAGTTGCTTCCCTAAGGGAAATCCGTATCGACCCGACCGCGTCAGTCCACCCCACGGCGGAGCTCTCTCCGGGCGTGGAGATAGGCCCGTTCACGGTCATAGGCGAAGGTGTGAGGATAGGCGAGGACACGAAGGTCGGCGCCCACGTGGTCATAGACAAGTGGACGACCATCGGCAAGCGTAACCACATATTCCAGTTCGTCTCCATAGGCGCGGCCCCGCAGGACCTCGGATACAAGGGGCAGAAGACCGAAACCATTATAGGGGACGGGAACACCATCAGGGAGTTCGTTACCATACACAGGGCCACCACCAAGGACAGGCTCATGACCGTGTGCGGAAACAACAACCTCTTCATGAACTACGTGCACATAGCGCACGACTGCCGGATCGGGAACAACGTCATAATGGCGAACTCGGCGACCCTCGGCGGCCACGTCTCCATAGACGACAACGCCATAGTGGGCGGCCTTGTGGCGGTCCACCAGCACGTGAGAATCGGCGCGTACTGCATAATAGGGGGCGCCTCGGCGGTTAGCAAGGACATCCCCCCTTACGTCATGGCCGTGGGGAACAGGGCCAGGGTGTACAGGCTCAATGCCGTGGGCATAAGAAGGCAGGGCTTCTCCAGGGAAGCCATCGATGAGATAAAGAGGTCCTACGACATAATCTTCAGGTCCGCCATCTCGACCTCAGAGGCCGTTCTGAGGCTCGTGGCCGAGATGCCGGACTCCGTCCACGCGAAACGGTTCGCGGATTTCCTCAAGGACTCGAAGAGGGGCATAGCGCGCGAAAGGACGAAGAGGAAAAGTGAACTCCCGGAAGAGGATTAAGGCAGCTGTAATAGGGGTCGGGTACCTCGGCAGGTTCCACGCCCAGAAGTACGCCGCGCTTCAAGACGCCGAGCTCGTGGGGGTCGTTGACTCCGACCCTCTCCGCGCCGAGGCGGTCGCGAAAGAGGCCGGCACAAAGGCCTTCAGGAACTGCGGCGAGCTCCTCGGGCTCGTGGACGCGGTAAGCATAGCCACTCCCACAGAATTCCACCACCCGATCGGGATGGAGTTCCTCTCAAGGGGCGTCCATGTGATGATGGAGAAGCCCCTTGCCGCCGATTCGAAGGAGGCGGCTGAGCTCGTAAGGGAGGCGGAAAGGGCCGGGGTCGTTTTGCAGGCCGGGCACATCGAGAGGTTCAACGGGGCCATGCTGGCCCTTGGGGGCGCGATAAAAGACCCGCTCTACATAGAGGCCGTCAGGACCTCTCCCTACCCGAACAGGAGCACGGACGTTGACGTCATACTCGACGTGATGATACACGACATAGACCTCGTCCTCTCACTGGCCGGGTCTGAGCCGGAGCGGGTTGAGGCGACGGCCCTGCCCGTTGTGTCTCAGTGCAAGGCCGACTTCGCGAGCGCCAGGGTCGCCTTCAGGAACGGATGCGTTGCCGCGATAACCGCGAGCAGGGCCGCGAGGGAGCGGGTAAGGAAGATAACGGTCTACCAGCCCGGGGCCATAATCACGATAGACTACGCGGCCCAGGCGCTTTATATTGACAGGACGGTCCCGGGGAGCGGCCCGGTCGCTGCCCAGGCGGCTGAAGACGTAAAGGTCGAAAAGAAGGACTCGCTCCTCGAGGAGCTCAGGAGCTTCATTATTTCAGTGAGGGACGGTGTTCCCCCGGTGGTCTCTGGCAGGGACGGGCTGAGGGCCCTTGAGCTTGCCGAAAGCATACGGGAGGCCTCCAGGTCCGGCTCAATGCGCCTTGGCCGGTCTTGAAGAGCGGCAGGCCGGTTTTTGAGCTAGGCCCGGGGTATTCATGCAGGGCCCCGCGCCCCTGGCTCAAACTTGAGCCGACCCCGCCGGACCGGCCTTTTTCCGGCTTGCTCGCGAGTTCTTTCATGCCTAATGGATAAAAGCATACTGATGGTAAGCGGGGAGGAGTCCGGGGACCTCCACGGCGCGGCCCTCATAAGGGCGTTGAAGAAGCTCGTCCCGGGCGGGCTCAACGTGGCCGGCATGGGCGGCTGGCGCATGAAGGAAGAGGGGCTCGTGGGTCTCGACTCCCGCGAGGTCTCGGTCGTCGGCGTCGTTGAGGTGGCGTCCAGGCTCCCGAAAATACTCAGGTCAATGAGCGCCCTGAAGCGCCAGCTCAGGGGCGAGCGCTTCGACGCGGTCGTCCTCATAGACTTCCCTGATTTCAACCTGAGGATCGCGAAAGAGGCCAGGAGGCTCGGGGTCCCGGTCATCTACTACATAAGCCCCCAGGTCTGGGCCTGGAGGAAGGGGAGGCTTAAAAAGATAGCCCGCCTCGTGAACAAGATGCTGGTCGTCTTCCCCTTCGAGTATTATATCTACAGGGAGGCCGGGGTCGACGTCGAGTACGTGGGACATCCGCTCGCCGATACGGTCAGATGCGATCTTACGAGGGAAGAGGCGAGGGCGGCCCTGGGGCTCGGGGAAAGCGACCGGGTCGTCTCGCTTCTCCCCGGGAGCCGGACGGGCGAGGTCAAAAGGCTCATCTGCCCAATGGCCGGGGCGGCCCGCATGATCTCGGAGAAGCTTGACGGAAAGGCCGTTTTCCTCCTTCCGGCGGCCCGGAGCATAGAGGACGGGCTCTTTAACGCGGCCCTCAAGGACGGAAAGGCGGACATAAGAGTAGTGCGGGGGCGGATGTACGAGGCTCTCAGGGCATCCGACGCGGCGGTGGTCGCCTCGGGCACGGCCACTCTGGAGACGGCTCTCATAGGCACGCCCATGGTCATCGTCTACAAGATGTCGCCAGTCTCCTACGGCATAGCCAGGGCGCTCGTCAATCTCTCCCATGCCGGCCTTCCGAACATAGTGGCGGAGCGCGAGGTGGTGCCAGAGCTCCTGCAGGACGAGGCCAGCCCCGAGAACATAGCCGGGAAGGTGCTCTCCATGCTCGAAGGGCCCCGGAGGGAAGAGATGCTGAGAGGCTACGACCAGATACGGAAAAGCCTCGGCAGGGGCGGGGCCGCGGAAAAGGCGGCCAGGGCCATATACAACCTCATCACCAACCTCGATTACCACGACTATCACGTAAGCCCGGACCTGGTCCGCAGGACATGAACACGTATATCCGCATACTGAGGCTTCTGCCGCGCTACAAGGTCCATTTCATGATGGCCTTCGTGTGCATGGTCGCCTTCGCCCTCTCGAACGGCGCTATGGCCTTCCTCATAGGGCCGGTAATGAAGTTCCTCTTCTCGAGCGGCGGGGGCGACGTAAAGCTCGTCCCCTTCGACATCTTCACCATCCCCAGGGACAGGATGATGCTCGCCATACCGTTCGCGATAATTCTCGTCGCGGCGGTAAAGGGCGTAAGCTCGTACGGCCAGTCCTATTTCATGGCTTACGTGGGACAGGGTGTCGTCCGCGACCTGAGGAAAAAGCTCTACTCGCACATACTCGACCAGCCGCTCGGCTTCTTTTCGGACACCTCCACAGGGGTCCTCACCTCCCGCATAACCCACGACGTCAACATGATACAGACCTCGACTTCCGAGGCGGTCACGCAGGTCCTCAAGCAGAGCCTCACCATAATAGTCCTCGGCGCGGTGGTCGTGAGCCTCGACTGGCAGCTCGCCCTGGCTGCCGGGGTTGCGCTCCCCCTCTCGGTATATCCGATGCAGAAGCTCGGGAAGAGGATGAAGAAGGTCTCGACGCAAGGGCAGATAACGATGGGCGCGATGACGGCCCTCCTCCACGAGGCCATAGCCGGGATACGGATAGTGAAGGCCTTCTGCATGGAGGGGTACGAGTCCGCGCGGTTCCAGGCCGAGAACGAGAGCTACACACGCAACCAGATAAAGACCGCCAAGGTGCGCTCCCTCTCCTCTCCGCTCATGGAGACCATCGGGGCCGTCGCCTTCGCCGTCACTATATGGTACGCGGCCTACAGGATAAGCCAGGGCACGCTCGAGCCCGAGGCGTTCATATCGTTTTTCGCCGCGGTCATAATGTTCTACCAGCCCATAAAGGCGCTTAACGGCGTGAACCTCAACATCCAGCAGGGCCTTGCCGCCGCTGCCAGGGTCTTCGAGATAATCGACAGGCCGGGGGAGAAGGTCGGGGAGAGCGGCTTTCAGGCAGGCGCGCCGGACTCCATCGAGTTCAGGGGCGTGGGCTTCAGGTACGGCGCCGAATCGGTCCTGCAGGGCATCGACCTCCGCGTAAAGAGGGGAGAGGTCGTGGCCATTGTCGGGAGCTCCGGCGCGGGCAAGTCCACCTTCGTGAACCTCATCCCGAGGTTCTACGACGTTACCGAGGGGGCCATACTCATGGACGGCAGGGACATCAGGGAGCTGTCGCTCAAGTCCCTCAGGTCGATGGTGGCGATAGTCTCACAGCAGGTAATACTCTTTAACGACACGGTAAAGAGGAACATCGCATACGGGGTCGAGAGGAGCGATGAGGAAATAACGGCCGCCGCAAAGGCGGCGAACGCGCACGATTTCATAATGAGACTCCCGCAGGGCTATGATACGGTCATCGGCGACAGCGGCCTTAAGCTCTCGGGCGGCGAGAGGCAGCGCATATCGATAGCCAGGGCCATATTGAAGGACGCCCCCATCCTAATACTCGACGAGGCCACCTCGGCCCTCGATACAGAGTCCGAGATGGAGGTGCAGAAGGCGCTCTCGAACCTCATATCCGGCCGCACCACGTTCGTAATAGCCCACAGGCTCTCGACCGTGAGGGGAGCTGACAGGATAGTGGTGCTTTCGGGCGGCTCAATCAAGGAGACCGGCAGGCACGAGGAGCTCCTTTCCTCAGGCGGAGAATACTCGCGCCTTCATGCCATGCAGTTTGAAGGCTGATGGGCGCGCCTATTGAGAAAAATCCCGGGCCGTGCTAAGTTAAGAGCGCACTTGTCAGATGTCGAAAAGGTCTTGGGCGGGGCCGCCTTGAAAGAAAAGACATGAGCAGGTTCAGCGAAAAATTCGTGATGCGTGCGCTCCCCTTCCTGGCGGCCTTGGTAATAAGGCTCCTCCGGGCCACCATGCGCATCGACTACGTCGGCTATGACCGCTACCGCGAATACGCGTCCAGGGGCGCGCAGGTCATAATCGCCTTCTGGCACGGCAGGCTCCTCATGATGCCTTACTGCTACCTGGGGAAGAGAATATCGATAATGGTCAGCCAGAGCAAGGACGGCGAGCTTATCGCCCGCACGGTCCGCAGCTTCCGCATGGATTCGGTCCGCGGCTCCACCACAAGGGGGTGGGTGGCGGGGATCAAGGGACTTTTGAGGGCCGCCCGCGAGGGCAGCGACCTGGCCATCACCCCGGACGGCCCAAAGGGCCCGGCCATGAGGGCCCAGATGGGGGCCATACAGATAGCCAAGGCCACGGGCCTTCCCATACTCCCCATTTCCTTCGGAGCCTCAAAAAAAAAACCTTTGGCAGCTGGGACGGCTTCATAGTCCCGTACCCGTTCTCCAGGGGGGTCTTCATCTGCGGCGAACCTGTAGAGGTCGGAGTTGACGCGGGCCCCGGGGAAATGGAAGAGGCAAGGGCCAGACTGGAGAAGACCCTGATTGAGATCACCTCTGCCGCTGACAAACGGTTCAAGAAGTAACGTCTCGTCCTCGATGGCATATTTCCTCTACAACACGCTCCTCTACGCGGCAACCCTCCTCCTTATACCGTATTTCCTCATTAAAATGCTCACCTACCGCAAGTACAGGGAGGGCATCCCCGAGAGGTTCGGGTTCATAAGGAAAAGGAAGTTGAGGAACCTGGGAAAGGGGAGGGTTGTGTGGGTGCACGCCGTATCGGTAGGGGAAACGAAAGCCGTGCTCCCGGTCCTTAAGCTCCTCAGGCGCAGGCGGCCGGACATGAAGATACTCTTCTCGACGGTGACGGCTACGGGCCAGAGGACAGCCGAAAAGGAAGGGAAGGGGCTTATCGACGCGCTCATATATTACCCGCTCGACCTCTCCTGGTCGGTACGGCGCGCAATTTTGCTCGTAAAGCCCTCTCTTTTCATAGTGGTGGAGAAGGAGATATGGCCGAACGCGTTCAGGGCAATGAGGAAGGCCGGAGCGCCTGTCGTGGTGGTGAACGGCACCATCTCGGATAAATCGGCCAAAAGGTTCAGAAAGCTCTCTTTCTTTTTCAGGGACGTATTCAACGATGTGAGCCTCTTCCTTGCAAGGACGGGCGAGGACATGGAAAAGGCCGTATCAGTCGGCGTACCGGAAGAAAGGGTCAAGCTTGCCGGAAATCTCAAGTTCGACCTCTCGCCGCCCGGCACTGACCCCCGGCTTCTGGCTGAGTTAAGAGAGGCCCTGGGTGGAGGCCCGGGGACGCTCGTCATAGCCGCAGGCTCGACCCACCCTGGCGAGGAGGAGATAGTCCTTTCCGCTTTCAGAGAACTCAAGGTGAAGTTCCCGGGGCTGAGGCTTGTGCTCGCCCCGAGGCACCCCGAGAGGTTCAACGAGGTCGAATCGATAATCAGGAAGAGCGGCCTCGGTTACGCGAGGCGGTCAAGGGTAGAAGGGGGAGTGGGCGCGGAGGTCGTCCTGCTCGACACTATCGGCGAGCTCATGACCGCCTATTCGCTCTCGGACATCGCGATTGTCGGGGGCTCTCTCGTCCCCGGCATAGGCGGGCATAACCTCCTTGAGCCCGCGTACTACGGCGTGCCAGTCGTATACGGCCCCCACCTTGCCGCCTACCTCGGCATGGCCGAGCTCCTTGAAAAAGAGGGCGGGGGCATACGGGCCGCAAGCGGCGGGCTTGGTCCCGCGCTCGAAGGGCTCCTTTCAAACGAGGTCCTACGAAAAAGGACCGGCAGGAAGGCGCGGGGCGTGGTCGAGGAGAACAAGGGCGCCTCCGGGCGCGCGGCCGCAGCAATCGAAAAGCTCCTCAGGAGATAGGGTGTCCATAGCAAGGAAGATAGAGGCGGGCATGAGGGGGGGAAGGCTGGGGTTCGGGCCGCACGCGCTCCTTTACGCCGCGTCCCTTGCCTACGGCCTCGGCGTGCGGGCAAGGCTCTTCTCATACAGGTCGGGCATATTCCCTACTCACAGGATCCCCGCGAAAGTGGTATCCGTCGGGAACCTTACTGTCGGCGGCACCGGGAAAACGCCGGTGACCATATTCCTTGCCGAGTTTTTCAGGAGGGACGGCAAGAGGGTTGCGGTCCTGAGCCGCGGCTACGGGGGGAGCGCCAGGGGCGTTTCGGTCGTCTCGGACACTAAAGGCGTTCTCATGGGGCCGGCCGAGGCCGGGGACGAGCCGTACCTAATGGCAGCGCGGCTTCCGGGCGTGCCGGTAGTGGTCTCCCCGGACCGGGTGAAGGCCGGTCTCTTCGCGCTCGAAAGGTTTTCCCCGCATGTAATCATTCTCGACGACGCCTTCCAGCACGTGCGGCTTGAGCGGGACATCAATATAGTCCTCATGGACTCGAAAGAGGGGTTCGGGAACGGCTATCTCCTTCCGAGGGGGGTGCTCCGCGAGCCGGTCTCCGGGCTTAAAAGGGCGGATTTCGCGCTGGTGAAAGGCGGAAAGCCCGAGGGCAGGACGCTCGAGCTCCTCAGGGAGCACTCGGTCCCGTACATCGTATTCTCCTACAGGCCGGACTCGCTCTATGACATAGATTCCGGCAGGGAGCTTCCTCTTGAATCGCTCCGGGGGCAAAAGGTCGTTGCCGTCTCGGGCATCGCAAAGCCCGGCTCGTTCCTGAATAGCCTCGATGAGCTGGGATGCGTAGTATCCTCCTCGCTTGAATTCCCGGACCACCACTCTTACACGGACGCGGATTCATCGGCCATAGCCGAGAAGGCCAGGGACGCGGACCTCGTCGTCACCACGGAAAAGGACGGGGTAAAGCTCAAGGGCATGGAAAAGCGGACGCCTGTCTTCGCGCTCAGTGTCAAGGTGGATATAGAGAAGGGGCTCCTCGATTCCTCGCTTGCCCCGGTCCTGAGGGGTGTCCTCTGATGCTCTTTCTACTCAAGGCCGTCTCGTTTATCATCGGCCACATGCCTTACCGGGCCGTATTCCTGCTCGGCGGCGCGCTCGGGAGCATCGCTTTCCGCGTCCTTAAGAAGCACCGCAATATAGCGCTCGACAACCTCGATCGGGCATTCGGCCCGGCGCTCGGGCTTGCCGAGAAGGAGAGGATAGCGGGAAATGTTTTCAGGCACCTTTCAATAATGCTCCTGGAGTTCACGAGGCTTCCCTGGCTGAACGGAAGGAAAACGGAGGGGCTTGTTCAATGGAGCGGGCTCGAAAACATGGACAGGGCGCTTGCCAGGGGAAAGGGCGTCATCATACTCACGGCTCATTTCGGGAACTGGGAGCTCCTCGGGGCGTGCCTGGGCCTCAGGGGTTACAGGCCCGAGATCGTCGTCCGGGAGCTCGACAGCAGGCTCTTCGAGAGGTTCGTCACATGGGTGAGGACGCGGTCGGGGAACAGGATAGTCTACAAGAAGGGCGCCATGCGAAAGTTAATGAAGAGGCTTGCCCGGAACTCGACTGTGGCCATCCTCGTTGACCAGAACGTTACGAGGAGCGAGGGCTTCTTCGTGGACTTCTTCGGCGTTCCGGCCTGCTCGAACAAGGGGCCTGCGCTCCTGGCGCTCGCAAGCGGCGCTCCCGTCGTACCGGTCTTCATACGGAGACAGGGCTCCGGGCATTTGATAGAGGTCCAAAAAGAGGTAGAGGTCGCTTCCACCGGAGACAGGGAAAAGGACGCTGCCGTAAATACAGCCAGGTTTGCCAGGGTAGTGGAGGAGATGGTAAGAAGACATCCGGAGGAGTGGTTCTGGGTGCACAACAGGTGGAAGACCAGGCCCGGCCCGGGCGATGCCGTCGAGGGCAGGGAGGAAGGCCTGGCCGGCAAGCCTTCCTGAACCGGCCCCGGATAAAATTGACAAGTATTTTCGATAGGGATAATATAATAATAGAAAAAGAAATAACAAGGCCGAGAGGACAAGGCGTTATAGAGAGATAAAAGGCGCATCTGATGGAGTTGAGCTACAGTTCCCGCTAGGGGTCCTGCCGGAGCGGGGTGAGCAAGCCCTCAAGGGAATACGTGAGTATTTCCCTTGGAAGGAAGCCTGAACCGCTCTCTTGGACTGCCACTTGCTCGTCTGGTCTTTTCTCCGTTGGATGCGCCTTTTATCCAAAAAAAATCTTTCTTATGCGGTTGCGGTAGTCCTCGTTAATTGATATAATATTGTTAGAGAGACAGGCGTTGATGGGCTGGAGCCAGGGTCCTTGGACCCCCATCCGCAAGGTGCGTACAAACCACCTAAAGAGGCCCTGAAGGACGCGCCCCCGAAGTGGTTGCGCCTTAAAGGACGCAACCAGGGAGTTAAAAGCACGAAGGGGAAAAACCTTCAGGAAACCTACGGATTGGCTGAAAGCAGTCCATGCAACGCCTTTCTTTTTTGAGTCCCTCCGGAACCTTTTTCATTTGAGATAAAAAAACAAACCCCTTTTCAGGGGTTTTTGTTTTTCAGTCTTATTAAACCTGATTTTCAAAAAAACTCTATCACTTCCTGTATATTCCCAATATACCCGAGACAGAGACCATGCCTTGCTTTGTGGCACGCAGCCCGCTCTGCATAAGTCGCGATAGGGCATCCACATGGAGCATGTCTATTCCGGCGTTCTTCATGTCATGCGCGAAGTGCCTCCAGTGCATGGCGGCCCATTTCGTGATTAGAAGAGAGCAAGCCGCCTTGCTTCCGGCCGGGATGGGAGCACGGTTTATGGAACTCGCGTATTCTGCCAGGAGCCTCCATTGCGTGAAGTTTACTTTTCCGGCCAGGGAAGGATCGAACCATTCGTAGCGCCGGTTTGCGTCAGGGAAAAGGCGGACCGATTCATGCGGGTGGCTCCTCCTCAAAAAGAGCGGCTTTGGCGCCTCCCTGAACTTCCCGTAAAGCGAAAGCTCGGCAAGGAGCACCCTGTCGGAGCCCGAGTAATTGTGTATTAGCTTCGTCTTTTTGAGGACCTCGCTCCTTATGATGCCGAAGACCTGGAAGCAGGCGTGCTTCTTAAGCAGGAGGTCCCGGAAGCGCTCGACCGGGTCCTCCGAGGAGGTGCTTAGCTCAAGGTCGTAGACCCCAAGCTCCCGCCCGTCTGCGTCTATGCGCATGGTCCGGGGGTGGCTCAACACGTCCGACGGGTCGCTTTCAAGGAGCTCCATGCATTCGGAGAAAAAGCCCGGGGCGCATATGTCGTCGTAGGAGGCCCACTTGAAGAATTCACCCTCGGACTTGTGGAAGGCGGCGTTGAAGTTTGCCGAGGCCCCGAGGTTTTTGGGGTTGCGGAAGTATTTGATACGCTTGTCCCCTGAGGCGTATTTCAGGCAGATGTCTTGCGTCGAGTCGGTTGAGGCGTTGTCTGATATGATGAGCTCGAAATCCTCGTAGCTCTGCGAGAGTATCGAATCGAGACAGCAGAAAAGGTATCTTGCCCCGTTATAGACCGGCAGCCCGATGCTCAATCTCGGTTTTCTCATATGCCACCCCCCAAGGTTGTTACTTTTTCCGGACGCAATTACCATACCATTATGAAAAGCCGCGTTTTACATTAGCAAGGCAGGGGGCCAGGGAAGGCCGGATGTAAATATTTTTTACGGAAAACCGGTGCGGTCTTGAGGAAAAACCCTTAAGAGTGTCGAGAATACAGGGAAAACCCGGTTTGAAAAGAGTTTTCAATTCTGGGAAAAGGATTTTACAACTGTTGGCAGAGGCTGGCCTCTAAAGACAATGAGAGTTCTTGATGTTTCGCTGGATAGTGAGAAGCTTCACGTCTAATCTCAATTGGGCGACCTGCCGCGGTTGGTTCCGTCAAAACCCGTTTATGTAGCTTTTGATACATATTTGTGGTATCCGTGCTGGTATATTCCCCGAAAACCACTGAGAGGCTTGGATGAAAAGACTATCGCTTGCGCTCGCAACCGCCGGAATGGCGCTCTTCTCCGCCCCTTCTTTAGCCCTGTCTGAAATAAATATAAACATAGGCATAAACGCGCCGCCGCCGGCGATCGTGGTGAAAGCCCCTCCGGCCGTAGTAGTGATACCCGGCACCTACATATACTTCGCCCCGGATATAAACGACGAGGTCTTCTTCTACGGCGGCTACTGGTGGAGGCCGCACAGGGGCGGGTGGTACAGGGCCGTGGAGTTCGGAGACCCCTGGGTCGTCATCGAGATAGGACGCGTCCCCAGGGTGCTACTTAAGCTTCCTCCGGATTACAGGCGCGTCCCGCCCGGACATGAAAGAATTCCCTACGGCCACATGAAGAAGCACTGGCGGCAGTGGGAAAAAGAGAAGAGATGGGAGCGCGCGAGCAATGGGCGCGAACGGAAAAAGGAAATAAAGGAAGAGCGGAGGGAAAGGGAAAAGGACAGAAGGGAACACCACCGGGAGCGGGAAAAGGAGAGGCGGGAGCACCGGGGGAATTAAGGCACGCTGAAATTTTAAGGGGGTTGCGGCTTTGCCGTAACCCCCTTTTTAATAGAGTGCCTGGAAGCTGGGAGACTCTCCGTTCCTTGTTATGCAAGTCATTGCAGGTTCGATTATATCTTTAGTCCTCTTCGGCGCATCCCGCTTACGATATGGTTGATTAAGGCCTTGCCGCAGTGGTATTCTCTTTGCCAGAATGGCCCGGTCTTTTGGGCAGGTTGCCGAGTTATTTCAGCCTGTCATTCCGGGGAAAACGAAGAACCCAGGCTCTAAAACCGCAAAGGAGCATTTCTAATGACTTACGGCGATATTTTTCTTAAGGTCCTACTGGAGGCCGTGCCCGAGAGGAAAGATGAATTCCTGAAGAGGTTCGAGATAGTGAAAAACCTGCCCGATGCCGCTCAATTCAATGAAGAAGTGCCGGAGCAGGAAGCCGAAGAGCTGTTAAACGCGCTTCGCCAGAATAAGGATGGCCTGCTCGCCTGGATCATGCGCGGCGATACGGGTAAATCCTCGCTCGATTCGTAAGTGAGGCCGCCGGCAGGGGGTGGGCACAGCCCACCGAAATAAAAGGGTTACGGCTTTGCCGTAACCCTTTGCAATTTGTTGGCTGGGAGTGTCGAAAAACTTATTCTTCTCGGGTCTTGCGAGGATTCGATCGAGTGAAAATAATTGATTATTGGTGGGCTCCGCCCACCAAATCAGGTCAACCTGAGTACCGTTTCAAACAATATACGAAATCCACTCCCGAAATGCAACAAGGGGTTACGGCTTTGCCGTAACCCCTTGTAAATTTGGTAGCGGGGACAGGATTTGAACCTGCGACCTTCGGGTTATGAGCCCGACGAGCTACCGGACTGCTCCACCCCGCAGTAGAAGCAATACATCGAACAGATATATTAACAACTGCCGTCCTGTTTGTCAACCCTTAGGGCCGTAAAAAACCGGAAAATCATCGTTTTTCCAAGATGGTCGGTCTGTCAGCCAGTCTTAGTCCGAAAAACAGGGCTCCGGGGCATTGTTTTTAGCCCAGGGAAGGTCTGATTAATTCGACAAAATAATACTCATTTCTGAGCGGGTGGGGCAAAGCCCTGAGTGGAAAAGGGAAAGAATGTCGTATTTTGGAAATCAGATTCTTCTGTCGCGGAGTTTACCCTGATCGGAGCGAAGGGCCTCGTTCTTCAGAATGACAGAAAGACGGAATTAATAAGACTTCCATTAGAGTATTCGGAATCAAAGAGAGCCGTTTGAAAAGCAGCCCAGCCTACATCTTATCCGGCGCGGAAACTCCAAGCAGAGCAAGCCCGTTCGCCACAACCGTCGCGACCGCCCTGCAGAGAAGAAGCCTTGCCACCGTAAGCTCCGGATCGTCGGTCACTACCCTCGTCTTGTTGTAATAGGGATGGAAGAGCCCGGCAAGCTCCATGAGATAAAAGGTAATCCTGTGCGGCTCCATTGCGAGGGCGCTTCTCTCGACAAGTTCCTCGAACGCGCCCAGGTGCTTTATTATCTCCGACTCTTCCTTCTCCTCAAGCCTCGAAAGCAGCTTCTCGTCGAACCTCTCGGGCACGTTTATGCCCTTTTCAGCCGCGAACCCGATGATGCTCTTTATCCTCGCGTGGCAGTATTGAACGTAATAGACCGGGTTTTCCGGGGCCTGGCTCTTGGCAAGCTCAAGGTCGAAGTCGAGCTGGGCGTCCGGCCTCCTCATGAGGAAGAAAAACCTGCAGGCGTCCGTGCCTACCTCGTCCATCACCTGCCGCAGCGTGACGAACTCGCCCTCGCGCTTGCCCATCGGCACCGGCACGCCTTTTCTCAAGAGGGCCACGAGCTGGATGAAGATTATCCTGAGCGCAGAATCGTCGTGGCCGAGGGCGCGTAGCAGCGCCCGTATCCTTCCCTCGTAGCCGTGGTGGTCGGCCCCCCAGATGTTCACGAGCGCGTCAAAGCCCCGCTCTATCTTGTCCCTGTGATATGCGATGTCGGACGCGAAATAGGTCCTCTCGCCGTCGGCCTTTATCAGCACCCGGTCCTTGTCGTCGCCGAATGAGGTAGTCCTGAACCAGAGCGCGCCTTCGGCCTCGTAGATGTGGCCTTTATCTTTCAGGTCTTTTATGGTCTCGGCAACCTTGCCCGAATCGTCGAGGCTTTTTTCGCTGAACCAGGCGTCGAAGCCGACCCGGAAGTCCTCAAGGTCCTTTTTAATCCTTTCGAGCATGGCCGAGGTGCCGAACTCCTGATAGCCCGGCGCGCCTTCGCCGCCCTCGCCGTATTTTTCGATATATTCCCTCGCGATGTCCCTTACATACTCGCCCTTGTAGTGGTCGGGCGGGAACTCGATAGTCTTGCCCTTAAGCTCCTCCAACCGGATGCGCACCGATTCGCCGAGCGTAAAGACCTGCCTCCCGGCGTCGTTAATGTAATATTCCCTCGTAACGTCAAACCCGGCTGCGCGGAGTATCCTCGAGAGGGCGTCGCCGACCGCCGCGCCCCTGCCGTGGCCGATATGAAGGGGGCCCGTGGGGTTGGCGCTGACGAACTCGACCTGCACTTTTTTACCCGCCCCTATTTCGCTCTGCCCGAACCGCTCGCCCTTTCCGGCGATGTCGAGGAGGGCCCTGAGCCAGAAGGTCCTTTTAAGGAATATATTGATGAAGCCGGGGCCCGCGACCTCGCATTTTTCGACCTCCGGATATGCGGCGACCTTCTCCGCGACGGCATTGGCGATGTCCCTGGGCTTTTTCTTCTCAAGGGGCGCAAGGAGCATGGCTATATTTGTCGAGAAGTCGCCGAACTCCTCTTTTTTGGGCTTATCAAGGACGATGGCCGGGACTTCCTCAATCGAAATGAGCCCTGCTTTTTTCGCCTCTGAAAGAGCCCCTTCGAGTATGCCGATTACCCCGGCTTTCATTTTGGTCCCCTTGTGATGTCCATATACTCGCCGGGCCTCCTGTCCCTCAGGAAGACCCATTCGTTACGTACGTCCGATACCTCTCCGAGGTCGACCTCGGAGACGACGATGCCTTCGGACGAGCCGCTCGGCTTCTCGACGAACTCGCCGTCAGGCCCCGCGGAAAAGCTCCTCCCATAGAACTCCTGCTTCTCCTCCTTGCCGACCCTGTTAACGCGGAGGACGAAAAACCCGTTCGCGTGCGCCGCGGCGGAGATGGCCCGCTCCCATTTCCTGTGCGAGTGCTCGAACGCCGAGGCGGTAAGCGCGACGACGAGCTCGGCCCCGTTAAGGGCAAGCACGCGCCAGCCCTCTGGGAAGAATACGTCCCAGCAGATGAGTACGCCTATTTTGCCAAAGGGGGTCTCGAACACGGGGAAGCCCAGGTCGCCGGGGCTGAAATAGGCACGCTCCTCCCAGAGCGGAATCTGAGGGACGTGGACCTTCCGGTACTTGCCGATAAGCCCGTCAGGGCCGGCGACGACGGCGGTATTGTAGTATTTATCCCCGTCCTCCTCGAAGAAGCCGCCGATTACGACCACCTTGTTCCTTATCGCAGCTTCCCTGAGGAATGCAACCGTCGGCCCGTCCTCTTTCTCGGCAAGGGCGAAGTTCCGGTTGTCGATGGCCGCCGGGAACCAGTGCGAGCTGAATAGCGGCGGCAGCGCTATTACCCTCGCGCCCTCGCTCGCGGCAAGCTCGACGAGCATGTCGGCCTTCGAGATGTTCCTCTCCCTTTCGGGCACGGAGGCAAGCTGAATGCCCGCTATCTTTATCTTTCTTTCCATATGCGATTTTTTCGGAAGTATGCGCGGATATGCCCGGCGTGTCGCCAAGGGAGAAGTGGCTTTAGACGGCGTTCAGCGCCTTCAGGGCCGGGTTCCTCCGGCAGCGGGCTCCTCGATCCTGTATATGACCTCGTTACGGCCGAGCTTGCCCAGCTCCTCCCTGGCTATCTGGCCTATGTAGCGCCTGTCGCCCTCGAGGAGGCGTATCTTCTCTTGAAGCTCCCTGTTCTCCTTCTCAAGGGACTTGTTGTACGCCAGTATCCCGGAGAGCTCCTTATTGACCCTGTAGAGCTCAAGGAGGCCCTTTTCTCCAAAGACGGCGGCCGCGCCGAAAAAAAGGACGGCCGCAAGCAGGATAAGGCGCTTCTTTTTCAAGCCTTCCGGGTTTTTTTTCATGGGAGCTTTCCGAATGATTAGAAGTAACAGAGAGGACCCTAAAAGTCAAGGGGTCTTCCGGCCTGCCGGCGCTCTTCCGTTATGAAGGAAAGGGCTGCCTGCGAGCGAAACCAGTTGACATGTCTTCCCCCGCTTAATATGATATAGGCGCGCGTTTTCTCATGAGTGCGGGCGCCGAATAACGGGAAGGAATGGCCTTGAACAAGCTCAATTGCCCGAAATGCGAGAACTCGTTCTTTACGGCGGTGATGAAGCCGAACCTGCCGTGCCCGCACTGCGGCTTCATGTTCAAGGCGGGCGAGAGCGAAAGAAGAGGCGGGACCAGGAGCCCGAGCCTCAGGCTATGCGACATAATGAAGGGCGAGGTCCGGATACCGGCAAAGGCCGTGGACGTCTCGGATACCGGTATCGGCATAAAGATGATGGGCTACCTGCCCTTTGACCCTGACGACATCGTGAACATCTTCGTAAGGGAGCTGGGCGAGGAAAGGCCGGCGCAGGTCGTCTGGACCAGGAAGTTCTACGGCATTTCAAGGGCGGGCCTGAGGTTCCTCGACGAGCTGCCGGCCATAGCCTGAGCTTTAGCCAAAAACGAGAATAGAAAGGCCCGGCCCCCGGGCCTTTTTTTCGCCGTTTGAACCGGCAGCCCGTAGGGGAAGTCGACCCTTCGGGCTCTAATAAAAATCTTTCAAGTACGGGGCTTTTTCTGTATCATGTCCCGGCGTCTCCTTAAAAACCATGTCTGATAAAAACCACGGCGTTTTAAGCTGCCAGTCCATAGCCAGGGCCGTCGCCAAAAGGCACGTATTCTCGAAGGGGCTGCCCATAGGCGAGTCCCAGATACAGCCCGCGAGCATGGACCTCCGGCTCGGGCCCAAGGCCTACAGGCTCATATCGAGCTTCCTGCCGGAGAACGCGGGCGTGCTCGACCGTCTCCACACCCCGGACCTCTACGGCTCTGACCTCGTCATGTACGAGTCCGACATCTCGAACGGCGGCATTCTCGAAAAGGGGCACGTCTATCTCATACCCCTTATTGAGGAGCTTAACCTCCCGCCCGACGTGAGGGGCCGCGCAAACCCCAAGTCCACGACGGGCCGCCTCGACATATTCGCCAGGGTGCTTACCGACAGGAACCCGAGGTTCGACGACATCGCCTGCGGCTACAAGGGAGGGCTCTACCTCGAGGTGATGCCGAGGTCTTTCACGATCAAGGTCAAGGAAGGGCTCTCGCTCGTGCAGTTACGGCTTCTCCGGGGTGAATGCGCCCTCACGGACTCCAAGCTCAGGGCCCTGCACAAGGACTCGCGCCTCCTCTTTAACGGGGACGAGCACCTTGCGCCCGGCGAGGTCAAGGTATCGAAAGGAATCTTCATGTCGGTCGACCTGAGCGGCGAGAACTCCGCGGGCATAATCGGCTACAAATCGAAAAAGAACAGCCACGTGGTCGACCTCACCATGAAGAACCACTACGGCATCTCCGATTTCTGGGAGCCCATATACAGGAACAGCAAGGGCACTCTCATACTCGAGCCCGAGGACTTTTACATACTCTCGTCCAAGGAGCGGATAAGGATACCCACGAGGTACGCGGCCGAGATGGTCGCGTACGAGGCCGGCTCGGGAGAGCTCAGGACCCATTACGCGGGCTTCTTCGACCCCGGCTTCGGCTTCGGCACAAAGGGCGAGGTCAAGGGCACCAAGGCGGTCCTTGAGGTCAGGGCGCACGACGTGCCTTTCATGATCTCCGACGGGCAGACCTTCTGCAAGCTCTTTTTCGAGCGCATGGCCGAGGTGCCGGACAAGGTCTACGGCCCGAGGATAGGCTCGTCTTACCAGTACCAGGGAATAACCCTCAGCAAGCAGTTCAAGAGCATCTGACGCTCTTTTGCCCGCCCCGCAAAAGGGGCCGCCCGGCATCTCGGAGCAAATGGCCAGACCGACCTCGAAAAAAGAGAATAACCGCGCGGGCTTGAAGCAGGAGATACTCGGCATCCTCCTCTTTGCCGTGGCGCTCTACTCCGCCGTAAGCCTCTTCTCCTTTGCAAGGGGCGCGCTCTGGGGCGGGGTCATAGGGGACTACCTGGCCTGGGCGTTCCTCGCGTCCATCGGATACACCTCTTACGTATTCCCGTTCATACTATTTCTCCTCTCAGCCGGGCTGATCCTCCGGAGGTTTTTCCGCTTCAGGGTGGTCGTGCCCGTAAGCTTCCTCTTTTTCGTCCTGTCGTCCTCGGCCCTTCTCCATCTGATCGACTCGAACGGGGGCGCGTCCGGCGCGCTCCTTGGCGATTTCCTTATGGGCCTTGTCGGGACGACCGGCTCGTTCATCTTCCTTTCGGCGGTCCTCTTGATAGCGTTCCTCGTGGCAACGGGCCTCTCCGCCATACAGATAGCCCTCAAGGCCCTTCCGCCGACGGTATCCGTATTCAGGGCTGCCTACGACAGGATGCGGGCCGCGAAAGCCGGGGAGCCTGAAGAGGAACTCGAGACGGAAGAGGAGCCTGAGCCCAGGCCAAGGAAAAAGAGCGCGGAGCAGCCCAGGGAACCGGAAAGGCAGGCAGTGGCCCCTGCCATAATAACACCGAGGATACACAGCAAGAGGCAGGCTGAGGAGCCGGAGGAAGCACTCGAGTTCGCAAGCCCAAAGGGCTCTTTCAAGCTCCCGCCCCTTACCCTCCTCGACCCGGTGCCCAAGAAAAACAGCTCTGTCGACGACAAAGCCCTCCTTGCCAATTCGCAGGTCCTTGAAAGGAAGCTCCTCGACTTCGGCATAGACGGCAGGGTGCTCGAAGTGAGGCCCGGCCCGGTCGTCACCATGTACGAGTTCGAGCCCGCTCCCGGGGTGAAGGTCGGAAGGATAATGAACCTCTCCGACGACCTCGCCCTTGCGATGAAGGCCATGTCCATAAGGATAATCGCGCCCATACCCGGGAAGGCCGTGGTCGGCATAGAGGTGCCGAACCAGGCGCGGGACACGATACTGCTGCGCGAGATGCTCGAATGCCCGGCCTTCGCAAAGAGCCGCTCGCGCCTTACGCTCGCGCTCGGAAAGGACATCTCCGGGACGCCCTATGTGGCGGACCTCGCCAGGATGCCGCACCTTCTCGTCGCAGGAGCTACCGGCGCCGGAAAGAGCGTTTCCGTGAACGCGATGATACTGAGCGTCCTTTTCAAGGCCACCCCCGATGAGGTCCGCTTCCTCATGGTGGACCCCAAGATGCTCGAGCTATCGGCCTACGAGGGCATTCCGCACCTCATAACGCCGGTCATAACCGACCCGAAGAAGGCGGCGGGCGCGCTTAAGAGCATCGTCACCGAGATGGGCCGCCGCTACAAGCTCATGGCCGAGAAGGGCTCAAAGAATATAGATAAATACAACCAGATGGTCGAGGAGGGCGGGAACCCGGAGGAGAAGAAGCTTCCGCTCATCGTCGTCATAATAGACGAGCTCGCCGACCTCATGATGACCTCCGGCAAGGACGTGGAGGAATGCCTCGTGAGGCTGTCGCAGATGGCGAGGGCCTCGGGGATTCACCTGATGATAGCCACCCAGAGGCCTTCTGTGGACGTTGTCACCGGCCTCATAAAGACCAACTTCCCTTCGAGGATAGCCTTCCAGCTCCCTTCGAGGACCGACTCAAGGACGATCATCGACTCCGGCGGCGCCGAGACGCTCCTCGGGCAGGGAGACATGCTCTTCATGCCGCCCGGAACATCGAAGCTGCAGAGGATACACGGCGCCTACGTCTCCGAGACCGAGATAAAGCGCGTGACGGATTTCTGGAAGAAGCAGGGCGGCCCGGCCTACGAGGACTTGAAGATAGAGGAAGAGGAGAGCGCGCTCGTTGACGAGGACGCTGACCTGGGCGAAGAGTTCCTCCGTAGATATGACGAGGCAGTGGCCCTCGCGGCGCAGCTTGAGATGATATCGACCTCCTACATCCAGAGGAGGTTCAGGATAGGCTACAACACGGCAGCGCGCATTATCGAGAAGATGGAGAAGGAGGGCGTTGTCGGCCCCGCACAGGGGAGCCGCCCCAGGGAGGTGCTCCTCAGGAAATCGCCTTAGGCTGCTCAATAAAGTCCATCTGCGTCGAAGTCTACGTCGCTCGTAATTGCGGCGTACACGAAACGTACGCCTCATTCCTCGCTCCCATTTACAATGGGGCCTGGCAGATGGAGCTTTTTGAACAGCCTGAGTGTGCTTTGATTTAGAAATATACCAAGCCTTGCCGATTCGTAAAATGTCGGAGATTTCTGTTATATTGAAGGTTATCCGTGGAAAATTTGCCTCTCATGCCGCGGAAATCCATTTAAGAGGGGTTTGGAAATGATGACCATCCTAAAGTTAGCGTTATCGGCGCTTTTATTTGTCCTTATTCCCGCAGTTGCATCTGCAGAGGAGCTTAAGGAGGTCATCTCGAAGCTCCAGGAGAGGTACGAGTCCGTCACGACCCTTCAATCTGAATTCAGCCAGGAGGTCTCATCAAGGGGCATGGGCAGGCCTGAGACCGCAAACGGAAAGGTCTGGTTCAAGAAGCCGGGCAAGATGCGCTGGGAGTACAGCAAGCCCGCTGGCGACCTCATTGTGGGAGACGGCAGGACCGTCTGGATTTACCAGCCCGACCTTAACCAGGCCATCGAGAAAGAGATCGACGCCGCGGCCTCCCGTATGGCCACGGACTTCCTCTCCGGGGTCGGGGACCTCGAAAAGGAGTTCGAGGCAAGGCTCGTGGACTCGAAAGGAGATGCATGGCGCATCGTGCTTACGCCCCGGGAGGAGAGCCCGAACGTCAAAAGCCTCTCGCTTGAAGTCGATAAAAAGAGCTTCCTCATAAAACGGACCGCGGTGACCGACCATTTCGGAACCGAAACGAGGGTGGAGTTCAGGGAGACTTCGGTCAATTCTCCCGCGCCCGACTCGCTATTCAGTTTTACTCCGCCTCAAGGCGCCCAGGTAGTAAGGCCCTGAGGCTGACCGACGGACTTAGAGATTGCCTTGAAAAAATGATATGGAGGTAGGAGATGCCGTCATTCGATATAGTCTCGAAGACAGACGTGCAGGAGGTCGACAACGCCGTAAACCAGGCCGTCAAGGAGATGGAGCAGCGCTACGACTTCAAGGGCTCCAAGAGCGAGATAAAATGGGAGAAGAAGGAGGACATAACCGTCATTGCCGACGACGACGGGAAGCTTAGGAGCGTCCTCGACATACTCCAGACAAAGCTCGTCAAGCGCGGGGTGTCGCTTAAGTCACTCGAATACGGCAAGGTCGAGGACGCCTCGGGGAGCATGAAAAAGCAGGTCCTCAAGATACGCCAGGGCATACCCTCGGAAAAGGCCAAGGAGATAACGAAGCTCGTAAAGGAGCTTAAGCTCAAGGTGCAGACGCAGATAATGGACGACCAGATAAGGGTCACCGGGAAGAAGATAGACGACCTGCAGGAGGCCATACAGGCTATTAAAGGCAAGGACATGGACATAAGCCTCCAGTTCGTGAACATGAGGTCATAGCTGCTCGAATGGCCGGATGGATAGAGATACGGGCAAAAGGCCCGGCCCGATCAAGGGACGCGGTCTCGGCGGTCCTCATAGAGGCAGGGAGCCCCGGAGTCCTCGAAGAGGCAGGCGAGGGGGCAGCCGGTAAGCTCGTTTCTTACAGCAGATGGGAGGACGAGACACGCGAGGAGCCGCCTTCGAATTCTTCCGAGGCGGCGCTCAGGGCCTATCTGGGCGAGGGTGAAAAAGCCAAGCTCGATGGCATACGCCGTAAGCTCGGGAGCGTTGGCTGGAAGCTGACAACTTCCGCCCTCAAGGAGACCGACTGGTCCGAGAAGTGGAAAAAGGGCCTCAGGCCCGTGCGGGTAAGCTATAAAGGAAGTTCCGTCCTCGTAAGGCCCACCTGGAAGAGGACACCCAAAAGACCCGGGGAAAAGGTAATCGAGATAGACCCGGGCATGGCCTTCGGCACTGGAGGCCACGCTACGACAAAGATGTGCCTCCGGGCCATCTTGAGGCTCGTAATGGACAGGAAGCTCCCTCCAAACCCGGACTTCCTCGACGTGGGCACAGGCACGGGAGTCCTTGCCATAGCAGCCAAAAAACTGGGGTTCAGGAAGGCCGTGGGCCTTGAGATAGACGAGGTGGCCGTCAGGGTCGCCCGCAAGAACGCCGCCCACAACAGGGTAAAGGTAACCTTGAGCTCCCGCCCGGTCGAAAGGACAAGGGGAAGGTTCCGCCTCGTAGCCGCGAACATCCTCGCAGGAGAGCTTAAAAGGCTGTCGCCTGTGTTATACGACAGGGTAAGCCCCGGCGGCCTTCTGATACTCTCCGGCATCCTCCTCCATGAGAAGGACGAGGTAATAAGGGCATACCCCGGGTTTGCCCTTGAAAAGATATATTCCTCGAAGGAATGGGTCGCCCTCGTCTTCCATAAGCCGCTGAAAGGCAATCGGTGAGAAGGTTCTATAAAGAAGACCTGAGCGAGCACTCCACCCGAGTGGATATCGCCGGAGAGGAATTTTACCATCTCAAGAAGGTCCTGAGGCTCGCCCCGGGCGCTTCGGTTTTCCTGTTTAACGGCAAGGGGCTTGAGCTTTCAGGGAAAATAGACGAGGTCGGCAAGACCTCCGCTTCCGTGATAGTCGAGGGGAGTTCAAGAGGCGAAAGGGAAAGCCCGCTCAATTTCGTCCTCCTCCAGGCGCTCCTCAAGGGAGACAGGCCCGAGTTCATCATCCAGAAGGCGACCGAGCTCGGGATAAAGGAGGTCTGCTTCTACAGCACCTCAAGGACCATACCCCGCGTAAGCTCGGATAAAGAGGCCTCCAGGCAGGCGAGGTGGAAAAAGGCAGCAATCGAGGCGGCCAAGCAGTGCGGGAGGACGGTACTCCCTGAGATAAACTTTGCGCCGGACCTGAAGGGCGCGTTAAAAGGGCACGACGATAACCTCAAGCTCCTCCTATGGGAAAAGGACGGGGCGGTTGGGCTTAAAGAGGCCCTTAAGGGCGCGCGGGGCAAGTCCGGCGTTTCGGTGCTTGTCGGCCCCGAAGGCGGGCTATCGCCGGGCGAGGCGGCAGAGGCCATTGGAGCAGGGTTCGTGAAAGCGGGTCTCGGCCCGAGGATACTACGCGCCGAGACCGCTGCCCTGGCCATAATGTCCATAGTGCAGCACGCGCAGGGAGACCTGGGCTGAGGATATCCGATAATGAATAAAAAAGGCGGGCTGGAATCCAGCCCGCCTTTTTCCCTTTCAGGCTGCGCCCTAATCGAAGGTTATCTCTTTTATGTTCTTCGCGAGCACCCTGTATGTGCCGTAGTTCGTGGTGCCGAAGAAGCGCTGGTCGTTATCCAGGCTTATGGCTACGACATCGCCGTTCTTCATGGTGACCTGGAAGTCGCTCTTGTTGTCGGCCCCGGTGCCGGTGGCCGTTATTTTCCTTGTCTTCTCGAAGAAGACCGTAACGGTGCCCTTGCCCCGGGTGCCTATGAAGAATATCTCCCCCTCCCACGAGGCGTTCTGCACCTTTGTCGTTATGTCCTGGTCGTCCCTTACGGTCGCCTTGAAGTTGATCTCAGGCAGCGGGACCTCGGTGCCGGGCCCCTTGCCCATTCCCGAGAGAGTGACCCAGATAAAGAGGGCGGCAAAGACCGCCAAAGACCTTTTTATGAGCACTGTGCTGTTCCTCCGTAAGCCGATGTAATTTAGGCTACCTCTAAAAATGATTATTTTTCCTGATCTCTGTGTCAGGGCGGAAATAAAAATGCTCACATATTCCCATATATGCAGCGCTTTTTATTTCCGCCCTTCCTTGACCTCAGAAAAAATTCTTAATTTTTAGAGGCACCCTTTAGAGCTTGCCTTATAATTGAACGTTCGCTTGAGCGCGCCTTGGCGGAATTTACCGATTATCTCAGGCCCACGCCATAAAAGTCAAGCGGACCCGCCGCATTACGCGAAGGAATGCGGCCCCACATAAGGAGCAAGGGGGCCTGTAAACGAAGCAAAGTTTGACAAAAACAGCGGTTTTCAGTATACTTTTTTCGGCTTATGGCAACCAGGATCAAGTTCATAGACCTTTATTCCTTCTATAACGACCTTGACGCAAGCGTAGTGGAGACCCTCATGGAGGGCCGGAATATCACATGCTCATTCAGGTCGCTCGGCAAGCTGCGCTTTGCTACCGACATAGGCGCCTACATCGAAAAGAGGATCGCGGTCGAGGAAGAGCAGATCGAGAGCGCAAGAAGGATTATCAAGGAAGCGATAAGGAACGGAGTAATCTCCAAAGAGGGCAAGTTCAGGACCTGAGGCCCCGCCCCGCGCCGTCTCTCCGAAAACCGGCTGACCCGCGCCCCGGACCCTTAGGCCGGTCCTCAGCCGTCCAGCCGACCAGCATACCCGATGGAATTTGAAGCGATAAAGGAAAGGCTCATGTCGGCCCGCTCGCCGGTTGCGCTTACAGGCGCGGGCATATCCGCCGAGAGCGGCGTGCCGACCTTCAGGGGGCCGGACGGCCTGTGGAGGAATTTCAGGCCCGAGGACCTCGCGACCCCGGAGGCGTTCGAGCGCGACCCGGCCCTTGTCTGGGAGTGGTATGACTGGAGGCGCTCCCTGATTGCCGGGATAAACCCCAACCCTGCTCACTATGCCCTTGCGGAACTCGAGAGCCGGAATCCTGCCTTCACTCTAATTACCCAGAACGTGGACGGCCTGCACAGGATCGCCGGGAGCGGGAACGCAATCGAGATACACGGCTCCATATGGACGGTCCGGTGCGTTGAATGCGGAAATTCAAGCGAAAACAGGGATGTGCCGATAAAAATACTGCCGAGGTGCGGCTGCGGCGGGCTTTTGAGGCCGGGAGTCGTCTGGTTTGGCGAAGCGCTCCCGGAGGACCTCCTGTACAGGTCGTTCGAGGCCGCCTCAAGCGCTGATATCATGCTGGTCGTCGGCACTTCCGGCATAGTCCAGCCTGCCGCCTCTTTCGCGGCCAGGGCAAAGGACGCGGGCGCTTTCGTCATCGAGATAAACCCGGAGACAACGCCCCTTTCGGGGCGCGTGGACGCGGTCCTTCAGGGAAGGGCAGGCGAGTTGCTGCCCCGGCTCATAGGCTGATTGTTCCAGTGGAATTTCGCCCGGCACATAAAGTATAATACTGGCCCGCGGGGAGATGAGGGCGGCCAGATTTCCGATTCCAAGGAGGGCAGATGAAGGTCTTTGCCAGCGCTATCAGGGTCAAGACGGGTGCCAAGACCGAGGAGGTCAACATTACGAACCAGGTGGAGGCCGTGATATCGGAGAGCGGCATCCATGAAGGCATGGCGCTGGTATTCACGGGCCATACGACAGCGAGCATACACCTGAATAACGCCGACCGCGACCTCGAGGAGGACTTCCATAACTTCCTTAAGGAGATGGTCCCTAACAAGCCCGAATACAAGCACAACAAGGGCGATTACGGCAGGAACGCTGACGCCCACCTGAAATCTCTCCTCGTCGGAAACAGCGTGACCGTGCCGGTCACGAAGGGGAGGCTCGCCTTGGGGCAGTGGCAGGCCGTGTACTTTTCCGAGTTCGACGGCCCCAGGAAAAGGCTCATCTCCATAAAGGTCTTCGGGGTGCCCGCGGGCGGCGGGCAATAGGCTTTGAGGATAATAGGAGGCAGGCTCAAGGGCAGGAGGCTAGCTTCTTTCCGGGGCTTGAACATAAGGCCCACCTCTGACAAGGTGAGGGAGGCTGTCTTCAACATCCTCCCCAGGGAGTTCCCGTTCAGGACGGTCCTCGACATCTACGCCGGGACGGGCGCAATGGGCATCGAGGCCATCTCAAGGGGGGCTTCCGAGGCCACCTTCGTCGAGAGCGACAAGGGCGCTGCCCAGGTCATACGGAAGAACTTGGACATCTGCGGCCAGGAGGCCCGCATAATCCGGAAGGACGC
Organism: Thermodesulfobacteriota bacterium; assembly: GCA_030583865.1. Classification (NCBI taxonomy): domain Bacteria; kingdom Pseudomonadati; phylum Thermodesulfobacteriota; species Thermodesulfobacteriota bacterium. Next base: position 2,448,389 of record CP129479.1, on the reverse strand, counting down.
GGTAAAGGCCGTTGAGGAGCTTTCGAGGAAGGGCGACCGCTTCGACCTTATAATAATAGACCCCCCCTACAGCTCAGAGCTGTTTGTCAGTACACTTAAGGCCATAGGACGCGGAGGCCTCGTCTCCCCGGAAGGGGTGATAATCGCGGAGTCGGCTAAAAGGGCGCCGCTCGTAGAAACTGAAATAGAGGGTCTTACGGTCTTCGACCAGAGGAAATACGGAGATACGCTCGTATACTTCCTCAAGCGGAGCTAAAATGGCGGCTTCCAGGCGCATATGCGTATACCCCGGGACCTTCGACCCGATTACGAGGGGCCACCTCGACATAATAGAGCGCGGTGTAAAGCTCTTTGACGTCCTTGTCGTCGCCGTTGCCGAGAGCCCGGGGAAGGCCCCGCTCTTCACGGCAGATGAGCGGCTCGCCATGATACGGGAAGAGGTGGGGAGGCACAGGAGCGTTAAGGTAGAGAGCTTCGACTCGCTCCTAATGGACTATGTGAAAATGAAGGGGGCGAATATAGTCCTCCGGGGCCTCCGGGTCATGTCGGATTTCGAGTACGAGTTCCAGATGGCGCTCATAAACAGGAAGCTCGACCCCTCGATAGAGACGGTCTTCATGATGACCTCTGATAACTACGCGCCCGTCAGCTCGCGGTTCATAAAGGAGATAGCCCGCTACGGCGGCGATGTGAACGCGTTTGTGACACCCAGGGTGGCGAAAAGGCTTAAGGAAAAGTTTAAGTCGGCCCTCAAAGTCAAAGGTGGCCGCAGGAAATAGCAGGTTGCTGAAAAATTCTTGAGAGAACCTTTTTGTAAAAAGTTTCTTTCAAACTCTCTCCAAAAACTTTAAGTTCTTCCTGAGGGGAACCACCTGAATTGGGGGTTCCCCTCAGGAACTAAAAGTCTTTGAAGGGGGTCTGGGGGGAACCTTTCTACAGAAAGTTTCCCCCAAAAAGATTTTCAATAACGAACCACGGCACGAAGGAGCATCGGGATGTTCAAGCTTGCAGGAAGGCTTTCAGGATTAGAGGAATCGGTAACTCTCGCCATAACCGCCAAGGCGCGCGCGCTTAAGGCGGAGGGCAGGGACGTAATAGGCTTCGGCGCTGGCGAGCCCGACTTCGACACGCCCGAGAACATAAAAGAGGCCGCAATAAGGGCCATACGCGACGGGCACACCAAGTATACGGCGGTCGGCGGCATAAATGAATTGAAGGACGCCATCATCGGGAAGTTCAGCCGCGATAACTCCCTCGACTATTCGCGCGACGAGATAATAGTATCCTGCGGCGGCAAGCACTCCATCTTCAACCTTTTTCAGGCCGTACTCGACCCCGGCGACGAGGTCATAATACCCGCGCCGTACTGGGTCTCTTACCCTGTCATGGCCGCGCTCGGCGGCGGCATACCAAGGGTCGTGCACACGGACGAGGCCGCTGGTTTCAGGATGACCCCGGAGGCCTTCAGGGCGGCCATAGGCCCCAATACCAAGGCAATCGTCATAAACAGCCCCTCCAACCCCACTGGCGCGGCCTACACGGAAAAGGAGCTTGAAAGGCTCGCTGAGATAGCGCTTGAGAACGGCCTCCTCATCATCTCGGATGAGATTTACGAGAAGCTCACTTACGGCGGCTTCCGGGCGACTTCTATCGCCTCCGTCTCCGACGAGGTCAGGAAGAGGACCATAGTCCTTAACGGAGTCTCCAAGACCTATTCCATGACAGGCTGGAGGATAGGCTACGCCGCCGGGCCGAAGGAGATAATAAAGGCCATGACCAACATCCAGAGCCAGTCCACCTCGAACCCGGCGTCAATCAGCCAGTGGGCGGCGGTCGAGGCCATAAGCGGCCCGCAGGACGTCATAACCCGCATGCTTACTGAGTTCGGCAAGAGGCGGGACGTTATGGTGGACGGCTTGAACGCCATAGACGGCATAAGCGCCATAAGGCCGCAGGGCGCGTTCTATGTCTTCGCGAACATCTCCGGCCTCTTCGGAAGGTCGTATAAGGGGAAGAAGATAGACGGCTCGGTTGCGCTAGCGACTTACCTCATTGACGAGGCCGGGATCGCCGTCGTGCCCGGCGAGCCCTTCGGCGACGACCGCTTCATGAGGCTATCCTACGCGACCTCGATGGACAACATAGTAAAGGGAATAAAGAAGATAGGGGAGGCGGTAGGGGAGCTTAGGTAGAGATTCCTGTTTGATAAAAAAAAGGGCCAGCCAAAAAGGCTGGCCCTTTTTTTTCCCGAGGCGCATCATCAGCACATGTTTATAAATGGAACAAAGCTAAATCCATTTGAGCAGGGACTTGACAAGTATTTAATTTATTGCTATACTGAAAAGTATGAAAATACTTAAAGGATAAAAATATGAAAAATATTAGAATTTCAGATGATGTTTGGAATGAAATCGCAAAAAGAGGTTATTTTGGAGAAACAGAAGACGATGTCCTTCGACGCGTTTTTGGATTGAATAAAAAAAAGACAACATCCGATTCTCTTGAAAAAAACGGAGTGTTTCGTAGTAGAAATAAAACTAAAAATCGATTATCAACTCGCGTGAATGATGCCGGAAAACTCGTTGTGGATTTTCAAAATGGATCTCGAAGGGAATGGGTTCTACCTTCTCGCAATGAAAAAAAAGAAATCCGTAAAGTAATTGAAGAAGCATCGGTATTCGCGCACGAGAATGACGCTACTATCGGCCAAATAAATGCAATCAGAAAAGCGCTTACTGATTCTGGGTACCACTTAACAAAATAAAGGAGAAGAGCGATGTCACACAGAACAGATTCTGGGAAACGGTTAAATGTAGCTTGGGGTATAGGTGCTAAACAAGCTCTATTCCACAAAGATGGAAAATTTTATGAGAGATTAACGCAGTTCCCTGGAGCATTATGCGACCCAAGCGGTTATCTGTTTTTCAGAACTGAGAAGGAATTTTTGGAATGTCCTTACCTGAATATAAACGTAAAGGTAAATACAAGAATAACAATATCAGAACTGCCGGGATATATCAGTGTAACCTGATTAAGAGAAACGGTCAGAACCCCCCGGCCTTTTAAGGCCGGGGAGAGGTTCATTGGTGCGAAGTATTTGTACCTAATTTGGGAGAAGGCACCTCCCCGAACACCTCCGCCTCGAATACGTATATCGACGCGCCGTCTTTCCACGCGTCCGGCTTGAGGCCCGCCTTTACGCAGGTTTCGGAAAGGAATGTCTCCCTGTCAAAGCCGTGCTCGGTCGCCACCTGCGGAAGGAGCGCGCCGCGCTTCATCCCGAGCGCGATGACGAGTCCGTGGCGGCCCACCTCAACCTCTTCCGGGTCGTCTATCTTCCTCAAAGGCGTAAGGACGGAAATCTCGATTTCGATATCCGGAAGCTCGTCCTCTCCGATAGGCACGAACCTCGGGTCCTCGGCTGCCGCAGCCCCGGCCATCCGCTCAACCGTCTTCCAGAGCGGGTCTTTTGAGGCGAAAACGCCTATGCACCCCCGGAGCCGTCCTTTCCTGTTTATCGTTACGAACGCGCCTGCATCCTCGTTCAAGGCGCCTGAGGCGTTATCAATCTTAAAGTTCGTAGCGGTCCTTCGGGCCCTGCTTTCTATGGCCTCGCGCGCTATCAGGAGGAGCTCCCTTTTTTCCGATTCATTAAGCGGCATCTCATTAAATCCTTTACCGGCCTGTTTTTTTGGAATAATATCATAAGTTGACGCGCGGGATAAAGGGTGTTGGTCCGCGGGAATACATGACGCATGGGGAAGAGATGGACGGCAGGGAAGAACTTAAAAAAGAGGTAAGGGCGCTCCTTAAGGAACGGAACGCCATAATGCTCGCCCACAACTACCAGAGGGACGAGGTGCAGGAGATAGCCGACATAACGGGCGACTCGCTTGCATTGAGCCAGGCCGCCGCCGAAAGCGAGGCCGGGGTGATAGTCTTCTGCGGTGTGCACTTCATGGCAGAGAGCGCGGCCATACTATCCCCGCAAAAGACGGTCATACTCCCGAGGATGGACGCAGGCTGCCCGATGGCTGACATGATAACTCCCGAAGACCTGGCCAAAGAGAAGGAAAAGAGGCCCGGCGTGCCGGTGGTCGCGTATGTCAATACCAGCGCGGCGGTCAAGGCCTTGAGCGACATCTGCTGCACCTCGGCTAACGCAGTCAAGGTGGTCGATTCCCTCGCCGAGGACCGGGCCTACATGATACCCGACAGGAACCTATCGCATTACGTGTCGCTGAGGGCGAAGAAGCGGATGGAGTGGTGGGACGGCTACTGCCCGACCCACGAGAGGCTCACGGTCGAGGACGTTTTGAAGGCGAAGGAGGAGAACCCGGGCGCCCTCTTCGTCTGCCACCCTGAGTGCAGGCCCGAGGTCGTGAAACTTGCCGACCACGTCTGCTCTACCTCCGGCATGTACAAGTTCGCGGCCTCTACCGGCGCAAAGACCCTCATAATCGGGACGGAGATGGGCATCCTCTACAGGCTCAGGAAGGAGAACCCGGAGAAGAACTTCGTGCTGCCCTCGAAGTCCCTTATCTGTCCGAATATGAAGCTCATAACCCTTGAGGACGTAAGGACGAGCCTCCGGGAGATGAAGAACGTGGTAACGGTCCCCGGGGACATCAGGGCCAGGGCAAAGGCCGCGCTCGACAGGATGTTGGCGGTGCCGAGGGATTTCTGAGCAGGCAACCTCTAAAAATTGATCTTTTCCCCGGACTCTTTGTCAGGCCGGGAATCAAAAATGCTCACATATTGTCATATATGCTCCGCTTTTTATTCCCGGTCTTCCGGGAAAAGCGGGAAAAATCTCTGATTTTTAGAGGTTGCCTTTACAGAAACAACAGTTTTTCTGTTTCTAAAAAAACCGTGAGGGTAAGGCGAGCAAGCACATTTCGGGAATCTTCGTTATCTGTTTCGTCATTCTGAGGGAGCGTAAGCGCGACAAATTTTGCAGACAGCAAAAATTGAATGCCGAGCCTCTTGAGGCAGCCCGAAAGGTCGAGCCCCAGGACGGGGTGAGATAAGAATTTCGTAAATTGCAGCTTTCCCCTAAGTCAAGATTCTTCGCTACGCTCAGAATGACACAATGCTTGTGATGAAAGGCCCCTGTTACCCCGCCGCATTCGGTGGGGCTTTTATTTTTCATTCACCCCCGCCTCATACGCCTCTTGAAGAGCTTCTCGAACTCTACCGCTATGAATACCACCGACGAAAGCGCGAGCGTTGCCGCAAGCTCGAGAACCGTAAGCGGCTCTGTCTTGAATATCGGGTTGAGGAACGGCACATAGATGACGGCCATCTGCAGCCCGAACGTAAGAAGGGCGGCCCCGAGAAGGGGCTTGTTCGAGAAAAGCCCCATAGTGAAGAGCGACTCGGTATCAGACCTGATCGCAAGGACGTGCCCTATCTGGCTGAGGCACAGCACCGTAAATACCATGGTCTGCCAGGGGGCAGCGCCCGTATTTATGCTCAGGGCCTGGGTAAGTATAGATATGCCGCCCATCAAGAGCCCGACCCAGATGATGTGCGCCCCGAGCCCGTGCGCGAAGATGCTCTCCTTCGGGTGCCTGGGCGGCCTTTTCATCACGTCCTTCTCCGAGCGCTCGGCAGCAAGCGCGAGCCCCGGGAGGCCGTCCGTAACGAGGTTTATCCAGAGTATGTGTATGGGAAGGAGCGGTATGGGCAGGCCGAAGAAGGGCGCGAGGGATATGGTCCATATCTCGCCCGAGTTGCTGGTCATGGTGTACTTTATGAACTTCCTTATGTTGTCGAATATCCTCCTGCCGTCCCTCACCGATTTCACGATGGTCGCGAAGTTGTCGTCGGTCAATACCATGTCCGCGGATTCCTTTGCCACGTCGGTGCCGGTTATGCCCATTGCGACGCCTATGTCGGCCCTCTTGAGGGCAGGCGCGTCGTTGACGCCGTCTCCGGTCATGGCCACGAACTCGCCCTTGTCCTGGAGCGCCCGCACTATTTTCAATTTCTGTTCTGGAGCCACGCGCGCGTAGACCCTTATATCCTCCACCCGGTTCTCGAACTCGTCCATGGGGAGTTTTTCAAGCTCCCTGCCGGTCATTATGGATTTGGCGTCGTCGCCTTCCATGAGGCCCAGCCTTTTCGCTATCACACGCGCGGTTATCGGGTGGTCGCCCGTTATCATCACGGGCTTTATCCCGGCGCTCTTGCAGTCGGCGATGGCCTCCCTGGCCTCGTCCCTCGGAGGGTCCATTATCCCGGCAAGCCCCAATATGGTCAGCCCTGTTTCCACCTCTCCGGCCTTAAGCTCCTCGGGGACGCTCGCCCAGTCCCTTTTCGCCACGCAAAGCACGCGGAGGCCGTCTGCCGCCATCCTCTCTCCGCCCGCGGCTAATCGGGCGCTGTCGAGGGGCTTCCTGCCATCGTCCGTGAGCATGTCCACCGACCTTTCGAGGAGCACCTCGAGCGCGCCCTTTGTGATGCTCATGAAGCGGCCGTCCGGAAGGAGATGCACGGTCGTCATGGCCTTTCTTTCAGGGTCAAAGGGTATCTCGTCCTCCCGCGGGTACTCCTCCTCAAGCGCCTTTTTTTCGAAGCCGTGCTCTTTCGCGTAGCTGAAGAGCGCCACTTCCGTGGGGTCGCCGATAATCCCTTCAGCGCCCTCGCGCGCGTCGTTACTGAGTGCGATGGCCCTCATGAATTCGAGAGATGCGCCTCCCGAGGCCTTCTCCCCGGTTTTCCAGAGCCTCTCGCCTATGAAGGCCTCCTCGACAGCCATCCTGTTCATGGTGAGCGTCCCGGTCTTATCCGAGCATATGTAGGTTATGGAGCCGAGCGTTTCCACAGCCGGGAGCTTCCTTACGAGGGCGTGCTGCCTCACGAGCCTCTTGGCCCCCAGCGCCAGAGAGATGGTAACGACAGCGGGAAGGGCCTCTGGTATGGCGGCGACCGCGAGGGAGATGGCCGTAAGTAGCATGAGGAGCGCAGGCTCCCCCCTGAGCATGCCTATTCCGAATACTGCGGCGGAGATGAGGATAACCGCAATGGCGAGCTTCTGCCCGAAGCTCGCCAGCCTTTTCTGAAGGGGGGTCTTTATTTCCGCGTCTTCCTCGAGGAGCGAGGCGATCCGCCCTATCTCGGTCTCAGCGCCTGTCGCGGCCACGACCCCTCTGCCCCTGCCGTGGGTCACGGAGGTACTGCTGAAGGCCATGTTCCTCCTGTCGCCTATGGGGAGGTCTTTTTCGTGGAGTGCGCGGGTGTGCTTTTCGACCGGGGCCGATTCGCCCGTGAGCGCGGCCTCCTCGGAGAGGAGCCGCGCAGCCTCGATTAGCCTCAAGTCAGCCGGAACGATGTTCCCGGCCTCCAAAATGACGATGTCGCCGGGCACGAGCATGGAGGCGGGGACTGCGACAGGCTCGCCGTCCCGGAGGACGAGCGCCGAGGGCGCGGCCATCTTCTTGAGCGCCGCTATCGCCCTTTCGGCCCTGTACTCCTGGACAAAGCCTATGACCGCGTTCAGTACGACTATGACTATTATGGCGATGGTGTCGGCCGCCTCCCCTATGAGCCCCGAAACGACCGCAGCCGCGAGAAGGACTATTATCATGAAGTCCTTGAACTGGTCGAGGAACATGGCGAACACGGACCGCTTCTTTTTTTCTTCCAGGACGTTCGGCCCGTACTCTTCGAGCCTCCTGGCGGCCTCCTCCTGCGTGAGTCCCTGGGGGGCCGAGCGTAGCTCGCCAAGGACTTCCTCGTATTCCTTAAGATGCCAGTTCATCGGTCCTCCGGGGGCGTGAAAGCCTTATTGTCGTATCAGAAGATTTGAACTTCCCTGTTTTCACAGGTAAAAGGAAGGGCATGAACAGGCCTTGCCAGGCATCACTCCGATGGAAAAGGCGCCTGGGGTGATTTCGAGCGGCTTGGGCACGGATGTATTTGAAAAAAATAGCAAAAGCCTGGCGCCAAGTCAAGGCGCCCCGGGTTTTGCAGATTGAAACCCCGCCCTTTTTCGTACTATAATCAATGCAATCCAGGGATGGTCCTTGCACGGTCAAGCGCCTTGGTTCCCCCGAATTCATGTCATTAGGCAGGCGTATGCGCAGGGAAGACGGAAAAAAGATCCTCGTAAGGGTGCCCAACTGGATAGGCGATGCGGTCATGTGCCTGCCGGCACTGGAGGCGCTGAAGAGCCTGTACCCTTCTTCGAGGATAACCGTACTCGCGAAACCCAAGGTAATACCGGTATTCGAGAATAACCCGGCCATTTCGGAAATACTTGAGTTCGGCTCGAAAAAAGGCGGCATACTCGAAAAGCTTAGCGTCTCCTCGGAGCTTAAGGGCAGGGGGTTTGATACGGCCCTTCTTTTTCAGAACGCCTTTGAGGCCGCCTTCATCTCCTTCCTCTCAAGGATACCCGAGCGGGTCGGCTACGCAAGGGACTTTAGGTCTGCCTTCCTCACGAAGGCGGTCCCGGTGACCCGGGAAATAAAGAAAAGGCACCAAGTATACTATTACCTTAACCTTGTCGAGGCGCTTGGGCGCTCGGTAGATAAAGAGATAGCGCCAATCCCGAAGCTCTATATAAGCGAGGAGGAGGCAGGCTGGGCAAGGGGGTTCCTGAGGGACAAAGGGCTTTCAGGCCGCCCTCTTTTCGGGGCCGCGCCGGGAGCGAGCTACGGCCCGGCAAAGATGTGGCCCCCGGAAAGGTTCGCCTCGGTCCTTAAAGAGCTTTCAGAGGCCCGGAAAGGCGCTGCCCTTGTCTTCGGCGGCCCGGACGACAAGGAGGCGTGCGGCGCGCTCAAGCGGGCGTATCCCCGGGCATCGGATTTGTCGGGAGAGCTGAGTCTCAGGCAGTCCATGTCGCTCATGTCGCTCCTCGACGCCTTTATCACGAACGACTCGGGGCCCATGCACATATCAGCCGCATTGGGCGTCCCGACAGTAGCCATATTCGGCTCGACCGATTCCGTCCTTACCGGGCCTGTAGGGAAAAAAACGGCAGTCGTCGGCAAGAAGATGGAATGCAGCCCCTGTTTTAAAAGGGAATGCAAATTCGGACACTACGTGTGCCTTAGGGCCATAGATGCGGACGAGGTCCTTAAGGCAGCCAAGGGCTTGATCGCATGAAGAAAACAGCGGGGGCGGTCTTCCTCGACAGGGACGGCACCATAAACGAGGACGTGGGCTATCTTTCGGACCCGGACGGCCTTATCCTCATCGAGGGCGCGACAAAGGCCATAAGGCTCTTTAACGAGCGCGACCTTAAGGTGATAGTCTTGAGCAACCAGTCAGGCGTGGGAAGGGGCTATTATACCGACGCCCAGGTGCACGCCGTGAACCGGAGGCTCAAGGACCTCCTCGGCAGGGAAGGCGCGATAATCGACGGGGTATACTATTGCAACCACCACCCCGATATAGACTGCCAGTGCAGGAAGCCTTTGCCCGGCCTCGTGGAGCTCGCGGCGCTTGAGCACGAGTTCGATTCGAAGAAGGCCTACATGGTCGGAGACAAGGCCTCTGATGTCGGGCTTGCCAGGAACATAGGCGCTAAAGGCATACTCGTCCTTACGGGCAAGGGCGCGGGCGAGCTCGAGGGCATGGAAGAGGCCCCGGACTTCATAGCCAGGGACATCCTCGAAGCCGCGGCCTGGATCCTCGCAGACCTTGAACGGCCTCCCTTATGAAGGTCCTCATAATCAAGCTATCGTCCATCGGGGACGTAGTGCACACGCTCCCGGCCCTTGACGCCCTAAAGAAGGGCTTCAGGGCAAAGGGCGTTAAGGCCAGGATAGACTGGCTCGTCGAGGAGGCCGCAAGCGGCGTCCTGAAGGGGCACCCCTCCATCGACGAGGTTATAATCGTAAGGCGCGGCTGGGCGCGGAACCTCAAGGATAACCTCCGGACCGCGAGGCGCTTGAGAGAGCGGCGCTACGACCTTGCGCTCGATTTCCAGGGGCTCCTTAAAAGCGGCGCATGGGTCTGGCTTATTGCCGCTAAAAGGAGGGTAGGCTTCTCCAATTCACGGGAGTTGAGCCATGTTTTTTTAAATGAAAAGCTCCCGGCCTACGACCCTGAAAGGCACGCGGTAGACAGGTACCTCGACCTCGCAAGGCATGTCGTTGGGGTGGGGGGGCCGTTGGACGCGCCCGCCTTTACCCGCGGCCTCGGGGGAGCGGAGAGGTCTATTAAGAAGAAGCTTGCCGGAAAGGGGGCGGAAGGCCCTTTTTTCGTGATGGCGGCCAGGGCGAGGTGGGCCACCAAGCTCTGGGACGACGATAAATTCGTCGGGCTTGCCCGTAGGATAGCGGAAGAGAAGGGACTACGGCCCGTGCTCATAGGCGGCCCTTCCGACGCGTCAGGTCTTTCATCAATGGCCCGGGCCATAGGGAAGGGCGCTGTAAGCCTTGCGGGCGAGACGGACCTGAAGGAGCTTGCGGCCCTTATGAGGCTATCCAGGTTCGTCGTGACCGTCGATTCCGGCCCCATGCACATAGCCGCAGCCGCGGGCGCGCGCGTTATCGCCCTTTTCGGGCCGACCGCGCCCTGGAGGACCGGGCCGTATGGAGACGGGCACATCGTAATACGGAAAGGCATCGATTGCAGCCCCTGCTTCAAAAGGGAGTGCAGGGACCCGAGGTGCATGACGCTTATTTCTATTGACGACGTAATGGAGGCGGTGGAAAAAATGTGCCAGTCGCGTAAAGGCTGATGGATTTTATCACGGGACTCGACATCCGCCTTTTCCGGCTCATGAACACCGCCTGGACCTCCCAGGCCCTAGACCCGGTCATGGCATACGCGACCGAGAAGCTCAACTTCGTCGGCATGATGATAGTGGGCGCGGCGCTTGTCTGGATACTGGGGAGGAGGCGCGATTTCCGCGGGCTTTTCATCCTTCCGGCTGCGGTTTTAGTCGGAGAGCTCATGACTACCCTTTTTAAGTTCGCCCTCATGAGGCCCAGGCCGTGCCAGGCGCTCGAAGGGGTCAGGCTTCTTGTCGGCTGTCCCTCCTCTTATTCGCTCCCTTCCGGGCACGCTACCGCCGCCTTTGCGGCGATGGTCTTTCTTTCGGCAAGGCACAGGAGGTTCTGGCCGCTTTTTATTGTTTTTGCCGCCTTTGTCGCGTACACGCGACCCTATGCGGGAGTGCATTACCCGGCCGATATCGCCGCCGGCGCGCTCCTCGGGACTTTTATAGCGCTCGCCGCAATCAAGGCGGAAGAGAGGTTTTTCGGGGGCGCGGCCCCCGACAGGGGCAGGGATGAAAAAGAGGATGAAGATAAAGAGAAGTATTCTGAATAGGTTGGCTAAAGACTGTAAGCGCGGCAATCCTCTGGAATAATCGCTCGGGAAAGGTTACAATCTGGGGGTTTCCCCCGGAAAGGCGGAATAGGCGGATGAAAAGCGTAATCTCGACACTGGTCAAGGTCTGCGTAAGCGGAGCGATAATGTATGTGCTCCTCCGGAACCTCGACCTTGACGCGCTCTGGAAGACATTTGCCTCGGTAAACCCGCTCTCCGTCGCCTTCGTGGCCTTTGTCTTCCTTTCGGTGCAGACCATAGCCACGTACAGGTGGTCGGTGATACTCAGGAAGGACATGACCGTCCCCTATTCAAGGCTCCTCTCCATCTATTTCATCGGCCTCTTCTTCAATAATTTCCTCCCGACAATGGTCGGCGGGGACCTCGTCAAGGGCTACTATCTCTACAAGCATTCGAAAAAGGGAGACGTCGCGCTCGCCTCTATATTCATGGACAGGTACGCGGGTTTCGCCGCGCTCATGTGCATAACGGCGCTGGCCCTCGTCCCCGGGTACCCGCTCATAGCCGGGACCGGACTTCCGGGCTTTTTCGTCCTCCTCATAGGCGGCTTCACCTTCATGAGCATGGTCATCTGGATAGGGCCGCTCCATTCCTGGGCCATGCGCATATTGGACAGGGTCCACTTCTACGGCATCAACAGGAAGATAGACACCTTCTACAAGGTGCTCATGAGCTATAAGAGGCATCACGGCATACTCTACCGGATATTCGCTTGCTCGTTCGTCATCCAGGGAGGGGTCATAATCGGCTACTATGTGCTCGGCTCAGGGCTGGGGATGGACGTGCCGGTGGGCTACTACTTCCTCTTCATCCCGCTCACGACAGCCATCTCCATGCTCCCTATTTCGCTATCAGGGCTCGGCATAAGGGAGGGCGCGTTCATATTCCTCTTCACGATGATAGGCGCCTCGAAGGAGCAGGCAATCGCTTTATCTCTACTCTGGTTCGCGACCGGCGTGTTCGTGAGCATCATAGGGGGGGTCGAGTACGTAAGGATGGGCGGCAGGAAGGCTGTCGAGGAAGGCATGGCCCGGAAGTGATTTCAGGCTACCTCTAAAAATGATTATTTTTCCTGATCTCTGTGTCAGGGCGGAAATAAAAATGCTCACATATTACCATATATGCTGCGCTTTTTATTTCCGCCCTTCCTTGACCTCAGAAAAAATTCTTAATTTTTAGAGGCACCCTTCACATGTTTTTTGCGGCGCAGGCCTTTCGTAATCATTTAACGGAGGTGATTGATGGCAATCGACAAGGAGCTTCTCGATATACTTGCGTGCCCGAAGTGCAAGGGCGGCATAAAGCTGAATGAGAAGAAGGACGGGCTCGTCTGCGAAAGGTGCAAGCTCGTCTACCCGATAAAGGACGATATCCCGGTGATGCTCGTTGAAGAGGCTTCGCCGCTCAGGTAATGGGGCAGGGAACGCCACAGGGCGGCGGATATAAAACCGGAAGGGCAAGGGTCGCTGTAGCCATCCCAAAGTTCGGGCTTGTAGGCGGCGGCGAGCGCTTCGCGAGCGAGCTTACGGAGCGCCTTGCGCTCTCCGGAGAGTACGAGATACACGTCTTCGCGAACAAATGGGTGGCGCGCTCGGGCCGGATAACGTTCCACAAGGTCCCGATGGTCCGCTTCCCCAGGTTTCTCCGCCCGTTGTCGTTCGCGTTTTTCGCGCAGAAGCTGGTAGACAGTGGCGGATTCGATATCGTCCACGCGCACGACTGGATATTCCGCGCAGACGTCTTTACAATGCACTGCGTGCCCCACGCGGGCTGGGCGCGGGAGGTAAGGAGGAAGCACCCGAGCCTCTTTGACCGGGCGATAACGGGCCTTGAGAGGCGGATGCTCGCGTCAGGGAGCGCCTCGGTCTTCCTTCCGGTCTCGTCCATCGCTTTAGAGGCGTTCCGCCGCGAATACCCCTCCCTCGCCGGACGCTGGCAGACCATGCACCCGGGTGTGGAGTATGAAAGGTTCTCCAGGCCTGACCGCGCCGCATGCCGGGCCGGGATACGGGAGCGCTACGGCATAAAGGATTCGGACCTCCTCCTCCTTTTCGTGGGCATGAACTTCGAGGTCAAGGGGCTGGATGCCATTATAAGGGCCGTTTCGCTGGCGCGCTCCAGAAGGCCGGGTGCGGGAATAAGGCTTCTGGTTGTGGGGCGGGGAGACGAAAAGAGATACGGCGAGCTTGCCCGCTCGCTCGGCATCGGAGACGCGGTTATATTCGCGGGCAAGCAGGCGGAGGGGCTGGAGAGGTATTACAGGGCCGCAGACCTTTTTATAATGCTCTCGGCCTTCGATACCTTCGGCATGGTGGTCCTGGAAGGAATGGCGGCAGGACTCCCCGTAATAGTAAGCCCGAATGTCGGGGCAAAGGACCTGGTCGAGGACGGCGTAAACGGCTTTGTCCTGCCGGACGGAAAGGACGCGGATGAGGCGGCTGAAAGGGTATTGCAGCTGCTGGATGCGCTCCGGCGCGAGGCAATGGGAAAGGCGGCGGCGAGGACCGCGTCTTTACACGACTGGGACAGACTGACCGGTAAGATGAGAATAGTTTACCAGGAAGTCCTTCTTAAAGGCTGCGCCCTTGCCGGGGCAGGCGCGTGATGGCCGGGAAAGCGCCTGACATATCGGTCGTGATAGTCTCTTACAATACCGCGGGCCTGCTCGCGTCCTGCCTCGAATCTGTCCTGGCTACAGAGGGCGTCTCGTATGAAATCACGGTCGTGGACAACGCCTCAAAGGACGGAAGCCCCGAGGTGGTCCGAAAACGGTTCCCCTCAATCAGGCTCATCGTCAACAAAACCAACAGGGGCTTCGGGGCCGCTAATAACCAGGCGCTCCCCGGCTGCGCCGGAAGATACATTGTGCTCCTGAACCCGGATACCACGGTCGAGCCGGATTCGTTCAGGAAAATGGCCGAGTTTATGGACGGGCACCCGGAAACCGGGCTGGCCGGGCCGATGGTGCTCAATGCCGACGGCACGCGGCAGGACTCCGTCTCCTTACGCTACCCGGGGCACCGGCACGGGGCCGCTGATCTTGGCCGCCTCCCGGGGGAGATAGCCTGCGTGCTGGGGGCCTGCCAGATCGCCCGCGCAAGCCTTATGCGGGACCTCGGCGGCTTTGACGAAGATTTTTTTCTCTACGGCGAGGACCAGGACCTCTGCCTCAGGGTGCGCAAACACGGCTTCGAGATTGGCTTTATCCGGGACGCCGTTATAATGCACCACGGTGGCCAGAGCGAGATCGACACGCTCCCGGCGGAGCTGGTCAGGAAAAAAATGCGTGCGGAGTACCTGTTTTACCGGAAGCATTACAGGGCTGAGTCCATTCGGAGGATACGGAACGCACAGAGACTGCACGCACTCTGGCGCATATTGAGCATCCGCATGCTGCTCCCCGTGGCAGCTGACAAGACAGCGGCGCTCCGGAAGCTCGAAAGGTACAGGGTTGTGATGGAAGAAGCAGCCGGATAGAGGCGTGGTCAATCGCTGGTTTTGGCAGTCGGAATTGAAAGGGCTCAGAAAGGGCTTAGAATGCTTCTGCGCGGAACGGAAATAGATATTTCCGTAAAAAAGAATATCCGGGGGCTGGTCGCGCGTGCTGGGGGGAGAGTCGAACAGTTGGTAGAATACGGGTCCTGCACCGTGGAAGACGTCAACATACCCGATGGGGGTTTCGGGAAGGTCTGGAAGGCTGGCAATACGCCCGGTTTCAAATATTCCATCTCCATTTTGAGAAGACTTATAAAGCAGGAAATAAAATTTCTGTGGCACGGGCATAGAATATCCAGGGACAGGAAAACCATTATTCTTGACATGCACGATGCGCATAAGGTTTCGCGGCTGAAGCACAGATATGATTGTTCAATTTCCTCCAACCTGCTGGAGCACTCGCCTAACCCGATATGGCTCCTCCTGAATTTTCATTTTATAACCAGGGAAGAGGGCCATCAGTTCCATGCCATCCCCCATTATTCTTTTACCTATGACAAGTTCAGGGCCCCTACGCCTCTTGAGCACATGATCGAGGATTTTGAGAAAATGGCTGACGCTTCGGATTCCAGCCATGTAGAGGACTACAGGCAATCGGCCATTGTGAAAGACGGCTGGCAGAAAAAATTCCATGAGAAGTACCCGTTGGAGTACCCTTACATACATTTCCATGTTTTCGATGAAAACAACACGAAGGCTCTGTTTGAGTTCGTATTCCAGGACGTAACAGTGGACATTTACAAGAACGACAGGTTTTCGGATAATGTCATCATTTGCAGCAATTCCCTGAATCCAAAGTTTGCCGAAAGGTATAAGGATTTCTTGCAGGGCATGGGTGGAAATGGGGAATAGGCCTGCAACGGGAATAATCCCGGAAGCTGTGTCTGTCGGCGCATTACCCGGCTGCGAAGACTTCCGCTTCGAGCGCCTTGCCATATCCGGCATCGATAATGAGCCTGTCCTCTCCCGGAACGCGCCTGGACAGAGGGAAGAGGAATTTTGCCTTTTCCATAAGGACATGCCCTCAGGTGATGCTTATGTCTCCCTCCTTTCCGAGCGCGTCGAGACAGGAATAAAAGACCGCCGCCCGCTTCCTGTCGTCCGTTTCGCTGACGGCGAATACGAGTTCTACAGCGCTTCACTTAAATGCAATGGCCTGTATAAGCAGGCCGAGTCCGTCGAGGCTATCCGCGCGGCGTTCCCGGCGCACGCGGAAGCCCTCAGGTATCTTTCCATGAACGGCTTCATGGCCCCGCTTCTTTTCCCCGGCAACATGCGCCGCCGTGGCCGGTTTCGCGCGCTCCTGGGTAAAAAGAACGGGGAGGATTCCGCGCTCCGTTTCCTCGAGTTTCTTGCCCGATACGGGATAAACCTGACCGGCGCCAATTACATGCCTTTTTACGCGGTCTACGCCTATCTTTCAGGAGAAAGGTTCGCGGCGGCAGTGGATAGCAAGACGGTCTGCGTCATCAATTCGGATTTTAACGAGAAAGAATGCTATGGCTGGTTCGGGCGGGCTGGTTCTCATCCGAGGCTCATACACGCACCCATCCCTGATTCATACGCCGCGACCAGGTGGGACTCGATGCGAGAGGGCGTTTTCCGCGCGGTCAAGGAAAAGCCGGACTGCTTCCTGGTGGGGGCAGGCGTGGGCGCGCTCCAGGTGTGCGTGGATGCGGCCAAGAGGTTTTCCGTCCCCGCCATTGACGCGGGGCACATCATAAACATGATGAACGGGCTTGAGCGGAAGTCAAACGGGCCGCGCCTGTATACATTCAAGAGATGAGCAAGCTCCGTGAAATGAGACGGTCCTTCCGGGCCTGGAAGAACTGCCGCCGCCTTGAAAAGGAGGGGGGGCATTATGAAAGGCTCTTCCGGGAGCGGGGCCTCTCCATCCCCGGGGACGCGGAAATCAGCGCGCTCGTAAAGAGGCGCTTCCCGGATAAGACCCCCAAGCCGAAAGTCCGCCTGCACATCTTAGCCGTCTATCACAATTACAACTGGGAGGGGCCGTCCTTCGGGCCGTCGCTTGCGGCATTCGGCGAGGTGCGCACGATCGACTGGCGCGACCCCGCGCTCGCGGGTGGAATAAAGCAGGGCGAAAAGGGCTGGATGGCCCGGATGAACGGGGGCCTCCTTCGGAAGGCGGCTGAATGGAATTCAGTCCGCCCCTTTGACGCAGTCTTCACCTACATATCAGGCGAGCAGATAACGCCCGAGGCGATGGACGGGCTTCGCGCGCTTGGCGCGCCCATTGTCAATCTCGCCCTTAACGACAAGGAGGCCTTTGTCGGCAAGGTACGCGGCGGACGCGCTCGCGGCGCAAGGGACATATGCGGCCGCTTTGACCTCTGCTGGACCAGCACCGAGGACGCGCTCCCGAAGTACCTGGCCGAAGGCGCGATACCCATTTACATGCCCGAGGGGGCCAACCCGCTCGTCCACAGGCCGTATGAGGTGGAGAAGGAGTTCGATATTTCCTTCGTGGGGCAGTGCTACGGGAACCGGCCAGAGGTCGTCTCTCGGCTGAGGGCGGCAGGCATAAAGATCGAGGCCTTTGGGCCGGGCTGGCCTAACGGCCCACTGCCGACCGAAGAGATGGTCCGCACATGGTCCCGCTCCCGCATAAACCTCGGCTTCGGCGGAGTTCTCGGGCACAAGGGCGCTTTCTGCCTCAAGGGCCGCGATTTCGAGGTGCCCATGAGCGGCGGGCTCTACCTCACGGAGCACCACGAAGAGCTCGCCCCGTTTTACGAGATAGGCCGCGAGATAGCCACATATTCCGGTTTCGACGACCTGGTCGAAAAGATACGCCGGCTACTTTCCAGCCCGGACGAGGCTGAGGCCATACGCCGCGCGGGCAGGGAGCGCGCGCTACGCGAGCACACGTGGGAGATGAGGTTCGAGAGGGCGTTCCGGCTTGTAGGGGCGTTGAGTAAGAATTGCTGAACAGAACCTACTCGCGTATTGCAACCGGCCCGGTTTTTTTCATGTCCAGTATTGATAACGCTTCTTTAATGACGGGTACTGCTGTCAGCTCGTCAAGGCAGATGCTCTTTCCGCTCCCGTTACAGCCCTTATTGCTGCAAGGCAGGCAATGCATTTCCGGGGCAACAACCCTGTGAAGGCCGTCCAGCACCCGCCAGTCGCGCCAGTCCGTGGGGCCGTGGATTGTGATTGTCGGCGTCCCTACTGCCGCCGCGATATGGGATGCGGCGCTGTCCACCCCCAACTGGAGCGCGCTCAGTGCAATGAGAGCTGAAAGCTCCGGAAGATTAGTCTTCCCGGCAAGATTGAAAGTGTGACCCTCGCGGCCTGTTCTGATTTTTTCCGCTTCCGGAGATTCGTCTTTGGAGCCGACCAGCACTGATGGAACCCGGCAATTTCCCCAGAGCTCGTCAATGACCTCCCCCCATTTCCTCCCCGGCCATTCCTTGTACTTCCAGCGCGAAAAGGGGTTTATCGTGATCAGCCTTGTGCCGCGCGGAAGACCTGATTCTGAAACGAGCGTCCGGGCGCGCGCGAGGTCGTTCTGCGAAAAATAAAGGCGCGGCATCGAGTCTTTTGTCTCTATGCCGATGGCGCGGAGTATGCGGAGCGACTGGTCCGCTCCGGGGTGAACAGGCAAAGGAGCGGGCATGAGGTCCCGGACTGTCCTGGTGAAAAGGAGGTTACGCCAGACGGGCTTTTTGCAGTGCACGCCGACGCGCGTCCGCGCGCCTGTAAGAAAGCTCATGACGGCCCCCCTGTCCCCGGTGCGGAGGTCTATTACGAGGTCGTACCGCGCCTTGCGGATGCGGCGGACTAAAGACGCTTGTCCTGCAAAGGCTTTCAAGGGGTTGCCGCGCACCTTCCCGGCCTCCACGACCTCATGGAGGTGCGGGTCGGCCGCGAGGAGGCCGCCAAACGGCTTCCGCACCATTACGGAAACAAATGCTCCAGGATATTTTTCCTTAATAGCGCGTATCGAAGGGGTGGTGAGGACGACGTCGCCGATATCGCCGAGCTGGACGAGAAGAATATTTGATGCGCTGGCCACAGAATGATTCATCTTTTCAAACAAGACCGCAGCCGGTGTCTGACAATCCTGCGCTCGATCTTGAAGCGGATCGCGGCACGTTGCAGCCTGCCTAGGGGCTTCTCGCGGAAGTGCGCGTGGAAGGCGCAAAAATCATAGCATGTCGCGAGCCGCCCGATCAACCGCCGGGTCGGTAATATCCAAATATCCGACCACCGCAACTGACGCAGCTCGAAATCATCAGGGTACTTGTGCTTGAGATAATGGCCATATGTCTCGTACTCGGAAAAAGGCAGCCCCTGATTCATGCGATTGATTATTGCGGCATACCAGGGAGGGCCGCCGGTGAACATCTCGCGCATCTCGCTGACACGCTGTTTGTTGAATAGCATATGGTGGACTACGAACGAATATTCGCGCTCGGCCTGAAACCCCATCAGCCGCTCGAAACCTTCGAAATACGGCTTATGGTGGTCGATGCTTTCGCTTGTAGCGTAAAGTGGCTTGCCTGAAGCGCTGAAAAGAGGGGTTTTTCTCAAAAAAACGGTATCTGCATCGACCGCAAGGTAGTGGTCCGTTGTAACATGATCCGCTATGCCGAGCTTCAATATCTGCTGGAAATACCAGCCCCAACGCTTGCCGGAGTGGGAGGAGAGCTTGAGTCCGGGAATAACGGCGTCCTCGTCCACGAACTCGATATCGTACTTCTCAAGCAAGGGCCTTGAGGCGGCGCTCCCTATTACGAGGACACGAGATGCCGGGAGATTGGATCGTATGCCCTCGATGCACCAGGGGAGGGTATCAATGTCTTTCGGGTGAAAGGGTATGACGACGTCGACCTTCATTGCGCATCATCCCGCAATGGCGACTGTCTGGCGCCCGCGAACTAGTATCCGGTATCCGTCGGCGGCAAGCACAGGCAAAAGGAGGCGGCCTTTCCCGCCGGACGCGATATCGGTGTCGTCTATGACTATTATGTTGGGCCTGTTGAGCTTGGGCTTGGCCTTGAGGTATGCCAGCACATGATTCTCGGCGTATTCGGTCCCTGGAAGCACGTCCCATGCGTCCAGGTACAGGAGGTCGATCTTATCCCTGAACTTTTCGAGGAACCCTATCCCATCGGCCTTCTTTACTGTACAGTTCCTGTATTTCTTGCAGCTTCTCTTTGCGATTGAAACGGCTTTGCGGTCTATGTCCACGGAATAGACCTGCGCGCCTGAGCTGGCCCAGATAACGGTTGAATGGCCGTCGTTGCAGCATTCGGGGTTGAACTCGTTTATGCCGTGAAGCATCTCCTTTCTCATGCACCCGATCTCGACGATGACACGGCCTTTTATGGCATTGAAGAGCTTCAATGAAGCCATCAGGTATTTATGCGGTTTCCCTCTTTCATATGCCTGCTCCTGGAAAGAGAGCTCTATTTTATCAAACACCTTGTCGTCTTTGCCCAAGACGGTTATTTCATCGACAATCGAATCTATGCCTTCCATGAAACCCCCCCTCGTAATGTGCAGCATTATGGCCTGGCTGCCCAAGCAGCCCTATCCACAAAAATTGTGTTTATATAGGTATCGGCATAAACAAAATAACCGTTGCTCTGCATGAACTCGATGGTAGGCACTATCTTCTTTTCGGATTTGTCCTCCGTATAGGTGATTGTTTCAACGCAAAAGATTTCGGGCCGGTACTTGGCAAAATCGAATGATTTCAGGATTTCCAGGTCAAGCCCTTCGACATCCAGGGATATGAAATTGGGACAACCCTTTAAATATTTTTCTATGACTTCCACTAAGGTTATTAGCGGGATTGTAATTACTTTTTCTATGCTCAGATTCCCATATGAACACATACGCTCGGCTTCCTCTTTTGAAAATGTGCTGAGCGTTGCCTCATTCATAATATAAAAAGGGGCTTCAGCGGCTGCGGAGAGCCCGATGCCCATATTAATGCATATGTCTTTCGGTCTTTTTCTTTGGATGTTCTTGCACAGTACCCGGTTCGGCTCAATGCAGACCCCGTTGCTCCCTTTTTGATAGAAAAAGTAGGTATTGCTGAGGTAGACAGGATTAAATGCCCCGATATCGATATAAGTGGGTCTTTTAATGCCTAAAGCGGCAAGGACGCCCGCGATGATAATGTCTTCGCCGCACTGCGAATAGCTGATTTTCGAATGCTTGCCAAACAGTAACCTTTTAATCGCACCCAAGGGACTTTTCTCCAAAATTGCCGGATTTTTTTGGAAACCGGAAAAACTGAACATCAAGTCGGCGATTGCGGAAGCTTTCTTTGGCCTCCTTCCCCCATCTCCGCAAGCTTCATGTACTTGTAGAAAGTAACCTCGGCGGTCGAGAACGCGACGAGTAGCCCCGCCCTGCCGTCGAGGAACCCGAGCTTGAACACATAAGACTTAAGGAATACGAAGAGCGTCCTTGCCAGTATGTTTAGCGTCCCGGCGCGCTTGCCGCGCTTGTTAAGAAGCCTTGCGCCGAGGGTGGAGTAGCGGTCAACGCGGCTCAGGAAATCTCCTGCCTCGTTATAGGAGTGGTGGAGAAGCGGGCTCTCAAGGAGCCCAGTCTGCCCGCCATAGAGCACCGTCTCGTGCACTATGCGGTCGTCAAACCTTGCGGATCCGCGCCTGAAAAGGCGCAAGACCTCGTCCGGCCACCAGCCGCCCCTTCGCACCCAGGTCCCTTGGTAGATGTTTTTGCGCTTGACGCGATAGGCCTCGAATCGCGGGGCCCGGACCGTTGAGATTATCTCGCTTGCAAGCTCTCTGGTCACGCGCTCGTCAGCGTCCAGCGAGAAGATCCATTCTTTGGTGGCGAGAGCGAGCGCGCGGTTTTTCTGCGCCCCGAAGCCCTCCCATGGAAAATCGCGGTAGACCACCTTCGGGTATCCGGCGCATATGGCCGCGGTCCGGTCGGCGCTGCCGGAATCGACTACTATTATCTCATCGGCCCACGAGAGAGTATCCAGGCACGCGCCGATGTTCCTCTCCTCGTCCTTCACTATCAATATGCACGAGACGGCAGTTTCCATGTCCTGTCAATCAATCAAGCGCCTTCCAGCCGGCGCCGCGGGTTTTTTTGTTGAGAATGGAGATAGGGGATCTGGCCGAAGCGTGCCGAAGCGCATTTTGACCGGAAGGCAAGTCGGCCGCCACGTACTTTATGCTTCCTTCAGTATTTCGCGGGGTTTCTGCGTGGCCGCCTTTTCAGGCCTCTGCCCCAGCGCTTCCGGGCAGCCTTCGAGGTGCCAGTTGAGGAGGGCCGCGTAGAGCCGGAGCTTCGAGCGAAGCCGCCCGACTAAAAACAGGGTCGCGAGGTTCAGGAGGCCGATGGAAACGAAGCTCCAGGAGAGCTTCGCCACAAGCCCGGCCTTGAGTAGCGCCAAAGCCTTTCTGCTCCTGTTCTTCCGGAAGAATATGTAGCGCGACCGCCAGTATTCCGTCCTCGCCCTTACCGGGACCTTGCGGGCGCTCCCGCCCTGCAGGTGGTATATCTCCGCTGCCGGGTTATGGAGGACGTCCCAGCCTTTTTCCCTGAACCTCAGGCACCAGTCGGTCTCTTCGAGGAAGAAGAAGTAGTCCTCGTCAAGGAGGCCTGTCTCCTCAATGGCCTTTTTCCTCACGACCATGCAGGCGCCGACTATGGATTCGACCTGTTGAATCCCCCTGGCTGCCCCGTTCTCCTTTCCGGGAAACCTTTTCGGGAAGAGCCTCCGCAGCACGCTTTTGTTCAGGAGCTCGGTTGCGAGCGTCGGGAAGTTAGCTATCGAGTTCTGCCTTGAGCCGTCCTCGTTAAGGAGGGAGCCGCCGCATACGCCTGCCCGGGGGTTCTTTTCCATGCACTCGACGAGAGACGCTATCGCGTTCTCCTTAAGGACCGTATCGGAGTTGAGTAGCACGGCGTATTTGCCGGAAATCCTCTTGAGGGCAAGGTTGTTCGCCCTGGCAAAGCCGAGGTTTTCGGAGTTCTGGATGAGCTTTGCCTGGGGGAAGCGCTCCCGGACCATGCGGACGCTCCCGTCGGAGCTTCCGTTGTCAACGACCCATATCTCGAAGGGCAGCCTGACCGTCTTCCGGATGGACTCGAGGCAGTCCCGGAGGAGGTCCTTGGTATTCCAGTTTACGATTACGAATGAAACGGCAGGACTGACCATATTTTCACCGATTTAAGGAGTGGGGCCGGAGGCGGCCATTCCCGGACACAACGCCTTAATATGCTAAATAATCTGGATTTTTTTTTCAAGCTAATTGTGAGCGGTTACGCAGGTCCCGGAGCGCCGGGACGGAAAGCGCCCGGAGGGCTATCTTTCGTGGAGGGCCGCCCGGCAGGGATTTTTTTTTGTGCTAAACTTGCCAATTACAGGCCATTTCCAAATCTCATTCAGGCTGCTCAAAAAGCTCAAGGTGCAAGGAGTCGAAAAATGAGGAATGAGCGTACTTTTTTGTGCGCCGCAATGACGAATTCTGAAGACGACACGGCAGATTGGGCTTTTTAAGCAGCCCTTTAGACTGGAACACATCTTCTATGCCCAGAATCTCAGTAACCATAATAGCCCTGAACGAGGAGGCCAGGATCCGCGACTGCCTTGAGAGCGTGAGCTGGGCCGACGAGGTGCTTGTCTCGGACTCCGGCAGCACCGACAGGACCGTTGAGATATGCAAGGAGTACGGGGCCAGGGTCTATAGCGACGAATGGCTCGGGTTCGGCCGCCAGAAAAACCTCGTGGGAGACAGGGCCTCCGGCGACTGGATACTGAACATAGACGCCGACGAGAGGGTCTCCCCCGACTTGAAGAACGAGATGCTCCGCGCAATCGGGTCGGACGGAAGGGCCGGGTATCTCGTTCCGAGAAAGAACTTTTTCGGAGGCAAGTGGATAAGGCACTGCGGCTGGTGGCCGGACTACAACCTGCGGCTCTACAGGAAGGGCGCGGGCCGGTTCATCGACAGGTACGTCCACGAGAAGGTTGTCGTGAACGGCCGGACGGAAAGGCTATCGAACCCGCTCGTCCACATGACGTACAGGGATGTCTCGGATTACCTCAAAAGGATGGAAAAATATTCGTCCCTCGCCGCGGAGGAGATGCTGAACGCAGGCAGGAGCGCGGGGCTGGCGGACATCTTCTTCAGGCCCACGTTCACTTTTTTCAAGATGTATGTGCTCAGGCGCGGCTTCCTGGACGGCACCGCAGGGGTGGTCCTCTCCATACTCTATGCCTCCTATACGCTCGCCAAGTACGCAAAGCTGTGGGAGATGAAGGCTGGCATCAGGGGATGAGCAGGGAAGGCCTGATTAATCAACAAACGTTGTCATTCTGAGCGGGTGAGCCGAAGCCCTGAGTGAATCGAAGGGGAAGAATCTCGTATCATGCTGACTTTTCAGGATACGAGATTCGTATCTCGCCCCTCCGGACTGCCTCGCCAAGAGGCTCGGCATTCAATTTTTGCTGTCCTGCAAAAATTGCCGGTCGCTTGCGCTCCCTCAGGATGACAGAAAACGGAATAACGGATCGTATTAAGGCAACCTCGAAAAATTAGAGATTTTTCCCGCTTTTCCCGGAAGGGCGGGAATAAAAAGCGGAGCATATATGTGAATATGTGAGCATTTTTATTCGCGCCCTGATGCTGAGTCCGTGGAAAATAGCAATTTTTAGAGGTTGCCTTAATTCAATCTGGGGCCGTAATCATGTGGACCATATTCCATACAGAAGCCTCTCTCGGCTGGGGCGGGCAGGAGATACGGGTGCTGAACGAGTGCCTCGGCATGAAGTCCAGGGGGCACAGGCCTGTTATTATCTCAGAGGAGAACAGCGGGATTTTCCGGAAGGCCCGGCAGGCGGGCATTGAGGCCATGCCTGTTTCGTTCAGGAAAAAGGACTACCCCGCCTCGCTCGTGAAGCTCGTAAAGATGATAAGGAGCTTAAGGCCGGATATCGTAAACACGCACAGCTCAAGGGACAGCTGGCTCGCCTCGGCCGCGGCCATGCTCATAAGGCCAAGGCCCGTCATCATAAGGACCCGCCACATATCAACGCCGGTATCGACAGGGCTCGCGTCCTCCATAATCTACAGGCATATCCCTGACCGCATAATAACTACCTCCGAGGCAATAAGGGAACGGCTCATCGATGTAAACAGGGTCGAGCCCGGGAAGGCCGTTTCCGTCCACACAGGCATAGACATGGACGCGTTCGACCCGGAGATCAGGCACCCGGACCTCCGGGCGGAACTTGGGCTTCCTGCTTCTTCTCCCCTTACAGGGATGGTATCGGTCTTGAGGAGCTGGAAGGGACACGACTGCCTTATCGATGCGGCAGCGCTCGTCAAAAAGACGTATCCCGAGGCCTGCTTCATAATAGCGGGCGACGGGCCGAGGGGGGAACATATCAGTAAAAAGATCGCCTCTTCCGGGCTCGAAAAGACCGTACTGATGCTCGGGCACAGGGACGATGTGCCGATGCTCCTCTCCTCTCTCGACGTGTTTGTCCAGCCGTCGTACGCGAACGAAGGCGTTCCCCAGTCGATCATGCAGGCTATGGCCATGAAAGTCCCGGTCGTGGCCTCTGACCTTCCCTCCTTCAGGGAGATAGTGGAGGACGGGAGGACGGGGCTCCTCTTCAAGGCAAACGACCCCCGGGGGCTCGCCGATAGTATATCCATACTCCTTGAAGACAGATTGCTTGCCAGGAGGCTTTACGTGAACGCTCGGAGGCTCGCCATCGAAAGGTTTTCAATAAATAGAATGCTCGACAGGACAGAGGAGATATATGGGGAGCTCCTCGGCTCATCGAAATGCCGGATAGCCGGCAGGGGCCTCCTATGGAAGGCTGAGACCAGGTGAATGTAGCCATCGTCCTTATGAAATACAACCCCTTCGGGGGCTATGAGCGTCAGGCCGCGATCCTTGCAAGGGCGCTTGCAAAAAGGGGCGACCGTGTGACGATAATAGCCGGGTCGTTCGAAGGGGCCCCGGAAGAAGGCATGGAAGTGATAAGGGCGCCGGTAATAAGGCTCTCTTCGTGGCTCAAGGTGCTCTCTTTCGCCCTCTCCAGCAGGTCGGTTATATCAAGGCGGCCCGGGGGCTTCGATATTGTAATCGCCTTTGACAGGACGCTCGTAGCTGATATCTACAGGGCAGGGAACGCCTGCCACAGGGAATGGCTTGCGTTCAGGAAGAATAATTTCGGGCTGAGGGACAGGTTGTCGGTCCTCATGAACCCTCTCCACGCGGTGGTAAGCGGGCTGGAAAAGAGGCTGTTGAGGGGCTTGGTGGAAAGGGGAGGGAGGATAGTGGTCCTCTCCGACCGCGGGAGGGATGAGATATGCCGCCATCATGGACTGGAGCGGGACCTTTTCACGGTCGTACCGCCTGCCGTCGACCTTGACCGGATAGGGTTCAGCCCGACAGATGAGCGGAAAGGCCCTGCGAGAAAGGCCCTGGGCATACCCGGCCAAATCCCTGTCATTCTCCATGTGGGCTCGGGTTTCCGCATAAAAGGACTTGAGGCGACGATCAGGGCGCTTGCGGCCCTTAAAAGTGACGGCAGGGAAGCGCTCCTGCTTGCGGCGGGAAAGGACAGGAGCGGGACAAAGCGGCTTGGCAGTCTCGCCAGGAGCCTGGGCGTATCCGGGAATGTTTATTTTCCGGGCGGGGTGAAAGACGTCGGAGCGCTATATGACGCATCCGATGTATTCGTGCTGCCGTCGCTCTTCGAGACATTCGGGGCAGCGGCTATCGAAGCCCTCGCAGCCGGGCTGCCGGTCATAATAGGGAAGGGGGCGGGCGCAGCTTTTTTTATTCAGAAGGAGAGGGCAGGAAAGGTCATCCAGACCCCTGCCGACCCGGATGAGCTTGCAGGTCTTATCCAGGAGGCGCTTTCGACGGACCGGATGCTCAGGCGGATTGGCGGGCTAGCAAGAGAGCGGGCCCGGAGAAGGGAAGCTGCGCAGAAGTGCTCGGCCGAGGAGGTGACCGCGGTCTTTGCCTCTCTTGTTGACGAAATTGCGCTGTCCAAAAGGGCGCTCAACGAGGCCTCCCTGCAGGCCGGGCTCGCTTGAGCATGCCGGAGGCAAGCGTAATCATAGGCGCGTATGACAGCCTCCCGTATCTCAAGCTCTGCATCCGCGCGCTTGAAAGGCAGACCTTCAGGGACTTTGAGGCGCTTGTGGCCGATGACGGCTCAGGCCCGGAGGTCGGGGCATGGCTCAGGGCCCGGAAGTCCTTTTTCCCGCTCCGCCACGTCTGGCAGGAGAAGAGGGGCTTCAGGAAATGCAGGATATTGAACCGCGCGGTGATGGAGGCGAGGGGCAGGTATATCGTCTTCCTTGACGCGGACTGTATAGTCGCAAGGGACTTCCTCGATGTGCACTTCAGGAGCCGCAGGCGCGGGGAGTTCCTCGGCGGGAGGAGGGTGATGATGGGTATCCCCGTCTCCGAGAGGGTCACGGCGGAGATGGTCGATAGGGGATACTTCGACGGGCCGACCCTCTGGGGCCTTTACCATACGCTCAGGGGGGGGCTCAGGTATTACGAGGAGGCGCTGAGGCCGCTTTATCGCCTGAGGGGGAATAGTCCCTTCAGCCTCCTCGGGTGCAATTTTTCAATACACAGGGAAGACCTCCTTTCGGTCAACGGCTTTGACGAGGAGTACGAGCACAGGGGCGGTGGCGAGGACACGGACGTAAGCTACAGGCTTGAGAAAGCGGGCTTTGCCATGAGGTCCGTGAGGTACAGGGCGATACAGTTCCACCTTGGTCACGAGAGGTCCGGGAGCAAGGACATATCTGCAGGGATGTTCAGGGCCAAAAAGGCCCGGATAAGGGACGCGGCGGACGCTAAAAAGGTGAGGAGCGTCTTCAATCCGTCTCCGGCGTCGTCTATGGCGGGGGCTGAATAATGGCCGCACGGAGGCCCAGGATAGCGCTCCTCCGCTCCGTAGTCCCGCATACGACCGCCTGGTATTATTTCAGGGCCTTCAAGCGGCTTGGAGTGGACCTCGTCGACCTTCCGTTCCATCCCCGCGAGACTCCGGAATTGAAAAGCATACCTGACTCGGACCTGGCTATCCTGATTGACTGCGGCCTGCCGATCGATTTGCCGGCGCTTGAGAGCTTCGGCGGCGCAAAGGGCTTCGTGAGCATAGATTCCTGCCACAAGCTACCCATGCACCGGGCGCTCTGTGAGAGGTACGCGTTCGACTTCATCTGGGTGGCGCAGAAGCATGTCGTCAAGGAGTTCGGCAGTAACGCAAGGTGGCTGCCGCTTGCCGCCGAGCCCGAGTCGCACGCCTACAGGCCTGGCATGGCAGGGGGGGGATTTTTTGACAGGCTCTTCCGGAAGAGGCACTACGACATAGCCATGTGCGGCGCCCCGTACGAACACAGGAGGAGGTTCGAGCGGCTTTTCAAGAAATCAGGGCTATCGGCCAGGTTCCTTTTCAGGAAGAGGTTCGGGGTGGCGGCCACGCGCGAGCTTGCTCGCTCAACTATCGGCTTCAACGCCGGGGCCGGTTTTGACGGCGCAAAGGGAATGGACATGAACATGCGGGTATTCGAGACAATGGCCAACGGCCAGTGCATGCTCCTTACCAACACCTACGAGGGGCTCGGCTATGAAGAGCTTTTCGAGGAAGGTCGGCATTATATCGGCTACAGGACCGAAGAGGAGGCAGTTCAAAAGGCCCTCTACTACTCTAAAAACCCGGAAGAGGCGGTAGAGATTGCAAGGGAAGGGCAAAGGCGCGTGCTTGAGAACCATACTTATCTCCAGCGTTGCAACGAAATAATTGCCTCCGTTCTCGACGGCAGGTGACGGAAGCCGAGAGGGAAACAACCTGAACACATCCGGACCTTCAAACTCGCCAACCCCGGCCCTTGAAAGGGCCGCGCTCGCCTCGATGGGAGTGTACCTCTTCGCGTTGAACCTTCCAGGCGTTGTCACCCTGAGGGAGGCCGGCTTCTTCCTCGCGCTTTTTCTGGCGGCCGCGCACATGTGGAGAAAGGGCAGGGTGGAATGGCCTCCCATGCGCCTTCTACTCTTCATCTGGCCCGCGCTCGCTCTCCTTACGATAATCCCCGGCGAGGACGTCTCCCGTTCCCTCTCGGAGATAAAGAAAGAGATAGTCTATCCTGTGCTGGCCTTCTGGGTCTTTTATGCAATGACGAGGAGCGGGCGGGACTTCGCGTATCTCGGCATGTGGTTTCTTTCAGGGGCCGCGCTCATGGTCGCGGCAGGCATCTATTTTTATTATGTCCTGGGCCT
This sequence comes from Thermodesulfobacteriota bacterium, assembly GCA_030583865.1. Taxonomy (NCBI): domain Bacteria; kingdom Pseudomonadati; phylum Thermodesulfobacteriota; species Thermodesulfobacteriota bacterium. The sequence goes on along the minus strand of CP129479.1, from coordinate 2,419,298 downwards.
CGGCTTCGACTCACTGGAAGAGAGCGGGTTTGCCTACGGCAAGAGGGCCTATTACGGTTTCTTCATGGCCTCTGCCGCGGTGGTCGGGCTGGGACTCGGGCTTGCGAGAGGGCCGGGCTGGGTCCGGGCGTTCGCGCTTGGGCTTGCGCCGCTTTGCATGCTCGGCATCTACTTCGCGAGGCTAAGGGCCGGGTATCTCGCGGTCATAGCCGCTGCCGCGGTTTTCATCATATATGGGAAGATACTGCGGTACGGCCTCAAGGTGCGCCTGGCTTCGATTGCGGTCGCGGCGCTCGTCCTGGTCTCGGTTGTCCCGATGGTATCGACCACGCGCGACCTGAACATGGATTTGAGCATCGAAGGGTGGAGGGGCGCGATAAAGGAGCTCAAGGTCGAGGAGAGGTGGATAATCTGGGAGGGCTCTTTCCGTGAGATAATGAAGAGGCCTTTCCAGGGCCTCGGCTTCGGCAACAAGGAGATATTCGTCCCCGCGTTCAGGCTCGGCCATGTCTATCCGCATAACCTCTTTTTAAGCTACGGGGTAATGGCCGGGGCAGGCGGGATTATTTTCCTGCTGCTCCTTTTCTGGAGGCTCTTCAGCCTCATGCATTCGGCTGTTTCAATTTCCCGCCCGGGAAAGGAAGGGTTCTATATAGGCGTATCAGGCGTGGGGCTCCTCCTGGCCTTTCTGGTGCTCAACATGACGGAAGACATAATGACCCGGCATACGGGGCAGACCTTTTGGGCCCTGTCGGGCATGGTCCTCGGGAGCCTGAAAAGTTCCGGTACGGATGAACGGAGGCCAGCATGATACACCTTCTGATATGCCCTCACAGGCTCGACTACGGGGGCTCGCAGCTCGGGATACACCACTGGGCAAAGCACCTGGACAGGTCCCGGTTCATGGTGAGCGTCCTTGCCATGGGGAAGGGGGGGTTGAGCGAAAAGTTCGAGGCCAGTTACCCGGTCTTCTATGACGGCCCCGATTATCCGAATATAGAAGACTACATACGGCGGCTAAGGCCCGACATCGTTCACTGCGCCCCGGGCGGCGGAAGCGACCACGAATACATAAGGAAGTCCGCTCGCCTTACGACTGTAACACAGACGGTCATGTGCCCGAGGCAGGCCGGAAACTTCGACGACGTGGCAGGTTCGGTCGTCCTCTCAGGCTTCGTCCTTTCGCTCCAGAAGAGGAAGGAGAACATAATACGGATAGACCTGCCTTTTGACGCAGGAGAATACGACGCCCGCTACGGGAGGGCCCATTTCGGCCTCCCCGAAGGGAAGCTCTTGATTTGCTCAATCGGGAACGCCAGGAAAGAGAACACACATTTCATGCGGATAGCGAGGCGCTATGAAAACCCGGACGCGCATTTCGTCATAAGGTCTGAAAGGTCCTATAACTATTTTTTCGGGAGAAAGAGGGTTACGGTGCTAAGAAGTAGGCTTACCGAGGACGAAAAAATGAGCCTCATGCGCCTTTCCGACGTCTTCCTTTATCCCACATCCAATGAATCCTACGGCATGGTCTTCCTCGAGGCGATGGCGAATAATCTCCCCATAATCACCTATGACGACGCCGCGAACAGGGAGGTTGTGGGCGAAGGGGGGCTCCTGGCCCGCCTTAACGACATTCAGGGCATGGCCGCGCTCCTCGACAGGCTCGTAAAGGACAAGTCGCTCAGGGAGGGGCTCGGGAAAAAGGGGCATGAGCTCCTTATGAAACGGAACGACCCCGGGGCTATCGCACGGAAATACGAGGAGTTTTTCCTCAACGCCCTTCAGTCTGGAAGTGCGTAAAAAGCCCGGATTCGACCCCTGCCCCTGAGCCCTGTTGCCCTTCTTTTTGAATTCCCATGCCCATCGAGACATTTCAGCTTACTTTATTGCCTTGCCAAATGTATCTGTGTTATAAATCTCAATTGGCACAATTACGGCAAAAGACATGAAAAAGTACCTGAGCGCCAGGCGGGCGCAGTCGATAATCGAGAAGTTCGGAAGGGCGCGGGTCCTCGTGGTCGGCGACCTCATAATGGACCATTTCATATGGGGCAAGGTGAAGAGGATATCGCCTGAGGCCCCGGTCCCGGTCGTCGAGGTCACCTCCGAGTCCATAATGCTCGGCGGGGCGGCAAACGTCGTGAACAACATCCACAGCCTCGGCGGCAGATCGCTCGTAACGGGAGTCGTTGGGAACGACTCCGACGGGAAGAAGCTCGTCGCCTCCCTTAAGGAGAAGGGCATCCCGGCAGACGGCATAGTAACCGACCGTAAGAGGCCTACCACCATAAAGACAAGGATAATCGCCCATCACCAGCAGGTCGTAAGGTTCGACCGCGAGATGCGTGACAGGATCGACCCTGAAGCGACCGACAAGGTGCTGAAATACATTAAAAAAGCCGCCAGGTCCGCTGACGTTGTGGTCGTATCGGACTATGCCAAGGGGCTTGTTACCCAGCGCCTGATGGATGAGACGAACTCGCTCTGCCGCGATATGGGGAAGCCCGTGGCAATCGACCCCAAGGTCGAGCATTTCGACTTCTACAGGGGCTCGTCCATAGTCACCCCCAATAACCTCGAAGCTGGGCAGGGCTCCGGCATCGAAATAACCGATGACGAGTCTCTCCACAGGGCCGGGCAGGCCCTTTTCAGCAGGCTCGGTTGCCAGGCGCTCCTCGTAACCAGGGGGGAGAACGGCATGAGCCTTTTTGAGCCGGGCAGGGAAACCCACATACCGACCGTCGCGCAGGAGGTCTTTGACGTAAGCGGCGCCGGAGACACGGTCATTGGGACGCTCGCGCTCGCGCTCGCCGCAGGGGCAAGTTACAGGGAGGCCGCCGTCCTCGCGAACTTCGCGGCCGGCGTGGTGGTCGGGAAGATCGGGACCGCCACCCTCACCCCCGTTGAGCTACTCAAGGCGGCTCAATCGAACCTGAGAACAGGGCTGCCGAAGTAGGCACGCCAGAATCTTTCCGGGAAGGGTCCGCATGGCAAGGTCAATGACAGGCTGGGGCAAAGGCGATTTCAATATCGGGGGAGACCTTTACGCCATAGAGGTAAAGGCCCTTAACCACAGGTTCATCGACATCTCGATGAGGGCGCCCGAGAGGTTCTCTCCGTTTGAGACGAAAATCCGCGACGAGATAAAGAAGAGGTTCGCCCGGGGCTCTTTCTCGGTCCACATAATCCCGGTCTCCGCGGAAGCGCCGCCATTGAGGCTCAACCTGCAGATGGCGAAGCTCTATCTGGACGCCGCAGCGGAGCTAAAGTCAGCTTACGATGTAAGGGGCGAGATGGACCTCGCCTCCCTCTTGAGGCAGAAGGACATCTTCACCTTCGAGAGGAGGGGCTCGATAACGGACGAGGACTGGGAACCGCTTCGCGCCGGGCTCGAAAGCGCCCTCAACCAGGTCGAGGCCTGGAGGGCGAGGGAAGGGGAGGCTCTGAGGACCGACCTCCTTTCAAGGGCCGATTCGCTCGAAGGGCTCCTCTTCACCATAGAGGCCCGGATTCCGAAGATGCTCGAATCATACAGGGAGAGGCTAAAGGCCGAGATGGAAAAGGTGCTGGCCGAGAGGATAGAGGAGTCGCGGATACTCCTGGAAGCCGCCATATTCGCTGAAAAGACCGACACCGCAGAGGAGGCGACGCGCCTTAAGAGCCATATCGAGATGTTCCGTAAGCTCGCGGCCTCCGATGGGCCCATCGGCAAGAAGCTCGATTTCCTGTGCCAGGAGCTGGGCAGGGAGATAAACACCATAGGCTCAAAGGCCAACGACGTGAAGATCACCCAGACCGTCATCGACATGAAGAGCGAGGTCGAGAAGATAAGGGAGCAGGTCCAGAACGTCGAATGACGCCGGCCTGAGAGGAAGAGAGTAAATGAGCGGCATAGCATTCATAGTCTCGGCGCCTTCGGGCTCGGGGAAGACCACGCTCTGCAAGATGGCTGCGGACAGGTTCCCGGATCTGAGGATTTCGGTATCCTACACGACCAGAAAGCCCAGGCACGGAGAGGTGAACGGGGTCGATTACTGGTTCGTGGACGAAGATACCTTCGCAGGGATGGTGGAAAGGGGAGAGTTCCTCGAGTACGCAGACGTTTACGGGAAGCGGTACGGCACGTCGAGAAAGGACCTCGAAGACCTCCTTGAGAAGGGCGTAAGCGTCATTCTCGAAATAGACGTGCAGGGCGCGGCAAAGGTAAGGGAAAGGCTCGACGGAGGGGTCTTCGTCTTCGTGCTCCCGCCGTCTTTAAAGGCAGCCGAGGAAAGGCTCATAGCCAGGGGCAAGGACACGACCGAAGAGATACGTCGGAGGCTCGGCATAGCCGCCGGAGAGATAAAGAGGGCCGTCGAGTACGATTATATGATAATAAACGACGACTTGAGGCGTGCCTTCGAGGAGTTTTCAGCCGTCATAACCGCCGAAAAATCCCGGTCGTCCCGGATGGCCGGTAAGCTCAAGGAGCTTTTCGGCGGCCTCGTCGGATAGGGGGCGGTTGACACCGGCCCCTCGAAACTGTATAATTTAAGCCTGTTTTTCAAGGAGGGGTTAAAATGGCAAGGATAACCGTAGAGGATTGCTTGAAGGAGATACCGAGCAGGTTCATGCTCGTGCACCTCGCCGCGCAGAGGGCGAGAGACCTCATAAAGGGCTCACCCTCGTTCATAAAATCGGACAACAAGGCCGTTGTGACGGCGCTCCGCGAGGTCGCGGCAGGGAAGGTCGTTGCGCAGCAGCCGGGCAATAAGAAAAAGCTGGCGGAATAAGACCGGAATAAGACTGACTGGATTGGAAAGCAAAGAGGGGGCTGCCTTGGCAGCCCCCTTTCTTTTTGGCGGCGTTCTACCGCCTCGGTCCGTTAAAGACAAAGAATATGCGCGCGCAGCGCGATTGCGTTTTTTGTTCCGTCTTTCACAACAACCTGGGCATGAGGCATAGCGAACATAGGGATGGGGGAGGGGCGGGCGAGGCGGGGCTGTTAGGAGCGAGGCCAAAGGCCGAGCGACATAAGGGCCCGGAGGAAGGAGGCGGAAAGTGCGCGGAGCCTCATGCCCGAAAAGAGCGCGGCAGCGCGTTAAAAGGCTTTTTGCGACGAGGCTTGAGTATGAGATTATTCGACCGCCTTGCACCTCAGAATGATGAGAAATGGCGGGCACAGCCCACAGACTGTGCCCGCCATGAACTTCCTACTGGCTTCGCCCCGGCAAATGCCAGAAACCGGCGAGGCGGCTGTCTATTTTCGGCACGGCTGAAAGGAGCTTCTTCGTGTAGTCGTGCCTGGGGTTTGAGAATATCTCGGTTGTGGTCCCGCGCTCGACGATCATCCCCCTGTGCATGACGGCCACTTCGTCCGCTATGTACTCGACCACCCCGAGGTCGTGGGTTATGAAGAGGAACGAGAGGCCGAAGTCCCTCTGTATGGATTTCAAGAGATTTAATATCTGCGCCTGCACCGAGACGTCCAGGGCCGAGACCGCCTCGTCGCAGACTATGAACTCGGGGTCCACGGCAAGGGCCCTGGCTATGCCTATCCTCTGGCGCTGGCCGCCAGAGAACTCGTGCGGGTACCGGGACATGGCCTCTGGCCCGAGCCCGACCCGTTCGAGGACGCTTCTTACCTTCTCGGCCCTTTCAATCTTCCCCATGCCGGGCTTTACGGCCCGGAGCCCCTCCTCTATTGTTTCCCTAACGGTGAGCCTCGGGTTCAGGGACGAGTACGGGTCCTGGAATATAATCTGGAGCGACGACCTGAAGGTCTTGAGCCTCCGCTCGCCGAGCGCGGCGATATCCGCGCCCTTGTAGAGGACTTCCCCTCCTGTGGGCTTTATGAGCTGAATTATTGACTTGCCCGCGGTCGTCTTCCCGCAGCCCGATTCTCCCACAAGAGCAAGGGTCGAGCCCTTTCTTATGGTAATGTCGATGCCGTCCACGGCCTTCACATGGCCCACCGTCCTTTTAAGCACCCCTTTCCTTATGGGATACCATGTCTTCAAATTGCGCACTTCAAGGATGGTCTCCCTCTCGGAAGCCGGCACTGCCAGAGGCGGGAGCGCGTCCGGCTCCTGCCTCAAGGGCCTTGAATGGGGCCGGTCCATGAAGCCAGGGTCGTGGAGGTGGCATGCAACTGAATGCCCCTGGGCCCTCTCGGCAAGTGGCGGCTCAATCGATGCGCACCCTTCCATCTCCCTCGGGCATCTGCCCGAGAAGTGGCACCCAGCAGGATAGGAGACCGCCGAGGGGACCGCGCCGGGTATGGTGTCGAGCGCCTTGCCCCTTTTCTCCTGCCCCGGTATGGAGCGAAGGAGCTTTATGGTATACGGGTGCATGGGGTTACGGAATAGCTCCTGCGTTGAGGCGGACTCAACGAGCTTCCCCGCGTACATCACCCCGACCATGTCCGCGTTCCTGTAAACGAGCGCCATATTGTGGGTTATGAGGAGGACGGCTGTGCCGAGGGTGTCCTTCATCTCCCTTATGAGCCTGAGTATCTCCTCCTGGATGGTCACGTCGAGGGCGGTGGTGGGCTCGTCGGCTATGAGGAGGTCGGGCCTGCAGGCAAGGGCCATTGCTATCATAACCCTCTGTCGCTGCCCGCCCGAAAGCCTGTGCGGGTACTCGCCGAAAAGCCTCTCCGGCTCAGGGAGATGCACCTTTTCGAGCATCTCGATTGCCGCCTTCCGGGCCTCTCCCTTGCGCTTCCCCTGATGGAGGACGATGGTCTCCATGAGCTGGTCGCCGATGGTGAAGACCGGGTTAAGGGACGTCATGGGCTCCTGGAATATCATGGAGATCTTGTTGCCGCGTATCTCCCTTTTCGATCTCTCATCGAGCGGCACTATGTCCCTGCCGTTAAGGAATATTTCCCCTCCTGCTATGTAGCCCGCGGGCTCGGGCACGAGCTGTATGAGGGAGAGCGCGGTAACGGACTTTCCGCACCCGGATTCCCCGACCAGGGCAAATGTCCCCCCCTTCGGTATCTCGAACGAGACGCCGTCAACGGCCTTCGCAAGCCCCTTGGGGGTCTTGAAATAGGCGCGGAGGTCTTTTACTTTTATGACAGGTTCCATATTGATGTCATGTTCCCCTCTTTTTTAAAGAGGGGGAGGGGAGATTACTTTAAAGTCAATTTGTAATCCCCCTTTGTCCCCCTTTAGAAAAGGGGGAAATTCAGTCGGGCTTTCAGCCGACCAAAACTTTGAACTTACCGCCTTCCAGGCGGTAGTGGTTCATCAGCGCCTGGATTCTTCGGCTTCGCCTCAGAATGACAATGATAAATGCGCTACCTGTACCTGAGCCTCGGGTCGAGCGCGTCCCTTACGGCGTCCCCGAATATATTGGCGGGGAGGACCAGTCCGAACATGAATATGAACGAGGCCGTAAGGTTCCACCAGACGACCGGGTCCATCGAGAGTTCCAGCCGGGAGGTGTTTATCATGTTGCCCCAGCTCCCCATCTGCGGGCCCACGCCTATGCCTATGTAGCTCAATATGGCCTCCGCGAGCACAAGGGCGCTGAACTGGAGGACGAAGGTTATGAGGACCAGGTGCATTACGTTAGGCACGATGTGCCTGTAGATTATGCCGGGCCTGGATACTCCGAAGGCCCTCGAAGCCTGCACGTATTCGAGCTCCCGCAATTTAAGCGTTTCACCCCTTATGAGCCTGCAGAGGTCGGTCCACGAGGTGATGCCTAATATGAGGGCGAGCCAGAAGAGCCGGTCGTTGAAGACGAAGACCCCGAGGCTCAACTGCCCCTCGGATATGAGCCCGCCCTGGTAGCCTGATGTGCCGAAAAGGAGCATGAACGCCACTATGAGGAGCACGCCGGGTATCGAGGCGAGGGTCGTATATATGTACTGGACTATGTCGTCGAGTATGCCGCCGAAGTACCCTGCGACCACCCCGAAGAAGATAGCGAACGGGACTATTATGAGGGTCGTGCCCGCGCCAATGACGACCGCTGTCCTTACGCCCTTGAGGGCGTTGAAAAAGACGTCGTTTCCGACCTTGTCCGTGCCGAGCCAGTGCGCCCCCGGGTGCTTGAGAGGCGCGTATTCGCGTACGGTAGTCCCGTCCGGGAGCTCGATATTCTCCTTTACGAAGAGGTGCTTTGCGAGCGGGGCCGAGTAGGTCTTTTCGTGGTTTGTCCTCATGCCCTCGAATGCCCTGTCAAGGAGGCTCAGGGCCTGCGCGCTATAGATCGCGCTGCCCTCCGCTGTCCTGGCCTGGACGCCGTCCTCGGCAATCACCGGATCCCTGTAGCGGATGCTGTCGAGCAGCGCAACCGAAAAATAAAGCGCCAATACCGCGAGGCAGGCCATGGCGAGCCTGTTCTTTCTTATCTCCCGCCAGGCCGAAGCCGCGGCGCCGTCCTTCCGTACGGCAACCGCGAAGTATACAATCGCGCCGGCAAGGAAAAATACTATGAAATCTGTCGCTAGGATTACTGGCATTTCATTCCTATTCGAACCTGACCCTCGGGTCAACGAGGGTGTAGCTTATGTCGGTCATAATGAGCCCGATTATGTAGAGTATCGAGCCAAGATATACCATTGAGCGCACTATGGCGAAGTCCTGGGACTGTATGGCGTCTATGGTGAAGCTCCCGAGCCCTGGTATGGCGAAAAAGGTCTCGAGTATAAGGCTTCCGTAAAAGAGGAAGGGTATGGATACGACCACGTTCGTTAAGACCGGTATCATCGCGTTCTTAAGCGCGTGCTTGAAGAGCACCCTGCCTTCGGTGAGCCCTTTTGCCCTTGCTGTCCTTACATAATCCTTGTTTATCTCCTCGAGGAAAACAGTCCTGTAGAAGCGGACCCCCGTGCCTATGGACGCTATGATCCCGATTATGACCGGGAGCACCAGGAACTTGACGGAGTGGAGCCCCGCGTCAAAGCCCGAAATGGGGAACAGACGGAGGAGTTTCCCGAGTATGTACTGCCCGCCGATGATATAGAAGAGGGTCGATACGGACATGAGGACGACCGCCAGAATAACCCCCCATATGTCTATGTAGGTTGCCCGGTAATAGGCTAACATCATCGCCAAGAAGAGGTTCACCGCCACCCCGGCCATGAACATTGGGACGCTTATGGCGAGGCTCGCCCACATGCGCGTCCGTATCTCCTGGCCGATGTCGATATTGTTCCGGTCGGACCTGCTGAAGTCGAACCAGAGTAGCGGCACGGACTTCTGGAAGAAGACCGTCTCCGTCACCTTCTTCAAGCCCGGCTCCTCCGTGTTCACGAAGGCCGGCAGGTCGTAGCCGTGGTCCCTCTTCCAGTTTTCAATGGCAGCCGGAGTGACGTTCTTTTCCCCTAATACCTGGCGGGCCATGTCGTCGGGCGTGTTCACGTAGAAGAAGAGGAGCGCGGTCAGCACGTTCACGCCGATTATTATGGGGACGGCGTAGAGTATCCTTCTTATGATGTACGATAGCATGTTGCCCTACCTGGCCTTCGTGCCGAGGCCGCGCCTTCTGCGGACGGTTATTATGGCCGGGAGCGACCCGATGATTATCACGGCTATGAGCGCCGCTACCGGCCATATTACGGGCCTGTTCCATTCGTCCCTGGACGCCTGCCGCTTCTCCGCGTCCAGTTTTATATACTTCATCGTGTTGTTCGACATGGCGTTGGGCTTTACGTTCTCCACCCAGCCGTGGAAGAGCGAGAACGCAACGGGGTGGTATCCCCATACCCAGGGCGCGTCCCTTCTGAGTATCTCTATCATCCCGTCTATGACCTCCTGCCGGGCAGGGCCGTTCTCCATGTTCTCCATCCTTTTGAAGAGCCTGTCGAACTCGGGGTTCGAGTAGTTGGCGGTGTTCTCGCCCTGGAACTTCACCTTGCCGTTCGGGCCGGCAAGGAGGAAGAAGAAGTTCTCCGGGTCAGGATAGTCGGCGTTCCAGCCCCAGGAGAAGAACTGGAAGTTGCCCTTGAACATCTTTTCCTGGAAGCGGTTGTAGTCGGTCGTCCTGTTTTCGAGCTGGATGCCGAGGAGCGCGAACTTCTTTATGTACCAGTTTATGAGCGGGGTGGAATCGGCCCCGGTCCAGGCGTTGTCGAAGGTGATGACGAGCGGCCTTCCGCCGGGGGTCCTTCCGCCGGGGTAGCCGGCCTCAGCCATGAGCTTCCTGGCCTCGTCCAGCGACTTCCTGACAGGCCTGTTCCTTTTCGGGTCCCAGCCGTAGGCGTACGGGTTTATTCCCTCCTCGCCTTCCTTGTGGCCGAATATGCCCGGCGGGATAGGCGACATCGCGCCTATGCCCCTCCCGTTATTGAATATCGAGATGAATTCATCGTAGTCGAGAACTATGGAGATGGCCTGCCGGAGCTTCTGCTTTTCCGGCGTGTAGCCCCCCACTACGTCATCGAGCATGTTGAACCCGGAGTAATAGACCGAGGGGCGGACCGACGTAAGGAGCCTCATGCCCCTCTCCCGCATATCGTCCGTAAGCTCGGGCCTTCCGCCGCTGCCTATGGAGACGGCCTGGTCGAAGCTTTCCGAGCTTATGCCGGAGTTGTCATAATAGCCCTGGAGGAACTTGTTCCACCTGGGGATGGCCTCCTTTTCGAGCTTGAAGATTATCTTCTCGATGAAAGGCAGGCCCGCTCCCGCGTGCCTGAGAAGCCCCTTTTCGGCGTCGCCCTCCTCGCCGGCCCCGGGATACGGGTCATGTCGGTAGTTCCCGTTTTTTGCGAGCACTATCTCCATGTTCGGGTTGAAGGTCTCCATCATGTACGGGCCCGTGCCCACCGGGAACCTGTTGAGGGTCATGTTCCTGTCGCCGAGCGCGCCCTGCTTGTAGAACTCGGCGGCCTCCCTGGGCATGGGCGCGAAAAAGGGCATGGCCAGCCAGTAGACGAACTGCGGGTACTTGGTCTTCAAGACTATCCTGAACGTGCGGTCGTCTATCTTCTCGACCCCTGGGAAGGGGTGCTTCCGGTAGTCGAGGACGATGGGGTTCTCTTTCTCGTCAGCCGCCTGGTTGTAGGAGAAACCGGCTTCGGCCCGCCTCTTGGCCCTTATCTCTTCCAGGTCGGCCCTCAAGGCTTTTGCATACTCTTCGAGCCCGAGTATGTATTTTTCAAGGATGGAGAGTATGGGGCTTTCGACCTGCGGGTCCGCGAGCCTCATTATCTGGTAGATGAAGTCGTCGGCTGTAAGCTCCCTCGTGCCTTTGACCTTGAAATCAGAGACATTCTTTATCCCGGCCATGTCGCTATTCGCAAGGCCCCTGTAAAGAGGGTCTCCGTCCCGGTCAAGGGCAAATGCGGGGTGGTCCTGGTAGAGTATCCCATCCCTGACTTTCAGCTCGTAGACGGCCCTGTGCACGGCCTCTGCCGGCGCTCCGGCAGGGAGCATCCGCCCGTCCTTGCCGAAATAGACGGGTTCCGGGACCTCCTCGACCGTGAGGGGCTTGAGTTCATACGGCCTCTTCAGGTAATGGTATTCGAGCGGGGGCTCGTATATCTGCCCGATTATGTCGTATTCGTCGGAACTGTAGGCGCGGCCTGGGTCGAGGTGCTTGGGGGGCTCGAAAAAGGTGGTGTAGAAGATGTTCTTGCCGCGTTCGGACGGGCGGTACGGGTCGTTGGGCGTGCAGCCTGCGATGAATACCAATAGCGCGAGGGCCAGCGCCCCGAGGGCTCTGGGAAGGTTCCTACCGATTGCTCCTCTCTCCATAAACTTCATATTTAATTGACGTGCGTCTGGGCAACATAAGTCACTGACCGGTGCTGTAAAAAAGCTTATAATGAACAATATGTTAGAATTAAAAACTTTAACACATCCAGGCTGCGAGGTCAAGCGGGACGGCCCAAAAGAGCGTAAAATCGGTAACTTGGCATGGCTTGACGGGGCTTGACATTTGTCTTATAGTTATGTTAGGATTAAATAATTTTTCTGCCCAGGGAAAGCAAGTAAAGGAAGGGTTTATGAGCAAAAAAGCAGGAAACAGCCAGAGCGTGGAACTTTTGGGCCTTATCGACATAGGGAAGGACAAAGGCTTTCTCACCTATGATGAAATAAACGACGCGTTCCCGCAGGACAATTTTTCTGTGGAGGAGATGGACAACTTGCTTGAGACCCTCGGTGAGCTCGGAATAGACGTTGTGGATAGCGCCGAAAAGGGCGGCCAGGAGGCCCAGGAACCCGCGGAGCCGCGCGAGTTCGAGGTCGAGGAAGTGGAGCGGGTCGAAGACCCGGTAAGGATCTACATGCGCGAGATGGGCGCCGTACCGCTCCTTAAGCGCGAGGAAGAGATAGTCTACGCGAAGAGGATAGAGGAGAGCAGGAACGAACTCAGGAGGCTTACCCTCTCCAGCCCCTTTGCGGTCATAGAGATATTGAGGCTGGTGGGCCGCGTGAAAGCCGGAAAGGCGTCGCTGCGCGACCTCATAGAGGAAGAGGCCGAGGAAAACCAGGCCGAAGAGGCTACCGCGGCGACGGACGAGGTGCTCGCCAAGTTCGAAAGGCTCAGGAGGCGCAAGCCCGATAGCGCGTACAAGCTCCTGAAGGACATGAACCTGAGCGCCAACATCATAAGGCGCGTCGTCAAGAGGATAGTCCGCCTGGAGCACCTCATCGAGCGCGAAGAGTCGAAAAAAGGCCCCCGCAAGCAGGAGCGCGCAAAGGCCCGCATCAGGAAGATAATGAGGCGCCTCGAGATGAAGAGGGGCGACCTCCGCGAGATCGCAAGGCAGGTAAAGATACACGACTTCAACATGTGGGAAGCCAAGCAGAGGCTCATAGAGGCCAACCTCCGGCTCGTGGTCTCCATCGCGAAGAGATACGTGAACCTGGGGCTCAAGTTCTCGGACCTCATCCAGGAAGGCAATATCGGCCTCATGAAGGCCGTCGACAAGTTCGACTACAAGAAGGGCTACAAGTTCTCGACCTACGCCACATGGTGGATACGGCAGGCTATCACAAGGTCCATAGCCGACCACGGGAGGACCATAAGGATCCCCGTCCACATGATAGAGACCATCAACAGGCTATTGCAGACCTCGAGGCAGCTCCTCAAGGAACTCGGCAGGGAGCCCTATCCCGAGGAGATAGCCGAAAGGATGGACATCCCCATCCAGAAGGTCAGGCGCATCCTCAGGCTGATGAAGCAGACGCTCTCCCTCGAAACCCCGATAGGCGACGACGAGGAGAGCTCGCTAGGCGATTTCATCGAGGACGAGAAGTCTCCTTCGCCTTCGGACGCGGCAATAGAAAAGGACCTCTCGGACCAGACGAACTCGGTCCTCGAGACCCTTACCCCGAGGGAGGAGAAGGTCCTCCGTATGAGGTTCGGGATCGGCGAGAAGCAGGACTATACGCTGGAAGAGGTCGGCAAGGTTCTCGGCGTAACCCGCGAGAGGGTGCGCCAGATAGAGGCCAAGGCCATAAGGAGGCTCAGGCACCCGACGAGGGCCAAGCTCCTTAAGGGCTTCAGCGAAGGCTAGCAGGCTGCTCTAAAAGTTGCCCTTTTCCCAGATCTCTTCGTTAGGGTGTAAGTAAAAATGCTCACATATTGGCATATATGCTGCGCTTTTTACTTCCACCCTGCCTCGACCTCGGGAAAAATGGCTAATTTTTAGAGGCACCCTGATATATATGCTCCGCTTTTTATTCCCGCCCTTCCTTGATTGCGGGGAAAATCTCTAATTTTTAGTAATTGTCTTAAAATGGGACTCAAAAAAAAGGGGGGGCGTGAATCGCCTCCCTTTTTTTATCTCTCCGCCTGTCGGATTATCCTGTTCAGTCAGGGTGGCCAGGCGTTCCGGGCCGCCCCTTTAATAGCTCAACCGCCTTTGATACCGGGGCCGTAAGCTTCCAGCCCCAGTAATTGATGAGCGCGTGCAGGCGCCTTTCCCCTCCGTCGTCTCCTGAAAGGAGGTTCCCGAAGTTCGATTCGACGTCCACGGAGATCTTCCGCGCCTTCCTGGACGCCTTTATTTCCGTTAGCATCGCCTTGACCTCTGCGATGAGCTGCCTGTCCCCGTGCAGGAAGAAGTTCTGGTCGCCGCACCTCCCGGTTATCTTCTGGAAGACCACGTTGAACCCGTAGCTTTCGCCGAAGTCCACGAAGGCAGGTATCTCCCTGTAGTTGGCCCTCATGACGGTCATGTTTATGACGACCTCGCTGAACCTGCCCCTCACCTCCCTCACCAGGTCGAGGTTTTCAAGGAGGTCCTCCCACCTGCCGCCCACCCGTATCTTCTCGTACGTCTCCTTTGTCGCCGCGTCGACCGAGATGTTTATTCCGGCGAAGTTCTGGTGCTTGATCCTTTCCCAGTACCTCTTGAGGAGGAGCCCGTTCGTTATGAGGCTGAACTTCAAGTCAGGGTAGCGGCTCCCGTCGAATTCGGTGAGTATCTTGCGCGTATCGGGCCTCGCGAAGGGGTCTCCCCAGCCGCTCAGGATCACCTTCCGCGCCGTGGGCAGGTAGGTGATGAAGTCATTATAGGCCCTCTCAAGGAGGTCCTTGTCCTCCTTGAGATTGGTGTTGCACATGATGCACTTCAGGTTGCAGTAGCCGGAGTTGGAGAAGTTGAATACGGTGGGCGGGGTCGAGACGACGGTCTTCCCGGCCCGTATCTCGTCCGCTGCGGCGGGTATGACCCCGTGCTTTTCAAGGTCGGCGAATTTTACGTCTCTGCCCCCCGAGAGGTGCCACTGGATGAAAGGGCAAGATGGGCGGCATATCTCCTGCCATGCCCCTTCGAGCATCCTTTTCCGCATGGACTGGATTTCCGGGCCGTTCCATATCTCGGAGATGGTCTGCTTCCTGAGGCTCCCTACCGGGGATTTTACCCATCCGGTGCAGCAGGTGAATACGCGCCCGGCCTCGAAAAAATGGAGGCTATTCCAGGGCGCGGGGCAGATTATGCCGTCCATTAGCATCTCCTTGAAAATCCCAGGGCCGTTTCCGGGAGGAAGGCCGGACAGGGTACATTATAACATTGTACAATTACTGATACCATTGGCAATTCACACTGGTAAGCCGGTAGCAAAAGGCCTTTTCCGCACTGCCGTGCGGTTTTTATCCAAAGGCCGTTTGGGCGCTGCCGCGCTTTTTTGCATAAGGCTCCTCACTACCCGCCTCCATCCTCCAGGCTCGGCCCTGTAGGTGCGCTGTGCGCACCATTATCGCTCGGCCTTTAGCCTCGCTCCTGCTGCCCCGCCTCGCCCGCCCCTCCCCCATCCCTATGTTCGCTCCGCCTTACGCCCGGGTTATTCTCAAAGACAAAACAAAGAGGTTTTTGTATTTCAACAGACCCTGGAGGGTAAGGCGAGCGTAGCCTTAGGGAGCGGAGCGTGAACGGGCCGGGTAAGTAGAACGAGGCCCTTCGCTTCGCTCAGGTAAACTCCGCGACTTTGGGGGCCCGTTGAAGATTCCCGGATTTGCATCCGCTCGCTTGACCCAGAAAAAGCTCCTGGGTCGCTGCTCGCTTTTGTGTGTTCACGGGGTGGTGGAGGTAGACAGCAAACGAGCCGTACCCTCGAAACCACGCGGAAAGCGCGGAAAAAGGTCTTTCGCTTATGCCCGAAAGCGCGATAGCATGTTAAAAGCCCTTTGCACAAAAAACGCATACCAGTGCGCAAAATGCTGACATTAACAAAATGGAAAAATTTAACGGTTCAGGTCTAAGAAATCCTGGACGAGACGGCCTCTTCAATTTCGGCTGCGGTCGCCCCTGCCACGAATACTTTCTTTTCCCTGGATTTGAGGCCGGACTCTATGTGGAAGGCGCTTTTCCTTATGCCGGTAAGGGCGGAGAGGAACTCTATGAGGGCCCTGTTCGCCTCGCCCTCTACAGGCGGGGCCGTTATCCGTATCTTGAGCGAGCCCTCCTCCACGCCCTCGACCATGTTTCTTGAGGAGCGCGGCTTGAGCCTCACCCTGATGAACGCGCCCCCTTCGGCGGGCGTTACATATGAAGAGCTATTTCGGGAGGAACTTGAGCTTGTCCGATTCCTCATCGGCCTTTCTGGCCTCTTCCTCTTCAAGGAGCAGGATGGATGAATGGTATTCTATGACCGATTTTATGGAGGATTCCAGCTCTTTCCTCTGCTTCCTCAACCGGAATATCTCGTCCTGGAGCGCGGATGAGCGGGACTGGGCCTGCCTGATTATCTCGTCTGCCTGGAGCCTTGCCTCGGCAAGGAGTATTTCCGCCTCTTTCCTCGCGTTAGCTTTCATCTCCTCGGCCATCCTCTGCACCGTGGTGATTGCCTCCCGGAGGATGTTCTCGTTGGAAGCGTACGCACGTATGCGCTCCCCTGCGTCTTCGAGCCTCTCCTTAAGGTCCATTATCTCTTTCGTCGCCTCGCCCAGGGCCTCGGAAGCGGCATCGCGGAGCTCCTCCACTTCCTTTACGTCATAGCCCCTGAAGCGCTTCCTTAATGCGTGCCCCTTTATCTCGAGCGCGGTTATCTTCATCAGAAGCCTCCTCCTGTCTTGAGCCTGCTGGCGAGTTCATATAGGGAGGGTATTATGCCGGCCTGAATGAAATATATGATTAAAATCACAACGAGAGGAGAGATATCGAGCCCGCCCATCTGGGGCAGCATCCTCCGCACCCTTCCGAGGACCGGTTCCGTTATCTGGTACAGGAACCTTACTATTGGATTATAGGGGTCCGGGTTCACCCACGAGAGGATGGCCCTTATGACTATTATCCAGAAATAGAGGGTCAGGACAGTGTCGAGCACCTTTGTGAGCCCGATTATGATATTGGCCAGCATGAACATTCAGTTTTCCTTGTTATATGGTTTTGTCTTTGATGACTTACGGGAGCTCGCGCCTACTTCCCCCCTGAAAGCTCCCGTGCCCTTTTAGCCGCAGCGATTACGGCGGAAGCGACCGTCTCCTTTAGGCCGCCCTCATCGAGCCTCCGGAGGCCCTCGATCGTGGTCCCGCCTGGGGAGGCGACCATGCGCCTGAGCGCGTCAAGCCCCATCGGGCTCTCCATCGCGAGCTTCGCGGCGCCGAGCACGGTCTGGAAGGCGAGCTCCTTTGACGTGTCCGCAGGAAGGCCCGCCCTTATCCCGCCGTCGATGAGCGCTTCGATAAAGAGGAAGACGTACGCGGGCCCGCTTCCGCTAAGTCCCGTTACCGCGTCCATAAGGGACTCTTCCTTTACCGCGACTACCTTCCCGATAGACCCGAATATCTCGGTTGCGAACTCGAGGTGGCGCTCGCCAGTGCCGAGCCCAGCGCAAACGGCCGTAACCCCCTCGCGGACGATCGCGGGGGTATTGGGCATGGCCCTCACTACAGGCAGAAAATGCGAAAGGCCCGCTTCCTTCAGGACCTCGAGTATGCGCGAGGTGGTTATGCCGGCTGCGGTCGAGATAAGGAGCTTCCCGGCCTCTATCTCGGGGGCTATCTCCCTCAAGACGCCTTCGACGTCGCCTGGCTTGACCGTCAGGAATATTATATCAGCATTCCTGGCGGTTTCGAAGTTCTTGCTGAGGACCTTTACCTCGTAGCTCTCGGCGAGGTGGATGAGCCGCTCGTTTATCCTGTCGCTTGCGATTATCTGCCCGGGACTTAACTTCGATGAGGCGAGCAGCCCCTTGATGAGGGCCTCGGCCAGGTTCCCGCTTCCGAGAAAGCCTATGGTTTTCCTTGTGAGCATGTTGTTTGCAGGATTAAGGCAACTCTAAAAATTAATCTTTTCCCCGGACTCTGCGTCAGGCCATGAATAAAAATGCTCACATATTATCATATATGCTCCGCTTTTTATTCCCGGCCTTCCTTGATTGCGGGAAAAATCTTCAATTTTTAGAGGTTGTCATTAATTCGGCTGCTGAAAAAGCCATCGAGCGGGTCCTCAAAATTCGGACGCTCCGGCATTCGGGAAAACACGCCCGGAGCCCTTATTTTTCGACCCTGCACTTGAGCTTTTCCGGGAGCCTGTCAGGCGGACTTGGCGGCCTTTTTACCTTGTGCTTCCCTGCTGCCGAATATGGCGGTCCCGATCCGGACGATAGTGGCGCCTTCCTCTATTGCCACCTCGAAGTCGCTTGACATGCCCATCGAGAGGTCCTTAAGGAAAACGCCGGGGAACCTTTCCTTATTGATGCGCTCGGCGAGGCGCCGGAGCATGGCGAAGTACGGCCTTGACATCTCGGCGTCCTCGAAGAAGGGGGGGATGGCCATAAGGCCCTTGAGCCGGAGGTTCGCCATGCCTGATACGCCCCTGGCGAGCTTCACGGCCTCGTCCGGGCTTACCCCGCCTTTTGTCTTCTCCCTCGCTATGTTCACCTCTATCATGATATCGAGCGGCGCGGAAGCCCTCTTTTCAAGCTCCTTTGCGAGCTCTATCGAGTCCACGCTCTCGATCATGTCAAAAAGCTCTACGGCGAGTTTAGCCTTGTTCTTCTGGAGATGGCCTATGAAGTGCCACTTTATCTTCTTGTCCTTGACCTTACTTATCTTTTCCTGGGCCTCCTGCACGTAGTTTTCGCCGAAGACCCGGAGGCCAGCCGATACGGCCTCCTTGACCTTTTTGGCTTCCACCATCTTGGTGACAGCCACGACCGTTATCTCGCCGGGGTCGCGGCCAGCCTTCCGTGCCGCCCTCCTTATCCGGTCGTAAATATTAAGGATATTCTCAGAAATATTGTTTCCAGCCATCAGGGAATCCGGCAAACAGTATTTAGGGGCCGACGGCCCTTTAAAACCGAGCGGGGAGAAGAGAAGCGACTTTGCTGGAAATAACTTATCACCTGTTGTTTACGAGACCTTATAGCATATATGGGGGGAAGTGTCCAAGAGAAATCTTGGTTTTCAGGCGGATTTTGCTGGAAAAAATCAGGAAGCTACAGGGCCCGATATCGGCCGCAGGTAATGCAGCAGGGACATCTCCCATATGGCGGCTATGAAAAGAATAATGATTATAAACACATACAGCCTCGCCCCGTTCCTTCCGGCAGCGAGGAGGGCTTCTTTCCTCGAGGACGTGCCCTTGCGGTCAGGCCAGATGAGGGAAAGGCCCAGGTCGGTCCCTACCGAGGACGAAAGGCAGTATGCTCCGAATTCGAGGACAAAAGTGCCGTAGAATACGATGAGCATCGTAGCGTTCACGTCCATTCCGGCTATGAGTATCCCTATGATAAATCCCCTCCAGACGGCTACGACATAAGGCAGGAAGAATACGAGTCCGGTAAGGGTGGTGCTGAGGAACGCCCCGAATACCAGGTTGAAAGAGAAAGTGTAGAGGACCTTGAGCGGGAGGTTCTCGGCGAGCACGCCCGTGAGCGGCTTAAGATACGGGAGCTCCTGTATCTCCTTAAGCTGCTCCTCCCGGAGCTCGATCACCCCCGGATATCCCTGGGCAACCATCCATTGCCCGAAAAAGAGGAATATCACATGGACGGCCGCATAGAATATGATGAGGTTCCTGAGTTTCCCTGCCGCCCCGAGCGATTTGGCGAATGTCGCGTTGAGTTCCATTCGGACTCTTTCAGGCTACCTCTAAAAATGATTATTTTTCCTGATCTCTGTGTCAGGGCGGAAATAAAAATGTTCACATATTCCCATGTATGCTTCGCTTTTTATTTCCGCCCTTCCTTGACCTCAGAAAAAATTCATAATTTTTAGAGGCACCCTTCAGTTGTTTAGGTATGCGTAAAAACAAGGGCGAATTATATAATATACCAGAATCGGAAATGGGAAGGGCCGGGCGCCGTGAAACCGTCATAGGCTGTGAGGCCCGGGGCCGGTTATGGCTACTTGTCCTTGTCTTTAGCCTTCTTCGCGGGTTTCATGCGGCACGGGTCGTATTTCCCGACTATCGCCTTGAGCTTCTTGCAGTAAAGGCCCCCGGTCTTGTAGCAGATCTCTTTTTTAGGATCCAGGAAAACGGCATGGACGCATTCTATGCAGGTTGTCGGTCCGCTCATGGGTGGATTTTAATGCCTTATACGCGCTTCCTCAAGCGGAATCTCGGCCCTGAGCCTCCGATGTTGACAAAAGGATGGAAATCCCTTAAATGTATTGGAACCTAAAAAGGAGCCGCACCCATTCTTACTCCACCGAAGACAATCGTCGTGGCCGATCCTGACGCCTCAAGGTGCCTTAAGCTCGCCACGATGGTCAAAAGGCTCGACTACAACGTCTTCCTCGCCTCGAACGGCTCTGACCTTGTCCGGATAACCTCCGGCATAATACCGAACGCCGTGCTCCTTGACCTCGATATGCCCCCCATATCAGGCCAGCCCTGCCTGGAGGCCTTGAGGTCTAACAGGAGCCTGAGCATTATCAAGATAATCACGACCTCGGAGGTGGGGCGCACAGCCGACCTCGTGGCCTCGCTTTCAAGGGGCGCCGCGGGATATGTCACAAGGCCCGTAAGCCCGACCGAGCTCTACAGGACCATACAAAAGCTCATCGAGCCCCGGCCAAGGAACTTTTTGAGGATACGGGTCCTTTTCAAGGCGACGGTCATAACCGGCGCTACTGGCCGCTCTACATTCGCGACCGCCCTCTCGGAGCAGGGTGTTTTCATAAGGACGCTCAAGCCCTTTGCCGAGGGCACGAATGTCAAGGTCTCGCTGGAGCTCCCGACGCCCAAGCCCCTTGTGCTCGACGGAGAAGTGCTCTATGCCGTCAAGGAGATGCCGGACAAGCTCTCGGAGCCCGGCATGGGCATAAGGTTCGTCGGCCTCGACCCGAATATACAGGCAGGCCTCCGTAAGTTCATCGAGGACCAGGTCATAGGAGAGGGCGGAGAAGGTCTGCTCTGATTGAAGCCCTGATTAAATTTTCCTTTATTCGTCATTGCGAATTGTGAGCCGAAGCCGCGAGCGAGCACGGCGGGAAGCAATCTTTTTAATAAATCAACCATTTTGAGGATTGCTTCGGAGCCAAATCCTTGCAATGACAGCAGAAACAGAATTATTAGGAATCTACCCGCCGAGCTCGTACCTCAATAGCCCGACTCCGAATATCGCGGCGGTCTCCGTCCGTAAGACCCTGCTTCCGAGGCTTGCCTGAACAAAACCCATTTCCTTTGCCAGGGCCGCCTCTTCTTCGGTGAAGCCGCCTTCAGGCCCCACGAGCAACGCAACGCTCCTGACCGGCTGTTTAATCTCGCTTAAGAACGCCTTCAAGCCTTTCAGTCCTTGACCTTCCCGGAGCATTATTTTAAGCTCCGTAGCCACGGTTTCGCGCAGCGCTTCCTTGTAAGTCGCATAGGGGAGTAATACGGGTATGTCCCTCCTCCTCGACTGCCTCGCGGCCTTGAGAGCTATCCGCTGCCAGTTATGCGACCTCTTCTGCCTTGAGTCGAGTTCCTCGATTGAAATGGATTTATCGGACTTGAATGGGAGAACCGCGGTGACCCCGAGCTCGGTCGTTTTCTGTATTATGGCCTCCATCCGCTCCCTATCGGGCAGGGCCTGGATAAGGAGCACCACGGGGCCGGGCTCGATAGCCCCCATCTCCTCGAAGACCGTGATCTCGGCTTTTCCATCAGATAATGAGATGAGCCTTCCACGGACAAGCTCGCCCCGCCCGTCAATTATAGTGAACGCCTCGCCCGGCCTGGGCTCCCATGAAAGGAGCCTGCAGGTATTTTCATTGTCGAGCGTAAAGTTGTCTCCGTTGAGGAGAACCCTTTCTACCCGTATCTCTCCGAGGCCGGAAAACACCAGAATCTCCTTGTTGAAGCGGAGTGAAGTAGTATAATCTTACACCAGCGCCCGGGGGCTTGGAAGGGCGATATGGGCTGTTTTAAGGCGGCTAATTCAGGCCGAGGAGCCTTGAGATGGCGAGTATGCGGGACTTGATCTCGGCCCTTCCGGAGAGCCTCAAGAGGATGTCGACCGAGGCGCCGGGATCGAACCCGGCCCGCTCCATGATGTCGAGGGCGCTTGCATCAGCCTCCATCTCCCGCAGAAGGGGGCTGTCGCTGTCTGCGAGCGCCGGAGACTGGTCCCCGGCGAGTATGTGGGAGGCCTCATGGGCGATAATGAAAGCCATCTCGTCGTCGGTCATGGTGGCGGAGACCAGCCCGGCCGAGAGGACGACCGTTCCGTCGGGCATGACAAAGGCGCTCATTGAGGCGTCATCGCTTAATGTCACCCTGGGGCTGAAGCCGGTTGCAGCCTCGATCCTTGAGAGGACGTCCGCTATCATTGTCATCCTGGGGTCTGCCGCTTCTCCGGCATACGCCACGGAAAAAGGCGCTGCCGCCGCGATGAAAGCCGCAATGACGATGGATAGGACTGATTTTTTAAGGAAAGTAAGCATCAGCCGCATATTTTAGCACGGCCCGGGTGTGGATTCAATGGGAAACTACGCGAAAAATATAATGTTTCAGGGCACTTCTTCCCATGTGGGGAAAAGCGTCCTCTCGGCTGCGCTCATAAGAGCCCTGAAGGACAGGGGCTTCAGGGTCGCCCCTTTCAAGGCACAGAATATGGCCCTCAATTCGGCTGTCGCGGTTGAGGGAGGCGAGATAGGCAGGGCTCAGGCCTTTCAGGCCGAGGCGGCTGGCCTCAAGCCCTCGGTACACATGAACCCAGTGCTCCTCAAGCCAACCGGCGATTCCATGTCCCAGGTCATAATTCACGGCAAGCCTGTCGGCATGATGACCGCAGCCGAGTACCATGCCTTCAAGAAGGAGGCCCTGGGCCATGTGCTGGAGAGCTATTCGAAACTTGCCCTTGATTACGACGTAATCGTCATCGAAGGGGCCGGAAGCCCGGCGGAGGTGAACCTACGCGATAACGACATAGCCAACATGGGCATGGCGGGCGCGGTCGGGAGCCCCGTCGTCCTCATCGGCGACATAGACAGGGGCGGGGTGTTCGCCTCGCTCGTGGGCACGCTCGAGCTCCTTTCGATTGAAGAAAGGGAGAGGGTAAAGGGGTTCATAATAAACAAGTTCAGGGGCGACATAGGCCTCCTTAGGCCGGGGCTCGATTTCCTGGAGGCACGGATCGGGAAGCAGGTTTTGGGAGTTGTGCCGAGCTTTTCGGGCCTCCTCATACCGGACGAGGACAGCGTCTCCCTCGATGAAAGGAGCGCGTTAAAGCCAGGCAGCGGGTTGAAAATAGCGGTTCTTAAGCTGCCGCGCCTTTCGAATTTCACGGACTTCGACCCGTTCAGGGGCGACGCCGGCATAGAGCTATCGTTCATAAGCTCCCCGCATGAGATGGCCGGGGCAGGGCTCGTCATAATACCGGGCACAAAGAGCACGATAGCCGACCTCATGTGGATGAAATCCAGGGGTTTCGGCCCGGCAATAAGGGAACACATCGAGAAAGGCGGCATGGTAGCGGGCATTTGCGGGGGGTTCCAGATGCTCGGGACAGCTGTAAAGGACCCGCAGGGAGTGGAAGCAGCCGCCGGTGAGGCCGAGGGCTTCGGCCTCGTGGACGCCGTGACGGTCCTGCGCAGGGAGAAGAAGACCTTCGAAGTCTCGGCTGTGGCAAGGCTGATGGGAAGGGACTACGAGGTCAGGGGCTATGAGATACACATGGGCGAGACCATTGTAAAGGGAAGCCCGTTCGCAAGGATACTTGAGCGGAACGGCAGGACATGCTACGCCCCGGACGGGGCGGCGACCCATGACGGCATGGTCTGGGGCACCTATGTGCACGGAGTATTCGATAACGACGTCTTCAGGCAGGCTGTAGTATCCGCGCTCTCCGGCGGAAAGTGCGGGACAGTAGCGAGCTTCGAATCCGGGCGCGAGAGCGCGCTCGCTTCGCTTGCCTCGATATTCGAGGGTAGCGTGGACATGGAGCGCGTCCTCCGGATAATCGGGGCATGACAGGCCACGAGGCGCTTGAAGGCGCGCTTGATATCGTCCCCCTTTCCGCGCTCGCGTTCCTTACGGCGCTAATCCTCGACCTTATCATAGGGGACCCTGAAAAGGCGCCGCACCCGGTCAGGTGGATCGGGAGGATTGCGGCCTTCCTTGAGGCCGCAATAAGGAAGGCCCTGCCAAATAGCGCCGGATGGGAGAGGCTCGGCGGAGCGCTCCTGTGGGTCTTCGTTGTGGGCGGCGCTTACGCGGCAACGGCCCTTGTCATTCATTATGCGGGCCTCCATTCGACCGCGCTTTCCTTTGTGCTTTCGGTCTTTTTCATATGGGCCGGTCTTTCCATGAAGGCTCTCGGGGACGAGGCCCTGGCGGTCGTAAGGGCGCTCGGGCATGGGCTGGACGAGGGGAGAAGGCGGCTCGGCCGCATAGTGGGGAGGGACACCGGCGATCTTGAAGAGAAAGAGGTGCTCAAGGCCGCTGTCGAGACGGTTGCCGAGAACACCTCCGACGGCGTCATAGCCCCGCTCTGTTTCCTTTTGCTCGGCGGCCCGGCGCTCATGATGGCCTACAAGGCCGTAAACACGCTCGATTCGATGGTGGGCTACCGGAACGAGAGGTACAGGCACTTCGGCTGGTTTTCGGCGAGGATGGACGACGCGGCGAATTTTGTGCCCGCGAGGCTCTCGGGCGCGCTCATAATCACAGCCTCTTTCATTTTAGGATATAATTGGATGAAGTCCGCGGCCATGCTGGCGCGAGACGGCCGCAACCACCTTAGCCCCAACTCCGGGGTCCCGGAGGCCGCGATGGCCGGCGCGCTGGGTGTGAAGCTCGGCGGAGGGTCGTTCTACGGCGGCGTATTCTCTGAAAAGCCCTGGATCGGCGACCCGGTTAAGGACATTGACACGGGAACGGTAATGTCCTCGGTCAGTATAATGCGGGCAGCGGGCCTGACGATGGCCGGGGCCGTAATGACGATAATGCTCCTTTTCGACTGAATGCCGCCCATCGGACCGTGTCCGGGGCAGAAAGAGGAGATCGATGCTTAACGCGCTCAGGTTCATCTTCCTCATGAGCATCGTGACATGGGTGGGGATGATAATCTTCTATACCCTCTTCGTAACCCCGAGCATATTCAGGGCCCTGCCGAGGGAGCTGGCGGGCGACGTGGTCTCGCACATATTCCCCAGATACTGGGGCATCGGCTATGTAGCGGCCATACTCTCGCTTGCCTCCCTCATCGCGATGTCGTTCATCGAGAAGGTATTCCCCATGGCCAGGATACTCATCCTGGCGCTCATGACCGCGCTCACCTTCTACTCGGGGCTTGTTGTGGCTCCGGAGGCGCAGACGATTAAGGCCCAGATGAAGGTTGTAGAGGACCCCCAGAGGCTCGAAGAGCTCCGGAGCGAATTCAGGGGCGTCCACAGGACGAGCTTTGCCCTGAACCTGGTGATCATGGTCGCAGGCATTGTCCTCGTATTCCTCGTTTCGAGGAATCTCAGGCTGTAATGCAGTCCTCAAAAGACCTGTAGAAGATAGAAAGGGAGGCGGCATGAACAGGGTATACAAGAAGATAGAGCTTGTCGGCATCTCTTCCAAGAGTTTCGAGGACGCGGTTACGCACGCGATAGAAAAGGCCTCCAAGACCCTCCACGGCCTCGCGTGGTTCGAGGTCGTCGAGCAGCACGGCAGGGTCGCTGACGGCAAGATAGCCGAGTTCCAGGCTGTCGTAAGGGTGGCTTTCAAGCTCGACGATTAGGGAGGCGGGCCGGAACTCATGCCGAATGGCGGGGACATATCGTTCTTCTTTAATCCTGCAAGCGTGGCCGTGGTCGGCGCCTCGCCTGAGCCCGGGAAGATATCGAATATAATTCTCAGGAACCTCGTCGGCGCGGGATTCGGCAAGAGGATTATCCCGGTGAACCCCGGGCAGGCCTCCATCATGGGGCTTGAGTGCCTGCCGTCCCTTGAGGATTCGAGGGAGGTAGTAGACCTTGCCGTCTTCGCCATACCCGCTGCGTCCGTACCAGCCGCGCTCAGGCGCGCCGAAGGGAAGGTGCGGGGCGCGGTAATAGTGAGCGGCGGTTTCGGGGAGGCCGGTGAAAAGGGGAAGGCCCTTGAAAAGGAGGTCCTGGAGATAGCGCGAAAAGGCGGGGTGCGCGTAATCGGTCCGAACTGCCTCGGCATCTACGACGCTGCCTCGAAGGTGGATACCTTCTTCATACCCACGGACAGGGCCGGCAGGCCGGGAAGGGGAGGCCTTTCCATTCTCTCGCAGAGCGGCTCCTTCGCCGCGGTCGCCATGGACGAGCTCGCGGCGGAAGGCATCGGCGCCGCAAAGATAGTGAGCTATGGGAACGCCGTTGACGTCAATGAGTCGGACTGCCTGGAGTTCCTCGCATCCGACCCGGAGACGAAGGCCGTCGTCTTGTACATGGAATCGGTCGCCGACGGCAGGAGGTTCGTCGAAGCCGCATCGAGGTGTGCCGCTCAAAAGCCCGTCATGGCCGTCAAGGTCGGGAAATTCGGCGCGGGCGCTGCCGCCGCCCGTTCCCACACCGGCGCGATCGCCGGAAGGTACGAGATATACAGGGCCGCTTTCAAGAAGACGGGCGTTACCGAGCTTAACGGCTACGAGGAGTTCCAGGCAGCCTGCAAGGCCTTCGGGCTTCAGGGGAGGGCCGGAGGCAAAAGGGTCATGATAATAACGGACGGCGGCGGCATGGGCGTGGGCATCGCGGACGCCTGCCACGCCCTCGGGCTCGATGCCGCGCCGCTTCCGCAGGAACTGGAACAAGGGCTCAAGGCCGTCTTCCCGCCGTATTTTTCCGTCTCAAACCCCCTTGACCTTACAGGGAGCGCAACGGACGAGTCATTTGCCCTCTCGGTGCAGAAGACGATGGCGGGCGGGCATTACGACATCGCCATAGTCGCGGCGCTCTGGGGCCCGCCAGCGCTTACGGACGCTCTCCCGGGCATGCTCGCGCAGAAGCCGGGGTTTTCCGAGAAGCCCATCATCATCTGCTCGCCGGGGGGCGAGTATTCGAGGTCGCGCCTGAGGCTCTTCAGGGAAGCGGGGCTCCCTGTATTCACGACACCCGAGGGTGCGGTGCGCGCGGCGGCTGTCCTCGCAAGGGGACGATAGGAGCGCCTATGGCGGAAAAGGCCGCGATAGAGAAGATAGTAAAGGAGACCTTGAGCCTGGGGAGAAAGACGCTCATCGAGCCCGAGGCAAAGGCCGTCATAAGCCTAGCGTCCATCCCGGTACCCAGGCACAAGGTGGTTAAGGACATGGCCGGGGCGGTCGAGGCCGCTTCAGAGATAGGCTATCCGGTCGCGCTTAAGCTCATATCGCCGGACATACTGCACAAGAGCGACATAGGCGGCGTGGCGCTTGGCATAAGGGACGCTGGGGAGCTTGAACTGAACTGGTCGCGGATTATACTCGGCGCTGCGGACGAGGCCCCGGCCTCCGTTATCGAAGGCTTCCTTATCGAGGAGATGGCCGGACAAGGGACAGAGGTAATCGTCGGCGGCATAAGGGACGCGCAGTTCGGCCCCGCCGTGATGTTCGGCCTCGGCGGCGTGGCCGTAGAGCTTCTTAAGGACGTAGCCTTCAGGCTCGCCCCGGTTTCGAGGGAGGAGGCCTTTGATATGATCTCCGAGGTAAAGAGCTACCCTCTCCTTACCGGCTTCAGGGGTGGAAGCCACAAGGACCTGGACGCCATAGCCGACGTCATAATGAAGATCGGAAGGATAATGGAGGGGGTCAGCGCCATAAAAGAGCTTGAGATAAACCCCCTTGTGGTGTATGAGAGAGGGGCCCTGGCGGTGGATGCCCGGGCAGTGCTTGGATAGCAGGCTTTGTTGCTTCCCCTCTTTTCTAAAGAGGGGTCAAGTAAAGTGCTCAGGAAGCTGTGATTAGTTTTCTAGGGTGCGCTATGCGCACCATTGCAAATCCCCCCTTGTCTCCCTTAGGAAAGTGGAATTCATCAGAGTTAAGGTATTCACAAATTTCGAGGTCTGGTTCGTTGGTCAAGGACATACACGGGGGGAATATCTGGCAGGCGGCTAAAGAGGCCTCCAGGCCCCTTGAAAAGATAATCGATTTCAGCGCTAGCATAAACCCGCTCGGCCCGCCGACTTCGGCCATAAAGGCGATAGAGGAAGGGCTGAGGCTCATACCCCCTTACCCGGACCCTTCCGCGAACGCCCTCAAGGAGGCGCTCGCGGCACGTCATGGCGTATCAACGGACAATATACTCCCTGCAAACGGCTCGACCGAGCTTATCTATCTGATCCCCAGGCTCATTAAACCCGGCAGGGCGTTAATCATAGAGCCCGCCTTCAGCGAATACAAAAAGGCCCTTGCCCTTGCGGGATGGAAGGCCGAGAGCTTTGTCATGGACAAAGAGGATGGCTTCAGGCTCGACCTCGGGAAGCTCGGGAGAAGGCTCTCAAAGGGCTTCAGCCTGGTCTTCATGGCAAACCCCGCGAACCCGACGGGCGTACTCTATTCCGAAGAAGAGACGCTTTCGTTCCTGAAGCTATCGCGCACGAGCGGAGCCCTGGCTGTGCTCGACGAGGCCTTCATAGACTTCTCGGGCGGTAGCGTAATGCGGGAGGCAATAAGGGCGGGTAATGCCATCGTGCTCCGCTCAATGACCAAGTTCTACGCGCTCGCGGGCCTCCGGCTCGGGTACGCGGCGGCGGAAAGGAAGCTCCTCTCAAGGCTTGAAAGGCTCAAACCGCCCTGGTCTGTAAATACGCTCTCGTCCATTGCAGGGGCCGCCTGCCTCGCTGACGCGCGATACAGTGATCTGACGGCAGAATGGCTTTCGACGGAGAGGGATGCGCTCTCGAAAGGCATCGCTTCCGTAAAGGGACTTGAGCCGCTCCCGTCCTCGGCCAATTACCTGATGGTAAGGATATCAAAGCCGCGCCTTGACGCCAGGGCGCTCGCTTCCAGACTTTTTCAGCAGGGGATACTCATACGCGATTTGAGCGCCTTCAGGGGGCTCGGCCCTGAGTTCTTCAGGGTGGCCGTGCTCGGGAGGGATGCTAACAGGTTTCTTATAAATTCTCTTAAACAGGCGATGGGCGAAGCTGGCGCTCGGAAGAAGGGCGCCAGGAAGCGGGGCGAACGGACCGCGTGAGGATTCTTCCCGTTCCGTAAGAGGGTCTTTCCCCCTCATTCTTGAAGAGGGGGCATGGGAGATTATTCAAAATCATGTATAATCTCCCTTTCAGAAAATACTCACAAGCTTCCCGCCGCGAAAGAGCCTAAAGGCTTACTTTCACGACCGTCTTCACATTCCCGCGCACATTGAAATCCGCGACTACGTCGAGCTTCCTCGGGGAGAGGAGCTTCTTCAAATCGTCGAAGATGAGGTTCGTTGCGGCCTCGTGCGAGATGGCCCTTTCGCGGAAGGAGTTGAGGTAAAGTTTAAGCGACTTAAGCTCTACGACCTTCCTGTCAGGCACATAGGTTACGTTGATCGTCGCGAAGTCGGGATACCCCGAGCGCGGGCACACGCAGGTGAACTCCGGGTAGCTTATCTCTATCGTATAGTCCCTGTC
Source organism: Thermodesulfobacteriota bacterium (assembly GCA_030583865.1). NCBI lineage: Bacteria > Pseudomonadati > Thermodesulfobacteriota > Thermodesulfobacteriota bacterium. The sequence goes on along the minus strand of CP129479.1, from coordinate 2,389,927 downwards.
CGGGCTGGCGTTGTCCCAGGCCTCGAGCTTGGCTTCCTCTATGGCCTTTGCGCCGTATTTCTTTTCGGTCATCCGTTTAAAGCCTTTCTTTTGAAACCCGCCGCGAAGCGGGCTTATGAACCATATTAGCAAAATCCGGTAAAAAATAAAGCCGTTTTGAGCGGCATTTCCTGAATGGCTTGACAGGGGGCGGTATTTTCGGGCTTAATGGGAGTGCACCCGATGCTCCGGGAGGGAGCCCTGGGTGATAGAATAGCACGGGCAGGGAGCTCAGGGCATAAAAGGCGTGACGCCCCCGTTTTCAGGGAATATGGATTTTGCCTTGACAAAAAGCCTCCTTTTTTGTAACCTGAAAAGATTCGGTTTTACGCGCCTGTAGCTCAGTGGATAGAGCATCGGCCTCCGAAGCCGAGGGTCGGAGGTTCAAATCCTCTCAGGCGCGCCAGATTCAGGGCGGGCCGGGAAGGAAAAACGCAGTACAGGCGCTGACTTTCAAATAGATTTCTTCTTGGGCCGCTAGCTCAGTTGGTAGAGCAGCTGACTCTTAATCAGCGGGTCGTAGGTTCGATCCCTACGCGGCCCACCAAGTTGAAGGGGTTACGGGATTTTTCATGGTCCTGCAACCCCTTTTTCTTTTTGTACGGTATACTTTTGTATAATCGATGTCCCGGTTATAGCCTCTGAAGCACTTCAACGGCCTGAATTGTCTTTGTCAGCGGTGAACCTCCACGCGCGGAGGCTGTTTATTGCCATGCAACGCGAGGGATATCCTGTTCTGTTTCTTCTTGGTGCTGACCCTTTTTGGAGTTTCGTTTCTGCCTTACCTCCTGCCTGGCTCTGCCGCATTATTCGAGGAACATAATTTGATCGAGAGCTTGTCGGCGCTGGGATACGGCCTGGCAATGGCTTACGCCGTTCTCAAAGGGGGTACTCGGTTCGTCCGTACCCGGTTTACTTTATTGTTCTGTTTGTTTTTTGCGCGTTGAGAGAGTTGGATTTCAATAGAAGATTCACATCAGTCGGCTTGCTGAAGCTCGAGCTTTATACAGGGCATGCTCCGTTAGGGGAAAAGTTGTTGGGGGGTCTGGTGCTTATGATGCTGGCGTGGATTGCCGTGACGATCCTGCGGCAACACCTGTTCCGTTTCAGGCAGGACTTTGCCATTTATCGCAGGCTTTACATATTGTCCATAGCTGGTTTTCTGCTGGCAGCCCTGGCGAAAACCCTCGATGGGTTCCAGCGGAAGCTCAGGTCTCTGGGAGTATATCTGCCGGATGCCCGCGCGGAGTATTTCACCTATCTCGAAGAATCCTTGGAGCTGGGTATCCCTCTGGTCATCCTCCGGGCATTGGCGGTTTATTTCAGGGACTACAATACAATGGGAACTCCTGGTAATGTCTCACGGAATGGCGTGGTTCGAAGTTAAGTTGACCTGATTAAATTGTCATCTTGGTCGAAGCTTCTCGGACCCGCGATACTCGATTAATGGTAACCCCTTTCTTGCTCGCACCAGGCCCCTCCACTTTCAAAAAATACTGTATACTCCTTATGAACAGGCGAGAAGTCTGAATGCCCGATGCCAAAAAACTCCCGGCCCTGTTTGCCTGAAGGGCGGCCTTCAAGGAGGTCACGATGAAGAGCCTTATTGCGGCTGCGGCAGTCCTGCTTCTCTTTTCCGTGAACGCGCACGCGAAGATAGTCGGCGAGACGATCGAATACAATTCCAATGATACCGTCCTTGAGGGATATCTCGTATACGACGACGAGGTGAGCGGCCCGAGGCCGGGCGTGCTTGTCTTTCACGAGTGGTGGGGGATAAACGATTATATTAGAGGGCGCGCGGACGAGCTCGCGAGGCTCGGCTATGTGGCCTTCGCGCCGGATATGTACGGGAAAGGAGTGCGCCCGACCGACCCCAGGGCGGCCGGGGAGGCCGCCGGGAAGCTACGGGCCGATAACGCCCTCATGCGCTCCCGCGCGATTGCCGGGCTTGAGGCCTTGAGGGAAGTCGAGCTCGCGGACACTTCGCGCATAGCTGCCATCGGGTATTGCTTCGGCGGCGGAGCGGCCCTTGAGCTTGCGAGAAGCGGCGCGCCCGTCTCCGGCACAGTTTCTTTTCATGGGAGCCTCGCCACGAAAAACCCGGCCAGGCCCGGCGACATAAAGGGGAGCGTCCTGGTGCTGCACGGCGCGGAAGACCCGCATGTAAAGCCCGAGGATGTGCGCGCCTTCAAGGAAGAGATGCGTAAGGCAGGAGTGGACTGGGTCTTCACAAGCTACGGCGGCGCGGTGCACGGCTTCTCAAACCCGAATAACGACACGGACCCCTCGGACGGCCTTGCCTATAACGAAAAGGCTGACAAACGCTCCTGGGAGGCGATGAAGGATTTTCTAAGGGAGGTGCTTGGGGAACGGAGATGATGAAAATGGATAATACACAGGATTAAGCGAGACGAGGACAATGATTGACTAAAACAAAAAACTTATTGACATTTTGAACTTTATCGTTAAAGTAGTCTGCAATTTGCGATATAATAAGAGCATGAAATATATAACTTCTTATAGCAAGCATCCACGAAAGAATTTACCAAACGGCAGAAAGCGTAAGGAGTCTGATTTTGTGCTTGCCTTTGGGAGAGCTTTTCGTGTTGAAGTTAATAAGAAACTTAGGAAAAATCAGGTCTTTGAGCTTGTGAGGGAAATGTATATTCCTGGATTTGGAATAGCGGATATGGTAGCAGTGCGTCAAAATCGAAACGATACATTTTTATATGCTTTTGAGATGAAATTAAAAGGATGGCGTAAGGCACTCTCTCAAGCTTATCGTTATAAGTATTATTCGGATTTGGTATCCGTGGTGCTTCCTTTTAATGAGGCAGAAAAGGCTAGTCAATATTTAAAATTATTTCAAATTTTAAATATTGGCTTGATTGCTTTTGATGCCAGCAGAAAAATTATTCATACTTTTTATGAGCCCAAACAAGAATTGCCTTTAAGCAAAGTTGCAAATGAAAAGGCTAGAGCTCTTTTTATTGAAAATTTCAAATCTCTGCTTTCTGTCTAAATAGAGCTATGCCATCTTTAAGCGGGTCTAAATGATAATTTCCTGATTTCGAATCAAGAGTTGCACTAAATGTCGAAATGGCCCCATATAATCCTTCCGCCCCATTGATTAATTCTATACATTTTTTTAAATTTGTATTCAGATCATTGGATGTAAGAGTACTCAATAAAGTATTTAGGGCATCCCAGGATTGAAGTATCTCTTCAACTCGGGTGGGGTGAGCAGCAGTATACCCACTATCCGTTCCCAGTCCATTCACTATTTCAGGTAAGAATCTGCTCAATCTGTTTAATTCATCGAAAGTAATTCTATTAAGAAGCTTGATTACCAGATATCGAGGTACGGGCTGTCTTCCTCCAGTTGCTTCAGGCAACCATCTTTCTATTGAGAATTGTCTGAGGTTAGACCACCAACCAGTGCATCCTATGTCTCCACCAACTGCACCGAGGAAAGGAGAAATAATATCAGAATATCCGTTTACAATTAAAAAGTCATTGCTTTTCAAGGCATAATTAAGAAGCATCCAAGATCAAAGCATCTTTTGAAACAGCGAGGGTAGATAGTAAAGGCCTAGTATCTCCAAAACTTTTATAAATTTCCATACTCTTACGTATGAAATTTTTTGATATTACAGATTCTATAGAATCAAAGGAATTAGAAATGAATATATTAGGCGCTATAATGTGGCTAACAGGCAAAGAAATTTGAAATTCTAAAACTCTACGTATTTGTTCAGACACAAATGCACTATCTTCAAGTTGACTGCGCCGTAATGGATTGTAATAAGGATAATCCTCAAGATTCCCAAGCTTGATGTTGGGCTCAGATGTATATAAGTTTACATAAAATTGAGAATCAAATAGCCGACCTGCACTTGGATATGTTTCAGCTATGTCTGCCAATTTCCCTCTTAGATTAACAGGTGACACATCTTTTCCTCCGTAAATAACTCCAGAAAGTACATTATTACTTAGACCTAGAGATATTTTATCACCTTCTCCATACCCATGTTGTGCGTATAGCTTCATGTGCCAGCCTCCAATTGCCTAATTAAGCCCTCAATATTTGAAGGCCTTAAGACAGGTTTTTTTCTAAGTAATTGCTCAATTATTAAAACAAAGGAATCGGATAAATCAGGTCGATGTGCTTTAAGAGGAGCAGCTTTTTCTTTTTCTATTCTGTAAAATGTCTTATAAAGATCATCTCCTATCTGAGCAAATGGATAAATGCCTGATGCATATTCGTATACAGTTAAACCGGCTGTATATAAATCGCTTCTATAGTCGAGCGATTTACGGAAACTAAACTTTAACATTTCAGGTGCTATATAGCGAGCTGTTCCAGGGATTTGATAGGGATTGACTGTAAGGGGAGTATCTATAACAGAAAAAGCAATACCTAGATCAATCAGAACAAAAGGGCGTTCGGGAGTATCCAGTTTTATCACGTTTTCGGGCTTAATATCTCGATGAACGATCCCTAAGGCCCATAATGAATCTATTGCTTTTAAAAGATTTATAGTAAAATTTTGAGCTCGGGTTCAGCTGGGTGCTCTTTTACGAAGATAGATTTCCGTAATGATTTTCCATCGAGGAATTCTTCTGAATAAAATATATAGTCTTCTTCATCAATAGTTATAGGCGTCGGCTTTAATTTGCCAAGCCTTACTATTTCAGGAGTTGAGCATTTTGCAAGGACATTTAATTCTCGTGAAATTCTTCTAATTTGTTCCTGTCTAAAACTTTCTGCTTCTTCGGGATTTATTCCAGCGGACTTGGGTATCTTAACAAGTTTCAAAGCTTCTATTTTTCCTTCAATTCGCGCTTTGTAGACAACCTTAAAACCTCCGCTATCAATTAACTCGATTTCCGTGAGTTGTTCGAAATGGCTCGAAATTTTTTCAATTGACGGTGGCATATTGCCTCATTCTGCTTGCAAATTAAAAAGTGCGATATGCAACTTTTTGAATATAAATTTTTTAACATTAATTAGAATTTTTTTCAAGGTTGTTCTTTGTTTATGTTATGGAAACGTTTCAAAAGAGGCCCTTGACCGCACCAGCTTTCCTATGGTATGTTCATTTCGTGAACAATAATGACGAGCAGGCAGGCGACTACCGCTCGATAATCATATCCACCATTCCCTTGAAAAGATAGGCCTGTAATCATACGCCTCACGGCGATAAGACGCGTCTCATTTACCGCATTCATCCAGGTCTGGTTACGGCTATATAGTTTCTTGTGAGCTATTCATATTTTTTGCTTCCGGTCTTTTGCACCCTCAATCGTGCGTCGTCTCGCATGCAACCAAAGCCCGGTTTACAGGAACCGGCATCACGGAATCGCGGAGGAGGCATGAAGCGGATACTGGCCTTGCTGTCCATTGTTTTTATTTCCGGGTGTGCCGCGGTCTCGATGGTTTCCAATCCCGTGGAGCATGCGAGCTTTACCTCTTTTCAGATCAATGAAATCCAGGAGGCCGTGGTCGGCAACCCCATGATAGTAGAGGAGGACGCCACCTTTTATGAGGGCATAGTCGCGACAGAAGACTTCCAGCCGCCCGCCCAGATGGGCGCCCCACCATACCCAATCATTCCCGCCGGAGCCGGTTTCAGGGCCTACGGAAAATTGACGAGCGGGGCGACGCTTTACAGAGAGCCGAATAAGATCATCTCCCAAAAGGGCAGCTGGAACTACTGCCTCGCCGTTAACGAGATGAACCAGGTCTATGGCGACGCGGAATGCGTGCTCGGATTTGTGCGCGACTGGAACCTGTCGGGCACGCCGTTCAAACCGGGGAGGATCTACCAGAAGGGGTCTTTCAAGGCCGAGATCGTCTATGACGGCAAATCACAGGACACGATAAGGCTCTCCTACAGGGAGTACCGGGACGATTTCACGAGGCCCGCCTTTTACCAGGACCTCTCCTACAATCTTTCTGAATCGAGGACCATCGGCTTCAAGAACATGAAGATTGAGGTGCTTGAGGCCACGCACTCTGATATCAGATTCATAGTCCGTTCGCCCTTGAGATAAGGCAAGTTCCAAAAATTGATCTTTTCCGAAGACTCTGGGTAGTTAGGGAATAAAGATGCTCACATATTGACATATACGCTCATTGCTGTCCCGTTAACTTCCCCCTTTCCAAAGGGGGGCGAGGGGGGATTAAAACATTCGAAAAATCCCCCTCTTATCCCCCTTTTTCAAAGGGGGAAGATCCGTATCCTCAGGTCTCGGAATTCATGTCATGAAAGCATATCGCCGCAGGTCATAGGCAATAAAACACCTTTTTTTTGCTACGACCCAGTTACCTTATTGAATTATTTTGGCCAAAGCAGCTATGGAGGAAAACAGTCAAAATGGATATCAAAAATATAATAATAAAAAGTTATAAGAAAGCTTATGATGCGTCTAATGGAGCGAAACCTCAGATAATTGCTTCGACTGAAGGTGACCGTAATAGGCAGCGTTCGAAGAACTTCGTCGAGATGCTGGCCGAGAACTTTGATAATGAATATAAAAGATATAAAAAGCATAAGTCTGAAAAAATTATTGTTTTTTCAAGAGGGTGTAGAAAGAATAGATGCAGCTTCGGACTAAATGAGTTATTGCATGACATTGCTGTTTGCAGCGTTTCAAAATCTAAAGCACCGAAACAAAAAAAGGTGAAGCTCAGCTATATTACAAGAGTATATTGGCAGGTTGAATCCGAGTTTGCCAGAGATAGTAAACAGGCGATCATTGATTTTAATAAACTTGTTCTGGGCTCGGCAGATAATAAGTTGTTTGTTGGGTCATTGGTAAAAAATAACAGTAAAGCGAAAGATAGTGTCATGTGCAAAAAATTCATGAAAACCCTCGCGAAACCTGCCGGAGCATGTAGAGGAAATATTTATGCAGCCTTTCTTCCGCATCCCAGTGAATGGAAGGCTGATTCTGCGCCCATTGTGTGTCAGTTTATAGGGAATCAGTTTGTAGAAATATAACCCCCGACTAGCCCCCCTCCCCCTTGACTGCACCAGCTTTCCTATGGTATGTTCATTTCATGAACAACAAGGACGAGCAGACAGACGACTACCGCTCGCTACAGCTCCTTGACGAGATATCCAGGAACCACGAGCTTACCCAGCGTGACCTTAGCCGGAAGCTCGGGGTCGCGCTCGGCCTCATAAACTCATACCTCAAGAACCTTGCCGCCAAGGGCTACATAACCATATCCACCATACCCCGGAAAAGATACGCATATTACCTCACGCCTCACGGCTTCGCGGAGAAGACCCGCCTCACATACCGCCACCTGCAGAACTTCACGGCGCTCTACAGGGTGGCCCGTAGGGACTTTAGCGCCCTTTTCACCAGGCTAGCGGCCTCGGGCGTAAAGAGGGTCGCGTTCTCCGGGGTTGACGAGGTGACAGAGATAGCTTACCTTTCCTTGAAGGATACCGACCTTGAGCTTACCGGCATCGTGGACTCCGAACCCGCCAAGCAGAGGTTCCTCGGCCACGAGGTCAGGGCCGTTGCGGACATAAAGAGCATTCCCTTTGATGTGGTGGTGATAACGAATTTCAAGGACGACGAGGCCCTGCGGAAGGGGCTTGTCCGCGCCGGGGTCGATGAGAAGAAGGTCCTCTCCATAAGCTCAGGCGGATGGCTCAAGAAGATAGAAGGCCCGGCAGCGTGAGTTTTTTGATAACCCCTCTTTAATAAAGAGGGGGCGGGGGAGATTATCTTGATAATCCCCCTCTCCCCCTTTAGAAAAGGAGGAATTTGCCACAGCAAGGAATTGACAAAGATTTGAATTAGACCAGGCAGGGGGTCTTGGTAGGATGCGAGTTTTGAAGGGGAAAAGGATTGTGGTGACCGGCGGCGCGGGTTTCCTGGGCTCCTTTGCCGTGGACAAGCTTAAAGAGAGGGGCGCCGAGGTCTTCGTGCCGAGGAGCGCCGTATACGACCTCGTCGAGAGGGACGCCTGCAAAAGGCTCTACAAGGACGCGCGCCCGGATATAGTCATACACCTTGCCGCCAAGGTGGGCGGCATAGGCGCGAACAGGGAAAACCCCGGGAAGTTCTTTTTCGACAACCTTATGATGGGCGCGCTCATGATGGAGGAGGGGAGGCTCTTCGGAATAGAGAAGTTCGTCGCGCTCGGCACCATCTGCGCCTACCCAAAGTTCACACCAGTGCCGTTCAAGGAAGAAAACCTCTGGAACGGCTACCCCGAGGAGACGAACGCGCCCTACGGCATCGCGAAAAAGATGCTCCTTGTGCAGTCCGAGGCTTACAGGGAGCAGTACGGCTTCAACTCCATCTATCTTCTGCCCGTAAACCTGTACGGCCCGCGCGACAACTTCGACCCGGCCTCCTCCCATGTGATCCCGGCCCTCATAAAGAAGTGCCTCGACGCCATTGAGGCGGGCGCGCCCTCCATAACCGTCTGGGGCACGGGCAGGGCCACAAGGGAGTTCCTTTACGCCGAGGACGCGGCAGAGGGAATCGCGCTCGCGACCGAAAAATACGAGAAGCCCGAGCCCGTGAACCTCGGCGCGGGCTTCGAGATTTCCATAAGGGAACTCGTCCAGCTCATAGCGAAGCTTACGGGCTTCAAGGGCGAGATAATATGGGACACCTCCAAGCCCGACGGCCAGCCCAGGAGGTGCCTCGACGTCACGAGGGCCGAGAAGGAGTTCGGCTTCAGGGCGGCGACAGGCTTTGAGGAAGGGCTCCGTAACACGATAGAGTGGTACAAGGGGTCGCTTCAGCCCGGCTGAGGAAGAAACAAGACGAAGAGGAGGATACCGAGTCATGTCCGAGATGAAGGCCCTTGTCCTAAGCGGCGGCAAAGGCACGAGGCTCCGGCCCCTTACGCATACGGGCGCGAAGCAGCTCGTCCCCATAGCCAACCGCCCCATACTCGCCTATGTGCTCGATAATATCGCCAGGGCGGGCATAAAGGAGGTCGGCATAATCATCTCCCCGGAGACAGGGCAGGAGGTGAAGGACACAATGGGCGACGGCTCGGACTGGGGGGTCGCCATCACCTACATCATGCAGGAGAAGCCCGGCGGCCTCGCCCACGCGGTCATCACCGGGAGCGCATTCCTCGGCGGCAGCCCATTTGTCATGTACCTCGGCGACAACCTCATCGGCACCGGGATAGAGTCTTTCGTAAGCACGTTCAAATCAACAGGGGCCGACGCGGTCATCCTCTTAAAGCCAGTGGAAAACCCGTCCTCATTCGGGGTGGCTGAGACCGACGGGACAGGGCGTATAATATGTCTTGAGGAAAAACCCAAGGCCCCGAAGAGCAACCTTGCGCTCGTCGGCGTATACATATTCTCGACGGAGATACACAGGGCGATATCGAGGATAAAGCCCTCGGCGCGGGGCGAGCTCGAGATAACCGACGCCATACAGGAGCTGATAAACCAGGGGAGGCCGGTTCACAGCCATGTCCTCGACACCTGGTGGCTCGACACCGGAAAGAAAGACGACCTCCTGGCCGCCAATACCATCGTCCTTGACGAATGGTACAAGCGCGACATAAGGGGCGAGGTGGAGAATTCCGAGATAACCGGCAGGGTTACGATAGAGGAAGGGGCCAAGGTCGTAAACAGCACGCTCAGGGGGCCGATTGTGATAGGCAAGGGGGCCTTGATAGAAGGTAGCTTCATCGGCCCCTTCACGAGCATAGGCGCGAAGACGCGCGTCTTCAAATCCATCGTCGAGCACTGCGTCATACTCTCCGGCTCCGAGGTCGATCACGTGGACAGGCTCGAGGACAGCCTTATCGGCAGGAACGCGAAGGTCCGGAGGTGCCATGAGAAGCACGAGGCGCTCCGTCTAATGATAGGCGACGATTCCGTGGTGGAGGTGTAGGGCATGTTCAAGGACGGGCCGATCGAAGGTATTGTGATAAAGGAGCTCAAGAGGTATGCGGACGACCGCGGGTGGCTCATGGAGCTCTTCCGGACCGACGAGATTTCAGCTGAGTACGTGCCGGTCATGACCTACGTCTCGCTTACGAGGCCGGGGGTGGCGAGGGGGCCGCATGAGCACATGGACCAGGCAGACTACTTCTGCTTTGCCGGGCCGTCGGATTTCAAGGTGTACCTCTGGGACAATAGAATGGATTCAAAGACCTACGGGAACAGGATGGCGTTCATCGCCGGCGAATCCAGCCCCTCGGTAGTCATCGTCCCTAAGAAGGTAGTGCACGCGTACAGGAACGTGGGGAGCGAGGACGGGCTCGTCATAAACTGCCCGAACAGGCTCTTTAAGGGAGAAGGCAAGAAGGAGCCCGTGGACGAGGTGAGGTACGAGAACGACCCGAACTCCCCATACAGGCTGGATTGATGAAGGTACTTCTCACGGGCGCAAAAGGGCAGCTCGGGAGCGACCTCGGGCCGCTCCTTGAGAAGGCCGGTTTTGAGGCCGCTGCCTTCGGCTCTACTGAGCTAGACATTAGCGACGCCGCTGCGGTCTTCGGGGCCGTCCGCAAGGAGAAGCCCGGCCTTATCATAAACGCGGCGGCCTATACGAAGGTCGACCTCGCGGAAAAGGAACGGGAGAGGGCCTTTGCCGTGAATTCCGACGGCCCGGCAAACCTCGGGAGGGCCGCGCTGGAATCCGGGGTCCCGGTCATACACGTCTCGACGGATTTCGTGTTCGACGGGGCGAGGGCGGTCCCTTACAGGGAAGACGACGCGACCAACCCCCAGAGCGCCTATGGCGAATCCAAGCTCGCGGGCGAGGCGGCGCTTGCGGTCCTTTTGGATAAGCGCGCGGTAATACGCACCTCATGGGTCTATGGTGTTACGGGGCATAATTTCGTAAAGACGATTTTAAGGCTCGCATCCGAGCGAGAAACGCTCAGGGTGGTATACGACCAGGTAGGCTCGCCCACCTGGAGCGCTGACTTGGCCTCCGCTATAGTCGAGGCCGCAAAGGCAATCAGCGCGGGCAAGACCCCGTGGGGTATTTACCATTATTCCAATGAGGGTGTTGCGAGCTGGTTCGACTTCGCGGTTGCTATCTGCGAGGAGGCGAGGGCGCTGGGCATGGGGCTCAAGTGCTCGTCCATAGAGCCGATACTCACGGCTGAATATCCTGTCCCGGCCAGGAGGCCCGCTTTCTCGGTCCTGGACAAGGCGAAGATAAAGGGGGCCTTCGGGCTCAGGATCCCCTACTGGAGAGATTCGCTCCGTTCGATGCTAAAGGAACTCAAGGGGGTCGGCAATGCGTAAGATACTAATAACCGGCGGCGCAGGTTTCATCGGCTCAAATTTCGTCCTCCACATGAGGGCCGCCCACCCCGGCGACAGGCTCGTGGTGCTCGACAAGCTCACATATGCGGGCAACCTCGAAAACCTCGCGTCCTTAAAGGAGGGGCCGCTCTACAGGTTCGTAAAGGGCGATATAACCGACAAGAACCTCGTTGACGCGCTCTTTACGGAGGAGGGCCTGGACACTGTCGTTAACTTCGCGGCGGAATCGCACGTCGATCGCTCCATACTCGGCCCCAGGGACTTTATCGAAACGAACATCCTCGGCACCTTTACGCTCCTCGAGGCCGCGAGGAAGCACTGGGGCGATAATCACGGCGGGAAAAGGTTCCTGCACGTCTCTACGGACGAGGTCTACGGCACGCTCGGGCCCACGGGCTTTTTCACCGAGACGACCGCCTACAGCCCCAACTCGCCATATGCCGCGAGCAAGGCCTCGTCCGACCATCTCGTCAGGGCCTATTTCCACACCTACGGGCTCCCTGTGCTTACGACCAACTGCTCGAACAACTACGGGCCGTACCAGTTCCCGGAAAAGCTCATCCCGCTCATGGTCATAAACGCCCTTAAGGGCAAGTCCCTGCCGGTCTACGGCGACGGGCTGAACGTCCGGGACTGGCTCTATGTCGAGGACCACTGCAGGGCCGTGGACACGGTACTTGAAAAAGGCATGCTCGGCGAGACCTACAACATAGGCGGCCGGAACGAGAAGAAAAATATCGAGATAGTGAAGCTCATCTGCTCGGTACTGGACAGGAAGGCGGCGGAAGGCGCGCTTAAGGAATACCCGTTCGAGGGGAGCCGCGAAAAGCTCATAACTTTCGTCAAGGACAGGCCCGGCCACGACCGGAGGTACGCCATCGATTGCTCTAAGATGGAGAAGGAGCTCGGCTGGGCCCCGGCGCATTGCTTCGAGGACGGGATAGCGAAGACCATAGGCTGGTACATCGCCAACCGCGACTGGTGGGAGCGTATAATCTCCGGCGAGTATACGAAATATTTCAGCCTCCAGTACGGCGGAAGACTGGTCAAGCAGGTTGAATGAAGCCTTTATGAGGATACTCGTAGTATCGCCCTTCCCGCCCTTTCCGCCTGCCGACGGCGGCAAGGTCAGGGTCTTTAACCTCATAAGGGAGCTTTCGCAAAGGAACGAGGTCACGCTCATATGCTTCTACGCCGGAGAGGGCGAGCTTTCCGCCCTCAAGGAGCTCGAGAGATACTGCAGGGTCGAGCCGGTGGAAAGAAGGGAACTCGTCGGGCTTGGCTCCCTCTTCTTCAACATGCGCCACATACTCTCGCCATACCCGATAATATCCCTCGCTTACCGCTCGAAGCGGATGCATGAAAGGCTGAACGCCCTGCTTGCCTCGGGCTCCTTCGACGTCGTCCAGATTGAGCTTACGGAGATGGCGCGCTATCTCCCGGAGGCCTTTCCCGGCGTAAAGGCCCTTACCGAGCAGGACCTTTCATTCGTGACCCAGCACCGCCGCGCCAGGAACGCCCCCGGCATTGTCTGGAAGGCGTTTTTCTACATCCAGTGGCTTAAGAGCAGGTGGCTTGAGAAAAAACTTTCCGGACGCTTCGACCTCAGGATAATGATGTCGGAATCCGACGCGGAAACGCTCCGGAGGCTTTGTCCGGGAGACAGGTTTCTGGTTACGCCGAACGGGGCGAATCCTTTAAGCCCCGAAGAGGCGCTCGCGCCTTTTGAGCCTGGGAAAAGGCTGCTATACATAGGTTCTACCGGCCACTGGCCGAACAGGGACGGCCTCCTCTACTTCCATGAAGCCATATTCCCGATACTCAAGGAGATATGCCCGGGCGTGAAATTGGACGTGGCGGGGAGCGACCCCGTGGGCGCGCTTAAGCCCCTTGAGTCAGACCCGGATATAAGGCTTCACGGGTTCGTCAAAGAGACCGGGCCGATGCTAAAAAAGGCAATATCCATAGTGCCGCTCAGGGTCGGGAGCGGCACTAGGCTTAAGATACTGGAGGCGATGGCAGCCGGCTCGCCGGTCGTTTCGACCTCGATAGGGTGCGAGGGCATAGAGGCAAGGAATAACGAGAACATCCTCATAGCCGATACCCCCCGGGAGTTCGCGGAGGCCTGCAAGAGGCTCATGGAAGACCGCCCTCTATCCGACAGGATACGGAGGGGCGGCTACGCCCTTGTCACGGAGAAGTATTCCTGGGAGAAGATAGCGGCCGGGCTTGAGCGGAGATACATGGAGCTCCTCGCGGAAAAGGGCAGAAAGGCCCCTGGAAACCGGAAGGCGCTGAATTAATGGCCCCGAAGGTCTCGATAATCGTCCTCAACTGGAACGGGTATAAGGATACGGCGGAGTGCGTGCAGTCGCTTAAAAAAGCAGCCTATCCGGACCTTGAGATAATAGTCGTCGATAACGGCTCTGTAGACGGCTCCTTGAATGCCCTCAAGAGGCGTTTTCCATCCGGCATAAGGTTCATCGGGACCGGGAAAAACCTTGGCTTTGCCGGTGGCTGCAATGCGGGCATAAGGCAGGCCCTTCAAGACGGGGCGGATTATGTCCTGCTCCTGAATAACGACACGGTCGTAGCGCCCGATTTCGTAAAAGAGCTTGTTGCCGCCGCTGAAGTCGAGCCCCGGGCGGGAATACTCTGCTCAAAGGTGTATTTCCATGACAGGCCTGATGTAGTATGGTACTCGGGGGCGTACTTCAACAGCCTTTTGGGTTGGGGCAGGCACCTGGGTTTCAATAGGAAGGACCCCGGCGGTTCCGGGGCAATGGAGACAGGCCGTCCCACGGGATGCGCCATGATGGTGACGAGGGAGCTTTGCGAGAGGACAGGCCTCTTCGACGAGGACTATTTCTGCTACGCCGAGGACCTCGACTGGGGAATGCGCGCGAAAAAGTCCGGGTTCAAGGTGCTCTACGTGCCCTCCTCGAAGGTCTGGCACAAGGTATCGGCATCGAGCGGGGCCGTAGGGGTGGCCGCGTCGCTTTATTACTCGACCCGGAACACCTTGAGGTGCGTTGACCTGAACAGGCCTTTACCCTTTCCATTGCGGCACGCGAGGTACCTTTCGATATTCGCAGCCTCGTTTTTAAGCCTTTTTACCATGAAGACCCCGGCGGCCCCCGGCGCGAGGCTGATTATAAAGGGCTTCAGGGACTACCTGAGGGGGATAAAAGGGGAATTGCGCTGAACGCGAAATGACGGACTTGCTGAATTCCATTTTCCATTTCAGAGGGGCGATATGAAGATACTTGTTACAGGCGGCGCGGGATTCATCGGCTCGAACGTGGCCGACGCGTACATAGAGGCCGGGCACGAGGTGGTCATACTCGACAACCTCTTTACCGGCAGGCGTGAGAACCTGAACCCAAGGGCGAAGTTCTACCTCATGGACGTGCGCTCGCCCGAGGTCCGAAAGGTGTTCGAGCACGAAAGGCCGGATGTCGTTAACCACCACGCGGCGCAGATGTCTGTCCCGGCCTCGGTCGAGGACCCGCTCTTCGACGCGGACGTGAACGTAAGGGGCTTTCTCAACGTCCTCGAGGCCGCAAGGAGGAACGGGACGAAAAAGGTGATATTCATATCCTCGGGCGGGGCCGTCTACGGAGAGGCTGCGGAATACCCGACCGGGGAGGATTATCCTCCCAGGCCCGCGTCGCCCTACGCCATAACAAAGCTCGTTTCCGAGAAGTACCTCGACTTCTACCGGAACCAGTACGGGCTCGACTACTCGGTATTGAGGTACGCTAACATATACGGCCCCAGGCAGGTCCCGCACGGCGAGGCCGGCGTTGTCGCCATATTCATGGACAGGCTCATATCCGGGCTTCCCTGCACGGTCAACGCCTATAAGGACGAGCCGAAGGGCATGACCAGGGACTACTGTTTCGTGTCTGATGTGGCCCGGGCCAACCTCCTGGCCCTCGAAAAGGGTAGCGGGGGCATATACAATATAGGCACAGGCATCGCGACCCATACATTGGAGCTCTTTAACGGCATCGCTTCAGCCCTGAGCCGGGTCAGACCCTTGCCTGAGGCCATAAAAACCCCTGCTAAAGGCGATGCGAGGCCCGGGGATATCAAAAGGAGCTGCCTGAGGATTGAGAGGGCAAAAAAGGGGCTTGACTGGGAACCGATTGTTCGGCTCGAAGGCGGACTGGGATTAACCCTCGACTGGAGACTCGGGAAAACGCTTTAGGCTGCTGAAAAAGTCCATCTGCTTCGAAGGCTACGTCGCTGGCTACGAAGGCGTATACAAAAATACGCCTCATTCATCGCTCCCCTATTCCAATGGGGGCCTCGCATCTGGAGCTTTTTGAACAGCCTAAGCGGATTTTGCGTTTCCGCAAGCTGTCAGGATTCCCGGCTCTCTTCCTGCTTCACGAAATCTTCGAGCGAGATCGCAAGCAGGTCATACCCTGCCTTTACATAGGTGTACCCGTGTGAATCAAGAAGGCGCTTGCAGGCGGTCCGTTCGCTTTTTGGCATGTTGACGATTTCCATGTTTATGACCCAGGGATGGAAGGCGCTGAAGTCGAGCTGCTTCAGGACATGGTAATCAAAGCCCTCGGCGTCTATCTGCATGATGTCTATCCGCGCCACATTATGCTCCCTCAATACCTCCGGAAGGGTCATGCAGGGCACCTCCTCCTTCACCACGAACGGACGGACCTCGGGGAAGGATAGGGCGTTCCGGTCCGCGTAGATTGATGCGGCACCAAGCCCCCATCTCGGCACGCGGCCTTCGATGACATGCTCGGAAGGGACCCTGAAGAGATCTATAGTCCCGCAGTGCCCGGCAACAGCCACGTTTGAAAAGGCGATCCCCGGGTTTTCCCGGTAGGTCTCCTTCAGCTTCTCGAAATGCTCCATTACGGGCTCGATAAGGAGCCCGCCCCAGCCGAATCGCCTTATATATTCGTGCACCGGGTCGAAGGTCCTGCCGTCCATGGCGCCGACCTGGACGACAAAGGCGCGGCTCCCGAGCCTTTGGCCGAGCGTTTCAAGGAAATGGCGGAGATCGAAATGAGGCATAGGGACCGCTCCCGGAAAAATCTTTGCATTTCGAGGTTATCACTTACGGGACCGGTTATAAAGTCCTTTGTCGGACATGGCTGAGTCCCTCGGTTCGGAATCGCTCGCGTTTCTCTGTTTCATGGTGCAAACTGGGCCGTTTTAAGATAAAATTGGCCTTCATTCACAGTGGCCGGATACGGTGGTTTTCGATATACCTTCCAGGGGTCTCAGGCATGAAGTCATCCACTTTGAAGACGGTCCTGCTAACGCTTCTCATCTGGGGCATTGCGCTTCCCCCCATCCGCGCACATATAGCGCAAGACGAACCCGAAAGGCTCGACCCCGAGACGTACAGGCATGATTTGCCGCTGGCAAAGGGCAAGTTTCTTGTGGCAGAGGCCGGCTTGAATGACCCGGTCTTTAATAAGACCGTTATACTCCTATTTGAATACGGGAGCCACGGCGCAGCCGGGCTGATACTCAACCGGCCCTTGAAAATGAAGCTCGCGGACAGCATACCGGGTGTTGCCGATTCCCGAAAGGACGACCCGCTTTTCTTCGGCGGCCCGGTCGAGCCCGGCAATGTCTGGATGCTATTCCGGACCGAGGAGGATATTGAGGGCTGCGGGCCGGTACTCCCCGGCGTTTGCGTGAGCACGAGCGAGGCGAACCTCAAAAAGGGTATGGAGGCCGGCATGCCGTCGGATTCTTTCCGCATCTATGCCGGGTACGCCGGATGGGCCACGAGCCAGCTCGAGAGGGAACTCCTCAGGGGCGGCTGGCATGTCATAGACGCTGTCCCGGACGCGGTCTTCTCCCCTGATCCCGCGAGGCTCTGGGACGAGCTGCTGCCGGGCTGAGCCGCCTCGCCTTTTCCCGGGATTGCGCCAACGTTTGACCGGTTTCACGGCCAGGTCTATACTTTGAACATAAGCAAATACGGCCCGTAAAAATCATGGCCTGAATGAGCAGGGCCATGCAAGAATGGGCGTTTTCGGATGAAAAGTCCCGGACATAAGAAATACTTCCTCGTCTCCCCCGGCTCCGAGCTGGACAAGCCAGGGCCCCCGGCTTACTGGATGAGGGACAAGGGCGGGCATTGGGAAGATGCCGCGCGGAGCCGCTGGAAGGAAAAGGACGTGCGAGACATTGTGCTGGAATCGGTCTCGTCAGAGCACATCCGCCTCCTTGATTGGACAAGGACACCGTACTACGACCCGGAATGCAATTCCGGGTGGCTGTCGCGCGAAGGGAGGTTCTATGGCTGCCCCACCTACGCGCACGACGTGCTCGCGTTCTGCGTCCTCGGCATGAAGGTGCCTGAGCTTGAGGACCAGGGCTGGGTGAGGATATATAACGAGAACTGGTACGTCTGCCAGAAAAGGCTCAGCGCCGAGCAGATGAACTGGCTCTCGGAGAACGGGCACAAGGTGCACGATTAGGATTGGACGGGGGCTAAAAGAACTTTTTCCGCACTGCCGTGCGGCTTTCGAGGGTAAGGATCGCTTGCTAGCCGCCTCCCCGACCCCGTGAACACACAAAAGCGAGCAGAGACCCCGGAGTTATTTTTCCGGGGTCGAGCGAGCGGATTTAAATCCGGCAATCTTCCTCTTGTGTCGGAGATTCCCGGCGAAATGCCGGGAATCTTCAACGGGCCCCTTAAGTCGCGGAGTTTACCCTGAGCGAAGCGAAGGGCCTCGTTCTGCTTCCCCGGCCCGTTCACGCTCTTCCTCCCTTATGCCGCGCTCACCTTACCCTCCGGGGTTTGTTAAAGACAAAAAAGAATCGAAGCACTTTTGTTTTTCAAACCACCCCGGGGAAAGGGCGAGCGAGGCGAGGAAGCAGGAACTCGGCCAAGGGGCCGAGCGAGGAGGATGGGGGCGGAAAGCGAGCGGAGCCTTATGCCCAAAAGAGCGCGGTAGCGCGTTAAAAGGCCTTCTGCAAAAAAAGCTATCTTTAAGCGCAGCGGCTTTTCAGGACTTGAATAGCTTCTTAAGCTCCTCTACCGGGTCGATTGCCTTGCCGCTTCCTGC
Organism: Thermodesulfobacteriota bacterium; assembly: GCA_030583865.1. Taxonomy (NCBI): domain Bacteria; kingdom Pseudomonadati; phylum Thermodesulfobacteriota; species Thermodesulfobacteriota bacterium. The sequence goes on along the minus strand of CP129479.1, from coordinate 2,371,536 downwards.
CGCCTCCCTGAACTCGAAGTACTCGCAGAAGTTGGACTTTTCCTTGTCGAGCACGCGCTCTGCCGCCGGTTCCCTGCATTCATTGTATGAGGCTGGGTCGTAGAACCTGCAGTTCAGGCACACGAGGAGGTCCGAGCCGCAGACCGGGCATGCCTCGCCCCTTCCGGGCCTGTACCTGGCCTCGATGGCCTTCTTGCAGTGGAAGCACTGTGCCATGGCCGTTATTATAACACCCATGCGTTTGAAATCAAAACCCGTATCAGAGGCCGAACTTCGAGGCCCTGTCCGACGAGAATATCCCGGAGGGCCTATTTGCCGGAAAATCCTTTATGAGCGTGTAGGTGTCGGCGTCGTAGACCGCTATCCTGTCCTCGCCCTGTATCGATACGTAGACCGCCTCGCCCTTTGGCGTGAACTGCGGGTGGATGGCCCCCTTGCCCGCGTCTATGGTCTTCTTGACCTCGAGCCGTTCGACGTCGATGACTTCAATAAGCCTTTCCTCCTTGCTTCCTGGCTCTCCGACGTTATCGACCCATATCTCCCTGCCTCCCGGACGCGCCACGACGAAAAGCGGCGTGCCTGAGACGGGTATGGACTTCACCACCGTCCAGCCGTCCGTCTCATAGACTATCACCCTCTTTTCAGCGAAGGCCGGAACAAATGCGAGCCTCCCTGCTATGGCCCAGGACTCGAGGTGAGGGATATGGTGGAGCGGCACTTTTTCGGCGTCCTTCTTTATGGCCGACCTCCTCTCGCGTACGTCTATCCTCTTCATCCCGTCGAGCTTCCAGGTATCCAGAAGCCCCATCCAGTCGGAATTGAGGAGGCCGACCATGTAGTGCCTGCCGTCGGGCGTTATGAGCTGGTCGTAGGGGGTATCGCCCACGTCCTCGAATTTCCTGACAGCCGGGAACCCTTCCTGCCTCATGTCCACCACCCAGACCGCGTTCCCTTCCATGAGGGCGAATATCATGAGGTTGTCGGCAGTGTCGAGCGGGCCGATTGTCCTCGCCCTCGACTTGCTCCCGTCCGGCAGGGTGAACTCCGCCGGGATATCCTTTACCACTTCAAGGGTCGCGGAGTCCATTACGACGGCCCCGCCCGGCTCGTAGTTGCATACCATTATGTACCTGTTGTCCCTGGATATGGCGATGCCGATGGAGCTTTCGCCCGCCTTCTTCTGTGCGGCGAGTTCCATGCCCAGGAGGTCTATCTTGCTTATCGTGCCGTCCCTTGCCGCGACGAACGCGAACCGTGCGTCCCTTGAAAATACGATCGAGGCGTGCTTCAGGTTGCCGAGCCCCGCTATCCTACCTATGAGCTCGTGGTTCACGGAATCGAAGACCGCGACCCTGCCGTCTTCCCTTTCGACCACGACCATCAGGGCCGCGGTCCCGTAGACTTTTCTTGCGCTCTCCTCCGCTATGGACTGGCACGCGCTTGAAAGGAAAAAGAAAAGGGCCCCGATTATGATACCCGAAATTCTCATTCCGCCTCCTTTTAACCCCTAAGATTGAATTACCCGCCGCTTGCCTGGCGGTTCATTTGCCGAGCGTTATCCCTATCTCCTCGTCCGTAAGATAGCAGGCGGGGTCCTCTGCCCAGAAATCGCCGTATGCGGACGCGGCCCTTGCCCTGCTGTTCCCGCCGCAGATGTCGAAGAAAGAGCACCAGTTGCAGCGGCCTTTTATGAACGCCTTCCTGTCCCTGAGGGCATTAAGGAGCGGCTCCGGGCCCTTCCATATGTCTCCGAAGGGCCGCTCCCTTACGCTCCCGAGCGTATGCCCTTGCCAGAACTGGTCCGCGTGCACCATGCCGAGGTTGTCTATGCAGGCGATGTTCACGCCTGCGGTGTTGCCGCCCCTTCCGGAAAGGAGCCCGCGCACCGCCTCCGCCCTTTCCGGGTCGCTCTCCTTGAGCTTCAAATACAGATAGGCCCCGTCGGCGTCGTTACTGCCCGTGACGATCTCCCTATGGACGCCCTTTTCGATAAGGCCTGCCGCGCGCTCGAATATATAATCGAGCGCCGCCCTCGTCTCGGTGTATCCGAGGTCTTCCTTTGAAAAGGCCCCGCCCCTGCCGGAGTAGACGAGGTGCGCAAAATACCCCCTGTCAAGCCCCTCGTTTTCAATAAGGTCGAATATGAAGGGGAGCTCCCCGACGTTGCTCCTGCTCAAGGTCAGGCGGACGCCCGTGGGTATGCACTGGTCCTTCAGGCGTCTTATCCCGTCCAGGGCCTTTTTGAAGCTCCCCTTCGAGCCCCTGAGCCTGTCGTTCGTCTCCTCGCTCCCGTCGATGCTTACTCCCGCATACGAGAACCCGGCTTTTTTTATCTTCCGGGCAGCCGGTTTGTCGATGAGCACCCCGCTTGTCGAGAGGACGGTCCGTATCCCTTTTGCGCCTGCGTATTCCGCCAGGTAAAAGATGTCGGCCCTCGTAAGCGGGTCGCCGCCGGAGAAGATTATGGCAGGTACGTGGAACGCGGAAAGGCCGTCGATTACCGAGGCGGCCTCTTTGGTCGGAAGCTCCCCTCCGAACGCCCTGTCCCGGGAATCGTTATAGCAATGCAGGCACCTCAAGGTGCAGCTCCTGGTCAGGTTCCAGACGACTACCGGCCTGGGCTCCCGCGAATAGCGGAGCCTTTCCGTCGGGCTGCTGCAAAGGACCTTTCCGGAAAGTAGCGCTGAAACCGATAGCATCGCACCCCCAAGGGGGCCGCCAATGCGCCCGGCCCCCGGCCTGGATATTAGTCAGCATAGCAGAAAAAAGGAAATCCGCACTGCCATGCGCCCGGTTGACATGGCGCATTTGTGGTGTTCTACTTTCCTTAGGCACGGCCCGGGGGATGGCATGGCAGAACATATGCTCGACAGCATCGACAAGGCGCTCCTCAATATAATCCAGGGCGGCTTCCCGCTCAAGGCGGAGCCCTATGAGGAGCTTGGGAGAATGGCGGGGGTGTCCGGGGATGAGGCGCTTTCCCGGGTCAGGCGGCTTGTTGAAGCCGGGGTCGTCCGCAAGGTGGGGCCGTTCTTCGACGCCAGAAAGATGGGCTCCGCATCCACGCTCTGTGCTGTCCATGTGCCTCCGGAGAATATAGAGCACGTCGCGTCGGTCGTGAATTCCCGGCCCGAGGTCACGCATAACTACCAGCGTGACGGGGTCCCGAACCTATGGTTCACGGTAATCGCCCCTTCGAAAGAGGCCATAGGCGAGGTCATATCCGACATATGCGAAAGGGCCGGGATATGCCGGGTGCATAATATCCCGGCTTCAAAGATGTTCAAGGTCAAGGTGGATTTAAAAGTGGAATGATAAACGACCCCAGGGACATAGCGCTTATAAGGGTCCTCCAGGACGAGGGACTCTTCCTCACGGCCAGGCCCTTCCACGAGGCGGCGGAGCGCCTCGGCTGGAGCGTGGAGGAGGCGCTTGAGCGCTCGGCAGCACTGCTTGAGCGCGGGGTCATAAGGAGGTTCGGGGCCGCGCTTACCCCAAGGAACGCGGGGTTCAGGCATAACGCGATGGTGGTCTGGGATATCGACGACAAAAAGGCAGAGGAGGCCGGGAGCGCCCTTTCCGGGCACCCGAGGGTGAGCCACTGCTACATAAGGCCCAGGTTCGAGGGCTTCCCCTTCAATATCTACACGATGGTCCACGGGAATTCGCGCGAAGACCTTGAGGGCGTGACAGCCGAGCTGGCGGAAAGGGCGGGCGCGTCCAGGCAAAAGGCGCTGCACACAGTGAGGGAGTTTAAAAAAAGCTCGCCTGTATATTTCATGGATTACCGGGTTGAGCCCGCAGGGAGCTCAAAAGCATGAGACTCCCCTTTACTGTCGTAATCGGCCTGTTACTGCTATGCTCAAGCGCCCTGGCCGGGGTAGAAGACCTGTATCTCAAGCACTGCGCATCCTGCCACCACCCGGAAAGGCACGGCCTGAGCGGGCCGCCCCTCATACCAGAGTACCTCGGCTCCAAAAATGAAACCGAGCTCGCCCTGATAATACGAAACGGGCTTGAGGCGACCAATATGCCCGCCTTCAAGGGCGTTCTTTCCGAAGAAGAGATCCTTGACACCGTCCGCTTCATAAAGACGCCGGCAAAGGCCCCTGAGTGGGGCTTTGAGGAGATGCTCTCGACCCGGGTTGTCTCGTCGGAGGAGTACGGGCCAGGCCACGGCCTTGGATACGACAGGGAGAACCTTTTCATGGTCGTCGAGGCCGGGAAGGGGACGGTCCATTTCATGGACGGAGCGAGATTCGAGCTTATGGGGAGCGTTAAGGCCGGAGCTGTCCACGGCGGGCCAAAGTTCGGCCCCGGCCTTGAGCATGCGTTCATCTCGTCAAGAGACGGGTGGGTCATAAAATACGACCTCCTGAACTTGAGGGAAGCCGGCAGGATACGGGCAGGCATAAGCGCGAGGAACCTGGCAATTTCGTCTGACGGCAAAAAAGTGGCGGTAGCGTCCCTTCTGCCGGCGGGGCTCGTGGTCTTCGATGCCGCGACCCTTCTGCCGGTAAAGTCGTTCCGGGATTCCGGGGCCATGAGCGCTGTCTACGCCTTGAGAGAGGGGCGGAGGTTCGTTGCTGCAACAAGGGACAGGGCAGGCCTTGTTTTTATCGACGACGGAACGCTTGAGGAAAAGTTCATGCGGACACCGATGCCCGTGACGGATTTCTTCATCGAGCCGGGCGAAAGATACATGGCCGCCACCTCAAGGGGAAGCGGGAAACTATGGGTAGTGGACTTGAAGGAAGAGAAGACCGTAAAGGAGATTCCCTTGAAATCGGGCATGCCGCACCTCGCCTCAGCGTCGTTCTGGGAGTCGGACAATGAAAGGTTCGCCGCGTTCCCGCACATAGGCGAGCCGGTCTTGAGCGTCCTCAGGCTCGGGGACTGGGAGCTTCTGGCAGAAATAAAGGTGAAGGGGCCGGGCTTTTTCGCCCGCACGCATGAGAACGTCCCGCACGTCTGGGTCGATACCGGAACGGACACGATCCAGCTCATAGATAAAAAGACCCTCGCCATCGCGGGCGAGGTGGTCCCTGAGCCAGGGAAAAAGGCCATGCACATCGAGTTCACGGGGGACGGGGCGTATGCGCTCGTCAGCGTCTCGGAAGACGACGGGAGGATAGCCGTATACGACACCAGGACTCTTGAGCCTGTAAAGGGGATCCCCTTCAAAAGGCCCGTCGGCAAGTATAACGCCTCGAACAGGCGGTTCTGAATACCCGTTTCATCCGCTGTTTAAGCGCCCGTTGGAACTTTGGCCTTGACAAGGGCGCCCATTTCGTATTATAGATGTACCCTCCTGCAGCTCGCTTCTCTCTCTTGCGATCACCATCAACTGGACCAATCGGCAAAAAGGCCCCGATCCGGGGGCGCGGCATTCTATTGCGTGCAGCATATCGCGAGGAAGGAGGCAGAAGGTGAAGAGGTTTACGTTTTTTTCGTTTGCCCTGGCGGCATTCACGGCAGTTTCGGTTGCCTCCCAGGCATCCGCATCCGGGAGTATTTCCGGCAGGGACGGGTCATCGGAGGTGCAGGTCGCCTACCTGAATAAATCGACCTACACCAACTTCCAGAGGTTCGTGTCCGCCCTGGAAGACAACCGCGAGAGCGCGGCCCTGGATAAAGACAAGAAGGAGAGCGACGGGGGCGCGGCCAGGGACAAAAAAGAGAGCGGCGAAGGCGCTGAGCCCTCCGTGCCGGCGTCCTACAGGAACATCCATTCACAGGAGAGCATATTCACCGCCCTTGAAGACCGATACAGCCCGGAAAGGTATCCGGCGATCATGGAGAGGAGCAGGTTCAGCGTGCTGAAGGACAGTTGCGCGCATACAGACGCGGACCTCCTCGGAGAGGCGGCGGCGTCCTATTCATCGGCATGCAGGTGATGCGCGGGCGCATTGCAAGAAAATCCACGTAAAGCAAAGAGGGGGCTTTTTAGCCCCCTCTTTTTTTCAGAAAACCTCTAAAAATTAGAAGTTTTTCCCGCTTTTCCCGGAAGGCCGGGAATTAAAAGCGGAGGATATATTATTAATATGTGAGCATTTTTATTCACGGCCTGACACAGAGTCCGGGGAAAAGATCAATTTTTAGAGAAACGGTCAGAAACCCCCGGCCTTTCAAGGCCGGGGATGAATGGCCGCCCGTAGCGAAGCCAGCGTAAGCTGGCGTAGCGGAGGCAATATCGCCTCACGGTTTCCCGATACCCCGGCCTTCAGGCCGGGGAGAGGTTCATAGGTTGTCTTCAATATATGTCCATCATCGTATTGTAGACGTTGAACTTTCCCGTGGGGGTGGCGAGCTTGATTCTATTCTTTATCTCCCGGGTCTTGTCGTCTATTACGATTATCTCGCCCTCCCTTTCCCAGACAGATACCCACACCTCGTCGCCCGCCCGGTTGTACTCCATATGGACCAGCTTGCCCCAGTCGCTGAGCCGGAGGTTTACCGGCTCAGCTCCGATGTCGCTCTTGCTTATGACCGTGAGCGTCTGTGCGACCTCCGCGTCCTTGCTGAGGATATTGTCGATCCAGATATTGTCGCTCTTCGGGTGGGTCTTGATGAAGAGCCCGTTCCCGGCAACCGGTATCTTCCTTACGACCTTCCAGGCGTGCTCGGGGTGCCCCTCGGGGTCCGTGCCTATGACGGCCACCATTGGCTCGCCCATGTGCGGGGTGGCCCAGACAGGGCCGTACTCGGGGTCTATCCAGTTGGCGCCCCTCCCGGGGTGCGGCTTGTTCCCTGTCTCTATTAGGGCGGTAAGTTTTCTTTCCAGGGTGTCTATGGCCGCGACCTTGTTCCTCATGTTAGCGGCAACGAGGAAGTAGCGCTTGGTAGAGTCCCAGCCGCCGTCATGCAGGAATCGTTCGGCGTTTATCTTGGTTTCGGTCACGGTCCCTGCGTCGAGCTTGCTGTAGTCCACAAGGAGGACGACCCCGGTTTCTTTTATGTTCAGGACGAACTCGGGCGCGTTATGTGACGATACTATCGAGGCGACCCTCGGCTCGGGGTGGAACTCGTTCGTGTCGTAGGTGTAACCCCTCGTGCTTACGATCTTGAGCGGCTCGAGGGTGTCTCCTTTCATGATCACATAATGCGGCGGCCAGTAATTGCCGACCACCGCGTAGGTGTCGGTAAAGTCCCCGAGTTCGCCCTTGTACTTGCTCGTGTCTATCGAGCGCGCGTCTATGCCTGTCTTTATCTCGGCTGCTATGCCGGGCGGGTCCATCCAGAGGTCTATCATGGTGGCCTTTCCGTCCCGGCCTATGGAGTACATGTACCTGCCCGATGCCGACGTGCGCAGGATATGGACCGCGAACCCAGTATCAAGGGTGGAGAGTACCTCCTTGGTGTCGCCGTCTATTATGCTGACCTGGCCCACGTCCCTCTGTATGACGCCGAAGTAGTTCTGCCAGTTCCTCTTCGGGGGGCTTTGGGGCCTCTTGTCGACAGGGACCACGAGCTTCCATGACTCCCTTACCTGGTCCATGCTCCATTCAGGCGGAAGCGGCGGGTCGAGGTGCAGGTACCTGGATACCAGCTCCATCTCCTCGTTCGAGAGTATGTCCTTCCAGGGCGGCATGCCTCCGGCGGTGCCTTCGGCGAGTATGATGGCCAGCGATTCTACCGGTATCACCCGCGTCTTTTCGGGCTCCAGGTTGGGCCCGGTCGCCCCCTTCCTAAGGGTGCCGTGGCATCCGGCGCACCTGTCAAAGTATATCTGCTTGGCCCTGGCGAATTCCGAATCTGAAAGCTTGGGCGCGGCCTCCTCCGCAAAGGCCGGAACGGATGCTGCAAGGGAAACGGCGAGAATAGCGAGCTTGAGGACGCCAGTTAGGGCCATGCGGTCTCTCCTTGTAGGCAGGTTGTTAAATCCTAACAGGCTGCTGAAAAAGTCCATCTGCTTCGAAGGCTACGTCGCTGGACACTCCGGCGTACACGAAAAGTACGCCCTCATTCCTCGCTCCTCGACGTCTCGCATCCGGAGCTTTTTGAGCAGCCTGAATAAAAACGGAGTTTTTCAGCAAGCTGCTAAAATATTCGATGCGGCGTTTGAAAAAGAGGCAGACCGGGGAAACCGTTCAAAGGACGGCAGACGCAGAGATATGGAAACGATAGCTCAAGAAGGCCGGGTTGTCAAATTGGGGCGGCCCGGTGGTTCAATTTAACGGCACTCGGCGGGACCGGGGCTATCTCCTGACGAATATGGTCATGCTTTCGGCCTCGGTCCGGGGGGGTCCTGGTCCGGTAGAGGTGCCTCGGAGTGATGTGGAGGTCGGGTATGTTGTTCACCTGGTAGTCTCTTACCGGGAAGGCGACCTTCACGTACTCGGCTTTTTGAAGGAGGGCCGGGAATGGATAGGGGATATCGGGCCAGAAGTCCCTGTGGATTATGACGTCAGGCGTCTCTTTCATGTCTTCAGTGAGGTTTATCCCGATGAAACCGATTATGACCATGCTCTTAGTGTAGTACATGAGCGAGGCCTCTTCGTAGTTCGTTGCTATGATTATGTCCTCGGGCCTTTCGTAGTTCTCGATTACGAAGGGCACCACGAAATCAAGGGGCCCCTTGTACTGATGGGTGAGCTCGTAAGCGCGCCCCAACATGTCCCCGGCCTTGCCGGCAAGCCCCAGGATAAAGAGCGCTGCCGAGGCGGCGACCAGGGCGCCCTGCCATGCCTTCCGTGACGTGGCTGGAAATTTTTTAGCAATCTCAAAAACGGTGAAGGCGTCGAGTAGCATTATGACAGTCACGACCGGCAGGAGCACTATGAAGTAACGGGTGAACATGAGAGGGGTGGCTGCGGTCACGAATACGTGGACGAGGAAGAAAAGGGTAAGGAAGTTGGAGGCGCTTACCTTCCTCGCGGTTTCTTCCTGCAGCGCCTCCCCCGTTATGCGGCCCCGCAGGAGAACAAAGGCGAGGGCGGCCTTTATCATGAGCGCGATATAGAGGAACTCGTGCTTTGCGAAGTAGCCGAAGATGAACTGCAGGTTCGCGATGTACCTTCCCATGCTGAAACCGACGGTAGACCCCTTCAGGAGGGCCACCTCTATGGTCCTGAAGAATATCATCAGGGGGATGACGGTAATGAAGGAGACGATCAGCGGGATAAAGGGCTTCAGGTCCTTGAGTCCAGGGGGCGCGAGGGCCCGGCCCGTGGCCCGTTCCTTACGCATCTTCCCCAGAAGCGTGAATATCTCGTAGAGGCCGATAGAGGCGAGCAGCATGAAATAGAGCGGGTAGAAGGTGTTGTAGACAAGAAAGAGCATGAATACGGACACGGCGAAATACGCCTTGTAGCTCGATTCCCCGAGGAGCCGGTGCTTGAAATGGAAATAGAAGAGGATGGCCGAGAAGAGGACGAGCGGCGAATAATACCGGGCCTCCCGGAGGTGGAGGGCCAGGGAGATTGAGAGTGTCGCGAAAAGGAAAAATAGCGCAATGAAAAGGGGCCTGCCCGGACGTCCCTTTTCGAAAAGGCCGGCCCCGGCTATCGCCATTACGAATGCCCCAATTAGCCCTGCAAGAGCAAAGGGCAGCCTGAAGAGGAGCGTTTTGTCGTATACGTCTGCCACCTTTTCCGCGAGCCAGGCGCCTGGAGCTGCCAGATAATAGATGAGTATGGGGTCTGCGACGAACATGCCGAACTTGTTTACGCCGATTTTTATATCGACCGGGTGGACGTAGACCACGTTCTTCCCGTCATAGACCTTTGGGAAACCGTACTCGAGGACGCGCGTCGCGAACATGGCCGTGTCGCCCTCGTCGTTCCAGAGGAGCGGGTATGAGAGGTGCTTGAAGAGGGTGATTGAAAAGAGCACCACCATCACTGCCGCGAGGGCTACGAAGAGGCGGTTCAGTTTTTTTTCTTTTACGTTCTGCATGGTCTGATTATTTCCGGGGAAATCATGCTCCCTGGCGCTTAGGACCTGGGCTGCAGCCGCAAGCGGTCGAGGGGTTATTATCGTTGAAAAACAGGTTCTGGCCCTGCCGTCTGCCGCGCTCCTCCCGTGGGATTGTCTCTTCTGATGTGGATCTTAAGACGACCGGCTTCATACTCGGCTATGGGAGTCCGGTAAAAATGTCTGATTCTGTAATGCAGGTCCGGAATATTGTTTGCCGGGAGGTCCAGAACGGGAAAGGTGACCGCTTCATAGTCGGCCTTTTTCATGAGCCGCCGATAAAAGAGCCCCCTTGTGTGGTCGCCCCCCCAGAAGCTCCGGTAGACCAGTATGTCCGCGGTTTCCCTCATGTCTTCTTCGAAGTTGTTCCAGGTGTAGCCGATTATCACCTTGCTCCCCAGGTAATACATCAGGGAGGCTTCTTCATAGTTGGTGGCGATTATGAGGTCCTCGGGTTTCTCATGGTTCTCTTTTACGTAAGCGACGATAAAGTCCAGGGGGCCTCTATATTGATGCGTAAGCTCGTAAATCCGTCCCTTGATGTCTTCCGCCTTGCCATATGCGGTGAACAGGAATATCCCGGCGGCCGCGATGAGGAACAATCGCTGCCATTTCCTTCCGGAGCCGCCTCTCTCCTCGAGGATGGCGTACACAGAGGAGGCGTCGAGCAGCAGTATTATGTACAGCACAGGCAGGAGGACGATGAAGTAGCGTGTGAACTCGTACGGCACTCCGGCTATGGCGATAACATGTACCGCGAAAAAGAATGTAAGGAAGTTGGAGGCGATGATTCTTTTGGATATCGACCCGGAAGTCCTTTTTCCCGCGGGACGGTTAAGCAGGATGGCGAGGACAAGAGCGGCCTTCGTGAAGATGGCAAGGTACAGGAATTCGTGTTTTGCGAAAAAGCTCATGGTGAAATAGAGGTTTTCGAGGTATTTGGCCAGGCTGAAGCCCATTGCCGGGGCCCCGTCCAGTATGACCTCGACCGTCCTGAAGACTATGACGAAGGGTATTACGGTAAGTATGGAAAAGACGAGCGGCAGGAAATGCCTGAAGTCCCTTATGCCCGGAAGCGCAAAGGCGCGGCCCTGTTCCCGTTCTCTTCTCAGCTTCTTGGCCATCTCCACGAGTTCATAGGCGCCGATAAACGCTATGAAAACGATATAGAGCGGGTAGAAGTTATGGAATATGAAAAGGAGCATGGCCGCTACTACCGCCGTATGGAGCATGAAGCTCAATTTTCCAAAAAGCCTGTGGTTTATGTAGGAGTAAAATATGCAGGCGGAAAAGAGCACTATGGGCGAGTAGTAACGCGCTTCCCTCAGATGGAGGGCCAGGGATATGGAAGTGAGGGCGAAAAGGAAGTAGAGCGCGTAAAAGAGAGGCCTCGCTGGTTTCTTTTTCTCGAAAAAATTGGAAGCTGTCAACGCGAATACGAGGACGCCAAGAAGGCCCATGATGGCGAAAGGGAGTCTGAAAAGAAGGGTCTTGGTGTAAATGTCCTCTGACATTTGCGCGAGCCATGCGCCAGGGACAGCCATGTAGTATGTCAGGACCGCGTCGGCCGTGTACATGCCGAATTTATTCACTCCCAGGTCCATGCGGACCGGGTGGACGTAGAGCACGTTCTTCCCGTCGTGGACCTTGGGGAACCCGTATTCGAGGATGCGGGTGGCGAACATGGCGGTGTCGCCCTCGTCATTCCAGAGGAGCGGGTAGGAGATGTGCCTGAAGATGCTCACCGAGAAAAGTATGAGCAATACGGCCGCGAGGGCGAAAAGCAGGCGGTTCAGCTTCCGGTCTTTTCCGTTTGGCATGGTATTTTTATACTGTTTTTCTGGGTGAAAAACAAGCCGTAAAGAGGGCCCTGGTTGCAAATTTCCCTTTTTTTATTTGCCATTTACGGGGCTTTGGCATAAAATAGCAGGCAGTGACTCCGATGAAGATCGTACTCGTAGACCCCCCATTCGAAGAAGAGCTCTCGGTCGGCGCGAGCAAGAGCATCCAGAAGGTATTGAACGTCATCCCGGCCCTCGGCCTCGCCTACGTCGCCGCCTATGCAGAGAGGGCCGGCTACGAGGTCAAGATATTCGACTGCACCCTCGGCATGTCCCATTCGGAGCTTGTCGAGGCGCTTAAAAGGGAGCGCCCTGGCGTCATAGGCATAACCGGCACGACCCCTTCGTCCGTGAGCATGTACAGGGTGGCCAGGGATGCCCGGGGCATCCTGCCTGGTGCCTTGATTGTGGGCGGCGGCGCGCACATGACCGCGCTCCCCGGCGAGGCTATGGCCTCCGCGCCGTTTGACGCCGGCGTAATCGGCGAGGGCGAGGAGACCTTTCTGGCCCTGGTGCGGCACTTCGAGGAGCACGGGCGCAGGAACTTTGGCGACGTCCAGGGCATAGTCTTCAGGGAGGAGGAGAAGGTCAGATCGACGGGCAGGCGCCCATTCATAAAAGACCTGGACAGCCTTCCTTTTCCCGCCAGACACCTCCTCCCGCCTCTTTCGGCCTACAGGCCGACTCCTGCGTCCTACAGGAAGCTGCCTCTCGGGGTCATGATAACCTCGAGGGGATGCCCTTTCCAGTGCACGTTCTGCGACCGGGCCGTATTCGGCACCACCTACCGGGTGCGGAGCGCGGCCAACGTGATGGACGAGGTCGAGGAGCTTATTGGCAGGTACGGCGCACGGGAGATAAGGTTTTTCGACGACACGCTCACCATGAACAAGAAGCGCGTCTTCGAGATATGCGACGAGTTCGAAAAGAGGAAGATAAGGATACCCTGGACGTGCCTGACGCGCGTCAGCTCCGTTACTCTTGAGATGCTCAAGAGGATGAAGCAGGCGGGCTGCTGGCAGGTCCTCTACGGCCTCGAATCCGGCGACGAGGGGATGCTCAATCTCTTGAGCAAGGGTATAACCCTAAAGCAGAGCGAGGACGCGACCAGGTGGGCCAAGCAGATCGGCCTGAGCGTCAGGGCCGACTTCATCGTGGGCACGCCCGGGGAGACCCTCGATAGCATGAAAAAAACCCTCGATTTCGCCAAGCGGCTCAAGGTCGACTACGCCCACTTCAACAAGTTCGTCCCGCTCCCCGGGACCGAGCTTTACAACAGCCTAACCTCCAAGGGATATAAATTCGACTTCACGAAGAGCTCGAGCATACTCGACCACTCGGCCCTGCTGTACGTGCCTGAGGGCATAGACCCCGATGCCTACAGGAAATACCTCGACCGGATGTACCGGAGCTTCTATCTCCGGCCCTCCTATATCCTGAGAAGGCTCCTCTCCATAAGGTCGCTTGACCAGCTCAAAGGCCAGGTGAACGGCTTCTTCGCCATCTTCGAACTTTGAACCGCAAGCCTTTGGATTTGGGAGCACCTGACGATGACCGGCCAGGCGTTTTCGTGGAGTACTCGTTTAGGGTTTTCTCGCGATGCAGACGACGGAGCTTCCGAGCGGAAGGCTCGTCAGGCCGCCTATGATGCCAGCCTCAAGCCTGAGCAGGATGCATAGAAGGCTGTTGAGCAGAGGGCTTATTCTCTGCACGTCGGATTCCGATTCGATGCCGCTCCATCTTTTGCGGAGCCTGTGGGCTACGAAAACCGGAAAGAGGAAGAAATTGAAATAAGTGAGTTTTTCAACTCTCAGTCCGCATGCTTCGGTGAGTTTCTTCATTTCTCCCGCAGTATACCTTTTTCTGCAGTGCTGCGCTTCGTCATGCGGGCCGTACACGAACATGAAGGCCGGTTCGCTCAGTACCAGATATCCGCCGCTCTTTATGGTGCGCGCCAGCTCTTTAAGAGTTGCCCCGTCATCGCGAATGCCGCGATGGCACAGTACGCCAAGTGCGGTTACGATATCAAAGGTCCTGTCGGCGAAAGGCAGGACCTCCCCTGTGCCCCGGACGATCTTTCGGAGATTCCGCTCCCTGCAAAAGTCTATCGCGGTGGGTGAAAAGTCGATTCCATAGGCGTCTCCGATCTCGGCAAGGCTCTCCAGCATCCTCCCTGTGCCGCAGCCCATGTCCAGTATCTTTTTCCTTGCCCCTGTTCCCGAAGAGATCCCCAGTTTTCCGAAAAGAGAGGAGAGCACTTCTCTCTGCCCCCTGAACCACCAGTACGTGTCCTCCATCTCGTACAGGTCTTTGTATACATATTCTTCCACCTTAGCTGACAGCCGCCTCCCTGATCTCTCTGACGGCGGCAGATACGTGCCTGATGTCCCTTTCGCTCAGGCCGGACGAAGAGGGCAGGTACAGGCCCCTGGCGCAAAGGGACTCCGAAACGGGGAAGGACTCTCCCTTGAATAGCTTGTGGTATATGGGCTGGAGGTGTATGGGGATGAAGAACGTCCTCGTCTCGATGCCCCTGTCCGCAAGCTGTTTCCTCAATTCGTCGCGGCTCATGCCGAACTCGTCCTCCACGACGAGGGCATACATCCAGAAGACGTTCTTGACCCCTTCGGCCTCCGGCGGCAATCTCAGGCCCGGGACGTCCCTGAGGAGCGAGTTGTAAAGCGCTGCGTTCCTTATGCGGGCGCCCACGAGCTCTTCGAAGCGCTCTACCTGCGCAAGCCCTATCGCGGCCTGGAGGTTGGTCATCCGGAAGTTGAAGCCCACGTACTTGTGCCAGAAGTGCCTCTCTTCCGAGAAGGCGTGGTCCCTTATGTTCCTGGCCTTGTCGTAGAACTCGCGGCTGTCGGTCGTTATCATGCCGCCCTCGCCGGTGGTGATTATCTTATTGGCGTAGAAGCTGAAAGTCGAGGCGTCTGAAATGGAGCCTATCTTCCTTCCGCGGTATTCCGCGCCGTGCGCCTCTGCCGCGTCCTCGATGACCGCGAGGCCGTGCTTGTCGGCCATCTCAAGTAGGGGGTCCATGTCGCAGGGGTGGCCGTAGATGTCCACCGGCACTATGGCCCTGGTCTTTTCGGTTATCTTCTCCTCGACTTTGCCTGGGTCCATCGTATAGGTGTACGGGTCGGCATCCACGAGGACGGGCCTGGCGCCCAGGTGAGTGACCACGTTTGCAGTGGCTATCATGGTAAAGGTCGGGAGTATCACCTCGTCGCCCGGCCCTATCCCAGCCACGTAGAGGGCGAGCTGGAGGGCCGTTGTGCCGTTGGTGCAGGAAACGCCATACTTTGCCCCCACCTTTTCGGCAAAGGCCTCTTCAAAGGCGATTATCTTCCGGCCGGTTGAGGATATCCAGTTCGTCTCCACGCACTCCTTCAGGTACTTGAGCTCGTTCCCCTGGAGTGTAGGCTCGCAGACCGGGATCATCTTCCCCTCTTCCTCGACAACCGGGATGCGCTTTAGGGTTATCTTTACCTCCGGGTCCTTGCCGGGAAGCACATTGAGCTTTTCCCCGAAGGAATAATCTTCCGGCTGTACGGTTCTTTTAAGCATGCCATTAACCCCGCTTTCCCGTTCCGCCTGCCAGTCCGGAGCCGAAGAGCGCTGCGCTTGCAAGCTCGAAAAAAAACGGAACATATTGAAGAATGTCTTTTGCCAGACGGGTATTTTACTCTAATAAACCGGCTTTATTCAAGAGAATTGTAGGATAAGGGGGGCTGCAGGACGGTCTGATAGGAGGATTTGGGGCGACCTTGTATAGGGAGCAGGATGGGCGGAGGGGAGGCTCTTCTGCCGACCGAACGCCGGTCTCATATCCGGGAAAGCCGCAGCTTCATTATGGCGTATATGTACTTTCTCCCGCGCCAGAAAAAGCCCAGGAGGCCGGTGGCGGTCTTGGATACGCCCTTAAGCCGCGGCACGCACACATACGGCGCCTCGGCTATGCTATATCCTTTCTTATGGGCCCTGTAGAGGAAGTCGAGGCAGTATTCGCCGTAATCGCCCCTCAGCCCGAGCTCCTTGACTATCCTTTTTTTCGTTGCGACAAAGCCGCTGTTCATGTCGTTCACCGGGACATTCAGGACAGTCTTGGCGATTATGCCGAGTAGGCGGCTCATGAAGCGCGCGGTCATCGAGTCCCCCATGTCCCTGCCGCCTGGGACGTACCGCGAGCCTATGGCTATGTCGCGGCTCTCAAGGCAGGCCAGGAGGTCGTTTATCTTCTCCGGCGGCATGGAGAGGTCCGCGTCCATCCAGACCACGGTCTCATTGCGGCTTTCGTCTATGCCGCGCTTTATCGCCGAGGTGAGCCCGTTCTCGCCGACCCTCCTTATGACCCGGACCGAAGGCAGGTTCATATCCTCCACCGCCTTCCATGTGAGGTCTTTCGAGTCGTCGTCAACGACTATTATCTCGACGTCGGCCTTTACGGAATCTAGTATCCCGCGGACGAGCTTCCCTATGTTCTCCCTTTCGTTATAGGTCGGGAGCACTACAGTTACGCCTTTTGGCACCACATACCGTCCTTCGAGGGTTGCTGAATCTCGGGCCCCGAGGGCCGTCTCCAATATAACCCTTTTCGTCCGCGTAAGCAAAACCAAAAGGAAAGCAAGGGGAAGCGGCTGGCGGGCCCGCCTGGTTCCGGCCCGGTGCCCGGAGGCAAGGTCAAGGCCTCTGTGCGGCCGGGCAATCGGAATCCGGTTTCAACAAAACCGCACCATGAGCAATTGCCCGTCCGGCGAGGACCCAAAGGTAACGTCAAGCGCATATTGTGCAAAACAGGTCAGGAGCTGATTTCCAGAAATGCGTACGGGAGTGGAATTGCCCGTCCGGCAAGGACCCAAAATCCCGCTTGACAAAAACCCCGGAGTGAGATTAGTATAGACCCCATACAGAGGCAGTCTCCTTCGTGACTGACGGAATCAAGGTGGGGGACCACCGGGGAGCGAAGGATCATATACTTGTCGACCGTCTGGGCATCGCATTTACCTCTTCCGAGGTAGTATGTAACGGCTCCAGGCGGTTTTTTTTGGCTGCAGAAGGGCCATAAAATGCCTTTATGATCAGGCGGTTAGGGCCGCCCCTTAGGTGGCGCAGCCGGTATGCCGCCATTTATGGGTGGGGCTGGCGGCCTTCTTGTGTTCTGATACTTAATTTATTTTTATAAAGATGAAAGGGAGGAATCTTAGTCATGAGAAAGAATTACCTTCTGGCGCCCGGCCCTACACCTGTGCCCGAGTCGGCGCTCCTTGCGATGGCCCAGCCCATAATCCACCACAGGACCCCCCAGTTTTCGGAGGTCTTCAAGGAGACGGCCGAGCTCCTTAAATACGTTTTCCAGACCAAACAGGACGTCCTCATGCTGGCCGCCTCCGGGACCGGCGCCATGGAAGGCTCTATCACGAACCTCTTCTCCCCCGGTGACGAGGTGGTCGTAATAAACGGCGGAAAATTCGGCGAGAGGTGGGGGAAGATCTCCGAGGCCTACGGCCTGAAGGCCCACTGGATAAACGTCGAATGGGGCAAGGCAGTTGACCCGGCTGTCGTCAAGAAGGTCCTTGACGAAAACCCGAAGTCACGGGCAGTGCTGGTCCAGGCGAGCGAGACCTCGACGACAGTAGCCCACCCGACAAAGGAGCTTGCGGCCCTTACGAAGGACAGGGAATGCCTTCTCATAGTCGACGGCATAACCGGCGTCGGCGTATTCGACCTCCCGATGGACGATTGGGGCATAGACGTCCTCGTATCCGGCTCGCAGAAGGCGTTCATGCTCCCGCCCGGGCTTGCTTTCGTGGCCCTTTCGGAGAAGGCCTGGAGGTTCCAGGAGACCGCCAAGTGCCCCAGGTTCTATTTCGACTTCAAGAAAGAGAGGAAGAACCTCAAGGACAATACATCTGCATATACCCCGGCCGTCTCCCTCATAACCGGCCTGAGGCAGGCCCTTCTTATGATAAAGGAGGAAGGGCTCCAGAACGTATTCGCGAGGCACGATAGATTAGCCAGGGCCACAAGGGCCGCGGCCGTTGCCCTGGGGCTTAAGCTCCTCGCCCCCGAGAGCCCTTCCAATGCAACCACCGGCATTTTCGTCCCCGAGGGGGTCGAAGGCGGAAAGCTCGTGAAATACATGAGGGACGTCATGGGCGTCACGATGGCCGGCGGCCAGGACCACTTGAAGGGCAAGATAGTCAGGGTCGCGCACCTCGGGTACGTGGACACCTTCGACGTCGTAACGGCCGTCTCGGCCCTTGAAGTAGCCCTCAACAAGTTCGGGTACAAGGCCCAGTACGGGAAGGGTGTTGCTGCCGCCCTTCAAATTCTCGCGGAAGGATACAAGTGATATGAAGGTACTCATAAGCGACAGCATGTCTTCCAGGGCCGTGGACGTCCTCAAAAACACCCCCGGCCTCGAAGTGGACGTAATAACCAACTTGAAGCCCGATGAGCTCAAGGCGAAGATAAAGGACTACCACGGCCTTGTCGTAAGGAGCGCCACGAAGGCGACCGCCGAGATAATCGAGGCAGCGGAGAACTTGAAGGTCATAGGCCGCGCCGGCACGGGTGTGGACAACATAGACACGGTCGCCGCCACCAAAAAGGGCATAGTCGTCATGAACACCCCTGGCGGCAACACCGTAACTACGGCAGAGCACGCGATCGCCATGATGATGGCGCTTGCTCGGAAGATACCCCAGGCTACCGCTTCCATGAGGAAGGGCGAATGGGAGAAGAAGAAGTTCGAGGGGACCGAAATAACCGGCAAGACCCTCGGCATCCTCGGCGTGGGCAATATCGGGAGCGTCGTCGCGAGCAGGGCCCTGGGCCTCAGGATGAACGTCATAGCCTACGACCCCTTCATATCCGAGGAGGCCGCCGACAAGATGGGCATCGCCCTCGTCACCATGGACGAGCTCTTCAGGAGGAGCGACTTCATCTCCATACACGTGCCGCTTACGAACGAGACCAGGAACGTAGTGAACGCCGACGCCTTCCGGAAGATGAAGAAGGGCGTTAAGATAATAAACTGCGCAAGGGGCGGCATCGTGAGCGAGGCCGACCTCGCCCAGGCCATAAAGGACAAGATAGTCTCGGGCGCGGCAATGGACGTCTTCGAGAAGGAGCCCACCCCGGCCGACAACCCGCTTCTCAACCTCGAAGAGGTTATCCTCACCCCGCACCTCGGCGCATCCACCCAGGAGGCCCAGGAAAGCGTTGCGGTCGCCATAGCCGAGCAGATCGTCGACTACCTCGTGAACGGCACAATAAGGAACGCTGTGAACGTGCCTTCCATCCCGGCCGAGCTCCTCGCTGCCCTCGGGCCCTATATCTCACTCGGCGAGAAGCTCGGGAGCTTCCAGGGGCAGATACTTAAGGGCGGCATTGAGGAGGTCACTATCGAGTACAGCGGCGACGTCGTAAACTATGACGTCGCGCCCATAACAATAGCGTGTCTTAAAGGCCTCCTCGACCAGGTGCTCGACATGTACGTCAATTTCGTGAACGCCCCGTTCGTCGCAAAGGAGCGCGGGATAAAGGTGGTCGAGATAAAGAGCTCGAGGTCCACCGACTTCGCAAGCTCCGTTACCATAAAGGTCGGCACCAAGGACGAGGAGAACGTGGTCGAGGGAGCGCTCTTCGGCAAGAAGGAGCCGCGGATAGTGAGGATAGACAAGTTCCTCCTCGACGCCGTGCCGGAAGGGTACCTCCTCCTTCTCCAGAACGAGGACAAGCCGGGCGTCATCGGGAACGTGGGCACGCTCCTTGCCGCGAACAACATAAACGTCGCCAGGCTCCACCTCGGCAGGCAGGCGGTCGGCGGCGCGGCCGTATCGGTCTGGAGCGTTGATACGCCCATATCCAAGGGCCTGATAGAGAAGATACTCAAGCTCCCCCACATGCTTAAGGCGGACGTGGTGGAGCTCTGAGCCGCACGAAAATCCTTTAATAAAAATCAATAGACCGTCGGATAAAGCCGTGTTATGTTATGCGTAACACGGCTTTTTTCCGGGAAAAAGATGATAGATACGCCAACCATATCCCTGCCGCAGGGCGTCAGAGACATATTGCCTGACGAGGCCGAGAGGATCGGGGCAGTCGAGTCCGGGATACTCTCGGTTTTCTCAAGGTACGGCTTCAGGAAGGTGATAACGCCGCTCCTCGAGTACGCGGACGTCCTTTCCATCGGGGCAGGGGCCGACCTCCTGGAGAGCGTCATAAAGTTCATAGACCCGCCCACCGGCCGCGTCATAGCCATAAGGCCGGACATAACGCCCCAGATAGCGAGGGTGGCCGCTACCAGGATGCGCGCTCACGCGCTCCCCTTGAAGCTCTGCTATAACGAAAGCGTCGTAAGGTACCAGGACGCGAGGGACGGAAGGAAAAGGGAGGTCCTGCAGATAGGGGCGGAGTACATATCCTCCGAGGCCTCCCCGGAAGACGACGCCAGGATGATTATAATGGCCATCGAGGCCCTTAAGTCCGTGGGCCTCAAGGACTTCAAGATCGACATCGGCGACGTCGGGTTCCTCAAGAAGGTCCTTGAGAGCCATTTTGACGAGGGATCGAGGAAGGCCGTGCAGGGGCTCCTCGAGAAAAAGGACACCTCGGGGCTGGAAGCGCTCCTTCGCGGGACCGGCAGCATAGGCGCGGGCGACAAGGAGCTCCTTATGAACCTCACCAACTTCTACGGCGAGGAAGAGGTCATAGAAAAGGCCGCGTCTCTCACGAAAGACCCTTCGGCCCTTGCATCGCTCGATTACCTGAGGAGCGTCGTTGAGGCGATAGCGTCCAAAGGGCTCAAGGACTGGATAACCATAGACCTAGGCGAGGTCAGGGGCTTCGACTATTACACGGGCATCATATTCGAAGGCTTCGCCCCGGGCATCGGAAAGCCCATACTCTCGGGCGGCAGGTACGACAGCCTGCTTGAGAAGTACGGTTATCCGTGCAGGGCCACCGGCTTCGCCTTCGACGTCGAGCAGCTCTCGTCCGGCCTGGAGTCCAGGCCCGGCGGAAAATGAAGAATTCGGAAAAGGACAGGGGAAGGATGGCCAGGAACATAGTAATAGTAGGCGCCCAGTGGGGGGACGAGGGCAAGGGGAAGATAGTCGACATACTAACGGAGAGCGCGGACGTGGTCGTCCGCTTCCAGGGCGGGAATAACGCGGGTCATACCGTCATCGTCGGCGAGGAAAAGTACATATTCCACCTCCTTCCGTCCGGCGTGCTCCATCCGGGAAAGACCTGCGTGATCGGCGCGGGCGTGGTGCTAGACCCGGAGGTGCTCGTGAAGGAGATAGAGCTCCTGAAGGCTAAAGGCATGTTCAGGCCCGAGGACCTCCTTATAAGCAAGGACGCGCACCTCATAATGCCCTATCACAAGATGCTCGACATAGCGCGTGAAAAGCTGAGGGGCGCGGCGAAAATTGGCACGACCGGGCGCGGCATCGGCCCGGCCTACGAGGACAAGGTCGCAAGGTGCGGCATTAAGTGCGGAGACCTCCTCGACGCCGACTCATTCAGGAAGAAGCTCGACGCCAACCTCGTCGAGAAGAACCATTTCATAAGCGCCATACTGGGAGAGGAAGGCTTCGAGGCCGGCCAGGTCCATGAGGCGTACATGTCCTATGCAAAGGCTATCGCGCCTTTCATAAGCGATACGTCAAGGTTCCTCTGGTCCGCCTCGTCCAAAGGCAAAAAGATACTCTTCGAGGGCGCCCAGGGCACTCTCCTCGACATAGACCACGGGACGTATCCCTACGTCACGTCCAGCAGCACTGTCGCGGGCGGCGCGGCCACCGGGAGCGGCATGGGGCCTTCAAGGATAGACAAGGTCATAGGCATAACAAAGGCGTACTGCACGAGGGTGGGCGAGGGGCCCTTTCCGACCGAGCTTTCCGGGGCCGAGGCCGAATGGCTCCGCGAGCAGGGCGGCGAGTACGGCGCGACGACCGGCAGGCCGAGGAGGTGCGGCTGGTTCGACGCGGTGGCCTTGCGGTACGCTGCCAGGGTCAACGGGCTTGACGGCCTCGTGATAACCAAGCTCGACGTGCTTGACAAGCTCGAGAAGATAAAGGTCTGCACCGGCTACAGGTACAAGGGGAAGTTGATAGACGACTTCCCGACCGAAGGCTCGGTCCTTTCCGGCTGCGAGCCGGTCTACGAGGAGATGGAGGGCTGGCGCGCGCCCACGCAGGGCGTGACGAGTTTCGAGAGGCTGCCGGGCAAGGCGCAGGATTACGTAAGGCGGCTTGAAGAGCTCTCAGGGGTGGAGGCCGTCATAGTCTCTGTTGGCGCTAACAGGAAAGACGCGATCGTAATGAAAGACCCGTTCAGGTAGATTCAGCGCGTCCTTAGACCACACCTCATCAAAGAAAAAAAAGAGGCAGGCCGGAAGGCCTGCCTCTTTCGTTTTAAGGTCTTGCGGGTTTTAGTGTCCGGCGGGCTTGCCTGCGTCCTCGCCGTGGGCTGACTTGTAGTTTTCCAGGATCTGTATGCGCTCCTGGGCCTTGGTCCACCACTTGCTGTTCGGCTGCGAAAGGTCCGAGAAGGACTTCCAGCTCTCAAGGGCCCCTATAAGGTCGCCGGCCTTTTCCTGGGCCATTGCGAGGCCGTAGTATGCGTTTGCGAGGTCGGGCTTTATCTCAATCGCCTTCTTCTGGGACTCCGCGGCCTTTTCAAACTCCCCGGTGTCGAAATAAGCGAACCCGAGGTTGTTGTGGGCCTCGGCGCTCCTGGGATTGTACTGGAGCACGGTCTCGTATTCCTTTATTGCGAGGTCGTATTCCTTTTTAAGGAGATGCTGCACACCTTTTTCGAAGTGCGCCTTTGCCGGGTCGGAAGGGTCGGCGGTCTGCTGCCCTTGCTGCTGCTGTTCCGCGGGAGCGGCGGCTTCCTTCTCGGCCTTGGAGCAGCCGTAAGGCGCAACCAGAATTAGAGCGGTCAGGGACAATATTGTCGTCTTTAAAAGCCTATCATATGCGTTTGAGCTGCCCATATTCCTCCTATTGCTTAGACAGGGGTATTTTTTCGGATACTAACAAAACATGGCCTGAAAATCAACGCAAATCATATTTGGCATAAAGGCGGCCCGGCCCGCGCATGAAAAAAAGATTTCACCTGAGCTTTCATTCGTGATATATAGTGCAAATCCTTGGATTTCAACTGGTAGGAAAGCCTTTTACGCATCGGCCACGAGAGGGGATTCGAGATGGGCAACCTGAAGGAGCTGGCGAGGGCGGACAGGTTTGAGCTGCAGATACTCGGCAAGCTCAAGCTCGAAGGGAGCTCCGTTCCGGCGGAATCATGCCTCTGCAACACCGTGAACATAAGCACGAGCGGCGCGCTCGTGGAGACCGGCTTCATCGTCCCCAAGGGCTCCCTCGTGAAGTACACCTTCACCCTGCCCGGCACCGACAGGTCGGTTGAGATAACAGGCGAGATTATTCGCGTGGAGCCCGGGACGGATGCGCCGAGGAGGATACGGCCCTCGGGCGAAAACACGAGGAAGATACTCCGCTACGGCATCATGTTCCTCGACCTTAACGACTCTGACAGGGTCGCGATGGACGAATTCCTGACCTTCTACAAGAAAAGGAACGAGCACCAGAGGACCTGAACCCTGCCAGGCGCTCTGTTTGAAATCAAAAGGCGGTCCCTTCCAACGGGCCGCCTTTTTTTTGCGCTCGCCTCACATGCCCGCGGCTTTACCCTCAAGCCGCCGGACCCGTTCCGCTATGGGCGGGTGGGTTGAGAAGAGCCTCGCGAACGACTGCCCGCTTAGCGGGTTCACGATGAAGAGGTGCGCCGTGGCGTCGTTCACCTGCATGGGATGGCTCCTGTTCTGGTATTCGAGCTTCCTTAAGGCGCTCGCCAGGTAAAGGGGGTTCGTAAGGCCGGCCCCTCCGTCGTCGGCGCCGTACTCCCTCGACCTCGACACCGCGAGCCGCACTATCATCGCGGCAATCGGCGCGACTATCATCATCACGAGCAGCGCAAGAGGGTTGCCGCCCCGTCCGCGCCGCCCGCCGAATATGGCCGAAAAGTACGCGAGGCGCGCAAGAAGGATTATGGCGCCGGCGATGGTCGCCGCGATTGATGAGATGAGTATGTCCCGGTGCCTTACGTGCGAAAGCTCGTGCGCTATTACCCCTTCGAGCTCCTCCCTTTCGAGTATCCTCACGATGCCGGTGGTCACGGCCACCGCGGCGTGGTCAGGGTTCCGGCCGGTCGCAAAGGCGTTCGGGGTGTCGTTCTCTATTACATAGACCGCCGGCACCGGCATCCCGGCCCTTCCCGCAAGCTCCGCCACTATGCTATAGAGTCCGGGCGCGCTCCCCTCGTCCACCCTCCTTGCATTATACATCCGAAGGACTATCCTGTCGCTCCACCAGTAGGCACCGAAGTTCATGGCTCCCGCGAAGACGAGCGCGAGGACCGCGCCCTGGCGTCCGCCGAGCATGTCTCCCAGAAAGATCAACAAGGCTGTAAGCACCGCTAAAAGGGCGGCTGTCTTCAAATAATTCATAAGGCCCCTCCCGGCCCGGGCCTGCCCGCCGGAAACCCTCTCAATCCCGGCTCCGGGAAGCTACCGGGCCCTCTTTTGATTATATCTTATTAAGGGAGTACTGTTTGAAGGGTTGGGATGGGGAAGAAAATGCTTCCGATTCCTGCGCTGAAAAAGGGCTAAGGGGCCCGGCCTGCAAGCTCTATGACGGCCTGCCGCACGTCTTTGACCGCGACCCCGGTCTCCATGCAGTAGCCGCGGGGCCTTTCGTTCACTATGGCCAGGACCGGAAGGGGATATGCGTCCTGAAGGCCGCTCGCGAGGTCCCTCTCGCATGCGACCGCTATGACCGCGTCCGGCCTCTCCTCCTGGACTTTTCTCCTTGCGACGGTGCCGCCGGTCGAGATGAAGAGGCTGACGCCGAACTCGTCGCTTAGCGAAATGAGCTCTCCTATCTCGCACTTTCCGCAGCCGGCGCAGTTCCTTACGTCCCTCGTTACCTTTATCCTGCAGTTGTCGAACTGTATGCAGTGGGGCATGAGTATGAGGAGGCGCCCTGGTTTCAAGCCCCTGGCCATCATCCTGACCATCTGGTTGTTGAGATCTATGAAGGCCTGCTCGACCCGTATCTTCGGCATCTTGAGGAGCGCCCCGGCCATGGACATGACCGGGAGATAGAACCTCATTATGAGCCAGCGGAGCCACCCGGCGTAGA
Source organism: Thermodesulfobacteriota bacterium (assembly GCA_030583865.1). NCBI lineage: Bacteria > Pseudomonadati > Thermodesulfobacteriota > Thermodesulfobacteriota bacterium. Next base: position 2,346,545 of record CP129479.1, on the reverse strand, counting down.
AGGGGACCTTGCCCCGGAGCGCGGCATTGAGTATGATGGCGCCGCCGCCGAAGATGGCAAGCGAAAGTACGAGCGTTACGACGCCCAGGAGCCAGGGAAGCGCCGGGTGGATGTTCCTGAGGCCCACGGTCGGCACATACCACAGGAGAAAGCCGAAGGTCGCCGCCGCAAATGCAAGGAGCAAGACAAGGCCCGCGAAGAGGCTCCGCCCGGGTCTGTAGGAAACGCTCCCGGCGCTCCCGCGACCTATGCCATGCGTCCCTCCGTGCGTGCGCCCGTCAGCCAAGCCGCTCCCCCTGTGCGATCCTGTAGCCGGCCACGAACTCTGCCGCGCTCATCCGTTTCTTATTCTCGGGCTGAAGCTCGGTTATGAGGAAAGCCCCTTTCCCGCAGGCCACGAGTATGCCGTCCTTGCCCGCCTCCAGCACGGCCCCGGGCTCGCCCGCAGGGGCTGCGGACTCTTTTGCCATGCCGCGGTGTATTTTCAAAAGCGAGCCCTTCCGGCAAGTAAAAGCGCCGGGCCACGGGTAGAGCCCCCTGACCTGGTTTTTTACCTCAATGCCGCTCCTGGTCCAATCGACCCTGCCGTCTTCTTTTTTTAAAACAGGCGCGTACGTGGCGAGGCTATCGTCCTGCGGAACGGGCTTCACAGCGTCTTTTACCATGAGGTCCACGGTGTTAAGGAGCGCTGCGGCCCCTTTTTCCGAAAGCGTCCTCGCGAGGTCCTCTGCCGTATCATCCTCTCCTATGGGCACGCGTTCGCAGATGAGCGTGTCCCCGGTGTCCATGCCCTCGTCCATGAGCATGGTGCAAACGCCGGTCTCCTTCTCGCCGTTCATTATGGCCCGGTTTATGGGGGCCGCACCCCTGTATTTCGGCAGAAGCGACGCGTGGAGGTTGACGCACCCCTTCGGGGGGAGTGAGAGTATGGCAGGCGGCAGTATCTTCCCGTAGGCCACGACTGCGATAAGGTCGGGCCCGAGGCTCCGAAGTCTTTCGACGAAGGATTCGTCCCTCAATTTCAGTGGTTCGATTACGGGTATGCCGTTTTCGAGCGCAAGGACCTTTACCGGAGAGGGCAGGGGAGAAAGACCCCTTCCACGGGGCTTGTCCGGCTGGGTCACGACCGCGAGCACATGGTGCCCTGCGGCAATGAGGGCGCGAAGAGACGGCACCGCGAAAAGCGGCGTTCCCATGAAAATTATCTTTGCTGCCGGCCCGGCCAATGCTTGAAAGGTCTCCTGGGCGGAATAAGTCAACCTTTAAAAATTGATCTTTTCCCCTGACTCTGCGTAATTACGCGAATAAAAATACTTTTCCTTTGATTGCGGGAAAGCTCTCTTTAGAGGTTGGCTTAAAAAAGTTTACGAGAAAAGGTTTGCCGATGAAGAAGCCGGGCCCGGTTTCAGAGGGCCTTCTCCTCCGCCTCCAGCGCCTTCTTTATCTTTCTCTTCATCATTTCCTTTTTTATGCGCGAGAGCCTGTCGATAAAAAGGAACCCGTCTATGTGGTCTATCTCGTGCTGGATGGCGATGGCCAGAAGTCCGCCGGCCTCTATTTCGACAGGGCTGCCGTTCCTGTCAAGGGCCTTGACCTTCAAGACCGAGGCTCGCTCGACGTCAGCTGTGAAGCCGGGGACGCTCAGGCAGCCCTCCTCGAAGGTGGTCACGCCCTCTTTGTATATTATCTCGGGGTTCACGAGCGCCAGAAGGTTTTTTCCCTTTACCCGCTCCCGGTCGTCTTCATCGGGGACGTCGAGGACAACGACCCTCTTGTCCACGCCTACCTGCACGGAGGCGAGGCCGATTCCCTTCGCGTGGTACATGGTCTCGACCATGTCGTCTATGAGCTTCCTTATGCCGTCGTCAACGGCCTCAACGGGCCCGGCCTTTGTCTTCAGGAAAGGGTCGGGATATTTCAGTATTTCGAGTATCATGCCATGTATGCTCCGCTTATATTCCCGGCCTTACGGGAGAAGCGGGAAAGTGCCTGATTTTTGGCGGATGCCTTGCTTTTTACGCCATAAGGCCGCTAAAGGCCTTATTACAATATGATAATACACGGGCCGGGCCCTTGTAAAGGCGGTATTTGAGCACAAACCAGTTATCTCAGGCCCAAAAAAAGCCCGCGTGCGTCTACACGCGGGCTTTTTGAGGTGAACGCAGCCATTATGCGGCCCTTCTGCCTCTTTCCCTTTCCTCGGCAGCTGCCGCGCCGATGGTGGTTACCTCCTTGGAGCGGCCCACCCATCCGCCGAGCACCGCCGCTGCGGCGCTCAGGATAAGGGCGAAGAAAGCCCAGAGCGAAGCCCGTGAAGCCGCGTCAAGGGCTGCCTGCGTCATCTCAGGGGTTACGCCCGGGAATTCGCCGGCTGCTATCGCCGCGCTCCTGCCGATTATGCCTGCAAAGGAGCTGATAAGCCCGCCCGCGGCCGTGGTCATGAGGTAGAACGCCGTGAATGTGAAAAGCGCCCAGACGACAAGACCATGAAGGCCGCTTTTGAGCTTATCGGTTATCCCGGAAATCCTGCAGGCAACCCAGCCGCCTACAAAGAGCGACACCAGCGTTGCCAGAAGGATATAGATACCTGTGCCGACCCCTACGCCCTCAAAACCCTCGGCAGGGCTGATGATACCCATGCCGATACCCATGCCCAGCAGCATCAGCAGCAGCTGTGTGCCAAGGGCTACCAGCGTGCCGGCAAAGATCCCGCCCCATGAGACACGGTAGTACCAGGGCTCGTATTTGTACATGCCGGGAGTACCGGTGTCCGATACGTATGCCATATTGCCTCCTTCCTTAAAACATATATGTTACACCTACTTAGAGTACCTATTTTAAGTCTATACCCGGGTGTGGGGGGTGTCAATTCGGGCTTGGGAGAGGGTTCAGGGGCGGTTTTTCCTTCGTGCCGGGCCAGCAGCCTGCTGGAGCTCCTTTTTTATACAGGTTTTATACAGGCTGTTCAAAAAAGCTCAAGATGCGAGGCCCCATTGGAACAGGGGAGGGAGGAATGAGGCGTGCTTTTCGTGTCCGCCTTCGTAGCCAGCGGCGTAGCCTTCGACGCAGATGGATTTTTCAGCAGCCTGCTTAGACCACGGTTGCCGGGTCCATGTCTATGGAGAGGGCAACCCTGCTTTTGCCGGCCTCGAAATGGGCCTTGAGGGCGCGGACCAGCGAATGGAGGGGGTTTATTTCGCTGCTTTTCAACAGTATCTGCCATCTATGCCGGTTTTTCACCATCTGCACAAGGGCCGGGGCAGGTCCGAGCGCAAATATTTCAAATTTTTTAACCGTGATTATCTTCTCTGCCGCCAATTTGAGGGCGCTTGCGGCCTTGGCCACCTCTCCTTCGTTCAAGCCGTCGAACCTCAAGACGCAGAGGCGGGTAAAGGGAGGATAGAGTAGCTCTCTACGGTTCTCGATCTCCTCCCTGAAAAAGGAGTCGTAATCATGGGCCATTATGGCCCTGAAGCAGTAATGGCCCGGGTTCAGGGTCTGTATGACCACGTGCCCCGGGTCGTTCCCCCTCCCGGCCCGTCCGGCTGCCTGGGTTATGAGCTGGAATGTCCTTTCAGTAGACCTGAAATCCGGGATATTGAGGGACGTGTCGCCGGACACTACACCCACGAGCGTAACACCCGGGAAGTGGTGCCCTTTCGAGGCCATCTGCGTGCCTATGAGGACGTCGAGTTTCTTATCCTCCACCTCCCCGATTATCCTCCTCGCTGCCCCTTTAAGCGATGCGGTGTCCCGGTCCATCCTGCCGACGCGGGCCTCAGGCAGGATTCGCAGGACCTCCTCCTCGACCCTCTCGGTCCCAGCGCCGATCGAGGCGAGGTTTGCCCCGGAGCAGTCCGGGCAGAGCGAGGGCGCCGGAATGGAGAGGTCGCAGTAGTGGCAGAGGAGCTTCCTTTTTCCCTTATGCAGCGTAAGGGGCACCGAGCAGTTCAGGCACTCGAAACGCCTTCCGCAATCCTTGCATATTATGGAGCTTCCGAACCCGCGCCTGTTGAGGAAAAGGAGCGACTGCATTCCCGAGGCCAGGGTCTCGGAAAGGAGTGAGGAGAGCCTCTCTGAGACGACCTCTTTTTTCCCCCGCATGTCCTCAAGCTCCATCGTGGGGAGCGGCCTTGAATCCACCCTCTTCGTTATGACGAGCGGCGCAAGCTTCCCGGTGTTTGCGTTATGGAAGGTCTCTATGGAAGGCGTAGCCGAGCCGAGGACCACCGTTATGCCCAGGTGCTTTGCGAGCATGAGGGCCGAGTCGCGCGCATTGTACCTTACCCCGTCCTCCTGCTTGTAGGAGGTCTCGTGCTCCTCGTCCACTATGATGAGCCCGAGGCTGCTTAAAGGCGTGAAAAGGGCCGAGCGCGCCCCGACCACTATGTCGGCCCTGCCCTCCACCGCCTTCTGCCACTCGTCAAGCCTCTCGCCTTCGGAAAGGCCGCTATGCGCGAGCGCTACCCTTCCGGGGAAAAGGGCGCTAAGGTAGGCTGCGGGCCAGGGCGTGAGGGCTATCTCCGGCGAGAGGATGATGGCCCTTTTCCCTGCCTCCACCGCCTTTTGCAGGGCCTTGAGATACACGAGCGTTTTCCCGCTCCCGGTCACGCCGTAGAGGAGGAAGGGGCTGTAGCCGCCCGTGCCGATGGCCTCGGCTATCCTGTCTATAGCGGCCTTCTGCTCGGCATTGGGCTCGAACAGGACCTGTCTCGGGGCTATGGCAGAAAAGGGGTCCCTGTGGACACGGCGCTCCTCTATCTTCACCATGCCCTTTTCCGCAAGCCTCGCCACAGCGTTTCTTGCGCCGTTTCCGAGCCCGTCAACGAGCGCCCCCATCGTTGCCTCGCCGCCAGCGCCGTCAAGGAAAGCCAATACATTTTTCTGGAGAGGGGCCTTGACGGCCTCGGCGGCCCCCTGGTCCAGCAGCTTCACGAGCCTTTCGGTCTTTTTCGAGCCGCCGCCCTCGATTGAATCTTCCTCGATTATGAGGCCCTTTTTCCCGAGTCTCGAGATGACGCTATATACGGGTTTTCCGCTGAACCTCTTTTTCAATGCCGAGACCGAGACGCCCTTCCCGGCAGCCGCTTCAAGTATGGAAGCCTCAAGCCGGCAGAGCCCGCTCGGGACTTCCACGTCCGCGGAGGCCCGTATAAAGCGGGAGCTTTTGAGGTTGGCGGCCCCGGGGTGTATGAGAGAGAGCGCCTCGCCGAGGGGCGCGTAATAATATGAGGAGAGCCATTTGAAGAACTTGAGGCGCTTTTCGTCGAAAAGAGGATAGGCGTCGAGTATGTCCGAGACGGCCTTTATCTCCTTTATCCCTGCGGGAGGGGCGGCATGGAGACCTATGATGTATCCGGTCACGAGCCGCCTCCCGAAGGGCACGAGGGCGCGCTTTCCCAGGGCCGCCTCTCCCGCCAACTCCTCCGGGACGCTGTAGGTGAAGGTCGTCTCGACCGGAAGGGCCACGGCTATCTCTGCGTATTTTTTCATTGTAGGATTTGGCATGGTGTAGTATATATACAACACCATGCCTGTCAAGTATGGCAAGTCATTTTTGAAGTGGTTGGTTTCATTGTTTTTTTAGTTTGACCTGTGGCTATTCAGTGAGTATGATGTATATATACAACATACTCACCTATGGCAATCGTTAGATGCCGAGTATATGTTGTATATATACTACATATACTCTATAATAGGCACTTCCATATATATAACATGATGGAAGTGTATCTTGATTGAGAATGAAAAAAACCAGAAAAAAATTACCTGAGATAAAAAGCTTTTTTGAGAACGCATCGCGAGTGATGACCCGCGCCAATATCGAAGGTCATATGAATCTGAATAGGGTCGCGTGGGAGCTGCCAGAATCAATTACTGTTCAGAAATTCATAGCTTTTTTAATCGATAACATTGGCTTAAAGGAACTCAGGTTCAGCTTTCCGTCAAGAAATATAATAAGGTACAGCTTGGGAGAAGCATCAATTTTTGAACTTGTTTTGTCGTTAAAACCAAATGCATATTTTTCACACTATACCGCGATGTTTTTGCACGACTTGACGGAGCAAATACCAAATACAATTTATCTAAATTTCGAACAACCGCCCAAAATTCGACAAGAAGGCAATTTGGAACAAAACCGTATTGACCTGGCTTTTAAAAAAAGACCACGCCAATCGAACAATATTGCGGAATTTGACGGCAAAAAGGTCTGTATTTTAAATGGCATGCATACCGGCAGTTTGAGTGTAATCGACATGGAGGTGGGGGCGAGCTTATTGCCAATTACTGACATTGAGAGAACTCTGATTGATATAGTAGTAAGGCCTAATTACTCAGGTGGAGTTTTCGAAGTACTTAATGCGTATAGATCGGCAAGTGAAAGGGTTTCTGTCAATAAGCTTTCTGCTGTTTTAAAACAACTGAATTATATTTATCCGTATCATCAGGCCGTTGGATTCTATCTGGAGCGGACTGGCAAATATTCAGAGACTCAAATTAATCTTATGAGAAAATTTGAAATCAAATATGATTTTTATCTGACTTATCAGATGCATGAAATGGAATATTCAAAGACTTGGAAGTTATATTTCCCAAAGGGGTTTTAATCCTTTGGTCATGTTAACAACGTATTCGAAATAAAAAGCAAAATCTTCTATTTTGTTGCTTCTCACCGTATCTTTGACAGCAATAAAGTCGTGACTGTGAAATTCTTTTTCCTTTTCTATTTGTCCAATTAAATGTAAAGGAACTCGTTTTGCTTCAAAAATGAGCTTAAGTAGTCTCGAATTTTCCTCCTCAGCCAAATCAATTCCAAAATTTTTTGAAACATGATAGATATCAAAGAAATCTCTGGCGCGGGCCGATGGTTTTCTGTTGCCTGTTTTTTCAATGTATTCAGGCATTTGCTGGCATATTGCGCGTAGTTTTTCGCATACAATCATTTCAGGAGAATATATGTAAATCGTATAGCCGTCGATCTCTTTTTCGATCTTCGGAATGCAATATTCATATTTACTGATATCGACTTTGATTTTTTTCTGCTGTTTATTGCCGATAATCTCTGCCCTTCTTCTCAAATCATTCAAATTTTTTGCGAACCCTTTTTTTACCATGTCTATTACTTTGAATTCAATTTGATAGCCGCCCCAAAATTCTTTAATGCTATCCGGAATGATCTCCGGCCTTTTCTGAAAAGACAAATCAAAGACTACGAATCCATGTGTTTTGAAAGTATTCTCAAGAGTACGCTCGATTCTCAATTTAATTTGGTCAAGTTCTTCTTCTGAAAAGTCGTTTTCAATTGAAAAATCCAGATCCATTGAAGACCTTTCATTGATATTCAGAATTAAATCAATGGCGTTACCTCCTTTCAAGACAAATATATTCATGAGATGATCGTCAGAAAAAAGGGCGATTATCGCGGTTCTCTTAATGAATTCTATTTGAGATTTTTTATTATCACGCGTTAACACTACTCCACCCACTCGCCCTGTATGTCGTACTCGTGCGGGGCCTGGTCCTCGAACCGGGTGTACTCGTTCATGAAGGTGAGCCTGGCTACCCCGGTGGGGCCGTTCCTCTGCTTCTCGACCCGTATCTCCGCGCTCTTCCTCACGCCGCAGGTGCATAGGTCCGCAGGGCACTCGCACTTCTTGTAGACGCCTTCCCTGTAGACGAACATTACGACGTCCGCGTCCTGCTCTATCGCCCCTGATTCGCGGAGGTCCGATAGCTGGGGAACGCTCCCCTCGCGCTGCTCAGCCCGCCTCGAAAGCTGCGAGAGGGCCACAACAGGCACGTGCAGCTCCTTTGCCAGGGCCTTTAAAGACCGCGATATGTCGGATATCTCCTGCTCGCGGCTGTCCGCGCCCTTCCTGCCGCGCATGAGCTGCAAATAGTCTACCATTATGAGCCTGAGGCCGAACTCTTCTTTCCACCTGCGGGCCTTTGCCCTCATCTCTAGGACGGTCTGCGCGGGCGTGTCGTCTATGTAGATGGGCGCCTCGTACAGGGTGCCCACGGCTGTCGTGAGCTTTCCCCAGTCCTCGTCTTTCAGAAACCCGTTCCTGAGCTTCTGGAGGTCTATCCTGGCCCTTGAGGCGAGCATCCTCTGGACGAGCTGCTCCTTGCTCATCTCGAGCGAAAAGACGGCGACTGGGGCGTTCGCGTCGATAGCGGCGTTCTCGGCGAGGTTCAGGGCAAAGGAGGTCTTCCCCATGCCCGGCCTTCCGGCTATGATTACGAGGTCGGAATCCTGTAGCCCCGCTGTGAGCTTGTCGAGCTCCCTGAAGCCCGTGGAGATGCCAGTAACGTGGCTCTTCCTCTCGTATAGCTTCTCTATGGACTCGAAGGCGCCCTTTATGAGGTCTTTTAACGCATAAAAGGACTTCTTGGTCCTGTCCTGGGATATCTGGAATATCTTCTGCTCGGCCTGGTCAACGAAGTCGTCTGGGTTTTCGACCCCCTCGTACCCCAGGGTGGCGATTTCGGTCGCCGCGCCTATGAGCCGCCTCACCACCGCCTTGCCCTTTACGATCCGGGCGTAGTACATGATGTTGGCGGCAGTGGGCGTGGTCTCAACGAGCTCGATTATGTAGGGCAGTCCGCCTACGGACGCGAGCTCGTCCGAGCCCTTGAAGAGGTCCGATAGGGTCACGACGTCAATGGGCGTCGTCTTCTCGAAGAGCTTGACCATGCCCTTGAATAGCTTCGCGTGCGCGTCGTGGTAGAAATCCGAGCCGTCGGGGGAAAGGACTTCGAGGACCTTGTTTATGGAGTCTTTTTCAAGGAGTATGCCGCCGAGGACCGACTGCTCCGCTTCGATGTTGTGCGGCGGCACCCTGCGGGTGGCGATCTCTTTCGGTGCCTGAATAGCCATGGGGAGAAAAAAAGGGCCGCCGCCTGGGCGGCGGCCCAAGTTGGGAGGTTATTCTTCTTTAAGGACGCTGACCTTGACTTCCGCTGAAATGCCGGGGTGGAGCTTTACTTTCACCGCGTGCTCCCCGAGGCTCTTTATGGGCTCTTCGAGCACGATGTCCTTTCTCTCGAACTCGAAGCCCTGGGCCTTGAGCCCTTCCTCGATGTCGTGAGCCGTGACCGAGCCGAAGAGCTTGTCCTCTTCGGATGTCTTCCTCGTAAAGCTCAATGAGACCGCGTCGAGCCTGGCTTTCAGCGTCTCGGCCTTTTCTCTTTTCGCCTGGAGCTTACGGAGGTGCGCATCCTTCTCCGCCTCGAACTGCCTCAAGTTGCTCCTGTTGGCCTCTGCCGCGATGCCCTGCGGTATGAGGTAGTTCCTTGCATATCCCGGGGCCACCTTGACCACGTCGCCGAATGCCCCGAGGTTATCCATGTCTTTTTTAAGTATCACCCTCATGACATTAGCTCCTATATGCTGGTAGTCGTGAACGGCAGGATGGCGAGGTTACGCGCCCTCTTCAGGGCGTTGCTGACCATCCTCTGGTGCTTGGCGCAGGTCCCGGAAATCCTCCTCGGGACTATCCTGCCCTTTTCCGTCACGAAAGGCCGCAGGGCCTTTGCGTCCTTGTAGTCTATCATCGCCAGCGCCTTGTCCTTGCAGAAGCGGCAGACTTTTTTCTTGTGGTAGGGCCTTCTATCGGGGCGTCCGCCTTCGCGCCTGTCAGGCCTGCCGCCGCCCGGCCTTGAGGGTCTTTCAGGCCTTTCGGGCCTCTCAGGTCTTTCGTTAGCCATTTGCCTGACCTCCTTCCGCCGGGGCTGCTTCGGCAGCGGCCGCCGGGGCCTCTGCCGCCGTCTTCTCCTCAGCCTTCTTTGTGGCGATGATCCTGATGGTCTGGTAACGGAGCACGTCCTCGCTCAACTTGAAGAGCCTTTCGACTTCCTTGCTGGCCTCGGGCGAGCTCGTGTACTGGAGGACGAAATAGTAGCCCTCTCCCTTTTTCTGAATGGGATAGGCGAGCTTCCTCCTCCCCCATTCGTCGACCCTTACCACGGTCCCGCCGGCGCCTTCGAGCGACGACGAGGCCTTCTGGATGATGCCTTTTATGGCATCCTCTGCAATGTCGGGCCGGACAATGCAGACCGTTTCGTACCTGTTCATGTTTCCTCCTTCTGGTCCCCCGCTAATTCGAGCGGGTCTGTTCCCGTTTTTACGGGACAAGGTGGTGGTTGATATAGGCCGGCACTCTCGAAGCAGCGGCCGGGTGCATAGCCCCTATGCACTTATGGAAACAGATTTTATACTATTTCAGCCGGGAATGCGCAAGTTTTATTTGCTGGCGGGATTGGTATAAGACGGCTTACGGGGGTTGTGCGCGGCACGGGGACGCCTGCCGAAAAGTTCCTTGTGCTTGGCGAGATAGTAGACAATAGCTATGTTTATCGCGAGGATAGCCGTCCGGAAAAGGGTCGGTTCGTCCAATATCTCGTATATTTCGAAGGGTATGAATATGCCGGTCGTAAAGACGGTCGTCCATTCGGCCCAGCGCTGCCTCAAGTACAGGCCCGCGCACTCGAAGAAGTTGAGCACCCCGAGGAAGAGGACGACCCCGACCATGAGCTTCAGGGTCCCGCTTCCCATCATGCCGGCCCTGCTTATGACCGCGCCTATGAACCTGTTGTCGGCGTCGAGGTTGAGGTTCACTGCCATTACGGTCAGGGCCTCCTGGACGTCCGCCCCGAGGTGCCTGTAGATGCTCAAGCCCACGGCCACCTCGGCTATCCCGAGGACGATTTTGTAGGCTATGATGAATTTAAGGAACCCGTCGTTCTTTTTTTTCATCCCTTCCCGGGCGGGCGCACCCTTACGCCCTTCCTCTTAAGGTATTCCTTTGTCTCCGGTATGGTGAAGACCCCGAAGTGGAAGATGGAGGCCGCGAGCGCCGCGTCCGCGAGCCCGGCCTCGAACGCCTCGTACATGTGCTCCAGTGTGCCTGCCCCGCCAGATGCGATGACCGGTATGGAGGTGGCAAGCGAAACTGCCCTCGTAAGCTCCAGGTCGTAGCCGTCTTTGGTCCCGTCCCTGTCCATGCTCGTAAGGAGTATCTCCCCGGCGCCGAGGGACTCGACCTTCCGCGCCCATTCTACAACGTCGAGGCCGCGCGGTTTCCTCCCGCCGTGGGTGAAGACCTCCCAGCCGTTGCCCGCTCTCTTCGCGTCTATGGCGACGACTATGCATTGGCTGCCGAAGCGCTCGGAGGCGCGCCTTACGAAGTCCGGGTCCTCGACCGCGGTCGTATTTATCGAGACCTTGTCTGTCCCGGCGTGCAGAAGCTCCCTTATGTCGCCGAGCGTCCTTATGCCGCCGCCCACGGTAAGCGGCATGAAGACCTCGGAGGCCGTCTTCTCGACCACGTCGAGGATGGTCTTTCTCTCCTCGTGCGAGGCGGTAATGTCGAGGAAGACGAGCTCGTCCGCGCCCTGCTCCTCGTAGGCCTTGGCCGACTCGACAGGGTCTCCCGCGTCCCGTAGCTCGAGGAAGCTTACGCCCTTTACCACCCGGCCGTCCTTGACGTCCAGGCAGGGTATTATCCTTTTGGTAAGCATCTATAGGCTGCTCAAAAAGTCCATCTGCGTCGTTGTTTCGTCACTCGTCACTGCGGCGTACACGAAAAGTACGCCTCATTCCTCGCTCCTCGACGCCTCGCATCTGGAGCTTTTTGAGCAGCCTGAATAAAAATAGAGTTCTTCATCAAGCTGCTAAAGATTTCCCGCGGCTTTTATCGCCTCTCCGAGGTCGATTGCGCCGGAATAGAGCGCTTTGCCGATGATCATGCCCTCGAGGGGCACGCCCCTGTATGATTCGATGTCCGCGATGGCCGATATGCCGCCCGAGGCCACGACCGGGATATTCACGCTTTCGGCCATCTCCCTCGTCGCCTCTACGTTCGGCCCGGCAAGCATCCCGTCACGGGAGATGTCGGTGTAGATGATGCAGGCGACCCCCGCGCCTTCGAGCTTCTTAGCGAACTCGGAAGCCCGCTCGTCGGTGACGGTGACCCACCCCTTTATGGCCACTTTCCCGTTCTTCGCGTCTATGCCGACCGCGACCCTCCCCGGGTACTTGCGGGTGAGGGTGTGGACGAGCGCCGGGTTCTCGTAGGCCGCCGTGCCGATTATGATCCTCTTTACGCCTGGGATGGATACATAGGTCTCTGCGGTCTTTACGTCCCTTATGCCGCCGCCTATCTGCACGGGAATCTTTATGTTGGAGATTATCTTCTTTATGACAGGCAGGTTCCGGGCATTGCCCTCGACCGCGCCGTCAAGGTCGACAAGGTGTATGACCGACGCGCCCAGGGACTCCCACCTCTTCGCCACTTCCCAGGGCTCGTCCGAGTAGACGGTCTCGTCCTCCATCCGGCCCTGCGTAAGGCGCACGCACCTGCCGTTCTTTATGTCTATTGCAGGGAAAATTATCATTTCCTGCCTCCCTTTAGCGCATCCTGCTGAAATTATCGAGCACCTTGAGGCCCGTCTTCTGGCTCTTTTCAGGGTGGAACTGGCAGGCCATGACGTTATCCCGCTCTATCGCGCTCGTGAACTCCACTCCGTATTCGGTGGTGGTAAGGTCCACCGACCTGTCCTCCGGAGAGGCGTAGTACGAGTGCACGAAGTAGAAGAAGGAATTGTCCTCTATCCCTTCGAGAAGGGCCGAGCCCTTCTTTTTCCTGGCCTCGTTCCAGCCCATGTGCGGCACCTTGAGCCCCTGTGCGGCGGGAAATCGCTTCACCCGTCCCCTTATGACCCCGAGGCCCTTATGCGGGCCGAACTCCTCGGATTCCTCGAAAAGGAGCTGAAGTCCCAGGCATATGCCGAGGAACGGCTTTCCCTTTTCTATGGATTTTAGGATGGGCTCCACCAGCCCGTATTCCTCCAGGTTCCTCATGCAGTCCTTGAACGCTCCGACACCCGGAAGCACCAAATGGCTCGCGTCCATTATGGCGCGGCTGTCCCTGGTCACAAGCGCATTCGCGCCGACCCTTTCGAAGCCCTTGGCAACGCTTCGGAGGTTCCCCATGTCGTAATCTATTATCGCTATCATAATCGAATCTTGTATGGGAACGCGGAGGGCGGCTCCTCAGAGCTTGCCCTTTGTAGAGAGCACCCCTTTTATCCTGGGGTCTATGGCAGTCGCCGCGCCGAGCGCCCGGCCCAGGGCCTTGTACACGGACTCTATCGCGTGGTGGATGTCCTCCCCGTAGTGGAGGGTTATGTGGAGGTCGAGCCCGGCGCTGTTCGAGAGGGCCTTCATGAACTCCTTCATGAGGCCCATGTCGAAGGTCTTCTCTACGGTATTGCCCTTGACCGAGGAGTAGACCTCGTTGACCGAGAAAGAGGCCTTCGTCTGGTTGAACTTGAAATAGGGCCTGTTGCTTGCGTCCAGCACGACTGTCGAGAGCGAGTCCATCATGGGCACGGTCGCGGAGGCGCACCTCCTTATCCCGGCGTTCTTCCCAAGGGCCTTCCTTACGGCCTCGCCGAGGGTTATGCCCACGTCCTCTACCGTGTGGTGGAAGTCTACCTCTATGTCGCCCTTTGCGCGGACCTTCAAGTCAAGGAGGCCGTGCCTTGCCATGTTCGCGAGCATGTGGTCGAAGAACGGGAGCGGCGTCTTTACGTCCGCTTTTCCCGAGCCGTCAAGGTTTACCTCGATGGTTATGTCCGTCTCCCGGGTCTTTCTTGCGATCTTCGCCTTGCGGGCCATGATTGCACTCCGTATCAGAGATAAAAGGTCATTCTGAACGAAGTGAAGAATCTCCGGGCCGGCGAGTCAATAAGCTCAGTGATTCTTCGTCGCCCCTCAGAATGACATTATTATGATTTCTTTCCCGGCCCGAGCCTCTTTGCCGCGCTCAGGCCGTGGGCCTCGAGCCCTTCGAGGTCCGCGAACCTCTTTACGCTCCCCCCGAGCTTCTCGAAGGAAGAGCGCGAGAAGCTTACAACGCTCATCCTCTTTACGAAATCGTACACCCCCAGCGGGGATGAGAAGCGGGCCGTGCCGCCTGTAGGGAGCGTGTGGTTAGGGCCCGCGATATAATCCCCTGCGGCCTCGGGCGTGTAGTGGCCGAGGAATACCGCGCCGGCGTTTTTAATGGAACCGAGAAGCTCGAAAGGCCGCTCGACGAAAAGTTCCAGGTGCTCTGGCGCTATGCCGTTCGATATGTCCGCAGCCTCTGCAAGGTCTTTTGCCGTTATTATGACGCCGTAGCGTTCTATCGAGGCCCCGGCTATCTCTTTCCTTTTTAGCTTCTTGATCTGCCTTCCGACCTCTTCCGATACCTCCTTTGCCATCCGGCGCGAGGTGGTTACGAGTATGGACGACGCTAACTCGTCGTGCTCAGCCTGCGAGAGCAGGTCCATCGCGATCCAGGACGGGTCGCCTGTGCCGTCGTTTATTATTAGTATCTCGCTCGGCCCGGCTATCATGTCGATATCGACCGCGCCGAAGACGAGCCTTTTTGCCGTGGCGACATATATGTTGCCCGGGCCGGTAATCTTATCGACCCTCGGCACGGTCCTGGTGCCGTAGGCGAGGGCGGCTATTGCCTGCGCCCCGCCCGCCCTGAAGACCCTGTCTACCCCGGCAATGTCGGCTGCCGCAAGGACGAGCGGGTTTATGCCGTTTCTACCCGGGGGAGTGGCCATAACGACCTCGCCCACACCGGCGACACGCGCGGGGATGGCGTTCATGAGGACGGTCGAAGGATAGGCCGCCTTGCCGCCCGGCACGTATATGCCGACGCGCTCAAGGGGCGCTACCTTTGAGCCCAGCAGTGTCCCGTCCGGGCTCGTCGTAAACCACGAATTCTCTTTCTGGAGCTCGTGAAAGGCCCTTATGCGCGAGGCGGCAAGCTCAATGAGTTCGAGCTCTTTTTTCGGCACGGACCGGGCCGCTTTTTTTATCTCGGCCCTGGGGACCTCTATCCTCCCGCCGATGTCGGCCCTGTCGAACTTGCTTGTATAGTCTACGAGGGCCTTGTCGCCGCGCGTTTTTACCGCGCTGATTATATCCTTTACCGCGGCCTCGACTGCGGAGGTGTCCTCGTCGCCGCGCCGGAGTATGGAGGCGAGGAGCGTCCTGAATCCCTTGTCACTGGAAGACACTATCTTCATGACTTTACGGCGGACCGTCCGTTCTGCGCGACCGACCTCCCGAGCGCGTCCACGAGCTCCTTTACGCGCCTGGGCTTGGTCTTCAGGCTTGCCCTGTTGCAGACGAGCTTCGACGAGATGTGCATTATGTGCTCGACCTCGGTGAGGCCGTTTTTCCTCAAGGTTTCGCCAGTCTGCACGAGGTCCACTATCCTTTCGGAGAGGCCGAGGAGCGGCGCAAGCTCTATGGAGCCGTAGAGCTTTATTATGTCGACCTGGATGCCTTTGCCTAAGAAGTGGTTCATGGTGATGTTCGGGTACTTGGTCGCGACCCTTATGTGCGTCCACTGCTTGGGGTTGTCCCTGGCAGAGAGCTCGACAGGCTCGGCGACCATCATCCTGCACACGCCTATGTTCAAGTCGAGCGGCTCGTAGAGGTCCTTTGCCTGCTCAAGGAGCACGTCCTTACCGGCGATGCCTATGTCAGCTGCCCCGTACTCCACGTACGTGGGCACGTCCTGGCTCCTTATGACCATGAACCTGAGGCCGTCCGCGATGTCCTCGAAGATGAGCCTCCGGTCGTCCTGCATCACTGGGGTGATGTCGACGCCAGCGGCCTTGAAGAGCGAGGCCGCCTCTTTGAGTATCCGCCCCTTGGGGAGCGCTATGGTAAGTACGTCACGGCCCGGCATCACGCCTCCGCCTTTGCGTGGTTCGAGGCCCTGGCTGCGGTCTCCTTGCTTTTTATCCGCTCTATGTCCGCACCCAGCGCCATAAGCTTCTCTTCTATCTTTTCGTACCCGCGGTCCAGGTGGTATATCCGAGATACCTCGGTAAGGCCGTCTGCCACAAGCCCGGCCAATATGAGGGAGGCGCTCGCGCGGAGGTCCGTGGCCATGAGGGGCGCGCCGCTCAATCTTTTTACGCCCTTCACGACAGCGCTCCTGCCGTCTATGGTTATGTCCGCGCCCATCCTCTTAAGCTCTCCCACGTGCATGAACCTGTTCTCGAATACCGTCTCGGTTATTACCGAAAGGCCGCTCGCAACGGCCATCATGGCCATGACCTGGGCCTGCATGTCAGTCGGAAAGCCGGGGTAGGGGAGGGTCTTAACGTCCACGCTCCTTATGGGTATGTCGCCTATGACCCTTACGCCCCCGTCCTCCTGGATTATCTCCGTGCCAGCTTCCTTGAGCTTGAGGTTAAGGGCATGGAGGTGCTCGTGCGGGCAGTCCTTTATTAGGACGTTGCCCTTGGTCATGGCCGCGGCGACCATGAAGGTGCCCGCCTCTATCCTGTCCGGTATGACCCTCGTCTCTACGGGGTGTAGCTTCTCGACCCCTTCTATTTTTATGGTGTCAGTCCCGGCCCCGGTTATCCTCGCTCCCATGGCGTTAAGCGCGTCCGCGAGGCATACGACCTCGGGCTCAAGGGCCGCGTTCTCCAATATGGTGGTGCCATCGGCATGGACGGCCGCGAGCATGAGATTCTCGGTGCCCGTGACCGTGACCGTGTCCATGTAAATCTTGGCTCCCCTGAGCCTTTCGGCTGAGACGGTCACGTACCCGTGCTCTATCTCGACCTCCGCGCCCATGGCCTTAAGGCCTTTCAAGTGCAGGTCTATGGGCCTCGCCCCGATTGCGCACCCGCCGGGCAGCGACACCCTTGCCCTCTTGAACCGGGCGACAAGCGGCCCGAGGACGAGGACGGCGGCACGCATCGTCTTTACGAGCTCGTAGGGGGCTTCGGGGGCGGCCACGTCCCTTGTCCGTATCCGCAAGGTACGGTTCCCGTCGTCTCCGGATATCTCGGAGCCCAGGTGGGCAAGGAGCACCTTGAAGGTGTCTATGTCCCTGAGCCTCGGGACGTTCGTTATCGTCATCCAGCCGTCTACGAGGAGAGATGCGGCCATGAGCGGCAGAACAGCGTTCTTCGCCCCTCCTACCGTGACTTCCCCTACGAGGCGCCTGCCGCCCCTGATTAGTATCTTATCCATCTCAGAAAAAAGCCCTTTTTGGTATTATGTCCTGCCGGATATCGGATATTAATATCATGGAACGAAAGAATTTGAAAACTTTTTGAAGGGTAGGGCGATTTAAGACTTTTGAGGGTTTCACCCTTACGGGGGCAGTCCATGCGTTCAGACCGCCATGTTGCCCGGCCTCTGCCTTTCTGATTTTTTCGTCATTCTGAGGGAGTGTTAGCGACCGAAGAATCTTGTACTAAGCCTTGTTGCAAAAAGCCCTTTATCGCGCTGTCGCGCTCTTTTTGGGCATAAGGCTCCGCTCCCTTCCGCCTCCATCCTCCGGGCTCGGCCCTTAAGTCGCTCGGCCTTTGGCCTCGCTCCTGCTGCCCCGCCTCGCCCGCCCCTCCTCCAACCCTATGTTCGCTCCGCCTTATGCCCCGTGGTGGTTTGAAATGCAGAAAACAAAAACGAGTGAGATTCTTTTTGTCTTGAAACAAACCCCGGAGGGTAAGGCGAGCGCTGCATAAGGGAGGCGGAGCGTGAACGGGCCGGGGAAGCCAGGAGCGAAGCGACTTAAGGGGCCCGTTCACGGGGTGGGGGAGGAGGCTAGCAAGCGAGCCTTACCCTCAAAACCGCACGGTAGTGCGGAAAAGGTCCTTGTTGCTTCAGGCCGCTCCTTGCTCCTTCAAGGCCTCGGTCTGGTAATAGCCTATGAGGCTGTCCGTAAGCTCGTCGAGGTCGCCCTCCATGACCTCGGTTAGCCTGTGGAGCGTAAGCCCTATCCTGTGGTCCGTGACCCTGTTCTGCGGGAAGTTGTAGGTCCGTATCTTCTCGCTCCTGTCGCCGGTGCCGACCTGGGTTTTCCTGTCCGCCGCGATCTTTTTCTGCTGCTCCTGTATCTTCATGTCGAGTATCCGGGCCTTCAATACCTTGAAGGCCTTCTCCCGGTTCTTGTGCTGGCTCTTCTCCTCCTGGCAGGCCACGACCACGCCCGTGGGGATGTGGGTCATGCGGACGGCGGTCTCGACCTTGTTGACGTTCTGTCCTCCGTGCCCGCCCGACCTGAAGGTATCGACCCTTATGTCGTCCATGCGGATGTCGACCTCGACGTCCTCGGCCTCGGGCATGACCGCGACCGTCACGGTGGAGGTGTGCCTCCTGCCGGATGCCTCTGTCTCCGGGACCCTCTGCACGCGGTGCACCCCGCTCTCGTACTTGAAGCGCGAGTACGCGCCCTTGCCCTCTATGGAGGCTATGACCTCCTTAAGGCCGTTAAGGCCCGTGGGGCTTGAGCTCATGACCTCGACCTTCCAGCCGCGCTGCTCGGCGTACCTCGAGTACATCCTGAAGAGCTCCCCGGCGAAGAGCGACGATTCCTCCCCGCCCGCCCCGGCCCGTATCTCGAGGATTATGCCCTTTTCGTCATTGGGGTCTTTTGGGAGGAGCATTATCTTAATGGCCTTTGAGACCTCCTCCCTTTTTTCCTGGAGAAGCGGTATCTCCTCTTTGGCAAGCTCCCTAAGCTCCGCGTCCTTTCCTTCGAGTATCTGCCTGTTATCGGCTAGTTCGCGGTCGAGCCTCTTCAATTCCCTGTACGCCTCGACTATATCATTGATAGCGGCCTGCTCCCTGGCGTATTTCTGGTAGACCTCGGGGTTTCCTGCCACATCAGGGAGGGCCAGCATATCTGAAATCTCGGCGTGCCGGGCTTCTATGTCTTCAAGTCTTTTTTCAATCATTTTGGAATATCAAGTGCCCCTCATTTCTAAAGAGGGGCAGGGGAGATTAATCTTGAATTTTAATCCACCTCAGTCCCCCTTTGGAAAACGGGATACTGAAAAGGGCCCGTATTCATGCGCCGGATTGCGCGGGACGGCTGAAAAGGAAGCGCGCCGCCGGGCTACAGGCTCCTGAACCTTTCCCTGGTCTCTTTGGGTTTGCCGCAGGTCATCTCGCCCTCGGAGCATTTGCCGCTAACGCACGACGGGCCCGAGTCCCTGAATATGAACGGGGCTACGTTTTTAACGCACCGGAGCATCTCGACGGCCATCTCGCGGATCTCCCATTGGGCCCTTTCGCAGCAGCGGAGGCTTAAGAAATGCAATAGCTCCCGGGCGTTCATCGTGACTATTATCTTGGTGCAGGCGGCGTTGGGGAGAAGGTACCTCGCGTCCTCTGCCGGGATGCCCATATCCACGAGCTTCCTGTAATCCCTGTAGGCCCGCTTTACGGCCCCTTCGAAGAGCTTTTTCTTTTCCGGGTCCGAGGCGATTGTGTGCGGCACCGCGTACTCCGGGGCGGAGGCGGTCACGTATCTCTGGCTTTGCTGGGAATAGGAGGCGAGCCTGTGGCGCACGAGCTGGTGAGACGTGGCCCTTGAGATGCCTTCTATGCCGAAGGTAAAGGAGGCGTGCTCAAGGACCGAAAGGTGCCCCATCTTGAGGATCTTCCCGAGGAACTTCTCGATGGAGATCCCCGAGACCTTCTCCTCAATCTCACGGATGCCGGAGTCCGAATAGCAGAGCCGGGCCGCCATGGCGACGGTCTTCTCCGGCTCCGGCGTGTGCCTGAGGAGGATAACCTTCACCGGACCTCCGGGCTCAGGCCTGTTTCGCGTGCTTCTGGTACTTCTTCCTGAACTTCTCGATCTTCCCGGCGGTGTCGAGGAATTTCTGCTCCCCGGTGTAGAAGGGATGGCAGTTGGAGCATATCTCGACCGATATGTCCTTCTTCGTCGAGCCGGTTGCGACCACGTTCCCGCACGCGCAGTGTATCTTTGTCTCGTTGTAGGCGGGGTGTATTCCCTCTTTCATCTTCTTCCCTCCTGATAATGCCTCGCAGCGCTTTCCATCTCTTTCGATGTGCGGGCGAGCAAATGTTTTTTTTCGGCAACTCTGCTAATACCGCCCCGTTATCCGGGGGCGGAAATGCCGGGGAAGACCCTTCCCGGCCAAGCGTAATAGCACATAATAGCAACTATATGCCTGGATTTCAACATAAAAGGAAGGCCCGCCCGAAAAGGCGCGGGCAGGCCTGGATTGCCTCTTTTTTAGCGTGGTGCGCCTACCTGCTCATGGAATCTAGGAAGGCCTTGTTGCTGGGCGTGCTCTGTATCTTATCGAGCAGGAACTCCATCGACTCGATGGGGTTCAGAGGCTGGAGCACCTTCCGGAGTATCCATATCCTGTTGAGCGCCTCTTTCGTAAGGAGGAGGTCCTCCTTCCTCGTACCCGACTTGTTGAGGTCTATGGCCGGGAAGATCCTCCTCTCAGCGAGCTTCCTGTCGAGGACTATTTCCATGTTGCCGGTACCCTTGAACTCCTCGAAGATGACCTCGTCCATGCGGCTTCCGGTGTCTATGAGGGCCGTCGCTATGATGGTGAGGCTTCCGCCCTCCTCGATGTTCCTCGCCGCGCCGAAAAACCTCTTGGGCTTGTGGAGCGCGTTCGAGTCGACGCCGCCCGAGAGGACCTTGCCGCTCGGCGGCACTACCGCGTTATAGGCCCTCGCGAGCCTCGTTATTGAGTCGAGCAGTATGACGACGTCCTTCTGGTGCTCGACGAGCCTCTTCGCCTTCTCTATTATCATCTCGGCCACCTGGACGTGCCTTTGCGCGGGCTCGTCGAAGGTCGAGCTTATGACCTCGCCGTTAACGGAGCGCTGCATGTCGGTCACCTCTTCGGGCCGCTCGTCTATGAGGAGAACGAGGAGGACGACTTCCGGGTGGTTCGTGGTAATGGAGTTGGCTATCTTCTGGAGGAGGATGGTCTTGCCGGCCCTGGGCGGGGAGACTATGAGGCCCCTTTGCCCCTTTCCGATGGGGGTGAAGAGGTCCATTATCCTCATCGATATGTCGCTCGGGGCGCCCTTTGCCTCGCTCTTCAATTCCAGGTGTATCTTTTCCTGTGGATAGAGCGGCGTGAGGTTGTCGAAGAGGATCTTGTCCCTTGCGACCTCGGGGTCCTCGTAGTTTACCTTTTCGACCTTGAGGAGCGCGAAGTACCTCTCGCCCTCCTTGGGCGGCCGTATCTGGCCCGAGACTATGTCGCCGGTCCGGAGGTTGAACCTCCGTATCTGCGAGGGAGATACGTATATGTCGTCAGGCCCGGGCAGGTAGTTATAGTCCGGCGCGCGGAGGAAGCCGAAGCCGTCCGGGAGCGTTTCCAGCACGCCCTCTCCGTATATCATCCCGTTCTGCTCGCTCTGCGACTGGAGGAGCGCGAAGATGAGGTCCTGCTTTCTCATGCTGGACGCGGATTCTATGTTATATTTCTTCGCGAGCGATGTGAGCTCGTTTATCTTTTTTTCCTTTAATTCCTTGAGGTTCATATGTACTCCTGTGAAGGGTGTTGTGAAGATGAAATAGGGGTAAGCGGTCTTACTCCAGGCCTTTTGCGATTTTGAAGCGGGTCATGTAATGGGTTTGTTTTCCTCTGGGCTTAAATCTTTCGGATTGTAGCTTTGAGGGCAGCAGTAATGTTGAACTATATTTTGAAAGGTATCTCAACTTTAACACGGCTGAAATGGGCTGTCAAGTGCCTTTTTTTCCGGTTTTAAGGGCGCTTGCGAGCTCCCCGAAGAGCTCCCGCGCCCTGGAGAGGGTCTCCTCTATCGCTCCGTTATTATCTATCACGTAGTCCGCGTACTTGAGCTTCTCGCTTACGGGCATCTGGGAAGCAAGCCTTCGGAGAGCTTCCTCCCTTGACGCGCCGTTCCTTTTCGCGAGCCTCTCCAGCTGTCTTTCCTCGTCGGCATAGACTACTATTATCCTGTCAACCTCGTCTTTCAAGGGCCCCTCGAGGAGGAGCGGCACGTCGATGACCACGAGCTCGTCCGTCCCTGCCCGGGCCATCTCCTCGCGTATCCTCTCCCGTATCCTCATCCGTATTCTCGGATGAGTGATCCCGTTAAGCTTCGCGAGCGCCTCTTTATCGGAGAAGACCCTTTCGGCCAGGGCCTTCCTGTTGATGGTAGCGTCGGGGTTAAGGACCGGGCTTCCGAACTCCGCTATTATCTCTACATAGGCCGGTTTTCCAGGCTCCACCACCTCGCGCGCTATCTCGTCCGCGTCGATGACTTTTGCCCCGAGCCGCTTGAGCTCCGCCGAGACCAGGCTCTTGCCGGTGGCTATGCCGCCCGTGAGGCCTACTATCATCGTCCTGCCGCCCCGCCGCGGGCCACGAGCATTATGAAGCTCAGCTGCCTGCCGGTCCTGCCCTGGTCCCGCCTGTACGAGAAAAAGTCCCCGGAGCAGGACGTGCACGGGGCGGAGCCGCTTATATTACGCTGCCCCACGCCGAGGCTCAGGAGCTGGCTTATGTTCTCGGCCCCGAGGTCGAGCCTCAGGCCGTCGTCGAGCGAGATGAACGAGTCGAGCGACCTGCCCTCTGCCCTGAATTCCTCGTAGACGTTCTCGCCGACCGAATAGCAGCACGGCCCTATGGACGGCCCTATGGCGGCCTTGAGGTCGCGGGGCTTTGTGCCGAAGGCCTTCCCCATCTCCCTTACTGCATTGAGCGTGACCCCGAGCGCGGTCCCTCTCCATCCGGCGTGTACGGCGGAGACCGCTCGGTTCACCGGGTCGAAGAGGAGCACCGGAAGGCAGTCGGCTGTGAGTATGCCTATGGCGGCCCCTTCCTCTGCCGTGATTATCGCGTCCGCATCGGGCGGGGCAAGCGGGGCGTCGGGCCCCAGGCGGAAGACCGAGGCTCCATGCACCTGGTTTATAGTAAAAAGCGAGCCCGCGCCGAACGCGGCGAGCACCCGTTTCCTGTTCTCGTCGACGTGTTCCCTCTTATCGGCTTCCCGCTCGCCGAAGTTGAGGCTTTCATACGGGGGCGCGCTTACGCCCCCCTTCCTCGTGAGGAAGCCGTGGGCAACCCCTTCGTCGAATACGTGCGACGAGAGGTATGTTATGCCGTTAAGTGTCCGCATTCGGGTTCCGATCCCTTTTCAAGCGCGTTGACGAGCCTTTGCATGTCCGGCGGTATCGGCGCCCTGAACTCCATGTGCTCGCCGGTCGCCGGGTGCTCTATGCCGAGCGACCAGGCATGGAGCATCTGCCGTCTTATGCCCTTGAGGACGTCCGTAGCGGCCTTGGGGAGCGCGGGCGGAATGGCCCGTTTCCCGTAGACCTGGTCGCCGACCACGGGGTGGTGCACGGCGTTCAAATGCACCCTTATCTGGTGCGTCCTCCCGGTCTCGAGCCTTAGCTCAAGGAGCGTCATGAGCGGGAACCTCTTGAGCACCTTGTACCTCGTGACCGCGCGCCTCTTTATCCTTGCCCTCGTGGAGATCTTTTTCCTCTGCACGGGGTCCCTGCCTATGGCGAGGTCTATCGAGCCCTCGTCGTCCTTGAACGAGCCCCAGACGAGCGCTATGTACCTCCTCCTCGCGCTACGCTCTTTTAGCTGCCTTGCAAGGGAAAGATAGCTCCTGTCGTTTTTGGCGACCGCGAGCGACCCGGTCGTGTCCCTGTCCAGCCTGTGCACTATGCCGGGGCGGAGAGGCGCGCCGGTCAAGGCAAGCCCGCCGGGGCCGGTGTGGTGGAGGAGCGCGTTCACGAGAGTCCCGCTTGTCCTCCCGGCGCCGGGGTGGACCGCCATGCCCGCGGGCTTGTTTACGACGATTATGTCCTTGTCCTCGTAGAGTATGTCTAGGGGCATGTCCTCGGGCTCCGGGTACTCCGGGGCCCGCTCCGGCAAGGAGACCTGTACTGAATCGTTTTCACGGACCTTGTGCCCGGCCTTCACGGGCTTCCCGTTCACAAGGACCCTTCCTTCCTCCGAAAGGGCCTTCATGCGCGAACGGGTGACTTCGGGCATCATGGACGATAAAAATACGTCGACCCTTTGCCGGGATTTCTCGGGCGTTACCGTGAAGGTGCTGATTTTTCCCATCAAAGAATCAGACCGCGGGAGAGAGTTTTACGGGCGGCTGCCCGGTACCATGCGCGGGGCCTTGAAGAAAGCGAAAAGGGGCTACCAGATCCCGGACTCGATATTGCCGTTCCTTTTTATGAGGATGTCCACGATGGCCCGGTTGTACAGGCCGTTCTTCTTGTCGAGGTCCGGGGCCACCCTGCTCCTGTAGAGCTCGAGCCCCTCGTTGATCTCCTTTTCGAGGAGGTCGAAGATGTTGTCGTTCTTTATGCCTTCGAGGATCTTTTCCTTGTTGTAGATGGCTATGTCGGAGACTATGGTCCTTGCGAGCCTCGCGGCCGCCTCGCGGTTGGTTATAAGACTCATGCCTGGACCCTCTTCTGTGTGATCTCGTTTACGAGCACGTCCCTGCCCCTCTCGGCGTTCGCCCTCACGAGCGACTCTATGAGGGACGAGTCTTTCTGCCTGAACGCTTCTATTATGTCCTTGTGCTGCCGCACCGAGTCGGACATGCGGCCCGGGAGCGAGAGCGCGGTTATCCTGAACCTCTCGAACTGCCGGACAAGGTGGTGCACCGTGGCGCAGAGCTTGTCATTCCCGCAGGAGACTAGGAAGGTGTCGTGGAACTGGTTGTCGAGCCGGAAGAAGTTCTTCACGTCGCCCCTTTCCGCGCATTTTTCCATCTTCGCGTTAAGGGATTCGAGCCTCTCGATGTCCTTGTCCGAGAGCTTCCCGCAGGCGGTCCTCGCGGCGTAGCCCTCGAGGAGGCCCTTTATCTCGTAGAACTCGCTTACGTCCTTGTCGGTTATAGGGCTTACTACCGCGCCCTTCCTGGGCACGACCGAGATGAAGCCTTCGCTCTCGAGCTGGCGGAAGGCCTCGCGGATAGGTGTCCTCGATATGCCGAAGCTTGCGGCTATCTCCTGCTCCGGGACCCTTTCGCCGGGCTTAAGGCGGCCTGTGACGATGGAGTCCTTTATGAAGTCCACTATCCGTTCCCTCAGTGTGAGGGGCCTCTCCACCGGGTAATCAAGCACCTTTATCTTTTCCATTTCAGTCAATCGGGTTCTGGTGGGTAGATTCAGGGTTAATCCTCCCTGCTCTCCGGGGCGGGGCTTTTTAAAGATGGAAGCAGACCCAATCGCCCGCTTTTTGCCGTGCGGGCCCTTCCGGGAGCCCTGGTACCCGGCCGCCTGCGGCAAGAACACAGTCCATTTGATATTAATGTATACTGTATACATAGCGAAAAGTCAAGCGTTTTCGGGGTTAAGGCAGTCTGCCTGGGAGGGGAGCAGGGCATGTATTGACGGCGGGCCGGGCTCCGGGCGAACGGACCCGTTCGCCCGGAATTGCTTGCGCCCGGCCATCATTTCAGGTTTAATGTTTATTTTGAGTCCGGACGGAAAGGTGTGCTCGAGGTAATGGGAGACAGGAAAAGAGTGCAGGTACATGTGCCCTATCCGTATCTGCTCGAAAAGACCGGACGCCTCATGGACCTGGGCATCAACCCCGAGATATTCATGGACGCCTTCTTCATCGAGGAGGCCAGGCCAAGGGACCTTGAGCGCATACGCGACGCCTTCGCGGAAAAGGGGCTCACGATTACAGTCCACGGCCCTTACATCGACCTTAACCCCGGGAGCAGGGAAGAGAAGACGAGGTTACTGACCGTCGGCGTTTATGACAGGCTCTTCGGGGTGGTGGAGATTTTGAAGCCCAGGACAGTGGTCCTCCATGCCGGCTACCACGAGCGCAAATACAAGGGGGATAAGGACCTCTGGCTCTCTCAGAGCCTCAAGACCTGGCCTGAGTTCGTCAAAAGGGCAGAGCGCATAGGTACCGTTATTGCCGTGGAGAACATATTCGAGAGGGAGCCTTCGACCTTGAGGCTTCTCATGGATGAATTACCCTCCCCGAACCTGGGGATCTGCCTGGACGCCGGCCACATGAGGGTCTTCTCGGAGGTGGATTTCGAGGAATGGTTCGCCGCGCTCGGCCCGAGGGTCGCCGAGGTCCATTTGCACGACAACCACGGAAAGCGCGACGACCACCTCCCCATAGGCGACGGCTCGATAGACTTCGAAAGGTTCATGGACCTCCTCTCGAAATATACTAAAGACCCCGTCTACACGATCGAGCCGCACGGCGAGGACGCCATGTTCCGGGCCATCGAGGCGGTCAGGCGCTACCTGTAGGCAACCTCTAAAAAGTGATCTTTTCCCCGGATTCTGTGTCAGGCCGTGAATAAAGATGCTCACATATTAATCATATATGCCCCGCTTTTTATTCCCGGCTTTCCTTGAGTGCGTGAAA
Organism: Thermodesulfobacteriota bacterium; assembly: GCA_030583865.1. Taxonomy (NCBI): domain Bacteria; kingdom Pseudomonadati; phylum Thermodesulfobacteriota; species Thermodesulfobacteriota bacterium. Next base: position 2,320,313 of record CP129479.1, on the reverse strand, counting down.
AATCTCTAGTTTTTAGAGGTTGCCTTTAAAAGCTTTTCCCTTGACTGCCCCCGGGCAACCTGTTAGCCTTACGCGAAACTCGACGCACCGGTGCCCGCTTGGAGGCTGAAGAACCTTTTGGGGGAAACTTTCTGTAGAAAGTTTCCCCCAGACCCCCTTCAAAAAGAGTTTGAGAGAACCTTTTTACAAAAAGGTTCTCTCAAAAGTCTTCTGCCTCTCAGCCGGGCCAATAGGGAATTCCCGTAAAAACGGGAGCTGCCCCGCAACTGTGAGCGGCGACGAAACCTTGCGGATCCACTGGCCTTGGCCGGGAAGGGCGAGGGAGTAGGAAGACCCGCGAGCCAGGAGACCTGCCGGAGCTTTTTCGAAGACCTTCCGAGGGAGAGGGTCGGCAGGCGCTGGAAGCATGATTGTGGCGCATGGCTTGCCCGTGACCCGTCCTTCGGAAGAGAAGGCCGGGTTTTCTCATTTCCGGCATTTGAGACCGTAAATGGAGGTCCGCATGGAGCGTGGTCTGGTTCACATTTATACCGGCGAAGGCAAGGGGAAGACTACCGCCGCTGTGGGGCTCGCGGCCAGGGCCGCCGGCCAGGGCATGAAGGTGCTTTTTATACAGTTCTTCAAGGAGGAGAAGGCCTCGTCCGGCGAAAAGGAGAGCCTGAGGAGTCTCGGGGTGGACCTTGTCCGGTCCGATGTGCGTCATCCCATGTTCACAGGCGGGAAGACCGACCTACAGGCGGTCAAGGCGTCCGTTGTGGGGACCTACGAGGCGGCAAAGGACAAGCTGTCGGAAGGCGGCTACGGCCTCGCGGTCTTCGACGAGATAATGTCTGCCGTGAACGGCGGCTGGATAAGCGCTGACGACGTGCTCGGCTTTTTCGATTCAAGGCCGGCCTCTCTCGAAGTCGTCCTTACCGGAAGGAACGCGCCCCTGGAGCTTGTGAAGGCGGCTGACTACGTAACCGAGATGCTCAAGATAAAGCACCCGTTCGACCACGGGGTGCAGGCGAGGAAGGGGATAGAGTTCTGATGCCGGGAGAGTTCTCTTTCGTCATCGGCGGCGCGCGTTCCGGCAAGAGCGCGTTCGCGCTCGGCCTCGCCTCGAACCTGCCCGGGAGGAAGGTCTACATAGCTACAGCCGAGGCCCTCGACCCGGAGATGGATGAGAGGATACGGAGGCACAGGGAGGAGCGCGGCGCGGAATGGGAGACTATCGAAGAGGGTAAGGAGCTGGGCAAGAGGGTATCGTCGCTCGGCCCGGGATGCGCCGTGGTAATAGATTGCCTTACGCTGTGGATAACGAATTTAATCTCCCGGGGCCTTTCTGACAGGGATATATTGGACGAGGCAGGGGCGCTCGCAATGGCGTGCAAAGAGTCCGCCTCAAGCGTGGTCGCCGTATCAAACGAGGTCGGACTCGGCATAGTGCCGGAGAACGCGCTCGCAAGGAGGTTCAGGGACCTCTCGGGCGCGGTCAATAAGGAGATGGCTTCCTCCGCTAAAGAGGTATGGTTTCTCGCGGCGGGCCTGCCCCTTAGAATGAAATGACGAAGAGCGCGACGTCAAAAACCCGCATCTTTGCCGCCGTTTTCGGCGGAAACCTTGTCTTCGTTTTCTTTAACGCGGCAATCGCCTGGGCCCTGGCCTTTTTCAATATCACCCCATACGGCAGGTTCGTGGCGGCCTTTTTCAGGGGCAGGACCAGGGAAGAGGCAGCGGCGCGGATAGAGTCGGAGAGGGCCCTTTTCGAATCGATGCTGGCCGAGGCCTCGACGTTCGCCAACCTCTTCCTCACGCCGGTTTCCGGTTTCGTAATGGGCTTTTTTGCCGGGGCGATGCTCGCGAAAAATAGAAGGCTCGCGATAGTATGGTCGGTCCTCGCGGCGTCTCCGCTCTCCGTCTTCTTCCTCGTAAAAGCAGGCGGAGGCCCGGAAAGGTTGATGTACCTGGCCCTGTTTCTCGCTATGACCGCGCTCGGCGGCATTGCCGGGAGCGCGGTCTTCGGTAAAAATAAAAAGGAGACGGCGGATGTCGATGTTTGAGGAAGCCCTCGGGGGCATAAGGCCGGTCGACGCCGGGCTCATCGAAGAGGCCCGGAAGCGGCTCGACTCACTTACTAAGCCCAGGGACAGCCTGGGAAGGCTCGAGGAGTTCGCGAAAAGGATGGTCGCAATAACCGGCGAGCTCAGGCCTTGTCTGGACAGGAAAACGATCTTCACCTTTGCCGGTGACCACGGGGTGGCCGACGAAGGGGTATCGGCGTTCCCGAAGGAAGTCACACGGCAGATGGTCCATAACTTCCTCATGGGCGGGGCCGGGATAAACGCCCTTGCCAGGCACGCAGGCGCGGATGTGGTGGTGGTCGACATAGGCGTGGACTTTGATTTCGACGACGCGCCGGGGCTGGTTAAAAGGAAGGTCGTCCGTGGCACGCGGAATATCCGGAAGGGCCCGGCCATGACCAGGGGAGAGACGGTAAACTGCATTGAGGTCGGCATTTCCCTTGCCAGGGATTACGCCGGCAAGGGCGCGATATTCGGCACAGGGGAGATGGGCATAGCGAATACCACCCCGGCGAGCGCCATAATAGCCGCGCTCTCGGGCCTTCCGCCGGAGGCGGTAACCGGAAGGGGCACCGGGATAGACCACGCGATATTCAGGCACAAGGTGAAGGTCATTGAGGACGCGATAGCCGTCAACAGGCCCGACCCCTCGGACCCGCTCGACGTGCTCGCAAAGCTCGGCGGCGCGGAGATAGCGGGTATAGCCGGGCTTGTAATAGGCGCGGCCTCAAAAAGGGTGCCTGTCGTGGTGGACGGCTTCATCTCCACCGCGGGCGCTCTCATGGCACGCGAGCTTGAGCCAGTTACCGCCCAGTACATGTTCGCCGCGCACAGGTCTGTGGAGAAGGGGCACGGCGCGATGCTCGAAAGGCTGGGCCTTAAGCCTTTCGTGGACCTGGATTTGAGGCTCGGGGAGGGCACTGGCGCGGCCATAGGCATAACGCTCATCGAAGCCGCTTTAAGGGCGTATAACGAGATGGCGACCTTCGGGGACGCGGGCGTCTCTGAAGAAAACGCGTAGCAGGCTGCTCAAAAAGCTCAATCTGCGGCGTCGTCTTCAAAATTCGTCATTGCGGCGTACCAAAAAGTACGCCTCATTCCTCATTTTTCGACTCCTTGCATCTTGAACTTTTTGAGCAGCCTGAAAATGTGATTCCGAGTTTTCCGGCAGCCTGCTAATTAAAACGGGAGAGAAATTGAAAGGATTCATAGTAGCCCTCCAGTTCCTTACCATCTTCAGGATCGGGAAGCCCGTAAGTGTGCCCGAGCCCCGGGAGCTTTCCCGCTCAATGGCCTGGTTCCCGGTAGTCGGGGCGCTCCAGGGGCTTATACTGGTCGTCGCGTATTCCGTCCTTAAGGCGTTCCTGCCCGAGAGTGTGGCCCTGGCCTCCCTCATCCCGGTCCTCCTCCTTACGAACGGGGGACTTCACCTGGACGGGTTCGCTGACACGATAGACGGGCTCGCGGGCGGAAGGGACAGGGAGGATATCCTCCGCATAATGCGCGACAGCTCCGTGGGCGCCATAGGCGCGGCAGGAGTCACGCTCATTATCCTTTTGAAGTTCCTTTCGCTCCACGAGCTTCCTTCAAGCGATAAGGCCTGGGCCATATTCCTATTTCCGGTATTCGGGAGGTGGGCGATGGTGCCGCTTGCCGCGTTCTCCGGCTACGCGAGGCCCTCGGGCGGCCTCGGAGAGGCATTCGCCGGGAATACGAAAGGTGTGCTCGTTATGGCCACGTTGCTCGCGGTCGTCCTTGCCGCGCCGTTCGCCGGTCCGTTTCCCGTTCTCATTTTCGCTCTTCTCGGGGTTATAATCTATATGTCGTCACTATACTTCAAAAGAAAGCTCGGCGGGGTGACGGGTGACGTGTTCGGTTTCCACAGCGAGATGGCCGAGCTCCTTTTCCTTATCGGGGCGCTCGCGATAGCAGGCACGAGATCGACCGGAGGCATTGGGATATGAGAGCCACAAGGCTTTACCTGATAAGGCACGGACAGGTGGTGAACCACCACGAGTACCGCTATAACGGCCACTTCGATATCGACATAACCCCTACCGGGGTCGATCAGATGAGGAGGGTGTCCGAGTTCCTCGCAACGGAGCCCATAAAGGCGGTCTATTCGAGCGACCTCCAGAGGGCCGTGAAGGGCGCGCGCATCATAGGCAAGGCCCTGGGGATCGAGCCGGTCATGGTGCACGACCTCCGCGAGCTTAACCTCGGGAGGTGGGAGGGCCTTACGAGGGAGGAGGCCATAGCCAGATACCCCGAGGAGGCGGACTTCAGCTTCAAGGACCTTGCGACGAGCAAGGTGAAGGAAGGCGAAAGCCTCGTGGAGCTCCGGGCAAGGGTGGTCCCGGCCCTCGCCACCCTACTCGACCGCCACAGGCACGAGTCCGTATGCGTCGTCGCACACGGGGGCGTAAACAGGGTGGTCTTGAGCGAGGCAATGGGCCTGCCGCTCGAAAGGTTTTTCAGCATCGAGCAGGACTTCGGCTGCCTCAACGTAATCGACTACCTGGACGACGGCCTGAAGGTAGTGAAGCTACTTAACGGGGGGCCGAACCAGGATATGCGGCCCACGGAAATATACTAGGCTGCTCAAAAAATCCATCTGCGTCGAAGGCTACGTCGCTGGCTACGAAGGCGTACACGAAAAGTACGCCTCGTTACTCGCTCCCCTGTTCCAATGGGGGCCTCGCATCCGGAGCTTTTTGATCAGCCTTAAAGCCGAGCTTGGTAAGCCGGTAGGATTCCTTTGTCAGAGACCCGAAAGATACCCGCATTCATCGTGGCAGGGGCGGCGAGCGGCTCAGGAAAGACGCTTGTGACCCTCGGCATATTGGAGGCGCTTAAGAAGCGGGGCCTCAAGGTGCAGGCCTTCAAGGCCGGGCCGGACTACATAGACCCCGGCCTCCACAGGGCTGTCCTCGGACGCCCCTCCTATAACCTCGACACCTGGATGATGGGTGCAGAAGGCGTAAGGGAGACCTTCGCCCGTGCGGTAAAAGACGCGGACTGCGCGGTAATAGAAGGCGTCATGGGGCTCTTTGACGGCAGGGACGGCAGGAGCGAGGAAGGCTCAACAGCGCACCTTTCAAAGACGCTCGGCGTGCCGGTACTTCTCGTTGCCAACGCCGAGAAGGCCGCCCGCAGCATGGGCGCGGTCATAAAGGGCTTCGAGGCGTATGACCCCGGAGTGGACATAAGATGGGCGATATTCAACAAGACCGGGAGCCCAAGGCACGCTGAAATATTGATGGACTCCATGCCCCGGGGTTCGGGTATAAAGCTCTTGGGGTGTATCAGGAGGGACGAGTCCCTCGGGATAAAGGAAAGGCACCTTGGCCTTGTGACCGCCTCGGAAGACCCGGATATCATAAGGAGAGCGGCAAAAAAGGCGGCGCTCGCCATTGAGTCCTCCATCGACCTCGACAGGCTCCTTAAGCAGGGTGTGAAGGTAGCGCGCTTTACTGAAACCCGGCCCGCTAAAGGCGGGAAGGTCAGGATAGCTGTCGCAATGGACGAGGCCTTCTCCTTTTATTACCAGGAGAACCTCGATATCCTTGTATGGCTCGGGGCGGATATCTTGCCCTTCAGCCCCTTAAGGGACGAAAAGCTGCCCGAAGGCGTTGACGGCCTCTATATCGGAGGCGGATACCCGGAGCTGCATGCCCCGGCCCTCGAAGCGAATAGATTCTTGAGGGACTCAATAAGGGTGCTTGCAAAAAAAGGGCTTCCCATATATGCCGAATGCGGCGGCCTCATGTATCTCGGGAAGGCGATCGAGCGCGAGGGTAAAAGGTCCGGCATGGCAGGGGTCTTTCCCTGGACCACGCGGCTTCTTTCCAGGAGAAAGGCGCTCGGCTACAGGGAGGTCTCTCTTACGCAGGAGTGCCCTTTCCTCAAGAGGGGCACGGTCCGGGGGCATGAGTTCCATTACTCGGAGATGGCTTCCGGCCCAAAGGGGGTGGGCATGGGTTACATGGCCAGGGGCGGCCCTGAAACCTTTCCAGAAGGGTTCAGCAAAGGGAGCGCCCTTGCGAGCTATATACATCTCCATTTCGCGAGCAACCCGGCCTTCCCCAGGGCCTTTCTCCGTACCGCGATGCTATACCGGAGGCTGAAATGAAAATGCTCACATATTCACATAGATGCTGCGCTTTTTATTTTCCGCCCTTCCTCGACCTCAGAAAAAATCCTAATTTAGAGGCGCCCTAAAGTAAACGCATGTTAATCAAGGGCTTGGGCCTCATCCTGGGCAGTCTCCCGTTCCGCTTGTAACCAGCCGTTTTTTTCTGGTACTATATCCCTCCGTTCCACTTGGGCTCCTTCACAATTCAGACGGGTTCCGCCATATGCTTTCAAGGGTGCTTACGGCATCTACGCTCGGAGTTGATGCCCTGCTCGTAGAGGTAGAGGTCGACATTTCAAGGGGCCTCCCCTCCTTTTCAACGGTCGGCCTTCCTGACAACGCGGTCAAGGAAAGCAAGGACAGGGTAAGGGCCGCTGTCAAGAACTCGGGATATGCGCTCCCGGCCAAGAAGATTACCGTAAACCTCGCCCCTGCCTACATCAAGAAAGAAGGGACCACCTTCGACCTGCCGGTCGCTGTCGGCATACTCAAAGCCGAAGGCATGATAAAGAGCGAGTCGATCGAGGATTACCTGGTAATGGGCGAGCTTTCGCTCGACGGCGGCATTAGGCCCATAAGGGGGGCGCTCTCCGTGGCCGTGCTCGCGCGCGAGCTGCGTAAAAAAATCATCCTGCCGTTGGAGAACCGTAGCGAGGCGGCCATAGTGAAGGGCGTGGACGTCTTCGGGGTAGGGAGCCTTGCGGAGCTTATGGAGTTCCTGAACGGCAATTCCAGCATCGAGCCTTTTACTATAGATGAAAATGCGGCCTTGAGCGCCGATCCAGGGAGCCGCCTTGATATCTCAGACGTCAAGGGGCAGGAGCACGTAAAGCGGGCGCTTGAGGTCGCGGCCGCCGGCGGGCACAACGTCCTTATGATAGGCCCGCCCGGCTCCGGGAAGACCATGCTCGCAAAGAGGGTCCCGACGATATTGCCGGACTTCACCCTCGACGAGGCGATCGGTACGACAAAGGTGCACAGCGTGGCCGGAATGCTTCTGCCGGGGAGCGCGCTCGTAACCGAGCGGCCGTTCAGGTCGCCGCACCACACGATATCCGACGCCGGGCTCATCGGCGGCGGGCGGGTGCCCCGCCCGGGCGAGGTGAGCCTCGCCCATAACGGGGTACTTTTCCTCGACGAGCTGCCCGAGTTCAGGAAGAACGTCCTCGAGGTCCTGAGGCAGCCCTTGGAAGACGGCAAGGTCACCATCTCCCGGGCCGCGGTATCGCTCACATATCCGGCCGAGTTCATGCTTATAGGGGCCATGAACCCCTGCCCTTGCGGGTATCTGGGAGACGCGCACAAGGAATGCGTGTGCACGCCCCTTCAGGTGCAGCAGTACAGGTCGAGGATATCCGGGCCGCTTCTCGATAGGATAGACATACACTGCGAGGTGCCTGCCGTGAGGTTCAGGGAGCTTTCGGGATCGAGGTCCGGGGAGGCCTCGGCGGACATAAAGGAGAGGGTCGACAGGGCCAGGGCCGCGCAGGCCGAGCGGTTCAAGGGCCTGGGCATATTCTCGAACAGCAGGCTCACGGCAAGGCTCGTAAGGAAGTTCTGCGAGGTGAAGGGAGAGACCTCGAAGCTCCTTGAGACCGCCGTCGAGAGGCTCGGCCTCTCGGCAAGGGCGTATACGAGGGTATTGAAGGTCGCAAGGACGATAGCCGACCTCGACGGCTCGGAAATAATACTTTCGAACCACGTATCCGAGGCCATCCAGTACAGGAGCCTCGACAGGCAGCTCGTTTGATGAAGGACGGTAAGGACATAAAAGAGGCCCCGGGCAAGCCGGAGGCGAAGCGCTGGCCCGGAGGCGCGGATATCGAGCTACTCTCAGCCATCTTCGATTCCGCGATGGACGGGATATTCGTCATCGGCATGGACGGGAGATACCGCGAGGTGAACCCAGCGGGCTGCATGATGTTCGGGTACTCGCGTGAAGAGCTCATGATCTCGGATACGAGCCTCCTCCTTTTCCCCGAGGACGCGCCGAGGGCCTTCGAGGAGATAAGGAGTAGTGACGGGGTATTTCACCCGAGCTACAGGATGAGGAGGAAGGACGGGTCCGAGGTCTGGGTGGGCATGACGGTCAAGACGGTCCAGGCCGGCGGCGAGAAGCTCAAGCTTGCCGTAAAAAGGGACGTTACCGAGCGGAAGAAGTACCTCGACGGGATAAGGACCTCGAAGGAGCAGCTGGAAGAGAAGGTCAGGAGGCGCACGGCCGAGCTGAAGTCGGTCAACAGGTCCCTCGAGATGCAGATATCGAAGAGGGTGAGGACCGAAGAGCTCCTCCATACCATCCTGAAGGCGACCTCGTCCGTAACGGGCGAGGAGTTCCTGCGTACCCTCGTCCGCCATCTCGCCGTCGCGCTGGAATTCAAATACGCGCTCGTGGCGGAGCACGTCGGCGGGATGAAGGCCCGAACCCTGGCGTTCTGGGCCAAGGGGCGGTTCGCGGATAATTTCGAATACGCGCTCGAAGGCACCCCTTGTGAAAATGTCGCCAGGGGCGAGCTCTGCGCATACCCGAGCCGCGTGCAGGAGGCCTTTCCCCGGGACCGGTATCTCGTCCAGATGGAGGCCGAGAGCTACGTGGGCGTGCCGCTCGTGGGCTCGGACGGCAGGGCCCTGGGCCTCCTTGTGGCCATAGACGACAAGCCCCTTGTCGTGGAGCATGACGCGAGGGCGCTAATGCGCCTCTTTGCGCTCAGGGCGGCCCTCGAACTGGAGAGGAAGAGGTCCGAGGACGAGAGGAAGAAGTCCATCGAGATGCTCAATATCATCTCCGACCACTCGGGCGCGGCGATATTGATCAAGGATTCGGAAGGCAGGCACATATTCGTAAACAAGTCGTTCGAGGACCTGTTCAAAAGGAAGAAAGAGGAGATACTCGGCTTAAGGGACCGTGACCTCTTTCCGGCGCTGACCGCGGCGGGCTTCAGGGCGAACGACATAAAGGCGCTCGAGGCTGGCAGGCCCGTCGAGTTCGAGGAGGAGGTCTTGAACCCCGACGGCAGGCTCCTTACCTTCCTTTCGGTCAAGTTCCCGGTCCCCGGTCTGCCGGGCGCCATCTGCGCCATCTCCACGGACATAACCGAAAGGAAGAAGATCGAAGAGGCCTTGAGAAGGAGCGAGGAGCGGCTCAGGGAGGCCCAGGCCATAGCGCATATCGGGAACTGGGACTGGGACATACCGAATAACAGGCTCCACTGGTCGGACGAGATATTCAGGATATTCGGCCTCGACGCCGCGGAGTTCGAGGCCACTTACGACGCCTTCCTCTCGCTCGTCCATCCGGACGACAGGGATGAGGTGCAGATAGCGGTGAAAGAGGCGCTGGAGCACGGCAAGCCTTACGATGTCCGGCACAGGGTGCTCCGGCCAGACGGAACCGAGCGCATCGTGACCGAGCGGGCCGAGGTCGTGAGGGACCCCGAAGGGAAGCCCGTCCGCATGTACGGCACTGTCCAGGATGTTACCGAGCACAAGAGGCTCGAGGCCGAGATGCTGAGGGCGCAGAAGCTCGACTCGATCGGCGTCCTTGCCGGTGGCATAGCACATGACTTCAATAATCTGCTGCTCGGGATACTGGGGAACGTCTCAATAGCCAAGAACCTGGTGAAGCCCGCTGACAGGGTCGCGGGCGTGCTCGATGAGATAGAGAAGGCGGCCTTACGGACAAAGAGCCTCACGCGCCAGCTACTCACTTTTTCGCGGGGCGGGGAGCCGGTGCGGGAGCCTGCGTCGATCGAGCAGATTGTGAGGGACTCCGCGCCCCTGGTATTACGGGGCTCCGAGGTGGTCTGCGAGTACTCGTTCCCGGACGGGCTCTGGCCGGTCGAGGTCGACCAGGGGCAGATGGCCCAGGCCGTGAGCAACATAGTCCTCAATGCCCTCCAGGCCATGCCGGACGGCGGAAGGCTCCGGGTGAGCGCCTCGAATATCGAAGTGGACGAGCAGGCGCACCTGCCGCTTAAGCCAGGCAAATACATAAAGACGACCTTCAGGGACTACGGGACCGGCATTCCCGTAAAGCTCCTCCCCAAGCTCTTCGACCCGTTCTTCACGACCAGGAAAAAGGCGAGCGGCCTCGGGCTATCGGTCACCTATTCCATAATAAAGAAGCACAGCGGCCACATAGGCGTGGACTCTGAAATTGGCGAGGGTTCCTCGTTCCACGTGTACCTGCCCGCGTCGGCGGGGAAGCCTGTTGATGCGGCCTCCGACGACACGGTAGTAAAGGGCGCGGGCAGGGTCCTCGTCATGGACGACGAGGAGCTTATACGTGACGTCTCCGGAGAGATGCTCAAGCTCCTCGGATATGAGGCCGTCTTCGCCGTAAGCGGCGGCGAGGCGATAGAGCTTTTCATGAAGGCCAGGGACGAGGGCAGGCCTTTTGACGCAGTCATACTCGACTTGACGGTCCCCGGCGGCCTCGGCGGCATGGAGACCATGCAGAAGCTTAAGGAGATAGACCCCGGCGTAAGGGCCATAGTGTCAAGCGGCTACTCCAAAGACCCGATAATGGCGGATTACAGGAAGTTCGGGTTCTCGGCCGTAATGGCCAAGCCCTACAGGGTGGCCGAGTTCAGCAAGGTCGTAAAGAAGGTCGTAGGCGACGGCGGGAATGAGCAGGGAGGCAAGGGGTAGAAAAAAGGTGCTATCATTTAATAAGGCAACCCCTAAAAATTGATCTTTTCCCCGGACTCTTTGTCAGGCCGGGCATAAAAATGCTCACAAATTAATCATATATGCTCCGCTTTTTATTCCCGGCCTTCCTCGATTGCGGGAAAAATCCCGAGAGCTGTCATTCTGAGGAGCCGAAGGCGACGAAGAATCTCGTAGATTCATTGATCTTATTAGCGCCGAGATTCTTCGCTTCGCTCAGAATGACAGGCTAAAATAGTTTTTCAGCAGCCTGTTGAGTAACAGCCGCCTGTTTTGGAATTTCCATCAGGGTTTTTCCTCAAGAAAGGTCATCTCATGATTTACCTCGACAATGCCGCCACCTCATTCCCCAAGCCGGAATCGGTCTACCAGAGGATCAACGAGGTCCTTAGGGAAAAGGGCGGCAACCCCGGGAAGGCGAGCCACACACTTGCCATAGAGGCGAGCCGCGTAGTATTCAGGGCCAGGGAGTCCGTTGCCATGCTCATGGGGATCCCGGACTCGTCGAGGATAGTATTCACCAAGAACGCTACCGAGGCCATAAACATCGCGCTTAAAGGGCTCTTGAAGCCCGGCGACCACCTTGTCACCTCCACCTTCGAGCACAACGCGGTCGCAAGGTGCGTCCTGAGACTTGAAAAGTCCGGGGTGGAGGCGACAAGGGTAGCGCCGGATGAGGAGGGGTTCCTCTCGCCCGCCTCGATAGGGGCGGCCATCAGGCGGAATACAAGGATGGTAGTAATCTCCCACGCCTCGAACGTATTCGGCGCCATACAGCCCCTCGATGAAATCGGCAAGATTTGCAAGAGGAAGGGGGTTGTCTTCATGTCCGATGCCGCGCAGACGATGGGGGCCATGCCGCTGGACGTGAGGGGCATGGGGGTGAATGTCCTGGCCGCGACCGGACACAAGGCCCTTTTCGGCCCGCAGGGCACAGGGTTTCTTTACGTGGAAGAGGGCATCGAGCCCGAGCCCCTGGTCGATGGAGGCTCGGGTGGCGAGGGCGCGCACGCGGCGGAGCTCCCCGAGAGGCTCGAGGCCGGGACCCACAATACCCCGGGCATTGGCGGCCTCGGCGCGGGCGTTGAGTTCCTCCTTTCCGAAAAGCTTCCCAGGATAAAAGCCAGGGAGGAGGATCTCGTGGACATGGTCCTAAGGGGCATTTCAGGCATAGACAAGGTCTCCATCACAGGGCCCCGGGACGCGTCCAGGAGAACCGCGCTCGTCTCCTTCAATATTGAGGGCGTGTCTCCCTCCGAGGCCGGGCTCAGGCTCGACCAGGAGTTCGGCATAATGGCGAGGTGCGGCACGCATTGCGCGCCCGAGGCGCACAGGCAGGCAGGCACCTGGCCCGAAGGCTCGATAAGGGTGAGCCCAGGATATTTCACGACCGAAGAAGAGATAGAGGCGCTCATACGGGCCGTAAAAAAGCTGGCGTCGAGATAGCCAGCCCCTTGCCGCTTTAAGGCTGGATATCGGCCCCCCTCCTCGGTTATCATGCCCTTGCAGGCTGCTGAAAAAGTCCATCTGCTTCGAAGGCTACGTCGCTGGCTACGAAGGCGTACACGAAAAGTACGCCTCATTCCTCGCTCCCCTGTTCCTGATGGGGCCTCGCATCTGGAGCTTTTTGAGCAGCCTGAACAAAAACGGAGTTTTTCAGCAAGCTGTTAGTACGAAATCGGGAAAACGCACGCCATTATGATAATCCTCGGCATAGAATCCTCGTGCGACGACACGGCCGCGTCAGTCCTGCACAATGGCCGGGTCGTGCTCTCGTCGGTGGTCGCGTCGCAGGAGTCCGTCCACGCGAAATACGGGGGCGTTGTCCCTGAACTTGCGTCGCGGAGGCACATAGAAGCAATAGTGCCCGTTGTGGAAGAAGCCCTGTCTGAAGCCGGGAAGACTCTCGACGATATCGACGGCATCTCCGTTACGCAGGGCCCCGGGCTCGTGGGCTCGCTCCTCATAGGCCTCTCCTTCGCCAAGTCGCTTTCGCTTGCAAGGGGGCTTCCGCTTACCGGCGTAAACCATATCGAGGCGCACGCGCACGCGGCCTTCCTTACGGAAAGAGAGGGAGAGGGCGAGGGGCCGGGCTTCCCCTTTGTCGCGCTCATCGTCTCCGGCGGGCATACGACACTGCTCCTCTTCGAGGACGTTACCTCTTACAGGGTGCTCGGCCAGACCCTTGACGACTCTGCGGGCGAGGCCTTCGACAAGGTGGCGAAGCTACTGGGGCTCGGGTATCCCGGGGGCGCGGCAATAGACAGGCTCGCCCGGGAGGGCGACAGGAGGGCGATCGATTTCCCCAGGCCGCTCATGGGCAAGGGCAGCCTGGACTTCAGCTTCAGCGGGCTCAAGACCTCGATGCTAACCCATGTCAGGAAGCTCGACGGGCCGCCGACGGAGGCGCATTTAAAAGACCTTTCGGCGAGCTTCCAGGAGGCGGTCGTAGACGCCCTCGTAACAAAGGCGCTCTGGGCCCTCCGGGCTACGGGCGCAAAAGACCTCGTGGCAGCCGGGGGCGTGGCCTCGAATTCGCGGTTCAGGGCAAGGCTTGCGGAGATGGCCGAAGAAGAGGGGCTCAGGCTTTTCATTCCGCCGCCAAAATATTGCACAGACAACGCCTCGATGGTCGCGTCCCTCGGCTTTCACCAGATCAGGAAAGGCCGGCTTGCGGGGCTCGACATGAACGCAAAACCAACCTGGGAGGGGTTCTGACCAGGGCGCAGGGCTTTTTTTCGAAGCAGCATCCCCTTTGAAAGGGTTTTTTATGTCTTCAGCCACGCGTAAAGGCGGCACACGTCCGGCAAGGCCAAAGAAGAGGTACGGGCAGCACTTCCTTACCGATAAGAATATCGTAAGGAAAATAGTCTCAGCCGCGGAAGTCTCGGAAGGCGAACTGGTCCTGGAAATAGGCCCGGGAAGAGGCGCGCTTACCGAGGCGCTCGTCGAAGCAGGGGCAAGGGTCCTCGCCATAGAGGTGGATGAGGAGCTGGCCGACGGCTTAAGGGAGAGGTTCCCGGCGGACAGGGTCGAGGTCATAAAGGGCGACGCCTTGAAGCTGTCGTTCCGGGAACTGGGCAGGGAGTTGGGAGAGCGGCACGGGAAGCTAAAGCTCGTCGCCAACCTGCCCTATTACATCTCGGGGCCGGTCCTCGCAAAGCTCCTCGACGAGAGGGATGCCTTCACGGTGATGGTGCTCATGTTCCAGAAGGAGGTCGGCGACAGGATCGTATCCGGGCCAGGGAGCCGCGACTACGGCATACTCTCCGTACTTGCGCAGGCGTATACTGAAGTAAAAAGGGAATTCGACGTGCCTGCCAGGCTCTTTTTCCCGAAGCCGAAGGTCGACTCGACGGTTTTGAGCTTCAGGGTGCTGGACTCGCCGAAGGTGCCAATTGAAGACGAGCGGTTTTTCAAGTCAACCGTGAGGGCGGCGTTCGGGACACGGCGCAAGATGCTCATAAATTCGCTCGCATTAACCGGCCTTCAAAAGCCGGACATCGAGGCGGCCCTCAAGGAGGCCGGGATAGACCCCGGAAGGCGCGGCGAGACCCTCGATTTGAATGATTTCGGGCGGCTTACGCGCGCCCTACTGGAAAGGAAAAAGGCCGGGCCGGGCGCGTAAAATCAGTCTTTATACGCTCTTGACTTTTTTCTGCCCCTGAGATAACTTGTCTCTGCTTCGATTCCCGGATTCCCGAAAACCAGCTGGATTTCAGCCAGGTTTCATCCCCGAGACTTAATGGAAAAATCGCAATACGTAGCCATAGAGGGCCCGATCGGGGTCGGCAAATCGAGCCTTGTCGAGCTCCTTGCAAAGGAGCTCGGAGGGAGGACCCTCCTCGAGGCGGTCGACGATAACCCGTTCCTCCCCAGGTTCTACTCGGACATAAAGAAATACGCGTTCCAGACCCAGCTTTTCTTTCTCCTGAGCCGCTACCAGCAGCAGAAAGAGATGTTCCAGCAGGACCTCTTCAAGACATCGGTGGTCGCGGACTACCTTTTTGCCAAGGACAGGATATTCGCCTACCTGAACCTCGACGAGAACGAGCTATGCCTCTACGAGCAGGTCTACAGGCTCCTCGATACGAGGATACCGAAGCCGGACCTCGTCATATACCTCCAGGCCTCGACAGGGGTGCTCCTTGAAAGGATAGCCGGCAGGGGCATAGATTACGAGAAGCATGTCAGGGAGGACTACCTTGAGAAGCTCGTCGACGCCTACAACAGGTATTTCTTCTATTACAGCGACACGCCCCTTCTTGTCGTAAACACGACCGACATAGATTTCGTCAACAACCCCGCCGACCTCGCAAGCCTTGTCAAGGAAATAAGGTCCATAAGAGGCGGGTCCCAGCACTATATCCCAGTCGCCTCAAGGTAAACCCACCCTTTTTTGACCCGTATTGGGGATATTGTACCAGTGTCGGCATTGGTTTATAATACCGGATTGCCGGCGGCCTGGCTTGAAAAAAGGGAATACCGGAGCTTTTTGGCCTTCAGCATACATAGGTAGAGGCCGTGCATGTACCCCATTCCCCTTGCAATAACCCGGATAATGGGATTGAATAATAAGAGGCGCAGTAGTAAGCCACCGGCAGGATGTTGAAAAAGTCCTTCTGGATTTTTTCAACACGGCTTGGCCGGAATGAATCCGCCCAGGCCTCACAAACTGCTCGACTTGGAAAGTCTTCGTAATCTGGCGATCCATCCGTGGATTGCCTGGCAGGGTGTTTTTCAACACCCTCTCAACCAGAAAGCGGCGGGTCCAGATGATGAAGAAGTACACGATAGCGGAAATCCTGAAAATGAAGAAGGACGGGAGGAAGATACCCGTCCTTACTGCCTATGATTTCGCGACCGCAAGCATACTGGACGAGGCCGGGATACCGCTATTACTGGTGGGAGATTCGGCGGGCATGGTCGAGGCTGGCTACGAGACCACCCTCCCCGTGACCGTTGACGAGATAATCTACCATACGAGGGCCGTAGCGAGGGGCAGGACCAACGCGCTCGTCGTTAGCGACATGCCCTTCGGCTCTTACCAGGCCTCCATTGACGACGCACGGAGGAACGCCGCGAGGATTGTCAAGGAGGGCGGGGCAGAGGCGGTAAAGCTCGAAGGCGGAAGACGGGCCGCGGAGGCCATAAGGGCCATAACGGGCATGGACGTGCCTGTGATGGGCCACGTGGGGCTTACGCCCCAGTCGGTCCACAGGATGGGCGGCTACAGGGTGCAGGGGAAGACAAAAGACGAGGCCGAGGAGATACTCGAGGACGCGCTTGCCGTGGAGGAGGCGGGCGCCTTCTCTATAGTCCTCGAAGGCGTGCCCTCGGGGCTCGCAAGGGAGATAACCGGAAGGCTCGGCATACCGACCATAGGCATAGGCGCGGGACCGCACTGCGACGGGCAGGTGCTGGTGGTGAACGACATGCTCGGGCTCACCGGGCAGAAGGTCCCGAGGTTCGTGAAGAGGTATGCGGACTTGAGGAATCTCATCTTCCTTGCGGCTACCGAGTATATAAAGGACGTTGTGGAGGAGAGGTTTCCCTCAAAGGAGCATTCGTATTAGGCAACCTCGAAAAATTGATCTTTTTCCCGGACTCTTTGTCAGGCCGTGAATAAAAATGCTCACATATTGTAATATATGCTCCGCTTTTTATTCCCTGTCTTCCTCGATTGCGGGAAAATTCTCGAATTTTTAGAGGTTGCCATTAGCAGGCTGCTGAAAAAGCCCGCTTCAAGGCGTCGTCTTCAAATTCGTCACTGCGGCGTACAAAGAAAGTACGCCTCATCCCTCATTTTTCGACTCCTTGCATCTTGAGCTTTTTGAGCAGCCCGAATTACTTTTTGATTTTGCTATTTATTAGGGAAGAAATTTTAAGGTGCTTTGTCGTATATGACAAGAGTCGTAACCAGTATAAGAGATATGCGCGAGGCCTCCAGCGAGGCGCGTTCAAAGGGGAAGGCGGTCGTCCTCGTGCCGACAATGGGGTATCTCCACGACGGCCACAGGGCGCTCCTCAAAAAGGGCAGGGCCGAGGGGGGCCTCCTCGTGATGAGCCTTTTCGTAAACCCTTCCCAGTTCGGCCCGGCAGAGGATTTCGCGTCCTATCCGAGGGACCTTGACCGGGACCTGAAGACAGCCTCCGAAGAGGGCGTGGATATCGTATTCGCGCCGAACGCCGGTGAGATGTACCCCCCCCGGTTCAGTACGTGGGTCGAGGTAGAGGGGCTGTCGGAGAAGCTCTGCGGGGCGGCAAGGCCCGGCCACTTCAGGGGGGTCGCGACGGTCGTCCTGAAGCTCTTTAACGCGGTCCAGCCTCAAAAGGCCGTATTCGGGCTGAAGGACTTCCAGCAGTTCAGGGTAATACGGAAAATGGCCAGGGACCTCGACCTTCCCGTTGAAATAATCGGGGTAGAAACCGTAAGGGAGGCTGACGGCCTGGCCATGAGCTCACGTAATTCGTATCTTACGCCTGTTGAGAGGATGGCCGCCCGCGCCATCCCGGCCTCCATTACGGCGGCCCGCGAGGCGGTAGGGGCCGGGGTGCGGGAAAGCCGGATAATCATCGAAAAAGTGAAAAAAATCATAGAGGGAGAGCCTCTAGCCGTGATAGAATATATCAGGGTGTGCGACGGCGAATCGCTTGAGGATACCGAAATTACGTCAAGCGGCTCCGTTCTTTTCCTCGCGGTCAGGATAGGGAAGGCGAGGCTCATAGACAACACGAAGCTCGTGCAATAAAAGGGAGGACATTTCTACAAGATGCAGCGGATGATGCTCAAGAGCAAGATTCACAGGGCCACCGTCACTGACGCCAACCTCGATTACGAGGGCTCGGTCGCTATCGACGAGGCCCTTATGGAAGCTGCCGGAATCTACGAGTTCGAGCAGGTCCAGATATACAACATCCGGAACGGAAACCGGCTTACCACCTATGCCATAAAAGGCGAGCGGGGGAGCGGCGTTATTTCCATAAACGGGGCCGCGGCCCACCTTGCCGCCAGGGGGGACCTGGTCATAATAGCGAGCTATTCTGTCCTTGAGGAGTCCGAGGCCAGGAAGCACGCGCCTGTTCTCGTCTACGTCGACGAAAAGAACTCTATTAAGAAGATAAGCGCTGAGCTGGCGGCCCACTGCCTATGACAAAACACCTGAGAGGCTATTTCATTACCGGGCTTCTGGTGGTGGTGCCCCTTTACCTGTCCATCTACGTCGTCTCGCTCATAGTCAGGTTCATGGACAGCATGCTGAACCTGCTCCCGAAGGTTGTGCATCCGCACACCTATCTGCCTTTCCACATACCGGGCCTCGGCATAATCTTTACCGTCCTGAGCATAATCATAATCGGCGTCCTTGCAACCAACTTCCTTGGGAAAAGGGTCCTTGAGTTCGCCGAGAGGATAATGCTCAAAGTGCCTGTGGCGAGAATGATATATAACGCCACCAAGCAGTTCATGGAGACTTTTTTTACCCACGGGAACCAGGGCTTCAGGCAGGTCGTGCTGGTGGAGTTCCCCAGGAAAGGGCTATTCTCCATGGGCTTCATGACCAGCAGGGTCACCTGCGGGGAAATAAAGTGCAAGACCTCGGAGCCTTCCATATGCGTCTTCATCCCCACAACCCCGAACCCCACATCCGGCTATTTCGCCGTCATCCCGGAGAACGAGGTCGTGTTCCTCGACATGTCGGTGGAGGACGCGTTCAAGGTCATAATGACAGGCGGCATGGTCGCCCCTCCTGAGGGCAAGAACGGGCTCAAGGTGGTCGTGCAGAACCCGGCAGCCAAGGACGCTGCAGGCAATATCCCCTGATCCACATCTATAATCCCAAAGCATAATTTCGGCCAGAACATTCCGCTTGAAATGCGCAAATTTACGTTGTCTTTTTGGCCGGATCTGATAATATGCAATCTTTTCAGAATACCCGATTTTAAGAGGACCTGATGGAAAAGAGACCACGTTCCTACAAATTCGAACCCCTTGACGAAATGTCCATAAATACATTGCGCTTCCTTGCAGTCGACGCAGTCGAGGCCGCCAATTCCGGCCATCCCGGGATGCCGATGGGGGACGCTCCCATGGCATATGTCCTCTGGAGGCGCATCTTGAGGCATAATCCCTCGAACCCCCAGTGGCCCGCAAGGGACAGGTTCGTCCTCTCAGCCGGACACGGCTCCATGCTCCTCTACGCGCTCCTACACCTCTCGGGCTATCCGCTCCCGATCGACGAGATAAAGAGGTTCAGGCAGTGGGGGAGCCACACGCCGGGCCACCCCGAGCACGACCCGAAAATCGGGATAGAGACGACGACCGGCCCTCTTGGCCAGGGTTTCGCTAACGGCGTCGGCATGGCGATGGCACAGAAATACCTCGCGCACAGGTTCAACAGGCCCGGCTATCCGCTTTTCGACTACGACATCTACGCCATATGCAGCGACGGCGATATAATGGAAGGCGTCTCGAACGAGGCGGCCTCCATCGCCGGACATCTCAAGCTCGGGAATATAATATATCTCTATTCGGACAACAGGATAACCATCGAGGGCAAGACCGACCTCTCCATGTCCGAGGACGCGGGGAAAAGGTTCGAGGCGCTCGGCTGGCACGTGCAGCACGTAGGCGGAAACGACCTCGGAGCGATCGCCCTTGCGATAGAGTCGGCAAAAGAAGAGCGCACGAGGCCTTCCATAATAATCGCGAGGACCATCATCGGCTTCGGGAGCCCCGGCAAGCAGGACACCGCCGAGGTGCACGGCGCGCCATTAGGCAAGGACGAGGTAAGGGCCACCAAGGAGAAGCTCGGCTGGCCGCTCGAGCCCGAGTTCTTCATCCCCGAGGAGGTCTTGAAGGACTTCAGGGAATTGCTCCCCAGGGGAGAGGCCCTTGAGAGGGAATGGCTTTCCATGCTCGAAAAATACGAGAAGGAATACCCGGAGGAGGGGCGCGAAGTCAGGGCGATAATGAACGGGACGCGGGACAGTGCATGGATGGGGAAACTGCCGTCCTTCGCGGAAAAGGACGGCGCAGTGGCCACCCGGAGCGCCTCCGGCAAGGTGCTTAATGCAATAGCGGCGAGCGCGCCGTTCCTCATAGGCGGCTCTGCCGACCTTGCGCCCTCGACCAACACCCTCATGAAGGGCATGGGTAACTTCCTCCCCACTGGGGTCGGCAGGAACCTCCACTTCGGCGTCCGCGAGCACGCGATGGGCTCGCTCCTTAACGGAATGGCCCTCACAAAGGGAGTGGTGCCCTACGGCGCTACTTTCCTCATATTTTCCGATTACATGAAGCCCGCGATACGGCTTGCGGCCCTCATGGGCCTCCAGGTCGTCTATGTCTTCACGCACGACTCCATCGGCCTCGGCGAGGACGGCCCCACCCACCAGCCCGTCGAGCAGCTCGCGGGCCTCAGGGCCATTCCGAACCTGACCGTAATAAGGCCCGCTGACGCGAACGAGACCGCCGAGGCATGGAAGGCCGCGCTCCTTAACGAGACCGGCCCCACCGCGCTCGTGCTCACGAGGCAGGGCGTGCCCGTAATAGACAGGACGAAATACGCCCCGGCGGAAGGCCTCTCGAAGGGCGCCTATGTGCTGGCCGACCCCAGGGAAGGCAAACCCGAGGTCATCATCATGGCAACCGGCTCCGAGGTGCAACTTGCGGTCGCCGCCTACGAGGACCTCTCGAAGAGGGGCGTCAGGGCGAGGGTCGTGAACATGCCGAGCTGGGAGCTCTTTGAGGCCCAGGACGATGCCTATAAATCAAGCGTGTTCCCTCAGGATGTAAGGGTCAGGGTCGCGGTTGAGGCGGCCTCGCCAATGGGCTGGCACAGGTACACCGGCATCGACGGGGCTGTAATAGGCATAGACCGTTTCGGCGCATCCGCCCCCTACAAAATCGTCTTCGAGAAATACGGCCTCACTGCCGGAAACGTCGCCGAAAAGGCGCTGGCCCTTCTCAACGCCAAAAAGGGCCGGTTTGTTGATGGAATCTGATATCCCTGCTATAGTTTACAGCAGGCCCTGAAAAAGTTAAACCGGCCTTCTGTATATCCGTTTCCCAGGTCCTTCTTGCCTTTAATCGAAAGTCCCTTGCGGGGCGGGCGGTTGCGCGCGCCTTGCTGAGGGCCCCGTTCTTTTCCGGAGGAGTTTTTCCGGTCCAGGAGTCCTTTATGAACCCCTTGATAGAGCTTAACAAGATCGGCCAGAGCGTCTGGTATGACAACCTCCGGAAGGGCCTCGTCACCTCAGGGGAGCTCAAGCGCTTCATGGACGAGTACGCCGTATCGGGCGTGACCTCGAACCCAAATACCTTCGAGAGGGCCATAGCTGGGACGACCGAGTACGACGAGGACATCCGCAGGCTCCTCAAGGAAGGCCTCGACGACGACGCCATACTCGAAAGGCTGGTTACGAGGGACATAAGGCTGGCTGCCGACGTCATGGCCGAGTCCTCAAAGGCCACGGGCGGCATCGACGGGTTCGTCTCCATCGAGGTCGACCCGAGGCTTGCCGGGGACGCGGGCTCGACCATCGACGAGGCGAGGAGGCTTTTTGAGGCCGTGGACAGGCCGAACGTCATGGTAAAGGTGCCGGGCACCGTCGAGGGTCTGAAGGCGCTCGAGGAGCTTACGCTCGAAGGCCGGAACATAAACGTCACGCTCCTCTTCTCAGTCGACCGGTACGCGGAGGTAGCGGACGCCTACATAAGGGGGCTTGAGAAGAGGCTTTCGAACGGCCTGCCGGTGGACAACATATCGAGTGTGGCGAGTTTTTTCGTGAGCAGGGTCGATTCCATTTTCGACAGGACAATGGAGGAAAGGATAGAGCGCTCAAAATCGAATGACGAGAAGGCGCACTTCAAATCCCTTCTCGGCAGGGTGGCCGTTGCCAACGCGAAGCTCGCCTATCTCAAATTCGGGGAGATATACTCGGGGGAGAGGTTCAGGAAGTTGAAGGACGCAGGTGCAAGGCCCCAGAGGCTCCTCTGGGCGAGCACCGGGACCAAGAACCCGCGCTATTCTGATGTCAAATACGTCGAGGAGCTCGTCATGAGCGGCACGGTGAACACCATGCCGCTCCATACGATGCTCGCCTTCTACGACCACGGCAAGGCCGAGCCGGCCCTCGTCGAGGAGTTCGACGGCCCGGAAAAGGTCTTCGAGGAGATAAAGTCCCTCGGCATCGACTACCGGGCGGCGACCGACAGGCTCGAAAAGGAGGGCATAGACGCCTTCTCCGTCTCCTATATCGGCATACTCTCCTCGATAGCCGCTAAAAGGGAGGCGCTGGAAAGAAAGAAGGCGTTTGCCGTTAGGTTTTCCCTGAACGGGTTCGAGGCAGCCGTCTCCGAGGCGCTCCAGGAGGTCGGGAGCGAAAACTTCCTTGAGAGGCTCTGGGCCAAGGACCCCACCCTCTGGAAGACGGGGCCCGAGGACAGGAAGCTCATAAAGGACGCGCTCGGCTGGGTGGCCCTGGCCGAGATAATGGACGACCATATAGGCGAGATAGAAGGCTTCGCGAAAGAGGTGAAGGAGGCGGGCTTCAGGGACGCGGTCCTCTTAGGCATGGGCGGGTCGAGCCTCGCTCCTCTCGTCTTTGCCGAGGCCTTCGGCAGCGCCCCGGGGTATCCCGGGCTTACGGTCCTGGACTCTACCGACCCGGAGGCCGTAAGCTCGGTCGCAAGGGCCATCGACCCGGAGAGGACGCTGTTTATCGTGTCGAGCAAGTCCGGCTCGACCATAGAGCCTCTGAGCCTATTCGAGTTCTTCCACGATAAGTTGTCTTCAGGCATGGGCGAGGCGGCAGGGAAGAGCTTTATCGCCATAACCGACCCCGGCACGCCGTTGGAGGGCTTTGCCCGGAAGTACGGTTTCAGGAAGCTATTCACGAACCCGAGCGACATAGGCGGCAGGTTCTCAGTGCTTTCATATTTCGGGCTCGTTCCAGCCGGCCTCATTGGCATGGACCTCACAATGCTCCTTGAGCACGCATCGAGGGTGGAGGCGGCGGTCCATCCGTGCGCGACCGACGAGAACCCGGTCCTCATGCTCGGTGCCGCGCTCGGCACGCTCGGGAGGCTCGGAAGGGACAAGCTCACTTTTTTCATCTCGAAAGAGATAGCGCCGTTCGGCATGTGGCTTGAGCAGCTCATAGCGGAGAGCACCGGCAAGGAGGGGAAGGGGCTCGTGCCAGTCGTGGGCGAGCCGCTCGGGGACCCGGGAAGCTACGGGAACGACAGGGTCTTCATATCCATCACGCTCGGAGAAGAGGACGCCGAGCGCGGACGGGCCTTGAAACGGCTGGCCGAGGACGGGCATCCCATCATCGATTTCAGGCTCGAGAGCAAGTACGAGCTCGGCGGCGAGTTCCTGAGGTGGGAGATAGCTACGGCAGTAGCCGGGCAGATACTCGGCATAAACCCCTTTGACCAGCCTGATGTAGAGCTCGCCAAGAAGCTTACCATATCTAGGCTCAACAGCATCGGGAAACCCGACGGGCTCAAGCCTCCCGGCATCGGCACTGAGGCGGAAAGGTTCGGGGTGCGCCTCGGGAGGAACACCTTCGATAAGCTCGGGGCCGTTGATTCCGACCCTGGAAAGATGCTCAAGGAGTTCGTGGGCCTGGTAGGGGCGGGCGACTACATAGGCCTCCTCGCCTATTACAACCCCTCTGACACCGGGATAGGAGCGGGGCTTGAAAGCCTGAGGAGAACGCTGAGAGAGATGACGGGCGCGGCGGTCCAGCTCGGGTACGGGCCGAGGTACCTGCACTCTACAGGGCAGCTGCATAAGGGCGGGCCGCGTAGCGGCGTGTTCCTCATCCTCTGCCACAGGCCCGGGGATGACATTAAAGTGCCTGGGAGCAATTTCAGCTTTTCAGAGCTTGAGCTCTCGCAGGCCTACGGCGACATGGAGGCGCTCGACTCCAAGGGCCTGAGGGTCGCGCTCGTTGACATGAAGGAACCCGGCACAGGGTGCCTCAGGGAATTCGAGTCTCTTCTCAAGAGCGCTCAATAAAAAAGCGATGCACCGGGAGGGATGATGGACGTCGGCATGATAGGCCTGGGCCGCATGGGGCTCAACATGGCCAGGCGGCTCGCGAGGGGCGGGCACAGGGTTGTCGGCTACAACAGGACGGCACAGGCGACGAAGAGCGCCGAGGCGGAAGGCATCGAGGGCGCATATTCGCTCGCCGAACTGGTCGATAAGCTCCCGAGGCCGAGGACCGTCTGGATGATGCTCCCGGCAGGCAGGCCAGTGGACGACACCATAGAGTCTCTTAAGCCGCTCCTGGCATCCGGAGATATGGTGGTGGAGGGCGGGAATACATATTACAAGGACGACCTCCGGAGGTCCGAGGGTCTAAAGCCGCTCGGGCTTCGTTACGTGGACGCCGGCGTAAGCGGAGGCATATGGGGGCTCGAAAAAGGCTATTGCACGATGATAGGCGGTGAGAGGGCCGCGTTCGAAGTCCTGGAGCCGGTCCTTAAGACCCTCGCCCCGCCCGGAGGCTATCTCTGGTGCGGAGAGGTCGGCGCAGGGCATTTCATGAAGATGGTGCATAACGGGATAGAATACGGCCTCATGGAGGCCTATGCGGAAGGTTTCGAGCTCATAAAGGCCTCTCCGTACGGCGAGGGAATCAGGAACGCTGAGCTTGCGCGCCTCTGGAACAGGGGAAGCGTCGTGCGGTCATGGCTGCTGGAGCTCCTTGAGAGCGCTTTTGATAAGGAAGACGGGCTCGAATCCATAATCGGATACGTCGAGGACTCTGGCGAGGGCAGGTGGATGGTCAAGGAGGCGGTGGACATGGGCGTAAGCATCCCGGCCATAACCGAGTCACTCATGCGGAGGTTCCGCTCCAGGCAGGAGGAGCCCTTTGGAGAAAAGCTCCTTGCCGCCTTGAGGGAGGAGTTCGGCGGCCATGCCGTAAAGCGCGTCCCTGAATAAAAACGGAGTTTTTTCAGCAAGCTATTGGATACTCGGAAAACCCGTTAGCGAATAATCCGATGGAAAACAGGTGAAGATGGACGACAGTTCAGAAGGGCGCCCGGCCATAAGGATCGGCAAGGTCGCCGCAACGGGCCAGCCCTGCGAGGAGACGGCCCCGGACCCGTGCGCGATGGTGATATTCGGGGCCTCCGGCGACCTTACGAAAAGGAAGCTCCTCCCGGCCCTCTTTTTCCTCTTCAGGAACAAGCTCCTTTCCAGTAACTTTTTCATGCTCGGGGTCGCGAGGACCGAGCTCGACGACGGCTCTTTCCGCGCCGAGATGGAAAAGGCGGTGAAGAAGGCCGGCAACTTCGACGAGTCCGCATGGGCCGAATTCGCCGGCAGGCTTTATTACAGGAGGGCCGACTACGGGGACAGCGCGTCCTTGGGCGCGCTCAAGGCGTTCCTTCACGAGAAGGCAGGGGAGTACGGGACCGGCGGGAACAGGATGTTCTATCTCGCCACCCCTCCATCGGTCTACTCCGACATCATAGAGTCCACCGCGGGCGCGGGCCTTTTCAGAGAGGAGGGCGGCTGGGTGAGGCTCGTCATCGAGAAGCCCCACGGCAGGGACCTCGCAAGCGCTCTCGCCCTCGAGGAGACCGTGGGCCGCTGCCTCCGCGAAGGGCAGGTCTTCAGGATAGACCACTACCTCGGCAAGGACACCGTCCAGAACATAATGATGTTCAGGTTCGCGAACGCCATATTCGAGCCGGTCTGGAACAGGCACTTCATAGACCACGTCCAGATAACCGTGGCGGAATCCATCGGCATAGGAAAGAGGGCGGGCTTCTACGAGGAGTCGGGGGTCTTGAGGGACATCTTCCAGAACCACATGCTGCAGGTCCTTTCCTTTGTCACGATGGAGCCGCCCTCGGTCTACTCGTCCGAACTTGTCAGGGACGAGAGGGTGAAGCTTTTGAGGGCGATCCGTCCGCTCGACAGCCTGCTCGACGAATCGCTTGTCCTCGGGCAATATGTGGAAGGCGAATCAGAGGGCAGGCACGTGAAAGGGTATACCGAGGAGGAGGGGGTCTCCAGCCATTCGATCGTGCCGACCTTCGCCGCCATGAAGGCGCACATAGACAACTGGAGATGGCAGGGGGTCCCTTTTTACCTCCGCTCGGGGAAGAGGCTCAGGAGCCGCTTCACGCAAATAACCATTCAGTTCAAGAACGTGCCGCACCTCATGTTCAGGGGCGTTTTCCCCGGCGAGATAGGCCCCAACGCCCTCATAATGAGGATACAGCCGGACGAGAGGATACAGCTCAAGTTCCACGCCAAGAACCCGGGGTCGAGGGTCTGCCTGAGGGACGTGGTCATGGATTTTTCATACCTCTCCGGCTATCAGGGGCTGGTGCTCGACGCTTACGAGAGAGTGCTCATGGACTGCATGACTGGCGACAAGATGCTCTTCGTAAGGAGGGACGGAATGGAACTCAGCTGGAGCTGGCTCGGCCCGGCACTCGACCGCGCGGACGGCAAGGGTCCCGGAAGATCGGACCTCCACCTTTACAGGGCCGGGAGCTTCGGCCCGGCCGAGGCGGAAAGGATGATGGCAAGGGACGGGAGGGCCTGGGTGAACTATGAAGGGTGAGCGGCTCGTCCTCGCCGGAGACATAGGCGGCACAAAGACCTACATGGCGCTTTACGCGCTCTCCGCAGGTGCGCTCTCCTCCATAAGAGAAAGCGTATACTCCAACGAACGCTACTCCGGGCCGGAGGCCATACTCGGCGAGTTCCTGGAGGAGGGCGAGGCCCCGAAGGTCGAGGGCGCGGCCCTCGGGCTCGCATGCCCGATTATCGGGAACCGCTGCACTCTCACGAACCTCGGCTGGGTAGTTGACGGCGAGGGGCTTAAGAAAAGGTTCGGGCTCAAAAAGCTCGGCCTCATAAACGACCTCGAGGCCCTGGGATGGGGCGTAGGGCTGCTGGGCAAGGCTGATTTTTTAGCCTTGCAGGAGGGGGCCGCAGGGCCCGGAAACGCGGCGCTCATAGCCGCCGGAACGGGGCTCGGAGAGGCGATACTCGTGAGGGAAGCAGAGGGGTTCAGGCCGTCCGCTTCCGAAGGCGGGCACACGGACTTCGGCCCGAGGAACGACATTGAAATAGGGCTGCTTCAATACCTCATTCCCAGGTACGGGCACGTGAGCTATGAAAGGATAGTCTCAGGCCCGGGCCTCGCGAACATATACGAGTTCCTGCTTGCGAAAAATGACAGGAAGCCGCCTGAGCGCCTTCGGGCGAGGATGGAAGCCGAAGGCGCTGCTCCAGTTATATCGGACGAGGCGATAAACGGCACGGACGCGGACTGTAAAGAAGCCCTTGCCCTTTTCGTCTCTGTATACGGCGCGGAGGCGGGAAACCTGGCCTTGAAGGCCCTTTCGATTGCCGGGGTCTACATCGGCGGAGGGATCGCTCCGAAGATAATCGAAGCGTTAAAGAAAGGCGGGTTCCTCGAAGCCTTCAGGGACAAGGGCAGGTTCAGGGATTTCATGGCAGGCATCCCTGTCCGTGTGATCCTCAATGACAGGACCGGGCTCATGGGCGCGGCGAGCTACGCGGCCCTTCTCGCCGGGGAAAGGGCCGAGAGGATAATCGGGGCCAACGGGAAGTAGGGGGACGCGGATGAGAAAAGGCCTTGTCATCCACCGCGGGGTAAAGGAGCTTGCAAGGGGTGCCGCCTCGATATTCCATGATGCCGGCAGGGCAGCCGTCCGCGAGAGGGGCTTTTTTACGGCAGTCCTTTCGGGCGGAAGGACCCCCAGGGCGCTGTACGAGCTCCTTGGCGCGGAATACCGCGACAAGATCGAGTGGAGCCGCGTGCACCTTTTCTGGGGCGACGAAAGGTGCGTCCCGCCCGAGAGCGACGAGAGCAATTTCAAGGCGGCAAGCGAAAGCCTCATCTCCCGGATAGCGATACCTCCCGAAAACATCCACCGCATAAAAGGGGAGCTCCCCCCGGAAGAGGCTGCCCGGGCCTATGAGGACGAGATACGGTCGTTTTTCAGCCTCGGCCCCGGAAAGCCGCCCCCTTTCGACCTCGTGCTCCTGGGACTCGGCGCAGACGGCCACACGCTCTCAGTCTTCCAGGGGACAAATGCCCTCGGAGAGAAGGAAAGGCTCGTCACCGAGAACTACGTAAGCATGCTCGGCTCGTGGAGGGTGACGCTCACCATAAGCGCCCTCAGGGAGTCCCGCAAGGCAATGTTCCTCACCTCCGGCTGGGACAAGGCTGCGGCCTTGAGGGACGTCCTGCGGGGCGAAGCGCCGGGGGCCGGTCCGGCCGGACTGGTCGAAGCCAGGGAGGTCGTGTGGCATGTTGACAGGGAGGCGGCGGCCCTCCTGGGGGAACAATCCAATTAAAAGCGCATTATGAGAGGATTTCAGCGAAGGGATGAAAAAAAGCAGGGGCGGATCACTTCGCCCCTGCTTTGGTATGGCACTTGACGCAATTGTAAAGCGGGAAGGCCTTCTCGCTGTTGTGGCAGTTCGGAGAGCCGCAGAGCTTGCCCTCCATGTTGAGCTTCATCGACATCTCTGTCGCGCCGGCCTTCTCCTTGAAAATCTTCGGGTGGCATGCGGCGCATTTATAGAGCTTCTCGTGAAGCGCGTGCGGGTAAACGACCGGCCCGACGCCCGCCTTGCCCATGCTCCCTGATTTGGAGTCGAGCACTATGTCTCCAACGGCCGCCGCCGGTACGGTTCCCGGCAGTGCCATCGCCAGGGCAGCTACGAACGCGATCAAGCCTGGCCGCATACGGATTACTTCTTCGAGGCCTTGTTCTTGGGCACGGAATGGCACTTATTGCAGTCCGTGAGCGGGAAGGCCACCTTCCCGTGGCACCTGCCGCACCAGTCGCCCTTAACTATGCCCACCATCGTCATTTCGTTCGCGCCCCTTGCGGGGACGAATATCTGGGGATGGCATACGTCGCACTTGAGCCAGTAGGTGTGCATCTCGTGCGGGTATATGACGTCGTCCACGAAGTCGCCCTTGGCCGGTATCACCACGTCCATTTTAAGGGGCGGGGCCTCTTCCTCGGCCGGGTCGAGCGAGTGCTTGGGGTTTATTATGTTCTGCCTCACGAGCTTCGCCCAGTCGACGAGCCCGTACCTGTCCTTGGGGAGCCCTGCGGCTGAAAGGGCCTGCGGGTGCCAGCCCATGCCGGCCTTGAAGGCCTCGCTCGCGGGCTTGTTCGGGTCGCCTATGCCTGCCGGCTTCCCGGCGCTGTCGAGGTAGATGACGCTCGACGGGTCGTTGGGGTCTATCTTTGGCGGAGGCGCCGTTTCCTTGGATGCTGGTGGCTGCTGCCTCTTTGTCTGCGCCGCGTCGGCGACCGTGCCGGCGAAAGTATAGCCGATTACCGCCACAAGCGAGCAGAGGAGAGCGACCTTCAATTTTCTGAATGAAGATGCGTTCATCTCAATCCTCCTTTATTCGGAAATCCTGCTTGGAGCGCCGGCCGCCGCCGGATCGCCTTTGTAGCTATGGCACCTGTCGCAATAAAGAGGCTCCCAGGCTACCAGTCCGTTGTGGCATTTGCCGCAGAACTCGCCGCTCATTATGGCGGCCATGTTGATGTCGTTGGCGCCCTTTTTGAGGATGAATATGTCCTCGTGGCAAACCTTGCACTTGAACCTGATCCTGTGGAACCAATGCGGAAAGAGGACCGGGTCCACTCCGGCCTTTTGCATGCTCTCTGACTTGTTGTTGAGGACTATGTCCCCGTATTCCGCCTGGCCGCTGCCCGGAACGAGCAACCCTGCGGCCATACCGATACAAGCCAGGAGGAGAGTCCAGAAGCGCGTTCTCTTCATCGGGTGCCTCCTTGTGTATGTTTCCCTGGGATATGGGCTTTTTTGGGGTTACAGAAGTTGCATTATAGCCCTGAGTACGTACTTACTGTCAAGACAAAAATGGATTTTGCCGTATAATTTTATGGCTCTTGATGGGGCAGGCTCATGACGGAGGCGCTCCGCTCCCGAAGGCGCGGACCAGTCAAGATTTTTCTTGTTTTTTGGAACGGTTGCTATTTATTATAAGATGCCTCTAAAATTTAGGAATTTTTTTCTGAGGTCAAGGAAGGGCGGAAATAAAAAGCGCAGCATATATGGGAATATGTGAGCATTTTTATTTCAGCCCTGACACAGAGATCAGGAAAAATAATCATTTTTAGAGGTAGCGTATACAGTATATGATAGCCTGAAAAATCATATTTACAACCGCTTGAAGGAGGTATTCGATTTGTTTGAGAAAATGGGTGGCTGGAGAAGGAGCTCCTACTGCGGGGATCTCTCCCGGGCCGATATAGGAAAAAAGGCCTGCCTTATGGGCTGGGTGCAGAGGAGGAGGGACCACGGCGGGCTTATATTCATAGACCTGAGGGACAGGGCAGGGATCGTGCAGCTCGTATTCAGCCCAAACAGCCCTAACGAGGTGCATAAGAGGGCTCACGGATTGAGGAACGAGTTCGTGCTGGCGATCGAGGGCCTCGTAAGGAAGCGCCCGGAGGGGACGGACAACCCGAACATCCCTACCGGCGAGGTCGAGATAGAGGTGCACGAGCTCAGGATCCTGAACGACTCGGAAACGCTCCCCTTCATGATAGAGGACGACACCGACGTGTCCGAGACGACGAGGCTCACATACAGGTACCTCGACCTCCGGAGGCCAGAGCTGCAGAAAAAGCTGATGCTGAGGCACAGGGTGGCCATGGCCGCCAGGAACTATCTCGCGGAGAACGGCTTTATCGAGATGGAAACACCTGTCCTTACGAAGAGCACCCCCGAGGGCGCGAGGGACTTCCTCGTGCCGAGCAGGCTTAACCCCGGGAGCTTCTTCGCCCTGCCGCAGTCGCCGCAGCTTTTTAAGCAGATACTGATGATAGCCGGGTTCGACAGGTACTTCCAGGTAGTCAAGTGCTTCAGGGACGAGGACCTTCGCGCGGACCGCCAGCCCGAGTTCACGCAGATAGACGCGGAGATGAGCTTTGTGGACAGGGAAGACGTGATGGCCCTGATGGAAGGGCTTATCGTGCGGCTCTTCAAGGAGGCGGGCGTGGAGCTTAAGCCGCCTTTCCCGAGGCTCACCTATTCGGAAGCAATCGGCAGGTACGGGGTGGATAACCCTGACGTCAGGTTCGGCCTCGAGCTCGTCGACCTTTCGACCCTCCTTTCAGGCTCGGGCTTCAAGGTCTTTGCGGACGCAGTATCGAAAGGCGGAATCGTGAAGGCGCTATGCGTAAAGGGCGGGGCCTCTTTTTCGAGGAAGGACCTCGACGACCTCACCGAGTTCGCCGTCTCTTTCGGCGCAAAGGGGCTCGCTTGGGTGAAGATAACCGAAGAAGGCTGGCAGTCGCCCATCGCCAAGTTCCTGAGCGACGCGGAAAAGGAAGGCATAGCAAAGGCCACTGGCGCGGCGACAGGCGACCTCCTCCTCTTCGGGGCGGATAAGCCCTCGATAGCCAATACCGTGCTCGGGCGCTTGAGGCTCAACATCGGCGGAAGGCTCGGCCTTATCCCGAAAGAGGGCACGAGCTTCGTCTGGGTGACCGACTTCCCGATGTTCGAGTACGACGAGGCCGAGAAGAGGCACGTGGCTGTCCACCACCCATTCACCTCTCCGATGGACGAGGACATCGACAGGATGGAGAGCGCGCCCCTTAGCGTCAGGGCAAAGGCCTATGACCTCGTATTGAACGGCAGCGAAATAGGAGGCGGCTCCATAAGGATACACAGGAGCGACGTGCAGGCCCGTGTATTCAAGATGCTCGGCATAGCCGAGGAGGAGGCAAAGGCAAGGTTCGGCTTCCTCCTAGATGCATTGAAGTTCGGCACGCCCCCGCACGGCGGCATAGCCTTCGGCCTCGATAGGATACTCGCCATAATGACGGGATCGGAGTCCATCAGGGACGTAATAGCCTTCCCCAAGACGCAGAAGGGCACTGACCTCATGAGCGACGCGCCGTCGGTAGTGGACCAGAAGCAGCTCGACGATCTCTTTATAAGGGTAGCCAAGAGGCAGGCGGAGAAGACGGGGGCGTAGGAAAAACGCCCCTCTTTTTTAAAGAGGAGACGGTGGAGATTATCTTGTTATGGTGCGCTATGCGCACCATAACAAATCCCCCTTCGTCCCCCTTTAGAAAAAGGGGGAGATTCAGGTCGTCATTGCGAGGGGCGAGGCCCCGAAGCAATCTCAGGCGGGCTCACATCGATGGTGCGCACAGCGTACCCTACCCGGCTGATTTAAGGTTTTGATAATGCCATTTATAATATGAGTAGTGACATTTTTGAACTTCGCATTTCAATGCGAAATTATTTTTCAAGCCATCATCTTTGGGCAGCAAGGATGTTTGCTGATGAAGCGCAAGCATTGGAAAAAATGCACTCGGGAGAAAAATCAAAATTTGATATTAGACATCGAGCGTTGATTAATGGAACTATTCTTTCCTCTGTGGCTTTTCTTGAATCTGCCATTAATGAATTATACCAAGATGCCACAGATAAGAAGGATTTGAGTTATATCGAACCGCTCAGTAAAAAAGCAATAGGTTTACTCGGAGCGAAGTGGAAAGAATGGTTTTATGGATCACGAAGAATACATAAATCAATACTTGAAAAATATAATATAGCAATGGAATGTTGTGGGCTAAAGCCATTCGATAAAGGAAAAACTCCATTCCAAGAGGTCGCTTTAGTAATAAAATTACGTAATACGCTTGTTCATTTCATGCCAGAGGATGTCTGTAGTGATATTCCACACGAATTGGGCGATTCTTTGAAATCATATTTTCCTGAAAATAAAATGATGAAAAATAGCGGAAATCCTTTTTTCCCTGACAAATGCCTCGGAGCGGGTTGTGCTTTTTGGGCAATTAGTTCTGTTGTCGAATTTGCTGACGCTTTTTTTGCACAAATCAAAGTAATGCCAAATTATCAACGGGTGCGTTTCGAGTAATTCTCTTGTCTTAGCGTAACCAGCTTGTATTTGCCCCTACTCCCTCACATACCCCAGCATCAGCGCGCCGATTGCGACAAAAAGTATATCCGGGAAGAAAGCCGCGAGGAACGGCGGCACGAGCTGGCTCTGTCCGAGCGACCTCGTAAGCGCGTACACCCCCCAGTAGCTGAAAGCGATAACGATGCTCAGGCCTATTCCGGCTGCTATGCCGCTTTGCCTTCCTGTCCGTAGGGCGAAGGGGATGCCCACGAGCACCATTATGAAGTTGACGAGCGGGAATGAGAGCTTGCTCCAGAGGTCGGTTTTGAACCGGGTCGCCTCGTAGCCCTCCTTTTCGAGGTCTTTCACGTATTCCCTTAAGTCCATGAAGCCCATGTTCCGCTGGAAGCTCTCCATGTTTATCATCTCTTCCGGCTTCGCGAGCCCCGGAAGTATAAAAGAGGCCCTTTCAGTCATCTGGGCCTCTCTCCCCGGTGTGAAATTCCAGACCGTCGCTTCCTCTGCGGCCCATGCGCTCCCTTTCCAGACGGCCGTCCTCGAATGGACCCGGCCCGTGGGCGTGAAGGGCTTTCCGATGAAATAATATGTCACGCCGTGAAGGCGGCTGCCGTCGGGGTCCATGTTTTTCGCGTTCAGTATGCCCTCGGAGGTCTTTATCCAGAGGCCTTCCCTGCCGAAGCTCCCTTCCTGTGCGCCGAGCCACCTCTGCCGGAAGGAATCGGCCTTTTTCATGGCGGTCGGCGTTACGTATTCGTTCATGAGTATCACGCCGGCGCTTGCGACGAGCCCCGCGGCAAGAAGTGGCAAGGCCGCCCGGAGCACCCGCACGCCCCCGGCTTTTACAGCAGTTATCTCGCCGTGCCTTGAGAGGAGGCCGAGAGAGACGAACGTCGCCACCAGGAGCGCGACCGGCAGGACCTGGCTTATTATGAAAGGTATCTTGTAAAGGAAGAACCCCGCGGCTGAGACGAGCGGGACCTTGTGCTCCATGAGGCTGTCCATGTTCTCGAAAATATCGACCGTCACGAAGAGCACGACGAAGCCTGCCGCGGCGATGGCGGCGAGCTTGAGGAACTCGCGGAGGAGGTATTTCTGCAGTACCTTCATCTCGACCTCCCCGCGCGGAACATCATCAGCGGGTTTGCCGGCCTGTCGGCCGATGTCCGTGAGAATACAAAAAGGCCCGCGACTAGGAAGACGAAGTCGGTCGCCCAGACAGCGACGAACGGGTTTAACGAGCCGCTCTCGCCAAGGGCCTCGAAGCCCGTTGAGAGGAGGTAATATACGAGCACCACGCCTATGGCTATCGAGAAGCCCGTAAAGCGCGCAACCCGTATCTTCTGAAGCCCCAGCGGGACCCCCAGGAGCGCGAAGACGAAGACGGACGAGGGGATGGCGAACCTCTTATGCAGGTCTATTATGTGGCGTGAAGGGTCTTCGCCGGATGCCTTTGCAAGCTCTATCTTATCCCGCAGCTCTCCGGCGTACATTTCCTTGTTGCGCCTTTCGCCGGCGGAGCCGGGCTGGCCCGAGAGGCCGAGCTCAAGTGTGTACGAGGAGAAATCGGCTATGTGATAGGTGCGGTCGCCCTCGGTCTTCCGGTGCATTACCCCGTCGTTCAGCTTGAGATAGACCGTGTGGCGGTCGGTTGCCGGGGAAAACACGCCGCCTGCAGCGAAGAAGAGGCTCGGCTCGCCCTCGCCGCCGGACTCCGAGATGAATATGCCTTCCATCTCTCCGTTCTTGAGGTTTATCTTGTCTATATAGATGACGAAGCCCTTGAAACTGTCGTAAAATGTCTTTTCCTCGAGGCCGGAGATGAACCTTTCCTTTGAGGCCTCGTAGACGAGGTTCTTGAGAGTGAGGTTCCCCCAGGGGAAGAGGTAAAGGGTAACGACGAGGCTCGCCGCGTACACGAACGCCGCGAAAAGAAGGACGGGCCGGAGCGCCGCGTAAAGGCTCAGGCCCGAGGCCTTCATGGCCGTAAGCTCGCTGTCGGAGCTGAGCCGCGTGAACGCCACGAGGACGCCTATGAGAAATGCGATGGGAAGGGTGTAGAGAAGGAGCGACGGCAGCACCGAGACGATGAACCACAGGATGAACCCGCCGCCAACGCCCTGCACGAGCAGGAGCTCTACTATCCGGACCGCCTTTGTAAGTAGCGAAATCGCGGTCAATATGACGAGGCTCAGGAGAAACGGGGTCCATATCTCCTTGAGTATGTAACGGCCGAGGATCCAGCGCATTACACAATAATACTATAAAGACGGTTTACGGACAATCTGTTAAAGGGGCCCGTCCTTTTTGTAAATTAAAGAATCCGCCCGCTCGTCCGAAAAAGAAATATAGGCGTTTTATTTCGAGACAAATACCGGGCCGGCTCATAGGGATATTGACAATGGCCTGGATTTCAGGTATTTAAAATCCCGCGTGCCTAATACGACGCGAGTCAAGGTTTTTTATGTTAACCAGTTCATCAATGCCGGGAATCACCTCTTCCCGCGAGGCTTTGCTTTTGAGGTCCAGAAGCGCTGAGAGGATAAAG
Organism: Thermodesulfobacteriota bacterium; assembly: GCA_030583865.1. NCBI lineage: Bacteria > Pseudomonadati > Thermodesulfobacteriota > Thermodesulfobacteriota bacterium. The sequence continues at coordinate 2,284,936 of CP129479.1, read as the reverse complement.
GTCGAGTTCCGTATGGCCGAGGAGTACTTTCATGCGGCAGAGGCGCTGCATAAGAGCGGCCTTTACAACCCGGCCATGACGCTTGCCTGCTATTCCTCGGTCCATGCGGCCCTGGCTGCGTTCCTCACTGCCGGTACGGTCAAGGCGCAGGCGAGCTCGTTTACGGGCTTCGTCAACTCGCTTCAGAAGTTCAGCTCCAAGCTGGACCCTTTCCTGGAGAAGCTCCTGGAGTCGAGAAAGGAATGGGGCTACAGCGCCGCAATCGACTACACCGAGAACGAATCGCTTTTTCGCATATATCAGGCAAGAGACCTTCTGTACGAGGTCAAGGACTTTCTCAGGCGGACGGTGAAGGGCTGAGGGGTTCTTCTGCATGGGGCCGGCAAGCCCCATTCCGGTCCGGGCATCTGCCGGGAATACGCGGTGGTCGCCATGCATCTCGACTTGGAACGCTCGTTAAGGTAGTATAAGGGATATGGGCGGCACCTTCAGCACCGGAGATATTCTCGCGAGGCTCAGAGAGCTCAGGGAAGAGCTTGTCCTCAGGCAGGAGCACCTTGCGGCGCGCCTCGGGGTGGACAGGTCTACCTACGTCCGGAAGGAACTTGGGGCCATCCCGATAACCACAGACGAATGGCTCAAGCTCGCGAAGGCGCTGGGCCGCGACCCGTCGTTTTTTTTCAACGCCTCGGGAAAATCCGTGTTGGTCATGTCCGATCTCGCTCCCAGGGAGCGCAGGCTCGTAAGGTTTTACCGTATGCTCAGGCCTGCCGAGCAGGACGATTTCGTCGGCACGGTATACCTGAAGTTCAAGAGCATAAGAAGGAAGGCGGCGCTGGATGCCCTGAAGAGGCTGGCGGCAGAGGCCTGAACCGGCTGTGCCGGTTTTGCGTTTGACAACCCAGGGGTGCTGTGATATTTTATTTTGTCTAAGTTCGATGCCCCCCAGGGTCCATGAGCCGCTAGCTCAGTTGGTAGAGCATCTGCCTTTTAAGCAGGTGGTCCCGGGTTCGAGTCCCGGGCGGCTCACCATAAGAAAAAATAAATCATAAAGTCCCCATCGTCTAGAGGCCAAGGACACCGCCCTTTCACGGCGGCGACCAGGGTTCGAATCCCTGTGGGGACGCCAAGAAAAATCGATGCCGCAATCGCTTCGCGATTGCGGCATTTTTGTTTCCGGGGCCTCCGCTGGAAAGGGGTATGCAATCTATAAAGCGTATTATTCCGATTTAAAAGCAGTCAAGTGTCAGGTGATTACTATCTCAGAACAGGCTGGTTCACTTCAGCTCAGCCCCGCGGACGCGGGCCGGGCGCCTCCGAATTCCTCGCGGACGGCGTTATTCAGCTGCTCCACCGTGTACGGCTTTGCCAGGGCGCGCACGAAACCGTATTCCCTGAAGTTCGTCATCACCGGGTCGTCGGTATAGCCGCTCACGACTATCGCCTTTACGCCGCTGTCGATCTCGCGGAGGCGCGCTATTGTCTCCTTGCCTCCCATGCCCCCCGGTATCGTGAGGTCGAGGATGACGCCGTCGAACGGCCGCCCGTCTCCGAGCGCCTTCTCATAAAGGGATAGGGCCTCAGCCCCGTTCATCGTGAACTCCACATCGAGCCCCATCGTCTTGAGAAGCAGCCCGGCGGACTTCCACATGGTCTTTTCGTCCTCCATGAACAATATCCTTCCGCCTGGCGAGCCAAATCCGGGCGCCCTGTCCTCGGCCTCGGGAAGCGGCTCCTTTGAAGCGGGAAGGAAGACATGGAAGATAGAGCCGACGCCCACCTTCGACTCAACGCTTATCAGCCCGCCGTGCTTCATGAGTATCGAGTGGCAGACCGAGAGCCCGAGCCCGGTGCCCTTCTCCGCCCCCCGCTCCTTAGTGCTGAAATAGGGGTCGAATATCCTTAAGAGGTTTTCCCCGGGTATGCCTGCTCCCTGGTCCTCCACGGATATCCGCACGTAGTCTCCTTCGTTAAGGAAAAGATTGTCGCTCTCGCCGGCCTTCACGCCCTCGGCCCGTATCCTTATCTTTCCGCCGCGGGGCATGGCCTCCTTGGCGTTTATCAGCAGGTTGTTGAGCACCTGGTTTATCTGCCCCTCGTCCGCTTCCACGGGGCTCAGGCCCTCCGGGATTTCGCACTCGGTGAGGATATTCGAGCCGCTAAGCGAGATACAGATAGATTCCTCTATAAGGCGGGATACGGGGGTGGCCTTCTTTACGGGGCTGCCTCCCTTTGCGAAGGTCAGGAGGCGCTGGCTAAGCTGCGAGGCGTACTTCGCCGCCGTTTCAGCGTCGCCCAGCGCGCCCTCCACGCTGTTTTTCTCAGAAGCGTAAAGCCTGGCGACGCCTATGTTGTTCGTTATGGACTGAAGGAGGTTGTTGAAGTCGTGGGCGATGCCGCCCGCGAACACTCCCAGCGATTCGAGCTTTTGCGCCTTTATAAGCTCGTCCTCCATCCGCTCCCGCTCGGCTATCTCCTGCTTGAGTCGCATGTTGGCGGCCTTGAGCTCGGCCGTGCGCTCTATGATCCTCGTTTCCAGCTCCTCGTGCGCCTTCCTCAGGAGGTCTTCAGACTGCTTCCGCTCGGTTATGTCTATGCAGGTGCCCACCCATTCCCGTATCCTCCCGTCCTCCCTGAAAAGGGGTATGCCGCGGGCCATGAAATGGCGGTACGCGCCGTCAAGCCTTCGGATCCTGTACTCCGTCTCGTAAAAGCCCCCTTCGGTAATTGACTTTTGCCACTTCTCGATAGTGCGGTTTAAATCGTCCGGATGGACGGCCCTGGCCCAGCCCGCCCCCTTTATTTCATCCATGGTCTGCCCGGTGTACCTCCTCCAGGCCGGGATGTCGTCCACGACATTTCCTCCCGCGTCAGTGGACCAGCCGATCTGGCCGGTCACTTCTATGTGCGACCGGTACCGCTCCTCGCTGTCCCGTAGAGTGGCCTCGGCGAGCCTCCGCTCCGCGTTCTCGCTCATGAGCGCGGCGTTCGCCTTCAAAAGCTCCGCCGTCCTCTGCACGACCCTGTCGTTCAGCTCTTCCCTTGCAAGGCTAAGGAGCCTGTTCTTTTCAGCCAGCTCGTCGGTGCGCTTTCTTACCATCCCCCGGAGCATTACCGCGCTCACGGAAGCCGTAACCGCTATCACGGCTGAGACGACCATCACTGGCCAGAAATATTCGACGTATCTCCGCCACGGGTTCTCGAACCCGAACCATTTTTTGTAAATGCGCTCGTATTCCCCGTTGGATTTGACTATGAGGAGGCCCTGGTTGAGTTTTTCAAGGAGCTCTCTGTCTCCCTTCTTTACCGCAAAGGAGAACTCGCGCTTGTAGTCCGGTATGGTCGGCCCGGCCACGACACCTTTTATCTTGAGGTCTTTCATCATTATCATGCCGAGGAGTTTCGGGTAAAGTAGCGCGTCGTATTTCCCGGACGCGAGTAGGTGGAGCATTTCCGAGATGGTCTCTACAGGGACGACCTTGCCATTGAACCCGCGCTCCAAAAGCGCGTGGTGGGCCGCGTCCGAGCGCATGACTATTATTTCCTTGCCTTCGGCCCCTGCGATGTCCCTGATGAGGGGGGCGCCGTCGCGGACGAAAAACGAATCAAAGGTCTCGGTATGAGGAAGGCTGAAGTCGACGAGGGGTACGCGGCTCGGAAGCTTCGCGACGATCGGGAGCGCGTCGAAGCGGCCCTCTACAAGCCCGTTCCAGGCGGTATCCCACGAGACGGAATATATTTCCACGGGGATGTCCATAGCCTCTGCAACAGCACTTATTAGCTCTACGCCGAAGCCGGCGGGCCTGCCGCTTGCGTCTTCAAAGGCGTAGGGCTTGAACTCCCGCTCGGAGGCTACTCGGATTGAGGCAGGGACTTCCGCACTGGACGCGCTCCCGGCGAAGAGGAACGCGAGCAGCGCGGCGAAAAGGCCGATAAAATGTAAACGCGACTGAACGGCTGATTTCATCTGGTCTTTGTTTTAATGCGGCTCGCTGAATATTTTGACATGGAGGATCCATGTTTTTAATCAAATATGAAAATATTTACCACGGTTTTAACTTTTTTTAAAATGAATATTATATATCTGGAAAAAAAGAGAAGCGTAGGCGAGTGAGCCCATGCAGCGGGGGAGGGCTGTTTTTTTTCGTCCAAGCTGCCAGGCATGGCGGGCCTTGGCGCGGCCCGCCTGATGCATGTGAGCCGTTTCGACTATTTCCTTTCCACCCGTACGTCTATAGCGGTGCCGTTGGACGTGACGTCGAACACCGGCGAGAGCTTGGACAAGGCCCTGAGCCTGTCCAGGTTCTTCTCGTCGGTCTTGACCCTGAAGGTTACCCGGATGTCCTGGTAACCACGCCGCACGTCGTTCGACAGGCCGAGGAAGCCCCTCAGGTCTATATCGCCCTCCAGCTCCGATTCGAGCTCGTCTATCTTGATATTCCTCAGGGCCGCATGGTAGACCATCGTCGTGGTAAGGCAGGCGGCAAGGGCGTTAAGCAGGTGCTCTACCGGGTTTGCCCCTTCATCCGTGCCGGCCAGCACATCGGGTTCGTCGCCGTCGAGCTCGAAGGGCTGCCTGTGCCTGTTCTCCTGGCTGACCCCGAAAAACCCGCTTATCCGGGATCGGTTGTGCCCGCCTCCTATCCATCTGTTGTGCAGCCTGAACTTGAACTTCGCGAGCTCGGGGTTGTTTTTCAGCGCATCCACCGAGGCGAGGAGCTTATTAAGGTCTATTCCGTTCAAGACCTCGGGCCTGCCTTCGAATTCCTCAAGTCTTTTTACCGACATGGCAATACCTCCTTATGTCCCCATAAACCGATTCTATATGAACCGGCCCGGATTTCAATTCACACCAGGAATGTGGGGTAGGAATGGCTATGTATATTTGTGATAGGCGTAAACAACCAATGGAAACCACGTTATTACGCGGCACTGGGCGCTGGTCAGCATCATTTACATCACCGGGATTGGAAAAAGGCAAGTCGATTGAGTAGACGAAAAAGCCCCGCCGGAATGGCGGGGCCAGTCCCGCCTGAAAGCGGGACTTGGCGACAGGGGGGGACCCTTTACAGCTTAGGATTTTTCAGTTCGCGCAAATAACGACGCGTAAAAAACAGCCCGCCAAAAGCTGCACCAAGCATGGCCATGGTCGCAGGCTCGGGAACCTGAGTAGGCCTTTCAGGTACGGTCACTGGAATACGCGCCCTTGTCACCGTGGGTTCCTCGGCTACGGGTATAGGGGCTCTCCCCACCGTGGGCTCCTCGGCTATGGGTATAGGGGCTCTCCCCACCGTGGGCTCCTCGGCTACGGGTATAGGGGCTCTCCCCACCGTGGGCTCCTCGGCTACGGGTATAGGGGCTCTCCCCACCGTGGGCTCCTCGGCTACGGGGATAGGGGCTCTCCCCACCGTGGGCTCCTCGGCTACGGGGATAGGGGCTCTCCCCACCGTGGGTTCCTCGGCTGTGGCGGGGTCTTTTTTAATAAGAGAGGCTCCGTCCAATGAAGCCGCATTGACATCGGTTATGGATAACGCAGCAAGAGTTGCTGCCGATATTACGCCGCTCAGAATGTGCCTCTTTGCCATCTCATGCACCTCCTTTATCGGAAGGGTTCCCCCTCAAGGGGTTCTTGTTCCCCTGTCGCTCGAGATTGATTGTTTGGGAGAAGGTGGCGTGATTCTTGGTGAACGGTCCTAAGAGGTTTAAAGCAGAGGGGAAGGTATTCACCTTCTGGACAGATGCTCTTCTCTATATTTCTATTCTGACCCATATTGCTCTCTTGTCAAATCGAGAGTTCCACGGCAGAGCAGCAATGCGCCGGCTGTCCTGCCAGAAAACAAAACTGAACAGCGGTTGGTATACTTATAAGAGGTCCGGTTCGCACAAACGGTTTTTATTCCGAAATTGAAACAGAGGTGGGCTATGACTGGTCTTTTCGATCTGGCGGGCAAGGTCGCCATCGTGACGGGCGGGGCAAGGGGGCTCGGCAGGGCAATGGCCCTTGGCCTCGCCGGCGCAGGCGCCGATGTGGCTGTATCGGATATAATCGACACTGGCGAAGCGGTGGACGGAGTGATGGCCCTGGGGAGAAACGCGATTGGCGTTAAGGCCGACGTCGGAGACGAGGGGAGCGTAAGGACATTGGTCGAAAAGACGATAGCAGAGCTCGGCAGAATAGACATACTCGTCAATAACGCGGGCATCTTCAGGATATCCTCCGCGGAGAATATGAAGACAGAGGACTGGGACGCGGTATTGGACGTTAACCTCAGGGGACAGCTCCTTTGCGCAAAGGAGGCGGGCAGGCACATGATACGGCAGCGCTCCGGCAAGATAATCAATATCGCGAGCGTTGCCGGGCTCGCGGCATTTCCCGAATCGGCGGCCTATAACGCGAGCAAGGCAGGGGTGATACTCCTTACCAAGACCCTTGCCGCCGAGTGGGGCAAGCACAACATACAGGTGAACGCGGTCTGCCCCGGCTTGTTCGAGACGGACATGACCATGGACTTGACGGGCGACAGCTCATTCATGGAGTTCATAAGGGAAAGGGTCCCGCTCGGAAGGGGCGCAAGGCCGGAAGAGCTCGCGGGGACCGCGGTCTTCCTGGCCTCAAGGGCGTCGGATTACGTAACAGGCCACGCGCTAGTCATAGACGGCGGCTGGACAGCGATGCTCTGACCGGCATAGGACCGGTCATCATCCGTTATGCGTTCCGGCCCTTAATAGAATATGAGCGCCAGCCCGGCAGCGATGGCGAGAAATAAAAGCCAGCCCAGGCCGTCGAGGAACCTCGCCTCAAGCCTTTCCAGGGTGCTTGTAAGGGCCTCATTGAGCCCTGCCGTCCTGGCGGCGGCCCGGCCCGGCCCGATTGAAAGTGCGGAAGGGATACCCGTTAAAGCCCTCCTTGCCGCGCCCAGCAAAAGAACCATAATGACCAGCAGATCCCCGGGAGGGACGGATATCCTGAAGGCCGTCCTTCGGGCCAGTATCGCCATGATGGCGTAGGCAAGGACCCCTGCCATGACCGGGTAGACGGACGCGGCCACGGACTGGACCGAGGGATTCAATACCGCGGAGCTTTCCCGATAGAGCGCGAAAAGAACGGCCGGAGCGAGCGCGACCAGCGCGGCCCAGGGGAGCACCAGGCCGGGCCGGGCCAGGCTGCCTCCGGCATGGGGGCTTTCCGTCCGGAGCATGACGACAACGAACCTTGCCATGATAACGGAAGTGGCAATTGACGAGAGAAGGAGCATAACCTCCATTGCCGGTCCTCCGTCCGCGGGGAGGAAGGAAAGGCTCTCCTTGAGGGCCGACTTTGCCATAACGCCGGTCGTAAACGGCGCTCCGGCAAGGGCCAGGGCAGGCAGCAGCACGCCTGTTAAAAAAAGAGCGCGTGCCGGCGCACGGTGCCTGCCCGGCATTGGGATGCCGGTCGAAAGAAATAGCGCACCCTTTGCGAATGCATGGTGCGCCGCAAGGATGAGGACGGCCGCGAGGACCCCTGGCCACGCGTCCGGCGCGACGAGGGCAATGCCCAGGGCGGCCGCCATCACTCCCATCTGGCTTACGCTCGAATACGCGAGGACGGTCTTTTTGTCCTCCTGTAGAGAGCCCGCGATTGCTCCAAAAAAGGCCCCTGAAAGGCCGGCTCCCATGAGGAGCCAACCCCATTCCGGAAGCGCGGCCTCACCAAGCGGCAGAAACCTTATCCATCCGAGCAAGCCCGCCTTGATCATTGCGCCGCTAAGGAGCGCGCTCGCCGGCACCGGGGCGACCGGGTGGGCGAGCGGCAGCCACACGTGAAGGACCACCATGCCGGCCTTTATGCCGAAGCCTGAGATTAGGAGAGCGATGATCAAGTCGCGGTAGGTACCGCTCGCGACAACCGACGGGATGATGGATAAATCTGTCAGCCCGCCCGCCGCGTCAGCTGCAAGGAAGAAAGCTATCGCAAGGAGGGCCTCGCCGAGGACCGCCATTGCAATGTACACCCTGCCGGCGCGGAGCGCCGCCCCGGTGCCGTCATGTATCACCAGCGCGTAGGCTGAAAAGGTCAGGAGCGCGAAGAACATGTAAAAGCCCGCGATATCCTGCGCCAGTATCACTCCGAAATTGCCGGACATCGCTAGTAGGTGGAAAAAGAAGAACCTCCTCCGCGAGCCATCTCCCTTTATATAATGGTTCGCGTATGCGCCGGAGGCCGCCCATAGAAAGGAGGTGAAAAGGAGGAACGCCGCCCCGATGTCGTCGAGACCGAGCCTCAGGCCCAGGAGCGCGCCCGGATAGACTTCGATAGACCTGTAGCCGGATACGGCCAGGCTAGCCGCGACTAGAGCCGGGATGAGCGCAAGCCATAGGATGACCGACCGGCTTTCCCTGAATCTCGCAATGAGAGCTAAAAGGAGAGCTGCAAAGAGCGGCAGGGCGGCGGCGATAACCGGCAGCCACGGCCTGAGCGCGCCCCCTGCGGATATGAGGAGCTCCTCCGTCACTTGTACTCCCTCCAGGCTATGAGCTTCGCCCATTCGAGGGGGCTCAAGAACTCGCCTGCAAGCAGGCCCGCGAGCACGGTCATGGCCGCGGTCACGCACATCGGGACGAGGAGCCACGGGTCGGTCTCCCACAACCGCCCGCGGCCCTTCTCTTCCGGCCAGGAGGCGCTGCGCTCCCCGAACCAAAGGGCGTTTATTACGGGAAGGAAGTAGGCCGCGTTCAGGAGCGTGCTCACGGCCAGCACGGCGAGGACCCAGGGCTGCCCGGAGGCGAGCGCGCCGGTCCCGAGGTACCATTTGGATATGAAACCCGCCGTGGGCGGAACGCCTATCATGCCGAGGGCCGCGATCGTGAACGCGGCTGAGGTGACTGGGAGCCTTCGGCCAACCCCGTTCATCTCGCTTATCCTGTGGAGCCCTATTGTCTCGGCTATTATCCCTGCCGAGAAGAAGAGGGTAATCTTCATTATGCCCTGGTGCGCCAGGTGTGCGAGCCCCCCGACCGTGGATATCGGCCCGGCAAGCGCTATGCCGAGGATTATGTACGACAACTGGCTGACGGTAGAAAAGGCGAGCCGTCTTTTCAAGTCGTCCTGCGAAAGGGCCCTTACGGATGCGTACACGATCGTCACAGCCGCGACAGCCGCCAGCGGCGCGGTCACGCCCAGGGCCGAGGCGGACTCGATGCCGTAGACGTTATAGACAACCCGCACGATGCCGAAGACACCCGCCTTGACGACGGCGACCGCATGCAGGAGCGCGCTTACCGGCGCGGGCGCGACCATTGCTGTCGGGAGCCATCCGTGAAGGGGCACTATGGCCGCCTTCACCCCGAGCCCGGCCATGAGGATAGCGAAGATGATGACGAGGGAGGACGCGTGCTCCGTGCCCAAATGGCCGAGCGCCCCGCCGGTCGTGAACTCGAACGGCCCGGCGAGCGCGTGGAGCCAGACTATGCCGACAAGCAGCACGGCGCCGCCGGCGAGCGTGTACCTTAGATATGCAGCGCCGGCGTCAAGGGCCTTTTTCGTGCCCCTGTGCACCACGAGCGGATAGGTCGTGAGCGTGAGCATCTCGTAGAATATGAAGAAGGTAAAGAGGTTCCCGGCCAGCGAGATGCCCATTGTGGAGGTGACGCAGAGGCTGAAGAACCCGAAAAACCTCCTCCTGTTCGGCGCGCCCTCGAGGTAGCCGACCGCATAGGCAGTGGTCACGAGCCAGAGTACCGCGGAGAGCGTGAGGAATATCATGGCCAGGGCGTCCGCCCGCAATATCATTTCAACGCCCGGGACCACGGGAAAGCGCATCTCGTACGCCCTCTCGTGGAAGACGCCCCAGAGCATGACGCCGACGAGGACGAGCTTAATGGTGGCCCCGAGCATGTTAAGGACGGTCCGGAGCGCGTGCCGGCCCTCATCCAGGCTGAAGATGAGGAGCCCGGTCATGAAAGAGCTCATGAGGACGAATATCGGCATCCAGTTTTCAGCGCTCATTTGATCCCTTCCTTATGCCGCGCAGGTCAGAAGAAAGAAAGCGGTATCGCCGCGCCTATCCCGAGGACAAGGGAAAGCACGGCCAGGGCCATAGCCGCCGCCTCCATCCCGTACGGCACCCTTTTAGCCTCTCCGGCGGCCTCCCCGTCCGCGAAAGAGCGCCGGAGGACCGGGAACACGTATGCCGCCGCAAGCAGCCCCCCGGCCATTATCACGGCGGCCCACCACCACTGCCCTGTTTCGACGGAGGCCTTTACGAGCTGCCATTTGGCTATGAAGCCTCCGCTCGGCGGAAGTCCCATCAGGCTCGCCCCCGAGATGCCGAAGGCGAACACGCTTGTCTGGACGCTCTTCCCTGCCCCGGCGAGCCCGTCGACGGAGTCGTTCCCGATAGCCTTCATCATGTTGCCGACGGACAGGAATATGGACGCCTTTGCGAACGCGTGGGAGAGGGCCTGGTACACGGCCCCGGTAAAAGCGTCCGAATGGGCCGACATGGGGAAGAAGAGAAAGAGGTAGCCTATCTGGCTGACTGTAGAGTAGGCCACGAGCATCTTTAGCCTCTTCTGCCTCATTGCCATGAGCGCGCCCCAGATGACGGCCGCGCATCCGAGCGCGCCGAGGATGAGGCCGGCCTGAGGGGCAAGCACTTTCTCGAAGGCGCCGGTCCAGAGGCGCAGAACCATGTAGAAGGACGCCTTTACGACCAGCGCCGAAAGGACGGCGCTGACCGGGGAGAGCGCGCTCGCGTGCGCCCTCGGGAGCCAGAAATGGAGCGGGAAGAGCGCGGTCTTGGCAAGGAGGCCGGCTGTCATGAGCGCCGCCGCCATAGCCGCGGCAGGCCCGGGCCCGGCAGCCTCCCCGATAAGGGAGAGGTCGAGCGCCCCGTACTGGGCGTAGAGCATGGCCACGCCGAGGAGATAGGTGAGAGAGCCCGTTATGGCCACAAGGAAGTACCTCATGCCCGCAGTGAGTGCATCTCTGCCTCCCGCGATGCAGACGAGGGCCACCGCCGAGAGCCCCATCACCTCTATGGAGACGTAGAGGTTGAAGACGTCTCCTGAAAGGAAAATGGCGTTGAGCCCCGCCCAGAGGAACATCCAGAGCGGCCAGAAGAAGCGCTCTTTTTCGGTATTGTCCCGGAAGTAGAAGACGGAGTAGGCAGTGACGGCCGTCCCCACGAGCGCGGTCATCCAGAGCATTACCATGCTCAGGCCGTCCGCGAAAAGGTCTATGCCCAGCGGCGCTCCCCACCCGCCTACGCGATAACGGAGCGCGCCGCCCCGGAGGACCGTTTCCGAGAGCAGCGCGAGCGAGCCGGGTATGAGGAGCGCCGTTGCAGCCGAAACGGCCCTTGCCGGGCGGCCCCTGATGAGGAGCGCCAAAACCCCGGCGGCGAGCGGCAGGGCTATGGCCAGTGCGGCCCACGGCGGAGCGCCCTGCATCACTCGCCCCCCTTCCCGGAATGGTGCTCCTGCCCCGGCCCGAGGCTTTCCTCTCCGGTTTCAGAATTTATTTTTCCCAGGAGCGCGAGGGCAAAGGCCGTTGCGCTCACGGTCACCACTATGCCGGTAAGCACCATTGCATGGGGCACCGGGTCGGTGGAGCCTGGCGAGCGGCTGGCTATGCTTACGAGGAAAAGGAATATGCCGCTCCCCATTATGTTGAAGGAGAGTACTTTCCGGAAGATGTGGCCGTAGGCTATGGCGCCGTACAGGCCGATTGTGAAGAGGAGCAGCCCGCATACGGAATACGTCATCCACTGGGTCATTCTGCCCCTCCTTCCCGACCGCGCCACTGCCGGATGGAGGAGCATCCGGAAAACAGGAGGTAGAGTATCAGGGCGGTCGAGATGGTAAGGGCCGCCTCGATTACGATGATGATTACGTGCGCGGCCTGTCCGGGATAATCGAAAAAACGAGCGCCGAGCAGAAGCGGGACGAGTGCCGCGGAGAGGAACGCGGCGAAACCGATGGCCGCAATGCCAGCGAGCGCGCCTTTCCGCCTTTCAGGCTCGGCAATCCCGGCAAGGCGCGCCAGGAGTATGGCGGCCGCCAGCACCGCCCCTGCCTGGAACGCCCCTCCGGGCGCGTATGTGCCGGCATAGAGGAGATAGCCCGAGGCCAGCACCATGAGAGGCAGTATAAGCTCCGCAAGGCCCGAGAGGGCCGGGTCGCGGGCTACTGCCTTTTCCGGGGCCGCTTCCCCCTCGGCCAGGGCCGTCACGCCTATGAGCGCCAGGAGGAGCACCGCTATCTCGAGGAGCGTATCATAGCCCCTGAAATTGAGGAGCACGGCGGTTACCTCGCTTTTCACGCCGCTTTCCGCGAGCGAGGCGCGGACCTGGCGCGAAAGGCCCTCTCCCCCGTTCAGGCCGGAAATAGCTGCGACAAGGGCCAGCGCGAGGCCTCCCGAAAGGAGGGCGGCCAATATCTTATGAAGCCTGCTTGTTCCCATCCAATATCCTTACTCTCCCTGCCTGCCGCAGCCGCCGTCCCCTCTGCCGCGACGTCCCGTGCCGAGCCGCCCGAGCGTGTCTATGAGGAGGATGCCGGTGATCCCGGCGCCTATGGCCGCCTCGGCAAGGGCTATGTCCGGGGCTTTGAGGCGCACCCAGGCCAGCGCCATCAAGAGGCTCAGCGTGATGAAAAGGACCGCCGCCTTGAAAAGGTCAGGGGTCGTGATGAGACGCCAGGCAAGGAGGACAAGCGAGGCGGCGAGGATAATGTCGAGTAGGCTAGCGTTTTCCATCGCCCTTCCTCCAGGGCATTACGCCCGATTTCTTCGCGGCGTTCGCTATCAGATAGCTTATGGTAGAGCTGTTTGATATCACCAGGAACCAGATGAGGGCGAGTTTTATCGCTCCGGGAAGGGACCCTGCCTGCAGGACGAGCCCCGCCGTTATGAGCCCCAGCCCCAGGTTGTCGGCCTTGGTAAGGGCATGTAGCCTCGTGTAGACGTCCGGGAGGCGTATGATGCCGACCGTCCCCGCGAGGAAAAAGACCGCGCCTGAAAGGAGGAGGGCCGTCGAGAGCGCGTCAACCACGGTCATCTGCCGCTCCCCCCGGGGCCGTACGGCCTCTTACCGTCCTCGCGAAACCGGCGGACGTTATGACCGAAAGGAGCGCGAAGACAAGGGCGATATCACGGAGCATGGGTTCCTGAGCGGCCTCGGAAAGGAGGAGGAGCGCTGCTACCCCGGTAGTCCCGAAGAGCTGGAAGGCCAGCATCCTGTCGGCCCTGGTCGGGCCGCGCAGCACGCGGTACAGGCCCGCGAGTATGTTGAGTATCAGGAAGACCGCAAGGGCGAAGAAGAGCCTGTCCATTCCGGCCCCCGTCAATCGAGCCGCAGGCCGAATACGCCGGCCACGCGCTCTTCAAGCATCTTCAATCGCCTCATGGCGCCTCCGTTTTCGTCGATCACGTGCACTTGGATCAGGTCCCCGTTTATCTCCACGCTAAGCGTCCCCGGCAGGAGGTTGAGCGCGCCGGCAAGGAAGGTCCTCGGCGCGCTCTCGGGCAGCCGGAGCGGGACAAGGATGAAGGCCGGCGCCACCGGGATGCGCGGGTTGAATACCCTGAAGGCAACGTCGAGCCCGGACTGGAGCGACTCCCACGCGAAAAAGGGCACGAAGGCCGCAAGCCCCCGGGCGCTTATCGGAGGCGGGCTTCCGAGAAGCGACCAGATGACGGCGCCTATGACGGCAAAGGGCAGGCCCGCGAAGAGCGCCCCCGTATCGCCGTCAGTGAGAGACCACCAGATGACGAGGAGCAGAGCGGTATGAAGGGCCAGGCGCATATACGAAAAATTTCGGCTCGCTACAGGCATGGCGCTATTATAGAACACCGGGCCCTGGCTTGCCAAGCCTTGCCCGTCTACAAGCCGTCGGCATGGCATCCCGAGCAGCCGCCCTCCGGCCGGTCCCTGTGGTCCGACGGCGCCCGCATCATGCCTGTATCCGGGTGGTGGCAGCCGAAACATCTTTCGTATCCGTCGAACGGATGCGGTACGGGGCGTGCGTGCGCTGCAGACGCCCCGGCGGGGGGCGCGGGATTGGCGTCCGGCTCAGGCCCGGCCTCCGGCCTGGCCGCCTGGACATGGCACCTCGTGCAGCTCGCCTCTTTCCAGCCAAGGTGTTTTTGCGGGTACGGGCTCGTGGCGCCGTGCCCGTGGCAGGCCAGGCAGTTCTCCTTTCCATCTGTCCCGTGAGGGATGTACGGGGCGCTCCTCCTGTCCAGGGCCGAAAGGCCGGGGTTCTGGATAAGCGCGAAGGCGGCCGTGACCACGAGTATTAGGAAGCCGGTAAGGAGGGCTATGTGCGTCGAATACGTCTCTCTCATATGAAATTGAAGCTCTCCGACTGGACCTGCTCCATGGGCACCCCGAGCTCGTCCAGGGCGTCCTTTACCGCCAGCTGCATGAGGTGCGTGCCGCATACGAAATACTCGTAATCCAGCCTTTCAGGCGTCTTCAGGTGTCGCGACATAACAGGGGCGCTTATATAGCCGGTCTCCCCGGCCCAGCCTTCATGGTGCTTCTCGAGTATGTATACGGTCTTGAGGTCGAGCCTCTCCTCAAGCTCGGCGATCTCTTCCCGGAACGTTGCCTCCTCCCACGACCTGCTGCAATAGAAAAGGAAGAGCGGGCGCTTGTCCGCCCTGTCGGCAAGCGTCCGCAGCATGCCCATGATCGGGGCTATCCCGACCCCGCCCGCTATGAAGACATAGCCCGGGGCCAGGTGCCTGTCTATGGTGAACATGCCGTATGGCCCGTCTATGTAGGCGCGCGTGCCCGGAGCCGTGTCCTTTATTCGCGAGGTGAAGTCCCCGAGCTCCTTGATGGTCATGCGGACTTCGCCGGTCCTCATGGCGCTCGACGAGAACGAGAACGGGTTCTCCTTTATCGAGAAAGGCGACCTGCCGAGCGTGAGCCACGCGAACTGCCCGGGCTTGAACCGGATGCCCGCGTGCCCGTCGGGCTTCAATACCAGGGTCCAGGAGCTGCCCCGCTCCCTTATCACCTTCTCCACCCTGTACGGTCTCCTGAGCATCATCGCCGGCTTGCCGATGCGGATATAGACGAGGGCCAGCACCCAGGCGGACGCGAGGGCCACCCAGAACCAGCGCTTAAGCGGTGCCTGCGTGTAGTAGTCCACCCCGATTATGTGCGCCACTGCAAGGGCCACTGCGCCGACCGCCACATACCCGTGTATCACCCGCCAGCGCTCGTACGCGATGCCGAGCCGTCCGCGGTAAACGGAAGTTATTATTATAACCGCGAAGGAGGCGAGCGCGGCGACCCCGGCTGCCGTCCTCCAGGGCATCCCGGAAGGCCGGAGGATGGAGAGCGTCTCCGGGCTCGATATGATGAGGATTGCCGGGTGGGATAGGACGAAGAAGAAGGCGATTATGGATATCTGGCGGTGGAAATGGTAGACCACGTCTATGCCGTATGGGAGCGTAAGCCCCTTGAAGCGCCCGGTGAGGAAAAACTGGAGCCCGGCCATGGAAAGGCCCGTGAACCCCAGGCCGACAGAGAAGTCCCTCCAGAAGTCCCTTCCGGAAGGGGCATCGCCGAGGAGGAGGACGAGAAGCGGCGAGACGGCGAGCACGAGATATATCGTTATCCAGAAGGCCCCGTAAAGGAGGTGCCTCATGCGGAGATGGTCCCCCTGAAGGCGGTTTGCGGGCCCGGTCCGGGCGTATCGCGCAGACTACGTCCGGACCGGCAGGCCCTGACCAGATTATTTATCTTTTACGCCTTTGTCAATCCATTTTGGACCCGTCTTTTTTTGGTTTAAGACCTGCCGGGGCTAAATACAAAAGCGCCGCACCGTGCGGCCTGGCATCTCTCTTCTTGTCTGGGGCGGTTTCTTAGGAGTATAATCCAGGGGCAGGGCCGCGTCAGAAGTTCCGAGCCGCCTTGGCCAGGAAAGCGGTCCTTTTCTCAAACCGGATTGACCCATGAAGATCGAGGAAGCGCTCGACAGCCTGGATGCCGCGCTGCTCTATATAGACTGCCGGCACCAGATACAGTGGATGAACCGGAGGGCCGCCGAGTGGTTCGGGGCCCGGACGGGCAGGAGAAGGGCCTGCTACAGGGTCGCGAGCAGGGGGTTGGAGTTCTGCGCCATCTGCCCCACCGGGCGAGCCATCGAATGCGGCGCGCCCGCCCACTACGAGTTCACGCTCGAGGGCGACGGCGGGCCGCGCGAGCTCGAGGTGGTTGCCGTCCCTGCGGGCGGCAAGGGCGGCGCCCCGGGCAGCGTCTTCGAGATCATAATGGACGTGACCGGAAAGGGGCTCATAAGGATCAAGCAGGAGGAGCTTATGGAGAAGGTCGAGAAGATGGCCGCCATAGGCCAGCTTGCCGCCGGCATAGCCCATGAGCTCAATACCCCCCTCGGCACCATCTCGATAATCTCCGACGAAATAGCGCGCATGGTGGAAAGGGGCGGCTCTCAGGACCTCCCTCGGGAGGTCCTGAGCGAGCACCTCTCAGACATGAAGGGCGAGATAGAAAGGTGCAGGGGCATAATAAACGACCTCCTGGGTTTCTCGCAGGCCGGGGCCACTCGCCTTCAGCCGACCGACATAAACCCGCTCGTCCAGAGGGCCTTGAAGTTCGCCACCAGGGGGGAGGGGTCGAAATCGGTCGAGCTTTCCACCAGCCTCGATCCCGAAATACCGCTTGCCTCCACGGACCCGGACAGGTTCAGGCAGGTCCTCTTTAACGTCGTAAGGAACGCGATGGACGCGGTCGAGGAGAACGGGGGCGGAAAGGTTTCGGTTTCTACCTCCTTCTCCGGCTTCGTGCGGGTGAGCGTGTCGGACGACGGTCCAGGCATCCCCAGGGAGCTCTTAAAGAGGGTCTTCGAGCCCTTCTTCACGACAAAGCCGGTCGGCAAGGGCACGGGCCTCGGCCTCTCCGTGAGCTACGGCATAATGCGCGACCTTAAGGGCGAGATACGGATAGAGAGCAGGCCCGGCCTCACCAGGGTGGACCTCCTCCTGCCCCCGGCTGCCGATGGTAGCGGAAAGGGGGCAGGCTGATGGCGCGCATACTGGTCCTCGACGACGACAGGGTCTTCAGGAAAACGCTCTGCATGGCGCTCTCCGCCCGCGGACACGACGTTAAGCCCGCGGCTACAGGCGACGAGGCGCTCGCGATCGCCTCGTCTTCGCCCTTTGACGCCGCCATTATAGACATGATGATGCCCGGCATGAACGGCTTCGAGGTGCTTTCAAGGCTCCGGGTGGCCAGGCCCGCCACGGCCTGCATCATACTTACAGGGTACGGCTCCATAGCCGACGCGGTGACCGCCATGAAGCTCGGCGGCTATAACTACCTCACGAAACCGTGCTCCATAGACGAGATAGAGAAGGTGCTCTCGGGCATGACCCCGGCGGACGGGCCCGAGCCCGCCTGCCAGGGCATGGCAGGGTCGAGCCCCGCCATGAAGGAGGTCGCGAGGTTCGTGCTGCGGGTAAAGGACACGGGCCTTCCTGTGCTCATCTCCGGCGAGAGCGGCACGGGAAAGGAGCTTGTTGCGCGCGCCCTCCATTTCGAGAGCGTGAGAAAGGAGATGCCCTTCATCGCCGTGAACTGCGCCTCTTTGAAAGCGGGCCTCCTGGAGAACGAGCTCTTCGGGCACGTAAAGGGCGCGTTCACGGGCGCGCTGGACTCGAAGGACGGGTTGCTGCGGGCAGCCGACAACGGCACCCTCTTCATCGACGAGATAGGCGACATGGAACTCCCGGTGCAGGCCATGCTCTTGAGGTTCATGGAGACGGGCTCGTTCCGGCCACTGGGCTCGAACCGCGAGATGAGCGTAAACACCCGGATAGTGGCGGCCATCAACAAGGACATTGAAAAGGAGGTTGCGGCCGGGAGGTTCAGGCTGGACTTCTATTACAGGCTGAACGTATGCAGGGTCCATATACCGCCGCTCAGGGAAAGGCCCGAGGACATACCGGCGCTCGCGTCCTTTTTCCTTGAGCGGGCTTCTAAGGCGCGCGGGAAAAGGCTCTGCTTCGGCCAGGGCGCGCTCGATATCCTTAAAGCCCACAACTGGCCGGGTAACGTAAGGGAGCTTAAGAACCTCATTGAAAGCGCGGCGGTCATGAGCACGGGCGAGGCCATAACAGAGGGCCTGCTTTCGGATTCGCTCAAAAGACGCCGCTCCGGTCCCCTGGCGCGCCCGGAAACAGGCACGCTCGAATGCTCCGAGAGGGACTGCATAGCAGGCGTCCTTGAGGCCAACGGCTGGAACGTAAGCCGCTCGGCACGGGTCCTCAGGATAGACCGCCGCACCCTCCAGAGGAAGATCGCCAAGTACGGCTTGAGGCAGGGCGGCCCCGCCTGATACGTGGCAAGGCGCAAAAATGCCGCATGCGGCAAAATGGCGCATCTGCCGGTAAGCTTACGGTATTACAGCTTTTTTCCTTCAGGAAAAATCCAACAGAGCGGCATTATGCCGCAGCGTCCTTCCGCCAGAACCAGTCTGGATTCCGAAAAACCCCTTTGAAAAAGCCTTATGCGTTATTGGCACGCTTGTTGCTAAGTTGCCAATATGTCAATACATGCTAAGCTATACACAACGGCTGCTCGGCTGTCTTCCAACCGGCGCGGGAAGAGAGGGTGTAATTTGTTCAGGTTCAGCAAAGGTTCCGGTTACGCGATAGCCGGTCTCGTGTACATATCCACCAGCAAGGCATCCGATTACACCGGGATAGACGAGATATCGAGGGCCACGGGGATTTCGAAGCAGTACCTCGCGAAGCTCTTCCGGACGCTCGCATCAAGGGGCATCATCAGGTCGGCAAGGGGTAGGGACGGCGGGTTCATGCTCGACAGGGACCCGGGCGCCATCACCCTCCTCGAGGTCGTGGAGGCCATAGACGGCCCGGTCGAGGCAGGGTGCGCCATAAAGGACGGCGATTGCTCGGACCTTTCCGAATGCCTGCTGCACGCCGTGCTTAAAAGGTGTTCGTTGAGCGTCGCGGGCATCCTCGCATCCGAGAGCATCGGGGGGATAGGGCCCGGTTTTTTTTGCAAATAAAAAGGACTAAGAAGACCTTAATTATCCAGAAAATCGCAAAAATCCGGCCTGAGGGCCGGACTGTCCAGGAGGTAAAAACGAGATGAACGGGCACGCGCATGAACTGAAGTGGCACACCAGTTACTGGCCTCTCCTGGTGAGCGTGGGGATACTCTTCCTCGCGCCGCTGGCCTTCGGCTTCTATTTCGTCTACAAGATGCCGATGGCGGCCTTGATCTGCCTCGGGATAGGGACCCCCCTGGTGCTCATATCCATCGTAGGCTGGGTCAGGGAGGGGCTGGAGGACGAGCACGGGTACTCGATGGGCTTAAGCGTCTGGGCGATGCCGTTTTTCATAGTGGCCGAGGCCTTCCTTTTCGTAGGCTTTTTCGCGGCATACTGGGTGACGAGGCTTACGGCCCCCTTCTGGCCGCCGCCGGGCACCCCGGATATATCGATGGCGCTGCCGGTCGTCATGACTTTCATACTGGTGGCCTCGAGCTTCACCATCCACCTCGCCGAGGGGAAGATCGAGGACGAGCATTACGACAGGAAGGGGTTCATCTTCTGGCTGGTGGTCACGATGGTATTGGGCACGGTCTTCCTCGGCATATCCGCCTTCGAGTGGACCGAGTTCTACCACCACGGCTTCACCTTCGGCACGAACGTCTTCTCGTCGTCTTTCTTCTCCATAACGGGTTTCCACGGCTCGCACGTCCTGGTGGGGCTTGCGCTATTCCTGTGCATACTGCTGCCGGCGCTCTCGGGCAAGGTCAACAAGGCCTTCGTAAAATCGGCATCGGTCTACTGGCACTTCGTGGACGTAGTCTGGTTCTTCGTGGTCTCGCAGCTCTATTTCTGGTAGGGCGGGGGAGATTATCATGAAAGGAAAGGAGCTGGTACATATGAAGACATTCAAGCGGCTCATCGCGGGGGGCGCCCTCCTCCTTCCCGCCGCGGCCTCCGAGGCTGCGGAGGGCGGCGGGGCAGTGCCGGACATAACCGAGGGCTGGCACCACCTCTGGCAGGAGCTCATTCTCGATATTACCATAATAGGCGTCATCTTCGCGGCCGTGACGCTGTATCTCCTTATTAAGTACAGGAGGAGGAGGGAAGGGGAGGAGGGGAAGGGCTCAAGTCTCTCGCCCCTGGCCTCGCTGGGCTGGGTGCTCATACCCGCGTTCATCTTCCTCGCGGACGACGTCTACCTGGCCGCCAAGAACTTCGAGCTGTGGAACAAGATGAGGGAAGTGCCGGAAGGGGCCTACGAGGTCAAGGTCGAGTCCTACATGTGGGGCTGGGACATAACCTACCCGGGCGGGGCGACCGCCACGAACGAGCTCAGGGTGCCGGAGGGCACGCCCATAAAGGTCTCGCTCTCGAGCAGGGACGTCCTCCACAGCTTCTTCATACCTGATTTCAAGGTCAAGTGGGACACGGTCCCGGGCATGGACACCTACATCTGGTTCTACCCGAAGAAGGCGGGCGAGCACGTCATGACCTGCGCGGAGTTCTGCGGGGTGCTGCATTCGAGCATGCACGGCAAGGTCATCGTGATGCCCGAGGCCGAGTTTAAAAAATGGATAGAGGAGAACACTCCTCGGAATAAAGAAGCTTAGGAGGGGTATATGAGCTCAACCATGGTCACCGGTTCCGTTGAAACGCACCACGCGGCCGGCTCCGGTTTCAGTTTGAAGGAATGGGTCTTCACTACCGACCACAAGAGGGTCGCGGTGCTCTACATGGTAGGCGCCTTCGCCGCCTTCCTTATAGCGGGCATAATGGCCATCCTCATGAGGACGGAGCTCGCGAGCCTCGGCCCTACCGTTACCGACAACCCGAGCACCTATAACACATGGCTCTACTTCCATGGGGCCGCGATGATACTCGGCTACCAGATACCGGCCCTCACCGGGTTTTTCGCCAACTACTACGTCCCCCTCATGATAGGCGCGAAGGACGTGGCGTTCCCGAGGGTGAACGCGTTGAGCGTCTGGCTCTTCTGGATGGGCCTTGTGGTGGCGCTACTCACCTTCGTAATACCCGACCCGCCGGACATAATGTGGACGGGGTACCCGCCGTACTCCATACTCACCGGCGGGAACACGGCCTTCTACACCTTCACAGTGCTCCTGATGGGCTTTTCCTCCATAGCGGCGGGCGTGAACTTCCTTACGACCATAATCTACATGAGGGCGCCCGGCCTGACCTGGAGCAAGCTCAATATCTTCATCTGGTGCACGCTGGCGGCCTTCATCATTCAGATAATCTTCGTCCCGATACTGGGCGTGGCGGTCACGATGCTCTCGCTCGACAAGTATCTCGGCACGCACTTCTTCAACGCCGCCGCCGGCGGGAGCGCCCTCATATACGAGAACCTCTTCTGGTTCTATTCGCACCCGGCGGTCTACGTCATATTCCTCCCCGCGGTCGGTCTCATATACGAGATAGTGGCCACCTTCGCGAGGAACAGGATATTCAACCACATGAAGATGGTCTACTACGGCATCTTCGGCGTCCTGGCGCTAACGGGCCTCGTCTGGGCCCACCACCTCTACATCGCGGGCATACCCAACTGGATGGTCCTCGTGCATGTATTCACAACGCTTCTGATAAGCATCCCTGTGGGGCTCCTCATGATAGGGCTCGTCGGCACGCTCTACAAGGGCTCCATCCAGTACTCGACGCCGATGCTCTACGCCGCAGGGTTCCTCTTCCTTTTCCTCATAGGGGGCCTGACCGGCATACCGAACGCCATGTCCGCCATTTACATGCACCTCACGGACACCTACTGGATGCCCGGCCACTTCCATTACGTCATGGCGGTTTCCATGACTACCGCGATCCTCGGCGGCACCTATTACGTGCTCCCCAAGATGACCGGCAGGATGTACAGCGAAACGCTTGGGAAGCTCGGCTTCATTCTCTTCTTCATTGGCGTGAACATAACCTTCATGTTCACTCTCCTGATGGGGGTTAAGGGCCTTCCGAGGAGGTATTACGACTACCAGCAGTTCCCCGAGCTCGAATGGATGCAGCAGTGGGCGACCATCGGCTCGTATATAATACTACTGGGGGCGCTCGTTGTGCTCGTCTCCTGGCTGCACTGCGTCTTTTTCGGCAAGAAGGTCGGGCCCAACCCCTGGGGCTCGCGCTCGCTCGAATGGACGCACGCTCCCTCGCCCCCTCCGCCCGGCAACTTCGGCGGGGAGGTGAAGGTACCGGAGGACTGGAGCCCTTACGGATACGGCAAATAGCATAAGGCCAGGAAATGGTCCGGCCATGGGCGGAACAGGGGTGATTCCCGAGCGGCCGGACGGGGCGCCGGAGGCGGTCGCATGTCCGGCGTGCAGGGCCGGGTCAGGCTGCCCAGCGAGCGAGAGATGCAGGCACGTTGCAAGGCCCGGCCGGGCCGAGATGAGAGACTGACAGGGAGGCTGCCATGCGGGGAACGATGATGCATATAGTCCCATCCGGGCTCAGGGCCGTCGCGGCTTCCGGAGCCGCGGGGCTCCTCAGGCAATCGAGGTGCCTGGCCCTTCTGAAGCTCAGGATATGCTGGCTCATAACGCTCACTGCGGTGGTGGGGCTTATGGCCGCGCCGTACGGCTTTTCGGCTGAAAAGGCGCTGTATCTCGCGCTCGCGACGCTGGCCGCGGCCTCGGCGGCGAGCGCGCTCAACCACTATTTCGACAGGGACATAGACGCTGTAATGAAAAGGACCAGGGGCAGGCCGCTCGTCGGGGCCTGCCCGCCTTCGGCAGCCCCGGCGCTCGCCCTTGTCCTCCTTGCCGTTTCGGCGGCGGTCTCGCTACTCAAGCTCAACTACATGGTGGTCCTGCACCTATTCCTGGGCGCGTTCGTCTACGCGGTCGTCTATACGGTGTGGCTCAAAAGAAGGAGCAGCCTCAATATCGTCATAGGCGGCCTCGCCGGCAGCTTCGCCGTGCTCGCCGGAGGGGCGTCGGCCGAGCCGGCCTTCTGCTCTGCGCCTGCCCTGCTCGCGGTGGTGCTCTTTTTCTGGACCCCTTCGCACTTCTGGAGTTTCGCGATAGTGCACAGGGAAGACTACGAGAGGGCGGGGGTGCCGATGCTCCCGAACGTCGTGGGCAACCGGAAGGCGGCCCTCTGGATAATGGGGAATACCGCGGTGCTCGTCGCGTCCTCTTTCGTGCCGGTAGCCCTCGGCCTTTTCGGGGCGCTCTACGCTGCCGCCGCCTCGGTCGCCGGGGGGCTCTTCCTTTACCGGAGCGCGCTCCTCGTAAGAGAGCAGTCAAAGGAAGCCGCATGGAGGAACTTCAAGGCCTCAATGGCGTATCTTGCCATACTCTTCGCAGGCGTAATGCTGGACGCCCTGGCAGGATAGCCATGCTCCGCGCGCTTGTCTTCATAATGATAGCGATACTGGCCCTTGCCGCCCCGCCCGCGCCCTTTGCCGAGGTCCCCGCAGGCGCCCGGCTGACCGACCGCGCGCTCGTGGACCAGGACGGCAAGGCCTTCAGGCTGAGCGATCTCTACGGGAAGCCCATCGTCCTGAGCTTCGTCTACACCGACTGTACACATACCTGCGGGACCCATACCGACAGCCTCAAGGGCGCGTTCACGAGCCCCGGCTCGGGCTTCGGCACTGAATTCAACGCGCTTACAATAGGCTTCGATACGGCGAACGACACCCCGGCTGCCCTCAAGGAGTACGGCGCGAACTTCACGGACGACTTCGGCCCGTGGAGGTTTGCGACATCCGGCCAGGAGACGGTTGACGCGCTCGTAAAGGAGGCGGGCTTCGCGTACAGGAAGACCGAAAACGGCTTCGACCACCCCAGCCTGGCGGTCGTCATCGGGCCCGACGGCAGGGTGGCAACGAGGCTTTACGGCAACCAGGTCGACCCGGGAGAACTCTCCAGGGCAATAAGGCTCTCAACGGACCCGGCGGCCGGGCCGGCTGTCCCGGCGTCCTCGGGCATCATGGCCTTTCTCAAATCCATCTGCTACACCTACGACGAGGAGACCGGGACATACGGCCCCGATTACGGCTTCCTCGCAAAGGTCGGGATGGGGCTCGTGGTCTATACGGCCTTCCTCTTCTTCGCGCTCTACATATTCCGATCGGCAAGGAAAAGGCCCGGCCTTTAGCTGAAAACGGGCGCCGCTCCGCACCAAGGCCCTTCCTGAGGTTCAAGGACCTTATAAGGAATTTCCTTTCCAGGACAGGGACTTACTGCGGCATTATTCCTGGGCCGAAAAACACGGATAAAGAAAAAGGAGCGGCCTGCACGAATCCGCTTGACAAGGCGAGTAGATCCGGTGTAAATGAATATGAAAGTCAAATTCATAGACGCGCTCCGGCCATGTGGCGCGAAAGAGGGCGCCTTGCGGTCCAGGGGCTAAGGCCCTCCATGTGGCAGGCCAGAGTCCTTCGCGAGCCACGATTCCTGAGCTGATGAATATGAAAATCAAAATCATGGCTGGCCTTTTGCTGGGTAATGAAAGTGAAATTCATGTTCAAAAATGAGGCGGAGCATGAACATGTGCGTTGACTACGAGAAGCAGATGAAAAGCGAGATAAGGTGCCGGAAATGCAAAAGGCTCCTCATGAAGGGAGAGGTCAGGCATATCGAGATAAAATGCCCGAAATGCGGCCTCATCCAGGAGATCGGCACGCCTGAGGCCGAAGAATGATTTCCCCCGTCTAGTACCTGTGTTTACCCCTCCAATGCCCATCCCGGGCCAGGGCGAGTGCTTTCCGAGCGCCGTATGTAGTTTGTAGAGGATTCCGAGTCCCGTACAGATGCCGCACAATGCATGCGGCTCGAGTAGTAGCAAGCGGGGCTCTGGATGCAAGCTGGCGTTCGGAGCCGATTGGGTTTTTTCGGCTGCACTGCCGGTCGGCTGCAATGCCGGGCTGGTGAAGACAATCAACCATGCAAGGAGGGGAAGATGAAGGGCTTGAGAAACATGACCGCGATGGCGTTCACGGCTGCGCTGCTTTTGGGGGTCGCGCCGCCGGAGAGCCGGGCGGCGGAAAGCGATTTGAGCGAGCTTAACAGGAAGGTGGAAATCCTGACCGGAGAGGTCGAGAAATTGAAGCTCGGTGAGGTGGCGGACGACAAGTACGAGTCGTTCTCCGGCCTCGGCCCGGCGGCATCGAAGGTCTACGGCAAAAGGGGCGGCCTCTCGATAGGCGGCTACGGCGAGTTCTTCTACACCAACTATCTCGACGACACGAAAAAAGACCTGGCTGATACGCTCAGGTTCATCCTGTACACCGGGTACAAGTTCACGGACAACATCGTCCTCAACGCGGAGATAGAGTTCGAGCACGCGAACGAGGTCTTCGTAGAGTTCCTTTATATCGACTTCCTTATTAACGAGGCCTTCAACGTAAGGCCCGGACTCGTGCTCGTGCCCATGGGCATAGTGAACGAGTTCCACGAGCCCACGACCTTCCACGGGGTCAACCGCCCCGAGGTCGAGAGGAACATAATCCCCACCACCTGGCGCGACCTCGGCGTAATGGTGCACGGCGAGGTGGGCGGCCTCTCCTACAAGGCCGCGGTCTTGAACGGCCTTAGATCCGACAGCTTCAGGAAGGCCGACTGGATAAGGAACGGCAGGTTCAAGGGCACGAGCGCCAACGCCGAGAGCCTGGCCTATGTCCTGAGCCTCGAGTACGGGGTGACAGAGGGCTTTTCCGTCGGCGGCAGCTACTACTTCGGCGAGGCCGGGGCAGGCGCGGGCGGAAGCGTGGTTTCGGCTGCGGACAAGAACGCAGACATTGATTTCTGGGAGGTTCACACCATATTCCGGCAGAAGGGGCTTGAGCTACGCGGCCTGTATGCCGAGGGCAAGCTCGACGGCAATAGCGCGTTCGAGACGGCACCTCCGGGCACAACGGCGGATCCTCTTACTACTGCTCCGGTAGGCAAGAAGGCCAAGGGCTGGTATGTGGAGGCTGCCTATGATGTAATGCCCCATATAAAGCCCATGTCCGAGTCGTCGCTTACGCCATTTATACGCTACGAGGACTACGACACCCACCACGAGGTCTTCGCGGGCGTTACGAAGGACCCGACCCAGCACAGGAAGATAACGACCATAGGCGTCGGCTACAAGCCCATACATAACGTCGTCATAAAGGCGGACTACCAGATAAGGGACACCGCTTCCGGCCTGCCGGAAGGCAAGGGGACCGGGCTCGACGAGAACAAGATAGACCAGTTCAACCTGGGAGTCGGCTTCATATTCTAAGATGAAAGGCGCCTGCATGGGACAGAAAAAAAGACCTCTCTTCCTCCTTCGCTTCAATACGGCCAGGGCGTCCGCATTGAAGGCGTGGTCGGTTTTCCTGGTCCTTGCGGCGCTCCTCGTCTGGGCCTTGCCCCTCGATGCGAAGGTATTTTCGACGAGGGACGAGGCCCTGGCGAGGGCCTTCCCCGGCCTTGAGATACAAAAAGAATCGGTCTTCCTCAAGGACTCGGACCTCGATGAGATCGAGAAGGCCTCAGGGGTGAGGCCGGGCTCAAAGCTCTTCACCTATTACGCGGCCCGAGGAAAAGCCGGCATAGAAGGCTACGCGGTAATAGAGAGCCATGTAGTCAGGACCAAGCCCGAGGCGTACATGGCCGTTATAAGTCCAGGAGGGGAGCTCCGCTATGTCGAGATACTCGCCTTCTACGAGCCGCTCGAATACATACCCTCCAAGAGGTGGCTCGACCAGTTCAGGGGTAAAAGGCTTTCCGAAAGCCTCTGGATAAACAGGGACATACAGGCAATAACCGGGGCGACGCTTACCGCGTTCGGACTAACGAGGGAAGTAAGGAAGACGCTCGCCACAATGGAGATAGCCGTCCCCGGAGGCATGAGATGAAGTACCTTGGAAAAGGGGAGGCTCCGCAGGGGAATCTCTTGAAGGTCGTCCTCTTTGCCGGGCTCCTCTATCTCGCCTTCTCGCACCTGTCGGGCATAGTAATACACGCCGAAAGGATAGGGTGGAGCTATGAAGCGGTGGTGACCCATTACCTCGGCTCGGAGGAGGCGTTCAAGAACCCCGTCTCATTCCAGGGGCTCCTCGAGATTACGCACATGCACATGTTCTCCATGGGCATAGCCATACTCCTTGCCGGCCATCTCGCGGCTGCCCTGCCGATTTCCATGGCCGCCAAGTACCTGCTCGTGCTCCTGCCCATCGCGTCCGGCCTTACGGATGCGCTCTCAGGCTGGCTCATAGTCTATGTATCGGAAGAATTCGCCTACTTGAAGATCGCCTCGCTCACCTTGTTCGAGGTCTCCTTCGCCCTGCTTCTTATCGCGGCCTTCCTGTCGTTGAGGGTCGCGAAAAACGGCGCGCCGTCAGGCAGGAAACCCGAAGGCCACGTCGAAAGACGTCATCCTGCGCCTGCCAGAAAAAGCAAGTAAATTCAATCAATTAGAAAAAACCAGTATTGACTTTTCGCTTTGTCCGGCATAAAATGACGGTTGAAGCGTCGTGTGATTTATTTTTTTCAGGAGTCGATATGGGGCATATCGCAAAGGCTGACCTCAAGGAATATCATGTCTGGGACCGCACGGTCCGCTGGTTCCACTGGATAAACTTCGCATCCGTCCTTGGGCTTATCGTCCTCGGGACGGTCATACTCTTCAGCAAGGAGCTGGGGATCGGGAACGACGGCAAGGTGCTCCTTAAGACCGTCCACGTGCTCACGGGCTATGTCTTTGTCGTGAACCTCGCATGGAGGATAGTCTGGGGCTTCATCGGCAACCGCTACGCGAGGTGGAGGGCCGTGCTGCCCTTCGGCAGGGGCTATATGGCCGATTTGAGGGAATACTCGGCAGGCTTCAGGATGGGCGACGCCCCCGGCTGGCTCGGGCATAACCCGATAGGAAAGCTCATGGTCGCGGCCCTCTTCGCGGTCCTCCTTGCGATGGGAGGGTCGGGCCTCATGCTCGCCGGGACGGATATCTACTATCCGCCTTTCGGCGGGAGCATGAAATCATGGATAGCCGAAGACCGGTCCAACCTTGAGGTGATAAGGCCCTACTCGAAAGAGAACGTGAACGAGGCCAGATTCAACGAGATGCGGGCCTTGAGGAAGCCGTTCATAACGACGCACGAAACGCTCTACTACGTCCTTCTCGCCCTAATAGCCGCGCATATAGCCGGCGCAGTCGTGACCGAGATACGGGAAAGAAACGGCATAATCTCCGCCATGTTTACCGGGCGGAAGGTCTTCGGGAAAAAGCCGGTCGATTAACAGGCTGCTGAAAAAGTCCATCTGCATCGTTGTCTTCGTCGCTCGTCACTGCGGCGTACACGAAAAGTACGCCTCATTCCTCGCTCCTCGACGCCTCGCATCTGGAGCTTTTTGAGCAGCCCGAATAAAAATGGAGTTTTTCAGCAAGTTGTTCGAGGACTGAGTCGGGCCCGCCTCACTTCCCCGACCCGTCCATCCTGGACCTTACGACATACCGTATCCCGTTCCTCGTCGCCTCCAGCACCTCTATTTCCATGCCCTTGAAGCGGACGAGCCCCTGGCCGGGGAGGTCGTAGACCAGTTCTTCGGATACTGAAGGTGCATCCATTCCCCTCCGGTACTCGCGGTAGGCCATCCTTATGGAATTCCCCTGCCTGCCGCTGTAGGAAAGCTCGCGCCTTATTGACCCTCTTTTATAAATGGTTTTCATCTTGAGGACCCCATCCGGTTTCGGCTCCCAAACCCTTACCAGCCCGAGGGCGCAGGCTGCGTCGCCGTAGGCCGCGCCTTTTTCGTCAACCGCGATGCAGTATTCCCATGTCGCAGGCCTCCCGAGCGATGTCCTGGGCCTGAGCTTCCCGTTTGTGTAAAGCACACCGCCGCCAGGCAGTTTCCCGTAAGGCTTAAGCTCCATCCCTTTCCTTATGGAAGGGTATTCGGCCCCGGCCTGCCGGGGGGGCTTGAAATCAGAGATGGCTACAAGGGCCTGCCGGACCATGAGCCTCTCCTCCACGGCGATCGCCTCGCCGGTATTCCTTTCATGCACCTGGCCGATGGAGTAGGAAACCGTATCCGTCGTAAACGTGTTCGGCTCAACGGGCGATATGGCCGCGCAGCCCGCGAACCAGATAAAAAGGGCCGCAAGGGCCGTAACCTTGGCAGGTATTCCCATATTCCTCCCTGGGCCGGCCGATTGCCGCCCGGCTTTCGTATGCTATAGTTGAAGAATGGCCTGAATCCCGTATGGCCGGAATCTCGCGAGAAGACGATGGAAAATCAAAAAGAGATCATAAACTGGGTCGCATCGGTCGAGGACACGGCCTCGAAGGTCTACGCAGCCGCGGCAGCCGCCTTTGAGGACGATAGCGAGCTCGCGGGCCTCCTCAGGCATCTATCGGATGAAGAGAGGACGCACCATGAGCTGGTACTCCGCGCCGGAGATGCACTCTCCGGACGGGAAGACGGCCTGGTAGTCTCCCTCGACCCGGAGACCAGGCAGAGGGTCGAGAAGCCGTTCCAGGAGCTTTCTTCAGGGCTTGAGAGCGGCACACTCTCCAGGGAAGAGCTCCTCGGCCACATTATAACCATTGAGTTTTCCGAGTTCAACGACATCTTCCTTTATTTCATGGACGTCCTCAGGGAAAGGTCGCCGGAAGAGTTCAGCTCGGTCGCACGGGAAATGAACGGGCACAAGGACCACATAAGGGAGTTCCTTTCCGGAAGGCCCGGGCTTGATGCGCTTCTGGAGAGGGCCCTGAGGCTGCCGAGGGTGGCAAGGGAAAGGATACTCCTCGTTGAGGACAATGAGATGAACCTCAAGCTCCTCGGGGCGGTGCTGGCCGGAGAGGGGATTATCGAGACCGCGACGAACGGCCGAGACGCGCTTAAGGCCATCGAATCCGGCCCCCCGTTCGCGGCGGTAGTATCCGACGTCGACCTGCCTGGGATGAACGGGATAGAGCTCTACCTGAAGGCCGTCGAGGTGTCCCCTTGCTATAAGTCGAGGTTCGTCTTTATCACCGCCTCAGCCGATCCTGAAAGCGTCAGGTTCATAATGGGACGGGATTTGAAGTTACTCAGAAAACCGGCCCCGATAAACGTAATCAGGCTGAGGGTCCGGGAGATCGTCAATTCAGGGAAGGGTTGAAGAGCCTCAAAAGCCCTACTCCGCGCATTTGGTGCCTTCCGGCTCCGGTTTTGCCCCCGCCTCCATTCTATCCCGTTGAAAAGTTTTGGAAAAAGGTGTAAATATGACTCATAGACCGCTCTCAAAACCTTTTCCCGGGAAAAACTGAAATGAATCTAAGGAAGTTGGCTGTAGGCTCCGCAATAGCTCCATTGGCCTGGATGTTCATCTTTACCGATTTCCGGGCCCTGGCCGGGCAGCCGGAAAAGGCCCAGGCCGCGCAGTACGTCATCGAGTCATTCCTCACTAACGGAAAAAAGGCCGGGGCACTCGTGCTCGGAATGACCACGCTCGATGAGGCCATGAGGATGCACCCGGAGGCGCCCTTCAAGCCTTACGACGGCGACGTTCGCCAGGCCGAGGAGGACCCCTCCGCCCCCGGCGGCCTGCCTGAGCTCAAGTTCGTCTACAACCCCTGGCAGACGATGTACTCGCTCTACTTTAACGAGGGCAAGCGGCTCGTCATGGTCTCCGAATTGAAAGAGCTCGGGAAGCTCTCGGAAAAAGACCTCCTCAAGGAATATCCGGGCATCGCCGAGACCTACCGGGACAGGCACACGGTCGAGTACCGTGCCCAGCTCGGGCCCTGTGTAAGCTTCATAGCCAGGGTAGGGGCGGCAAAGGGGTGGGTCGAGGAGGTCTCATACGCATATACCTGCGAAACGCCATGAGGACTTTTAAGCGGAAGTCCTCAAGCCGCCTTTCAGCCTGTCCTTTCCACTCCTAAGCTTGCCGGGCTTAATAGCTCAATATCGCTCGATAAACGCCGATAAGAGAAGGGGGGCGGTTCCGGCTGCAAGGCGTAGCGAGAATGCGCCCCGCGTAATCGGTTCGGGCATGAATCAATGCCGGGGGCGTGAATGGAAAGGGCCTGGACAGATGACACCTCAAAGTCCCGCTCACATACTGGTCGCGGATGACAACCATTTCGTGCTGGAGAGCACGGTCCTCCTCCTTTCCGGCCTGGGGTTCAAGGTAACCCCCTGCAGGGACGCGCGCGAGTCGATCGAGGCCCTGAGGGGAGGTGCGCCGGACGCGGTCCTCACTGATATCAAGATGCCGGGGCTCTCGGGGCTCGACCTCCTCGACAGGATACGGACCACGAACAAGGAAGTCCCGGTCATCTTCATGACCGCCTACGCGGATGTAGACGTGGTCGTGGACGCCATCAAGAAGGGCGCCTTCGACTTCATAATAAAGCCCTACAAGCCCGAGCACCTCGTCCACGCGGTAGAGAAGGCCGTCAAGTACGCGAGGCTCGTCCAGATGGAGAGGAACTACAAGCACCGCCTCGAGGAGGACGTAAGGAAAAGGACGGCGGAGCTCGCGGACGCGCTCCAGATGATAAAAGAGACGAGCAAGGAGCTCGTCCACCGGATAATGAGGATATCCGAGTTCAGGGACAGCGACACCGGGGCGCACATAAAGAGGATAGGGCTCTACTCCGGTAGGCTCGCCAGGGTGCTCGGCGCGTCCGAGGACTTCGTGGACAGCATAACCTTCGCAAGCCCCATGCACGACATAGGCAAGGTGGGCATCCCTGACGTCATCCTCCTCAAGCCGGGGGCGCTCACCGGCCGGGAGTTCGATTCCATGAAGGGGCACACTCTCATGGGCGAGAGGATGCTCCTCGACTCTCCTTACCCTTCCATCCAGACCGCGGCCGTGATAGCGAGGACCCACCACGAGCGATGGGACGGTTCCGGCTACCCCGGCGGGCTCAGGGGCGAGGACATCCCGCTCGAGGGCAGGATAGTCATGATAGTGGACCAGTATGACGCGTTAAGGAGCAAGAGGCCTTACAAGGACGCGATGGGCCATGAAGAGGCCGTGAAGGTCATAAGCAAGGGGAACGCAAGGACTAGCCCCGGGCACTTCGACCCGCGCGTGCTCGAGGCCTTTCTGGACGCTTCCGCGGACTTCAACGAAATATTCGAGATCTACAGGG
Organism: Thermodesulfobacteriota bacterium; assembly: GCA_030583865.1. Classification (NCBI taxonomy): domain Bacteria; kingdom Pseudomonadati; phylum Thermodesulfobacteriota; species Thermodesulfobacteriota bacterium. Next base: position 2,252,802 of record CP129479.1, on the reverse strand, counting down.
ATTAGCGTGAACCCGGGACGTTCCGCCCGGTCACCATGTGGCTGGAAGGTAAGCCCGGTTCTTTTCTTAAAAGCTGAAAAACTCCTAGTGTTCATTTTGAAGACGACGCATCCAAGGCTAGCCTGCTAGAGCTTGTAGCCTATCTTCCTCAGGAATTGCTTCCGCTCAAGCCTGTCCTTTTCCCCCTCGGCCATGAGCGGGCTGAACCCGTCGATTACGCCCACTACGCCTTTCCCCTGTCCGGTCCTCGTGACGATCACCTGAAGCGGGTTGGCTGTAGCGCACCAGACCGAGCAGACCTCGGGGCAGTTCTTTATCTGGTTGAGGACGCTTATGGGGTAAGCGCCTTTGAGGATAATGATGAACAGGTGCCCCGCGCCTATCGCCACCGCGTTCCCGGCCGCGGCCTTCATGAGCGCTTCGTCGTTCCCCTCCACCCTCACAAGGCACGGGCCCGATGCCTCGGCGAGCGCGACGCCGAAGCCCGCCTCCGGCACGGTAGTCCGTATTATCTCATACAGGTCCTCGACGGTCTTTATGAAATGGGCCTGGCCGAGTATTACGTTAGAGCCCTCGGGTATATCGACCTCAACGGCTTGAAGCTCCATGCCGTGCCTCCCTGGTCCGGACTATTCGTGCAGCCCGACGATACTGAAGATAGCAGATAAACCCGTTCCGGGCAAGTCCGCGCGCCTGAGCCAGAGGATTACTATTGTTGCCGTCCGGAATGGGTTTTAAAGGGAAAAGAAAAGCCGGGGCGCGGCCTTGGCGCGCCCCGGCTTTGATGGGCTGGTCCGGCTTGGGCTACTTTAGCGCATCGAGCCTTTTACGCGCGAGGCCTGCCTCTCCGGATTTAGGGTATTTCTGTATGACCTCCTGGAGGAGCACCCTGGCCTCTTTCTTGGCCCCGAGCTTCTCGAAGGCGAAGGCCTGCTTGAGGAGCGATGCCGGGGTCTTTTCGCTCCCCGGGTATTTTTTCAGGGCCTTGTCGAATTCGAGGATCGCCATCTCCATGTCGCCCTTGGCGTAGTATATCTCGCCAAGCCAGTACTGGGCGTTCCCAGCGAGCTTGTGTTCGGGGTGCGCGGAAAGGAACTTCTGGAAAGACTGTATGGCGCTCGAATAGTCCTTGGCCGTGGTCTCCCTGAAGCCCTTGTTATAGAGGTCCTCTGCGCCGCCTGGCCCCTCCGCGCCCTCCTTGAGGCCCGCCGCCTCGGTCCTGGCCCCGGCGACCGCCTGCTCAAGCATCAACGCCTGCTTATTGAGCGCGGCGACCTCGTCCTTGAGCTCGCTAAAGCGGGAGTCGTTATACTGCTGGGATACCTCCATCGACGCGAGGCCGTCCTGGACTGACCTTACGGAGGACTCTATGGCCGCGAGCCTGCTCACGAGGTCCGCCGAGTTGGTGTCCGCCGCCCTGACGGCGTCGAGTATCTCCTCTTTCTCATGCGTGCCTTCCTCGACAGCGCCCCTCACGAAGGCCATGTCCTGCCTGAGCTTGTCAAGGCCGATGTTGGACTCGGCAAGGCTCCTTTTAAGCCCGTCGACCTCGGTCCTGAGGCTTGAGAGGCCCCCTGAGCCCTCGAGCACGGCGACCTTGCGCTTCAGTTCCTCGTTGTCCTTCACGAGCCTGTCCACGTCGTTCATGAACTTTTCCTGCTCGCCCGTCATTATGGGAAAACCAGGGCCGCAGGCCGGAATGGCCATCGCAAGGAAAAGAAGAGCTATGAAAGCCGAATGTCTTTTCATCTCGTCAGTTGGCTATTATTACGAACTCGGCCCTTCTGTTCTTGGACCAGGCCTCCTCGTTGGAGCCGGCGACAGCAGGCTTTTCCTCGCCGTAGCTCACCACTTCCATCCTGTCGGTCTTGACGCCGAGGTCTTCGAGGTACTTCTTTACGCTCCTGGCCCTCTTGTCGCCGAGCGCGAGGTTGTATTCCGTCTCGCCGCGCTCGTCGGCGTGCCCCTCGATGCGTATCTTTACGTTGGCGTTGAGCCCCAGCCATTTGGCGTTCTTCCCGAGGTTGTCGAGGTCCGTGTCCCTCACCGTATACCTGTCATAGTCGAAGTAGATGGTGTAGAGGAGCCCTTTTTCGGCGGCCTTCCTCGTGAGCTCGTCGTCGGGCGAGAGCGAGGCGTACCTGCCGCCGACCCTGGCGTCTGCGTTGCCGAGTATGTCCTCGGCGGTCACGTCGCCTGAGACCACGCCCTCTTCGGGGGCGACCACCGTTGATTCGGTGACTGCGCCAGGCGCTGCGGCCTCCCCGGCAAAATCCTCTGTTGCTATCCTTTTGCCGCATCCGGCCGCAAGCAGGAATATAAGTAATATGACCGGCAGTGTCCTGAGAGACCCTTTCATTTTTTTACCCCCTCCTGTGCTTGAATGTTCATGGTACATTGTCACTTTAGGTATGGCGACCAGGACGGTGCCTTTTCGCCGCCAATCCCCGTATTAAGCCTCATTGCCTCGGTCCCGTCCGAGCGTATTATCTTGAGCGATGCGACACCTTTCTCCGTGGAGCTGAAGACGATATGCCTGCCGTCAGGGGCCCACGAGGGGTTCCTGTTGTCCCCGCTGAATGTAAGCTGAGTCGGCTTTTCGCCGTCGGGCCTTACCACCCATATGTTGAAAGACTTGTCGGAGCGGGCGAATGCAATGAGTTTCCCGTCCGGCGACCATGCCGGGCTCGAATTGTACCTCCCGGAAAAGGTCAATCTCCTTGATTTTCCAGAAAGCAAGTCTAACACATAGATATGCGGGTTTCCAGCGCTATCGGAGACGTAGGCGAGCTTCGTTCCGTCCGGCGACCACGAAGGCGAGACGTCTATGCCGTGGTTGCTCGTAAGCCTCCTGTACTCCATCGTCCTCAAGTCCAGGAGCACCAGCTCGGGTGAATTGTCGCCGCTCATGGTGAGCGCAACCTTCGTGCCGTCGGGCGAGAACCTCCCCGAGATGTTTATGCCGGGCTTTGCCGAAAGCGGCTCGTCCCTGCCGGTCGAGAGGTCGAGGAGATACAGGGACGGCGCTCCTTTCTTGTAGGAGACATAGAGCACCTTCTTCCCGTCCGGCGACCACTGGGGAGAGAGGTTTATGGACCTGTTCCGGGTGAGCTTCACGGCGTTCTTGCCGTCGTAGTCCGCGACGTATATCTCCTTGTTGCCGCCAACCCCGGAGACGAAGAGTATCTTGGTGGTGAATATGCCCTTGCTCCCCGTAAGCTCCTCGTAGAGGGAGTCGGAGAAGTAATGGACGACCCTCCGGGGGTTCTTCACAGACCCCGAGAGCTTTTTCCCGATTACCTGCTTTTCAGTGGCCGTATCGAAGAAGCGGACCTCGACCGTGAGCTTTTCGCCTTCGACGAGGAACCCGCCCTTGAGGAGCGCCTGGGCCCCTATGGTCCGCCAGTTCCTGAAGTTGGTCTCCCCGGCGGTAAGGCCGGCGCTGCCGGCTTCTTCTATGTATGCCTTCTGGTCGATAATGGTGAAGAAGCCGGAGAACCTCAAGTCCGTGAGCGCCGCGTCAAGGAGCTCTTTTTTAATCGATTCTCTCAGGGCGCGCTCCTCGGCCGAGCGCGGGGCCGGGCCGAGGTCCTTGAACTCCAGCACTCCCATTGGGAGCTTCTTGAAAGCGGGTCCTGCCAGGTCTATATAGACCTTGCCCCAGGCTGCAGAGGAAAGCGCGGTCTGGAGGAGCAGAAAAACGGCTGCGAAGGCGAATGCTCTGATGGTCATCTTTGGGTGCATCCAGGACAGAACCTCAAGCCCGTCTCCAGGAAATTCCCTTCGAAATCAGCCGGTAGCGGAGGGAAGGGAGCTGCCCTCCACACGGCGCTGACGAGAGATTCGTCAAAGACCGGGTTGCCGGAGCTTACCTCGACGGAGGCGCTCACGAGCTCCCCGGAGCGTGCAATCTTTATCGCGACTATGAGAGATACCCTGCTCTCCCTCAATGCCTGCGGGTACGTCCAGTTGTCGTCTATCCGGGCCTTTATTATCGTGTAATACGCCGGGTACTTGTCCTCGAAGGTCTTTACCGACCCGCCGGACGGGCGTCCCTCCGCAGGCGCCGGCCCCGCCTGGGCGCTCGGTTCAGGGGGCTTTCTGCTCTCTCGGGAAGCTATCTCGGCCCTGAGCTTCTTAAGCCTGTCTTTCCGCGCCTCATCCTCTTCGAGCTTCTTCTTTATCTCGTCCACCTTCGAGCTGACGGACGCCTTGTCCTCTCTTTTCTTTACGCTCTCGGTTATGCTCCGCAAGGTGTCGTCTATCGAAGCGTCCGGGGGCTTCGGGGCCTCTTTTTCCTTTATCTTTACGCTCTGGGCCGGGCTCTCCTTCGGCGTCTCAATTTTTGCGGCCTCTTCCGGCTTCGGCGCTGGCCGGGGCTTTTCCTCAGGCGCCTTTTCCGGTTCAGCCGGGGCAGGGGGCTTCTCCTTCTCCGCCTTTGGAGGGGCCTGGGGAGCGGGCTTTGCTTGCCTGGGCCCAGGCTCCGCGACCAGGTCCACCATCTGTACAGGGTTGATGAAGACCCTGCCGGGCTCGGAGTTGAAGAGGAGCGCGACGGCTACGGCGACCCCCGCGTGCAGGAGCGCCGAGACCCACACGACCCTGCCGAAGCCCTTCATGCGGTAGCGGGTCATCTACCCCGACCGGGGGGCTCGGTGACCATGCCCACCTTGCTTATTCCAGCCTTTCTTATGGCGCTCATGGTGCTGACGACAAACCCGTACGGGACCGATTCGTCGGCCCTTAAAAGGACCATTCGCGCAGCGTTCTCTGCGGCTATGGCCTTGAGCTTGGCCCCGAGTTCCTTCTCGCTCATCACCCTGTCGTTGAGCAATATGCGCTTTTTCCTGTCAATAGTGACCACGAGCGGCTCGTCCGCCGAGCTTATCGCGCCCGCCTCGACCTGCGGCAGGTCGACATCGAGCCCCTCCTGCATCATCGGGGCCGTTACCATGAAGATGATGAGGAGCACCAGCATCACGTCCACGAAGGGCGTGACGTTTATCTGGGACATGAGCCTGGTGTTGCGCCCGCCTCCGGTCTCCATCGGCTAACCCTTCTTGCCCGCCTGCTTCTCAAGTACGTTCATAATATCAGCCGAAAAGTTGCCCATCTCCGTGGAGATGCGCCCTATCCTGATCTGTATGTGATTATAACCCATAACCGCCGGTATCGCGGCAACGAGCCCTATCGCGGTGGCCACAAGGGCCTCCGAGATGCCTGGCGCGACGACGGCGAGGTTGGCCGCGCCCTTTGCGCCTATGTCCCTGAACGAGGTCATTATGCCCCAGACCGTGCCGAAAAGGCCGATGAAAGGGGCGGTGTTGCCGGTAGTGGCCAGGAACCCGACCGCGTACTCGAGCTTGGCCGTCTCCGAGTCCATCGCCTTCTTAAGTATCCTCTCGAACCTTTCGAGGTCCTCTTTCCTCAGCCACTCGCCGCCCTCGGCCGCTTTTTTAAGGCCCGTTATCTCGTTATAAGCGGCGGCGAATATGCCTGCAAGGGGCGTGTTCTTATAGTTCTTGGCAGCGTTGAAGACGTGCGCGAACTGGCGCTTTTCCCAGAAAAGGTCGTGGAAAGCGGTCGATTCCTTTTCGATCTTTCTCAATACCATGACCTTGTAGCCTATGATGGCCCACGAGACGACCGAGAAAAGGACGAGGATAAGGATTACGAATTTGACCATTGGTCCGGCGCTCCAGACCATTTCCCAGAGACCGGAGTTTACGGCAGCCAGAGGCGTTTCCAAACGAGTTTCTCCTTTTTTATTGCCTTCCGGAAGGCTTCGGAAAAAACGTTATAGCCCATAAGGTGGGGTGTTTCCGTGACTTTTATTCGCTCACGCGCACATTCCTCAAAAATAACATCATTATTTCCCGTAGTCAATCAACATCGGAAAATTCGGCGCGGGATTCGCGCGGAAATCAATTGAGAAAAGGTTTGCCTTGGGACCGCGTTTAAAATAGAATACGCGAATACGCTTACCAACTTCCGAATCCGGTGTAAAATATGACCAAGCTCCTCCTCATGGCTGCCGCTGGCGCCGCAGGCACCCTCTCGCGTTATTTTCTTGGAGGCATCGTCCAGAAGCTCTACGGCGGGCCCTTCCCCTGGGGCACCTTTGCCGTGAACATAAGCGGCACCTTCCTTTTCGGGCTCGTCTGGGCCCTTGCCGAGGAGAGGCTCTCCTTCAGCGGCGAGGCGCGGGCAATCGTCTTTATCGGGTTTTTCGGCGCGTTCACGACGTTTTCGACCCTCATGTTCGAGACCGGAGCGCTCATGCGGGACTCCCAGTGGGCGCTTGCCATCGGTAACATCGCCCTTCAGAACGTCACGGGCATAATCTTTCTTTTCCTGGGCCTTGCATTGGGGAGGCTCCTTTAGGCAATCTCTCAAAATTGATCTTTTGCCCGGAGTCTGTGTAGTTACGGTAATAAAAATGCTCACATATTGTCATATATGCTCCGCTTTTTATTCCCGGCCTTCCTTGATTGCGGGAAAAATTTCTAATTTTTAGAGAAACGGTCAGAAACCCCCGGCCTTTCAAGGCCGGGGATGAATGGCCGCCCGTAGCGAAGCCAGCGTAAGCTGGCGTAGCGGAGGCAATATCGCCTCACGGTTTCCCGATACCCCGGCCTTCAGGCCCGGGAGAGGTTCATAGGTTGCCTTTAATCTCCAAGGGTTGAATAAATCGCCGCTTGCGGCGGGGTGGTTCATCAAGCTGGAGGTGAGAGATGCGGCTTCCGGAAGAGGCGCAGTCAGTCAGAATATTCATAGGCGAGAGCGATAGATTCGAGGGCCGCCCCCTTTACCAGGCCATCGTGGAAGAGGCGCGCGGCTTCGGACTTGCCGGCGCGACGGTCTTAAGGGGTCTCATGGGCTTCGGGGTCCACAGCCGCCTCCATACGGCCAAGGTGCTCCGGATATCCGAGGACCTTCCGATGATCGTCGAGCTTGTCGACAGGGCCGAGCGCATCGAGGCCTTTCTCCCGGTCCTCGACAGGATGGTTGGCGAAGGACTCATAACCATCGAGCCGGTAAAGGTATTCGCCTACAGGGGCCGGAAGGCGGACTGACGGCCCCTCGCCACTGGTTATCTTTTTTCCGATTTTTTTTGGGCCCGCCCCGGTATTTCCCCTTGACAGGCACAATATATTGTGGTTTACTGCCTCTCATCCTACAACATAGGCTATTGTTCAAGTAAATCAATGAGTTGTACGCCGGACGCCTTTTCCGTAAATCCGGGCCTAAGGCAGGGCTTTCAGGTCCCCTGGATATGAGATGAAAGGTACTTATTTCCGGGCGGGATTCTGGCCTCCGGTTTCTATAAAAGCACCTCAAAAAAATCCGTTATTCAAAAATGCGACGTTTAAAAATGTATTAGGGGGGTATTGAATGGGAATGGACAGTGACATTTACAGCCGCTTATTGACCGCCGAGACGGCCGCTAAGGCATCGAAACGGGGTGGCGCCCATGCAAAGCCCCGGATAGAGGTGAACGAGAACGGGCGCAGGGTCCTTGAGAAGAGGTATTTGAAGAGGGACGTGCTCGGCAACCCCGTAGAGACGATCGAGGAAATGTTCTGGCGCGTGAGCTCGAACATAGCCGAGGCCGAAAGGTTCTTCGACCCCAACGCAAACGTCGAGGCCGTGGCGGACGAGTTCTACGGGATGATGGCCTCGCTCGAGTTCCTGCCCAACTCCCCGACGCTCATGAACGCGGGCAGGGAACTCCAGCAGCTATCGGCCTGCTTCGTCCTCCCGGTCGAGGACTCGATGGAGTCCATCTTCGAGGCAGTTAAGCATACGGCGCTCATACACAAGTCCGGCGGCGGCACCGGGTTTTCGTTCTCGCGGCTCCGCCCCTCCGGGGATTCCGTCGGCTCTACCTCCGGGATCTCCTCAGGCCCCATATCCTTCATGACCGTATTCGACAGCGCGACCGAGGCCATAAAGCAGGGCGGCACGAGAAGGGGCGCTAACATGGGCATACTCCGGGTAGACCACCCGGACATCATGAACTTCATAACCTGCAAGGAGGACAACTCCAAGCTCAATAACTTCAACATCTCCGTTAGCCTCACCGAGGAATTCATGAAGGCGGTCGAGGAGGACGGGGAATTCGACCTCAAGAACCCGAGGGACGGGAAGCCCGTGGGAGCGCTCAGGGCACGCGAGGTCTTCGACAAGATAGTCAAGATGGCCTGGAAGAACGGCGACCCCGGCATCATATACATAGACAGCATGAACGCCGACAACCCCACCCCGCACGTGGGCCAGATAGAGTCCACCAACCCGTGCGGCGAGCAGCCTCTTCTCCCTTACGAGTCCTGCAACCTGGGCTCCATAAATTTGAGCCGCATGGTCGTAAAGGGCGAAGAGGGGTGCGAGTTCGACTGGGCCCGGCTCGAGGAGACGGTAAAGAAGTCCGTACACTTCCTCGACAACGTCATAGAGATGAACAAGTACCCGATTGAGCAGATAGAGAAGGTCACCAAATCCAACAGGAAGATAGGCCTCGGCGTAATGGGCTTTGCCGACCTCCTCATCCGCTTGGGCATCCCGTACAACTCCGAAGAGGCCATCTCGCTCGCCGAGGAGATAATGTCCTTCATACAGAAGAAGGGCAGGCAGGCGTCCAGGGACCTGGCAACGGAAAGAGGGACCTTCCCCAACTTCAAGGGCTCCATATACGACGGCAAAGGCAAGCCCCCGAGGAACGCTACCGTTACTACCATAGCGCCGACCGGCACCATTTCCATAATAGCGGGCTGCTCGTCGGGCATAGAGCCGCTCTTCGCGCTCGCCTTCACCAGAAACGTCATGGAAGGGACCGAGCTCCTTGAGGTGAACCCCCTATTCGAGGAGTACGCCAAGGAGATGGGCTTCGATAGCCCCGAGATCATGAAAGAGGTCGCGAACAAAGGCACCCTCCACGACGTCGAGGGCATCCCGGACGAGGCGAAGCGGGTCTTTACTACCGCGCACGACATCTCGCCGGAGTGGCACATAAAGATGCAGGCCGCGTTCCAGAAATATACCGACAACGCCGTCTCCAAGACCGTGAACTTCCCGAACGAGGCTACCGAAGATGACGTGGCCTCCGCGTATCTCCTGGCCTACAAGCTCGGCTGCAAGGGCATCACCGTCTACAGGGACGGCTCAAGGGACGTGCAGGTCCTCACCAAGGGGAGCGAAAAGCAGGCAAAGGCGGAAGTAGCGGCAGAAGCAAGGGCAGAGCAGGCCCCTGCGATGGAGCACGCCGCAAGGCCCAAGCCCAGGGGCGAGGTGGCCTTCGGCATAACCCGCAAGATTAAGACCGGCTGCGGCAACCTCTACATCACGATAAACGAGGACGAGGAAGGCAGGCCCTTCGAGATATTCACGCAGATAGGCAAGGCCGGCGGGTGCGTTGCATCCCAGTGCGAGGCTATGGGCAGGATGACATCGCTTGCGCTCCGTAGCGGTGTGGAGCCCCACGAGATAGTGAAGCAGATGCGCGGCATAAGCTGCCACCTGCCCGTGGGCTTCGGCGCGGGAAGGGTCATGTCATGCGCCGACGCGATGGCCCAGGCAATGGACTGGTATCTCGGCTACAAGAGGCAGACCGGGTGCATAACCGCGGACAGGGACGCGCTCTCGACGCTCCCCAAGCAGTTCACGATGGGCCCCGAGGTATTTAAGCGCGGCGCATGCCCCGATTGCGGGAGCGCGGTCGAGCATTCGGACGGGTGCCTGGTGTGCAGGGGGTGCGGGTATAGCGAGTGCGGCTAAGCCGGGCGCCTCTAAAAAATGCTCTTTTTCCCGATCTCTTCGTTAGCGCGAAAATAAAAATGCTCACATATTCTTATATATGCTCCGCTCTTTATTTTCGCGCTGCCTCGACCTCGGAAAAAATATCTATTTTTTAGAGGCACCCTGAATAGACTGCCCCGCCGCAAGCAACCGGGTATCTTTAAACGTCCCCTCCCTTGATGGGAGGGGATGAGAGGGGAGGGTGAAATCTCTTCACCCCCTCCCAGCCTCCCCCATCAAGGGGGAGGGGGCAAAAGCAAATGATGCAGCTGGAGACGAAAGGGGAAGCAATGGACATAGAGATGGATTTCGAGTGCCGCGACTGCGGCTGGCTCTTTACCAAGAGCTTCCTTGAGATGGAACACGGGAGGGCCGTGAAATGCCCGTTCTGCTCGGGCACGGCCCTTTTAATGAGAAGCGAAAGGGCGCTTACGGACGGGGACGAGTCCGGCGCGCCGGAACGACTGCCCGGGGCCAGGTATCTGGCAGAGAACAAGATAAAGCTATAGGCAACCTCAAAAAATTGATCTTTTCCTCGGACTCTGTGTCAGGCCGGGAATAAAAATGCTCACATATGATTCATATATGCTCCGCTTTTTATTCCCGGCCTTCCTTGATTTCGGGAAAAATCTCTAATTTTTAGAGGTTGCCTTAAAGAGAGGCGCGGAAGGCGCCTTTCTTGTTTTGAGGGGAATAAGATTAGATGGATTTGGAGAAACAATCATTATGAGGCGGAGCGCACCCTATTGCGACTGGCAAAACAACAACTTGGTGTCCGATGAAGCTAATTGTGAGTAAAATGAGTATGCTTAGGTTTCTGATACTTTTAATAATTCTAGTTCCACTTAATTCATATGCAGAAATGGAAATACCACACGAAAAAGCTTTGAATATAGCTCAAATAAAAGCAAACGAGCTTGGTTGTGATATAAATGTCATGGAAGTTGAGATTTATGAATATACAACTCCTTGGAATAATCTGTTGCCAAAAGATTCAGAATCTGAATATGTTTTAGAAAGGCAAAAAAAATTAAAAAATAAATCTTATTATTTAATTTATTTTTTTCATAACATAGGAGATACCAATATAATTTTAGGGGGCGATTTAGGAATTTTTGTTGAAAAATCATCAGGAGAAATATTGTCAATCTATAGGGGTAAGTAAATAAATGGATTACAGGCAGCATATAGGTGATTTAAGAAAATTTTATATTGAGGCAAGTATTAAGCAGCGATTGCATATAATTCGTCAAAGAATTGAACTTGGGTATGGCCCTGATGTCCTTGTGATTTATGTTTCTGCCGTGGAAGGCTTTGCTCGCGCGCTTGCTATGCACCAAAAAGCAGAAGCGAAGGAAGAACTATCTAAAATATACAATGAATATAAATATAAAAATCCTATTTGTTTGATTGAATTGTATCTAAGAGCAAAAGGATTGCCAGAGCCTAAATTTTTTTTCGGAGATAAAATTTGGGAAAACTTTTTGTATGCTATCGAATACAGACATATACTTGTTCATGAGTGTACATTTTTGGGACAGGATAAATTCTTAGATTTAGAACATGCATGTCGTGAGATTCTGTCTCGATTAGTAGAAGCAGAGTGCTTAAATATTGAGGGAGATTTTTTGGCCTGAGATGGCTAGCCCGGCAGCCCGGCAGGGCGCGCCGTGCGCGCCACATCCTCATAGTTTTGTCTTAAAAACAACCCAGGGGCATAAGGCGGAGCGAACATAGGGTTGGGGGAGGGGCGGGCGAGGCGGGGCTGTAGGAGCGAGGCCCAAGGCCGAGCGACTTAAGGGCCGAGCCCGGAGGATGGAGGCGGAAAGAGAGCGGAGCCTTATGCCCAAAAAGAGCGCGGCAGCGCGTTAAAGGGCCTTTTGCTACAGGCCTTGCTCTATGAGATTCTTTCGGGAGCTTGCGTTCCCTCAGAATGACAGAGGAAAAACTCTGGTGCGCGGAGCACACCCTACCTCCTCAATTTGTAAAGTTCCTTTCACCCTCCCCTCTCATCCCCTCCCATCAAGGGAGGGGAGATTGTAAATACCCTCAAATAAACACTAAGCCGTCCTGTCCTGCCAGTTTCCGGACCCTTCCCGACCGTTGACTATACAAATAAAATATCTTTATATTTCAACCACTATCAAACTCCTTGACGAACCAGAGCGGTTCATATATCTTTGAACCTATGAGGAATTTAGCGGCAATCGTGCTCGCCGCGGGCAAAGGCACGAGGATGAAATCCAGGACACCCAAGGTCCTGCACGGCATAGCCGGCAGGCCTATGCTTTTTTATCCCCTTCAACTCCTTAAGGAATTGAAGGCCGGAAGGGTGCTCGTGGTCGTGGGCCACGGCGCGGACGGGATACGGAAGGCCTTTGATGGCGAGAAGGCCGCGTTCGTCCATCAGACGGAGCAGCTCGGCACCGGGCACGCGGTAATGTGCGCCTTAAAGGAACTCAAGGGCTTTGAGGGCGACGTGCTCATCCTTTCCGGGGACGTGCCGCTCATCAAAAAAGAGACCCTTTCGGGGCTCGCAAGCCTCCACGGGAAGGGCAGGAAAAAGGCCGTCCTTTCGCTTGTAACGACAGTCGTCGATAACCCTGCCGGGTACGGGCGCATCGTCCGCGACGAGCACGGCCATATCACGCGGATAGTCGAGGACAAGGACGCAAGCCCGCTCCAGAAGGCCATAAAAGAGGTTAATTGCGGCATCTATCTCGCGGAAAGCGGCTTTCTTTCAAAGAACATAAGAAAGATCGGGAAGAATAACGCACAGGGCGAGTATTATCTGCCTGACCTCGTTCAGCTTGCCGTTACCCAGGGCGGGCGCGTAGAGGCGCTTATAGCGCCTGACCCGGTCGAGGTCATGGGAATAAATAACAGAATAGAGCTTGCGAGGGCAGAGGCCAACATGCGCTCCAGGATACTCGAAACACTCATGCTCTCCGGGGTGACGGTAGTCGACCCTGCGGCCACATATGTGGATTACGGCGTTGCAGCCGGATCTGATACGGTCATATACCCCGGAACGCGAATTACGGGGAAAAGCTCCATAGGCTCCGGCTGCTTAATCGAAGACAACTGCGTGATAGAGTCGGCTGAAATCGGGGACGGGACAGTCGTAAAAAGCTCGTCCGTAATCGAGGACTCGAAGATAGGAAAGGGCGTATGCATAGGCCCCTTTGCGCGCCTGCGGCCCGGAAGTTCCATAGGCGACCAGGCCCGGGTGGGAAATTTTGTGGAGATAAAGAAGAGCGCCATCGGCAAGGGGAGCAAGGCAAACCACTTGAGCTACATAGGCGACACGACCGTCGGCGAAGGCGTTAACATCGGCGCTGGCTCCATAACCTGCAACTACGACGGCGTGAATAAACACCGGACCGTCATCGAGGACGGCGCATTCATAGGGAGCGATTCCCAGCTCGTCGCGCCCGTAACCGTCGGCAAGGGCGCTTATGTGGGCTCCGGGACGACGGTAACCAAAGACGTGCCTCCGGGCGCGCTCGTGGTGACGAGGGCGCCAGAGAAGGTCATCGAGGGCTGGGCCGAGAGGAAAAAGAAGTCCGGGGGTAAGGGCTGATGTGCGGCATCGTAGGATATGTCGGGCCGAAGGACTCGGTCGGGATACTCATGGGGGGGTTGAAGCGCCTCGAATACAGGGGCTACGACTCCTCGGGCCTTGCGGTCTTCAAGGAAGGCAAGATCGAGCTACGTAGAAGCGTCGGCAAGCTTGAGAAGCTCGCCGCAGAGCTCGTGAAGAGGCCCCTCGTCGGGAACGTCGGCATAGGCCACACGCGCTGGGCGACCCACGGCAGGCCGTCCGAGCAGAACGCGCACCCCCATATAGAGGGCGGCGTTGCGGTCGTCCATAACGGGATAATCGAGAACTACCTTACCCTCAAGGAAGAGCTCCTTAAAGAGGGCGCGAGCTTCAAGTCCGAAACCGATACCGAGATACTCAGCCACCTCATATGCCGCGAGATGAAAAAAGGGCTCGACCTCGCCGGGGCGGTACGGGCCGCCGTGCGGCTCGTTAAGGGCACATATGCCCTGGCCGCGATATGCGAGAGCGAGCCGGGAAAGGTCGTGGGCGCGCGCATGGAGTGCCCCCTCATCCTCGGCATAGGCGAGCGCGAGTCCATCCTCTCATCCGACATACCGGCCATACTGGACATAACGCGGGAGGCCATATTCCTCAAGGACGGCGAGATAGTCACCATCACGGACGACGGTGCCGAGATAACGACCTTCGACGGGAAGAAGGTCACGAGAGAGCCGAGCGTCATAAACTGGTCGCCGGTCATGGCCGAAAAGGGCGGCTACAGGCATTTCATGCTCAAGGAGATATTCGAGCAGCCGAGGGCCCTCACCGACACCTTCAGGAGCTTGATACTCGAAGAAAGCGGGGACGTCTACCTTAACGGCTTCGACATACCGCTCGACAAGGTAAAGCGCGTATACATAGTCGCCTGCGGCACCTCCTGGCACGCCGGGCTCGTGGGAGATCGCTCATCGAGGACTTCTTCAGGGTCCCGGTTGAAGTGGACCTCGCGAGCGAGTTCCGCTACAGGAACGCGCTCATCGACGAGGACTGCCTCGTCATATCCATCTCGCAGTCGGGCGAGACCGCAGACACTCTCGCCGCGATCAAAGAGGTAAGGAGGTGCGGCGGAAGGACGATTTCCATATGCAACGTCATGGAGTCGAGCCTTACGCGCGAGACCGACTGGTCGTTCATGACGCACGCGGGCCCCGAGATAGGCGTTGCATCGACAAAGGCCTTCACAACCCAGCTCGTGGCCCTTTACCTCATAGCCCTCTACATGGGCAGGAAATCCGGTAGGATCGGGCAGGAAGAGGGGGTGGCCCTCATACAGGAGCTGGTAAGGCTCCCAAAGAAGGTCGAGAGGGTGCTCGACGGCGCGTCGGGAATAGAGTCGCTCGCGAAAAAATATTTCCACTACAGGGATTTCATCTATCTCGGCAGGGGGCTTAACTACCCCATAGCTCTCGAAGGCGCGCTTAAGCTCAAGGAGATATCGTACATACACGCCGAGGGCTACGCCGCCGGTGAGATGAAGCACGGCCCCATCGCCCTCATAGACGAGGACATGCCGGTGGTGGCCCTTGCCCCGAGGGACGCGAGCTACCCGAAGATGCTCGGCAATATCGAGGAGGTGAAGGCGCGCGGGGGCCGGATAATCGCGGTCGTCACCGAGGGCGATACCGAAGCCGGGACAAAGGCGGACGACATCGTCTCAATACCAGCGGCATCGGCCTATCTTACGCCGGTCCTGATGGCCGTGCCCCTTCAGCTCCTGGCCTATCACATAGCCGTACTCAAGGGCACTGACGTGGACCAGCCGAGGAACCTTGCAAAAAGCGTCACTGTAGAGTAGAATCTATCAATCCCGGGCGTCCTGCCCGGGTTGTCCATTGCGGCCCAAGGGCCGAATCCCTCATCTCGATATTCCATCCATCGCAATCAACCTTAAAGCGTTCATCCCGAGCGTCCAGCCCGGCTATTCGGGGAATTTCCGCACAATGAAGAGAACCGGCAAAAAGACGATTTTAATAGTGGAGGGCAGCGCCCCGCAGGCGCTTTCCCTGAAGTCCATGCTCGGCAAGAACGGATATGACACGCTTGTCGCCCGGAACGGGAGAGAGGCCATTGAAGGCGCGCGAAAGAAGAGGCCGTCCCTTGTGCTTAGCGAGATGTTCTTGCCCGATATGGACGGTTTGAGCGTATGCAGGGAGCTCAAGGCAGACCCGTCGCTAAGCGGCGTCCCTGTAGTGCTCGCCACGGAGCTTTCGGACCTCGAGGACATATTGAAGGGCCTGGACTGCGGGGCGGACGGGTATATAACCAGGCCCTTCAATCCGGAATTCGTGCTCTCAAGGATAGCGTCGCTCCTTTCAAACGGGCCCCTGGTGCAGAATAACCGAGATGAAAAGAGGATGGAGCTCGAGTACGGCGGCATGCATTTCTCCGTGAACGCCGGAAGGGCCCAGACCGTGAGGTTCCTCCTTTCCACCTACGAGAACGCGGTATTGCAGAATAAGGAGTTATGCAGGGCCCAGGAGGAGCTTAAGCTCCTTAACGAGAGGCTCGAGGACATGGTGAGGGAGAGGACCTCGGCGCTGAGCGCCGAGGTCCTGGAAAGGAAGGCGGCGGAGCTTGCGCTCCGGGGGAGCGAGGAGAGGTTCAGGGCCGTGCTGGAGACAGCGAGCGACGCGATCGTCTGTCTCGGCCCCAGGGACAGGGTTTACATCTGGAACCGGAAGGCCGAGGAGATGTTCGGCTATCCGGCCTCGGAGGCGGTGGGAAGCGAGATGCACGAGCTCATCGTGCCTCTGCGTTACAGGGAAAAGGCGCGGAAGCGCCTTAACGATTTCTTCAGGTCAGGCAAAGGCGACATGCTGGGCAGGACCGTCGAGGTCGAATCCATGCGGCGCGACGGCTCGGAGTTCCCTGTAGAGGTATCGCTTGCCGCGTTCAACCTGGACGGTAAATGGAACGCCGTCGGCATAATCAGGGACATAACAGCCCGGAAGCTCCTCGAAGAGGAGCTGAGGCGGAATATCGAAGACCTGGAACGGATGAACCGGCTGATGGTAGGGAGGGAGTTGAGGATGGAGGAGCTGAGGGAGGAAGTGAGGATGCTCCGCGACCGGGTGAGGGAGCTTGAGGACGTGCCCCGGGACGGCGCCAGCGGGCCGGGCTGAATTCCTGACCTGCCCTTCCGCTATTCTATCCTTTGCCTGATGGCGGCAGGATGGTATAATCCCGGGCCTTGGGCCGGAAGGGATTGACGTTTACTCTTCCGGGATGCTCTCGGAAGGACGCCTGGTTTGGATAATAATATATTTTACGCGCTCGTGCCTCTCGCCTATCTACTCGGCTCAATACCGACAGGGGTGCTTGTCACCAGGGCCTTCGGCGGGGTCGACCCGAGAAAGGCCGGAAGCGGCAATATCGGCGCAACAAACGTTAGCCGCACTTCCGGGAAGCTCGCGGGCGCGCTTACGCTCATCGGCGACATCCTGAAGGGCGCGCTCCCGGTGCTTGCCGCTTTCTGGCTCGGCGGCGGGCCCCTTCTCATAAGCCTGGTCGGCCTTGCTGCCTTCATCGGCCACCTCCTCCCCGTCTTCCTCGGCTTCAGGGGAGGGAAGGGGGTCGCAACGGCCTGTGGCGTGCTCGCGGTAATAAGCCCTTTGGCAACTCTTTTGAGCGCCGCAGTATTCGTAATTGCCGCAGCCCTTAAGAGGTATGTCTCGCTCGCCTCGATGCTCTCGGCTGCCTCAATGCCGGCCTTTCTTTATATGCTGGAGGATGTAAGGGAATACGCGCCCCTCGGCCTCTCCATAGCCGTCCTCATAATACTCAAGCACAAGGACAACATCAAAAGGCTCGCCTCGGGGACGGAGAACAGGATAGGCGGGAAGAAGGGCTGACAGGCTGCTGAAAAAGCCCAATCTGCTGTGTCGTCTTCAAAATTCGTCATTGCGGCGTACTAAAAAGTACGCCTCATTCCTCATTTTTCGACTCCTTGCATCTTGGACTTTTTGAGCAGCCTGCATGTGATTTTGAGTTTTTTCAGCATTCTGAAGCCACTTCAGGTCAGGGTATGAGGTGCTCGCCGTGGCCGAGTATCCTGAGGACCGGCTCCGAGCCGTTATTATAGACCTCCTTCAGCCGCTCGATGGGAAGCCAGAGCGGCTCGTCTGTAATGTCGAAGGTCCCCCAGTGTATGGGAACGAAGACGCGGGCACGGAGGTCTGCCGCGGCCTTTAGCGCCTCTTCCGGGTTCATGTGGTTCTTCTTCATGAACCATCTCGGCTCATAGGCCCCTATGGGAGCGAAGACCACGTCCATGGGGCCGTGTTTCCTTCCTATTTCGCCAAACCCCGAAAAATAGCCGGAATCACCTATCCAGAGGTATTTTTTATCCGAGTGTTCGACAAGGAAGCTGCACCAAAGCTTCCTGTTCCCGTCAAA
The DNA here is from genome assembly GCA_030583865.1 of Thermodesulfobacteriota bacterium. NCBI lineage: Bacteria > Pseudomonadati > Thermodesulfobacteriota > Thermodesulfobacteriota bacterium. The sequence goes on along the minus strand of CP129479.1, from coordinate 2,235,005 downwards.
GGGCGTCCTCTTGGACCAGTGCTGCACCGGAAGCGAGGTTATCACGAGCCCATCCGCGGCATAGACCTCTGACCAGTTCAAGGAGGCATGCTTTTTAATGCCGAGCGATTCGAAATAGTCCGCGTAGCCGGGGCCGGTTATGAATAGCGGGTCGTCCCTGTCCCGAAGGAACTCTATCGATTTGGTGTCAAGGTGGTCGTAGTGGCCGTGTGATATGAGTACGATGCCTATCTTCGGCAGTTCCGCAGGGTCTACGGGGAACGGGGTCTTCCTCTTTACGAGGAAGTTCACGTCCCAGAAAACGGGGTCGGTGATGATGGTCGAGCCTCCGGCCCTCATGAGCACGGTAGAGTGGCCGAGCCAGACGAACCAGTCGCCGTTCAATGTGTTGAGATGGTCGAAGTCGGGCCGCGCAACCGGAAAAGAGACCGGCCTCTTCTTTTCCTCGGCATAAGGGTTCCTGGAGAGCTTCCATCTGAGGAGATCGAGGAACGAGCCCCCGGCCTCTCCTGCCCAGGGGTTGTAGAACCTGCCGTCCTTGTCAACGGGCGCTTTACTCAAGGACAGTTCCTCCGCGGCAATGCACTGGATGAAGGGGGATAAGGCCAGAAGCATAATGGCCGTGGTTGTTATGATCGCGGCTGCCTTCATTCTCTCTTAGGGTCTGAAACCCGCTCCTTGCGGGTGTTTGCCTTGACTCCTCCCCCTTGATAGGGGAGGCTGGGAGGGGGTGAAGAAAATTTCACCCTCCCCTCTTGTCCCCTCCTGCCTGATTAAATTCGGGGAGGGGAAGTCTAAAAGATACCCCGCTGCTTGCAGCGGAGTTGTTCATTTTCCGCGTAGCTTCCTTATTCTGCCCTGTTTCTTCCTCTCGTCTTTCGGGAGCCTCCGTGAAGGGCCTTTCCTGGCCGGGCCGGACGCGTCCTCCTCTTCAGCGGCTACCCCTTTCATATCTTCGTAAAGCGCATCGTCAAGAAATGCGCTGAACTCATCCGAGCCCAGGACCACCGCGCCCCGCGCCTTCGCGAACCCGGCTATTTCCCTGTCGGATGTGATTACGGTAGCGCCGGAGCCCTTCCGGGCGACCATATCCCTTATAACCGCGTCAGCCTGCCTTCCGGCTGAGAAGACGACCTCGAGCCCTGCGGGATGCGAGCCCGGATATGTCATTGCCGGGCCGTCGAATACGACGGTTATCCTGGCCTTCTTGAGCCTCTTATAGATTACAAGGGTTTCGAGGAGGCACCGCCTCTCTTCTTCTATGTCGCCGAGGCCGCCCCTTCTGGAACCTATGAGGTTATACCCGTCTATGATAAGGTTCAGGGCCATTTTGATATTATACACCGGATAGGGTGCGGATTTGAAGGCACGCGGGCGTATGCATGTTTATGAAAGCAAATATTTGAGTTCTATTTATAACTCATCCCAAAAGGCCTTTTGCGCGCTGCCGCGCTCTTTTCGGGCATAAGGCTCGCGCCCTTTCCGCCTCCTCCCTCCGGGCTCGGCCCTTATGTCGCTCGCTCGGCTTTCCCCCATCCATATGTTCGCTCCGCCTTATGCCCGGGGTTGTTTTGAAAGATAGAAACAAAAACGCAATCGCGCTACTCTTGCATTTTTTTGTCTTTATCAAACACCGGAGGGTAAGGCGAGCGCTGCATAAGGGAGGAAGAACGTGAACGGGCCGAGAAAGCAGCAGAGGAGCGACTTCAGGGGCCCGTTGGAGATTCCCGGCATTCCGCCGGGAATCTCCAACGCAAGAGGAAGATTTCCGGATTTACATCCGCTCGCTCGACCCCGACAAAACTCGGGGTCTCTGCTCGTTTTTGTGTGTTCAAGGGGTGGGTGGGCGGCTAACAAGCGAGCCCTTACCCTCGAAAAGAGCGCGGCAGCGCGATAATGGCCTTACTGGAATGAGTTTCGAACGGCTTTATACAACATAGATATCCGTATCTGCTTAAAAAGTGTGCAGCACCTCCCGCCCTTGCATCTTTTTTGACCTTCCGGGCATTTCCGGAGCATGAAAATAGCCGGTTTTTATTAGTAATATGGCGGCATGGATATTGCTAAACAATGTAATGCAGAGTAATGCAGAAAGTGGCTGCCTGGCCCGGCCAAAAGGCCCGAAGCGGCTTTACAAGGCGGCTTTCGTGTGTTAGTTTCTTGGGAATCCAATCCCCGGAGGTGCGGTCGATGAAGAAGATCGAGGCCATCATAAAGCCTTTCAAGCTCGACGAGGTGAAGGAGGCCCTTAACGAGATAGGGATAAAGGGCATCACCGTCTCAGAGGTGAAGGGCTTCGGCCGCCAGAAGGGGCATACTGAGCTCTACCGCGGGACCGAATACGTCGTCGATTTCCTCCCCAAGATAAAGATGGAGATAGTCGTAAGGGAGGAGATGGTCGCCAAGGTGGTCGAGACCATCGTGAACGCGGCCCGTACCGGGCGCATAGGGGACGGCAAGGTCTTCGTCACCTCCGTCGACGAGGTCGTGAGGATAAGGACCGGAGAGCGCGGGGAAGAGGCGATCTGAGCCGCGTTTTGCGACACGGATTATTAACAGGTTGCTGAAAAACTCAAAATCACATTCAGGCTGCTCAAAAAGCTAAAGATGCAAGGAGTCGAAAAGTGAGGAATGAGGCGTACTTTTATCGTACGCCGGAGTGTCCAACTTTGAAGACGACACAGCAGATTGGGCTTTTTCGGCAGCCTGTTAAAAGGAGGGTTACTGTAATGACGCCGAAGGACGTACTTAAGTTTTCACAGGAAAAGAACGCGAAGATGGTGGATTTCAAGTTCCTCGATTTCGTGGGCATATGGCAGCACTTCTCAGTGCCCGTTAGCGAGCTCTCCGAGGATATATTCGAGGAGGGGCTCGGCTTCGACGGCTCGAGCATCAGGGGCTGGCAGCCCATACACGCATCCGACATGCTGGTGATGCCCGACCCCACGACCGCCATAATGGACCCGTTCCACGAGACACCCTCCCTGAGCATCATATGCAACATAGTCGACCCCATAACCAAGGAGCCCTACTCGAGGGACCCGAGGAACATCGCCACAAAGGCCGAGGCCTATCTGAAATCCACGGGCATAGGCGACGTCGCGTATTTCGGCCCCGAGCCCGAGTTCTTCATATTCGACGACATCAGGTACAGCCAGAGCGCGAACCAGGGCTTCTACCACATCGACTCGGTCGAGGGCATATGGAATACCGGCAGGGAGGAATGCCCGAACCTCGGCTACAAGCCCAGGCACAAGGAGGGCTACTTCCCGGTCCCGCCGACAGACAGCCAGGAGGACATCCGCTCCGAGATGTGCCTCGCGATGGAGCAGGTCGGCATAAGGGTGGAGAGGCAGCACCACGAGGTCGCCACAGCCGGACAGGCGGAGATAGACATGAGGTTCGACAGCCTCCTTCGGATGGGCGATAAGCTCATGTGGTTCAAGTATATCGTCAAGAACGTGGCCAAGAGGTGGGGGAAGACCGTCACCTTCATGCCCAAGCCCATATTCGGGGACAACGGGAGCGGCATGCACGTGCACCAGTCCATCTGGAAGGGCGGCAAGCCCCTCTTCGCCGGAAGCGAGTACGGCGGCATGAGCGAGATGGCCCTCTATTACATAGGCGGCATCCTGAAGCACGCGAGGGCATTGAACGCCTTCTGCAACCCGGGCACCAACTCCTACAGGAGGCTCGTTCCCGGCTACGAGGCGCCCATTAACCTGGCCTACTCCTCAAGGAACCGCTCCGCAGCCATCAGGATCCCCATGTATTCGCCATCTCCCAAGTCCAAGAGGATAGAGGTGAGGTTCCCGGACCCGTCCTGCAACGGCTACCTCGCCTTCGCGGCCATGTTGATGGCCGGGCTCGACGGCATACAGAACAAGATACATCCCGGCGAGCCGCTCGATAAGGACATCTACGGCCTCTCGCCCGAGGAGCTCTCAAAGGTGCCCTCTGCCTGCGGCTCCCTCGAAGATGCCCTTGACGCGCTCAAGAAAGACCACGAGTTCCTCCTTAAGGGCGACGTCTTCACGCAGGACGTGGTCGACACCTGGATAGAGTACAAGAAAAAGGCCGAGCTTGATCCCATCAGGCTAAGGCCGGTGCCGTTTGAGTTTGCGCTTTACTATGACTGCTAAGGAAATCCCTGACCGTCTCGCGACTGGAGCGTAAAATCCTACGGCTTCCGGGCGAAGATTTAAAGATTGTGGGGCGGTGTCTGTCATTGCGAGGCGCTTTAGCGCCGTGGCAATCTCAATAGGGCTTATCAGAAATACCTGAGATTGCTTCGGGACTAAAGTCCCTCGCAATGACGACCGTGTTGTGTCCGGCTGGACTTTCAGCCGACCATAGCTTGAAATAAGAGAGCCCCGCGCAGTTCTGCGCGGGGCTCTCTCTTTGATAACTGCCCTAAAACCCTCCCCATTGACCCGGCGCAGCTCCTTTTTTCATCTCTTCCGGTTTTCATCCCACATTTTTAGGCTCATTTGCGTCTTGAGTTTTTTTTTGAACTTAGCAGGCTGCCTGCGATTAGCGGAAAGGCGCTGCAAAATCATATAGCAAAAGCCGCCCGCCCTCCCCGTTGACAACACCCTTCCTTAAAGTAGACTCGAATCAGAGCCTTTTCCGCTCCATCCCCCGAGAGGGAGAAAAATGTCCAAAACCGGCCTGACCCTTATACAAAAGGTGCTTATAGCCTTTCTCCTCATCCTCGTCCCAATATTCATGGCAATAAGCGCGCTATTCATCCAGGAGAGGAACGAGCTCCGAAAAGAATTTTTCAGCACACTTAAACGTATAGCCGACGAGCGACAGGCCTATGTGCTCATGTATATCGAGATGAGCAGGAACAGGATACAGGACTTCTCCACTGACGGCACCATAGTGAACGCCCTTGAGGACATCAAGGGCAGGGAGGCGGGCGGGCGGGAGCTTTCGGATTACATAAGCCGTCACAAGCTGCCTGTTTTGAGGCAAATGTACCGCTTAAGCGTGCTTACGGCCCCTGATGGAATAGTGTTGGCCTCCACTCTCCCTGGCTTCGAAGGAATGGATTTTTCACATGAAGAGTTTTTTCTGCAGGGCAGCAAGGGTCTTTCCGTGGTGGAGGTAATAGGCCCTGACGACATGCCCGAACTGGCATTCTCGGCCCCCATCTACAGCAGGCGCAACGGCGGCAGGCTCCTGGGGGTAATAACCGGCTTCATGGACCTTGAGAGGTTCGGTGAGCTCTTCACAGGCGAATTCATAAAGGGGCTCGGCGCGCTCTCATGGAGCCCCCCTCCCTGGGAAACAATGGAGATATATATAGTGAACAGGGACAAGCTCATGATTACGGAATCCGTGTTTACGCCTGATGCGGTCCTCAAGCAACGGGTTGATACGCCGCCGGTCAGGGCCTGTCTTGAGGAGGGCAGGGAGATAGCGGAAATTTATCGAGATTACAGGGGCGTCGAGGTTGCTGGCGCCTCAATGTGCCTGCCCTCCCTCGGGTGGACCTTCGTCACCGAGGTGAACACGTTTGATGTCTTTGAGCCTGTCCGCGGCTTTCAGCAGAACATAATCGTCCTGATAATAGTCGTGTTGCTTTTTATCGGGGCGCTTGTGCTCTATTTTTTAATGGCAGTCATCGCCCAGGTCCGAAGGCTCATGGCCGGGGCAACTGCGGTCGCTTCCGGGGACTACGGAGTTCGGGTGCCTGTCCGTAGCAGGGATGAGATGGGCGCCCTCACAGGGGCTTTCAACGCGATGGCCGCGAGCATAGAGACGAGGACAAGCGAGCTTAGGAAAGAGCGCGAGACCCTCGCGAACGCCCAGAGGATAGCGCGGCTGGGGGGCTGGGAGTGGGACATTGTTAACGATGCAGCGACCTGGTCTGAGGAGACTTACAGGATATTCGGCCTGGAAACCTCGGCCCCGGCCCCGGATTACAAGGGTTTCCTGTCCTTTGCGCACCCGGATGACAGGGAGACGCTGGAAAGGAAAGTCAGCGAGGCGCTCCAAAATGGTGGGCACTATTCCCATGAGCACAGGATCATACGCGCGGACGGGACGGAAAGGATAGTACATGAGGAGGCCGAGGTAGTGAAAGACGAAAGCGGGAACCCGGCCAGGATGTCCGGGACAGTGCAGGATATAACCGAGCACAGGCGGGTCGAAAGGGCGCTCGAAGAGAGCGAGCTGAGATACAGGACGCTCGTAGAGAACTTGCAGGAAGGGATAATTGCGTTGGATGAAAATGACAACATCGTCTACGTGAACCCGAGGATGGCGGAGATGCTCGGATACACGGTGCAGGATATGATGGGAAGGCCGCTCTTCGAGTTCATGGACAGGGCTGAGTCTGAAAGGGCCAGGGAAAGGCTCGAACGCAGGAGACAGGGCATAACCCAGAACTTCGATTCGGAGTATCTGAAAAAAGACGGAGGGGCGCTCTATGTGACTGTCGCGGCGGCGCCTTTGATGAAAGGCGGCGAGTACAGGGGCTCAATCACCGGGTTAATCGACACAAGCGAAAAGAGGCTTGCCGAGGACGCCTTGAGGGAAAGCGAGAAAAGGCTCAGGGCAATACTCGAAGGCATGGGGAACCCTGTCTTTATACAGGACATGGATGGAAAGTTCTTGTTCGTGAACAGGATTTTCCTTTCCAGCCTTGAGCTTGAGCCGGAAGAGGCCTACGGAAAGAGCGTATTCGACATATTCCCGCCTGAAGTAGCGAAAGAACTGCATGAAGACGACCTGAGGGCGATGGAGGCGGACGAGCCCATACAGTTCGAAGACGAGGTCCCGCTCCCGGACGGGCTGCATTACGCCCTTACTACAAAGTTCACGCTCAGGGACAAGGACGGCAAAAAGTACGCCATGTGCGGGGTCGTGACCGACATAACATCCCTCAAGCGCGCGGAGGATGCGCTCCGGCGGAGCGAGGCGAGCCTCCGAGAGGCGCAGCGTATCGCCCACCTCGGAAATTTCGAGCACGACGTCACAACCGACATGCTGTATATCTCGGACGAGGTCTACCGCATATCCGGCAGGGGAAAAGGTGAGCTTGAGAACCTGATGGACTTCACAAGCGCCGTCCACCCGGACGACCTTGAAAGGGTTAAGGAGGCCATGAGGGGGCTCCTTAACGAGGCCAGGCCCTACTCCATAGATTACAGGATACTGAGGCCCGGCGGCGAGGAGAGGATAGTACATTCCGAGGCGGAGTGCATTCTCGACAAGGAAGGCAGGCCGACCCGCATGACGGGCATAATCCTCGATATAACCGAAAGAAAGAGGGCCGAGGAGGAGGTCAGGAAATTAAACATCGAGCTCGAGAAGCGGGTGGAGGAGAGGACGGCGGAGCTCAAGACGGCGATGGAGGGCCTCTCGGCGGCCAACAGGGAGATAGAGACTTTCACATATTCGGTCGCGCACGACCTCCGCTCGCCCTTGAGGCTCGTGGACGGCTTCAGCATGCTCCTCGTGAAGAAGCAGAAGGAGAAGCTCGACAAGGACGCCCAGGACCAGATAATGAGGATACGGGAGGCCGTCAAGCGCATGGGGGAGCTCATCGACGACCTCCTTAACCTTTCGTACGTTATGAGGGCGGAGATAGCCTACGAGGGCGTGGACCTGAGCGGCCTTGCCAGGTCCATAGCGGGCAACCTCGTGAAGGCCGAGCCCGAGAGGATCGCGTCATTCCACATAGAAGAAGGCCTCAAGGCCAGGGGCGACGAGAAGCTCCTGAAGCTCGTTCTTGAGAACCTTCTGGGGAACGCGTGGAAGTTCACATCGAAGACCCCGGCACCAAGGATAGAGCTGGGAGTCACGGGCCATGAGGACGGCAGGATGATACTCCATGTCAGGGACAACGGGGCGGGCTTTGACATGAAGCACGCGGACAGGCTCTTCCATCCCTTCCAGAGGCTCCATCCATCCGATGAGTTCCCGGGCACCGGAATAGGACTCGCTACGGTGCAGAGGATAATCCAGAGGCACGGCGGCAGGGTCTGGGCCGAGGGCGAGCCGGGCAGGGGGGCCGCCTTCTATTTCACCCTCCAGAAGGGAGAAGGCTGATGGCGACGATACTCTTGATCGAGGACAGCCCCGAATCGATAACGCTGACAAGGGGCGCCTTCTCGGGCTGTCCGGTACAGGCGGAGCTGGTGATTGCGAGAAATGGCGAAGAGGCGCTGGAATGGCTCTCCGGGACAGGGAAATACGCCGGAAGGGACCCGGCAAGGAGGCCGGAGCTCGTGCTCATGGACATACGGCTTCCCGGCATGAGCGGCTTCGAGGCGCTTCAGAAGATACGCGCCGAGAGGCTTACTTCGATGGTCCCCGTCGTGATGCTGACCATATCCGAGCTTAAAAGCGACATGGAGACGGCCTACAGGCTCGGGGCGAACAGCTTCCTCGTGAAGCCGCTCGACTATGACGAGTACACGAGGATGATAAGGGCAGCCTGCGAGTACTGGGTATGCTTCAACAGGCGGCCCTATGCCTGACGGCTGCGCCCCTTATGGAGCTCGAGCACCCTTCTTATTATGTTGGTGGTGGATTTGCCCTTGACGAGATTTATCCTGGCGACCCTTCCGCCGCCCTTCCTGACCGCGTCCCCGCCGACTATGTCTTTCGCGGCCCAGTCCGCGCCCTTGGCGAGGACGTCCGGCCTCACGGCCTCGATGAGCCTCAAGGGGGTGTCTTCGTTGAATACGACCACATAGTCGACGCACCCGAGCGCGGAGAGCACCTCGGCGCGCTCCCTGCACGGGACTATGGGCCGCTTGTCGCCTTTTATCGAACGCACCGATGAGTCGCTATTCAGGCCCACGACGAGCACGTCTCCCAGGGACCTTGCTTTTTTAAGGTACCTTACGTGTCCGGCGTGGATGATGTCGAAGCAGCCGTTCGTGAAGACGATCTTTTTCTTTTTTCTTCGCGCTCCGGCAAGCTCTTTTGCGAGCATCGACCGGGCTATCAATTTTCCCATGCGTACCCCTTTTCCTGAAGAGGTTATCATACCCTTTTTGCCCTCGCAAGGGTCAGGACCATGACCTCGGCCCCGTCCTTTTTTAGCGCCCTGGCGCACTCCCTTATGGTAGCGCCCGTAGTGTATACGTCGTCTACGAGGAGCACACGCATCCCCTTGAATGAGCCGGGCCCTCTCACCCTGAAGGCTCCCGCGACGTTCTTTTTTCTCTCGTCGGCCCCGAGGCCGGTCTGCTTTTCCGTGTCCCTCGTCCTTTCGAGCCCGGCCCTGGCAAGAGGGAGCCCGAGCCCTTTGCAGAGCGCCCCTGCAAGCAGGAGCGACTGGTTGAAGCCGCGCTCCCTGAGCCTCCCCGGATGGAGAGGGACCGGCACGACCTTATGCGGGATGTACTGCATCGGGAGCCGGGAAAGGAGCCTTCCCAGCGGTTTTGCAAGCCCCACCTCTCCCGCGTACTTGAGCCTGTGCACCGCGTCCTGCACGGCCCCTTCATACAGATAGGCGCTCCGGGCCGAGATGAAGGGCGGGGCCTTCGAGATGCACGCGCCGCACTCGCGGTCAGGCCCCGCCGAGTCCGGAAAGGGCTCCCCGCATACGCTGCACACGGGCGGGCCAATCTTTTTTTCCATGAAGAGGTCGGCGCACCCGGGGCAAAGGCCATCGTCCTCTGCGTCGGATGCGCAGAGGAGGCAGAGGCGGGGGAGCAATATGTCCAGTAAGGCCTTCAGCACGCTTCTGCGATTTCTATCATTTCAGGAAGGCGAGTTCAATACCTTCTCAGCCGGACGGGATGGTGATGGTGATGGCCGTCCCCCTGCCGCGCTCGCTATCGACCGTTATCTCGCCCCGGTGCTCCTTTATTATACCGCTCGTTATGGAGAGGCCCAGGCCCGTCCCTTTTCCGGCCTCTTTGGTCGTTACAAAAGGGTCGAATACCTTTTCGACAAGTTCGCTGGGAATGCCCTCGCCCGTGTCTTCGACAACGAGCCTTGCGTATCTCCTGCCCGTTATTTCCACTGTTCCGGTCGAGACCCTGAGCGACCCTCCCCCGGGCATGGCGTCCTTGGCGTTCGCGACCAGGTTTATTATGACCTGTTCGAGCCTGTTCGGGTCGCCTGATATGGCAGGCACTTCCCTTAGCTCGATGGCCGTTCCTATCGAATGAGATTTCAGCGTCTCGCGGAGTATCAGGAAGGCGTCCCTCACGACCGAGTTCAGGTCCACTGTCTTCATTACAGGAGGCTCTGACCTCGTGAACGCCCGGAGGTGCTTGACTATGGATTCCATCTTCTTCGAGGCCTCGGCTACGAGGCTCAGTTTTTCAAGATACGGAGAGCCCTCCGGAAGCGAGCGGAGCATGCCCAGGGAAAGGCCCTTTATCACTGTTAGCGGCTGGCTGACCTCGTGGGCGAGCCCGGCTGCGAGCTCGCCAAGCGCGGTCAGCTTGCTCGACTGCACAAGCTGCATCCGTGTCTCGCCGAGCCTCTCAAGCGCCCCCTTGAGCTCGCTCTCGCTCCTGTCAAGGTCGGTTATCATCCTGAAGACCCCGGTCCTGAAGTCCTCTATATATCTCTCTCGCGCCGTGAGCCTCTCCTTTGCGGCCTTAAGCTCACTTGCGAGCGTCATTTCGTTTTCGAGAGGGTGGAAGGCTGCGAGCGTTGGTCCGGGCGCTTCCGACAGATACGCCGCCACAGGGACCTTCCCCCGGCTTTTCGTCAGGAGCCGTCCGGAATGCCCGGCATCTGTCCGGGGCTCACCCTCCTCAAGGAGCTTGCAAAGGGGCATGCCGGCAAGCTCGCTCCAGGTGAAGCCCGTAAGCAGCATAAGCCCCTCGCTTGGCTCGGCAATGGAGCGGTCAGGAAAGAGGAGAGCGGCCGGGAGCGGGCTCGATGCTATCACTCCGGGCCAGGCCGGCTCAACTGTGCGCGCGCCTTCCGCATCAGCCCGGGAAGTCTTTAGTAATCTCATGCTCCTCCTTGAGACTTACGAAGCGCTCCCTGAGCTCCTGCATCTTAAGCTCCCTCCGTATCGCGAGAAGGGCGAACTCCTCGAGGTCGCTTATGGTTTTTTTGAGCTTTGTCGAGGCCTCGACCTCCTGCGTCCGGGCCGTGGTAAGCTCATCCAGGATGCGCTTCCTCTCATCCGAGTCCCTGCCTATGAATATCGAGCCGTTCCCGTGCCTTGCTGATTTGAACTCGAAAAAACGCGTGCTCCCGTCCTCTATCAAAAGAGGCGCCTCGAAAGTCTCATGCCGAGAAAGAGAGCGGGCTGCCGCCGTCAGGAACTCCGTGCACTGTTTTCCGAACGCCTCTGCATCAGAGCCGGACGCGAGGAGAGCGGCCTTGTTGACGAAGACGATACGGCCCGCGCTATCGGTCTCGATCACAGGGTCGGGGAGCGAGTCCAGCACCTCTTTCGTTATCGCCTCCCGGGCCGCTGTGCCCTCGACAATGCGCCCGGCTATTACCTTCATCTCTCGCGGAATCCCTTTCGGACAGGCATTCAACCGACCGGAAGAGGCCAGTAAAAGCGGCCTGCTTAGACTCCGCATCGCCCACCACGCGGCCAAAGCTCCTGACAGGGAGATGGCCGCAAATACAAACAGGAAGAACGTAAAGCCGCCCAGCCATGCCGAATATAAAAGAAGCGGAATAGCCGAGAGCGCAAGGCCAGAAGCGGAAATGATTGTGAGTTTGCGTACTGACATACGTGCCCTTTTGGGGCCAGACTGGGATGCTCTGTCGAGGTGAAGCCCTGGGAATGTGGCCTGGTGAGTTTCCGAGGTGAGGTAACTGCCTGTTTATGGAATCTAACATTTCGCGGGAGCCCAAATCAAGCGGAAACCGCTTGGGTTATAATCATGTGAGAGGCGTTTCAGTGGCGCGGGCTTAAAAAACTTCAAATAATAAGTTTTTTGTGCTAAAAGAACATGAACGAATCGAAAGGGAAAGAAGACAGGATGTTTAAAAAGCTGAAGGCCGGCTTCGAGGGCCTTAAGGCCGGGCTCGCCCGGACCCATAACGCGATAATGGGCGGGGTCGAGGCCGCCTTTACCGGTAAATCAAGGGAGGACATCCTCGAATCTCTCGAGGAATCGCTCATCCTCTCGGACGTGGGCGTTACAGCCTCGACCGAGATCGTCGATAAAATGAGAGAAGTCCTTGTCGGCAAGGACGAGGAGAAGCTCAGGAAACACCTGAGGGACTCGGTATATGAAATACTCAAAAAGGTGGAGAAGCCGCTTGAGATAACCACAAGCCCGTTCGTGATAATGGTCCTCGGGGTGAACGGGGTGGGGAAGACCACGACCATAGGGAAGCTCGCGTCCAGGCTTTCCTCCGAGGGCAGGTCGGTGGTCCTCGCGGCAGGCGACACCTTCAGGGCGGCCGCGATCGAGCAGCTCGAAGGCTGGGGCAAGCGCACAGGCTGCCCCGTGATAAGGCAGGCCCAGGGCGGGGACCCTGGGGCGGTCGTCTTCGACGCCATGAAGGCCGCGGCAGCCAGAAGGGCGGACGTGGTGCTTCTCGACACCGCCGGAAGGCTCCATACGAAAGTAAACCTCATGGAGGAGCTTAAGAAGGTAACGCGTGTGGCTGCAAGGGAGCTCCCCGGCGCGCCGCATGAAAACCTCCTCGTGCTCGACGCCTCAACCGGGCAGAACGCCCTCAACCAGGCCAGGCTCTTCAACGAGGCCGTGGGCGTAACCGGCATAGCGCTTACAAAGCTCGACGGCACGGCAAAGGGCGGCATCATCATCGCCATAGCCAGGGAGCTCGGCATCCCCGTAAGGTTCGTGGGAGTGGGAGAAACGGTCGAGGACTTGAAGGAATTCGACGCCAGGGAGTTCGCAGAGGCGCTTATATAGCGGAGGGGCAGCGTGGACGAAAAGCTCAGGGACTTTTACGACCTCTACGAGAGGAGAAAGAGCATACGGGATTTCGCGGACAGGCCCGTTGAGCCCGAAAAGCTTGAGAGGCTGATCATATCCCTCTGCAGGGCCCAGAGCGCGGCGAACAGGCAGCCGTGGCACTTCGTCGTCCTTTCCGACGAGGAGGGGAGGGGGCGGATAAATGACCTCTTTACGAAGGAGGGCTTCAAGCGCGCCCCGGTATTGATAGTCGCGTGCGCGGACCCCGCCCAGGCCTGGATAAGGAAGACCGACAACATCAATTATTCATGGGTGGACGTGACCATCGCCGTGACTGAGATGATAGGGGCCGCGACCGCCGAAGGGCTCGGCACCTGCTGGGTGGCAGCCATAGACGCCGAAGCGGTAAAGAAAAGGCTCGGAATACCCGAAAAGATAGAGGTGGTCGCCGTCATAGCCATAGGGTACCCTAAGGACGAGCTCAAAAGAGAGGCCAAGACCAGAAAACCCGTCTCGGAGATAATCCATAATGGGAAATGGTAAGAACCCGGAAGACGATTACGTTGTCCTGAGGTCTGACAGGAGGAAGAACCTCCGAAAGCAGTTGCTTGTCCTCAAGGTCAGGGGCGAGGACAAGGCCGGGGTCTTTTTCGGCTACGCCAAGACGGTCGGCAGGGGCGGCATGTTCATAGCCTCCGTAAACCCGAAAAAAGCCGGCGAGGAGTTCGAGATTTCCTTCAAGCTCGGCGACCTCGACATAAAATGCAGGTGCGTGGTCGCCTGGTCGAGGGAGTACGACTCGCTTGTGAAAAAGGAGCCGGGCATGGGCATACAGTTCCTGGACCTCGACGAGGCGGGCAAGAACGCGGTAGAGGAGTGGCTCAAGAGGCAGTAGGGAAATTAATTGCGAAATCGTAAAAGGCGGACAGGAAAAACTGTCCGCCTTTTTTTGGATAAGTGGTACGGTGCGCTCAGGCACCGTTTGCTTTGATTCCGGATGCAAAATATTTAAGTGAGATTTGGCGCGTTGAGCGCACCCTACGAGACTACGGTCCGGCCTCCCTCAAGTATAAGGCGCATAAGCCGTAAGAATTCGCAGAAAAAAAGAAAGCGATGGTCGACAAAAGAAAAAGCCCCAGGTTAAAAATGCGCGCAAGCGTCCGTTACGGGTTGACCGATCCGCCAGAGCAGTTCGCGTTCATCACTGACCTGTCGGAGACAGGCATCTGCATAAAGGCCAGCCAGGTTTTCGGCGTCGGGACGAAGCTATATCTCAAGATTACCATAGACGATGTTGACTACATGGCCGAGGGCGTGGTGGCCTGGGCAAAGAAGGTCCCGCATGGCATGGTGCACATCGCCAAATGCGGGATGGGGGTCGAGTTCTCGCGCGTGGACGAGGGGCTCACAAAGCACTACCATAATAGGAAGGCGCGGCACTGAAAGGCCTCTCAGCTCGCAGGGTGAGATGTGCGCACCATTCATTTTGAGATTTCTTGTAGGTTAGGGTCGCGAAGCAGACCCAACAGGAAAAAGTCACACAGACCCCTTGTGTTGGGTTACGCTTCGCGATTCGAAGGTTACTTGTCCACGGTGGAGGTGCCGATTTCAATACGATTTGGTGGGCGGTGCCCACCCTACGAGACTGATTCCGGATACAAAATTTTAAAATGAGATTTGGTGCGTGGAGCGTACGCTACGAGACTTCTCTAAGTTTGAAAGAAACACTATAATACCGAACCAACACGTTTTTCGTCATTTCCAATGCATAAGACAATTTGGGATCGGGATCGCGGCAGATGATGAGTCCCTTTACGGCTTGGTTTGCTGCGCAAAGGTTCTGCTTGACCCAACCCATATAACGCAGGACCTGACCAATAACGGAATCAGATGGACGACCTTTTTTCAACTCGATGACTACGAACGCCTTTGATGTGGGGTCAACCGCTAAAATATCTATTGGACCGATTTCCGTTGCGTATTGCTGACCATCATTGCCCTCTTCATCCTCGTATATCTTCAGTTCACCTTTGAAAATCGTGTCGAAGTTACTTACAATGAAATCTTCGAGATATTTCTCAAGGACAAAAGCATTGAGGTCCTCAATCGCCGCAGAAACGTCCGGCTGAAATTGAATTCCCGATCCTTCTAAGAGATTATGAAATTGTTCCTCAGAAAATTCGGTGAGTGTGTGCATTGGAAATACAACTGTGGAGAAGACCTTGTCGCGCGGAAAATCCTGCCAGGCGACTTCTATGAAGTGTGAATGGTAGTGAATAGGATTTTTTCCTGGAGTATAAAAAGCTGATCGGCTCACCTTTCCAATAGCTGCAAGGATCTTGCGTCCTCTTCGAGCAATAACTATGTCGCCCGGCTTGATTTCATGATAGAAGGCCCAAATCATATTTGCATAAAGCGATTTCGTTGCCTGTGGCTTATCTGGATATGTTGATGCGATTGCATTAAAAAGCTCCTCTCGACTCATTTTTGATACATCGCCAAGCTGTTTCCAGCCAATTGAGATTAATTTGTTGGTAAGATCAAACTGCCAGACCTTATCGAACAATTCCGAAGGCTTAGATTCGACAGGAGCAATCACCCAATAGCGAGGCATTAATGTCCTCCTCTGAAAAGATTTTGATAAGCCTTTTAGTAGCCCAACAATGCATTGCCGGCCCTCACCCCTTCACGCTCCACGTCGTCCCCTTCGGCGTGTCCTCAAGCTCGACGCCCTTGTCCGATAGCTCTTTTCTTATCGCGTCGGCCCGGGCAAAGTCTTTCCTTTTACGGGCATCGTTCCTTTCGGCAATAAGCCTCTCGATCTCTTCCGCCGAAAGCTCAAGCCGGACGCGGGAGTTCTTGTCCCTGTAATACTCCTCTGGCGTGCGGTTGAAGACGCCCAGGAACTTCGCTGCCTCGCGTATGACCGCGAGCGAGTTCGAAAGCTCCTCCCATACGCCCTTTTTCTCGCCTTTGCTCCTTGCCTCGTCCATGGCCTTGTTCATGCGCGTTATTTCCTTGAAGAGGTTCCCTATGACCTCGGCGGTGTTGAAGTCGTCGTCCATGGGCTTGAAGGCGTCGTGTAGCCTGTCCTCCACACAGCTTAAGCAAGGCTCGGCCTCGAGTATGGTCGGGTACTCGGCTGCCGCGCGCTGGAGGGTCTTGTAATATCTCTCTACCGCGCTCTCGGATTCGCGTAGCGACTCCGCCGTGTAGTCTATGGGCGAGCGGTAGTGGCTCGAAAGCAGGAAAAGCCTTATGGCCTCTGCCGTGTGGTCCTTGAGCGCGTCCCTGATGTTAAGGATGTTCCCGAGGGACTTGCTCATCTTTTCTTTTTCGATATTCACGAACCCGTTGTGGAGCCAATAACTTGCATAGGGTGTTTTGCCTGTGGCGGCCTCGCTCTGCGCTATCTCGTTTTCGTGGTGCGGGAAGATGAGGTCCTTGCCGCCGCCGTGTATGTCTATGGTGTCTCCGAGCCATTCCAATACCATCGCGCTGCACTCAATGTGCCAGCCCGGGCGGCCCTTGCCCCAGGGGCTTTCCCACGAGGGCTCGCCGGGCTTACTCGCCTTCCAGAGGGCGAAATCCAGCGGGTCTTTCTTACGCTCGTCCACCTCTACCCTCGCGCCGCTTTCGAGCTCGTCTATGTTCTTGCCGGAGAGCTTCCCGTAGTCGGCTTTTTTCCTGACTGAGTAGTAGACGTCTCCTCCCATCTCATAGGCGAAGCCATTCTTTATGAGGGAATCCGTGACCTCTATTATCTTCCCTATGCTCTCGGTTGCCTTGGGCCTCAGGTCCGGGAGGCCCACGCCGAGGGCGGCCATGTCCTCGTCAAAGGCCTTGATGTACTTCTCCGCGACAGCTTCGGAAGAGATGCCCTCTGTAGCGGCCCTCTTGATTATCTTGTCGTCTACGTCCGTGTAGTTCCGGGCGTATTTGACCTCGTACCCCCTGTACCTGAAGTATTTCTGTATGGCGTCGAAGGAGACCGCGCTCCTCGCGTGCCCTATGTGGCTCAGGTCGTAGACGGTCGGGCCGCATACGTACATCGAGACCTTGCCGGGCTCCTTCGGCTTAAACTCCTCCCTCTCGCCCGTGAGGGAGTTGAAGACCCTTATCGAAGCCATTTTTCAAGCCTCCTTATCGCTTCTCTTTTTCCGAGGAGCCTAAAGACCCCGGGTAGCTCTATGCCTTCGCGCTCGCCCGTGAGGGCGAGCCGCGCGGGCATGAGAAGATGCCTACCCTTTTCGCCCGTGGCGGCCTTGACCCTTTCTATTATCGCCTCGTAATCCTCCGGCCCGGTAATCTTCTCCAGCTCTTCCTTGAACGCCGTTATTACCCTGCGGCTCCGCTCTTCTTTTAATTCCGAAAGCGCGGCCTCTCCGGGAGCGGGTTCTGAGAGGAACGGACGCATGAGGGCGCGTAGCTCGTTAATGGTCGATGCGTTCTTCTTGAGCGCGTCCGAAAGCTCAACGAGCTTATTGGTATCCGCGCCCTCGATCCCAACGAGAGAGGCAAGCCCTTCCCCGGACCTCCTGGCGAGCGCTACCTTGCTGTAGGACTTAAGCCTCGCGATATCGAATTCCGAGCCGGATTTCGAGAGCCGCTCAAGCGTAAACCTCCCGGCCATCTCTTCAAGCGTAAAAAGACCTTCGCCCGGGCTCCATCCGAGCCGGGCTATTGCGTTAGCGATTGCCTCGGGTAGATAGCCCTCTTCCCGGAGGCCCTTTAGTGAGAAGTCGCCGTGGCGCTTGCTGAGGGGCGTCCTGTCAGGCCCGAGTACCAGCGGCACATGGCTGTATATGGGCGCGCGCCTGCCGAGCGACTCGAAAAGGAGTATCTGCCTCGGCGTGTTCGAGAGGTGGTCGTCACCGCGTATCACGTGGGAAATGCTCATCCCGGAGTCGTCCACAACGGCGGCGAAATTATAGGCCGCGATGCCATCAGAGCCCATTATGACGAAGTCGCCTATGGCGCGTGAATCGAAGCTCAAAAGCCCGTGGACCGCGTCCATGAGCATGACGTCTTTTACAGGCACCTTGAAGCGTATGACAGAAGGCGCGCCCTCAGGCGCCTTCCGGGGGTCGAGCTCCCTGCACCTGCCGTCATAGCGCGAGGGCAGGCCCTTTGCGGCCTGTTCCGCGCGGAGCTCTTCAAGCCTCTCGACAGTGCAATAGCACCTGTACGCCTTGCCCTCGTCAACGAGCCTCTCGGCCTCGTCTTTGTAAATGGAAAGCCGCTCTGATTGCCTGTATGGGCCAAATGGCCCGCCTGCATCCGGCCCCTCGTCCCAGTTGAGCCCGAGCCACTTGAGGTCCTCGTATATGCCTTTCTCGGCCTCGTAGGTGGACCTTTTGGTGTCGGTATCCTCTATCCTGAGTATGAAGCTCCCTTTATGGCGGCGGGCGAAAAGCCAGTTGAACAGCGCGGTCCTGGCGTTCCCCAGGTGGAGCGCGCCAGTCGGGCTCGGCGCGAACCTGGTCCGGACCATTACCCGCGGCCCCCCTCGATGAGGACAACGGCGTAGGCGCTTATGCCGTCCCCGCTCCCGGTAAAGCCGAGCCCTTCCTCTGTCTTGGCCTTTACGTTCACTCTCTCTTCGCCGCAGCCAAGCACCCGCGAGATGTTCCTGACTATGCCGGGCATGTGGCCGAGGAGCTTGGGAGCCTCGCATACGATGGTCGAGTCGATGTTCCCGACGGTATAGCCCTTTTCCCTAAGAAGTGACGCGGCCCTGGCCAGGAGGTCGAGGCTCGATGCGCCCTTCCACGCGGGGTCCGTCGGGGGAAAGTGCTTTCCGATGTCGCCAAGGCCCGCGGCCCCGATGAGCGCGTCTATCACCGCATGGAGGAGGACGTCAGCGTCGGAGTGGCCGTCAAGGCCCTTTTCAAAGGGCACCTCCACGCCCCCGAGCACGAGCCTTCTTCCCTCCACAAGCCTGTGGACGTCGTATCCGAAACCTATCCTCATGTCGTTATCCCCTCCCTCTGCCTCAATATGCATTCGGCGAGCAAGAGGTCGCCTGGCGTCGTTATCTTTATGTTTTCGTATGAGCCGATGACCACCTTCACCTTCGCGCCCGTCCTCTCCACGAGAGAGCTTTCGTCCGTGCCTAAGAATCCGTCTGCCTTCGCCTTCCTGAAGGCCTCTATGAGCACCTCGGTCCTGAAGGCCTGCGGGGTCTGCACCGCGATGAGCGCTTCCCTTTTAAGGGTCGACCTCACGATGCCGTCGCCCGCTTCCTTTATAGTGTCCTTTACCGGCACCGCGGCTATGGCCGCGCCGATATCGAGCGCGGCCCTTATGGTCTTCTCGATTATATCAGGTGTGACGAGGGGCCGAGCCCCGTCGTGGACTATGACGGCCCCGAAACCCTCTCCGGCGGCATTGAGGCCGTTCTCGACCGAGTCCTGCCTCTCGGCCCCGCCGCCTGCCACGCAGATGACCTTCTGGAAGCCGTACTCCTCTATTATCCGCTCCCTGCAGAACCTCTCGTCTGCCGGGGGCGCTACGACGACGATGGAATCGACCATGCCCGAGGCCTCGAAAGGCTCTATCGTGCGGGCGAGCACCGGTTTTCCGAGGAGGTCGATGTAGTTCTTCATCTTCCCTGACCCCATCCTGCGCCCCATGCCGGCGGAAGGTATTATGGCGAGAGTTTTAACCCGTTCACACGGATTTTTCATATCAGTCAAGGCGGCTCAAAAAGAGATGAAAGGAATCGTCAGGTTTGACGGCTCCGGACAGTTTAATATTATTTCGGCTCGATTTAAAGGATTTTTAAGCGGATTTCGGGGACGATGGTACTGCCTGATCGTACAGGGAATCGGAATAGCGCGGCCGACAGCCGAAGGGCTTTTTGCAAACGTCTACTGGTAGGCGGCTTTCCTGAAGTCCTCCCGGGCCTTGGAGAATATCATCCTCCCGCCGGTCGTCTGAAGGACGCTCGTTATGGTGACGTCTATGGTCTTTCCCACGAACTCGCGGCCGTTGTCTATGACGACCATTGTCCCGTCCTCGAGGTAGCCCACGCCCTGGCCGTGCTCCTTGCCCTCCTTGAGGACCAGGATGTTGAGGGCCTCTCCGGGGAGCACCACGGGCTTCATGGCTGTCGCGAGCTTGTTCATGTTGAGTACGCTCACGCCGTGGAGCTCCGCCACCTTGTTGAGGTTGGCGTCGTTCGTGAGTATCTTCCCGGAAATCTCCTTTGCGAGCGCCACGAGCTTCGAGTCAACCTCCCTTATTTCAGGGAAGTCCCTCCCGGATATCTCGACCGACGTCCTGTTCGTTGACTGTATCTGCTTCAATACGTCGAGCCCCCTCTTGCCGCGGGCCCTTTTGACCGGGTCTGCCGAGTCGGCTATGTGCTGGAGCTCCTGGAGCACGAACTGCGGCACTATGAGCTTGCCTTCCAGGAAGCCGGTCTCCGTGACCTCGGCTATCCTGCCGTCTATTATGACGCTCGTGTCTATCACGAGCGGGCTTGCCTTTATGGCGGCCTTTTCCGGCGCCTCTCCGCCCTTCTGGTGCTCGGTGAAGAGCTTGACGGCCTTGTGCCAGTCGAACTCGTCTCCTTTTTTCATCCCGATGCTAAGGCCCAGGTAGCCGATGATTATGTTTGTAAGGAGGTAGACCGCCAGCTCGAAGTACTCGCTCCCGAACTGGGATTTGAGCATCAGCGGATAAGTGAGGAGGTTAGCGACAGTGAGCCCTATTATGAGCCCTATGGCCCCGCCGAGGACGATCCTCAAAGGGGTCTTCTTTACGCGCTTTTCGAAAAAGATGGCGAGGACGGAAATGAGCAGTCCGCTTACGAGGCCCACGAGGGCGAACTTTCCGCCGAGTATCCGGAGGACTATGTAGTACCCGCTGGCCGAAGCGAATATCACCAGAAGGGAGCGCATTACGAGATACAAGTCGGCCTCCTTAACGCTGCATCAGGCGGAAAAGCTCTTCCTCGACCTTCTCTTCCTTTATCTTCTTGGCGATCGAGATCTCTTTTACAAGGAGGTTCTTGGCCGTGTCCAGCATCCTGCGTTCGCCGAACGACAATTCCTTGTCGTACTTGAGGATGTAGAGGTCCCTTAGCACCCGCGCCACTTCCATCACGCAGCCGCTTTTTATCTTGTCGGTGTAGTCCCTGTATCTTCTGTTCCATGTCTGGTTGTCGAGGCAGACCTCGGAGCGGTCCTTCAATATCTCGTACACCTTGGGGACAAGGGACTTCTTTACTATCTTGCGGAGCCCTACCGCAGCGGCCGTGTCGGTCGGCACCATTATCGTGGCTTCAGTGTCGAGTATCTTGATTATGTAAAAGTTTTTGTTTACACCCGATACTTCCCTTGTCTCGATGCCCATTATCATTCCGACGCCATGGGCAGGGTAGACGGCAAGCTCGCCGGTCTTGAAGATGTCTATTACGATTTTGGACATGAAGGTCCTTTAGAATGTGGGGAAAAGAGGTATTATCTTTATAACATATCCGTCTTTTATAGTCAACTTCTTTGCCTTTACGGGCTGGCCTCCCGGGCTGCCTGTCCGGCGCTGAAGAGGTCTTCCGGAAGCGCCGGGTTTACCTCGACTTCATTGTATTTTATCGTGACCGTCCTTTTGCCGTCGTCGATGATTATCCTGAAAGGTATGTGGGCCCCCGACACCTCCCTGTAGTCCTCGAGGAGCACCTTGAGGCCGCGCCCTCCGTCTTCAGCCGGCCTGGAAAAGAGCCGGAGCCTTCCGTGCTCGTCCATCGCCGTCTCGACCATGTTTCCGGAAAGCTCGTATGCCGGGCGGGGGTTCCCAAGCAGGAAGGATGTGACGTCCTCGGGCTTAATCGAATATGGAACGCCGGGTTCATCGCGGTTGAAAGACTCGGCGCCGTCTTCAGTAACGGTGTAAACCGTCTCTCCGTCGCTCGCAATTATCGCGGCGGTCTGGCCGAAGGGCCCGTAGACCTCTATCCTGAAGGAGGCGGGGCTGCTGGCGAGTATCAAGGCCCTGCCGCTTACGGTGAAGACCCGCTTCATCTCGACGGCCCCGTATGCGCGTAGCGTTACCGGGGTTATCTCGGGGGGGGAAAGAGTCAGGGGGCGTTTTGCCGCGCACCCTGCCGCAAGGAGCGGGACAAGGGCGGCAAGCAGAAGGAGCCTCCTCACTTGGCGGCCTTCATTTCTTTCCTGAGGCGGTCTATTTTCTCCCTCAGCCCCTGGTTTTCCGGGTCTTTGCCGAGGGCGGACTCGAAGAGAGAAAGCGCCCTCTCCGTGTCCCTGCTCGCATACGCGTCACCGAGGTGCTCTATCACGACCGGGTCGTCTGGAAGGAGCTTAAGGGCCTTTTCGAGCTCGGCGATGGCCTTGTCTATCTCGCCTTTCTTGAAATAGACCCAGCCGAGGCTGTCGAGTATGTGGCCGCTCTCGGGCGATACCTCCAAAGCCCTCTTTATGAGCTCCTCGGCCTTGTCGAGCTCGATGCCCCTCTCGGCGTAGGTGTAGCCGATATAGTTAAGGGCGTTGGCGTGCCTGGGGTCAAGCTCGATCACCCTGTACATGGTGGGGATGAACTTGTCATCGACCTTGGCCTCGTCGTAGAGGACACCGAGGAGGAACAGGAGGTCCGGGTCATCGGGCTTGAGCTTCACGGCCACTTCGAGCGTATCTATCGATTCGGTGTGCCTCTTGGCGTCGCGGTATATGGTGGCGAGGAGCTTAAGAAGCTCAACGCTCTCGCCACGGGCCTTTATGGCCTCGTTCAGCTCCTTTATTGTGCTGTCGAGCCTTCCCTGGCGCTCGTATATGTACGCCAGGTGTATCTTAGAGTCGATGAAGCTCGTGTCCTTCTCCGGTATCTTTACGAACTCTGCCGCCGCGTTGGCGAGGTCCCCCTTCTCCTCGTATGTGGTCCCGAGGTAGTAGCGGACCCTGTGGAGCTCGGGGTTTATGGAGAGTATGTCGTTGAACTTCGCGATGGCGTCGTCGAACCTCTTTTTCTCGAAGTAGATGAGCCCGGTCCTGACCATCGCGTCCAGGCGCGTCTCGTCCCTGTTCTCGAGCTTCCTGAGCTGCTCCAGCGCCTCATCGAGCCTGTTCTGCTGGATGTAGAGCGTGCTAAGACGGTTTACCATGCCGGTATCGTTGGGCATGAGGAGCACGCCCTGCGAATATATCTCGATAGCCTTGTCGAACTGCTTGGCAAGCTCGAAGGTGACCCCGAGCTCGAAGTAAACGGTCCCGAAGCGCGAGTTGAGGTTGAGGGCGCCCTGGTAATACTCGGCGGCCTTGCCGTAGTCAGCCCTGTCGAACTCGTTCTTGGCGAGGTAGTAATACGCCATCGCGGAGTCCGGCTTGACGGAAAGGAGCTTCTTCAGGACCGCCTCGGCCTTATCGTATTCCTTCGATTTGGAATGCATGGAGCCGAGCATCAGGTAGCTCTTGCTGTCGGAGGGGTCGAGCTCGATGGCTTTCTCGTAGTTCCTGGCGGCTCCCGCCAGGTCCTTCTGGAAGGAGTGTATCTCCGCAAGCAGCGCGTACGGGGGCGCGTACCCGGGGTCCTTCTCTATCGCGGTTTCGAGGTGTTTTTTCGCGGACTGCACGTCTCCGGAGCCTATATAGAGGCTCCCCAGCTCGGAATGCAGTACCGCGGAACCAGGGTTCAGGGAGACGGAGCGCTTGTAGAGGTCTATTGCGCCGGCGAGGTCGCCGCTATTCCTGAGCATCTGCGCGGCCATGTAGTAGTAATAGGAGTCGCCCGCCTTTCCGGATTTTTTCAGGCTGACCTTGGCGCTTTTGTTGTCCTTGGCGTGCGATTTGGCGGCAAAGGAAGGCACAAGAAGGAGCGCCGCAAGCGCGGGCACTACCAGTTTTCTGAAATAGGTGGATTCTTTCACGACTATTCCTCCGAACCGGCCTCGAAGATGCGCTCAATCGCGCTTCGCTTCAGGCCTGACTGGTGCCGCGGTCCATTGGCGGCGGAGCCTGGTTCCATTGGGGCCCCGTAATCTCCGGGGTTTTTCCGGCCAAAAATCTGCCGCTTCCTATGATACCATCCGCAATATCCAGGAGTCAATCCAAGAAAGAAGATAAGAAAAGCCTGTTGGCGGCAATGCAGATAAACACCGGCATTTGTTTAAGGCCGGAAACGAGCCGGAATCAATTGGAAGAGTATCGGGAGCGCTGGTTAGAGCCGGGAGCGTGAACTGGGGGTATGCGGTTTTAAGGAGTCTCCAGAAGCAATTAAAGACCCGGGTTAGAGCATGTGCTCATGCCGGGCCTGATCAGGCCTCGGCAGCCCTGGGGATGGCCCTTTCCCTTGCTTTTTCAAGCCTTTCCCGCACTCCGGGCGCAAGGTGTATTGAGGACGTATCCACCCCCGAGAGGATATCGATCAACACTTCGGCCCTGTCCTTCACGGGAAGGCCCCTGTGTACGATTATCCGCGTCTCGCCCCGGAGCTGGAAGATGCCGCCACGGGCGGTGACTTCGCCTTTCCGGAGGTCTTCATACGAGAGCTTTATCGAGAGCCGTTCGGCTGCTTCTTCGAGTGCCTGGAGTAGTGCTTCGTCCTTCATTGCCGGTATATTTTCCAGGAAAGGCGCCCTTGTGTCAAGTCAAAAGAGGTCCCGGCCCGACCGGCTATTGAGCCCGATACGCTTTTATGCAGGGCCGCCTTCGGCCTTTCTGACCCGGTTTAAACGATGCTATCGGGCTTCGGACAAATAAGTTGACACACCAGGGTAGTTGAATTATATTCATACAGTATTGAATTGCCCGGAATCTTCCATTTTCTCTTTGGAAAGCCGCTTTTCTGCATAATAGCCTTGAAAGGAGCCGTAGATGGGCGAGAACACGATAAACGTATCAGATTCCAATTTTGAGTCCATGGTGCTGAAATCCGAAATCCCGGCCCTGGTGGACTTCTGGGCGAGCTGGTGCGCCCCGTGCAAGGCTATCGCCCCCATCGTCGACGAGATGGCCGCGGCCTATTCCGGCAAGGTGAGGGTGGCTAAGATGAACGTGGACGATAACCCATCCACCCCGGGCAGGTATGGCGTAAGGGGCATACCTACCCTGATACTCTTCAAGGACGGGAAGGTCGTTGACCAGCTTGTCGGAGCGGTGCCGAAAGACCAGGTAAAAGAGCTCATCGAAAAGGCGCTTTGATACAGTTAAAATTGATCTTTTCCTCGGACTCTGCATAGTTACGGGAAAAGCTGGGAAAATCCTGGATTTATCCAAAATATGTCTGGTATCCGGAGGCAGGCCGAAAGGCCTGCCTCTTTTGCTTTCCGTTGCAAAGCGCCTCCAATAAGGTTAAAATCACAAAAAAAGCCGGAAGGTACACTGAGATGGGAACTAATGCAGGCCCGCGCGGCCATGTGCTCAATATAGCGGTAGTCCTCTTATCCTTCGTTGTCGGCCTCTGGGGCTGCGGCAAAGTCGAGGACAGGCCGAAGACGGAAGAGAAATCCAATGCCGCCCGTGAGGCTGCCCCCCAGAAGGCGATACCTTTCAAGATAATGGGGTTCGACGGCAGGGAGCTTGGGCTTGATGATCTAAAGGGCAAGCTCGTGGTCGTCAATTTCTTCGCGAGCTGGTGCGGGCCGTGCAGGATGGAGGCCCCTGAGCTTGAGCGGACCTGGGCCGAGTTCAAGGGCAGCGGCGTCGAGTTCGTGGCCATCGCGGTCGACGACACTGAGACAAACGCGCGTGAGTTCATAAAGAGGTACAATGTCACCTTCCCGGCGGGCATCGATTCCGACAGGCGGATAATCTCCGATTACAAGATAGGCTTCATACCCATGACCTACGTCATAGGGAGGGACGGCACGGTCCTCCAGGTCTTTAACGGCATGGTGACGCAGAAAACACTCTCCGACCTTATCCAGGGCCATCTTTAGGGGTAGCCGGCCACCGGTTTTCCCCGGCCCGGTTGCGCCTCATTTCCTTCACTGTTAAAATCTATTCAGGCAACATCTGAAAATTGGTCTTTTCCCCGGACTCTGTGTAGTTACGGGAATAAAAATGCTCACATATTATCATATATGCTCCGCTTTTTATTCCCGGCCTTCCTTGATTGCGGGAAAAATCTCGAATTTTTAGAGGTTGCCTTCATAGCCTTTAAAAAGCCTGATAAGTTAAAAACATGTAAAATCATCCTTGTGAGGTGTGCCTGATGGCCCTCCGGCTTTCGCCCGGCGCAATGACCGTCCTTGAGAAGCGCTATCTCAAGAAAGACGAATCAGGCCGCGTGGTCGAAAGCCCTGAAGGGATGTTCAGGCGCGTGGCCGAAAATATTGCGCAGGCCGAGGCCCTATTCGGGAGGCCCGGGGACGCCTCCAGCTACGGGGAGGCCTTCTACGGCCTCATGTCCCGGCTCGAATTCCTTCCGAACTCCCCGACCCTCATGAACGCCGGGAGAAGGCTCCAGCAGCTCGCGGCCTGCTTCGTCATCCCTGTCGACGACTCCCTCGAATCAATATTCAAGGCGGTAAAGAATACCGCGCTCATACACCAGTCCGGCGGCGGCACCGGGTTTTCGTTCTCAAGGCTCCGCCCGGCGGACGACATCGTAAGCTCTACCGGAGGCGCCGCGAGCGGGCCGGTCTCGTTCATGAGGGTCTTTAACGCAGCGACCGAGGCGATAAAGCAGGGCGGCACGCGAAGGGGCGCGAACATGGGGGTGCTCCGCGTGGACCACCCGGACGTAATACAGTTCATAACCGTAAAGGAAGACCCCGCCGAGTTCAGGAACTTCAACCTCTCTGTCGCGGTCACCGACCTTTTCATGCGCGCCCTCGATGAGGGCGGCTCATACGAGCTCGTGAACCCGAGGACCGGCGCGCCTGCCGGGAAGCTCTCCGCAAGCGAGGTCTTCGGCCTCATAGCGAGGAGCGCCTGGAGGAGCGGCGAGCCAGGGGTCCTCTTCATAGACCGCATAAACAGGATGAACCCGACCCCGCGCCTCGGCCCATTCGAGGCTACGAACCCCTGCGGCGAGCAGCCTCTTCTGCCCTATGAGCCGTGCAACCTGGGCTCCATAAACCTCGGGAAGATGGTGAAGGATGAGCGCGGCGCATGGGCCCTTGATTGGGAGAAGCTTCAAAATACGGTGGACCTCTCCGTCCGCTTCCTCGACGACGTCATAGAGATGAGCAAGTACCCCACGAGCGAGATAGACGCGATGGCCAAGGGAAATAGGAAAGTCGGCCTCGGCGTCATGGGCTTTGCCGACCTCCTCGTCCGCCTCCGGCTCCGGTACGGCAGCGACGAAAGCATCGCGTTCGCGCGCAGGCTCATGCGGTTCATAAGCGAGAGGGCGTGGGAGGCTTCCAGGGCCCTTGCCCGTGAAAGGGGCCCCTTCCCCAATATAATGGGGAGCGTCTTTGACAAGCCGGGGGCCGCTCCCGTAAGGAACGCG
Source organism: Thermodesulfobacteriota bacterium (assembly GCA_030583865.1). NCBI lineage: Bacteria > Pseudomonadati > Thermodesulfobacteriota > Thermodesulfobacteriota bacterium. Next base: position 2,207,748 of record CP129479.1, on the reverse strand, counting down.
ACGGTTACGACCATAGCGCCCACAGGGACGCTCAGCATCATAGCCGCCTGCTCCTCGGGTATCGAGCCTTTCTTCTCACTCAGCTATATAAGGCAGGTCTTGAACGGAGTCGAGATACCCGAGGTGAACCCGCTCGTCGCCGAGGTCGCGAAGGAAGAGGGGTTCCATAACGAGAGCCTCATCGAGCACGTGGCCAGGGGAGGCGATTTGAGGGACAGGGACGAGGTGCCGGAGCGGATAAGGGATATATTCGTGGCCGCCTATGAGCTGCCGCCCGAGGCGCATATAAAGATGCAGGCCGCCTTCCAGGAATATACCGACAACGCGGTTTCAAAGACCATAAACCTTCCGCCTGACGCCTCTGTCGAGGACGTGAGGGCCGCCTACCTCGCCGCATGGAGCCTCGGCTGCAAGGGCGTTACCGTCTACAGGTCGGGGACCAGGGCAGAGCAGGTGCTGACCTGCAAAAGCCCCCTCTATTGCTGAAAGTACGGGTGGACAAAGCTCCTCGATTCTGATAAGAAATTGGGACGAGGCGCTTAGCTCCGCATCCCGCGACCCATACTCCCACGTGATTGGACGGTAAAAATGAAGATTTCCCCCTCGATACTCTCGGCCGACTTCACCAGGCTCGGCCAGGAACTCAAGGCCCTTGAGGACGGAGGCGCCGATTACGTCCATGTGGACGTAATGGACGGGCGGTTCGTCCCCAACATCACCATAGGGCCTTTCGTCGTCGAGGCCATAAGGAGGGGGACTAAGCTCCCGCTTGACGTGCACCTCATGATAGAGGAGCCGGAAAGGTATATAGACGATTTCGCCAGGGCCGGAAGCTCCATCATAACCGTCCACGTCGAGGCCGCCACCCACCTCCACAAAGCGGTGCAGGCCATAAAGGGGCACGGGCTCAGGGCGGGCGTTTCGATAAACCCCGGCACCCCGGCGTCGTCCCTCGAAGCGATAATCGGGGACGTGGACCTAGTCCTCGTCATGTCCGTGAACCCGGGGTTCAGCGGCCAGGACTTCATACCCGCGACACTCGGCAAGATAAAGACGGTCCGCGCAATGATAGAGTCCACGGGCAGGAAAATAGAGCTCGAAGTGGACGGCGGCATAAAGGCCGGGAACATCCGTACCGTGGCGGCCGCCGGGGCCGACGTCTTCGTCTCGGGCTCGGGTGTCTTCTCAACCCCCGATTACGCGAAGACGATAGCGCAGATGAAAAAAGAGATCGCTTCCGCATAAGTCCGGATTCCGGCACCCATCCCGCCATTCACCTCGCGCTCACTTTCATATTAGTTCTCCCTTCAACCTGAAACCCGCATCCCGTCCTCCAGGGAGATTCGGCGGCCCCTTGGCCAAAAGGGGCCGCCCGGAGGAGAAGACCTCTTGAATAGACCCGCCTCAAGCGGCCGCGCCTCAGCGGAACTGGGAAAGCTCAGGAAAGAGCTTGAAAGGGCGAGGGAGCGCGAGAAGGAGTTCATAAGCACGCGCCGCGCGATGCTCTCGCTCCTCGAGGACAACACCGCCATCGCCGAGGGCATTATGAAATCCAAGAGGGAATGGGAGACCACCTTCGACAGCATACTCGACCCCATTCTCATCCACGATTCCGACATGAGGGTCTTGAAGTGCAACAGGGCCTACCAGGACGCCGCGGGCATGCCGTTCAGCGCGATCATAGGGAGGAGGTACTACGAGGTCTTCCCGAAAATGCCCGGGCCCTTCGAGGCGTGCAGGAAGATGATCGGGAAAGGGGAGCACCACGCCTGCACCGAGGAGATACGGGTTGCGGGCCCTGACAGGGTCTACGATGTGAGTTTCTATGTGCTCGAAAAGGACGAGCCCACGGCCATCCAGATATTCAGGGACATAACGGAGGAGAAGAGGAGGACCGAAAGGGAACGGCTCGTATACGAGCTCTCGCAGGACGTCATGGGGAGCCTCGACCTCGCGTTCAGGCTCAAGAGGATATGCGGCACGGCCGTAAGTTTCGGCTTCAGCATCGCCTGGGTGGGGCTCCTCGACCCGGATACCGGAGAGATACTGTCCAGGACGCTCGCAACGGCTTCCGAGGGGCGCCCGCCATCGGTAACCGAGGCCGCATCGGGCCCTTCCGGTCATCTGCAGTACGCCGAGGGGCTCTCGTCGAGTGCAGTAAGGAGCGGGGTCCCGGAGATCCAGAACGTTGTCCCGGCCCCGTGGAAGGCCGTCCCGGACGGTACGGAACCAGGGCCGGGGTCCGCGGCCTCTTTCCCCATAACCGAGGCCGGGAAACCCATCGCCGTTCTTACCATCTGCTCCGAAAAGGAAGAATTCCCGCAAAACGAGGTCCCGTTCCTCCAGACCCTTGCGAACCACGCGGCCCTCTGCATCAGGAACGCGAAGCTATTCAGCGAGCTCAAGGAGACCTCGCAGAGGATGAAAGAGGAGATGGAGATAACGAGGCACCTCCTCGCCATAGCCTTTGCCACCGAGCACACGACGGACATAGACAAGCTCATGGGGCACGTGGTCGAGAGCCTTCGATCCATAATGGAGGCGGATTGCTGCATTTCGTACCTCTGGGACAGGGAAAAGGGCGTCTTCGAGCCATCGACCCAGAAGGGGCTCCCGGCCGACCTGGCCCCCCTCTTCAGGATAAACCCCCTTAAGCCCGACCTGCCGTTCATCATGAATGCAATGGAGTCCGGCCCGGGCATCGAGGTCTTCGAGGGGGGCGGCAGCGGGAAAGAGGCGCTTGAATGGACGGGCGGCGCCGAGGCCGCGATAATCCTGCCACTTGTCCGTAAAAGCGAATGGCTGGGCGTGCTCCTCTGCCTTTATACCTGCCCGCCGGGCAAGTACAGCGGGGGACTTACAAGGAGGGACAAGGATGTGCTCGGCGGCATATCCTACCAGGTCTCGACCGCGCTGGACGAGGCCAAGCTCTACCAGGACTCTATAAACAGGGCGCTCGACCTGTCAAGGAAGGTCGAGACCATAGGCATCATGCACGAGATAGACAAGTCCATCCTCTCCACCCTCGAGCCCAACGAGATACTCGAGATAGCCGCCAGGATGGTCTCGAAGATAATCTCCTGCGACCGGGCCACCGTGGCCCTCGTCGACAGGGAAAAAGGCGGGTTCGTATACGAGGCGGGCTTCGGAATATCCCTCGAGAAGGGGAGCCTCATCACGTTTTCGGACACGACCACGACCGATATATTGAGCGCCGGCAGGCCGCAGTTCGTGCCTGATATAGCCGAATCCGTCCGGCTGCGCCTCGAGGAGGCCTTGTTCAAGGACGGTTTCCTTTCGCACCTAAGGGTCCCGCTCGCGATAAAGGGAGAGGTGGTCGGGGTGCTTACGGTCGGGGCCAGGAGGAAGGCCGCCTTCACCTCCGACGACCTGTCGGTCATGGAGAAGCTCGCCTCCCAGATAGGGGTGGCCCTCGAGAACGCGCGGCTGGTAAGCGACTTGAGCGAGCTTTTCCTCGGCATAGTGAAGACCCTTTCCGAGGCGATCGACGCCAAGAGCTCCTGGACAAAGGGGCACTCGGACAGGGTCACGAAATACGCGATGGAAATAGCGCGCGAGATGTCCTTCTCGGCGGAGGAGCTCAAGGACATGGAGCTTGCGGGGCTCCTCCATGACATAGGTAAGCTCGGGACCTACGAGTCCATACTGGACAAGCCCGGCAGGCTCACCGACGAGGAGATAGCCATCATAAGGAGGCACCCGCAGAAGGGCGCGGACATACTCTCGCCCATAAGGCAGATGAAAAGGATAGTTCCTGCCATAATGCACCATCACGAGTCATACGACGGATCGGGTTATCCCGGGGGCTTCAAGGGCGGCGAGATACCGCTCATGGCGCGGATACTGGCAGTTGCGGACACCGTGGACGCCATGAGCGCCGACAGGCCATACAGGAAGGGCCTGCCCATCGAGAACATCCTGCGGGAGCTTAAGAGGTGCTCGGGCACGCAGTTCGACCCGGAGGTGGTCAAGGCATTCCTGAGGACGGTCGACGGGAGGCCAGGTCACCTCACGCGGGTGTAGCCGAGCCCTATGCCTATGCCGATGCGCGGCCCCGGGTCGTACGAAGGGGGGTCGAGGAGCGCATGCTCCCTTGGCTGTATCACCGGGTAGTCGTATGCGCCCCTGCCGACGCGGAGCCTCTCTGTGCCGATGACCTCGCCCGCGACGGTTATCCTCTTGCCCTTCGAGTATATGGCCGGGTCCCTGAAACCCTCGAACTCTACAAGGAACCGCCCTTCCGATTCGCCCCGCTCGGAGGGCCTGAGCCTGGAATCGAGACCCTCCTGGAGTACCTCGACGACCGTCCGGCCCTCTTCGTTGCGGGTCTCGAGGATGGTCCCTCCGAAGACAACCGACGTGCCCACGTAGTCCGCCGGCCTGGATGCGACCTCGCTGAACTCGAGTCCGCGGTTGACGGTCCCGAGCGTTTCCTTTGAGATGACCGGCGCGCATCCCGAGAATAGAACGGCTGCAAGCGCTGAAAGCAGGAGGAACCTCTTGGCCATTGGCGTTATCCTTCCTGGTTGTGTAATCGCAGTGCGGCCACTATAATGAAAATAGCATGTAAATGGGAGCTGTCAACCCGGAGGACGGATTGGGGGAAAACCGGAAATTCGTCGTGCACTGGCACGAGGCAAGGCGCCCGCATTATGACCTGAGGCTCGAAAGGGGAGGGGTATTGAAGAGCTGGGCCGTCCCCAAGGGAATGCCCGGGCAGCCCGGGGTAAAAAGGCTGGCAATCGAGGTGGAGGACCACCCGCTCGAGCACTTCGGCTTCGAAGGCGCCATACCTGAAGGGCGGTACGGCGCAGGCAAGATAGAGGTCTGGGACCTCGGCGCCTACGTCGTGGAGGCCTGGGAAAAAGACAGGATAGTCGTTGAATTAATTGGCAAGAAGATTTCCGGGAGATATGCCCTGGTCCGCTTCATGGAGAAGAACTGGCTTCTCCTCAAGCTCAAGCCGCGCGGAGTGATCCGTTCCGGATGAAGCTCTTTTGTCAGGAGGTTCGAAAAGTCCAGGAAGGACTTTTTAACATCCTGATAGAACTGCCGGGACCTGAACGGCACTGGAGACTCAGGGAAGCCCGCCTTCCCCTTCAAGCAGGAACCCTATCGCTGCAACAGCGGTCCTGACCGCGTTCTCCGTGCCTGCCCGGAGCGCGTTCGCGGTTATCTTCCCGGTGCTGCCCCTGTTCACGACCCCGGTCACGCAGCCGCCCTTTAACCCCAGGGCAGAGGTAACCGTAAGCAGCGTCGAGGACTCCATCTCGTAGTTGAGCACATGGAGCGCCTTCCATTCCCTCGTCGCGCCCCTGAACCTCCGGAGCTTGTACTTCATGAAGGAGTCCGGCCTCTCCTCGCCGGGGTAGAAGGTGTCGGACGAGGCCGTCACGCCCACATGGAACCGGACGCCGGCCTCTTTCGCGCCGAGGACGAGGGCTGCCACAATCGAAAAATCCGCGACAGCCGGGTATTCGATGGGGGCGTAGTGCGTGGACGCGCCGTCAAGGCGTACCGAGCCCGTGGTTATGACGCAGTCCCCGTTCTTTATATTGTCCTGTATTGCCCCGGTCGTGCCGACGCGGATGAAATGGGTGACGCCCAGCTGGGCGAGCTCGTCGATCGCTATGGATGTGGACGGGCCGCCTATGCCAGTTGAGGTTACGAGCACCTTCCTGCCGAGGGCCTCCGTAAGGCAGGTGGTGAACTCGCGCCTGGATGCGACGAGGGAGAAATCGGTGCCGTAGGCCCTGGCGACTGCCTCGGCTATGGGCCTTGACCTCCCTGGGTCGCCCGGGAGAAGCGCGATAGCAGCGCCCTTTATCGCTTTCCTGTCAAGGTCGAGGTGGTAGGCCTTCGCCATCCGGCGGTCATCCCTTCCTGAGGAATATCCTGATGGTCTTCTCCTCGCGGTCGAGGGCCAGGAGCTTGTTGCCGGTCGCTTCGGCCCAGAGCGGCAGCTCTTTCTGGGAGACAGGGTCGTCCGTAAGCACCAGGAGCACCTGTCCCGGGACCATCCCTTCGAGCGCCAGGGCCGTCTTTACGGACGGCATGGGACAGCTTAAGCCCCTTGCGTCAAGGGTCTTGTCAGGAGCGAACTCTTCCATGATACCCTCTCTTTTCCTGAACGGCTAGGCAGGCTGCTGAAAAAGCCCATCTGCGTCGATTGACACTCCGGCGTACACGAAAAGCACGCCGCATCCTTGCTCCCCTGTTCCAACGGGGCCTCGCATCCGGAGCTTTTTGAGCAGCCTGAATAAAACGGCAAGCTGTTAGAAGTCCGCCGGTTGTGCCGTTCCGCAAGGCGGACCCGGCCTCAAATGAAAAGGTTGACGTTCGAGTCCTTTGCTATGGAAATATAGCTTACCGCCCCTATGACGTCGCGGCACTCGTCTATGAAGTCCTCCTTCCGGAGGCCCATCACCGTCATGCTCATCTCGCAGGCATAGAACCCGACGCCCAGGGCGGAAGCGGTCTTTATGAATTCATCGAGGCTCGGCACCCGCTTTTTAGACATCATGGTCTTCAGCATTGCCGGGCCCATGCCCATCATGTTGAGCTTCGATAGGGCGAGCTTCCTGGCATGGCCGTAATTCATTATATTCAGCATCTTCTGCATCCAGCCCTGCCCTTTTATGAGCCCGCCCTTTCTCTTTATGGCGTTAAGCCCCCAGAAGGTGAAGAAGATGTTGACTTTCATGCCCATTGAAGCGGCGGCAGTGGCTATGACGAAGGCCGCGATGGCCTTGTCGAGGTCGCCGCTGAAAAGGACGATTGTGACGCTTTTTCGGGGCTCCGCCGGAGCTGTTTGTAAACCGGTTGCCATACGGGTATGATACCCCGGAAACCGCATTATGTTCAAGGTTTTTCGGGGAAAACGCTCGCCTCCAGCTTGGCCCGGCAGCGCGCCCCCAGGCACGGTTGGGTGAGTAAATTAGACCGTCGGTTCGTCAGGCCTAAACAAATTATTGCAAAAAAAACAGATTTGTGCTATCTGTTCTGGTTGAGGGGGCACTCGGAACCAAAACTCCCTTCAATCAGGGTGTTGAAAAAATCCTTCTTGGATTTTTTCAACTACGGCCTGGCCGGAATGAATCCGTCCAGGCCTCACAAATTGCCCGACTCGGAAAGTCTTCGCAATTTGGCAATCCATCGTGGATTGCCTGGCGGGGTGTTTTCAAACCCTGCTATTTAGGCCTTTACCTCTTCCTGGTATACAACTTATGAATCTTGTCCACGGGACCCTCCATATGCACGGCCAGAGCGGTTCCTCAGACGGACTTTCCTCGCTTCTGGAGAAGGTCTACGAGGAGCGGGGCTGGGATTTCAGAAATTACAAGAGGTCGACGCTTTCGCGGAGGGTCTCGAAACTCCTTCACTCCGCCAGGGCGCGCTCCTGCGAAGACTACCTCCATATCCTCGGAAAAGACCCTTACGAGTACCACAGGCTCTTCTCCACGCTCACGATAAAGGTAAGCGAGTTTTTCAGGGAGCCGGAGGTCTTCTCCGTCCTGGAAGGCATCGTCAGGCGCGAGTTCCGAAATACGCCGTTGAAGTCTTGGTGCTGCGGGTGCGCCTACGGCGAGGAGGCCTATTCGCTCGGCGCGCTCTTTGCCGAGGCCATGAGCCCCGAGGCGCTTGCCGGCTCGCGTATCTTCGCGACCGACATGGATTGCGACGCGCTTGACCAGGCCAGGAGGGCCGTATACAGGGAGGAAGCTATAGCGAACGTCCCGCCTGCGCTCCGGGAGAAGTACTTCGTGCCGGCGGACGGCTTCTACCGGGTGAGCATGGACTTGAGGGGCCTGGTGCGGTTCGGCACCCTGGACATAGTCCAGAGCCCTTCCATAAGGGGGGTGAACATACTCTTCTGCAGGAACCTTTTCATATATTTCAACAAGCCCCTCCAGGAGAAGGTCTTCGCGAAGCTCGATTACGCGCTCCGCCCAGGCGGCATATTGGTCATGGGGAAGGCGGAGGTGCTGCCGCACATGTACTCCGCAGGGTATGAGCCGCTCGCGCGCGGCCTCAACATCTACAGGAAATGCCCATGAGACCGCTCAGGTACTTCTACGGACGGCCGATGGGTTTCAAGTTCACGGTCGTCTTCCTTTCCGTCGTCCTTGTCCCGATGTTCCTCCTTGCCTATATCTCCTACAGGGTGATAGACACGAGGCTCATGGAGCACGCGGTCGAGCAGGTCTCCACGGGCATAAAGGCGGCGTGGACCGAGTATCACGTCCGCGGCGACCAGATGCGCTACGGCATGCTCCAGGCCGCTGCAATGCGCGAGATACAGGAGGCGGTCGCCTCGGGGGACGCCAGGTATCTCAGGGACAGCATGGCATCCTGGAAAAAGGCGAGGCCATATGTGGACATCTGGGCCGTTACCGACGGTGAAGGCAGGGTCATAGCAAGGCTCAACAGCGCATCCGCCGGCGACCTCTTCCTCCTCGGCGGGCTTACCAGGCAGGCCGTGGAGGGCAGGGAGGCCCGGACTTCCACCGAGCTCCTCGACGGGGCGGCCTTGAGGCTCGAAGGGCCGGAGCTTGCCATGAACGCGTCGCCGGACGCGAGCGCGCCCGGCGGCGACTCCCCCGGCGTGCTGGCGCTCATGGTGGTCACGCCGGTGCTGGACGGGCGCGGCGCGGTAACCGGCACCATAATAACCGGTGACGTGCTTAATAACGACAGCTTCGTGCCTGACATGGTGTCCCGGAAGCTCCCCGGGTTCTTCACGACCATATCCGCCATGGGCGTGCGCGTATCGACAAACATAACCGACGAGAACGGAAGGAATATGCGCGGCACGCGCATAAACGGGACTGCATATTCGGAGCTTGCGGCAGGCAAGTCTTTCCTCGGCGAGATGGCCGTAGGAGGGCTTTCGCTGATATCGTTGTCCGAGCCGATCAGGGACTCGAGGGGCAATATAGTCGGCTCCCTGCAAGTCGGCATCTCCAAGGAGAGGCTTTGGGCCATACAGAGGGAAAACCAGCTGGTCATAGCAGTAATAACCCTCATAGGCTTCAGCTTCGCGCTCATGGCCGCCTTCGTCTCGACCCACAGGATAACGAGGCCCCTCAAGGAGGTAAAGGAGAAGCTTCTCGCGTACGGCAGGGGCGACCAGGGCGTCAGGATAGCGGTCGAGGACGCCGAGGCCGTGGACGAGATAGCCGTGCTCGCGAAGGTGTTCAACAGGATGGCGGACGAGGCGGACGGAAGGGAGGCCGAGAAGGCCAGGTACCTTGCCGAGATAGAGGCCAAGAACACCGAGCTTGCCCACCTGAACGAGGAGCTCCGGATATCCAACGAGGAGCTCGAGATCGCGTACGAGGAAACGCAGAGCCAGACCGAGGAGCTCCATGCCATTAACGAGGAGCTGAAGCTCCTTAACGAGGACCTGGACAGGAAGAACACCGAGCTCCAGAAGGCCAACAGGATAATACTCAAGGAGGAAGAGGAACTCAAGAAGGCCAAGAACAAGCTACGGCTCATCTACGACGGCATAAGGGATTTCATACTGCTCGTCGGGAGCGATTACAAGATAGTCGAGGCGAACAGGTCTTTCCTTGAGATGACGGGCCTGACGGAGCGGGCAGCCGTCGGCAGGAACGTGTACGCCGCGTTCGGGCTTGAGCCGCCGGCCAGGAACTGCCCGGTAAGGAAGTCGATAGATCACTCGTCCACCGCCGAGATGGAGTTCACTACCCCGGACGGCAAGGTGTTCGTCTGGCAGTCCTATCCGGTGCTGGACGGGGCAAATCCCGGGAGCGCCGTCGTCTACGTCCACGACGTTACGGAGAAGCGGCTCCTTACGCAGAAGCTCCTCCAGTCGGACAAGCTTTCGTCTCTCGGGGAGCTCGTATCCGGGGTCGCCCACGAGCTCAATAACCCGCTTACCGGGATAATGTGCTTCTCCGAGCTCCTCCTCGAGGACAAGCTCGGCGAGAGCGCAAGCTCCAAGATACGGAAGATCAACGAGGCCTCGCACCGCTGCAAGAAGATAATCGAGAACCTCCTCACCTTCGCCAGGTGGAAGAGGCCGGAGAAGAAGTACGGCGACGTAAACCGCATAATAAGGGACAGCCTGGACTTCAGGGCGTACCAGCTGAGGATCGACAACATAAAAATCGACCTCGACCTTGACGAATCGATACCCGGGACCATGCTGGACGCCAACCAGATACAGCAGGTGTTCCTGAACCTCATAAACAACGCGAGCGACGCGATAAAGGAGGGCGGCTCCGGCGGCACTATCAGGATAACAAGCAGGCACGGCAACGGGAAGATAGTCGTAAGCGTAGAGGATTCCGGCAAGGGCATATCCGAGGAGATAGCCAACAGGATATTCGACCCGTTCTTTACCACAAAGGAGGTGGGGAAGGGGACCGGGCTCGGCCTCTCCATCTCGTACGGCATAGTGCACGAGCACGGCGGCAACATATACGCGTCCAGCCGGAGGAGGAACGGGACCACCTTCATCGTGGAGCTGCCGGTAGCGGGTGACGGCTCCGAAGGCCTCTTTTACAGCGGAGGCGAAGCATCCGAGAAGCTGAAGGTGGACGGCAAGAAGGCCCTCGTAGTGGACGACGAGCCCATAGTGCTTGACCTCCTCATGGACTCGCTCACCGGCTTCGGATTCGTGGTGGACAGGTGCTCGTCCGCCGAGGACGCCATCGTCAAGGTGTCCGGCTCGGACTACGACCTCATAATAAGCGACATCAAGATGCCGGGGCTCGGCGGCAAGGGGTTCTACAACGAGGTGCAGGTCCTGAGGCCGGAGGCCCTCAAGAAGATGATCTTCATATCGGGAGACAGCATAAACACGGAGACGCAGGCCTTCCTTTCCAGGGTGGGCGCGCCTTCCATCAAGAAGCCTTTCACTATAGACGAGCTCAGCAGCGTCGTCTCGAAACTGGTGAATTGAGAGCCCGGCCCCGGCGACGCGTCAGCGCCTCCCCTCCGGCCAATTCCCCGTTGAAGCGCTGACACGAAAGGATGTATAGTATGGGCCGGCAATTCCCGGCCTGAGTCATCCGTAGTCCAGCTTGGAGCCTTGAAAAATGGGGCAAAAAAAGCATTTCCTCACCCCTGGAGCGCAGGGCCTGCTGCTCCTTTTTTCAAGCATGCTTTTTTTCGGAGCCCTGTCCGTAGCCCTGGGCCCGGTCATAGACTGGGACTTGAAGAACTACCATTTCTACAACCCGTACGCTTTCCTCAACGGCCGCCTCGACTTCGATTTCGGGCCTGCCCAGCTCCAGAACTATCTGAACCCGGTACTTGACTTGCCGTTCTATCTCTCCGTCCATTACCTCGGGAAACCGGTATGCGCGGGCTTTGTCATGGGCGCCCTGCACGGGATTAATTTCTGGCTGTTGTACCTCATAGGCCTGAAGCTGTTTACATTTGAGGATGGCCTCAAAAGAAGCGCCCTTTCGTTCTTCGCTGCCGTTGTCGGCGTCCTTGGCGCCGGCTTCATCGCCGAGCTCGGCACGACCTTGAACGACAACCTCGTCGCCATTTTCGTGCTGGGAGCATTTCTCCTGATGCTACTGGCTTTTGAAAAGGAGGACCGGCGGGCATACTTATGCCTCGTTTTCCTGAGCGGCCTCGCCCTCGGCGCAGGCGTTGGGCTTAAGCTTACGCTATTGATATATGCCGTTGGCGCCCTCATTGCCGTGCTTGCCGCGTCAAGGGCCCTCGGAAAGGCCGCTGCAAGCGCTGTATCATGGGGACTCGGCATCGCCTTCGGGCTATTGCTGTCCTCCGGCGTCTGGATGTTCATGTTGTGGAAAAGGTTCGAAAGCCCGTTTTTCCCGTTCTTCAATTCCATCTTCAAATCGCCGTATTTCGACCCGGTTGAGATAGGAGACGCGCGCTTTTACCCGAAAGGAGCAGTCCAGGCGCTTTTCTATCCGTTCTATTTCGCGAAGAGCAACAACCTGGTGCTGGAACTGCACTTCAGGGACATACGCTTTGCAGTGGCATATGTCCTGATAGTGCTCGCAGCGGCCGTGCTCCTGTATGATATTTTCAGGAAGAGGGCCGAAACGCCGGCCGGACTGGACCGCCAATCGAGAGACAAATACGCATTCATGGCCGTCTTTTTCGTGGTTTCCTATATTGTTTGGCAGGTCAATTTGCCGTATTACAGGTATATCGTGCCGCTGGAGTTGTTGTCCCCGGTCCTGATTGCGGTGCTTTTGAGCCATATCGTAAAAGGCAGGCCGTGGTTCTACATCTCGGTCGCCGCAGCGTTTATTTCCATCATATCGTTTGCGAAGGCCCCGGATTGGGGAAGGACCAGCTGGTCGGAGACACTGTTCGGGCTTGAGAGGCCGCCCGCGGCCATTGAGAAAGGTTCGGTCGTAATAATGGCAGGGATACGGCCGTATTCGTATATAATCCCGTATTTCCCGGAGAATGTCCGTTTCGTGAGGGTCGAGAGCAATTTTACCGCCCCGCACAAGGACACGAAATTCCAGGCGGAGATACGGGAGCTTCTGAAAAACCATAACGGCCCGGCATATATCCTGGTGCCTTTCCCGAACATATTGCAGATAGAGAGCACCGCTGGCAAATTCGAAATGTACGCCGTTAAAGAGGAGTGCCGCACTTTCAGCTCCATAGAGGACCAGTTTATAATATGCAGGCTGGGGAGGGTCTTTTCCCCTTGACGGATGCGCCGCGCGAAGCGAAGATAAGGCAACCTCTAAAAAATTAGAGATTTTTCCCGCAATCAAGGAAGGCCGGGAATAAAAAGCGGAGCATATATGGGAATATGTGAGCATTTTTATTCACGGCCTGACACAGAGTCCGGGGAAAAGATCGATTTTTAGAGGTTGCCGATAGTCAGTAGCCGGGGGCGGCCCGCATCAGCCCCCGGGCTTGAGGAAAGGAACGAGAATGTCGGTAAAATCCGCTAAAATGCCCCTGCCGGTCCTCCTTGTCGACGACGAGGCCCAGATACTCAAGAGCTACAGCGTCATGCTCCGTAGCGCCGGGATAAAGCAGGTCCTGACGGTCGACGACAGCAGGCAGGTGATGCCGCTACTCGAGAAGCAGGAGGTCGCGGCCATCGCCCTCGACCTTTCCATGCCCCATGTCTCCGGGACGAAACTCCTCCATGAAATAGCGAACAGCCGCCCGATGGTGCCGGTCATAATACTCACGGCCGTAAACGACATCGAGACGGCGGTCGAATGCATGAAGTCGGGCGCGTTCGATTATCTCGTGAAGCCCGTGGAGCGTAGCAGGTTCGAGGCGAGCGTAAGGAGGGCGCTCGATTTCCATTCTCTCCGGATCGAGGTCCTTTCCCTCAAGAGGAGCCTCTTGATGGGCGACCTCGAGAACGAGGAGGCCTTCTCCTCCATAATCACCGTAAACAAGAAGATGAGGGCCATATTCCAGTACGTCGAGGTCATAGCAGCCACCCAGCAGCCGGTCCTCATAACCGGCGAGACCGGGGTAGGGAAGGAGCTCTTCGCAAGGGCGGTCCACGACATAAGCGGCAGGAAAGGGGAGTTCGTGGCCGTGAACGTGGCCGGGCTTGACGATACAATGTTCTCGGACACGCTTTTCGGCCACAAGAAGGGCGCGTATACCGGGGCGGACGAGGCGAGGGAGGGGCTCATAGCCCATGCCGCAGGCGGGACCCTCTTCCTTGACGAGATCGGGGACACGAACGAGTCCTCCCAGGTGAAGCTCCTGCGTCTACTTCAGGACCAGAAATACTACCCGCTGGGATCGGACGTCCCCAAGAAGAGCGACGTCCGTATAGTCGTCGCCACGAACCACGACTTCCGGAAGCTAATTGCCGAAGGCGGCTTCAGGAAGGACCTCTACTACAGGCTCCGGGCCCACCAGGTCCACATCCCGCCTCTTCGCGAACGCCAGGAGGACATCCCGGTGCTCCTTAACCACTTCATCGCAGAGGCCGCGGACGCCATGAAAAAAAAGAAGCCTACCCCGCCGACCGAGCTCGCCACCCTCATGTCCACCTATCATTTCCCGGGAAACGTCCGGGAGCTCCAGGCAATGGTCTACGACGCCGTAGCCAGGCACAAGGGCGGCGTGCTATCGATGGAAAGCTTCAGGGACATAATAGGCAGGGAGAGGACGGCGGCCGCCCCTCAAAAGGAGCTTAAGCCGGGGCCGCCCGTATCCGCCGAGAACTTCCCCACCCTGAAGGAATCGGAAGACGCCCTCATAGCCAGGGCACTTGAGCTTTCCCACGGTAACCAGGGCATAGCCGCGAGCCTCCTTGGGATTACCCGCCAAGCGCTGAATAAACGGCTGAAGAGAAAGGACCTACGCAAGCGTTAGGGATAATCAGGATCTTCCCTTTGCAAGGATTGAATATTGTCATTTTGAGCGAAGCGGAGACATCTGTTTCCAGGTGTTAACAGCGTTTGCGAATTGCCGACTCTTCCTTGATCCTTTAAGCATTCCGTCCACCCCCGAGCCATCTGTCATTCCGGCATGGCGTAATTAATCTCATTTCCTCCCCGAACCGTCCCAAGGCCTGGCCTGAAACACCCCTGAGACAATTTTTGCTCCTGCGATTTTTTTTGCACCCGCATGAAACCCTTGCCCCGACAGTCCATTTCGCTTGCCAGGCACAAAACCTTTGAACAACCGTCGCATCCCATCCCGCATGCGGAAAGGCCCAGGGCGCCCATATTGTCTGCGAAATCCGATGCCGGCCCCGTGGCATGCTTTCTGCAAAACATCCCCTTCACTGAGACAAGCGGCCAAGCGCATATGTGAGTGCCCTTTCAGGATTCCCTTAGGATACCTCTGAAGGCCGGACCTCCCAGACAGAACGCTTTCTGATTCGCAGGTCATGAAAACGAAGCCCGGCGCTCCCGGGTGAGCGGGAAAACTCAGCTCGTGGATACAGGCATGCTCGACTCGAGGAAGATACTCGTCGTCGACGACGACGAGAACATACGGGACCTCTGCTCGGAGGTGCTGCGCGTTGCCGGGTACCAGGTGGATACCGCAAGGCACGGGCTCGAGGGCCTTGAGAGGCTCCGGAATTCGGGTTTCCGATACGACCTGGTCGTCTCCGACATGAACATGCCCGGGCTCGGCGGCATGGAGTTCTACAGGGCCGCCCTGGAGAATAGCCCCGGGCTCCGGGAGAAGTTCCTTTTCGTGACCGGCAACCCCGATTGGGCGTTCGGCCGCGTCGCGGATGCCGGGCTCTCCTGCCTCCCCAAGCCTTTCCGGATATCAGAGTTCCTCGAAAGGGTGGAAAAGCTCATGGAGAAGTCGCTCATGGGGGCGCCGGGGAGCGGCGGAGGCAAGAGGGCCGAGGGGAGGATCGATACCGCCCTGGACTGTCGTATCACGGCGTGCGGCGCGGAGCTCGCGGCCCGGACTGTCGACATCTCACCGCACGGCGTGAAGGTGGAGTATCCGGGCGGCGACCTTCTTGAGACAGGCGCTGTTATCGGCCTTAGCCTCGGCATAGGCCGGGGGTTCGAGACCGGGAGAAAGGCGGTAGTGGCGTGGTCGGCACAGGCAGGCGGCTCCATTCTCTCGGGGCTCAGGCTGGACGAGCCGGTGCCGGTATCTTCACTCGTAAACGCGGCGGCCAGGCAGGCGGGGCCAGAGGCCCGGGAATTCCGTCCTGGAAACGCCCTTCCTCAAAAACATCTTTGAAAATCAGCGCCTAAGGAGGAGCAAATGCTCAAAGGCAAAGGCAAGGACAAGAAATACGTGGGCTTCGGCGGAAACGGCGAGGAGAAGCCGTTCGTGCCCATGAAAAAACTCTCGGAAGGGGCGCCGTCGCGGACCCAGCAGAAGTGGCCCCTCCCCTACCGCAGGAATAAAGCGGAGGATGCCGGAAAGGCCGTCCCCGGCCACGAGGACAGGCCCGGACGCGACTACATGAAAGACGAATCGGCCCTCGGGCCCGAAGCGGCCGCCAAGCCGGCCGGGAAAAGGCGCGGCAGGAAAGAGGACAGGGAAAAGGAAACTACCGCTACCGATTCGGTGAAGGTATATTTCAGCGGCATAAAGAAGTTCGCGCTCCTTACGTCGGACGAGGAGAAGACGCTCGCCAGGAGGATCGCGAAAGGCGATACCCAGGCCAGGAGGAAGATGATAGAGGCGAACCTCCGGCTCGTGGTCAACATAGCGAAAAGGTACCTCAACCGCGGTCTTCCGCTCCAGGACCTCATAGAGGAAGGGAATATCGGCCTCATAAAATCCGTCGAGCGGTTCAAGGCCACGAAAGGGTGCAAGTTCTCCACCTACGCAACCTACTGGATAAAGCAGGCGATAGAGCGCGCCATAGCCAACCAGTCCTCGATAGTGCGGCTCCCTATACACGTGACGGCGGACATATCCAAGCTCACCCGGGCCAACAGGGAGCTTACGAGGTCGCTTAAAAGGGAGCCGAGCCTGGTCGAGCTCTCGGAAAAGACGGGGCTCTCCGGGAGGTACGTAAAGAAGCTCAACACCATCAGCAAGAAAAGCTATTCTCTCGAGGCGAGCTTCCCGGACGACACCGACCAGTCGCTCCTCGACAGGCTGGAGGACGACAGGTTCCCGACCCCGATGGAGGTCATCGACGATTCCCGGAGGGTCGACAGGATAAACTCCTGGCTCGGGATGCTTGACGAGAACGAGAGGACGATACTCAAGCTCAGGTTCGGCCTGGAGGAGGACGAGCCCCAGACGCTCGAAGCCATAGGAAAGTCGTTCGGCGTGACCAGGGAGCGCGTGCGCCAGATAGAAGTAAAGGCACTTGACAAGCTCAAGAAGATAATACGCCAGTCGGACATACTTTCGTTCGATTCGGTCTGATAATGGGCAACCTCTAAAAATTGATCTTTTCCCCGGACTCTGCGTCAGTCCGGGAATAAAAATGCTCACATATTGTCATATATGCTCCGCATTTTATTCCCGGCCTTCCGGGAAAAGCGGGAAAAATCTCTAATTTTTAGAGGTTGCCAATGAAAGGTCCGGCCCGGGGAGCGGGTCTTGGGCGTTCCAAATGAAATCCTGCTGCGGCACAAAATGGAAGGAGGCGGTATGACGATAAAAGTCCTCATCGCCTTCAGCAACCGGCTCTTCTCTGAAGGCATAAGGAAGCTACTGGAAGGGACCGGGGATATACAGGTCGCCGGGACGGTAGAGCCTGGCGCAAGCCCCAGGGAGGCCATGGAATCCCTGAGACCAGACTGCGTACTGGTGGATTTCACCACCCTTTTCAACGGGTTCGGGGACGACGGCCCCGCCTCGGGCAGGTTCATACTCCTCGACACCAGATGCGGCGAAGAGAACATAGTCTCGGCGGTGCTCACAAAGGGGCTCAAGGGGGTCCTGTCCGCAGGCTCGACCCCGCTTCTTCTCAAGAAGGCCATAAGGGCCGTCGCCTGCGGCGAGATATGGCTGGACAAGATAGAAGTGAAAAACATACTGACCGGGCTCCACGCCCTCAAGAAGGCTGCAAGGCCGTCTCTTTCCGAACGGGAATGGGAGGTCGTTAGCCTCGTGGGCCAGGGGTTCAGGAACAAGGAGATTGCCTTGAGGCTCTGCATAAGCGAGCCGACCGTCAAAACACACCTCCAGCGCATATTCCACAAGCTCGATATCCAGAACAGGCCCCAGCTCATAACGTTCGCCCTGAGGAACCGGAACGAGCGCCAGGCCGAGGGGAGCGCCTGACCGCCTCCGGCCTGTCCGTACGGACAGAGGGGTTTGACACACTCCGTGCCCTGATATAAAATCCTTTCAAGGCGGAGACGCTACAGCCCGCCGTTTCAGGCAAAGCTGTCCCTTCGAGCGCCTGAAAGTCTTCTCAATCCCCATGCGCCCCCTTAGGAAGCGGCCGGTCAAAGCGGCCGCCTGGCCGGGGCGGACAATCCATAAGCCGGAGGGCCTTTGAAGGACAAGGCCGTCACTGTAGTCGTGGAGATACCGAAAGGGTGCCGCAACAAGTACGAGTACGACCCTGTGGCAAAGGTCATCCGGTTCGACCGGATGCTCTTCTCGGCGGTCCATTACCCGAGCGACTACGGCTTCATACCCGACACGCTCGCCGGGGACGGCGACGCGCTCGACGCGCTGGTGCTCGTATGGGAGCCGACCTTTCCCGGATGCCATATCGAAGCCAAGGCGGTGGGCGTATTCAAGATGCGGGACGAGAAGGGGCCTGACGAGAAGATACTCTGCGTGCCGCTAAAAGACCCGCTCTGGAACTACATAAACGAGCTTAAGGACGTACCGCCGCATTTACTCAAGGAGATAGGCCACTTCTTCGAGATTTACAAGGACCTGGAAGAGAAAAAGACCGGTGTCGAGGGCTGGGCAGGCCGGGAATCCGCGGAAAAGGTCATAGCCGAGTCGAGGGCCCGGTTCCGCGGGCAGTAGACAGGACCGTAGCGGTATAGCCTTTATTCGGAGCAAAGGCGGCACATCAACAATTACGGAGTGCGTAAGGCGCTCCCTTATCTCATCCTGGACGCCTTTCAGCAGAGAGAGAATGAAAAGGCCCTTTCCCCTCGCATACAAAGTCGTGTTGGCATTCCTTGTAGTCCTCCTTCCCATATCCGCCATGTTCCTCATTAGCCTCAAGAGCATCAGCAGGAACACAGGCGCCCTTGTGAATGAGAACTTAAGGGCTACCGCGGAAGCCAGGTCAGCGGAACTCCTCTTCTTCCTTGAATCGCTTAAGGAGCGTGTCGTGGATTTCTCGACCGACGGGATGATAAGGGACAACCCGGAGAGGGCGGTCAGGGACGGCCTTTCCGAGGACCCTGCACTTAGCGCTTATCTAACCGAGCATAAGCTCCCGGTCCTTGAGGACGCATACAGGCTTTCGGTGATGCGCATGGACGGAAAGGTCGTCTCCTCTACGGACCAGGCCGTTATCGGGGAGGACCGCTCAGGCCAGGATTTTTTCCTGAAGGGGAGCGAGGTTCCTTCGATCACGGTCAGGCCTACCGGTGTTCCTGATCTTGTCGTCTCGGTACCGCTCCGGAGCAGGGAGAATGGAGATTTCATAGGCGTGCTCGCGGCCTTTGTCCCCAAGGAGCGGCTTGGGGATATACTGGCACGCGAAAGGGGGCGTGACATCGGCATCACCCGCTACGCGCTGGAGGGCTACAGGACACTGGATATATACCTCGTGAATATGGACAGGCTCATGATAACCCCTTCGTGGCTCATCGAGGGCACCGTCTTCAGGACCACCGTGGACACCGAGGCGGTGAGGGCCTGCCTGAATGAAGGAAGGGAACACATGGGCGTCTACGAAGACTACAGGGGCGAGGCCGTATTCGGGACGTCCATCTGCATGCCGGATTTCGGCTGGGTCCTCTTGACGGAGGTGGACAAAAAAGAGGCCTTCGTGCCGATCAGTCGCCTGGTTAATTACGGTGCGCTGACCGGGGTAGCGGTGCTGGTCCTCGTCTCCGGATTCGCTCTTTATTTCCTCAGGATGGCCAGGCAGCTCAAGACCATTGCCTCAGCCTCGAAGGAGATAGCCGCCGGGAACTATGCCGCCCGAGTGCCGGTAAGGAGCGGGGACGAGATAGGTATCCTTGCGGGCCATTTCAACAGGATGGTTGCCGACGTGCAGGAAAGGAGCCGCGCCCTGAAGGAGAGCGAAGAGAGGTTCAGGGGCCTCATCGAGGCCATAAACGACTGGGTCTGGGAAGTGGACGAGAACCTCGTATATACCTACGTAAGCCCGAAGGTCAGGAGCCTCCTCGGATACGAGCCCGAAGAGCTCGTCGGAAGGACGCCCTTTATGCTCATGCCGCCGGAAGAGGCCGAAAGGGTCGAGAAAGACGTCGCGCAGGCGGTCGAAAGAAGAGAGCCGTTCAACGCCTACGAGAACACGAACCTGAAAAAAGACGGCTCCATCGTCGTGCTTGAGACAAACGCCTCCCCAATCTTCGATTCTAACGGGGTCTTCCGGGGCTACCGTGGCATTGACAGGGACGTAACCGAAAGGAAGGCGGCCGAGGACGCCTTGAGAAAGAGCGAATCGAGGCTCGCCAACGCGCAGAGGATAGCGAGTCTCGGGAACTGGGACTGGGACATAGGTACGAACGAGCTTCACTGGTCGGACGAGATATACAGGATATTCGGGGTCGCTCCCAGGGAATTCGGGGCGACTTACGATGCTTTCCTCAACTACGTGCACCCGGACGACAGGGATAAGGTAATTACTGCGGTCAACGAGGCGCTCTATGATAAAAAGCCCTACTCCATCGACCACATGATAGTGCTCCATGACGGGACCGGGAAGACAGTGCATGAGGAAGGAGAAGTCGTCTATGATGACGGCAAACCCCTCAGAATGACCGGCACGGTCCTGGACATAACCGAGCGGAAGAAGGCCGAGGACGAAATACGGAAACTCAATGCCGAGCTCGAGGAGCGCGTGGCCGAGAGGACGGCGGAGCTCGAGGCGGCGAACCGCGAGCTCGAGGCCTTCAGCTACAGCGTCGCGCACGACCTGAAGACCCCGTTGAGGACGATAGACGGGTTCGCCCGGATACTCATGAAGGACAGCCCCGAGGCGCTCGGCCCCTCGGGAAGGGAATACCTTGAAAGGCTCGTTGCCGCGAGCAGGCGCATGGGCGAGCTCATAGACGCGCTCTTGAAGCTCTCGCGCGTCATGAGGGCGGAGATGACGCTAGAGCGGGTGTACTTGAGCGGCATCGCGAGGGCCATCGCCTCGGACCTCAGGAGGGCCCAGCCCGAGCGAAATGCCGAGTTTATCATCCATGAGAACCTTGCCGCGGACGGCGACCCGGGGCTTCTAAAAACCGTGATGGAGAACCTCCTGGGGAACGCCTGGAAGTTCACCTCCAAGAAAGACGCGGCCAGGATCGAGTTCGGCTCATCCGGGATGGAGGACGGGAAGACGGTCTTTTTCGTGAGAGACAACGGCGCAGGTTTCGAGATGAAGTACGCGGAAAGGCTCTTTAACCCATTCCAGAGGCTCCACGGCGAGGACGAATTTCCGGGCACCGGCATCGGCCTTGCAACGGTCCAGAGGATAATACAGCGACACGGGGGCAGTATCCGGGCCGAAGGAGAAAGGGAAAAGGGCGCAACTTTTTATTTTACTCTTTAACCGTAAGTGGGTTACAATTGTTACAATTTTTAAACCGGGAGGCACCCTGAGAGCGAATGCACCCTGAAGCCATCCCTCTAAAGGTCCTTATCGCCGAAGACTCGGAAGACGATCTCATATTCCTCATGCGCGAACTCCGGCGCGGCGGCTACGAGATGTCCTTTTTAAGGGTGGACGATGAAAGGGACCTGCAGGACGCCCTTGAAAAAGGCCCGTGGGACATTGTCATCTCGGATTACATAATGCCGAGGCTCTGCGGCCTCGAGGTGGTGAAGGCCGTAAGGGAGCGCGGCCTCGAGGTGCCGGTCATAGTCGTGTCGGGCCTCATGGGCGAGGACCTGGCGGTCACCACCATGAAGGCCGGGGCTGACGACTACATATTGAAGGACAGGCTCTTCAGGCTCCTCCCGGCAATTGAGCGCGAGCTTCGCGACTATGCCACGAAAAGGGCGCACAGGAAGGCTGAAGAGGAGCTCCGGGCCCTTAACCGGCTCCTTGAGACCCTGACCGAGGTCGACAAGATGCTCGTAAGGGAGTCCTCCGGGCGGAGCGTCCTTTCCGAGACCTGCCGCATACTCGTTGAAAAGGCCGGGTTCAGGGCGGCTTGGATAGGGAAATCGGGAGTTTCGACCGGCGAGGTCGTACCGCTTGCAGCCTCAGGCTGCGACAATGATTTCCTTCGGATAGCCCGGAGGAGGCGCGACGGTATCCCGCCCGGGCCCGGCACCGTGGACAGGGCAATCGACACCGGCTCCTATTCCGTGTGCCTCGATATCGGAGGCGACGAAAGCCTGAACCCACTGGCGGGCGAGGCCGCGAGCCGGGGTTACAGGGCGTGCGCTTCTTTCCCTCTCGTGGTAAGGGGGTCGGTTTTCGGAGCCCTTACCGTCTACTCTGAAAACCCCTCTGTCTTTTTCGAGAAAATGGTGGACCTTCTTCAGAGCCTTGCCGCGGACGTGGGGTTTGCACTCCAATCGATAGAGGAGGCCGCGGAGCGCAGGAAGGCGGTAGAGGCCCTCAGGGAGAGCGAGGAGCGCCTGAGGACCATCTTCGAATCCGCGATGGACGGCATGTTCGTCATCGACATGGAGGGGCGCTACCTCGACGTAAACCTCGCGGGCTGCCTTATGGCCGGCTATTCGCGCGAGGAGATACTCTCGTCCGACGTGACCCTGCTCGCCATCCCCGGGAGGCTCGACAGGCTCAAGCTGCACAGGGACCTCTGGAAAAAGGGCGGTTTCGTGCAGGAGGTGCCGCTACGGAGGAAGGACGGCTCGGTCCTTTGGGTGGACATGGCCATAACGCCTTTCAAGGTCGGCGAAAGGGAACTCGCCCTCGGCATAAAAAGGGACATAACCGCGAGAAAAAACGCCGAGGACGCCCTCAGGGAAAGCGAGGAGCGGTTCAGGCAGATATTCGAGCAGAACCAGAACGCGCAGATACTCATAGAAGACGGGAGCTGCAGGATAACCGACGCGAACCCGGCGGCCATAATGCTCTTCGGATATTCGAGGGAGGAGCTCGCCTCATCCGACCCGCCGCCGTTCCTCCATGTCCTTTCGGAGTCGGTAAATAGACTTTCGGCCAGGGAGGCCGGGTTCGTCATAGACAGGTCGGAGAGCGTGCGGAAGGACGGCACCAGGGTGACCTTCTCGGCAAGGGGCCAGGTCATAAAGCTCAAGGGCAGGGACGGGAAGATGGTCCTCTGCACGGTCCAGGACCTGACCGACTTCATAAGGATGGAGGAGGAGGCCCGCCTCATGCAGGCCAAGCTCATACACGCGAACAAGATGACCTCTATAGGGACGCTCGCGTCCGGGGTCGCCCACGAGATAAACAACCCCAATAATTTCATACTCTTCAACTCGTCCCTTCTCGCGGACGCGTGGAAGGACTCTGTAAGGATACTCGACGGGTATTACCGCGAGCACGGCGACTTCTCGCTCGGGGGGCTCCCTTACTCGGAGATGTCCGAGGTCATACCCGAGCTCCTTTCGGGGATAACCGACGGGTCGAGGAGGATAAAGGGGATAGTGGATAGCTTGAAGGACTTCTCGAGGCCGGACAAGGCCTGCTTCGATGGGAAACTCGACGTGAACAGGGCGGTGCTGGCGGCGGTGTCGATCCTCAGCAGCCAGATAATGAAGCACACGGACAAATTCGAGGTCTCGACCGCCGAGGGCCTCCCTGCCGTCCGGGGCAGCTCCCAGAAAATAGAGCAGGTGCTCATAAATCTTGTAATCAACGCCCTCCACGCGCTCCCGGACAGGTCGAGGGGCGTCCATGTAAGGTCTTTCCATGACAAGGAAAAGGGCGAGGTGGTTATCGAGGTCCGTGACGAGGGCGCGGGAATGTCCAGGGAGGTGCTGGAGAGGATAACCGAGCCCTTTTTTACGACGAGGGGTGATGCCGGAGGCACTGGGCTCGGCCTTTCCATATCCTATTCGATAATAAGGGAGCACAGAGGTAGCATGGACTTTGAATCCGAGCCAGGGAAAGGCACTACCGTTTCCATAAGGCTTCCGGCGGCATAGAATCCAGACAACCCATATTAGGCTGCTGAAAAAGTCCATCTGCTTCGAAGGCTACGTCGCTGGACACTCCGGCGTACACGAAAAGTACGCCTCATTCCTCGCTCCCCTGTTCCTAATGGGGCTTCGCATCTGGAGCTTTTTGAGCAGCCTGAATAAAAACGGAGTTTTTCAGCAAGCTGCTAAAAGATTGAATCTTTTCCCCTGACTTTGCGTAATGACGGGAATAAAAATGCTCACATATGACATATATGCTCCACTTTTTATTCCCGGCCTTCCGAGAAAAGCGGAGACAATCTCTAATCCTTAGAGGTTGTCTGAATCCGGCACTCGCGTCACCCGTAGACTCCTCAAAGAATCCTGCAATCCTTCCAGTCTCTCAGGCCGATTCATTTCTCGCGGATTGATTTAATCGGAATATCTTATAGACTCTAAATATGGCCGAGGACTCCAAATACCCCAACTCCGAGAGGGGGGGCGGGTGGAAGATATTGATTGCCCTGGTGCTCTTCGGGCTCTTCCTCTATATATGGGGCCAGTCGGTCGAGGAGGATACAGGGACCGCGCAGAGGATAAGCTACACCGAGTTCCAGGAGCAGCTCGAGGCCGGGAACATCCGCTCGATAACCATGAAGGGGCAGGAGGTGACCGGCGAGTTCAAGAGCCCGGTCCAGGTGGGCGCCCCAGGACCTGATGGCGCGCCCGGGCCTGCCGCAGGTTTCATGACCTATCTCCCTGTGTTCCAGGGCCCGGAGATACTGGGTGAATTCGAAAAGAAAGGCATTGCCGTGAACGTCGAGCCTGACGAAGGCGGGTCCCCTTTATGGCAGTTCGTGATACTGCTGCTGCCGTGGGTCCTCATTATCGGCATATGGTTCCTCATCATAAGGAGGGTGCAGCAATCGCAGGGCGGAGGGCAGCCGGGGCTCTTCAACTTCGGCATGAGCAAGGCGAAGCTCTACAATATGCGCAAGCCCAGCATAACCTTCATGAACGTCGCCGGGCTTGAGAACGCGAAAGTAGAGCTCCAGGAGACGGTCGAGTTCCTCAAGAACCCGGCCCGGTTCACGTCCATAGGGGCCAAGGTCCCCAAGGGCATACTCCTGATAGGGCCGCCCGGCACCGGCAAAACGCTCCTTGCCCGGGCCACTGCAGGCGAGGCCGGCGTCCCCTTCTTCAGCATAAGCGCCTCAGAGTTCGTCGAGATGTTCGTTGGCGTGGGTGCGTCCAGGGTGAGGGACATGTTCAAGAAGGCCAAGGAGACCAGGCCATCGATAATATTTATAGACGAGATAGATTCCGTCGGGAGGGTAAGGGGCGCGGGCCTCGGCGGGGGGCACGACGAGAGGGAGCAGACCTTGAACCAGCTTTTGAGCGAGATGGACGGATTCGAGCCGCACGATGAGATAATCGTCATAGCCGCGACCAACAGGCCTGACGTGCTCGACCCGGCGCTCTTGAGGCCCGGCCGCTTCGACCGCCACATCGTCATAGACAGGCCAGGCTGGAAGGACAGGAAGTCCATACTCGAGGTCCACGCAAGGAACAAGAGGATAGCCCCAGAGGTCGACTTCGAGAAGATAGCAAAGGGAACGCCCGGCATGACCGGGGCCGACCTTGAGAACCTCATGAACGAGGCCGCGCTCGAAGCCGTGAAAAAAGGCAAGGAGCGGGTAGAGATGAGGGACTTCGAGGAGGCGAGGGACAGGGTCATGATGGGCTCCAAGAGGGAGGAGAGCTTCTCCGAGGACGAAAAGAGGATAACCGCGTACCACGAGGCCGGCCACACGCTGGTCTCCTGGGAGCTCCCGCATACGGACCCCATACACAAGGTCTCGATAATACCGAGGGGCATGGCCCTCGGAGTAACCCAGTTCCTTCCCGAGGAGGACCGGCACTATTACCCGAAGAGCTACCTCATAAACAGGCTCTGCGTCGCGCTCGCGGGGAGGGCCGCCGAAAAGCTGGTCTTCATGGACGTAAGCAGCGGCGCGAACGACGACTTGAAGAACGCAACGGCCCTTGCGGAGAAGATGGTCGCCCAGTGGGGCATGTCCGACAAGGTCGGGCCCATAAACTTCGGCAGGGGCGAGGAGCACCCGTTCATCGGCAGGGACATATCTGTCCAGAAGCGGTACAGCGAGACGATGGCCTGGCTCATGGACAAGGAGATAAGGAACCTCATACTGACGGCTGAAAGAAAGGCTGACGAGCTCCTTCTCCGGGGGCGGAAAACACTCGAGGAGCTTGCGGCCGCGCTCCTCAAGGACGAGTCCCTCGATAAGGAGGACGTGGAGAAGATAATCAGGAGGACGAAAGGGGTTGAGCCCCTCCGTAAAATAAGCAACTAAAGGCTGCTGAAAAAGCCCAATCTGCTGTGTCGTCTTCAAAGTTGGACACTCCGGCGTACCACAGAAGTACGCCTCATTCCTCGCTTTTCGACTCCTTGCATCTTGAGCTTTTTGAGCAGCCTTCATGTAATTTTGAGTATTTCAGCAACCCAATAACGCGTACGCGCGTGAGAGTCCTTGCTTTTACCCCCGCCCTTTCATATAATAAACCGTCCTTAATCCATTTACCCCCCCACAGGAGCCGGCGGCCCCGTGTCCCGGCGGTTTCGGTACCGAAGAGGCGATGCCTCTTCCCTTCAGGCAGGTATGCAAAAGACCACAGTGTTCATAGCCGACGACCATCCGGTGCTGCGCAGGGGCATAAAGGCGATTTTCCCCCCGGATGAATACGAGGTGGTGGGGGAGGCCGACAACGGCATGGCGGCCTTGAAGGGCATAGCCGCGCTCAGGCCGGACATAGCCATTCTCGACATCACCATGCCGGACCTGGACGGCATAGCGGTAACGAGGCGCGTGGTGGAGGAATTCCCGGAGACCAGGATAATCATACTCTCCATGCACGCGGACCTGTCGCGCCCGCTGGAGGCCTTCAGGGCAGGGGCGCTCGGCTACGTGCTCAAGGACTCGGAGCCGGGGGAGCTCTTGAGGGCGGTCGAGAAAGTGAGGACCGGGAGCAAGTACGCGAGCCCGGCCGTCACGGAGGAGATACTTAACGACTTCGTGGACGTCATAAAGAAAGAGCAGAGCCACGACCCCTTCGACACCCTCTCCGGAAGGGAAAAAGAGGTGCTCAAACACATCGCGGACGGGTCCACCAGCAAGGAAATAGCCGAAAAGCTCTTCATATCGCTTGCTACCGTAAAAAGCCACAGGAACAACATAATGAAGAAACTGAAGGTGAGCGACATGGCGAGCCTTATAAAGATTGCGATCAGGAAAGGCATGGTCCAGCCAGATTGACGGGACCATGAGCCTCCTGCCCTCGCAACCAGCCCACCTCCTGCCAAGCACCACCAGTATTTAGTTTAAATCTCCGGCAAAACCCATGCGGGGCCCTGCGCGACACACGGCAATCAGGGCTTTCGTCATAGAGGCCCAGCCTGCTAAACCTTTTGCCCGGTCGAGCCTCAACCTTTCGCATTAGTCCTGAATCATCGATTTAAATCCCTCAAAATAGGGTTTAGTCCCGATTATCAGCGCTCCAGTTCCACCGATAAGGAATAAAGGGTGAAACAGCGCGCAAGGATACTGGTGGTCTCCGAGGACCGCATGATGAGGACAATGGTCGGCTTCTCGCTGGCCCTTGAGGATTTCGAGGTGAAGGAAGCGTCCGGCGCCAGCTCCGCGTTGAGCGCGATAAGCTCCGGCTTCGCGCCCGAGCTCGTCATATGCGGGTGCGGCCCGTGGCCCGCCGCAGGGGGGTGGCTCAGGAGCATAAGCGGCCTTTCAGTGCTAAGGCGCTCGCCGATACTGGCGATACTGGCATCGCGGGACGACCTGGACAGGCGTATGGAATGGATGGAGGCCGGGGCCGCGTGCCTGCTTGCGGCCCCGTTCTCTTCGGAGCAGCTTCTTGAAATGGTGAAAATAGCCCTTTTCAACGCAAAATCGACGAGGAACCTCTGATGGATTGGATGTCAATTAAAATACGGTTGACTGGCGGTTTCGGCATACTGCTCGGCCTTTTCGCGCTGTTCGTCTATTGGGCGGCAGGCTCGTCAACAGGCATCGTCGCGTTTGCGCTCATATCGGCGGCGATTTGCGGGCTCACGGCGGTCTTCATGCTCATTGCCGGAAGACACATACTCGCACCGCTACGCGACATCAAAAACGCCATAGACGGGCTTTCGGCAGGGAACTTCTCGGTAAGGTCGGACGTTAAGGTAAGGGTGCTTGGTATCGAGATGAAGGACGAGTTTGCTGGGCTGAGCGAGAGCGTGAACTGCATGGCTGAAAAGGTATCGCGCCTCATAGAAAAGATAGAAGAGACCTCGACCCATCTCGCTTCGGCGTCGGAAGAGCTCTCGGCCACCTCCGCGCACATATCCGAGGGCGCGATGAGGCAGTCCGGCCAGACCTCCTACACCGCGACCGCAATGGACCAGATGAACGCCACGGTACTGGAGGTCGCGAAGAACTCCCACCAGGCCTCGATAGACGCGAAAAAAGCGAGCGAGACTGCCTCAAGGGGCGGACAGGTGGTGAGCGGGGCGACCTCCGCCATGCAGGAGGTCGCCGAAGCCACGTCCGTTTCGGCCACCACGATACAGAGGCTCGGCAGCAGGTCGGAGGAGATAGGGACGATCGTTTCCGTCATAAACGACATAGCGGACCAGACGAACCTCCTTGCGCTCAACGCAGCGATAGAGGCCGCGAGGGCCGGCGAGCAGGGCCGCGGTTTCGCGGTCGTCGCCGACGAGGTCAGGAAGCTTGCGGAAAGGACGACCCGGGCGACGAGGGAGATCGGGGTCATGATAACTTCAATACAGGAGGAGACCTCCAGGGCGGTTTCGGCGATGAACGAAGGCAACCTGAAGGTAGAAAACGGCGTCAGGCTCGCAAACGAGGCAGGCCAGGCCCTTAAAGACATCGTATCGGGTGTCGAGCTCGTGACCGACATGATAGCGCAGATAGCGACCTCCGCCGAGGAGCAGAGCGCCACGACGGACGAGATCGCAAGGAGCGTTGAATCGATAGCAGAGGTCTCAAAGGAGAACGTTTCCGCCACTGGCGAGGTGGCGAGGGCCACGGGCGAGCTTGCGGCTCTGGCTGCTGAGCTAAAAAGCCTCGTATCGGGCTTCAAGGCAAAAGACCGAGATGATGAAGAGACCGGCCCGGAAAGGGCCGTTCACAACAGGCTCCGCATAGTGCATCCCCTCCGTAAAGCCACTCCAGCCTACACCAGAGAAGCGTAGCACCAGCTTAAGCGACTGCCTGCCGCCCCCCGTCCACCGGGGGGCGCCATCCACTCCCTTTTTGGCAACCGCTGACAGGCTGCTGAAAAAGTCCATCTGCGTCGAAGGCTACGTCGCTGGCTACGAAGGCGTACACGAAAAACACGCCTCATTCCTCGCTCCCCTGTCCCACAGGGGCCTCGCATCTGGAGCTTTTTGAGCAGCCTGAGTAGAAACGGAGTTTTTCAGCAAGCTAAAAATTGATATTTTCCCCTAACCGCGTAGTTAGCTGGAATGAAAATGCTCGCATATTGTCATATATGCTCCGCTTTTTATTCCGGCCTTCCGGGAAAAGCGAAAAAACTCTAATTTCTAGAGGCCGCCTTTTTTGAGTCAAGCGCCGCCCGGGGCGGCACCGGCCCACCTCAGCGGCGGTTTCAACAAAATTCTTAATATTTCAACCGGAACCGCCGAAGAGTAGTGGACGGGCACTTGCGTTCCCAGGGTGGAAGCGGGAGATGCGCCGAGGGCCGTAACTGTCAAATTTACCTTGACTTTCCAGCTGGCAAGGGGTAAGTTTCCAGTTGAACACGTCAATAAAAGGGGGCCTTATAATGGCAAGGAAGATACTTCTGGCAGACGATTCCATTACGATCCAGAAGGTCATATCCATTACTTTCGCCTCTGAAGACTATGAGCTTATCATAGCTGGTGACGGGGATACGGCCTTGAGAAAAGCCTGGGAGGAGAAGCCGGACCTCATCATAGCCGATATAGCCATGCCCGGAAAGTCGGGTTATGAGGTTGCGGCCGCTGTAAAGTCCGACCCGGAGCTTAGGAATACGCCGGTCCTCCTGCTTGCGGGCACGTTCGAGCCGCTCGACAGGAACGAGGCCATGAGGGTAGGCGCGGACGACAGCATAGTCAAGCCCTTCGAGTCCCAGGACCTCCTGGACAAGGTAAGGGACCTACTTGCAAGCGCCGA
This sequence comes from Thermodesulfobacteriota bacterium, assembly GCA_030583865.1. Classification (NCBI taxonomy): domain Bacteria; kingdom Pseudomonadati; phylum Thermodesulfobacteriota; species Thermodesulfobacteriota bacterium. The sequence continues at coordinate 2,177,854 of CP129479.1, read as the reverse complement.
GTCGAGACAGGCGCAGGCCGCCTCAACGGCCCCTTCGAAGACCGGCGCATCCGCCGCCCAGGGCGCAGGGGCGGAGGATATCTGGTCTGCGGGAGGGTTCCTCAGCGCGCCGGACGAGTTCGAGACTAAAGTCGAGGATACGGGCGGCGTTGACCTTGATTTCCTGACCTCCGGCGGGCTTTTCGAGGACGATGAGAAGGGGCAGCCGAAGGCGGACGACTTCACGGACCTCGTTATAAACGAAGACGAGTTTAAGACGGGCTCCGGTCCTGCCGTCACTGAAGCGGCCCCCGAAGCCCCGTTCGAGCTTAAAGGCTTCGATTCCGGCGAGGAGGAAAGGAAAGGCGAGCCGCCGTTCGACCTTGGCGCGTTCGACAGTTTCTATAACGCGGATAACAGGTCAACCGTGGCGCTCGAAGCCGAGCCGTTCGGGAGCGGACCTGCGAAGAGGGAGGAAGCGGAAGAGATCCCAGGTATTGGTTCTTTCCAGCCCTTCAGGGAGGAAACCGCTCCGGTAGAGGAGATATCCAGGGTTGAAGACATTTTTGAGGAGGAAGGCGAGATAGCCGAGCCCGACCTCCTGGAGATACCGGAAGAGGTTATCGACTCCAGGCCTGAGGCGCCGTCTTTAATGAAGGCAGTTCCGGAGCCGCCGGCCAGCGCACCCCAGCCGCGCTCCGCAGTGGCGCCCGAGTCCGAGATACGGGCCGCGGTCGAGCGCGTTGCGGACGGGATAGAGGAGAGGATCGCCTCCAACCTCGAGAAGAGGCTCGGGAAGGCCGAGGCCAATGCGGCTGAGGTCATTGAGAAGGTGGCGGAGAGGGTCGAGGAAAGGCTCAGGAATGAGCTCGCATCGAAGCTTGCCCGCCTCGATTCCCTTGTCGCCGAGGCCGCCGAAAGGGCAGCCGAGAGGATGGAAGAGAAGATACGGGGAGAGCTCGTTCAGCGCCTCCAGGGGCTCTCGGTCCCGAAGGAGCAGGTGGAAGCAGTCGTCTCCAGGTCCGCCAAGCAGGTCGTGGAGCACGTCTCTTGGGATGTGGTCCCCGAGCTTGCGGAGCGCCTCATAAAAGAGGAGATCAGAAAGGCCAAGGAAGCGTTCCTCAAGACCAGGTAAGCGCGGCCATAGGCAATTATCGAATTCTCTGCCGTTTTCCGAGCGGCAGAGAATTTTTTTGTTTTTTTTACGGCCGTTCCAACTTATAATTTCAAATTGGCGGTCCGAGAAATAAAACGGCTTGCAAGCCGTGGCTTCGGCTCCGGGGTCCTTCCCCTCACCGGCGGCATGGCCCAGTATTGTGCCTGCAGCCGTTCCGCCCGCAGCGGTTTTTCCCGTCAAAAAAAATCAGGAAGGTTTGGATGAGCGAGAAGACGCTTGAGAAGACTTACGAGCCCGGCTCCGTCGAGGGCCGGTGGGCGGAGCACTGGATACGGGAGAAGCTCGCGACTCCCGATGAGCGCTCCGAAAAACCCCCTTTCTCGATGGTCATACCGCCGCCTAACATCACCGGCGCCCTGCATCTCGGCCACGCACTGAATTCAACCCTCCAGGACATACTCGCAAGGTCCAGGCGCATGAGGGGCTTTAACGTCCTCTGGCTTCCGGGCATAGACCACGCCGGCATAGCGACGCAGAACGTGGTGGAGAAGCAGCTTGCCGTTGAAGGCCTCGACAGGCACAAGGTCGGAAGAGAAGCCTTCATGGAGCGGGTCTGGAAATGGAAGAACGAGTCCGGCGGCACTATAATAAATCAGCTTAAAAGGCTCGGGGCCTCGTGCGACTGGACGAGGCTCCGCTTCACAATGGACGAGGGGCTCTCGAAGGCCGTCCGCGAGGTCTTTACCTCGCTCTACAAAGAGGGGCTCATATACAGGGGCGACTACATCATAAACTGGTGCCCCAGGTGCCATACCGCGCTCTCCGACCTCGAGGTCGAGTTCAACGAGACCGAAGGCAGCCTCTGGTACATGCGCTACCCGCTCGTTGAGCCGGCTGGCAATATCGAATACCTTACGGTCGCCACCACCAGGCCTGAGACTATGCTGGGCGATACCGCCGTGGCAGTAAACCCCGAGGACGAGAGGTACAAGGCCGTCATCGGGAAGAAGCTCAGGCTGCCGTTCGTCGAGCGCGAGATACCAGTAATAGGAGACGATTCGGTCTCCATAGAGTTCGGCACCGGCGCGGTCAAGATAACCCCCGCCCACGACTTCAATGACTTCGAGGTCGGCAGAAGGCACAATCTACCGTCCATAAAGGTAATGGACGAGAGCGCCCGGATGAACGAGAACGCAGGGCCCTTCAAGGGCATGGATAGATATGAGGCCCGGAAAAAGGTAATCTCCGGGCTCGAGGAAAAGGGCCTCCTCGAAAAAACGGAGAAGCACAAGCTCATGCTCGGCGCCTGCTACAGGTGCGCTACAATCGTAGAGCCGACCTTATCCAAGCAGTGGTTCGTGAAGGTCGCGCCGCTGGCCGGCCCGGCCATCGAGGCCGTGGAGGACGGCCGCATAAAATTCGTGCCGAAGAACTGGGAGAACCTGTATTTCGACTGGATGAGGAACATCCGGGACTGGTGCATATCCCGCCAGATATGGTGGGGGCACAGGATACCCGCGTGGCATTGCAAGGACTGCGGCGGGGTGACTGTCTCTGCCGCAGTCCCGGAGAAGTGCGAGAAGTGCGGGGGCGGGAATATCGAGCAGGACCCGGACGTGCTCGATACCTGGTTCTCGTCGGCCCTCTGGCCTTTCTCGACACTCGGCTGGCCCGATAAGACAAATGACCTTAAGGCCTTCTACCCCACGTCGGTACTTTCCACGAGCTTCGACATCATCTTTTTCTGGGTCGCCAGGATGGCGATGATGGGCCTTAAGTTCATGGGAGACGTACCTTTCAAGGACGTCTATATTCATGCCCTCATAAGGGACGCCAAGGGGCAGAAGATGAGCAAGAGCAAGGGGAACGTCATAGACCCCCTTGTGATGATGGAGCAGTACGGGACCGACGCCTTCAGGTTCACGCTCGCCGTGCTCGCGGCGCAGGGCAGGGACATAAAGCTCGCGGAGGACCGCATCGCCGGATACAGGAACTTCTGCAACAAGATATGGAACGTCGCGAGGTTCACGCTCATGAACCTCGACGGGCCGTTTTTCGAGGCAATGGCTTCGGGCAAGGCCGGGGTGGACGAATCCCGCTTCAACATGGCGGACAAGTGGATATGGGAGCGTCGGAACGCCTGCATACGGGAGGTGACCGAGGCCATCGACACCTACAGGTTCGACGAGGCCGCCAGGGTCCTTTACAGGTTCGTATGGCACGAGCTATGCGACTGGTACGTGGAGCTTGTAAAGCTCGACCTCCGTGGCGAGAGCGGCGCCGAGAGGAAGCTCGAAGCGCAGGCGACCCTCGCGGCAGTCATGATGGACACCATGAAGCTCCTCCATCCCTTCATGCCCTTCATAACCGAGGAGATAGCGGAAAAGCTCCCTGGATACAAAGGGAGCCTCATGTCAGGCGACTTCCCGAAAGAGGGCAGGGCATTTCCCGACGAGGCCGCGCGCATGGAGGACGTGATGGACGTCATAAGGGCCGTAAGGAACATCAGGACCGACATGAACGTCCCGCCTTCGGCAATGGCCGATTGTTTCTGCTTTGCCGACGACCCTGGCTTGAGGGAGACGATTTCAGAGGGGGCGGAGTACATCAAGCTCCTCGCGAGGATAAAGGGGCTGGTCATTGCCGAAAAAGGGGAAAGGCCCGGGGATTCCGTATCAGCCGTGGCCGGGGCAGGGCAGAAGAAGGCCGAGGTCTTCGTGCCGCTCGGCGGTCTCGTGGACTTCGAAGTCGAGGAGAAAAGGATAACGAAGGAGCTTTCCAAGACTGAGGCCGAAGCCTCGGGACTCGCAAAGAAGCTCGGGAACGAGGAGTTCACGAAAAAGGCCCCGCCCGAGGTGGTCGAGAAGGACAGGGCCAGGCTCGAAGCTTTGGAGGAAAAGACAGGAAAGCTCAAGGCCGGGCTGGAGCGCATAAGGAGCATAAGGGCTTGAGGCAGCCTCTGACACAGGCTGCTGAAAAAGTCCATCTGCGTCGAAGGCTACGTCGCTGGCTACGAAGGCGTACACGAAAAGTACGCCGCATTCCTCTCTCCCCTGTTCCAACTGGGGCCTCGCATCTGGAGCTTTTTGAGCAGCCTGAATAAAAACGGAGTTTTTCAGCAAGCTAAAAATTGATATTTTCCCCTAACCGCGTAGTTAGCGGGAATAAAAATGTTCACGTATTGTCATATATGCTCCGCCTTTTATCCCCGGCCTTCGGGAAAAGCGGGAAAAATCTCAAATTTTTAGAGGTTGCCTTGAGAAAGAATATCGCCCGGGAAAAACGTGGCCGACTTGGTGTAGGCAAGGCGCTCAAAAACTACGCGGCCCTTCTCATAGACGCGGCCCTTGCAGAGGACGTGGGCGCCGGCGACATTACGACCGATGCGATAGTCAAAAAAGGGCAGGCCGGGGCCGCGGAGTTCATTGCAAAGGAAGACATGGTAATAGCCGGGCTCTTCATCCCGGAGATGGTCTTTAAAAAGCTCGACAGAAAGGCCGTATTCAGGTCCGGCTTTACAGACGGCGAGCGGGTGGGGAAAGGGCAGGCCATCGCTACAGTCTCGGGCAAGCTCTCCGCGCTCCTTACGGGCGAAAGGGTCGCCCTCAACTTCCTGCAGCGCCTCTCCGGCATAGCTACGAGGACCCATGAGTTCGCGCGGAGAATAAAGTCCCCGGACGTGAAACTCCTGGACACCAGGAAGACGACCCCGTGCATGAGGCCCCTTGAGAGGTATGCCGTTAAAGCCGGGGGCGGGGAGAACCACAGGTCAGGCCTCTTCGATGCGGTCTTGATAAAGGACAACCACATAAAGGCGGCGGGGTCGGTTGCCGCCGCGCTGGATTCAGTGAGGAGGAAATACCGGGGCAGGGTGAAGGTGGAAGTGGAGGTCACGGACCTCCGCGAGACAAGGGAAGCCCTGGAAGCAGGCGGGGCGGATATAATAATGCTCGACAACATGGCCCCCTCTGAGATGAGGAAGGCCGTGAAGATAATCGGGAAAAGGGCGCTCGTGGAGGCGTCGGGGAACGTGAGCCTTGAAACCATAGGCCCCATATCGAAAACGGGCGTGGATTTCATATCCGCCGGGAGCATTACACATTCGGCGCGGGCCGTGGACATCAGCATGGAAGTGGTATCCCTATGCGGGACAAGGGTCAGGAAAGAGAGATAATAAGGCTCCTAAAGGCGGGGCCGGGCCATGTCTCGGGGCAGAAGCTCAGCAGGGCGCTGGGTGTTACCAGGACCGCGGTCTGGAAGCACATCGAGGCCCTCAGGAAATCCGGTTACACGATAGAGGCAAGCCCTTCAAAGGGCTACAGGCTGGAGGGCTCCCTACCGTTTAACGGCACGGAGGTATCGTCACTTCTCAAGACAGGCTTTATCGGAAGGGAACTCCGCTTCCACAATGAAGTCGGCTCCACCAATGCCGAGGCCTTTGAGCTTGCCCGGAACGGGTCAAGAGAAGGCACGGTCGTAATGGCCGAGAGCCAGGCCGGTGGAAAGGGGCGGCTCGGGAGGAAATGGGAGTCTCCTGCAGGGCTAAATATCTACATGTCGATACTCTTAAGGCCGCTCATACCGCCGGAAGAGGCGCACTGGCTTACGTTCGTGGCGGCCGTTGCAGCGGCAGAGGCGATATCGGAATTTTGCCCGGCAAGGCCGGTCCTGAAATGGCCGAACGACGTACTCATCAACGGGAGGAAGGCGGCAGGCATACTCCTTGAGATGGGCTCCGAGCCCGAGAGGGTGCATTTCGTGGTGATGGGCATCGGCGTGAACGTCAATATGACCAGGTCCATGTTCCCGGAATACATAAGGAATACGGCCACTTCCGTCCGGGAGGCCAAGGGGGGCGAGGTCGATAGAAGCGCCCTGGCGGCCCGCCTTTTATCGAGCGTCGAGCTGTGGTATAAGGTATACTTAGCCGAGGGTCCCGTGCCCATACTTTCGGAATGGAAGAGGTATTTCGGCTTTGAGGGCAAGGAGATACGGGTCGTCTCGTTCGGCAATGCCGTAAAAGGCGTCTGCCTGGGTGTCGACGATACCGGGGCGCTCCTTATCAGGGAGCCGGGCGGCGCCGTAAGAAAGATAGTGGCCGGAGACATGGAGGCGGCATCCGAATAGGTGCTCCTGACCGTAGACATAGGCAATACATCCATCACCCTGGGTGCTTTCAGGGGCGCAGGGCTTACGGAGAGCTGGCGTCTCTCGACGGACGCCGGTAGGACGGCTGACGAGTACGGGGCCTCGCTCGTTGCGCTCTTGTCATCCTCGGGCATAAAGGCACCGGACCTCAAGGCGGCCATAGTCTCTTCGGTCGTTCCGCAGCTGAATGGGGCCATGAAGGACGCGCTCGCCAGATACCTGGGCCTTAGCGCGACGTTCGTCACGCATGAGAACTGCGGGATTAAGGTCCTCACGGAAAGACCCTCGGAGGTAGGCCCTGACAGGCTCGTAAACGCGGTCGCGGCTTTCAGCATACATAGGAAGCCGCTCATAGTGGCCGATCTCGGGACCGCGGCGACATTCGATTACGTTACGGGGAAAGGCGAGTTCGCAGGCGGCGCGATCGCCCCTGGCATGGGCTTGTCGGCAGAGGCGCTCCATTCGAAGACCGCAGTGCTCCCAAGGGTCGAGCCCGATAAGCCCGACAGGGTTATCGGCAGGAACACTGTCGAGGCCATGCGCTCCGGGATATTCTACGGATTCCTGGGGCTCGTGGAGGGCATACTGGAGAGGATGGCCGAAGAAGCCGGGACAAGGCCCATGGTGGTCGCGACAGGCGGATACGCGGGCCTTTTCAAGGGCAGGTCGAGGCGCATAACCGAAGTAGACGAATTCCTGACCCTCAAGGGCTTAAGGATAATCCACGGAGGGAAGATAGATTAGATGTCTGAAGGCCGGGAACACTTCATCGCTGGGAAACGCTTTCTTAAGGAAGACAACCTTGACAGGGCCTTGAAATCGTTCGACAAGGCCTGGAAAGAGGACAAGGAGAACCCTGAGTACATGTCGTACTACGGCATGGTCAGGGCCATGAGGGCCGGGGAGATCGGCCTTGGCCTCGAGTTCTGCACCAGGGCCGTAAAGAAGGAGTTCTTCAGGGCCGAGTTCTACCTGAACCTCGGCAAGGTCTACATGGCCGCGGGAAATAAAAAAGGGGCCATAAAGGTATTCAAGAAGGGCTTGAGGTACGACGCCGCGAACGAGGAGATGAACTCGCTCCTCATACAGCTCGGGTTCAGGAACAGGCCGGTCATCCCGGTCCTCGACAGGTCTAACCCGCTGAACAAGTTCCTCGGGATACTACTGAGGAGGACGGTCCCCGGCCTTCTGGGAAAAAAGAAAAACAGATAGGGCAACCTCTGAAGATTGGTCTTTCCCCGGAATCCGGGTAGTTACTGGAATAAAAATGCTCACATATTGTCATATATGCTCCGCTTTTTATTCCGGCCTTCCTTGATTTCAGGAAAGATCTCTGATCTTTAGAGATTGCCAAACATACGTGAGACCCTCAACCCGGAGGAGGTGGTTTGATGGAAGTCTCGCTGGAGAAAAAGAGGAACATATCCGTCATCGCGCACGGCGGCGCGGGCAAGACCTCCCTCGCTGAGGCGATGCTCTTCAACGCCGGGGCGATCGACAGGCTCGGCAAGGTGGACGACGGCACTTCGCACCTCGACTTCGAGCCCGAGGAGCAGAAGCGGAAGATTACCATTTCCGCGGCCATACACCACTACGATTGGGACGGCTGCCGGGTGAACGTGATAGACACCCCGGGGTATTCGAACTTCCTCACCGAGACCAGGGACTCGCTCAGGGTGGTCGGCGGGGCCGTGGTCATCCTCAGCGCCATATCCGGCGTGAAAGTCCAGACAGAAAAGATTTGGGAGTTCGCTGACGAGTTCGAGGTCTCCCGCATAGCCTTCGTCAACAAGATGGACCGCGAGAGGGCGGGCTATCTAAGGGCCGTGGACGACATGGAGAAGGTCCTCAAGGTCAAGGGCGTGCCCATGCAGATACCCATAGGCGAGGGGCACGGCTTCAGGGGGCTCGTGGACCTCGTCTCCATGAAGGCCTATATATACAAGGACGACGGCTCCGGAGGATTCGAAACCGGCGTAGTCCCGAAAGAGCTCGAATCCGAGGCCGCGGCAATGAGGGAGAACATGATAGCCGCGGTGGCCGAATCGGACGAGGCGCTTACGGAGAAATACCTTAACGGCGACGAGATATCGAAAGAGGAGCTCATGAAGGCCCTGAGGGAAGGGGTCCTCACAAGGAGGTTCATCCCTGTCTACCTGGGCTCCGCGCTCAAGAACATGGGCGTGAATCTGTTGATGGACGCGGTGAACGGGAACCTGCCTTCTCCGCTCGACAAGGGCGCCATCCGTGGGCATATAAGGGGCGTTGACCCGAGGACCGGGGAGGAGATAGAGCGGGAGCCCAGGGTCGAGGAGCCCTTTTCGGCTTTCGTCTTCAAGTCGCTCATCGACCCCTACACCGGAAAGCTCTCCATATTCAGGGTCTTCTCCGGGGCCCTGCACGCCGACTCTACGGTCCTCAACCCCACGAGGGACATAAAAGAGAAGATAAGCCACCTTTACCTGATGGAGGGGAAGAAACTGAAAGAGGTAGGGAGGGTAGAGGCCGGGGACATAGCGGCCGTCTCGAAATTGAAGGACACTCACATAGGCGACACGCTATCGGACATCGCCGGGCCCGTGAGCTTCCCGCAGTTTCCGCCTATCGTGTCATCGCTCTCCTATGCCATACACCCGAAGACCAAGGCGGACGAGGACAAGGCCCCGCTCGCCATAGCCAAGCTCATGGAGGAGGACCCGAGCCTGGATTTCAGGATGGAAGAGGAGACGCACGAATTTCTCCTCTCCGGCGTGGGGCAGGTGCACATCGAAGTATCGGTCGAGAAGCTTAAAAGGAAGTTCGGCTGCGAGGTGGAGCTCAAGACCCCGATGGTGCCCTACAAGGAGACCATAAGGTCCCATGTGAAGGTGCAGGGGAAATACAAAAAGCAGTCGGGCGGCAGGGGGCAGTACGGGGATACGTGGCTCGACATAAGCCCGCTCCCCAGGGGCAAGGGATTCGAGTTCGTGGACCAGATAACCGGGGGCGCCATACCGAGGCAGTACATACCCGCCGTAGAAAAAGGCGTAATCGAGGCCATGAGGCACGGGGTGCTTGCCGGGTTCCCGGTCGTGGACGTCAGGGTAGCCCTCTATGACGGCACTTACCACACGGTAGATTCGTCCGAGATGGCCTTCAAGATAGCGGGGTCAATGGGCTTCAAGAAGGGGCTTGAGGAGGCAAACCCGGTCATCCTCGAACCGGTCATGAGGATGGAGATAGGCGTACCGGAAGAGAAGCTCGGGGACGTTATCGGAGACATAAACTCGCGGCGCGGGAAGATACTGGGCGCCGAGCCCAAGGCAGGCAGCCAGACCATAAGGGCCCTCGTGCCCATGGCGGAGGTCATTACATACGCGACTGATCTCCGAGGAATGACGGGCGACAGGGGCATATTCACGATGGAGTTCTCGCATTACGAGGAGGTGCCGACGCACCTCCGCCAGAAGATAATAGCCGCGCACAGGCCGGAGAAGGAAAAGGCGGAGTGAAGGGATGAAGGTCCGGCAGGAGCTTCTCAGGTTTTTCAAGGCGCCGCCCGAGGGTCGGCTCGCGCTGGCAAAAAGGGCCGGGGACGAGGCGCTCCCTCCCTCAGACGAGGTGACGGTCCTCTTTGTCCTGGGCTTTGACAAGGACCCGGCAGTGTCGGGCGCGGCAAAAAAGAGCCTCGGCGAGTATCCACTTGAGGGTCTGATAAAGGCGCTTGAAGAGAAGCTCGACCCGCTTGTCATAAAAAAGGCGCTCGAGCTCAGGGACGACGACTCGCTCCGGATAATGGCCGCTCTTAACCCGGGCACCGATGACGAGACGCTGAAGTCACTTGCCGAGACCGGGCCTGAGGAGGTCGTGGCCGCTATTTCAGAGGACGGCGCTTTGCTTTCAAGAAAGCCCTTTCTCGTCGAGGCGCTCAGAAAGAACCCCCTCATGACGCTTTCCATGTCCGGCCTCCTTGAAGAGCGGTTGCTTAACCCCGGGACGGCGAAACCGGGCGAGGCAGGCCCCCTCCCCTCCGAGCAGATAGAGAAAGACCTCCTTGACGAAAAGAGGGCCAAGGCGGACGAGCAGAACATCTACAAGGCCGTATCCAGCATGACAATGGGCCAGAAGCTTAAGCTCGCGCTTTGCGGGAACAAGGCCGCGAGGGAGCTCCTTGTAAAAGACCCGAACAAGATAATCGCGGTGGCGGTGCTCAAAAACCCGAGGGTCACCGAGGAGGAGGTCCAGAAGGTTACGGCTTCAAAAGGGACGAGCGACGACCTGCTGCGCCAGATATCCCGGAATAAGGAATGGATGAAGAGCCATACGATAAGGACCGGGATGCTGTCAAACCCAAAGACGCCGCTCGCCATTTCACTTAAGCTCCTCGATACGGTGTTCGAAAAGGACCTGCAGACGATAGCCAAAAGCAAGAACGTATCCTCGGCCCTCGCGTCCGCCGCGAGGAGAAGGCTCGAGGCCAAGGCGGGCAGGGGCTGATGCCGCTCGGCGTCCATGTCTCGATCGCCGGAGGGGTCTCGAAGTCGATAGAGAGGGCCAGGCGGCTCGGGTGCGACGCCATGCAGATATTCGGCAGGAACCCGAGGAGCTGGATATACACGCCGCTCCCCGAAGCCGAGGCCCGGCTCTTCAGGGCCCTGAGGAAGGAGGCCGGCCTTTTCCCGGTGGTCGTCCATACGAACTACCTCATAAACCTCACCGCGCCGGACGACGCCATCTTCCACAAGTCGATCGACATGTTCAAAAAGGAGCTGGGAATAGCCGAGGCCATAGGCGCGGACTACCTGGTCACGCACCTCGGAAGCCCGCAGGACATGGGCCCCGCTTTCGCGCTGAAGAGGGTTTCCCTTGCCCTCATGGAGGTGGCGGGCAGCGGCCTCGGCAGGACCACGCGCGTCCTCCTTGAGAACACATCGGGATCAGGGTCGGGCTTCGGGAGCAGGCTCGACGACATCGGGCGGATAATAAGGGGCGCCAAGGAAAACGGGCTCGATGCGGGCCTCTGCTTCGACACATGCCATGCGTTCGCAGCAGGCTATTCCTACTCGACAGCGAAAGAGGCCGATTCACTCGCAAAGAGGATAGAAGCGGAGGCCGGACGCGGGAGCCTCAGGGTCATACACCTTAACGACTCGCGCGGCGGACTTGGCTCGAAGCTCGACCGGCACGCCGATATCGGCAAGGGCGCGATAGGGAGCGAATCGTTCAGGCACTTCCTCAACCACCCGAAGATAAAGAAGGTGCCCATGATACTCGAGACCCCGAAGGACTCGGACGAGGACGACTTGAGGAACCTCGCAGAGGTCAGGCGGATACTCGGGGCATAGATAGATTGCCTTGAATTATACCCCTTATCTGGTTTAGGATTATTCTTATACGCTCAGAAGGAGGCTTTCACGCGATGTACGATCTTGTCATAATCGGGGGCGGGCCTGCCGGGCTCACGGCCGGCATATACGCGCAAAGGGCGAGGCTCAAGACGGTGCTTATTGAGAAGCAGATGGTGGGCGGCCAGATAGCCGTGAGCGACGTTATCGAGAACTATCCCGGTTTCCCGTCCATAAGCGGCGCAGGGCTCATGGAGAAGTTCGAGGAGCACGCGCGCGGCCTCGGCCTCGAGATACGGCTCGCGGGCGTAAATGACATCGCGCTCGAAGGCGGCGTAAAGGTATTAAAGACCACCGAGGGCGAAATAAGGGCCAAGGCCGTTATAATAGCGACAGGCGCCAGACCTAAGAGGCTCGGCGTGCCCGGAGAGAAAGAGCTTACCGGAAAGGGCGTCTCCTACTGCGCCACCTGCGACGGCCCGTTCTTCAGGAACCTCAAGGTCCTGGTCGTGGGCGGGGGCGACACCGCCGTAAAGGAGGCAGTCTACCTTTCGAGGATAGCGGCCAAGGTATACATCTCCCACAGGAGGGACAGGTTCAGGGCCGAGAAGATGCACCAGGAGAAACTCGAGAGCACGCCCAATATAGAGATATTGAAGAGCCACATACTCACGCACATAAAAGAAGAAGCCGGGCTCGTCAAGAGCGCCATCCTTGACGACATCAGAACAGGAGAGAAGAAGTCCATAGACGTCGAGGGGGTCTTCATATTCGTGGGCATAAACCCAACGACCGACTTCGTGGACGTTGACAAGGACGATAACGGCTTTATAAAGACGGATGCAAGGCTGCAGACGAGCATGCCGGGCGTATTCGCGGCAGGCGACTGCCGGACAACCCCTTTACTACAGGTGGCGACAGCGGTCGGCGACGGGGCCATAGCCGCGGCATCCGCCATAGACTATATCGAACAATTCGAAACGGAGGCAAGGGCATAGCAGGCTGCTGAAAGACTCTGGGGGAAACCTTTCTACAGAAAGTTTCCCCCAAAAAGCCTCTCGCCAACCTGTTAAGCGTCCTTGATTTCTCGATGTCCGACCATACGATAAAGTGTCCCAACTGCCATATCGAGTTCCAGCTCACCGAAGCGCTTTCGGACCGCATCAAGGAGGGGCTCAGGGCCGAGTACGAGGAGAAGGCCGTCCGGAAGGAATTGGAGGTCCGGAAGAGGGAAGAGGAGCTCAGGAAAAAGCTTTCGGAGCTGGATGAGGCGAGGAAAGCGGTCGAGGATACTGTCGCGTCGAGGCTATCCGCCGAGAAGGCGAAGCTTGTCGAAGAGGCGCGGAAAAAGGCCCTTGAGAGGTTCGAGACCGAGCTCAGGGACATGAAGGAGGAGCAGGCCAGGAAGGACGAGCTCCTTGAAGACGCCCGGAAAAGGGAGCTTGAGCTGAGGAAAAAGGCAAGGGAGCTCGAGGAGGCGAAGAAGGCGCTCGATATCGAGGTGGCCAGGAAGATCGACTCCGAGAGGGATAAGATACGCCAGTCGGCCCTCGAGATCTTCTCCGAGGAGCACAGGCTCAGGGACCTTGAGAAGGACAAGAAGATAAGCGATATGCTCAAGACCATAGAGGAGCTTAAGCGTAAGGGCGAGCAGGGCTCCATGCAGGCCCAGGGCGAGGTCCTGGAGCTCGACCTCGAAGCTCTTTTGAAGTCGATGTTCCCGGTGGACATCATCGAGCCGGTGCCCAAGGGCGTGCGGGGCGCGGACATAATCCAGAAGGTCTACACGCGGACCGGACAGCACTGCGGCTCCATCGTGTGGGAGTCCAAGAGGACCAAGGCGTGGAACGACGAGTGGCTGGCAAAGCTCAAGGACGACCAGAGGGACATAAAGGCCGAGGTCGCGGTGCTCGTGACCGAGGCCCTTCCAAAGGGTGTCTCGTCCTTCGCCCAGATGGACGGCGTGTGGGTGTCGGTCGTCGGCCTTGCGGGCTGCCTTGCTGAAGTGCTCCGGGCCGGGCTCATCCAGCTGTCGCTTGCGAGGCTTTCGTCGGTCGGAAAGAACGAGAAGATGGAGGCCATATACGACTATCTTTCCGGCCAGGGCTTCAGGCAGAGGGTCGAGGGGATAGTGGAGTCCTTCAAGGAGCTCAAGGAGGAGCTCGAGGCCGAGAAGAGGGCCATGACCAAGCTGTGGGCGCGCAGGGAAAAACAGCTCGAGAGGGCCGTCGCCAACACGGCAGGCATGTACGGCGACATGCAGGGCATAATAGGCTCTACTTTGCCTGAGCTTAAGTCCCTGGAGCTCGGCTCCGGGGAAGAGGAGTAAGGCAGGAACGCAAATGGCCCGGGAAGCCGGGCCGGGAGAAGTGATGATATGCATACGGTAGTGCTCGTGATCATAATAGCGGTCTCGCTCGGGATAATGCCCGCTTTCATAGCCATGCAGAAGGGCCGGAGCTTCCTTAAATGGTGGGTCTACGGCACGCTGGCGTTCATTATCGCCATGCCGCACGCCCTATTTCTGGACAGGGGCCTGAGGTTCGTGGGCGGAGGCACAAGGACCTGCGGCTTCTGCAGGATGAAGGTGAACATATCCGCCGCGCACTGCCCCAGGTGCGGACACGAGTTTATAGAATTCTGAGATGGACGGGAGAGCGGGCGCGATACGCGGAAAAAGCGTGCTGACGGGCTGGAGGGCGGCCCTTCATCAGATAATATACGAGGCCGACACTCCGGCCGGCAGGCTTTTCGACAAGGCACTCATAGCCGCCATACTCCTTAGCGTCCTTGTAGTCATGCTCGACAGCGTGTCCTGGATTTCCGAGGAATACGGGACCGCGCTATATGTGGCCGAGTGGTTCTTCACCGTCCTGTTTACGATAGAATACGCCTTGAGGCTCATCTGCGTCGCAAGGCCCCTAAAGTACGCTACAAGCACCTTAGGCATAATAGACCTCCTTGCCGTAATCCCTACCTATATCGACCTCCTCCTGCCGGGCGGCCGCTACCTGATGGCGGTCCGGGTGCTCAGGGTGCTACGCATATTCCGCACCTTCAAGCTCTTCGAGTACATGGACGAGGGCGCTTACATCATAAGGGCGCTCAAGGCCAGCAGGAAAAAAATATCCGTTTTCCTTTTCGCTGTCATGAACCTCGTCGTCGTCCTCGGCTCGCTCATGTACCTCGTGGAGGGCGAGGAGAACGGCTTTACCAGCATCCCCATGAGCGTATACTGGTGCGTGGTGACGCTCACGACTGTGGGTTACGGCGACATCGCGCCCAATACCGCGCTCGGCATGGGGCTTGCCACGGCGGTCATGATAATCGGGTACGGGATAATCGCCATCCCCACCGGCATAGTGACGGTCGAGATGGTGCAGCAGGCGGCGTCCTCGAGGAAATCGACCCAGGCCTGCCCATCGTGCGTCGCTGAAGGCCATGACACGGACGCGGTCTTCTGCAAATGCTGCGGCTCGAAACTCAACTAACAGAATGCTGAAAAATCCTTTCTGGACTTTCGACCACGGCCTGGCCGGATGAATCCGTCCAAGCCTCATAAATTGCCAGACTTTGGATAGTCTTCGGAATTCGGCAATCCATCCTTGATCGCTTGGCAGGGTGTTTCAACGCCCTGCTATTCCGCTTTTTCACGCCAACCTCCCGCTTTTCGCAGATTGCGGGCCATCTACACTCAATAGGGGTTATACTTTAATATGGACGATAAGCGGCCCTCCAGCCATGTAGGGCAGGTCTTGCCGGCTTGAATGAAACCGGGGGAAAGGAGTAATGCCATGCCAAGGACAACGGTCGACACTTACGAAGATACCGTGGTCGCAGGCAAAAAGATAGCCGCAACCGTATATGTCCTGCAGGCCATCGGCCTTTTCATAGGCATAACGTACATAATCGCGGTCATAATCAATTACGTCAAGGCATCCGACGTAAGAGGCACGTGGATAGAGTCGCACTTCAGGTGGCAGATAAGGACCTTCTGGTTCAGCATACTGTGGGCCGTCATAGGCGCCCTGACCTATCTCCTCGTAATAGGGTATTTCATACTCCTGGCCGTGGCCGTATGGGTCATCTACAGGATAGTGAAAGGGGCCTTCTACCTCAAGAACAACCGGGCCATGTACGGGTTGGAGATATAGGAAGCCCTCAGGAGGTTAGCGTATGAAGGCCATAGCGTATTCTCCAGGCAGAAGGGAGCTTGGGATTGTCGAGCGGCCCGAACCGGCCATAAGGGCCGGTGACCAGGTCAAGCTGATGGTCTCGAGGGTGGGCGTCTGCGGCACCGACCGCGAGCGCATAGCCGAGGGCAAGGCTCCGCCGCCCGAGGGCTTCGACGACCTGGTCATCGGGCACGAGAGCTTCGGAAGAGTGGTGGAGGCAGGGAAGGAGGTCGACGCGGTCAGCCCCGGCGACTACGCCGTCTTTACCATAAGGCGGGGCTGCGACGAGTGCGCCCCATGCCGCATGGGCCGCCCGGACATGTGCAGGACGGGGAAATACAGGGACAGGGGCCTTTCCGGGATCGACGGGTTCAATTCCGAGTACGTCGTTGACAGCCAGAGGCACGTAATACACGTCCCTGAAGAGCTTGCTCCGGCAGGCGTCCTCCTGGAGCCAATGTCGGTCGTCGAAAAGGCCCTTGATGAAGTTGTGAAGTTCCAGTCAGCGAGGCTGCCTGAAGCAAATATAGGGAGCGACTGGTTCCGTGGGAAAAGGGCGCTCGTAGCAGGTACAGGGACGATAGGCCTCCTTGCCTGCCTGGCCCTTAGGCTCCGGGGAGCTTCGGTTTACGGCGTGGACATCCTGGACGGGGATTCTCCGAGGCCCCGCTGGCTTTCAGGAATACAGGGGACCTACATAGACGGCAGAAATGTCAAGCCCGAGAAGGTAGACGAGGAACTGGGGCCAATGGACCTGGTATTCGAGTCCGCTGGCGTGCCGGGGCTCATGTTCAACCTGATAGACGCCCTGGCGAGGAACGCCGTTTATGTCGTGGCGGGCATCCCATCCGAGGCGGTCCACGAGAGGACAATCCGCATACCGGGCGCCCGGTTGATGGACCAGCTCGTAAGGAAAAACCAGCTCGTCTTCGGGACCGTAAGCTCCGCTGAGGGGCACTTCAGGATGGCCCTCGACGACTTCGCAATGGCCGAGTACAGTTGGCGGGGGCATACGGCGAAGATGATAAACCGGGAGCTCGACTTCACGGAATACAGGGAGGCCATGACCACGCATCCCGAGGAAGAGATAAAGGCCGTCCTGAAATGGGCGGCTTAGGGGTTTTATTAGCAAGCTGCCGAAAGATTCTTGAGAGGACCTTTTTATAAAAGGTTCTAGAGCCGTTGGATGCTTAAGAGGCTCATAGGGCTTATAGCCTCATAGATCACATTTTCATCCATCGGACCCTAACACTCTCTCCAAAAATTTTCAGTTCTTCCTGAGAAAACCCCCAATAGGGGGTTTTCTCAGGAACTAAAAGTCTTTGAAAGGGCTTGGGGGAAACTTTCTACAGAAAGTTACCCCCAAAGGATTTCCGGCAACCTGATTATATCTCCGCTGTAAGCCCGTCGTAAGCGAATTCGACTCCCGGGGGCAGGGTCTTGCCGTCCCTTCCATAGAGGACGTTGTGGCTGAGGTGGGTGAAGATGGTCCTGGGAGCGCCTATTTTCCCCGCGGCCTCCAGCGCCTGGGATATGGTGAAGTGAGTGGGGTGCGGCTTATGCCTCAATGCGCCGAGGACAAGGATTTCAGCGCCGCGGAGCGCCTCGAAAGAGCCTTCGGGTATCTCGCTGCAGTCGGTCACGTAAGCGAGCTGCCCGACCCTCCAGCCGAATATCGTCGCCTGTCCGTGCATGACCGGCACGGGCGCGACATTCTCGCCGAATAGCTCGAAAGGCCCCTCGACCGCCTGTATCGAGAGGTTCGGCTTCCAGCCGTCCCTGCCGTCGTCTTTGAATATGTACTCGAAAGTGGATTTTATGCGGCTTACGGTCCTTTGGCTCCCGTAGCATGGGATGGCGGCGTTATCGTTGGAGAGGTTGAAGGCCCGTAGGTCGTCTATGCCGTGGATGTGGTCGGCGTGCGGGTGCGTATAGAGTACCGCGTCTATCCTTTCGACCCCGTTCGCGAGGGCCTGCGCCCTTAAGTCGGTCGAGGTATCTATGAGGATGTTCCTGCCGTTTGTCCGTATGAGGAGGGAAGACCTGGTGCGCTTATCGAGCGGGTTCGGGGAGGAGCAGACCTCGCAGTGGCAGCCTATGACCGGCACGCCGGTGGACGTGCCGCAGCCGAGTATAACGATATTCATCCAGCCGGCTTCTCTTTGGGGCTTTACTTTTTTAACTCGCCTACGATAGTGAGCTTCTCGAAGACGTCCTCGCCGTGGGGGGCGTCGGCAATGAAATCCGTAAGGTCCTCCCCTGAGTAATGCTCGAAATGCATGCCGTCGATAAAGAGCGGGTTTCCGGTCACGTCATAGACCTTGCCGTTGTACGCTATGTAGACGGGCCTGGAGGGGTCGCTGCCGTCGAACTGCTTGAGCTCTTTTTCATCGAATATCTTCATGATCATGCAATATAAAATGGCGCGGGTATGAAAGTCAATACAAATACCGCCGTGGTTGCGGCTGTTATGAGCATCCTTCTGCCGTCCATGGGCTCGTGCTGGTCTTCTACCGGCGGGTGGAAGGTGCCGATTACCGCTATCAGGGCGGCCCATATGAACCAGCCTGGCCAGGCCGCGAACCCGAGAATTACGAGGACGGCGAGCATGCCGAAAGAAAAGGCCCTGTGCATCGGGCCGAGGAGCGCGTAGACGAGGTGGCCGCCGTCGAGCTGGCCTATGGGCAGGAGGTTCATGGCCGTGACGAACATGCCTATCCACCCGGCGAAGGCCACCGGGCTCAAGAGCACGTCGTGCGTATCCGGGAGAGGGCCCATGACCAGATACGAAAGGGCCTGGAATATTATCGACGAGCCGAGGCCGAGCGAGCCCGCGACCGCGCCCTTTGGCACTATCATCGACTCCCCGAGCCCCCAGATGGTCACGAATATCGCTATGACGAACCCCGCGAGCGGCCCTGCCGCCCCGATATCGACGAGCGCGGCCTTCGTGGTTATGGGGGACTTTATCTTGATGAGCGCCCCGAAGGTGCCTATCATGGGCGGGAACGGGGGCGCGGGTATGAACGTCGGCAGGGTCGTAAGCACGCCGTGCCTCCTGGAAGCGATGAAATGTCCGAGCTCATGCGTCCCGAGTATAAGGAGGAGCGAGGCGGAGAATGGGATGCCCTGCGTAAGCCCATAAGGGTTTGAAAATATGTCCACCCCCTGCTGCATGGCCCCGGATGCGACGGTAGTTGCTACCGTTAGCATGAAGAGGGCCAGAGGCAGGAGCACCCGGGGCCTTTCAGGCCCGTATGCGATTGTGTATCCGTTGTCGCCGTTCATTTAACCCGCCCGGGTGTTCTGCTTTTCGACGTACTCGTGATAGAACTCGACCATGGCCTGCCCGATGGAGATTATCAGCGGACCGGCGATTATGCCGATGAGCCCGAACGCGTTCATTGCCCCGAGTATGCTGAAGAAGAGGAGGAGCGGGTGGAGGTTGGTCCTGCCGCTCACGAGATACGGCCTCATGAAATTATCAACAAGGCCTATTACGAATATGCCCCAGACCGAAAGCCCGACGGCGCCGATGTAGTCGCCGTTCACCGCAAGGTAAACGGCGACAGGCGCCCATACGAGCGAAGCCCCGATGTTCGGGATGAACGTGGTGAGGAACATGACGAAAGTCAGGACCAGTACAGCCTCTATGCCCAGATACCACAGGGCTATGCCGCCCAGTATGGCCTGCACCACGCCAACGAGCACGCCTCCGTAAATGGTCGCGTATATGACCCCCCTGTTCTTCCGTATTATCTCCTCCTTGTGCTCCGGGGAGACCGGCACGAGGTCCTTTACGACCCTGAAGAGCTTGTCTCCGTCCTTGAAAAGGAAATACATGGTGAAAAACGCGAGAAAGAGGTTTATTACGAGGCTTGCGAAGCCTTTGAAGAAGCCGGTTATACCCTGGCCGGCGAAGCCTGCGGCCTCCCTTATTACCGTGGCGGCCATGCCCCTTATGTCAAGCGCCCCCAGGTCTACATAGCCGCCGAGGTATTTTTCGGCCCACGTGAAGAAAAAGCCAGGTGTGGCGGCGCGTGCCGATATGTCCTTGATATAGTTCTCGGCCCACGCATACAGGTTAAGCAGCTCGGCGGCAAGCGCCGACCCCAGGATGGCCATGGGCACTATCAGGAAAAGGGCTATGCTGGCGCACGCGATAATGGAGGCAAGCGACTTCCGCCCTCGAAACCGCCTTGTGAGCCAAATATAATAGGGATAGAAAAGGATTACGAAGATTATGGCCCAGAAAACCGGTATAAGGAACGGCACCATGACCAGGTACATCAGGTAGCCGATTATGACTGAAATTACAAGGGTGAGAAGGTATTCCCATTTCATGGCTAAGTAGGCGAAGGAGAATCTTTTTGATTTCCCCGCACCTTCTCAGTATAATTATATTTCGCGGAAATACAAGGATTTATCGTGTTCGCGAGAACTCCCTGTAAAGGCTTGAAATCCCGGCATATCAACTTGACCCAATAATCCCAACATGGAGTTTGCAAAGTGGCTATAAAGGCAGTGGCGCTTCTTTCAGGCGGCCTGGACTCGACGCTCGCTGTAAAGCTCATGCTCGACCAGGGCATAGAGGTATACGCGCTCAACTTCACTTCAGGTTTCTGCACCTGCAACCACGGCGGCAGTGGAGGGGGCGGCTGCAAGAGCGAGGCAAGGAGGGTCGCCGAGGAGTTCGGCATCCCCATCAAGGTGCTCGCCAAGGGCATGGACTATATCGAGATCGTCCGCAACCCCAGGCACGGCTACGGCAAGGGCATGAACCCCTGCGTCGACTGCAGGGTCTACATGTTCAGGCGCGCGGGGGAGTACATGCGCGAGATTGGGGCGTCTTTCATCATAACCGGAGAGGTGCTCGGCCAGCGTCCCATGAGCCAGAGGAAGGACGCCATGAGGGTGATCGAGAGGGAGAGCGGGCTCGAAGGGCTTATCCTCCGGCCCTTGAGCGCCAAGCAGCTCGAGCCCACGATACCCGAAAAAGAGGGGCTGGTCGACAGGGAAAGGCTCCTCGACGTCCTCGGCAGGTCGAGGCGTAAGCAGATAGACCTTGCCGAGGACCTCGATATAAACGATTACCCGTGCCCTTCCGGAGGCTGCCTCCTTACGGACAAGATCTTCTCGAAGAAGGTGAGGGACCTCCTCCGGAACAAGTCGGACGTCACCAAGAGGGACCTGGAGCTCCTTAAAACCGGCAGGCACTTCAGGTACAAGAAATCAAAGGTAATAATCGGAAGGAACGAGGCCGACAATACGAGGCTCCGCCACATGCTCCAGGAAGGGGACACCCTCATAGAGCCGGGCGGGTTCCCGGGCCCGGTCGCGGTCCTATCCGGCGAGGGCGGGGAAGACGCGCTCCGGTTCGCGGGTAGCCTTATCCTCAAATACGCCCTCGACAAGGCAGGAGGGCTGAGAGGCCTCAAGGCCACGCGCGGCGACTGGTCGATGGAATTCGAGGTGGAGGGCCCGGCCCCCGAGCCGGTTATCGAGGAGACGAGGGTATGCTGAGCGGCCCGGCTTCCGGCGAGCCGTCGGGAGGCGCTGAGAGGGAGCCGGCTCTCCTCAAGCTCGCGAAGCTCAAGGGCATACTCCTCGGCATGGATTCCGTGCTCGTTGCATTCTCAGGCGGGGTCGATTCGACCTTCCTTTTGAAGGCGGCCGTGGATACGCTCGGCGAGAAGGCCGCCGCCATTACCGCGGTGTCCCCCACCTATCCCGAAAGCGAGCTTAAGGAGGCATGCTCGCTCGCCGGTCTTATCGGGGCAAGGCACGTCATAGTGGACTCAAACGAGCTCGAGATACCGAACTTCGCCGAGAACGACGAAAAAAGGTGTTATTACTGCAAGAGCGAGCTTTTCGCCATAAGCCGGGAAAGGGCCGGGTCGCTGGGCTTTAAAAACGTAGCCGACGGATCGAACGCCGACGACGCCCTCGATTACAGGCCCGGGAGGACCGCCGCTTCCGAGCTCGGCGTGAGGAGCCCTCTTCATGAAGCCGGGCTGACAAAGGCTGAAATAAGGCTTTTGAGTAAAGATCTCGGCCTCCCGACCTGGGACAAGCCTAGCCAGGCCTGCCTTTCGTCCCGCTTCCCGTACGGGACCAGGATAACCGTGGAGCGCATTGAAAAGGTCGCCCTCGGCGAGGAGCTCTTGAGGTCTCTCGGTTTCAGGCAGTTCAGGGTGCGCTACCACGGCGAGACCGTGAGAATAGAGGTGGAGGAAGGGGACCTCGGGCGTTTCCTCGACGACGCCCTGAGGAAGAAGGTCGTCCTCGGGCTTAAATCAGCGGGTTTCGATTATATCACGCTCGACCTGCAGGGCTACAGGACCGGAAGCATGAACGAGTCGCTTAAAAAGGCGTGATTCGTCAAACCACTTCAGCCGTCCTTTCCTTTCGCGCCTCATCGCGCCATTCCCTGAAATGGTGCTTCAAGAGGGCCTTGAAGAAGTCCCCTTCCGAGTTCACTATCTCGTAGACGGGCATGGGTGTCGCTTCCTCGAAGCCCTTGAAGATGACCTCTCCTATCTTGCAGAAGGCCTCGACCTTATCCGCCCCTTTCACCTGCTCGTGGCTGAACCAGAAGTCGAGAGGCTCGAACGGGAAGAAGAACTCATCCCTTATGGATTGGTGCAGGTCCTCCGGCCTGACCTGCTTTTTGAAGAACCATTTCGAGCCCTTTCCTTCCTTGATATAAGCCTCGAGCGCATTGAGGCTCAGCACTTCGCCCTTGTTGTAGATGTCGGCTGTCGGCGAGATGACCTTGAGGTTCGAGAACGGCTCGCCGGAGATTATGCGGTTTACGTCGTTCAGGAACTCGTTCGCCAGCACCTGCGCCATTGCCTTCGAGTTCGCGGCCATCCTCGAGTATACGAGCTTCTCGAAGGCGTTGTCGAGCTCGGGCGGGAGCTTGACCGAGCAGACCCTGTCTATGTAGGCGTTGAAGGGATACTTCAGCCCCTTGTGGCCGCGTTTAGCCCTCTCGTTTTCGAGCGAGCGCTCGAGCTTCGCCCTTACGAGCGGGTTCCTGAATGTGCCCCTGGAGGCCTCGTTTATCTTGCCGCCTATGGAGACGCTCACGGGGTCGGAAAAGCCCTGCCTGGTCTCGATTATGAGGGTCTCGGCCTTTGCGCCGTAGGCGATGTAGAGTCCTGCCTCGAGCTCGCCCTTTATGGCCGTCTCAAGTTCTTCCCTGTAGGTGGCCTCCAGCCTGTGCTCCTCCTCCCCGAGGGAGGCGAGCCTTTCCTCCACCCCTGCCTCGTTCCTCGCAAGCGCCGCGTTTATCTCGGCCCTTTTGCGCTTGAGGTCGTCTTTCCTCGCGGCGAACCTCCTGTGCACCTCATCAAGGAGCTCTTCCTCCCTTTTTGGCGGGAGCTTTTTAAGGAGCTCTTCCCTGTACTTCCGTATTATCTGCTGGATGTCCCTGGCCAGGGCCACGAGGTATGATACCCCGCCGGAAAATATCGCCGCGTCCCCAGGGAGGTTCGCAAGCCTTATGCCGCGCTCGTCGGCGGCGACCCCGCTTCCAGTCCCGTACCTGCTGGCCGCGTCCAGTATGGGCTTGTAGAAGTGCTCCCGCATGAAGTCCGCCATGGCTATTTCCCTGACCTTCAAGGTCCTCCTCGAGAAGTCCTTCATGTCTATGAAGAGCTGGCCTTCCTCTTCGAGGGCGAGCCCCTTGAGGACGGCCCTGTCGTCCACCGAAAAACGGTAAAGGCGTCCCCTCCCGTATTCCTCGACCAGGAGGCCCGGCTTGAGCTCCCCGCGCCTGTCAGCGAGGCAGTTCCTCATGGGCCCGGTGAAACTTTCAACGAGGTCGTCGAAGACGCAGGCGTAATAGCCTTCTATGACCCCGGCCGCGTCTTCCCCGGGCCTCTTCGGGCGCTTAAGGAGGCTTCCGAACCTCGATTTCCTGAAACCCTCGATAAACTTCTGGAAGGACAGCACCGTATCGTTCCTCTGCCGGTCGAGCGCATACCTTTTCCTTGTCTCCTCGAGCCCTGCCCAGAGGTCGGAGATCTGCTTCTGGTCCGAGAGGAAGCTCCTTATGAGCCTGTCCTCGTTGTATGTCTCAAAGAGGGCCGATTGCGCTTCCGAGGGCTGGTCGAATTCGGAAAGGAAGGCGAGCGATTCGCGCCGGAAGGCGTTTATGTACGACTGGGCGCGCACGGCCTCGCTTACTTCAGGGTCCTTGCCGGCGGCCTTAAGTGTGGCCTTGACCATGTCTTCGATCGAGAGGGCCTCGTCGAGACCGGCAGCAACCTTCGAGAGCGCTGCGAAAGTATCTTTGTTTATCCCGTAGGGGTTTATCGCGCTGGAGACGAGGGCGTCGGGTATGGAGAGAAATGACTTTGGGGCAAGGGCCGAGACGAGGAGGAGCCGGGTATCGTCGTTTAAATACGAGGCCTCCGATTCCCTGAGCCTTTCAAGAAAGGAGCTTAGCGCCCCGCTGAGCGTAAGAAACATCACGAGGCCCGTGGCGAGGTCGGCTTTTTCGTAAGGGATGCCTTTTATCCTGAGCCCTTTTGCCTTCTCCTTCTTTTTTCTTATCGTATTTATGAGGGCCAGGAGCGCGATATAGGAGGTCCTTTCCTCCCCTCCGGAGCGGGCTTCCTCTTTGAGCATCTTTTCAAAGTACCCGTAGACCCATTTTACGAACTTCCTGCCGTGGCCCTCAGAGCCCAGCCAGTTGGCGAGTATGGCGCTGTCTACGTACGGCACCCCGGCGAGCGCCAGGGAAGCGGTCTCTTTTTCGAGCGAGCCGGAGATGAAGAGGTCGGTCCTGAAGGTCTTGGGCTTGAGCTGGCCCGTAAGGAGGAGCATGGGGGCCGGGTCCGCGCCTTCCATCTTGGGGTCGTAACGCTTGCAGAGATTGGAGGCCAGCCCCAAGACGGCCTCTTCAACGCAGGCCTCGTCCTCGCCCCCCATGTGATACGGGAGCTTGAGTTCCGTTATGGTCTCGCCGTGCTTGAAGCGCAGTTCCCGGGGGTCTATCGTCCAGGGCCTGCCCCCGGTAAAGTCAACATTCCTTGAGGCGAGCCGGTTCAGAAGCTCAAGCCTCCTGCCGTTATAGCCGCTCATCTGCAATCCTTTAGGGGTCAGCTCCGGCCGGCCCTGGATGGCTTGCCAGTCCCGGCCCGGAAAGAATAAGCTTGTAACAAGGCCCCGCGAAAGGACCCTGCGCAACCTAAGCTTATCAGTACAAAGGACTTCAAATCAAGGGTTTAAGTCACACCTCCAGGGCGCTAGTGCGCCCGGTCACTGAAGAGATTCGATTCCATGGTTTACGATAAAAAAACAGGCCCTGCAGCTTCCAGGTCCGTTGAACCGGTATCTGCGGTAAGTTCCAGCCGCCTGGCGGGAACGCATTAAACCTGTTTTCCCCAGGCCGTTTTTGTGGTATAAGACCCGGGGAATCGTTCTTCTCATCAGCTGACAGGCAAGAGTCCAGCCCGGGCGAAAGCTATACGGGCCAAATCCAATCGAGGATTTAATGCAGATGAGCTCGATAAAAGAAAAGCTTAACAACATGTTCCTCAAGGTGGTGGCCGGGACCGTAACCAGGGAGGAAGGGGCGATGCTCCTCAACCACCTGGCGAAAGAGGACCCTTCCGGGACGGCTGAAGAGCTTTTAAGCCTTGTCGATGCGCCCCCCCAGGGTGTCTACCCAAAGACCATTCTGCACATGGTGGCGCTTGCAAGGAACAAGGCCTTTTACGAGATCATGGCCACAGGGCTCTTGAACAGGGACGAGGACGTCTCCATTCTGTCGGCCCAGGAGCTTGCCAGGATAAAGTCCTTCGAGGCCAGGAACCTCCTTACGGAAAATCTGAACCACGATACCCCCCATGTGAGGAAAGCCTCGGCCGTAGCGCTCATACAGGGTTTTCCCGAAGGGCTGGACATAGTCAAGCGCCACGTGATCGGGGACAGGGAGCCGGAACTCAGGTCCTCGTCGGCCCAGGCACTGGTTGAATCGGGCAGGAAGGGTGTGGAGGCTCTCCTAATGGTCCTCGGCTCCGGGAGCCCTGAGGGGCTGGATGTCGCGGCAGAGGCGCTGGCGGATTCCGCCGAGGAGTTGGGCGCGGGTGACGTGCAGAAGGTCTTTGAGGCGCTTACGAACGCCGGAGACAGGGAAGACCGCGCCTCGATAATAGGGCTGCTGAAGGTGGTCGCGTCGCTCAGGGACAAGGCAAGGGGCTTCGAGGGGTTCATACAGGCCTTCGCTGACTCCCCCTTCGAGCAGGTAAGGTCCGAGGCAACGAGCGCACTCCGGAAGATAAGGCCCTAACGGGCGCGGTACGCGCCTTTGAGAGATTCCCCCGCTTTCTCATGCGAAGGGTCCAGCCGCAGGGCGGTCTGGAACTCGGCCCTCGCCTCATCCGTCTTCCCGGATTTCATAAGGACGTCTCCAAGGGCGTAATGTGCCTCGGCTGAGCCCGGGTTGAGCCTTACGGTCTCCCTGAGG
This sequence comes from Thermodesulfobacteriota bacterium, assembly GCA_030583865.1. Classification (NCBI taxonomy): domain Bacteria; kingdom Pseudomonadati; phylum Thermodesulfobacteriota; species Thermodesulfobacteriota bacterium. The sequence continues at coordinate 2,151,631 of CP129479.1, read as the reverse complement.
GCGGACTCCGCCTCCCCGTGCCTATCAATGGCAATCAGGGCGGCCCCGGCCCCCAAGCCAGCCACGAGGTTCCCAGGCTCGTAAGACAGGGCCTTCCCGTACGCTTCCAGAGCCTTTTCAAGCTCCCCCCTGTCCGCGTGGATCTTCCCGATATTGATATGCGAGCTCGTGTTGGCGGGCTTTATCTCGATGGCGAGCCTGTATTCCTCCATGGCCTCGTCCAGAAGTCCTTGCGTGTAATACGCGTATCCGAGGTTGTTGCGGGCCTGCGCTATCTGCGGGTCCAGCGACAGGGCAAGCCGGTATTTTTCGACGGCCTCGTCGGCCCAACCGCGAAGGTGGTATATGGCGCCTATGTTGAAGTGCGCCTTTGCAAGGCCGGGGCTTAGAGCGGCCGCCTTCATGTTCTCATCCAGCGCCTTGTCGAGCTGCCCCTGCCTTGCGAGCACTATCGCGTAGTTCAGGTGCGCCCTGGCCTTCATGGGCGACTTTTCCACGACGTCGCTCCACATCGCGAGCTGGTCCGACCACACCGCGTTTCTCGCGTGGGTGGCGAAGGAGAGGGCCACCGCCGCGGCGAGCAGGAGGCCCGACGCGAGCGATGCCGCTATCGCGCGTGTCCTGTCCATTTCAAGCTAAAAAGGCAGCATTCTGAAGAAGCCCCTTGACGCCCTCAGGTAGAAAGTGTTCTCAGTCCTCTCGTTCCGGTCCTCCTCGTGTATCAGGAAACGGTGCTCGAGAAAGAAGTTCCAATGCCTGAGGCCGGTATTGAGGGCATTGGTAATGGAGGTTATCTCTATGAGCTCGTCGTTCCGCCAGGTGGACGACCTTTCGGCGGTCGCGTTCCATTCCGAGTTTCTTAATATGCGCCTCCTGTATGCGGCGGAGAGGTTCAGCGCCGTTATCGTTTCACTTTCCACGTAGTAATCGTTCTTCCTACGAGTAAGCCCGAGGCGCAGGACCAGGTCGCCTCCCATGAGGCTCCTCCTGTGCGTGAGGAGGTGTCCGGCCCCGAAGTTCGTGTTCGTTGTTTTTGACGTGCCGTTCACAGGGTCGGTGACCTTGAAGAAGTCGTAAGAGAAGCTCAGGGTGGTGTTCTTGAAATATGTTGAATTGGCGGTAAACTTGAACTGCTCCTCCTCCCTGTTTTCAAGCTCCACGAACTCATTGGTTTTCGAGACGGTCTCATAAAAGAGGCTCAGGTCCAGGTATTTGAAATAGCTCGAGTTTGCGTTCAGGTTGATGCGTTCCTCGTCCTTGGTGTCGATGAGTATCTGCGAGGTGTTCGTGAAATAAAAATAGTTAGTGGTGACAGTAGCGTATTTCAGCCACTCCCGGCTCGATGCGCTCAGTGAATACGAGAGGCCTTCGCTGAGAGTCTCGGACCCGTCGATAAAAAGATTGTAGCTGGCTGAGGCGTTGAATAGAACGAACCTGGTCAGGTCGATATTGCTGAGGGTAGCGGAGACGTTCTGGTCTAGGCCGGTGAGCTCCGTGCTCGTATTCAGCCGGTCCTCGTCCAGGGCGTTTTCCCTGTAGCCGAGCCCGTAAGAGGTGGAGAGGTCCGCCCAACCCAGGCCTTTACCGTAGGTGACCGAGGTCTGGGTAATGATGCTTTCCCTGATCCTGCCGTTTGTGAACTTGTCATAATTATAAGTGACCGTCTGCCCCAGCGAAACGTTCTGGCTGAGTATATAGCTCGCGCCGAGGTTCAGGTCCATGCTTGAGCTTTCGAGCGTCGATGTCGCTGATTCGGTTACCGACTCGCTGGTATAGAGGCTCATGTTCGTGCTCAGGTTGCTCGAAAACCTATAGTTGACCGCGCCGCTGTATGACTGCCCGTGGATATCTTGCGTTTCGTTCTCGGTCAGGTAATAGCTGTAGTTGTGGGACTGGCTGAATTCCCGTCCGGGCCTGGACCTCAGGTTGATGGTTATACCCTGGGTGGTCTCTTCGGATTCGTTATCGAAACGCGGGTCCTTGTGGTTCCTCGCATACCCGAACCTAAGTGTCGTGTCCCTTGATAGGATGGTCCGGTTTATGAAGTTGACGCCGGTTATGCTATCCGAGTTGTCGCCGGTCGTGTAGTTGTAATAGAAGTTGTTGTGCGTGCGCCCGAGTTGCTTTTGCATCTCGAGCCTGTAATGCGAGGCGGTCGAGGTGGCGCCGTTGTGGTCGGACTCGGTCTGCGAGGCCGTAAGAAGGGTCTTGGGGAGGTCGTCCCGCTTCAAGGCCCACCTGAGGGTGTATTTAGTGACGGTGTCTTCGGCCTCGGTCCCGGAGAATGAGGTCGTGTTCGTGGTCCGGTTTACCGAGAGGTCCAGCGGCATCGTCGACTTCGGGAGGAACGAGGTCTTGAGATAGTAATTCAAGGCGTCCCTTTTGCGGTCGGCGGTATAGGAATACGTGGAGTCGCTCGTTACGAACCGCACCCCGGCGTTGTACGTCATAAGGTAGCGCGAATAGATATTGCCCAGGGTGTCAAGCTTGTAGGTCTGCTTGAATGAATCGCTCTCCCTTGTGCGGTTCTCGTCCTCAGAGGTATGGTGCTTGAAATCGAACTGGACGCTCCCGTACAGGAGCCTGTATATATACGGGTCCCGCGGGTCGTCGCAGAGTCCGGCAGCCGGCAATAGAACGCCTGTCGTAGCCAGGAACAGGGTCAACCATATCGCCTTTTTGCCGCCAACAGACATCAAAAACAGTCCTTTCCATCAGTTCAGCCGTTATCGCGCCGGGGACCGGGCCCGCGGCAGGGGGAAACCGGCTACCCCTGCCAGGCGCACCTGAACCCCACGTCGTCAAACCGGCCCTGAGGTGGCGCGGCGTTCCTGAAAGCCGTCCTCACATAGACCTGCAGGCTGTAATGGCCCATGCCTCCCCACCCGCCGCCGCGCACTACCTTGAAGCGCTCGCCGTAATCCTTGTCGTTGAAATCGTTTCCCGGATATGGCTGGTACCAGTCGGCGGTCCATTCCTGGGCGTTCCCCGCCATGTCCATCACGCCGTACGGGCTGGCCCCGTCCTTTAAGGTGCCGACCGGCAGGGTGCCGTTGTACGCCCCAAGCGTGTTCACTTTCTTAAGGTCGAAATCGTCCCCCCAGGGGAACCGCCTTCCGTCCGTGCCGCGGGCGGCTTTTTCCCATTCGGCTTCCGTGGGGAGCCGTTTCCCTGTCCATCTGCAGAACTCGTCGGCTTCATTCCATGTGACCATGACTACCGGGTGGTCGTCGAGTCCGGCCGGATAGCTGCCTTCCATCCAGTGCGGCGGCGCGGGCCGTCCGGTGGCCGCCAGGAATTCCATGAACTGGCGGTTGGTCACCTCCGTGGCGTCGATGTGGAACTCCTTGAGCTTCTCCGTCCTTTCAGGCCATTCGTTGGCGTACCAGGGCCTCCTGTCGCCGTATTGTATCGATTTGGCGTCCTTGTCGACCTCGTTGCTTCCCATCGTGAACTTCCCCTTAGGGACGCGTATCATGCCCTCGGGAGGCGTGGCGGAAGAGCAGGCGGTCAAAACCGCGAGCGCGGAAACGAGCGCGAAGTTCCTCAATACAGTCCCGAGCATCAAAGGCCTCCTTGTGTGTAAACCCGGGCAGCCGCCGGCCTCCGGGGGTTTGTATCAGTGGATGAAAACAGCGCTGTCGGTGCTTGAAATTATCGACTCCCTGAACCGTTCCCTGGTCTTCAGGTCATGAAAATCGATAGGGTTGTGGTCGTCGGTGAAAAGAATGCCGCCTGTCTTTTCGAGCGGTATCTTCCTGGAATAAAGCCCCTTCAGGTCTTCAATGAACGGCGGGAACACGTCATCCGGCACGAACCCGCCGTCAATGTCCCTTTCCCCGTCGTAAGCGGCGAAAAGGAGATTGACGACCTGCGGAGTGTCGGAAAAATATCCCGCTGACGCGTATACGTCCACGTGCGAAAAGACGCGCTTGAGCGTGCCCTTAAGCATGGAAGGGACCTCGTGCGTTCCTGTCCGGCTCTCGCCGATGAAGTTTATAAGAAGTACCCCGCCGCTTGAGAGCCTTTTTTTCATGAGTTCGAACGCCTCGATGCTCACAAGGTGGCTTGGCGGAGTATCGCCTGAGAACGCGTCGAGGAAGATGACATCGTAGTCCTCTCCCGGGGACTTGAGGAAGTACCGCCCGTCCTGGATGAATATCCTGTGCTTTCCCGGGTCGAACGAGAAGTACTTCGAGGCCGTGTCTATGACAGTCCGGTCTATCTCGACAATATCCGTGGAGATGCCGTAGCGGCTGAACCTCTTGGGGAGTATGCCGCTCCCCAGACCTATAACGAGGGCCCGCTCTGAATCCGGCCGGTACGTTATCGCGAGCTGCTCGGCGTAATAGGTGTATTTCGATATTGGGAGGCCGGTCGTGACGTCGATTGCGCCCTGGATTATGTTCTCAAGGAGGAACTCCCTGTACCTGGTGTCTCCATAGGAGTAGTCCACGACCTTTATCTGCCCGTAGGGGCTGTCCTTGCTCATGACTACCGATACGCTGGTGCCGTCCGGCCTCGTAATCGAGGGGAGCTCGTCAGGGATGAAAAAAAAGACCGCGGGGAGGGCCATGAGGGCGACCGCAAGCGGCTTCCTCATGAAGACCGCCCAGTAAGCGGCGGAAATCCCGAAGAGGACGAAGGCGGACAGATAAATGATGTTGTTGACACCGAGGTTCGGGATGAGGATAAAGCCCGTAAGGACAGTACCCGTGACGCTCCCTAATGTGGAAACGGCATAGAGCCATCCGACGGTCCTTCCGACCCCCATGCCGTCGCGCATGTAAAGCTTGACCGTATACGGGCTTACCATGCCGAGGAGAAAGAGGGGCGGGCCGAAAAGGACGGCGGAGCTCGCCAGCGACCCGGCCCGGAGGCCCAGGTAGACGGCCTTTCCTATGACGACCCCCTTGATGAGGGGGATCGAGAGCACGAAGGCGCCGGCAAGCAGTATTATGGAGAAGAGGGCGCCGCAGCTTGCTCTCCTGTCAGCGAGCCTGCCGCCGAACCAGTATCCGATGGCCAGGGAGACGAGGGCCACGGTTATGAGCGAGGTCCATACGAAAAGGCTTACGCCGAACGGCGGGCCGATGATCCTCGAGCCGAGGAGCTCGATTACCATCACGATAGCGCCGCTTAGAAAAGCGGTGAAGACCAGGTACGCTCCTATTGCGGTCCCGCTCCGCTCAGCACCCCTCCATGCCCCGGCGCTATCTTGCGTCTTTTGCGCACCTGAAGCCAAAGTTGTTATTCCTCGTCAGAGTATGGAAAAATATCCTGTTGAAAACCGGGGCGCTGATGCCGCACTTGTAATAGGTGCAGTCGTACCAGGAGCCGCCTTTAAGGACCTTGTATATCTCGCCGTAGTTCTCGTCCTCGTGGGTATTCCCGGGATGGGGCTTGAACCAGCTGTCGGTCCATTCGAAGGCGTTGCCGGCCATGTCGTACACGCCATACGGGCTCTTGCCGTCCTCGAAGCTCCCGACAGGCAGCGTGTCCTCGTTCCCGTACTGGGGGGTGTTGCCCTTGTTCCTGTCGAACTTGTCGCCCCAGGGGAAGGTCCTGCCGTCGGTGCCCCTTGCGGCCTTCTCCCATTCCTGCTCGGTCGGGAGCCTTTTGCCCTCCCATTTGCAGAAGGCGTCGGCGTCGGCCCAGCTCACGTACACCACCGGGTGGTCTTCCTTGCCGTCGGGTATGCGGCCGTCTTTCCAGTGGTCAGGATGGGAGCGGCCGGTCGCGTCCACAAACCGCTTGAACCGCTTGTTGGTGACTTCGTACCTGTCGATATAGAACGAGTCCAGCCTGACCTTGTGCTCGGGCTGGCTCTTGGGCCACCAGTCGTCAGAGCCCATCGTGAACTCGCCGGCAGGCACCAGGACCATGCCCTCGGGGGCCGCCGAGGGGCCTTTTGCGGGGGATTTCTTCCTCTCCTCCGCCTTTGCCGCGGCCCTGGCGTACTTGTCCGCCTCTTCCGCGCCGTGTGGCGACCCGTACCTCTCGTTAATATCGAGATAGCTTTCGCTCAGGCCCGGCCCGTGGCACTCGGCGCAGGTGTCGTCCCTCGTGTAGTCGATCGAGTACCGCCGGTCCGGGGTATGGCATTTGGTGCAGTCAGGCTCGCCGGTGACCGGGTCGTAGTCGCCGGACTGCCCGGCGAGCCCGTTTACTCCTGCGGCTGCCGACGCCAGGAATAGCGCCGCTATGATGCCCTTGGAGCTATTTCTCATCAGCGCCCTCCGTGGCGGCGGGCAGGCCCTCTGCCTCCAGGGCCTTGAGGCCCTCTTTTTCGAGGTGCCTGATATATGCGAGCACGTTCCATCGCTCCTCGTCGGTCAAAATCTCCTGCCACCTCGGCATGGACATGGCCTCTCCGCCGATGTCCTTGTGTATGCCTTCCGTTATGGAGTCGAACATCTCCAGGTCGGTCTTGGCCATTCTCTTCCTGTCCTCGACGAAGTTAGCGGGGTGTGGTGTTAGCGCTATCCCGACCGGGCCGTCTCCGTACCCCTTGCGGCCGTGGCAGAAGTGGCAATACCTGAAGTAGACCTCCTCGCCCTGGGCGAGATCAGTCCTCGCCGGCTTTTTGGGGCCGTTGCCGGGCGCGGAGCTCCCTCCTGAGCAGCCGATTGCCAGCGCGGCGATAACAGCCAGCGCAGCCGCGGCAAAAACCGCGCCGGCCCGTGGTTTCCTGTTTACAGGATCGCTCATGCGTCTCGTTCCTTCGATGCTGATGTTAAATGAAGGCGATTAGGGCTTCGATTGCGAACCGTATGGACTGGACGCGAGCCCAACCGAAGCTCTTGGTCTTGATTTGGTCCCCGGCAATGGACTTGGCCGCCAGACCGGGGACCCGGGGCTACTCTTTCAGGGATTCGAGCACGTACTCGATCTTCGCGGCGTCCATCATGCCTTTCATCCAGTCGCTCCAGTATTTCCTGTGCTCTTTCTGCCTGAGGTCGAAATTCAGCTTCTCGATGTCGAGCTCCTCGAATTTCTTCTGGACCGGTGGCTTGCGGCCCTCGACCTTTATCAGGTGATAGCCGTGTATGGTCATCACGGGCCCGAGCATCTTGCCCACTTCCGCGGTTTCCACCGCCTCCTCGATCTCCTCGAATATGCTGCCCACGTGGGCCCAGCCCATGTCCCCGCCGGTTTTGGCGTAAGGGTCCTCGGAGAACTCTTCCGCCAGCTTGGCAAAGTCCTTGCCCGATTTCGCCTGTTTCAGTATCTCCTCGGCCTTCCTCTTGGACTCGTTCCAGACGACGGCGCCGCCGCCCGGGTCGGCCTTGACGAGGATGGACCTTAAATGCAGCTTCTCGGGCTCCATGAACTTTTCCTTGTTCTTGTTGTAGTAGTCCCTCATGAACTCCTCTGTAACCGCCTCAAAAGCCTTCTTCTCGAACTCGTCCCTCTTCTCAGCCGAAATCTTGGTGACCACGCGCTCCTTCTTCAGCATTTCGCGCAGGTCGTTCACGGTCATGTTGCTCCTTTTAAGCACCTTTTCGAAGCTGTCCCCCTTGGGCACGTTCTTCTTGACGTCGCTTACAGCCTTGTCAAGTTCCTTTTTTTCGACCTTGTCCAGCTTGTTCTTTTTCGCGAAATCGTAGATGAGCTCCGTCTCTATCAGGGTATTGAGCGCTTTTTTCTGTATCTTGATATAACGCTCGTCAGAGACAGAACTATGATATGTCATGAAGGGGAGCAGCTTGTTCATGGTCCCTTCGAGCTGCCCCTTGGTGATGGTTACTCCGTTCACCTTGGCTACCGCGTCAGTAGGGCCGAGCAGTTGATAGTTCTGTTCTGCTCCGGCCGGCGAGAAGGCGATAAGCACGGCGGAGACTGAGGCCAATAAAGAACCCAGGAATGGACGCATCATATGAGAACCTCCGTTTTTATGGGCTGCATTATAATACAAAGCTCGGGAATATAAAACATTTTTCAGGCGTTCCGCCGTATTTTCCCCGGGGTGCCTCCTTAAGCCGCGGACCTTAGGAAACGAAAAAAGCCGACGCGATATCCTACCGATTGGCATGGTATGGTTCAGGGCCATCTTAGCCTTTTTTGCTTAAAACATGGGTTATCGGGTTATTAAAAATTTTTAATAAGGCGACCTGAATGTGAATAAACGCATGCTGATCCGTCAATTTGCTCGGCTTTTTATTCCCGAGTCCCGGAAAGCCGGAAAAATGGCATTTTTTGGGGTTGCACAATGGAGGTCTGCGCCGCTACGCGGATTTAGGACAGTCATGGCCGGAATCCTGACGGCTCGGTTGCACAAGGCGTTATCGAGCTGGTATCCCTCTGCGCCTGCACTCACGTGCTTGCAGGCAAGGATTTGGTTGATTCAAGGACAGGGCGGGAAAAGGCGGAATAAAAAAGAAGGGCCGGCATATAGCCGGCCCTTCTTCAACTCTCAACCGAGCGCCCTTTCAGGCGCGGGCTGTTTTACTTCTCGTGGCAGGTCTTGCAAACGCCGGAACCCGTGTTTCCACCGACCCTTCTGAGGAACATACCGTCGGTGCAGGTTTCGCCGCTGTTGCCGCACCAGTTGGACCAGCTGTTGCCGGTGTGCTCATAGCCGTCGAGGTAGGTGTGCTTGACCTCATCCCAGCTGGTGTTCTTGAAGTGCGGGTCGTGGCAGCTGACGCACTCGACCTTGTCGTTCCTGAGGAGGTCGGCGATGGTCGCGGTGTCGGACACGAAACCGCCTACGGCCCAGCGGTTCTGGGTGAGGTTGCCGCCGGCCTGGACAGCGCTGTGAGCGGTCGACCATACGTCAGAGGCGAGGTCGATCGAGGCTATGTCCGTGGTGGTGGCCCTGAGGCTCGCCCTGCCGCCATCGACATGGTCCGCGCCGTAGTAGGTTACGGAGACCGGGTGGTCGTTGCTGAGGTCAGTGCCGATGTTGAGCCTGCCGATCTGGCTGACAGCGAAGGTCGTGGTGGTGCCGCCGTGGCAGCCGTAGGTACAGCCGAGTGTGTCGCGGCCGTTGCCGGGGGCCCTGTAGCTGCCTACGCTCAGAACACCCATCTGGAAGGTCCAACCCTGGTCGCCGGTGTTGAGACCCTTGCCGGGCGCGTTCACGAGGTTGTCGAAGGTCGTTACGCCGTCGTGGCAGCTAAGACAGGCCAGTGTCGCGCCGCCCACCTGGGTGATCGTGGTGCCTGCAGCAGTCGTGCCGTAGGGGGTGTAAGGCGTTGCGGACTGGTTGGTCCTGTTCCAAAGGGGAGCTGCTTCGCCAGCCGCGAACCCGGTCGTGTTGGAATGGTGAGGGGTGTGACAGAACACGCATATTTCGGTGGTGTTCTGGGTCGCTATCGGACCGCCCAAGGCTCCCAGGTTGTGCCTGGATTTACCGATGCCGTTCGCGGCGGAGCCGGCCTGGAATTCAGTTGAGAAGTCGGTCGCGCTTACGACGCTTCCGGTACAGACGGCGGCTGTGAAGACGGCGGCTGTAAGGAGCGCTTTTCTGAGAGTGAACCTTTTCATAATCCTACTCCTTTGATTTGTTTTTTCGTTGTTTTGAAGATCGTCCGTGACGGCCAAAAAAAAGGCCGTCAATACTGTCCGCCGTCATCGGCAGTATTGCGGCATCGTCGCCGGCAAAACTTTTGAAGGCCCACCGTGAGCCCTCGAGTCTACTTAGGTTAGCTCCATTATACCTCGAAATTAAAAGCTGTCAAGGGAAAATTAATCTGAATTTAATCCGGGGATATGCCTGGCAGTGGGCCGGGTTTTTTCTTTATAAGTCAATATGTTCCAAAAAAAGGCCGCCCCGGGAGGGGCGGCCTTTGAGGGGCTGGGGCTTTTATTTTTTCTTTACCTGGGCGGCCTGGGCCCTTGCCTTTGATTTCTCGCCAAGGAACTCGTATACGTTTACCCTCGAGTTCCATGAGTCGACTACATATATATGGTCCTCGTTGTCGATGGCTATGCCGGCAGGGAGTATCATCGCGCCCCTTCCGCTGCCGTATCCCGAGAAGCCGAGGAGTATCCGTCCCTCAGCATTGAATATCTGGACGTTATTGAAGGCCGCATCCACCACATACAGGTGCCCCTCGCTGTCGAGCGCGACACCCCTCGGCCGCGCGAACATGCCGGGCGAGTCCCCGAACTGGCCGAACGCCCTGATGAACTTGCCTTCCGAATCGAATATCTGCATCCTGCCGTTCATGGTGTCGACGACGTAAATATTGCCGGTTGCGTCCACGGCTATGTGGGACGGAAAGTTGAATTCGCCTTCCTCCTTGCCCCTTTTCCCGATGGTGTTTATTTGCTTGAGCGTTTCGAGGTCGAAGACCCTCACGTCGTGCGTATGCGTGTCGATTACATAAAGCTTTTTGTTTTTATTGTCGACCGCCAGCCCAGTGGGCTGCTGGAATGGGACCTCGGGCTTTAATATCGCGATGACCTTCCCGTCCGGGGCGATGACGGTCACGGTGTCGACCTGGGAGTCTGAGACGAATATCCTGTCGGAGTCGTCGGTCACCACGCTTATGGGCTTGTAGAATATTTTTACGCCCATGCCGCTCAAGGTGAACACCTTCGAGTTTTTTGCATCGAAGACGAAGATGTCGGATTTGGCCGTGTCGGTCACGAAGACCTTTCCGTGCCTGTCCACGTGCACACCCATGGGCTTGCTGAGGTTCGTCCCGGAGGTCTCGCCTAGGAACAGGCTGGCAGCGACCCCGCTTTTGGAGAAGTCGGCGGTGCCCCTGTGGGCCCTTACGTATTTAATGCGGGGCTGGTCAGGCGGTTCGGGCCAGAAGAGGTCGCCGTGAGGGTTTGTCTGCGCGCACCCGTAGAGTATCATTGCGCCGGCCAAAACGAAAAGAAGCTTCCTTGCGAATCTGCTCATTTTGCCTTCCTCGTTCCTTTTCAAATGATAATGATTATGGGTTGCCATAGCCTGTAGCCGAAAGGACCACGGCGGTTTTTATAAGATACCTGGTGTTCTGGTATTTTGCGAATGCCGCTCCCGCCAGGGGATATATTACACAGCTGAATCCGGCGAGTCAAGCTGTTTGGACCTCTTCGCCGCTCGAGGATTCAGGGTTTTGTCACCTCCACCGTTCCCTTTCAAGGGATTCGCCCTTCTTAACTATATGGCATCTTACGCAGTTGTCCCTGGGCCAGAAGGTGAAGGCGACCTTGCCGTGGCACCTCCCGCACCACTGGCCCTGGAATATCTCGTCCATCGTTATCGGGTTTGCGCCGACCTCGGGGATGAATATCTTGGGATGGCAGTTGTTGCAGCTCAGCCAGTAAGTATGAATGGAGTGCGGGAACAGGACGTTGAACATGAGGGGGACCTTCGCCTCGATAAAGACGTTCAGGTCAAGTATCGGTTCCTCCTCTGCCCCCGGGTCGATGGAGCCCCTGGGGTTTATATATCCTCCCATGACCGCGGCGGTCCAGTTGACCTCGCCCGAGGGGTCCTTCGGCAGCGCGTCAAGCGCCTGTATATCGGTTGTCCCCTTTCGGATCACCGCCCTGGTAGCGAGCTCTTTATAGAATTTCTCGTAATAATCCGTCTCAGACTCGCGGGTTGCCTTGGCGCTGGCGGTTTTTTGCGCCCTGGGGTCGATTAAAGTGTCGAGGGTTTCACCGCAGCCAACGGCGGCGAGGGCCATTAAAAGAATGGAGAAGATGGCGAAGAGGCGCTTTTTCAATGGGAGAGGTTTCAATTGCAGGCCTTCTAACTAACAGGATGTTGAAAAAGTCCTTCCTGGACTTTTTCAACCACGGTTTGTCCGAATTGAATTCGGCCAAACCTCACAAATTGCTCGACTTTCCAAGCCTCGCAATTTGGCAATCCATCCATGGATTGCATTGGCAGCGTGTTTTTCAACACCCTGCCAACGGACAGGTTGCGATTTTTACATTTTCCCGTCCATATACTTTGTACCAGACGCGAGTGGATTTTGTCAAGCATTATGGCGCGCATATCTTGAATATATTTGACAATTCCCGTACAAAGATATACTTTAGGACGCATGAAAAGAAAGGCCATATGGTCCATTGGCGGGGGAAAGGGCGGCATAGGCAAGAGCGTCATGACCGCCAACATAGGATGCGCTCTCGCCGGTATGGGAAAGAAGGTGGTCCTCGTTGACGCGGACCTCGGAGGGGCCAACCTACACACCTATTTCGGTATAAAATACCCTCCGACCGGCCTTGACGACTTCCTGAAGGGCCGGATAGCCGAGCTCGACCAGGCCATGATAGGGACGGCGCTCCCCGGCCTCAGCCTCATATGCGGCGCGGGCGAGTTCCTCGGCATCGCCAACCCGGCCCATGCCAAAAAGCAGAAGCTCATGAACGGCATAAGGAAGCTCGCCGCGGATTACATAATCGTCGACCTCGGCGCGGGTTCTTCCTTCAACACCCTTGATTTCTTCTCGCTCTCAAGCCAGGGGATTGTGGTCCTTGCGCCCGAGCCGGCCGCCATACAGAACGCCTACATATTCCTGAAGAGCTTCGTGTACAGGAGGCTTCAGAGGCTCTTCTCGGGAAACCAGAGGCTCATTGAAATAATACAGGACGCGACGGACCCGAGGAGCCGGGGCGCGGTCAAGTCCTTCCCGGACCTTTGCGAAAGGATAGCGGCCGAGGACAGGGACGCGGCGTCCCGCGCCGTTACGGAGGTCAAGGGCTTCAGGCCCAGGCTCCTCCTGAACATGGCGTCTTCCGCGGAAGACGTCAGGGTGGCCGAGGCCTTCAAGGGCGCGGCCGCTACATTTCTCGGCCTTGAGACCGACTTTATCGGCGCCGTCATGTCAAGGCGCATCATTAAAGACGCGGCGCGGAAGATGAGGCCCTTTATGCTGGAGGAATCGGCTGTGGACGCTAACGAAGACATGAAAAGGATAATACGGAACCTCCTTGGATCCGAAGAGCTTGTGAAAGAAGAGCCTGAGGCAAATGGTCAGGAAGGCCGCCCGGAAAAAGGCCCTGAGCCCGCGACTCCCGCGGTCCCGGCGGCCCAAGCTGGTGTGCCTGCCGGAGATGAGGTCTTCGGCTTCAACGAGAACATAAGCCATGAAGGGGCCGTCTTCCACGTGCAGACGGAGGCCCAGGGCGGCGCCGACGCATTCATCGAGACCATCATCTACAACGGCGGCAGGATATTCTTCTCGAAAAGGACCCGCTGGAAGGAAGCGGCCCCGGAAGCGGCCCGGGCAGGCTTCAAGGAGTTCGCCGCAAGGCAGCACAGGGCAGCGGTGGCGGCAATAAAAGCGAACAGGATAACGATAAAGACATGAGCTCGGGCAGGGTATTTATCACTGGAGACCTTGAAGCCTTTCATCCAGCGTTCAACGACCTCGTCGCTGAATGCGGCTTCCCGGTCTTTGTCGGGGGCCGGGGCGTTGCCCCCGAAGCCGACGACCTGCCTGTCGTGGGCGTTTCCGGCGCGGAGGGGCTTAAGGCTGCGGACTTCGAGACCCCGAGGCCCTTTCTCGTCTATACAGGACTCGTTATGCCCGAGGCCGAGATGCAGAAGCTCAAGGAGGCCGGCCTTCTCGGGGTCATTTTTGAGGAGACTCCGCCCGAGGACCTTGCGTTCCTCCTTAAGAAGGCCTTCTTCTATGAAAAGATGCTGCGCCGTAACCCGAGGGCCCCGGTAAACATACCTGTTGCGCTCTCATTCGGCCCGAGGGAGGTAAGCTCCTTTGCGACTCTCCTGAGCAGGGACGGCATATTCGTCGTGAGCCTCAATCCGCCGCCTGTGAACTCGACCTGCACGCTGCGTTTCAACCTTCCCGGCACACAAAAAGAGCTTGCGACCGGGGCCAGGGTCCTTTACCAGATTAGCGTGAACAGGGACTTGAATATCATATCGAGCCCCGGGGACCCTTTCAAAAGGCTCGTGTCTCATCCGGGCATGGCGCTTCTCTTCACGGACATGCCCGAAAAGGACAGGAACCTTATAGAGAGTTACATAGAGACGGTTTTTTAGCTCAGGCGCGCTTCCGTTCCTCTTTGCTCGATGTCCTGAGTATCTCCGCCACCTCGCTGTCCTCTACCTGGCTGAAATCCACGTATAGCTGGCTTACCGCGAAGAAGAGGTCGGGTATGTGCGGGCATACGACCTCCGAGACCTCTTCCATCTCGCGTATGCGCTCAACCGTGTCCGCGGGCCCGCCGGGCACGGCGGCTATTATCTTTTTTGCGCCCGAGGCGTGCGCGGCCTGTATGGCTGAGATCATGGTGGAGCCGGTGGCGAGACCGTCGTCGACTATGACGACGGTCCTCCCCTTCAGCGGCACCTTCCCCTTTACGGCCCTGTATAGGTTAAGGCGCTCCCTCATGGTGCGGAGCCTCGATTTTGTCTCCTCTTCGATATAGCTGTCCTTGACGTGCAATCCCCGTATCGCGAGGCGGTTAAGGTACACATGCCCGTCCTCTGATACCGCCCCGATGGCGAGCTCCGGGTTGTACTGGGCCCTGAGCTTTCCCGCGAGTATGACGTCGAGCTCGGCCCCGAGTGCCCTTGCCAGCTCCGCGGCCACAACAACCCCGCCCCTCGGGAGCCCCACGATCACCGGCGCTTCGCCAGCGTACCTCTTCAGGCTCTCCGCAAGGGCGCGTCCGGCATCCACCCTGTCCTGGTAAGGGGCAGGCCTGTCCATTCGATTGCCTCCTGCCTAAATCTTATCTTTTAATGAACCCTTGTCAAGAGAGGGAAAGGCTTGCGTCCATCCTATTCCGTTTCAGCTGAGGGAATATGCTTTTGATTTGCCAGGCCTATCCATTTGACTGCCGCGTCCGCGACCGCTATCACGGCGAGCACGGCCATCACGGCTACGAGCACGGAATCGAGGCGGAAGGTAAAGGCCTGAGAGGGGTCTGCCGCCGCAGCTGCCTTGGCTGAGAAGATCCAGAAGAGCTTCCAGGCGGCAACGAGGGTCATTACCACCATGAAGGCCATCGGGACAAGCGTTACCCATGCGTACCTGGCATTGCCCATCCTGATGAGTATGGTAGTCCCGACCGATAGCGCTATGGCGGCAAGGAGCTGGTTGGCCACGCCGAACATGGGCCAGATTGTGGCCACGCTCCCCGAGCTTATGAGGTAGCCCCATGCCGCTACCACAAGCGCCGTGAGGACTATGATGGCGGGCATGGAGCCCGTCCTACCCAGGGGCTTATAGAAAGTAGCGCCGAACTCCTGGAGTATGAACCGCGCCACCCTTGTTCCGCCGTCTATGGTGGTGAGTATGAAAAGCGCCTCGAACATGAGCGCGAAGTTGTACCAGTACGGCATGAGCCCTGTCATGCCGGGGAGGGCGCTGAAGATGTATGCCATGCCTACGGCGAGCGAGACCGCGCCGCCGGGCCTTCCGGCAACATCGGTGCCCACGGTTGCGGAGAGCTCTTTTATCTTTTCAGGGGCAAAGCCCATTGCCGAGAGCGCGTCAAATGAGAGGGTGGTGTTTATGGCGAAGTAGTCGCCCGGGATGAGGACTGACGCGGCTATGAGGGCGATGACCGCGACGAACCCCTCCGCGAGCATGGCGCCGAATCCGATGGGCTTTATGTCACGCTCCCTTATTATCATCTTGGGCGTCGTGCCCGATGCTATGAGCGAATGGAAGCCGGAGATGGCCCCGCACGCTATTGTTATGAACATGAACGGGAAGACGGTGCCCGGGATTATGGGCCCGCCGCCGTCGATGAAGCGCGTCACAGCCGGCATCTGTATCTCGGGCGCAAGGAATATGACCCCTGCGGCGAGTAATACGACAGTCCCTATCTTCATGAAGGTGGAGAGGTAGTCCCTTGGCGCAAGGAGGAGCCAGATGGGCAGCACCGACGCGAAAAAGCCGTACACGGCGATTGACCAGATGAGGAACTCCCTGTCCCTGTCGAATATGGGCTCAAGAAAAGTGCCCTGGATATAGCTGCCGCCGATGACTGCGGCTATGAGAAGGGCTATCCCGATGACGCTCACTTCCCCGACCCTTCCGGGCCGGAGCTTCTGCAGGTATATGCCCATGAAAAGGGCTATGGGGATTGTGGCGGCTATGGTGAAGGTGCCCCAGGGGCTTTTGAATAGGGCGTTCACGACCGCGAGCCCGAGCCCGGCAAGGGCGACTATTATGATGAAGAGGACGGCAAGCGCCGCCGTGAAGCCAGCGACCGGCCCTATCTCCTTCCTTGCTATCTCGGCAAGGGAGCAGCCGTTCCTCCTGACCGAAGCGAATAGTATGACCATGTCGTGTACCGCGCCGCCGAAGACCGCTCCCACGAGTATCCAGAGAAAGCCCGGCAGATAGCCGAACTGGGCGGCAAGCACAGGGCCTATGAGGGGGCCTGCCCCGGCGATGGAGGCGAAGTGGTGGCCGAAGAGGACAAGCGGATGCGTGGGGTGAAAGTCAGACCCGTCGTTCAGGCGAATTGCCGGGGTGGTCCTCCTGTCGTCAAGGGCCAGGACCTTCGCGGCTATGAAGGCCCCGTAAAGGCGGTATGCGATTATGAAGAAGCACGCGGCGGCAATGACGAGCCAGAGGGCGTTTACGCTCTCAGAGGGGTTTACGATGCGGGTTGCCACGCCAAAGGAAATCGCGAAGAGGAGAGCAAGGACGGCTATCACAATGCCTGAAAGCTTCATGGAGCGTATGCCTTTAGGGAGAGTCGCAGGTGGGGTATTTTAAGGCAGGCGGCATGGAGGTGTCAAGGGAGCATGGGTTTTCTCAAATTGATTTTAATGTAAGTTCCTTTTTAGTTTAAGGTTATTACTCTTTCTTCCATCTTTTACTTCAAGAAGTCCGGTGTTCTGCAAATCGAATAAGGCCTGATGTAACCTTCTGAGATATTTTTACCTGAGAACCGCAAAATTAGATCTGTTTTAACATGTCCTTTTCCTATCCTTTTCAGGGCCTCAAACTTATAGGTAGTTTTAAAATTCTTTTCCGAAGGCTGTTCAATTTTGATATCTACTAGACGACCCCAGTATAAAAGTTTCGAGGTCGATTCTGCGGCGGCGAAAATTATCGGAAGAATTTGGTTTTCTTCCTTTGATTCTTGCAGTAGTTCGAAACCCGACTTCCAGTTTGTTTCTTCCTTAAATACGCCTTTTCCGGCTTTCTCATAGGCAGCGTGCAGCTTTTCGGAATGAAGAATTGTGTACACACAATAAGGCGAAAGAACCAAATCACTCATAAGCTCCTCCTCAGCAGAAAATCACATCCCTTGACAGAGCTACTTCGCCTCTCCCCCGACCGTAATCTCCGGAATACGAAGAGTAGGCTGCGCATCCGAGACAGGCACGCCCTGGCTGTCCTTCCCGCAGGTGCCTATGCCGAAGCCAAGGTCTGTGCCGACCATGTCTATCTTCATGAGCACGTCCGGGCCGTTCCCGGTAAGAGTCGCGCCGCGGACAGGCTCGCCTATTTTGCCCTTCTCGATAAGGTAGCCCTCGGTCACCTCGAAGACGAAATCCCCGTTCACGGTATTCACCTGGCCGCCGCCCATCTTCTTTACGAATAGCCCCTTTTCAAGCGAGCTTATTATGGCCTCCGGGCTTTCCTTCCCTGGCGCGATTATGGTGTTCGTCATCCTCGGTATTGGCCTGTGGTGGTAGGACTCCCGCCTGCCGTTCCCTGTAGGCCTGAGGCCGGATTTCATGGAATTGAGCCTGTCGCACATGTACGAGCGGAGGATTCCGTTCTCGACGAGCACGGTCCTTTCCGCCGGGGTGCCCTCGTCGTCGAAAAAGAACGAGCCCCTCTTGTATGGAATTGTAGCGTCGTCGAGCACCGTTATGGATTCGTTTGCTACCTTCTCACCGAGTTTCCCGGAATAAACCGAAAGGTTCTGTAAGGCGAGGTCGGCCTCAAGGCCGTGGCCCACTGCCTCGTGTATCATGGTGCCTCCGGCATCGCTTGAGAGAACCACGGCCATGCTCCCGCCGGGGGCCCGCCTTGCGGCGAGCATCATAATCGCCCTTTTTGCGGCTGCCTCGGCTATGGCCTCTGGCGGGGTCTCGTCAAAGGCCTCAAGGCCCATTATGCCGCCGAGCGGCTCGTATCCGGTCTGCATGACATCGCCTTCGGCGGATACGGCGTTACAGAGGAAGAGGAGCGCGTTCCTCTCCTCCTCGACCCACTCGCCGAGCGAGTTTACGACTGCGGTCCTCCGGAGGCCGTCGCCGTAGACGACCCTGACCTGCCGTATCCTCTTATCGAACGCCCAGGCCGTCTTCTCGGCCCTCTTTACAAAGCCGACCTTCTCGTCGAGCGGAGCCTTATACGGCAGGCGCTTTATATCGAAACCAGGCGCGGCCTCTTTCCTGGTGAGGTTCAGGTCGCCTATTTCTTTCCCTTCGCTAACCCCCTTGGCAACCGCGCCTGCCACTTCAATAAGCCCCTTCTCCGTAAGGTCGTTCGTGTACGCGTAGTAGGTCTTGAGCCCTGCTATTACCCGTATCCCCGCGCCCCGGTCCCTGCCGGTTACGACCCGCTCTATCCTTTTTTCCTCGGCGACTATCGAGGTGTTGGCGGTGTCTTCAACGTAGATGTCCGCGTACTCGCCCCCGTTTGCGAGAGCGGCCTTAAGGACCCTGAAAGGGTCGAACGCGTCAATTAGTCCCATCGATCCTCAAACCTCCTTAACGGGAGAGCTTTTTACCCGCTTCGTCTTCCCCGTTCTTTCTTTTCGAACAGCTGGCAATCCATGCCCGAGGACCTCCTTACCACGTCAGAGGGCATCTCCCTGCTTTTGAAGCGCAGGGCCTTGCACCCCCTGGGGAAGAACTCGTCCCAGGTCACGTAGAAGTGACTGCATTGGAAGCAGTTTATGTGGTCTTCATCTGCCGCCATGTCCTAAAACCGCCTCGAAGATTGCAGGGCGGAGCTAAAAGCATAACCCATTTCATTCCGTTCATCCAGCCTGTTCTGGATATGCAAGCTCATCTTATGAAGAGGGCCATGATCTTGCCAATGCTCCCGGCCCGGTCTATATCCCAGAGGGCCGGGAGGACCTTTTCAGCAAGGCCGTCCCCGAGATACCAGCCGCTCAAATATTTGAACTTGTCTTCTATTTCCTTTTCCGTCATCGGATTTTTCGGGTGCCCCCTCGGATAAATGACCTCGCTTGAAAGGACCTTCCCGGATGATAGCCTGACCTCGACCCTGTTCGGCACCGCCTCCGGATAGAGCCTGTCGAGCTCCGGGTCTTTGACGACGCTTACCTTTCGGATAAGCTCCTTCAAATCAGGGTCGTCCATCCTTTCGGAATAGGTTGCGAGATTAACGTTCCCGTCGATGAGCGCGGCGGAGACGAGGAAGGGGAGGCTGTGGTCAGCGGCCTCCCTGGTCGAGGGCCGCCACTTCTCCGGGCCTGAGCCGATTATCTCGTATCCCGCGCCGAAGGTGCTTACGCGGACGGACTCTATCTCCTTGATGTCTTCAATTTCAGAAACAAGCTCGATGGCGGCGGCTATGGCGCTCTGCGAATGGTGCTCGGCGGGGTAGAACTTAAGCGAGCTGTCGGGTATCTTGAACGGCTCGCCCCCTTCGCCGCCGAATGTGGGAGAGAGCGCGAGTGGGCCGGATACGACCTTCTCGAACCCGAACTCGCCCTCGAATATCGGGGCCGGGCCTGTCATGCCGTTCTTCGCCATGATGGCAGAGAAGAGCGCGTCTTTAGAGGTGTTGGCGAACGCGCACCCCTTCCACATCGAGAGCTCCCCCGCGCGCGACTGCCGGAGCGCGGGGGAGACGGTCCCGGCTATGTTGAGGGCGTTCACAAACTCGTCCCTTCCTAGGCCAAGGAGCATGGCAGCGGCGGCCGTTGCCGAGAACGCGCCGTAGGCCACGTGGTCCCATCCGCGGTCCCTCAGCCTTGCCGCGTCGCAGAGCCTCATCTGCACCTCATAGGCCGTAACGACCGCTTTTATGAAATCCGTGCCGCTTGCGCCGGACGCTTCAGCCGCTGCGAGCGCGGCGGCGATATTGTCCGACGGGTGCGAGGGCTCTTTCGAGAGATATGTGTCGTTAAAGTCGAGATACCGGACCAGTATGCCGTTAGAGAACGCGGCGTGCTCAGGTGTCGTGCGGATTTTCGTTCCGAGGACGGTTGCCGAGAGCCCGCGCGAGACTTCGGGCAAGGCTCCGATGGCGGCCCGTGCCGGAGGGGATTCCAGAGCGCCGAGCATGCAGGCAAAGGAGTCCACGACACGCTTTTTGGCCTCGTGCGCTATTGCTTGCGGCAGGTCAGCGGACTTCAGGCCAAGCGCGTAATCAGCTATCCTTTCGGCAAGAAAGCCTTTTTTCAATAGTTCTCCTTTCAAGCCTGGCGCATTCCGTACAGGACCGTTTTCGTCTGCTATAATGCGACAAGCCGCTTTCGCACCCGTCAGCACGTCTGCGTCGAATCCCGTTGCAAGCAGTGTGATGAAATCGTCCGCGACTTGATGAATATAGCCCACAACCGCCGCCCCGGCAAGGGGCCCGGCGGAAGGGACGGGAAAAGGGATGAAGAACGTATTTTTGGCGCTCCTGCTGATTACGCCGTCCGCTCTCCTGGCAGGGGAGCGCCATCCCGAGCGGGATTATCAATCTCATTGGTGCGGCCAGGCGGGCGGTACCGCGGAATTCGTGCTGCCGGACAGGGCCAGGGTGGACTGCCTTACGGATGAGCACGCGGTCGAGGTGGATTTCGCGCCCAAGTGGGCCGAGGCAATAGGCCAGTCCCTTTATTATGCCGCGGTGACCGGGAAGAAGCCGGGCATACTCCTCATAATGCGCGACGAAAAGGACAGGAAGCATCTTGAGAGGCTTTTGAGGGCATCGGCAGGGCTCGGCATAACTGTCTGGACCGCCTCTCCGGGAGACATTCAGGCAGGCGGGAGGCCTTCCTTTCAGGCCCGTATTGAATGAGGGTTGGCAGGCTGCTGAAAAAGCCCAATCTGCTGCGTCGTCTTCAAAATTCGTCATTGCGACGTACGATAAAAGTACGTCTCATTCCTCATTTTCCGACTCCTTGCATCTTGAGCTTTTTGAGCAGCCTGAATGTGATTTCGAGTTTTTCGGAACCTGTTGGAAAGTTGGTCAAGGCGTAAGCGCCTGCGGAGCCGCGCCAGGCGCGGCTCCGCGGCGTTCATGGTATATAACTATGGCTGTCCGGAGACCTCGACAGTTATCTTCTTTGTCTGCTCCTCCACGGCCTTGGGTAGGACGACGCTCAAGACCCCGTCCTTGAGAGACGCCTTTATGCCGTCCCTGCGTATCTTGAAAGGTATGCTTATGGCCCTGAGGAAATACCTGTAGTTCCTCTCGGAGTAGGCGTAGTTCCCTTCCTTTATCTCTGGTTCTTCCTTCAGCTCGCCCCTGAGCGTAAGGACGTTGTCCTCGAGGGTGACGTCTACGGAGTCCTTTGAAACGCCGGGCATCTCGGCCTTTACCACAACCGAGTCGTTCTTGTCTATGACGTCTATGGCCGGTGTGGCGGCCCCGGTCTCGGCTTGCGCGCCGGGCTGCCTTTTCCAGGACAGGCCCATCTTCCTGGACGGGAATACGTCGTCCCATATCCTGTCCATCTCCCTCCTCATCGTCTCAAGCTCCCTTAAAGGGTTCCATTTCTCAAGCGGCATGCTGTCCTCCTTTCGCCTTCTGTTGGAAAATTTCGGCCCGGGGCCCCGGAACAAAGCCGTCCTTTGCTTAAATGATAGGTACGGGGCCGCCGTATGTCAAGGCACGGGGGGCAAGGGACTTGGAAAAAGGAAGGACTGTACCCCGCGAACGGGAGCGCTCAGACGAGGTTCGCGGCTATCTGTATGAGGCCTGTAAAGAAGTGTATGGCGATCACGGCCTTGATGGCCGGGGTAAGCGCTCCCGTCCGGTCGTAATTTCTGAGGAGGCGCAGCGCGCCAGGTATGGCTATGAAGACGGTAAGGAGGGCGATAAGCGACCCTGTGGGAAGGAGGCCCAGGATGACCCCGGCAACGACGCTCGCGTACGCCATCGCGAATATCAGTGCGAGCCCCCACCGGGCCCTTTGCGGCCCGAGACGGACTACGAGGGTCCTTTTTCCGGCGGCCCGGTCAGACTCGAAATCCGGGAACTCGTTTACGAAAAGTATGGCGGCTATGAGGAAGGTGAGGGGGAGCGAGGCTATTGCCGGGCCTGCCCCGATTGACCCGGTCTGCGCCGCATAGGCCCCGAGCACTATAAGGAGGCCGAAGGTAACGCCCACCGTAATCTCCCCGAGCCCGCGTCCGGCCAGGAAAAAAGGAGGGGCCGAGTAGAAGTACCCTGAGGCGATTCCGAGGAGCCCTATTACGAAAAGGACCGGGCTTATTGTGAACGCAAGGTATGCGCCGGTCAAACCACCGGCCAGAACGAGGGCCGCACCCAGCGCCAGCGTCTCACCCTGGGTCATGAGGCCCTTTTGTATGAACCTGCTTCCGCCGGTAAAAGGGGTGAGCGCGCTCCTGTTGAGGTCGTCGGCCCCGTTCTTCGAGTCGTAATAGTCGTTCAGGGTGTTCATTCCCGCGTGGCAGAGGAGGGCGGCTAGCATGGACAAGGCGAAAACAGCCATGTCGAACGCGCGGGCCTCGCGCCAGGCAACTGATGCGCCGAGCCCGACCGCGACCGCGGTCGCCGGGAGGAACTGCGGCCTCGTCGCCATGAAAAGGGTCGCCGGGTTTTTCATGCTCGCGCTATGACGAGGACTATGTAGACGAATGCCATGTACAGCGCGCCGTTGACTATGAAGAGCCAGGGGGCTATCCTTTTGACCCTCATCGCGATGAAGTAGAGCCAGACGCCGGCTGCGATGGTGAGGGCGCTGCTAGCTACGACCGTCAGGTTGACTGTCCAGGGCGTGAGGAATATTCCGATAGCGGGCAGGAGCGTGCCTTGGAAGACCATGGCCCCGGTGATGTTCCCGAGGGCCATGGTGTCCTTGCCCCTCCTTATCCAGATTATGCTGTTTACCTTCTCCGGGAGCTCGGTAGCCACGGGGATTATGAGGAGGGCGAGCGCCATTACAGGCATTCGGAGCGCCTCTGAAAGATACTCGACCCCGTGCACGAAACCCTTTGCCCCGGCTATTATCAGCCCGAGCGCCAGGAGGAGCTGGAGGACGATGACCCACATGCGGTCCTTGAGGACGACCCCCAGGTAAAGGGGCTTGGAGTTCTCGGTCGCGTGCCCGTCCTCGACAAGCGCGGCGCTGGCCTTTACGGTCTCGAGTATGTAGTAGAAGTACGTTATGACGAGGACCGCCGCGATGAATACCCTCAAGAGCCGGTATTCCTGCGGGGTGAAGGCGACGAGAAAAGCCAGGGTGAAGGCGAAGAGGAAAAACTCGATGTCTCTCCTGAAGCCGCTCCTCTCGGGCGTGAGGCTGGTCTTCCTCCTCGTGCCCTGGAACTGCCAGAGGGCCGCCCCGATGAGGAACATGGCGAGGGTCGAGAGCATGAAGGGGGCGCCGAGTATCGCGCCGACGCCTACCTCCTCCCTGACATGGACGCTCCCGCCGCCGAATATGGCGACGAGCGGCACCATGGTCTCGGGGAGCGCCGTGCCGACCGCGGCGAAAATGCTCCCGGTGACGCCTTCTGAGAACTTGAGCCTGGCCCCGAGCGACTCTATCGCGTTTGTGAACACCTCGGCCGCCGCGACTATCACGACCAGCCAGAAGACGAGTAAGAGCAGCTCCTGTATCAAGCGCCCCTCTCCTCCACCCCCGGCCTGGGCCGGACGAGCTCGGCCCGTTCGCCCCTGAAAAAGAGTAGGAGCACCATTCCGACGACCAGGACAATCGAGCCGGCTATTATGAAACCGATGCCCGGGTCCTTGTTGATGGTGAGGACGACGTACGGGGTGAACACGTATCCCTTGAGCGTTATGGCGTGCCGCGCGCCGGTAACGGACGTGCCGGGCTCGGAGATGTTGAGGAAGTAGACGCTTCCGCCAGCCGATATTATTTCGATATGCGGGTTGGCGAAGAGGCCAGAGCGGCTGAATGGCCTGCCGCTTTCGTCGAGCGCGAAATCCGGGTAAACGCTCCCGAGCCTGTATGTGCTCCCGTCAGGGGCGCTGAAGGAGCCCTCCAGGGCGACCTCGGAAGTGCGGCCGCCCGCGTCCAAAACGAGCCCGGTCGGGCTCTGCCCCTGGTCGAAATGGTAAAAGGCTATGCCCTTCCATATGAGGGGGTTATTAAGGCCTATGTCCTTGGTGACGACCTCGCTCCCGTCCTCGTTTACGAGCGTAAGCCTGGTCCGGAGGTAATCAAGGTCGCCCCTTATGCCCGCCCTCATCTCCGTCTCGTCGAGCCTTACCTGGACGCCGCTCTGGTATGGGACAGGGATGGATTCGCCCTTATAGAGCACATGGCCGTAGCTCCTGAAACCCCAGACGCTACCCACCAGGTGCCCGAGGAGCGCGATAAGGAAGCCGACGTGCACTATGTGGGGGAAAAGGGCCTGCCAGGGCTTCCTCGTCCGGATGACGGACCAGGCCTTGTCAGCCGTGCATACGACCGTGTTCACGGCGAAGACGGCCGTAAGGAATATGAGGGCCCAGACCCAGAGCGTAAGCCCGATGTATTCCGTTTTCAGGGAAAGGAGGAAGGGGAAAAGCACCTCGTGGTCGAGCGCGCTGAAGAAACGCTGGTTCCTTACGACGACCATCGAGCCCCAGGCCGAAATGGCGCAGATAATGACGGCAAGGAATATGGTTAGGTAGACAGATGAAAAAAATTTCCAGACGCTTCTCATATTACCGCTGCTTGAACCACCTGATTATGTTTTCGGCGAGCTTCCTGTTGTCCGCGTCGTTTATGAAGCGGTTCTGAAAGGGCGCGTCGTCGGCCACGACCACGACCTTGCCTGCCCCGAGCTCGCGCACGGCTATGATAGCGAACTCCTCTACCGGCTCGCCTTCCCTGAATTCCCTATTTCTATCAAGGTCGGCCCACGCGGCCCCGGAGGTCATCGCGACCGGAGAGGCCCCGTTCACCGGCAGAAGCCCCCAAGTGCCGTATACGGCTATCCCCTTGAGCCCGGATGTAACCGGGTGCGCCGCGAATCTGGTGACCAGAAAATCCTGAGGCTTCCCGCCTATCAGGCCGGACCTCTCGCATACGACGAAGTTCGAGACTATGATGCCGAACTCGTGCGTAAGCGACGCGACAGGAGGGGAGATGTGGAGGAGCACCAGTAGGTTCCCGCCCCGCTCGACGAACCCCTTGAGCGCCGCTGACTCACCGGGCGAAAAACCGCGGGCCGGACCGGCTATTATATAGGTCCCGACCCCTTCGAGCGATTCAGCGGTAACCGGCCCCTCGTTCACCCCGACCTCGGCCCCCGTGCCGCTGTCCCTTATGAGCGAATAGAAAGAGGAATAATCCAGCTCTCCCGCCCTTACGGGCGAGAATATCTCGGAATGAGAGAGGTCGAATACAGTTTTCCGTGCCTTTGCCGTGAGGCCCGGCCCGGCAGGCTGGCCCGCGGCGTCAAAAAGAGCCCTTTCGGCCCTGGCCTGGGCATTATCCGCTGAAAAGAGCGGGATGGCGGCTGCCAGGGCCAGGACGGATATCGACAGGAGGGCCGTCCTGATCGCCCTTGAAGCGCGTAAAAAGGTTGCCGTCGGTCTCACCGGTTCAGGATAGCGGTTGCGGCATGGGCGTGTCAAGGAAAAGAAAGGGGGCTGGAATTCCACTTGATTTCAAGGCGTCCGGATATGATAAACTGAGGGGATGTACGAGCTTTTGATAATTTCCTGGTTTTCGTCCGCTCACAACCTGAGGGGCTACCAGGGGGCCTGCGAGAACCTCCACGGCCACAACTGGAAGGTGGAGGTGGAGGTGCGCTCCGGGAGTCTCGACGGCCTCGGCATGGTAGTCGATTTCAAGTCGCTCAAGGAAAAGGCGAGGGGCGTAATCGACCGGCTCGACCACAAGTACCTGAACGAGGTGCCGCCGTTCGACAAGGAGAACGCGACTGCCGAGAACATCGCAAGGCATATTTTCAAGGAGGTATCGGCGGCCCTCGAAGGCGGCGGCTTCGGCGCCGTGAAGGTCTCGAAGGTCAGGGTATGGGAATCCGAGAGCGCGGCTGCTGCTTATTATGAATAGGAGGGGCCGGATGCCGGTTAAGAAACTGAGGGACGTCCAGGCCGAGCCGGACTACAGGCAGATACCCATCGACAAGGTGGGTGTGAAGGACATCCGCTACCCTATCGTGGTGCTCGACAGGAAGAACAAATTCCAGCACACGGTGGCTACCATAAGCATGTACGTCGACCTCCCGCACCAGTTCAAGGGCACGCACATGTCGAGGTTCGTCGAGATACTTAACGAGCACAGGGGCGAGCTCACGGTAAAGAACTTCCCGCAGATACTGGAGAAGATGAAGGTGAAGCTATCGGCTTCAACCGCCCACCTGGAGGTCGAGTTCCCCTATTTCATCGAGAAGAGCGCGCCGGTTTCGAAATCCAGGGGCATGATGGAATACAGGTGCAGGTATCTCGGGGTGCTCGGGGCCGAAAGGGATTTCATGCTCGAGGTCGAGGTGCCGGTCTCGACCCTTTGCCCCTGCTCGAAAGAGATAAGCGAGAGGGGCGCGCACAACCAGAGGGGCAAGGTCAAGGTCGGGGTCCGCTTCAAGGGGTTCGTCTGGCTCGAGGACATAATAGCGGCGGTCGAAAGGTCGGCATCGAGCCCGGTCTACTCGCTCTTGAAGAGGCCGGATGAGAAGTACGTGACCGAGAGGGCCTATGACAACCCCATGTTCGTTGAGGACGTGGTAAGGGAAGTGGCCATAAACCTCGGGAAGCTGAAGAAGCTCAAGTGGTTCAGGGTGGAGGCCGAGAACTGGGAATCCATCCACAACCACAGCGCCTACGCCTTCCTTGAAAAGAAGCTCTGAAAGGCGACCGCTAAAATGATATTTTCCCGGGCTCCGGGTAGTTACAGGAATTAAAATGCTCACATATTGCCATGATGCTCCGCTTTTCATTCCCGGCCTTCCTTGAATTGCGGGAAGAATCCTGAATTTTCAGAGGTCCCGCCTGAAATCAAAACGGCCCGGGTCGCCCCCGGGCCGTTTCATCTTTCTGCAATCGCCGTTTATCCCTTGTAGAGGACTTCCTTTACCTTTAGCTTAAGCTCCTCCACCCAGAACGGGTTCCCTTTCTGTATGAAGCCCTTTACCTTGAGGTCGAACCACCTGGGGTCGAGGAGCAGGTCGTCGAATATCTCCTTGCCAGTGGTTATGATGGCCGGCGCGCCTGTCCCGGCGTCTTGCATCTTCTGGAGCAGCTCGCCGCCGTCCATGTCCGAGGACGGGTCGGCCGCGTTCTTGAGATAGAGGTCGGATACGATAAGGTCAGGCCGCTCCTTCCGGGCTGCCGTGAGCGCCTCTGAGGCGTTCTTTGCCTTTACTATCCTGAAGCCGATGTCCGAGAGCGCCGTTTCCACCATCTCCCTCGCGATACGGTCGTCTTCTATGAGGAGGATAGTCTCAACACCCGCCTCCGGCTCGGCTCTTTCCTCAGGGGCCTCGTAAGCCTCCTTTTTCGGCGCTTCGGGCGCTTTGGGTTCCGGCTTCTCGGCGGCAACCGGCGTTATGACGAAGGCCTCGGCCTCCCTCTTTGCAAGGAAACGCGCCCCGCACCTTACGCAGCTTATGTTAACGCCTTGTTCCCATTCAGGAAAAGATTCAACCGGGACCCAGAGCCTGAACCTCGAACCGCACCCGGCGCAGGCGACCTCAACGGGTTCTTTCCCAGCGACTGTTTTGTTGACTTGCGTATCAGGCATAAGGACTTTTCAATCCATTGCCGCCCGCCAGGGACCAGAAAGTCCGGCATTGGCAGAACGGCTTGAATTCCAAGGGTATATAGTTCAATTGAAAAAGCAGTTTAACCCAACAGGGCTCCGGGTGTCAATGGTTCGTTAATGTTCGAGCCTCCCCTGCACGCCCGCGACCCTGCCGAGGCCCAGCAGGTTGAAGGTCAGGTATACCATCTTCTCCTCGAGCCGTTCCGTGTAGGTGAGGGTTGCGCTCCAGCACTGCTGGAAGTACTCGATCCCGTAGGATGTCTCAAGGGACCTCCGCTCGTCGAAGGAGAACCTCTTGAGGAAGGTGAAGTCGATCCCCTTTGGGAGCCGCGCCCGGAGCGACCCTTCAAGGTAGTTGGCACCGTCCTTTACGAACCTGTGGGATACGGCAAGGCTGTCGCCCCTCCTGTCGGATGCGGTCACCGAGACCTCGTAGGCGGTGAAGTGGCTCTCGTATACGTCGAGCGTGCCCTTGGCCACACCGGTCACGAGCGGCAGGGGCCTCAAGATCAGCTCGCCCGTGACGTCGGAAAAGGGCCTCTTCTTGTCGCCCGGCCCTGCAAGCTCCCTTTCAGCCTCGTGGAAGTTGTAGCTCTGCCTGAGGTCGAGGTAGAGGTACTCGAAATAGACCGCCCCGTCGCCCTCGCCGCTCCTTCCGGTGAGCGTGGAGTTCAGGGAATAGCTTATGCTGTTAGCGGCCGATATCCTGTCGAGGTCGTCGAAGCTGGGAAGGTCGTCCTGAAAGATGTCTGGCGCGTAGACGTAAGCGATCCCGGGCCTCAGAGTATGCCTGAGGGCGGTAACGCCGGGCTCTTCGGCCCTGAAGACCCGGACGAATGTAGTGGTCAGCTCGGCGGTAACGTCGTATGTGAACCTGTCGAAGCGGTCTTTCTCGGGGTGCCGCTCCACGAACCAGAGGGTCGCCGCAGGGCCCGCAGAGAGCAGGAAATCGAAATAGCCGCCCGGCCTTATGGGCATGGATAGCCGGGGCCGGAAATCGAGCCTCTGCCCCCGTAGGCCCTCCTCCCTCCAGAAGTTCACGTAAGAGGACTGGCTGGAGAAGTACAAGGGGGTGCCGGATATCCTCTCCGCCGTGCTCGCGAGCGTTATTTCCGGGAGTCTCTGGAGCGTTTCGTCGTCTTCCGCGTCAAGGAGGTTGTCGAAAAACCTCGCCTGGCCCACGAGGCTCCAGTTGCCACGGTTGAAGCTGGCGGAAAGGTTGCTTTCCAGCGCCTCCAGCGAGCGCTCTTCCTGGCCCCTTCCGAAGTCTATGAAGTACTCGTCGTCGCTTACGAGGTTCAGGTTTGCGCGGAGGTTCAGGCCGCTCTCGAAAAGCTCCCTGTGCACGAGCCTGAGCCTCCACCTGTTGTCGGTAGCCTCCTCCGGCCTTGAAAGGTTGTCAACGTCCTGCCTGAATTCCCTGGCCCTCTCTATGCTTTTTTCCTGGAACTGGTAGAGGAATATCTCGCCGGAGCTCTTCCGGGTGCGGATATACCTGTATTCGGCGCCTTTGCCGAGGCCGCGCCTCGACTCCACGTCGAGGTAGAAGGTGGCGTCCTGGTTCCTGGCAATGGCCCAGAAATAGGAGGTGTCGAGGATGAAGCCCCTCAATTCCGAAAAGCCGGGCCTTGGCTGGAGGAAGCCCGACTGCCTTTCGCGCTTTATAGGGATTGATATATAGGGCGAGTAGAGGACAGGGACGCCTTTTATGTAGAACCTCGCGTTCCAGCCTGTAAGGTACCGGCCCACCGTTACGCGCGCCGAGGTGGCCGCGAAGCTCCAGTCCGGGTCTTCCTCCGGTGGGCAGTCGCAGGTTGTGTAGGTCACGCGCTCCGCCGCGTAGGACTCCGGGCCGGTCTTCCTGATGGAGTCCGCGGTAAGGTGGACGTTGCCCTCGCGGTAGAAGAGCCTGCCGTTCGCGAGCACGGCGGTCTTGTCCCTTATGTTGAACTGGAGGGTGTTGCCCGTGAGGGCGCTCCCGCCCTCGTCAACCGCCCTTATGTTGCCCGAGACGGTTCCGACCCCCGCCGCCATGTCGAGTATCGCGGTATCCGCCCTGACGGAGATGCCCTCCTGGGCTATCTCGACGTTCCCCGAGGCGTGATACCTGTCCGCGGCCCTGTCGTAGGTTATCGAGTCCGCCGTTATCTCGACAGGCATGTCAGGGCTGAAGAGCTCGCCGTGGGGCCTCTCCTCCTGGGCGTATGCGGCCCCGGCGAGCGCAAAAGAAAAAAGGAGGAGCGTTATCAGTAAGGGTCTTATTGCGGTCGCCACCGTTTCCTTGCCTTGGGGAGTAGATGCGGATTAGCGAAAAAAATTAGCACATGAAGGGGGTTTTTACAAGGCAAAGCTGGCCACCTTGTGCTCGGTGTCTCTTAAAGGTAAAAAACCGAGGTCTATATATTTTCTTTTGGAAAAAGGCCTTTTGCGCGCTGCCGCGCTTTTTTTGGGCATAAGGCTCGGCTCGCTCTCCGCCTCCATCCTCCGAGCTCGGCCCTTATGTCGCTCGGCCCCTTGGGGCCGAGCTCCTGCTTCCTCGCCTCGCTCGCCCTTCCCCCAGCCTTATGCTCGCAACGCCTTATGCCCCTGGGTTGTTTTGAAAAGCAAAAACAGGAGCAGTAATGGTGGTTTTTGTCATTAAACAAACCCCGGAGGGTAAGGTGAGCGTAGCATAAGGGAGGATGAGCGTGAACGGGCCGAGGAAGTCAGGAGCGGAGCGACTTCAGGGGCCCGTTGAAGATTTCCCGGCGTAACGCCGGGAATCTCCGACACAAGAGGAAGATTTCCGGATTTGCATCCGCTCGCTCGACCCCGAAAAAGCTCCGGGGTCTCTGCTCGCTTTTGTGTGTTCACGGGGTGGGGGAGGGGGCAAGCGAGCGAGCCTTACCCTCGAAACCGCGCGGAAGCGCGGAAAAGTCATCGGCGATAAGTTTAATTTGATTTAAATAAAAAGGATGTACCTTTTAAGCAGGACGGCCCTCCTCAGATAACCCCTTGCCTCTCCGACCGTGAAGAGCGAGCCTGTCACGCAGACCGCGCCGTGCGTGCCTGCCCTCAGGACGGCCTCTTTAACGGCCTCTTTTACGCTTTCCCTTGCGACTGCATCTTTCCCGAGCCGTTTTATTTTTTCAGCCAGCGCAAAGGCGTTCTCGGAGCGCTCGTTCCTCGGGCTCGTAGCGATTACCGTCCCACACGAGGGGAGGATCTCCCTGAGTATGCCGTCCATGTCCTTGTCCGCCATTACGCCAAGCACAAGCACGGGTTTTTTCCCAAGGCCCTCAAGTGCAAGGGCGAGCGTCCTTGCGCCGGCCGGGTTGTGCGCGCCGTCGAGCACGACCAGGGGCCTTCTTGAGATGATCTCGAACCTGCCCGGCCAGGCGGCTTTTTTAAGTCCTTCCCTTGCAGCCTTTGCCGGGATTTCGAAGCCCTTTCCCCTGAGCACCTCTATTGCCGCGAGCGCGCACGCCGCGTTCCTTACCTGGTGGGGGCCCAGGAGCCCGAGCTTCAGGCTTACAAGGCGGCTGTTGACTCCATCGTAAGCGAATGAGCGCGGCCCGCCTGTGGCGCTGAAATCCTTGTCGATTACATGGAGCGGCGCGGACAGGCGTTTTGCGGTCTTCCTTATTACGGAGAGGGGGCCCTTTCTGCCCTCTCCCGTTACCACAGGCGTTCCTGGTTTTATTATCCCCGCCTTTTCAAAGGCTATGTCTTCGAGGCTTTTGCCGAGAAAGCGCGTATGGTCCATGCCTATGTTTGTTATCACGGACACTTCCGGGGTGACTACGTTCGTCGCGTCGAACCTCCCGCCCATGCCGGTCTCGATTACCGCCATATCGACCTTCTTTTCCCTGAAATGCAGGAACGCCATCGCGGTCGTGAACTCGAAGAAAGTGAGGGGGGAGCTGCCGGCCATCTTCCTCGCCGCCGACCTGACGGCCTTGACCGCGCGGATGAGCTCCGGTCCGGTTATCATCTTCCCGGAGACGCGTATTCTCTCATTGAACTTTTCGAGGTGGGGCGAGGTGTAAAGGCCTGTCCGGAGGCCGGCTTCCTGGAGTATGGATGCTATGATGGCGGACGTGGAACCCTTGCCGTTGGTGCCGGCCACGTGAACGACAGGGAAGCTCTTCTGGGGGCCTCCGAGGAGCGAGACTATTTTATTTATTCTCCCGAGGCCGGGTTTTATGCCGTGCTTCTCGAGGCCATAGAGGAATCTGAGGGCCGGGTCGGCATGCCGCTCGAAAAGCCCAATCTGCTGTGTCGTCTTCAAAATTCGTCAATGAGGCGTACAAAAAAGTATGCCTCATTCCTTATTTTTCGACTACTTGCATTTTGAGCTTTTTGAGCAGCCTGCATATGTTCATGAATTTTTCAGCAACATGTTGGCGGGATTCAGCCCTTGAGCATGGAAAGGAGCTTCGAGATCGTCTCCTTCATGAGCTTCCTTTCGACTATCATGTCGATAATGCCGTGCTCGAGGAGATACTCGGACCTCTGGAAGCCTTCAGGGAGCTTCTGCCTAATTGTTTCGGCTATGACCCTGGGGCCCGCGAAGCCGATGAGAGCCCTGGGCTCGGCGATTATCACGTCGCCGAGCATGGCGAAGCTCGCCGAGACGCCGCCCATCGTTGGGTCGGTGAGGACCGATATGTAGGGGAGCCCTGATTCGCGGAGCTTCGCGAGCGCAGCCGAGGTCTTGGCCATCTGCATGAGCGAAAGTATCGACTCCTGCATCCTGGCCCCTCCGGACGACGAGAATATGACCACGCCGGAGCGGCTTTCGACCGCCCTCTCCACCGCGCGGGCGATCTTCTCGCCCACTACCGACCCCATCGAGCCGCCCATGTACGAGAACTCGAAGACAGCGGCGGTAGCCCGCTCGCCGCCTATGAGGCCCTCGCCGGAGACCATCGCGTCCTTGAGCCCGGTCTCCCTCTGCGCCGACTTGAGTCTGTCCTTGTACTTCTTTACGTCCCTGAACTCCAGGGCGTCCACCGGCTCCATTGCCTGGTCGAACTCGCGGAATGTCCCCTCGTCGAAGGTTATCTCTATCCTGGCCTTTGCGGAGATGCGGAAGTGGTAGTCGCACTTGGGGCAGACGTCGAGGTTGCGCTCTACCTCTTTCTTGTAGATTATCTCGCCGCAGTGGTCGCATTTCACCCAAAGCCCGAAAGGGACCTTGACGCTTTTGCTCTCTTCCCCGTTCGTGAAGAGGTCTTTCTTGAACCAGATCATATTTCCTCCGGTCTTGAAGGCAACCTCTGAAAATTGGTCTTTTCCCCGGACTCTTTGCGGTTACAAGAATAAAAATGCACGCTTGTTATCATGTATGCTCCGCTTTTGATTACGGCCTTCCTTGATTGCGGGAAAGATCTCAAAACGAGGTTGCCTCTATGCCGTTATTTAAGGCCTGCTTATGCCTTTTTTAAGCCCCGAGACAAAAGCCCCAAGCTCGCCCATGCGCTTTTTCGAGCCCTTCATGCCCGCGATTATGTTTACGATCGCGCTCCCGACTACAGCCGCGTCCGCGCTTTTGCAGACCTCGCGCGCCTGCTTTGGCGTCGAGATGCCGAAGCCCACTCCTATCGGAAGCTTCGTGAATTTCCTTAAGCGCCTCACATAAGCGGGGATGTCAGCAGAGACGCTCTTCCGAGCGCCGGTGACCCCCGTGACGCTTACGAAGTATATGAACCCCGACGCCTTCGAGGCCACAAGCCGCATCCTCCTCTCGTCGCTCGTGGGCGTAAGGAGGAATATGAGGTCCACGGAGTTCCTGTCGAGCTCAGCTTTGAGCTCGTCGGCCTCCTCTGCGGGGAGGTCCACTATGAGGACCCCGTCTGCCCCGGCGGCGCGGATTTCCTTCGCGAACCTCTTAAGGCCGTAGCTGAAGACCGGATTATAGTAGCCGAAGAGGACGATCGGTATTTCGCTTCCTTTCCTTATCTCGCGGACGAGTCCCAGCACTTCATCGATATGGACATCCTTCTTGAGAGCGCGCTCCGACGAGGCCTGTATCGTCGGGCCGTCCGCCATTGGGTCGGAGAAGGGGATGCCGAGCTCTATGAGGTCTGCCCCGGCACTCTCAAGCTCCCGGACGATTTTTTTCGAGGTCGCGAGGTCAGGGTCGCCGGCTGTGACGAATGTGATCAGCGCCTTTCTCCCGTCCGCCCTGAGCCTCTCGAATAGTGATTCTATCCTGTTTTTTCCCTTTACGGCCATCTCGACCCCTCTTGGTGTATGCATGGGCATATCATATCTCGAAATTGAAGGCCTTCGATACGGTATTCAGGTCCTTATCGCCCCTCCCCGAGAGGCAGACT
This sequence comes from Thermodesulfobacteriota bacterium, assembly GCA_030583865.1. NCBI lineage: Bacteria > Pseudomonadati > Thermodesulfobacteriota > Thermodesulfobacteriota bacterium. Next base: position 2,117,513 of record CP129479.1, on the reverse strand, counting down.
ATTATCTTCGAGCCCTTCTTCATCTCCCTTGCCGCCTTCATGGCATACGCGACCGCATGGGAGCTTTCGAGCGCGGGTATGATGCCCTCTGAGAGCGTAAGCGCCTTGAAGCCTTCGAGCGCCTCTTTATCGGTGATGGTAGTATACCCGACCCTGCCCGTATCGTTGAGGTACGCGTGCTCCGGGCCTACGCCGGGGTAGTCGAGACCTGCCGATATGGAGTGGGTGTCTATTATCTGGCCGTAATTGTCCTGCAGGAGATAGGTCTTGTTGCCGTGGAGCACGCCGACCCTTCCGCCGTTTATCGATGCCGCGTGCCTGCCGGTCCTCAAGCCCTCGCCCCCGGCCTCGACCCCCGCCATCCTGACTTTCCTGTCTTCGAGGAATGCGTGGAAAAGGCCTATGGCGTTGCTGCCGCCGCCCACGCAGGCAACAAGCAGCTCGGGAAGCCCGCCGGTCATCTCCCGCATCTGCTTTCTCGCCTCAACGCCTATTATCGACTGGAAGTCCCTGACGAGCATGGGGTAGGGGTGCGGCCCCGCGACAGTCCCTATTATGTAAAAGGTATTGTAGACGTTCGTTACCCAGTCACGGAGCGCCTCGTTCATGGCGTCTTTAAGCGTCCTGCTGCCCGAGGTCACGGGGGTCACCTTCGCGCCCAGGAGCTTCATCCTGAAGACGTTGGGGAGCTGCCTTTTTATGTCGTCCTCTCCCATGTATATCTCGCATTCGAGGCCGAACATCGCCGCGACCGTGGCGGTCGCCACCCCGTGCTGGCCCGCGCCGGTTTCCGCAATGACGCGTTTCTTCCCCATTCTCTTCGCGAGGAGTATCTGGCCGATGGTGTTGTTTATCTTGTGCGCGCCGGTGTGGCAGAGGTCCTCCCTTTTAAGGAATATGTCGGCGCCGCCGGCCTTCTTCGTGAGCCTCTCCGCGTAGTATAACGGGGTCGGCCTTCCGACGTACTCGCCGAGGTAGTAGGCGAATTCCTTCTTGAACTCCGGGTCTTTCTTCCACTTTAGATAGGCCTCTTCGAGCTCCACCACGGCGGGCATAAGGGTCTCGGAGATGTATCTTCCGCCGTAGATGCCGAAGTGGCCGAGCCTGTCCGGTACCCTGCCGGGTCGTGAACCATTTTGCGCCGAAGCCCTGCTGCCCTTGCCTGTTTTTCTCATCCTCTTACCCGCTCCATGAATTCCTTAAGCTTTGCGTGGTCCTTCCTGCCCGGCCTGTCCTTCATCTCCACGCCGGAGCAGGCGTCCACCGCGTATGGCCTGACCTTCTCCACGGCCTCTTTCACGTTTTCCGGGTTCAGGCCGCCTGAGAGTACGATGCGCCCGAGCGCCTTTGCCTCCACTGCTATGTCCCAGTCGAAGGTCTCGCCTGTGCCGCCGTGGACCCCCTCCTTGAAGGTGTCGAGGAGGTAGGCCGAGACGCTGTAGGGCCTGAGCCTGTTTATGTCGGCCATGTCCCTGACCCTTATGGCCTTTATTACCTTTATGCCGAGCCGTTCGCAGTACTCCGGCGTCTCGTTGCCGTGTAGCTGCGCCGTGCATATTCCCGTCTCGGCAACGGTCGCGGCAGCCCTTGAAAGCTCCTCGTCCACGAAGACGCCGACAGGGGTCACGAAAGGCGGCAGCTCCCTTATTATGAGCCCTGCCGTCCTCGGGCTTATGTGCCTCGGGCTCTTCTTGTAGAAGATGAAGCCAAGCGAATCGGCCCCGAGCTCGGCGGCCTTGAGCGCGTCCTCAAGGTTTGTGATTCCACATATCTTTACCCGTATACTCTTTGACACCTCTAAGTTCCCTCAGCTTCCTTCTGAAGTTCTCCTCCCTCATGAGCGCCTCTCCGATGAGGAAGGCCTCGACCCCGCATTCCCTGAGCCTCAGTATGTCATCGTGCGTGTTTATGCCGCTCTCGCTTACGAGGACCCTGTCCTTCGGCACGTAAGGGGCGAGCCTCTCAGTCGTCTCAAGGTCGGTCTTGAAGGTCTTCAAGTCCCTGTTGTTTACGCCTATTATCCTGGCGCCCGAGTCCAAAGCCGTCTCAAGTTCCTTTTCGTCGTGCACCTCTACAAGGGCGGACATGCCGAGCGAGCAGGTAAGGCCGAGGAGCCTCTTAAGCTCGTCCTTCGGGAGCGCCGCGACGATGAGGAGGAGCGCGTCGGCCCCGGATACCCTCGATTCATAGACCTGGTATTCGTCTATGATGAAGTCCTTCCGGAGTAGCGGAAGCCTTATGTTGCCTCTCAAGGCCGTGAGGTATTCTAGCTTACCCATGAAGAACTTCTCGTCGGTTATGACCGAGATGGCCGCTGCGCCGCCTTCTATGTATCCGCGCGCTATCTCGGCAGGCACGAAGTATTCCCGTATCATCCCCTTGGAAGGGGAGCCCCTCTTTATCTCGGCTATTATCCGTATGCGGTCCGCGCCGCCCCTGTAGGCGACGGCCCTCTCGAAGTCCTTGGGCCTGGGCACCTTGGTGAGCTTGTCCATTATGCCGTCAATGGGGAACTCGGCCTTGGCCTTCTCTATCTCCAGTCTTTTGTTTTGAAGTATGTCGTCGAGTATCATCTGTTGGATATTTCCTTTAGCTTTTCGAGCTTCTCGAGGGCCTTGCCCGAATCTATGGCGCCCCTTGCGGCGGCAACGCCCTCTCTAAAGCCAGGTACGGAGCCTGCCGCGGTTATCGCGGCGGCCGCGTTCAGTATTACGATGTCCCTTGCAGGGCCTTTTCCTCCCCGGAGGACGTTGAGTATGATATCGGCGTTCTCGTCAGGCCCGCCGCCCTTAAGGTCCCCGGGCGCGCACCTCTCGAAGCCCAGGTCCTCGGGCTTGAGGTGATAGGTATGGATGGAGCCGTCCTTAAGCTCCGTTATCTTCGTCTCGGCGGCAAGCGTTATCTCGTCCAGGCCGTCCTCGCCCCGGACGATGAAGGCGCGGATTGAGCCCAGGTTAAAGAGCACCTTTGCGAGCGTGTCCGTGAGCGCCGGGTCGTAGACCCCTATTACCTGCCTCTTGGAGCCAGCCGGGTTCGTGAGCGGGCCGAGGATGTTGAATACGCTCCTTATGCCTATCTCCCTCCTTACCGGGGCCGCGTATTTCATGGCGCCGTGGAGCATGGGCGCGAAGAGGAAGCCTATTCCGGCCTCGCGTATGCACTCCTCGACCCTCGCGCACTCGGCCTCTATGTTTACGCCGAGGGCGCGGAGCACGTCAGCGCTCCCGCACCTGGACGATACGGAGCGGTTCCCGTGCTTGGCTATGGTTACGCCCGCAGCGGAGGCTACGAGCGCGGCGGCGGTCGAGATGTTGAAGGTCATGGACTCGTCCCCGCCCGTGCCGCAGGTATCGACGGCGCCCTCGGGCGCGTCTATCCTCGTGGCCTTCTCGCGCATGACCCTGGCGGCGCCGGTTATCTCGTCGACGGTCTCGCCCTTCATCCTGAGCGCGGTGAGGAACGCCCCTATCTGGGCAGGGCTCGCCGCGCCGGTCATGACCTCGTTCATGACCCCGGACATCTCGGACTCGCTCAGGTCCGTTCCTTTTATGACCTTCCCAAGGGCTTCCTTAATCATTGCTTCTCGCCTCCCGGGCCCGGTACGTCCTGAGGAAGTTCCTCAAAATATCCTTCCCGGCCTTCGTGAGTATCGATTCCGGGTGGAACTGGACGCCCTCTATCGGAAGCTCTTTGTGCCGGAGGCCCATTATCTCGTCCATCTCGGTCCAGGCGCTTATCTCGAGGCATTCGGGCAGGCTTTCCTTCCTTACGATGAGCGAATGGTAGCGGTTTGCCTCGAACGGGTTCGGGATGCCCTCGAATACGGTCTTCCCGTCGTGGTATATCATCGAGGTCTTGCCGTGCATGAGGCGCGGTGCCTTTACGATCTCCCCGCCGAAGGCGTAGCCAATAGCCTGGTGGCCGAGGCATACCCCGAGTATGGGTATCTTCCCTGCAAAAACCTTTATGGCCTCGACCGAAATGCCGGCCCTGGGCGGGTCGCACGGCCCCGGAGAGACGACTATCGCGCCGGGCGCGAGCTTCTCGATGTCCGAGACCTTTATGGCGTCGTTCCTTCTTACCAGGACGTCCTCGCCGAGCTCCATGAAATACTGGACAAGGTTGAAGGTGAAGGAATCGTAGTTGTCTATCATGAGTATCATATTCAGAAAAGCCCTTCCATTGCCATCTCGACGGCCTTGAGCATGCCTTTTGCCTTGTTCTCGGTCTCCTCGAACTCCTTTTCGGGGACCGAGTCGGCTACCACGCCAGCCCCGGCCTGCATGTGTATGCGGCCCCCTGATATGACGAGCGTCCGTATGGCTATGCACATGTCCATGTTTCCTGAGAAGCCGAAGTACCCTACGCAGCCGCCGTAGACCTCCCTCTTCGAGGGCTCGAGCTCCTCAATTATCTCCATTGCCCGCACCTTGGGCGCGCCGGTGAGGGTGCCCGCGGGGAAGCAGGCCTTTAATGCGTCGAACGGGCCCATGCCTTTTACGAGCTCGCCCTTTACGTTGGAGACGATGTGCATGACATGCGAGTACCTCTCGATCGCCATCAGCTCGTCCACCTCGACAGTCCCGGCCCGTGCGACCCTGCCCACGTCGTTTCTCCCGAGGTCCACGAGCATGATGTGCTCCGAGAGTTCCTTGGGGTCTGAAAGGAGGTCCTTTTCGAGCGATGTGTCCTCGCCCTCGTCCCTGCCGCGTTTCCGCGTGCCTGCTATGGGCTTTACGTTCACGCTCCCGCCGTCGACCCTGACGAGTATCTCCGGAGAGGACCCGACGAGGGTGGCTTCCCCGAGCCTCAGGAAGAACATGTAGGGGGAGGGGTTTATGACCCTCAACGCCCGGTATATCTCGAACGGGTCGCAGGCGAGCGGCGCGGAGAACCTCTGCGATATGACAGCCTGGAATATGTCGCCCTCGACGATGTACTCCTTTATGCGCTCTACCGCCCGGAGGAACTCCTCCCTCTTGAAGTTCGAGACGGTCTCAAGCCTGCGCCCCTCGTTCAATATCGCGTCGGTTTCTCTTATGACGGAAGTCCCAGGCGCCGGCCCCCTCATCTTCCGGACCAGCGCGTCAATTTTCTCAACGCAGTCTTTGTAGGCCTTGTCAGGGTCGTCTCCCTCGTTCATGTATGCGTTCGAGACTATCTTTATCCTGTGCTCGACGTTGTCGAAGACGAGGAAGGTATCGGTGAATATGAGGTATATGTCGTCGAGGCCGAGCTCCTTGGGGGTTGAATCCGGGAGGACCTCTATATGGCGGACTATGTCGTAGCCCATGTAGCCGATCGCGCCGCCCGAAAACCTGGGCGCGCCCTCGACCTCAGCCGGGTCGTACGCGGACATCATCTCCCGTATGATGTCTAGCGGGTTGCCTTCAAGTATTTTTGTTCTTCCGTTCTCGATTACTTCAAGCTTTCTCCCCGAGCCCCGTACGACTTTCCTGGGTGAGTTGCCGAGGATGCTGTACCTGCCCCATTTCTCGCCGCCCTCGACGCTTTCGAGGAGGAACGCGTCGCCGCCTCCGTCTATCTTCATGAAGGCGGAGACAGGCGTGTCGGTGTCCGCGAGGATCTCCCTCACGACGGGCACAATATTGCGCGTTTTGGCTAATTCCTTGAATACTTCGGGGGAAGGGCAGTGGATGGGCCTTCTCATAAGCAACCTACAATATCACAGTATATGTAGCATAGTCAATTATGGCAACCTCTGGCAGGCTGCTGAAAAAGTCCATCTGCTTCGAAGGCTACGTCGCTGGCTACGAAGGCGTACACGATAAAGTACGCCTCATTCCTCGCACCCCTATTCCAACGGGGCCTCGCATCTGGAGCTTTTTGAGCAGCCTGAATAAAAATAGAGTTTTTCAGCAAGCTACTGAAAACTCGATCTTTTCCCCGGATTCTGTGTAGTTACGGGAATAAAAATGCTCACATATTGCCATATATGCTCCGCTTTTTATTCCCGGCCTTCCGGGAAAAGCGGGAAAAATCTCTAATTTTTAGAGGTTGCCTCGTTTTTCACCCGGCTTCGAAACCGCCGGTGACAGCCGTAAGAATACCATATTGCAGGGTTTTTTGCTCTTTTTTTGTTGATAGAACCAAATGCTTGTATCAGATGTGCTGCCGACAGCTCCCATGAAAGCGACCAGGCGCAATTGCCCGTCCGGCGAGGACCTTTTTTGGGCCTTGACAGCTCTCCGGGCTTTTTCGTACAATCGCGCAATCCGGCATTGAAGGGAGTTGCAGGACTGGGGGATGAGAAGAGTTCTTTACCTGGGGACCGCGCTGGCGGCATTGCTTGTAATTTCGGGCTGCGGGCAGTCGATAAAGAAGGAGAACGAGAACCTCAAGGCCCGCATCTCGGAACTCGACGGGGAAAAGGGCGCGCTCCAGGCCGAGGTCGCCTATCTCCAGAAGGAGCTCGGGGACACGAAGTCGAGGGTCACGGCCCTTACAGCCGAGCTTGACGCGAGGAGGATGGAAATAGAGGTGCTGAGGTCAAGGCCTGCGCCTAAAAAGGCCAGGAGATAACGCCCTTCAGCCTGGCCATTCCAGCTAAAGTAACACCGTCATCGTCCGATATGATGGAACGCAGCCTGACGGCGGGCATGCGCCCGGGACCGGCCCGGGATAACCTCATGACGGGGACAGTCCCATTTCGATAGAATTCCGCGCCCTGAAATCTTATAATACCTTCAAACGTGCAAGCCGTTTTTCCTTGCGGAGAACGACCTTTCATCCATTTCGCCGTACCGCGTTTTTGCTGACCTTTCTTCCGGCTTGCGCCGAGACATTCCAGGGGTAATGCGATGTTCCGGCAGGGCTTGAAATCCAAGATACTGACCCTTACCATCGGGCTCACCCTCATCGGCTTCGGGGCGCTCATCTATCTCGTCATAAACGAGGAGGAGAAGAGCCTCTTGAGAGAGCGCTTCAACGCGAGCGAACTCATGGCCCAGCCCATACTCCACACGATTTACAAGGACATGCTCGACGAGCGCGCGGACATGCCGCGCTTCCTCATAGAGGGCCTGAAGACCATCAAGGGCGTTGAGCGGGTCCAGCTCATAAGGTCTAACGGCGTAGAGGAGGCCTTCCAGGATTTCAAGACCCTCGAGGCGGTCAAGGCCGAATTCGGGGAGATAAAGCCCGAGTGGCTCGTCGACCACCCCAATAAGCTAAATAACATCGCCAAGGGCATAAACAACCCCGATTTCAAGGAGGTCCTCCAGGCCTTCAACGAGGGGCAGAAAGAGGCGGCCTGGTACATCGAGAGCGAGGGGGACAGAAGCCTTTTCACTTATCTCCGGCCAATAGAGTACAGGCCCAAATGCTCCTCATGCCACGAGCACGAGGAGGCGGCGAGGGGTGTACTCATGATAACCACCTCGCTTGACGAGATGTACGGCATCCTCGACGGGGCGAGGAACAAGTGGATATTCTACGGCCTGCTGACCATGAGCGCCATAGCCGTGACGCTCAGTTTCCTCGTGACCGGCGTCATCACACGCCCCATCGACCGGGCGGTCGTCATGCTCAAGGCGATAGCCGAGGGCAAGGGCGACCTTACGAAGAGGCTCGAGATAAGCTCGAACGACGAGATAGGTCTTTTGGGCAGGTGGTTCAATAAGTTCGTCGAGGGCATGCAGGTAATGGTCAGCGACATCTTCGGCATCTCCAGGGAGGTCTCGGCAGCTTCCCGGCAGATCGGGGCGTCCTCGGAAAAGATAATAGACGCTGCGAAAAAACAGCTCCAGGCCGCCGAGGACACGTCCGCCTCCATACAGGAGATGGACGCGTCGATAAAGACGGTCGCGGAGGAGGCCGAGGCGCTCCGTAGCTCCTCTAGCGAGGTCTCGGAGTCGGTCCGCACCATGTCAGGCTCGGTCGAGGACGTTAAGGTCAACATAGAGAAGCTCTTCATCTCCGGCTCGTCGACCACGTCGTCGATAAACGAGATAGCGGTCTCCATAAACCAGGTGGCCTCCCACGTTGACGAGCTCTTCAAGAACACGGAGGACGTCGTCTCCTCCATCATCGACATAGGAGAGAACGTCAAGGAGGTCGAGGCCTATTCGAGGAGCCAGGCCGAGCTCGCGGAACGTGTCAGGGTGGACGCCGAGGACCTCGGCATGGCGTCGGTCGTGAAGACGAGGGAGGGGATAGAGAAGGTGAGCGAGGAGGTGGCCTCCACGGCCCTCGTCGTTAACCGCCTCGGCGAGAGGTCGAAGGAGATAGGGAAGATACTTACCGTCATAAACGACATAGCGGACACGACCCACCTCCTTGCGTTGAACGCCACGATACTGGCGGCCCAGGCCGGAGAGCACGGCAAGGGGTTCGCTGTCGTCGCCCGCCAGGTTAAGGAGCTTGCCACCAAGACTACCTCTTCCACCAAGGAGATAGCGGGCCTCATAACGCAGGTCCAGAGCGAGGTCTCGGTGGCGGTCGAGTCCATGAGGAGGAGCTCGGAGAAGGTCGAGGACGGGGTGCTCCTTTCGAGGAACGCGCAGGAGGCGCTCATAAAGATACTCGATTCGTCCCGGAGGTCCTTCGAGATGGCCAAGCTCATCGAGAAGGCCACCATAGAGCAGACCAGGGGCACGGGCCAGATCGCGAGCGCCGTGCAGGTGATGAGCCACATGGTCGGCGACATAAAGAACGCGGCGGGAGAGCAGTCCCACGCGGCAAAGGAGATCCTGAAGGACACGGCCCAGATGCGCGAGTTCATGGAGAAGGTCAAGTCCTCGACTATGGAGCAGGCCAGGGAGACGAGGAGGGTCGCGGAGGCGATATTCAGGGTGCTGGAGAAGATATCGAAGGTTGCCGACGCCACCTCCGAGCAGATGGTCTTCTCGAAAAGGATAGTGAACGCGGTAGATACAATCAAGAAGACCGCTGAGGACAACGCGACCCTGGCGGCAAGGCTCGAGAGGACCGTCGAGGAGATGAACAGGGAGGCTGACGCGTTGAAGAGCACGGTTGCGAACTTCAAGGCGTAGCGGAAAGGTCGTTTTTATGCGTGCCAGGGTCATCCTTTTGGCGCTGTTGCTTTCCGGCGCCGTGCTTGCCGCCCCGTCGGAGGCCGCGGACGTTGACTGGCGCGGGGTCAAGCCCGCCAAGATCGCCCTCTTCTACCCGGGTGTCGTCTCCTGGGAATTCCTCGTGAGCGAGGACCACAGGCTGGGCGCAAGGATGATAAAGTCCGGCAGGAAGGACTGCAGGAACTGCCATCTCGCAAAGGACGGGACGCTCGACATAAAGGCCGACGAGATAGCCTCGGGCTCGCTCAAGATGAAGAGGTCTTTGAAGCCCTTCGAGCCTGAGCCGGGCGCCGGCAGGAAGGGCTTCATCTCGGCGGAGGTCCAGGCCGCGTACGACGGCGAGCACCTTTACCTAAGGTTCAGGTGGAGCTCAGCCGGCGCCGGATGGGACAAGTCGGCAAAAACCCCTGACAGGATATCAGTGCAGGCGAATAAGTCGGACCCGTTATTCAGGGCGAGCGGCTGCTTCATAACATGCCATAACGACCTTTCAACCATGCCGCACGCCCCTTCCAAAAAGGAGATAGGCGAGCATCCGGCCTACAGGGGCAAGGACGAGGTGAGCCTGTATTCCGTCCACGCGAAATCGTCCTGGGACAAAAGGAAAGCCGATGCGGAGGACAGCAAGGCCGCCGGGCTCATAGACCTGAAATCGGTAGAGCTGGGGAAGGGGCTCGCCAGGGCCGCCGACGGATGGGTCTATGATGAAAAGGCATGGGAAGAGAGGCCTGCTTTCGAAGGCTCGGGATACTGGTCGGAGGGCGCGTACACGGCGGTTTTCAAGAAGCCTATGGGCCGGGCAGGCAAATATGACATGGCAGTCTCCGAAGGCGATGTCTTTACCATCGCCATCGCAATCCACGAGGACGGGACAAGGGAGAGGAGGCATTACGTCTCCCTGCCGGTCTCGATAGGAATCGGCTCGGGCGGCGATATACAGGCAATAAGGCTCAAGGACTGAAGAAAAGGCCCGGACGCAAATCACATACTTCCCGGCCTTGCATCAGGTAATCTGTTAGACTCAGAGGCATATGGGCGATAGAGAGGACATAGAGATACTGGACGGGAAGATCATCCGGCTCAAGGTCGAGTACGAGCAGTACTTTGCCAGGGTATTGAAGCGCGAGCCGTCAAAGCTCAGGAACGACATCGAAAAAACGATACTCTCCCTGAACGGCAGGACCATAAACAATACCTCGACAAAGTTCAAGCTCAATTCGATCGTCGCCAGGTACAATTCATACAGGCAGCACTGGGACAGGGTGCTCCGCGCAATAGAGGAGGGGACTTACGTCAGGAAGGCCGAGGGCGCGCCGGGGCAGGTGGCTGCCGAGGCGGGACGGCCTGCCCCGTCCAGTCAGCCTGTGCAGGCGCAAAAGGCCGGCGCAAAAGGCCCCGCGCCGTCGGACGGCGGCTTCGAGGACATCTACAAGAGGTACATAGAGGCGAGAAAGGAGTGCCGCGAGCCGGTGGAGGGCATAACCGTCGAGAGCCTCAAAAAGACTATAGAGCAGTACAAGAAGAAGGTGGAGGAGCAGTACAAGACGAGCAACGTGGACGTCAGGGTCTATGTGAAGGACGGGAAGGCGAAGCTTACGATCGTGCCGAAGAAGTAGGCGGGAAAAGCAGTGTCTTCCCTGTCATAAGTAGTTGTTGCTTCCAACAAAAAAGGCGGGCTCTTGGCCCGCCTTCCTTTTTAATCCTGTATTTCCGTATCCTAAGCCCTGCCCTTTTCCTTTACCCTGAGCCTGGCTTGCGCGTACTCGAGCCTGTCCTGGGCCTGCGCATAGGCCGCGTCATCCTGGCTCAGGGAGCCGAGGACCGCGGAAGCCTCTTGGGCTTCCTTCCTGGCGGCCTCAACGTCGATCTCGGATTCCCTTGCAGCAGTGTCGACCAGTATGGTGGTCTTCCCGGGCAGCACCTCCGCGTAGCCCCTCCCCACGGCGAGCACGCCTGATTCAGCGCCTTTCTTGAAGGCCACCTCGCCGGGCTTCAATACCGTGAGGAACGGGGTATGCCCCGCGAGCACCCCGAACTCGCCTTCCTGTCCGGGGGCGGTCGTTTCCTCGACCTCCATTGAGAGGAGCTTCCTCTGGGGTGTTACTATTTCGAGCAAAAAGGTTGTAGTATTTTCCGCCATTGTCCTGCCCTTGGGTTAGACGCTCGCCCGTATCTTCTCGGCCTTCTCCAGCGCCTCTTCTATGGTGCCGACCATGTAGAAGGCCTGCTCCGGGATGTCGTCAAGCTCGCCGTTGGCTATCATGTTGAAGCCCTTGATGGTGTCCTTCACGCTTACGTACTTGCCGGGCGTTCCGGTGAACTGCTCGGCCACGAAGAAAGGCTGCGAGAGGAACCTCTGTATCTTCCTCGCGCGGGCGACCACGAGCTTGTCCTCTTCCGAGAGCTCGTCCATGCCGAGGATGGCGATGATGTCCTGTAGGTCCTTGTACTTCTGGAGTATCGCCTGCACCCGCCTTGCGGTGGAGTAATGCTCGTCGCCGACTATCTGCGGGTCGAGGATCCTCGAGGTGGAGTCCAGCGGGTCCACGGCAGGATAGATGCCGAGCTCGGCTATCTGCCTCGAAAGAACGGTGGTTGCGTCAAGGTGCGCGAAAGTCGTCGCAGGGGCCGGGTCGGTCAGGTCGTCCGCCGGCACGTATATGGCCTGCACCGAGGTGATGGAGCCGTTGAGCGTCGAGGTGATCCTCTCCTGGAGGCCGCCCACGTCGGTGCCGAGCGTCGGCTGGTATCCGACGGCCGAGGGTATGCGGCCCAGGAGCGCGGAGACTTCCGAGTTGGCCTGCACGAACCTGAATATGTTGTCTATGAAGAGGAGGACGTCCTGGTTCTCCTCGTCCCTGAAGTACTCGGCCATCGTGAGCGCCGTGAGAGCGACCCTTGCCCTCGCTCCAGGGGGCTCGTTCATCTGCCCGTAGACGAGGGCGGTCTTCCCGAGAACGCCAGACTCCTTCATCTCCTCCCAGAGGTCGTTTCCTTCCCTTGTCCTCTCGCCGACTCCGCCGAAGACCGAGAACCCGCCGTGCTGCATGGCGACGTTGTTGATGAGCTCCATGATGAGCACGGTCTTCCCAACGCCCGCGCCGCCGAAGAGGCCGATCTTGCCGCCCTTAAGGTAGGGGGTGAGGAGGTCGACGACCTTGATGCCGGTCTCGAAGACCTCCATCTTGGTCGACTGCTGCTCGAAGGTCGGGGCAGGGCGGTGTATGCCGTACTTCTTCTCGCTCGCTATGGGGCCGAGCTCGTCGACCGGCTCGCCGATGACGTTTATTATGCGCCCGAGGACGGGCTTGCCGACCGGGACGGTTATGGCGGCGCCGGTGTCCCAGGCCTCGGTGCCCCTTACGAGGCCTTCGCTCGCGTCCATGGCTATGCACCTTACCGTGTTTTCACCGAGGTGCTGGGCGACTTCGGTAACGAGGTTCCATTCATCATTGCTGATGCTCTTGTTGGTGACCCTCACGGCGTTATTTATGGCCGGGAGCCTGCCGGGCGGGAACTCGATGTCGAGCACCGGGCCGATGACCTGCGTGATCCTGCCGATATTCCTTTCCTTCCCGACACCCTCGGCTGTCAGGCCGGCTGCTGTTCTCTGGACTTCGGACATTTGAGGAAGACCTCCCTTGCGGAATCTTTTGAGGCAATCTCTAAAAATCGATCTTTGCCCCGGACTCTGTGTCAGTCCGGGAATAAAAATGCTCACATATTATCATAATATGTTCCGCTTTTTATTCCCGGCCTTTCTTGATTGCGGGAAAAATCTCAAATTTTTAGAGGTTACCTTGGTTGCTTGAAAGTTTTGGAACGGCCTTTCGGCCCTTTCCCCTGTTGCCCGTTTCCGGGGTTGAAATCAGTGACCCGACGCGCGGGTTACTTAAGCGCCTCCGCGCCTCCGATTATCTCCATGAGCTCCTTGGTGATGGCGGCCTGGCGGAGCCTGTTATACACGAGCGTAAGGCCGCTTATCATCTGGCCCGCGTTCTTCGAGGCCGAGTCCATTGCCGTCATCCTCGCCCCGTGCTCGCTGGCCGAGGTTTCCAGAAGGGCCCTGAAGGCCTGCACCTCAACATACTTCGGAAGGAGGCTCGCAAGCACCGCCTCTTCGCCGGGCTCGTAGATATACTCGCCCTTGCCCTCGCCTTCCTTATTTTCCTCGTCCTCGGGGGCCGAGACGGGCAGAAGCTTTATCGTAAGCGGCTTCTGGGTGAGGGCGGATTTGAATTCGCTGAATATCATGTGGACCTCGTCGGTCTCGCCCTTCAAATACGAGCCCACGAGGTCGTTGGCTATCTCCACGGCGGTGCCGTAAGCCGGCCTGCCGCTCCCGACAGGGCGTGCGTTGAGGACCTTGATGCTGCGCCTCTTGAAGTACTCGCCGCCGCGCTTGCCGACGAGATAAAGGCTTGCGCCGGACGAGCCGCGCTCGCGGAGGAACCTTTCCGCGGTCCGGAGGAGCTGCGAGTTGAAGCTTCCGCAAAGTCCCCTGTCCGAGGTGAAGAGCGCAAGGGTGACGTTCTTTACGTCCCTTTTTTCAAGAAGGGGATGGCTGTCGGGCGAGGCCTTGGATGCGAGCGAGCCTATGAGCTCGAGCATCTTCTCGGCATAGGGCCGGGCCGCGACTATCTCGTCCTGGGCCTTCTTGAGCTTCGCGGCGGAGACCATCTTCATGGCCTTGGTTATCTGCCGCGTGTTCTTGACCGACTTTATCCGTCTTTTTATGTCCTTGAGGCTGGGCATCTATGTGGTCGTCCCCGGTAGTTTTCTTGAAAATTGATCTTTTCCCCGGACTCTGCGTCAGGCCGTGAATAAAAATGCTCACATATTACATATATGCTCCGCTTTTTATTCCCGGCCCTTCCTTGATTGCGGGAAAAATCTCTAATTTTCAGGTATTGCCTTGTGCTATTTGCCCTCGGCAACGAACAGGCCCTTCAAGTCGTCAAGCGCCTTATTGAGCCTGGGCTTAAGGTCGTTGTCTATGGCCTTCTTGGTGCGTATCTCCTCTATTATCTCGGGGTGCCTGGACTCCATGAAGGCTATGAGCTCTTCCTCGTACCTCTTGAGGGCCGAGTTGGGGTAGGCGTCAACATAGCCGTTTGTGGCGGCGTATATGACGAGCACCTGCTTTTCGACGGGAAGGGGCTTGTACTGCCCCTGCTTAAGTATCTCGACGAGCTTGGAGCCCCTGTTGAGCTGCTTCTGTGTCGCCGGGTCGAGGTCGCTTCCGAACTGGGCGAACGCCGCGAGCTCCCTGTACTGCGCTAGCTCGAGCCTCAATGTGCCGGCGACCGACTTCATGGCCTTTATCTGGGCGCTTCCGCCGACGCGGGAGACCGAAAGCCCGACGTTGATGGCGGGCCTTATGCCGGAGTAGAAGAGGTCGGTCTCGAGGAATATCTGCCCGTCGGTAATGGATATGACGTTCGTCGGGATGTAGGCCGAGACGTCGCCAGCCTGCGTCTCGATTATCGGGAGCGCCGTAAGCGACCCGCCTCCGAGGGTGTCAGAGAGCTTCGCGGCCCTCTCGAGGAGCCTTGAGTGGAGGTAGAAGACGTCTCCGGGGTATGCCTCTCGGCCCGGGGGCCTGCGGAGCAGGAGCGAAAGCTGCCTGTAGGCGACCGCGTGCTTCGAGAGGTCGTCGTAGATTATGAGGGCGTGCATCCCGTTGTCCCTGAAGTACTCGCCTATGGCGCAGCCTGCGTACGGGGCCAGGAACTGCAGGGGAGCCGGGGAGCTTGCAGTGGCGGCGACGATAACGGTGTAGTCCATCGCGCCGAACTGCTTCAATTTCTCGGATATCTGGGCGACCGTCGACTGCTTCTGGCCGATGGCGACGTATATGCAGAAGACGTTCTGCCCTTTCTGGTTTATGATGGTGTCGATCGCGACCGCGGTCTTTCCGGTCTGGCGGTCGCCGATTATGAGCTCCCTCTGGCCCCTGCCGATGGGTATCATGGCGTCTATGGCCTTGATTCCGGTCTGGAGCGGCTCCTTGACGGATTTCCTCGCGACTATGCCGGGGGCCTTTATCTCGACCCTCCGCCTCTCTGCCGCCTCCAAGGGGCCCTTGTTGTCTATGGGCTGCCCGAGGGCGTTTACGACCCTGCCCATGAGGCCCTTGCCGACCGGGACCTCGACTATCCTTCCGGTCCTCTTGACCGTCGAGCCTTCCTTTACCGTCTGGTCGCTTCCGAGGAGCGCCGCTCCGACGTTGTCCTCCTCGAGGTTCAGGACCATGCCCTGGAGGCCGCCCTGGAATTCGAGGAGTTCCCCGGCCATTGCCTTCTCGAGGCCGTATATCCTCGCTATCCCGTCGCCGACAGATATGACGGTGCCGACTTCCTGTATGTCGATTTCCTTCTCAAATCCCTTTATCTGGGTCTTTATGAGCTGGCTTATTTCCTCTACCTTGATCATCTTCTAAACCACCCCTTCGAGTATTTTTTCCTTCATGAGTTCGAGCTGGGTCTTCAAGCTCCCGTCCAGGATGGTGTTCCCGATCTTGAGGACAAGCCCGCCCAGGAGGAGAGGGTTATGATTGCATGTAAGTACCACGTCCTTGCCGGTAAGGGATGAGAGTTTTTTCCTTATCTCATCGACGAGGGCCAGGGGAAGCTCGGTCGGGGAGTCCACCGAGGCCCTGATCCTGCCCGCGAGCCCGTCCTCGTAGGCCGAGTACGCGGCTGTTATCTCGTCCAGGAACCTCAAGTTCCTGGTGCGGACGAGTATCCCGAGGAATTTGGCGACATGGGACGAGAGCCCGGCGGAGGCGGCCACGTTGTCCATCAGGGACAGGCGGTCCTCCAGCTTGTACATGGGGTTAAGGAGCGCCTTTTCGAGCCCGGGGTTGCCGCTGAATACCGCGAGCACCGAGCGGAGCTCCTTCCCGTACTGGTCCCAGGTGTTGTTTTCCCTTCCGACCTCTATGAGGGCCTTCGCGAACCTCTTGGACGCGGAACTCTTCATCAGTTGATCCTCAGGTTGTTTAGGTATCCTTTAACGAGCCTGTCCTGGTCCGCAGGGGTGAACTCCTTCTTGAGTATCTCCTCGGCCAGCTCGACCGCGGCCCTTGCGGCCTCTTCGCGTATCTCGATCTTCGCCTTCTTTATTTCCTGCTCGGCGGCGGCCTTTGCCTGCTCCTTGAGCCTCTCGGCTGATTTCCCCGCCTCGGCTATTATCCTTTCCCTCTCGGATTCGCCCTCCGCCCGTAGCTCGTTATGTATCTCGGCTATCCTCGCGTCAAGGAGGCCCAGCTTGGCCCTGTACTCCGCGGCCTTCCTCTCGGCCTCTTCCTTGGCTGCCTGGGCCTCTTCGATGGCGGTCTTTATCTCGGCGCTCCTCTTGTCCAGGAGCTTGTTTACGACCTTCGTCCATACCAGGTAGACGCCGATTGCGAGCACGATGAAGTTGGCGACCTTCCATATCATGCCGTTTCCGTGGTCGCCTCCGGCGGCTGCGAAGGCAAAGGACGGCACAAGGAGGAATATCGCGATAAGCCCGGCAACGCTCCTGTCGAGGACTTTACCGGCTATCTCCCTGGCAAGGCCCCTTGCCTCGGTCTTCAATCCGGCAAGCGCGCCCTGCCTGCTCGAATCGAGTTCCTTTCTTATCTTGGCGAGCTCGGAAGCGGCCTCGGCCCGGGCGGCCTCGATTATTGCCTTTTCCCTGTCGATGCCTTCCTGCCTGAGCCTGCCCCTCTCCTCGTGCCCCTTAATGGCCGCTTCCTTGAGCCTCTTCTCATATCCGAGGAGCCCGTCGGCGACTTCTTTCTCGGTCCCGGCGGCCTTCTTGAGGCTCCCGGCTATGCGCTCGTCCCGTTCCTTCAATATACGCTGGACGGGCCTGTAAAGGAGCCTGTTGAGGATGATAAGCAGCACGAAAAAGCCGATTATCTGGAAAAGGAGGGTCTGGTCGAGTGATATCATCTATAGAGAGCCTTTGGTTTTTTTTACACTTCTTCCGTAAGCGCCCTGAACCGCGGGCCGCATGGGGGCCTCAGATTGTCCGGGGTGTGTGAAAGCCGATTTTTCAAAACTAAAACAGGGTATTGCTATCATATACAAAAGTTCGTTGTCAAGCGATTTAATTTGCGGGCTTGAGCCGTCCGCGCGTTATAAAAACACCGGTGCGCCGGTACGCTTAACGCGTGCGCGGTTATCAAGAACCCGGCCATGGTAAGGGGACATGCAGGAGGTCGGAACGGCTGGCTGAGGGTCCTCATGAAAAGTGCAGGGCCGCTACGCGGCCCTGCACTTCGGAGGGGATTGTAACACAGGGATGCGGAGCCATTCAATCCTTTTCGCCGCCTGGCTCCTTAATTATGGTCGTCCCTGCTCCCCCAGTATCGTGACCGGGGTCTCGCTTTCGAAATCACGGAGGACCCGGCCTTCTGTGCGGCCCAGGGAGTCGCTGCCGGGCGAAAGGGAGCCGGGCTCTTCCGTAATGCCCGGGACGGCCTGGGCGACCGGCGGCGGCTGGACAATGGTTATCCCCGGGGTTACCCCCGGCTCGAGCTCGCCAGGCGAAGGGAACGGGGGAAAAAGGAGGGCCGTCTCAGGAGGGACGTCGACTGCCGGGGACGGCACATCAGGAAGCACGGGGGGAGTTTCGCTAAGCGCCCTGGGCGGCCCCAGGGACGGCTGGGGCGGAGTTTCAAACGGAGATATCCCGCCTGCAACCGGAGGCGGAAGCGGCGTTGTAGCCGGGGGAAGCTCGGTAGTGGCAGGCGGAAGCGGTGTCGTGGTCTGGGGAAGTTCGGTTGTCGCTGGCGGAAGCGGTGTCGTCGGCTGAGGGATCTCGGTAGTGGCCGGAGGCAGCGGAGTTGTCGTCTGCGGAAGCTGTGCAGTCGGGGGAGGGACGGTTGTCGTGGGAGGAGGTATCGTCGTAGCAGGCGGAGGGGTCGCGGTAACCGGAGGCGGCGTCGCGGTTGTCGGAGGCGGCAAGGGCGTCGTTGCCTGAGGCGGCCCCAGGGACGGCGCACCGGAAGGCGCTCCGGGCGCCGGGGCTGCCCCGGCCTGGGCGGACGCGACGCCTGCGGTTAGAAAGACGGAAAAGACGGCGGCTAGAGGTGCGGTCGTCTTTTTCATGACAGGTTTTCCTCCTTTTCGGATAAGTCGGATGCACTATCATTAAAGTATGCACGAAAAAGAGCATACCTTCAGAAGACCTCAGGCTGCAGAAAAAGTCCATCTGCTTCGAAGGCTACGTCGCTGGCTACGAAGGCGTACACGAAAAGTACGCCTCATTCCTCGCTCCCCTACTCCAAAGGGGGCCTCGCATCTGGAGCTTTTTGAGCAGCCTGGATAAAACGGAGTTTTTCAGCAAGCTGCTAAAAAGAACATACCTTCAGAAGAGGCCGAGCCTGTCGCGCGCTTACCGCATCCCCATCCTCTGCCGCATGGCAAGGTCCTGCTGTCGAGTTATGAGGAAGTCCATCCTCTCGGAGAGCATCGCAAGCCTGTCCCTCGCATCGGGCGGCATCTCCCCGACCTGCTCCATCAGGTCTATGAGCTCACGGAGGGCCATCAGTGTCTCCTGCATGAGCTGCTCCCTTTCCATTGCCAGGAAGGGATCGGCAGGCTGCCGGAATTCCTGTGGAGGCAATTGCACGGGTATCGCGCGCCCGCCCGGTCCAGCCGAGGCGGAATGCGCTGAAAGGAGCAGAAGCGAGGCAAGAAGCGGAAACCAGGTCTTTTTCATGCTCATCCCTCCGCATGGATTTCCTGTCTCGACTATAGCAGAACTTTCATGGCGCGTTAGCAGGCTGCTGAAAAAGTCCATCTGCTTCGTTGTCTTCGTCGCTGGCTACGAAGGCGTACACGAAAAGTACGCCTCATTCCTCGCTCCTCGACGTCTCGCAGCTGGAGCTTTTTGAGCAGCCTGAATAAAAATGGAGTTTTTCAGCAAGTTGTTAGGAGGGCGGCTTCCCGGTCCCGGGCGGGATCACTTCACCGCCAAGCCTCCTCCCTTTCCAGAGGGCGTAGATGGCCGGGAGCACGAGCAATTCGAGGAGGACGGCCGTCACCATGCCGCCGACCATGGGCGCGGCTATCCTTTTCATCACGTCGGCGCCGGTGCCGGCGCTCCACATTATGGGCAGGAGTCCGGCTATCGTGGCCGACGCGGTCATCACCTTGGGCCTGACCCTCATGACCGCGCCCTCCCGAATCGCCTCGTAGAGGTCCTCGCGCGTATTCATCCTCCCTTCGGAGGCCCGTTTCTCGTAGGCGTGCTTCAGGTACATGAGCATGATGATGCCGGTCTCGGCGTCGAGGCCCGCCAGCGCCAGAAGCCCCACCGCCACCCCTATGCTCAGGTTGTAGTCGAGGAGGTAGAGCGTCCATGCGGCCCCGATGAGCGAGAAAGGGACGGCAAGGAGTATTATCAGGCACTCGGTTACGGACTTGAAATTGAGATAAAGGAGGAGGAAAATTATGCCGAGCGTAAGCGGCACTATGACCTTGAGCTTTCCGTAGGCCCTCTCCATGTACTCGTATTGGCCGGTCCACACGGCGTAATAGCCCGGAGGGAATTCTATGTTCTCCGATATGGCCGCCTTCGCGTCCTGCACGAAGCCGCCGATGTCCCTTCCCCTCACGTCCACGAATATCCAGTTGGTGAGAAGCGCGTTCTCGGTCCTTACCGCGGCCGGGCCCTTCCTGACCTCTATGAGCGCCACCTGCGATAGCGGCACGTGCTGCCCTCCTTCCGCGGGGACGAGCACGCGTCCTATCTTTACGATGTCGTCCCTCAACTCCCGCTTGTACCTCACGTTCACGGGATACCGTTCAAGCCCCTCGACCGTGGTGGTCACGTTCTCCCCCCCCACGGCCGAGGTTATGACCTCCTGTATGTCCTCCACCCTGAGCCCGTACCTCGCCGCCTCGCCGCGCTTTATGCGGATGTCGAGGTAGTATCCACCTAGCGCCCTTTCGGCGAAGGCGCTCGCCGTGCCGGGCACCTCTTTGAGCGCAGCCTCTATCTCGAGGGAGAGCCTTTCGAGCTCGGAAAGGTCATTCCCGAAGACCTTCACACCCACCGGAGTCCTTATGCCCGTGGAGAGCATGTCGAGCCTGGCCTTTATGGGCATTGTCCAGGCGTTTGTCACGCCCGGCATCCGGAGGGCCTCGTCAAGCTCCTCGATGAGCCTTTCCATCGTCATGCCGGGACGCCATTCCCTTTCGGGCTTGAGGTTGATTATCGTCTCGAACATCTCGAACGGGGCCGGGTCGGTTGCGGTCATGGCGCGCCCTGACTTGCCGAAGACGCTCTCGACCTCCGGAAAGCCCTTTATTATCCTGTTCTGCGTCTGGAGCATCTCCTGCGCCTTTGTCACGGATACGCCCGGAAGCGTAACGGGCATGTAGAAGAGGGTACCTTCGTTCAGCGGAGGCATGAACTCGCTCCCTATCCTCTTCATGGGATAGATGGCCGAGGCAAGGGCAAGGAGCGCGATAAAGATTGCCGTCTTCCTGTATTTCAGTGTTTTCAGGACCGCGGGCCTGTAGAGCCAGACGAGGAATTTCGTGATGGGGTTTTTTTCCTCGGGCCTTATCCGCCCCTTTATGAATATGCCCATGAGGACCGGGACGAGCGTTATGGTAAGGAACGCGGCCGCGGCCATCGCGAAGGTCTTGGTGAAGGCAAGGGGCTTGAAGAGCCTGCCTTCCTCGGCCTCCAGCGTGAAGACCGGCATGAAAGAGACGGTGATTATGAGGAGCGAGAAGAAGAGGGCGGGCCCCACCTCCTTTGCGGCCTCGGTTATCATGCCCCAGTGGTCTTTGCCCTTGCCTTCCCCCCTCTCGATGTGCTTGTGGGCGTTCTCGATCATTACTATCGCGCCGTCTATCATCGCGCCTATGGCTATGGCGATGCCGCCGAGGCTCATGATGTTGGCGTTTATCCCCATGAGCCTCATGACGATGAAGGAGGCGAGGACCGCTATGGGTAGCGTTATTATCGCGACGAGCGACGACCTGAAATGGAGGAGGAAGACGACGCAGACGAGCGAGACGAGGACTAGCTCCTCGACTATCTTTTCCTTCAGCGTGTCTATTGCCCGGTGAATGAGGCCGCTCCTGTCGTAGGCCGTCCTTATCTCGACCCCCGGCGGGAGGCCCGCCTCAAGCTCCCTGAGCTTGTCCTTTACCCCTTGTATGACATCAAGGGCGTTCTCGCCGAAGCGCATGACGACTATGCCGCCCACGGCCTCGCCCTTGCCGTTAAGCTCCGCAAGGCCCCGCCTCTCGTCGGGCCCGAGCTCGACCCTCGCAATGTCCCGTATCCTTACCGGCGTGCCGGTCCTGTCCGTCTTCAGTACGATGTCCTCTATGTCCGCTACGCCCTCGATATAGCCGAGGCCCCTCACCATGTACTCGCGCTCGGCCATCTCGATGACCCTGCCGCCCACGTCGCGGTTGCTCATCTCTATGGCTTTCGCGACTTCGCCGATGGAGACGCCGTATGTAAGGAGCCTGTTGGGGTCGACGTTGACCTGGTATTGCTTTACGAACCCGCCGATGGAGGCCACCTCGGCAACTCCCGGCACAGAGGTGAGCTGGTATCTTATGTACCAGTCCTGTATGGAGCGGAGCTCCGCGAGGCTGTACCCCTTGCCCTCGATTGTATACTCGTAGACCCATCCGACGCCCGTGGCGTCGGGGCCGAGGGAAGGCGTAACGCCCTTCGGGAGCTTGCCCGAGGCGAAGTTCAGGTATTCGAGGACGCGGCTCCTGGCCCAGTATATGTCCGTGCCGTCCTCGAAGATGACGTACACGAACGAGACGCCGAAGAAGGAATAGCCCCGGACGGTCTTTGCCTTTGGTACCGACATCATCGCGGTGGCGAGCGGGTACGTGACCTGGTCCTCCACGACCTGCGGGGCCTGGCCCGGGTGTTCCGTATATATGATTACCTGCACGTCGGAAAGGTCGGGTATGGCGTCAACCGGGGTCTTCGAGACCGCGTACACGCCCCAGCCGATGAGGAACGCGGTCGCGAGGAGGACCAGGAGCCTGTTCCTTACGGAAATCTCTATTATCCTGCCGAGCATCTTCAGTGCCCCTCGTGCGGATCGGCCAGTTCGCGGCCTGAGCGGTCAAGGCCGGTCCCGTGCGGCAGGCTCCCGGGGCCACCCTGGGGCGTGATATGTCCTGAATGGTCTTCTTGAGCCTTTTCCGGAGGAGGGGCCGGGGCTTCCTTCCCGGTCGCTCCATTGCCGTGCCTGTGCGCTCCCAGACCGGCGACGGCTGCCTTGAGCTTGCTTTCCGAGTCGATGAGGAAGTTTGCCTGGGTTACGACCCATTCGCCTTCCCTTACGCCTTTCAGCACCTGGAACCAGCCGTCAGCCTTGCCGCCGGTCGTTACTTCCCTGGGCTCAAAGGTCCCGTCCCGCCTGTCGATTATGATTATCTGCCTCTCGCCGGAATCGATCACGGCGGAATCCGGCACGGCTACGGCGGATTCCGCGATATTTACAGAAAGCTCCACGTTCAGGTACATGCCGAGCTTAAGCCTGTGGCCAGGGTTAGGGAGCTCGAACCTGACCTTCATTGTCCTCACTTCCGTGCCGGCCTCCGGCACGTATCTTATGGAGCCCAGGTGGCTGTATATGTGTTCTATCTTCCCGGCGTAGGCCTCTCCGGGCGAATAGGCAGGGGTGAGGGCCGCCTTCTGCCCCTTCTTCACATACGGCATCTCGTATTCGTATATCTCGCCGTAGACCCATACCGCCGAGTGGTCTATTATCTTGAAAAGGGGCTCTCCCGCGTCTATACGCTGCCCCTCTACGACCATCTTCTCGGTAACGCTCCCGCTCGACGGGGCGCTTATGGTCATGGTCCTCATGACCTTCCCGGATTTCCTCAGGAGCTCAATCTGCTCCTCCGAGATGTCCCAGTACCTGAGGCGCTGCCCTGCGGCCTCGAGGAGGGCCCGGGCCCCTTTACGGACCTCGGGGTACGGGCTTCCATTGACCTCTTCCGCGCCCTTCCACGCAAGGAGGTATTCCTCCTGCGCCGAGACGAGGTCGGGGCTGAAGAGCTCAAGGAGCTTCTGCCCCGTCTCGACCATCTGGTCCGTCCGGTCCACGTAAAGCTTCTCGACCCATCCTGGCACCTTCGCGTTTATGACGAAGACCCTGTTCTCCACCGGCTCGACCCTGCCTACGGTCCTTATGACCCTCTCAAGCCTCCGGCGGGCGGCCTCCTCCGACCTTACCCCTATCATCTGAAGCCGCTCCGGGCTTATCCTCACTGTGCCAGGCACCTCCGGTGCGTCGCCCTCGTACACCGGTATGTAGTCCATGCCCATCGAGTCCTTCATGGGAACCGGGGAGGTTATCTCCGGGTTCATGGGGTTGCGGTAATAGAGGACTTTTCTTTCTGTCTCGGTCCGGACCGGTGCCTCGCCAGGCTTAAGGTTCCATGCAAGCAGCCCGCCGGCTGCCAGTCCGAGCGCAAGAAAAACGATAGCGGCCAGATAAGGCTTCTTCATCCGTATCTCCTGATATTTCTTTACCCTCTCAGTTGAAGTCCAGGCCGGACCCTATGACCTTCTCGAGTTCGGCGATCCTCTTCATGTACTCCGCTACTGCCGCTACGCGCTCTACCCTGACCCTCTTAAGCTCCCGTTCCGTGTCGAGGAGGGCAAGGAGACCGGCCTTCCCGGCCTGGTAGTTCCTGACCGCTGATTCGTACGAAAGCTCGACGAGGGGCAGAAGGCTCGTCTCATAGAGGTCTATGGTCCTTTCGGCGGCCTCGATCAAGAGGACCGCGCTCCTTACCTCAAAGCCCTTGCGGTTCTCCGCTGCCCGGAGCCGCGCCTTTGCCGAGCGCGCCCCCGCGCGCGCCTCTTCCGAGAGGCTGTCGTACTTGCCCCGCCAGATGGGGATGTTCATCTGGAACATCACCCCGTAGCTGTCGAACCTGCCGTCCCGCTCCATGGGCTCGAACCCCACCATGAAGTCGGGGTAGTAGTTCTTTTTCGCCAGCCTGGCCGAGAGCTCGTTGGCCTCGGCCTCGGATTCGAGCGCCTTTACCTCAGGGTTTTGCGAGAGGGCGGCCCTGGTAAGCCCTTCAAGGTCGAGCGCCGCCCTGTTAAGCGGGAGCGCCGCCCTTTCCGGCAATGCCGAATCCTGCGGCCTGTCCAAGAGGGCCTTGAGCCTTGAAGCCGCTATCCCCTTCCGGGCCTCGAGCGAGATTATTTCCTCGTTTATGGCCGCTGTCTCGACGTTCACCCTTATGACGTCCTGCTGGGAGGCCTGACCTGTCGCGTACTTCGACTCAGCTATCCTTGTCATGTCCTCAAGCAGTCTTTTTATCTCCCGCGTAATCCTGATGGATTCATCCAGAAGCGCGTAATCGTAGTATGCGTTCTTTACCGATTCGATGACCTCGAGCTCCCTGGCCCTCAATTCCGCCTTCGCGGCCCCGGCCTCCCTTAGCGCGATATTCTCCCTGAGCGGCCTTTTGCCGGGGAAGGGGAACATCTGGCTTATCGAATATCTGGTTATTGCCGGCGGGCTTCCGAGCTCGAAGGGGCTTCCGGTCGGTATCTCTTCTCTCTCGATCCGGAAGACCGGGTCGTCAAGGGCGCCCTCGGCCCTGGAGCGGGCCATGAGGGCGCTGGCCCTCTCCTGCATGGCCCGTATCTCCGGGTTGTTGGCCAGGGCCTCATCGAGAAGGGGGCGGAGCTGAAGCTCGTCTTCCGAATGCGCCGCGCCCGGAGAGGCGAGCGAGAAAACGGCAATGAATGCCGATGCAACATATGCCAGCACTCGGGTGCTTCCTATCATCCCCGCTCCTCCTTCTACAAAATGTAGAATCAAAATCCAAAAAAATCAGTGTCCCTTGTGAGAGCAGTGGGTCTTGCAGTCGTCTATCAGCTCGGCATGGGTCTCGCACCGATCCATCGTGCAATCATGCGAAAGCGGGCCCGCATATATCGGCATGGCGAGGGATGCCGCCAGGAGAAAGGCGATTGCCACGCTCGCAGCCGCTTTCCCGGGCGTGACTGAGAACGCGGTCTTTTTCCCTTCGACAAGCCTCCGTATCCTGCCGGATACGTCCGCCTGGCTGCCGGTTATCGAAGGGACAGGCAGGCAGATGTTGTTCCTTGCGACCTTGAGTATGGCGGACGCGAGCGTGACCGGCCCGCAGGAAGACCTTGCCGCCGAGTCGTCCGCCTCCTCTTCCCTTTTTAGCCTTGAGTATGATGCGAGCTGGCGCGCAGCCGGGATATAGAAGAATGCGTCCTTGAGGAAGCCGAAGACGAAAAACCTCAACGGGTCCTTTCTCCTTTTATGGTTTATCTCATGCAGGAGGACGGCCTTCGCCTCTTCACTTGAAAGGCTTTTGAAGAGCCCGGTGGATATATAGACCCTGGGCCTCAAAAGGCCGCAGGTAAACGCGGCCCTGACGCTATCGTCTTTTATGACGGCGAGCCCGCCCTCGCAGTAATGCACCGGGAGTTTTATTACAGCCTTTCTCGTGCTTGCGAGGGACGAGGCCGCCCGGAAAGCGGCATACGCGAAGCCGGTGGCGGCGAGGATTGCCCCGGACCAGAAGAACGCAAGCTTGCCGATGGAAAGGAACTCTATGCACATGACAAGGAGAGATTGGCATGCCTCAAGCACGCTCCCGGTAAAGAAGAGTAGGGTCGGCAGCGCGTAAATGAGCCATGCGGCTGAAAACGCGAATACGGATATGAAAAGGAGAGGGGCGGCCATCAGCCTTCCTCCTTTGACTGCAGCTCTCTTTTTTTCGTCTCAATGAGCGTTGACAGGCGTTCGAGCTCATCCGGGTCGGCGTCGGCCAGGGCGTCCACGAACGAGGCGCATATGCCGGAAGATGATATCTCCATTATGCCCCGGAAGACGTCCTGGGACACGGCCCTGGCGAACTCGTCTTTGGTGTACGCCGGCCTGAACAGGAATACGCTCTCGCCCTTGGATTTACTGACGAGCCCCTTGTTCACGAGCCTTTCAAGTACCGTCAGGACGGTCGTGAGTGCGACCTGCCTTGAGGCGAGCCCTGAATGGAGTTCCCTGCCGCTAGCCTCCCCGCTATTCCAGAGGAACTCCATTATCTCCTGCTCAAGGGGCCCCAGGAGCTTGCCGTATCCGTCGAATCTGGCCTTTTTGGTCATCATCTTCTCCGCTTTCAATATATTCGACAAGGCGTAGAAAGTCAAGAGGAATTCCTTGCCAAGGAGGGTTCTATTGCTGTACCATTAAAAATCCAACAAACCCGTTTCTTTTCCATTCGGAGGCTTTTTGGGTTTCTTTATAACATTCGAGGGCATAGAGGGCTGCGGCAAATCCACCCAGCGGGAGCTCCTTAAGGGCTATCTCGAACGGAAGGGCAGGGAGGTCATTACGGTCAGGGAGCCTGGCGGCACTCTCCTTGGAGAGAAGGTAAGGGCCGTCCTTCTTGAGCGCGGGGAGGAACCCATAGCCCCCTGGGCCGAGCTGTTCCTTTACCAGGCCTGCAGGGCGCAGCTCGTAACGCGCGTCATAAGGCCGGCCCTTGAGGCCGGCAAGGTGGTCATATCCGACCGTTTCTACGACTCGACCCTCGCCTACCAGGGCTATGGAAGAGGCCTTGACAGGGCGGCTGTAAAAAAGCTCAATAGCCTCGGCTCCGGCGGCCTGGTCCCGGATCTGACCTTCCTCATAGATTGCGAAGTGGAAGAGGGCTTGAAGAGGGCCTTTTCGCGCATAGCCTCCGCAAAAGGAGCAAGGGAGGACCGTTTCGAAAGGGAGGACCTCGATTTCCACAGGCGCGTAAGGGACGGGTTTCTCAGGGCGGCAAAACGGGAGCCGAGGATGAGGGTCGTGGACGGCTCCGCTGAAATCTCTACGGTCCACAAGGAGATATGTGATATCATTGACAGGGCGATGGGCTAGCTGAAATGGGCTTTCAGGAGATAACCGGGCACGAGCGCGAGATAGCGATACTCAAGGGGCTCATAAATTCGGGAAGGGTCCCGCACGCGTTCCTGTTCGCGGGTCCTGACGGCATTGGAAAGAAGCTCGTGGCAAGGGCCTTTGCCGCGGCGCTCAACTGCGAATCTCCCGGCGGCAACTCGTGCGGGCTATGCCGCGACTGCGCCGCGATCGAGGGCGGGTCGCACCCCAACGTAATAGAGATATGGCCGCTCGATAAGCCGGTCGACAAGGGGGGCGAAAGGGACCCGCTCGGCCTCGTAAGGATAGACCAGATAAGGGAGGTGCAGTCGGTCCTCAGGTACAGGGCCGAGCGCGGCTCGAAGGTCGTAATCGTGAACGGGGCCGACAGGTTCATGCCCGCCGCCGCGAACGCGTTTTTGAAGACCCTCGAAGAGCCGCCCGGCGGGTCTGTGATCATACTCGTATCCTCCAGGCCCGCGGACCTCCTCCCTACGGTCGTCTCAAGGTGCAGGAGGGTAAACTTCAGGCCGCTCTCCGAGGACGCTGTAAGGGCCTTCCTCATAGAAAAAAAGGGAGTCGCCCCGGCCGAGGCAGGGGCCGTGGCGCGCCTTTCCGGGGGCTCCGTATCGATGGCCGTAAATTATATCGAAGAGGGTTGGCTCCAGAAGAGGAGAGACGTCGTCGAGAGGCTCCTGTCGTTCGGCCCGAACGACGCGGACGAGGCGCTTAAGTTCGCCGAGGAGCTTTCAAAGAGGGACGACCTCGACGAGACGCTCGACTTCCTTAAATCGTGGTACAGGGACAGGATAGTGGCGTTCGAGGGCGCGCCGCACCTCATAGCCAATACCGACATGCAAAGGCGCATGAAGGACGACCGCGTGGAGGACTTTAACCGCCTCTCTTCCTCTTTCTGGGCGGTCGAGGAGGCACTGAGGAACATCGCGCCCCCGAGGTACGGGAACAGGCAGCTCACGATGGAGGCGCTGGTCTTGAAGCTCTCTGGCGCGCTCCTGATGTAGCTCAAACCGGAACAGGATGGCTAAGCCGCGGGATTGACGGGCGGACGCACAGGCAAAGGATAAAGGCATGGTAAGGGTAGCTGGAGTCAGGTTCAAGAAGGCTTGCAAGGTCTACGATTTCGAGGCCGGGGTCCTGGAGCTCCGTCCGGGGGACGCAGTGATAGTGGAGGTCGAAAGGGGCCTCGGCATGGGGACGCTCGTCTACAGCCCCAGGGAGGTGGACCCGGCAACGCTCGCGAGGCCGCTTAAGAAGATTGTCAGGAAGGCCGACGCCGTGGACATAGAAAGGCTCGGCTTCAATACCGAGAGGGAGAACGAGGCCTTGGCCATTTGCAAGGAGAGGATACTCAAGTACAACCTTCCCATGAAGCTCATAAGGGTAGAGTACCTCTTCGATTCGAGCAAGGCCATATTCTATTTCACGTCCGACACCAGGGTCGATTTCCGCGAGCTGGTAAAGGACCTTGCCGCTACCTTCCACACCAGGATAGAGATGCGGCAGATAGGCGTGAGGGACGAGGCCAAGATGATAGGCGGCCTCGGCCCGTGCGGCAGGGAGCTATGCTGCTCGGGGTTCCTCGCGGACTTCGAGCCCGTGACCATAAAGATGGCCAAGGAGCAGAACCTGGCCTTGAACCCCGTCAAGATCTCCGGCATATGCGGCAGGCTCATGTGCTGCCTCTCCTACGAGCACGACTTCTACCAGAGCGAGAGGAAGAGGGACAGGGAAAAGGAAAGGGATGGCGTAAGGGACGGCGCCAAGGACACAAACGACAGGGGCAAGGGCGACGAGAAGCGCCAGAGGCCCGACCGGGACCGTGGAAAAAAGCCGGGCAAGGCCGCACAAGGACAGCAGGGACAGCAGGGACAGCAGGGACAGCAGGGACAGCAGGGACAGCAGGGACAGCAGGGACAGCAGGGACAGAAAAGCGGGTGCGGCGGCTGCGGAAGGCATGACAAGAAAAAGCACAGGCCCAGGAATGACGGGAAACCCGGGCAGGGGGCTGACGGAAAACCCGGGCAGGGGGCTGACGGAAATGCCTGAGGCTGAAAAGACCTTTTACGTCACCACGCCGATTTATTACGTGAACGACGTGCCGCACATAGGGCACGCCTACACGACCGTAGCCGCGGACTGCATAGCCCGTTTCAAGAGGCTCAAGGGCCTCGACGTCCTTTTCCTGACAGGCACCGACGAGCACGGCCAGAAGGTCGAGAAGGCCGCTGCGGCTGCCGGGCTAGCGCCTTCGGATTTCGCCTCGGGCGTGGGGCAGAGGTTCAAGGACCTCTGGGCCAGGCTCAATATCACGAACGACGACTTCATAAGGACTACCGAGGAGAGGCACCTTAAGGCGGTCTCCAGGCTCTGGGAGACGGTGCAGGCAAAGGGCGAAATCTATCTCGGCGAGTACGAGGACTGGTACTGCACCCCGTGCGAGAGTTTCTGGACCGACAAGCAGCTCAAGGACGGCAAATGCCCGGACTGCGGCCGCCCGGTTGAGAAGCTCAAGGAGCCGAGCTATTTTTTCAGGCTCTCCAAATACGGCGAGCCGCTACTTAAACATATTGAAGGGAACCCGGGCTTCATAAGGCCCGAGAACAGGAGAAACGAGGTCGTCTCCTTTTTAAGAGAAGGGCTCCGCGACCTGAGCGTAAGCAGGACCACCTTCAAATGGGGCATACCGGTGCCGGGCGACCCGGCGCACGTCATGTACGTCTGGTTCGACGCGCTCACCAATTACCTGACCGCGACGGGCTACCCGGACGACATGGGCCGGAACAAAAGGTACTGGCCCGCTGACGTGCATCTTATCGGGAAAGACATACTCCGCTTCCATGCGGTATACTGGCCCGCCTTCCTCATGGCAGCGGGCCTTGAGCCTCCGAAAGAGGTCTTTGCCCACGGGTGGTGGACCATCGAGGGGCAGAAGATGAGCAAGTCAAAGGGGAATGTCGTGGACCCCTGGGCGACTGCCGAGAAGTTCGGGGTTGACGCGTTCCGCTATTTCCTTTTGCGCGAGGTGCCGTTCGGGGTCGACGGCGACTTTTCCGAGAAGGCACTTGTAGGGAGGCTCAATAGCGACCTCGCGAACGACCTCGGGAATCTCTTGAGCAGGTCGGTCACCATGATAGAGAAGTACAGGGCAGGCGTCGTCCCCCGGGCGGATTCGGTCGAGAGGGAGGAGCTTGAAGGGAGGGTCAGGTTCCTTTTTAAAGAGCTCCCGCACCAGTACGAAGAAAAAATGAACGGGCTCTCTTTCCACGAGGCCATCGGAAAGGCATGGGCAATCGTAAGGGAGCTCAACATGTACGTCGACAAGGCCGCTCCGTGGAAGGAGAAGGACGAGGCGACGCTTTCGGCTGTGCTGGCGACCCTCGCGGAAGGGCTCCGGATAATCGCGATATACGCATGGCCCGTTATCCCGGACTCTGCCCAAAAGATATGGGAGAGCCTCGGGCTTGAAGGCGACATAGGAAAGGCAGGGTTCGATGAGGCAGTGGCCTGGGGAAATACGCTTTCAGGCCTCAAGGTCAAAAAAACGCCCCCGCTCTTCCCGAGGGTGCAGTAGCGAGGCCCCTCTTTTTTAAAGAGGGGAACGGGGAGATTATCAAATCGATTTTATAATCCCCCTTTATCCCCCTTTAGAAAAGGGGGATATTCATATGGGATATATTGATTCGTTGATGGAAAAACCATATCTGATCGACAGCCACGCCCACCTCGACGACCCGAGGTTCGCGGACGACCTCGATGAGGTCATAACCAGGGCAAAAGAGGCGGGGCTAAAGACCATAATCACCGTAGGGTGCTGGAGCAAGAAGGACGGCTTCGTAAGGCCGGTGGAGCTTGCCTCGAAGCACGATTTCATCTATCTCGCGCTCGGGGTTCACCCGCACGACTCAAGGGACGCCGCGGGCAAGGCCCCCTGGGACGAGATACGGAAGTTCGCTCTCGGAGAGGGCCCCGCGATAAAAAAGCTCGTGGCGATAGGCGAGACCGGGCTCGACTATTATTACGACCACTCGCCCAAGAAGGCGCAGAAGGACGCGTTCCTTAAGCAGATAAGGCTTGCGAGGGAGCTGAACCTCCCTCTCATCATACACACGAGGGACGCTGAGGCCGACACCCTCGACATCCTCCGCTCCGAGGGGGCGGGAGAGATCGGCGGGGTCTTCCATTGCTTCTCAGGCTCGAAGGAGATGGCAAAGGCAGCACTGGACATGGGCTTCCATCTTTCCTTCACCGGGGTCGTCACATTCGCCAAAGCCGAAGCGCTCCGCGAGGTCGTAAAGACCGTGCCCATAGAGAAGATGCTCATCGAGACCGACTGCCCGTATCTCGCGCCCGAGCCCTACAGGGGCCGGAGGAACGAGCCCTCGTTCGTCCTGGAGACGGCAAGGGAGATAGCGGCCGTAAAGGGCTTGAGCTTCGACGATGTGGCCAGGATAACGAGCCTCAACGCGGAAGACCTCTTCGGCCTCAGGGGCGCAATTGACAAGGCCCGGATAGCTTATCCCATAAGGAAGTCCCTGTACCTCAACATAACAAACAGGTGCTCGAACCATTGCACCTTCTGCGCCAAGTTCAAGTCATATACGGTCAAGGGGCATTACCTGAGGCTACGCGAGGAGCCGACATTCGCCGAGATAGTCTCCGCCATAGGCCCTGACCCGGAGGAGAAGTACGACGAGATAGTCTTCTGCGGATTCGGGGAGCCGCTAATAAGGCTCGATATCGTCAAAGAAGTCGGGATGTACCTTAAGCGTAGGGGCTGCAGGATCCGGATAGACACCGACGGCCTTGCGAACCTCGTCCACGGGAGGAACGTTCTTCCGGAACTGAAGTTCGTTGACTGCGTTTCCGTGAGCCTCAATGCCCCGGACTCGAAGACATACCAGAAGCTCGTCAAGACCCCGTTCAAGGACGACGCCTTTCCCGCCATACTCTTTTTCTTGAGGGAAGCCAAGAAGCACATATCGAAGGTGGTGGCAAGCGTCGTGGCCGTGCCCGGCCTTGATATCGAGGCCTGCCGTAAAGTTGCCGAAGACGAGATAGGAGTGAAGTTCAGGGTGAGGGAGTATAATACGGTAGGGTGAGCGCTTAGGCAACCTCTGGAAAATTGATCTTTTCTCCGGACTCTGTGTCAGGCCGGGAATAAAATTGCTCACATATTGTCACATATGCTCCGCTTTTTATTCCCGGCCTTCCTTGATTTCGGGAAAAATCTCCAATTTTCAGAGGTTGCCTGACGGAATTCGCGCAGTAAGATTGTAGGTCGGGTTAGCGCAGCGTAACCCGACAAAGCTTTGTGCTCTCTCTTAATGGGATTCGCGCAATACGGTTAAAGACATTCTCAGGCCTTGTGCAAAAAGCCATTAACGCGCTGCCGCGCTTTTTTTGGGCATAAGGCTCCGCTCGCTTCTTCCCCCTGCCTTATGCTCGCACGCCTTATGCCCCTGGGTGGTTTGAAATGCAAAAACAAAGGTGATGTGAGATTCTTTTGGTCTTGAAACAAACCCCAGAGGGTAAGGCGAGCGTAGCATAAGGGATGCAGAGCGTGAACGGGCTGGGGATGTAGAACGAGGCCCTTCGCTTCGCTCAGGGTAAACTCCGCGACTTCAGGGGCCCGTTCACGGGGTGGGGAGGTGGCAAGCAAGCGAGTCTTACCCTCGAAAACCGCGCGGAAGCGCGGAAAAGGTCTTTTGCACAAAACCGCGGGAAGCGCGGAAAAGGCCTTTTGCACAAATCTCACGGCAATCCGGAAAAGGTCTGCTCCGTTTGTCATCAGAAACTATTCGCTTTGCGGAATCAACCCTAATCCTTCTTTTGACACTCCCATCCCTTGATGGTATCCTCATCCATTGGAGTAGAAGCTTATGTCATTCAGGTCAGGTTTTGTTTCCATAATAGGCAGGCCCAATGCTGGGAAGTCCACGCTCTTGAATAGCGTCCTCGGCGAGAAGATATCCATCGTCTCGCCCAAGCCGCAGACGACCCGGAACGTCGTAAGGGGCATCAAGAACCTCGAAGACTGCCAGATGGTCTTCATAGACACGCCCGGCATACACAAGGGCAAGGGCCTCCTTAACGAACGTATGGTAAGGGAGGCTGTCGCTTCACTAAAGGACGTGGACGCGGTGGTCCTCCTCGTGGAGGCGGACAGGCCCGTTACGGACGAGGACAGGCAAATAATCAACTCGCTGAAGGGCCTCAAGTGCCCTGTCCTTCTCGGGGTAAACAAGGTAGACAGGATAGACAAGCGGCAGATACTCCCCCTTATCGACGAATACTCGAAGATGTACGCCTTCAGGGAAGTGATTCCCCTTTCGGCGCTAAAAGGAGAGGGTGTGGAGCTCCTTGTAGGGACGCTCTCGGCCCTCATGCCAGAGGGGCCGAAATACTTCCCGGACGACATCCTTACCGACGTGCCCGAGAGGTTCATAGCCGCGGAGATAGTGAGGGAGAAGGTCTTCCTCTTCGTCCGCGAGGAGATACCATACTCGGTCGCAGTGGTCGTGGACAAGTTCGTCGAAAAGAAGGGGCTCATATCCATAACCGCCACCATAAACGTCGAGAGGGAGTCCCAGAAGGGCATAATCATCGGCAAGGGCGGGTCCATGCTCAAGAAGATTGGCACTTCCGCGCGCGAGGAGATAGAAAAGCTCCTCGGCTCCAGGGTCTTTTTGGAGCTGTTCGTACGCGTCCAGAAGGAGTGGACAAAAAAGCCGGG
The DNA here is from genome assembly GCA_030583865.1 of Thermodesulfobacteriota bacterium. Lineage (NCBI taxonomy): Bacteria > Pseudomonadati > Thermodesulfobacteriota > Thermodesulfobacteriota bacterium. The sequence continues at coordinate 2,083,780 of CP129479.1, read as the reverse complement.
CGCGTTGAAGGAATTCGGATACTGATTGATACCACTCACCCCTGCCCTCTCCCGCAAGGGGAGAGGGTGGCGGTTATGGACCTCCCCTAAGGCGGAGGGATTGTAAGTGAGAGTAGATTAAAGGAGTCCAGGCGTAAGCATTTATGAAACCGGTCGTAGCTATCGTCGGCAGGCCCAACGTGGGGAAGTCGACCCTTTTTAACAAGCTCCTCGGGAGGAAACGGGCCATCGTGCACGATATGCCGGGGGTGACGAGAGACCTGAATTTCGCCGACATGGAGGAAGGAGGCCGCCAGTTCACGCTCGTGGACACCGGCGGCTTCGAATCCGAAACCGAAGACATCGTCCTTGCCCAGGTGCGGGAGCAGGCCCGCCTTGCGATCGAGGACGCGGACCTCATCGTATTCGTAATGGACGGTAGAAATGGCCCGGCCCCGGACGATATCGAGCTCGTGGGGATGCTCAGGAAATCAGGGAAGCCCGTCGTGTACGCGGTAAACAAGATAGACACGCCCAGGTATGAGGCCCTCGCCATGGAGTTCTACTCTCTCGGCATAGGCGAGGTGCTGGCGATATCGGCGGAGCACGGCGCGGGAATAAACGAGCTCCTGGACGCGGTGCTGGAAAAGCTCCCTCAGAAGCCCCAGGCCCCCGAGGACGAGGAGAGGGTGAGGGTTGCGATAGTGGGAAGGCCCAACGTCGGAAAGTCCTCGCTCCTCAACCGCATAACCGGCAGGCCCAGGGCCATAGTGAGCGCCGTCGCCGGTACGACCAGGGACCCCGTTGACATGCCGGTCGATATAGACGGCAGGAAATACCTCTTCGTCGATACCGCGGGGATAAGGAGGAAGAGCAAGGTCAGCATGACTGTCGAGACCTACTCGGTCATGGAGGCCATAAGGTCGATAGAGCGGTGCGACGCCGCCATCCTCGTGGTAGACGGCAAGGACGGCATAACCTCGCAGGACGAGAAGATAGCGGGCCTCATCGAGGACAGGAAAAAATGCTGCGTCGTCCTCGTCAATAAGTGGGACCTCGTGGAGAAGGACACGCGTACCGCCGACTACGCGGCGGATACCATAAGGAAGAAGCTCCCGTTCATCTCCTACGCGCCCGTGCTATTCGTCTCTGCCCTCACCGGCCAGAGGGTGCCGAGGATATTGGAGACAGTGGACTCGCTGGTCGAGAAATCAAGGAGGCAGGTGGCCACCTCGGCCCTTAACAGCGCCCTTGAATCGGTGGTCTCAAGGTACGGCCCCCACGCCTTCAGGGGCAAGGAAGTGAAGTTCTACTACGCCACCCAGGTCGGCACCGCGCCGCCTGCCTTCATAATCTTCACCAACCACCCGGAGGGCGTCGAAGACTCCTACAAGCGGTACCTGGCATCGGGGCTCCGGGAAACACTCGGGCTCGAGGAGGTACCCTTGAGGCTCGTTTTCAGGGAAAGACATTGAGGGATGAGGGAATTCATATCCGTCGCACGTGAGGGGATAAGGATTTTCATGCGCGCAAGCGGCTCGACGAACGCCGCGGCCATTTCCTTCTACGCCTTCTTTTCGCTCATACCGGTCATGTTCCTCGTGACCGCCGGGGTCGGCTTCGTCCTCGGCGCGAGGCCCGAGCTCCAGGAAAGGGTCGTGGGCATGGTGAGCGAGAGCCTTCCCTACCTGAGCGACACGATAATCAGGGAGCTCGAGGAGCTTTCGGAGAACTGGAGGACCTTCGGCTGGATAGGCCTCCTCTCGCTGGTCTTCGCGGCGGAGTTCGTGATGAGCGCGATGGTCCGGGCGCTTACCTCGATATTCGGCACGGAAAAGAGCTTCGGGATACTCCGCACAAGGCTCATAGGCCTCTTGATGATACTCCTCGCCATCCTGGCCGCACTCTCATCCGTAGCCGTGACCGCCCTGTCGTACACGATCCAGGACCTCAATACCGGAATACAGGGGCTCCAGTACGTTTTTAACCTTCTTTCGCTCCTGCTATTCGGGCTCATACTGCCGTTTTTCCTGGTGGCTGGCATAATAGCCGTGGTCTTCAGGGTGCTTGCGGGGGCAAACCTGGATTTCAGGCACGCCTTCCTGGGCAGCATGGTCTTCGCCATCCTGTGGGAGGCGGCAAAGCAGCTCTTCGCCCTCTACGTGGCGAATTTTCAGAGTTATAATAAGTTCTACGGCTCCATAGGCGCGCTCATGATACTGCTCATGTGGATATACTACTCCGCGAGCCTGTTCCTTCTCTCGGCGTCGGTTGCCAGGGCCGCGTACCTCGCCTCGGGGCCGCGGCGGGCGCCGCGGCCCCGAACACATTGAAAACCGTGGTCTTTACGGGGGTTACGGGCTTTTGTGGTTGAGATTTTTATTGTAAAACGGCGGAATCTGTGACACAATTGTTCGTATTTAAATTGCGATGAAAACTACTCATTACATAGGAGCATAGATGAACCAGCTATACAAGAACATAGCCATGTGGCTCATCATTATCGCCACGGTCGTGCTCATGTTCAATCTCATAAGCTATAAGCAGCCCTCCTCGGACAAGGTCGTCTTCAGCGATTTCATCCAGGAAGTCGAGTCCGGGAACGTCGTCGAGGTCACCATACAGGGCAATGACATAAGCGGGAAATACAAGGACGGGAAGACGTTCCAGACCTTCTCCCCGCAGTACCCCGACCTGATAGCCAAGCTCCGCACAAGCGGCGTGAAGATAGCAGCCGAGCCGGTAGTCGACAGCCCTTCATGGGGCACGATATTCGTATCCTGGTTCCCAATGATACTCCTTATAGGAGTGTGGATATTCTTCATGCGCCAGATGCAGAGCGGCGGCGGCAAGGCCATGAGCTTCGGGAAATCCAAGGCCAAGCTTCTTAGCGAAACCCAGCACAGGGTCACCTTCAAGGACGTGGCAGGCATCGAGGAGGCCAAGGAGGAGGTCGAGGAGATAATAGACTTCCTCAAGGACCCGAAGAAGTTCACGCGCCTCGGCGGCCGCATCCCCAAGGGAGTGCTCCTCGTAGGTCAGCCCGGCACCGGAAAGACGCTCCTTGCCAAGGCCATAGCAGGCGAGGCGGGAGTGCCGTTCTTCTCGATATCCGGAAGCGACTTCGTCGAGATGTTCGTGGGCGTCGGCGCATCGCGCGTCCGCGACCTCTTTGTCCAGGGCAAGAAGAACGCGCCCTGCATAATATTCATAGACGAGATAGACGCGGTCGGGCGCCACAGGGGCGCGGGCCTCGGAGGCGGCCACGACGAGAGGGAGCAGACCCTTAACCAGCTCCTCGTCGAGATGGACGGCTTCGAGTCGAACGAGGGCGTCATAATAATAGCGGCCACCAACAGGCCCGACGTGCTCGACCCGGCGCTGCTGCGTCCCGGGAGGTTCGACAGGAACGTCGTGGTGCCGAAGCCCGACCTTAAGGGCAGGGAGGAGATACTCAGGGTCCACACGTCGAAGACCCCGCTCGCCTCGGACGTGAACATGGAGATAATAGCCCGGGGCACCCCGGGGTTCTCCGGCGCCGACCTCTCGAACCTCGTGAACGAGGCGGCCCTCCTTGCGGCAAGGAGAGGCAAGGACAAGCTCGAAAAGGCGGAATTCGACGACGCGAAAGACAAGCTCCTCATGGGCACCGAGAGGAGGAGCATGATAATAAGCGAGGCCGAGAAGAGGAACACCGCCTACCACGAGGCGGGCCACACGCTGGTAGCGCGCCTCATCCCGGGCACCGACCCCATACACAAGGTCTCGATAATACCGAGGGGCATGGCTTTGGGCCTTACCCAGCAGCTCCCCATAGACGAGAGGCACACCTACAGCAAGGAGTTCCTGCAGAACAACATCTCCGTCCTCATGGGCGGCAGGGCCGCCGAGGAGCTCGTGCTTAACCACATGACTACCGGCGCCGGCAACGACATCGAGAGGGCGACCGAGATGGCGCGCAAGATGGTCTGCGAATGGGGCATGAGCGAGAAGCTCGGTCCCCTTACCTTCGGCAAGAAGGAGGAGCATATCTTCCTTGGCAAGGAGATGGCCCAGAGAAGGGACTTCAGCGAGGAGACCGCCGAGGAGATAGACGCCGAGATAAAGAAGGTGGTCCTCGAGAACTACACCAGGGCCAGGAAGCTCATAGAATCCCACATGGGCGCCCTCCACAGGCTCGCCAAGGCCCTGCTTGAAAAAGAGGTCCTGGACGCCCCGGAGATAGACAGGCTCATCTCCTCGGGCGGCGAGGACGACCCTGGAGAGGGGACGCCCCCCGAGGCCAGGCCCGAATCGCTCAAGCCGGAGGACGCGGCCAGGCTCGGTGTCGTCCTGAAATAGCCCGGCCCCGCTCCACAACCTATCCATAAAGCAGGCCGGACGCCACAGGGCGTCCGGCCTTTAACCCTTAAAATTATTCGGACCGATACCTTGAGGTTGCCAGTACGGTGTCTTGAGATCGCTTCAGCCGGGATATCGCAAAGAGAGATGGAGCGTATCGGCGTAGACCCCGCCGGGGTCCGCATAATGGCCCCGAAGCATTTCCATTACAACTTGAAGATAGAAGGGCTCACCCCGGCAGAGGCGAATATCCTTAAGCAGGACGCCCTTTCCATCGGGGGCGAGGCCGCTGTCGCATGGGGGACCGTCTCTTCGGCAGTCGAACGGACCGACGCCATCGTCTCTGGCACGCTCAGGCAGATAACCGACCTCATAGGCAAGCTCGAATGCCAGCCCTTCGGCCTTCCGGAGGTCGCGGGCTCGCTCAGGAGGGCCATAGGGAGCAGGGACCTCAAAACCTGGTCAGTCCGTGGCCGGAAGCGGAGCTTCGAGGTCGGCCCCCGCACTGTCATAATGGGGATACTGAACGTGACCCCGGACTCCTTCTCGGACGGGGGGAGGTTCCTGGACCTCGATGCCGCGGTCCAGAGGGGGCTTGAGATGCTCGAGGAGGGCGCGGACTGGATAGACGTAGGCGGCGAGTCCACGAGGCCTGGGGCCGAGCCGGTCGATGCGGCTTCCGAGGCCGCCCGGGTCGTCCCTGTCATAGGGGCCCTTTCAAAAGCGGGGGCGATCGTATCCGTCGACACGACAAAGGCGGAGGTCGCCAGGGCGGCCCTTGAGGCAGGGGCCTCCATCGTAAACGACATAAGCGCCATGTCGTATGACGGGAGGATGGCGGAAGTGGTAGCGGAAAGCGGGGCGCCGGTCGTCCTCATGCACACGAGGGGCACGCCCAGGACCATGCAGCTCGACACATCATACGATGACCTCATTGGGGAGGTCTACGGCTGGCTTCATTCGAGGCTTGAGTACGCCGTATCCAAGGGTATAGACCCTGAGAGCACTATCATAGACCCCGGCATAGGCTTCGGGAAGTCCGGCGAGGGCAATATCGAGATATTGAAGAGGCTGAGGGAATTCAAGTCTCTGGGCAGGCCCGTTCTCGCGGGGCCTTCGAGGAAGTCCTTCCTCGGAAGGTTCTCGTCCGGCAAGGGGGCAGGCGAGAGGCTTCCGGCGACCCTTGCGGCGCTCGCGGCCTCGGTACTTAACGGCGCCTCTATACTCAGGGTGCATGACGTAAGGGAGGCCAGGGAGGCGTCCGCGCTCGCGGACGCCGTGGCTCAATTATGAACTTCATGGAGAACATATTCGGCTTCAACGCCGTGGTGGCCGTGCTCGACGTCCTCATCGTGGCCTTCGTCCTCTACTGGCTCATGCTCATGTTCAAGGGCACCAGGGCCGAGAGGATGCTATGGGGGCTCGGGATAATCGTGACGGTCTACTTCGTGTCCCAGAGGTTCGAGCTGCTGACGCTCCACTGGATACTCTCGAACTTCCTCGGGTCCATAGTCATATTCATAATAGTCGTATTCCAGCAGGACATAAGGCGCGCGCTAGTCCACATGGGAAAGCCCTTCAGCACCAGGGACGCCATGACCTCGGACGGCGCGCTCGACGAGATTGTAAAGGCCGTCTCTATGATGTCGGAGTCGAGGACCGGCGGCATCATTGTGCTGGAGCGCTCGATAGACTTGACGGACTTCGTCGGCGAGGGGGCCGGGCTCGAGATAGACGCGAAGGTCTCAAAGGAGCTAGTCCTCTCGATATTCAACCCGTCGTCCCCCATACACGACGGCGCGGTAATAATCCGGAAGGGAAGGGTGCTCAGGGCCGGGTGCATACTGCCGCTCACCAACAAGGAGCTCTCCAAATCAATGGGCACGAGGCACAGGGCCGCGATAGGCCTTGCCGAGGAGACGGACGCGGCCATAATAGTCGTCTCCGAGGAGACCGGAGAGGTGACGCTCGCGGTCGAGGACGGCCTTTTCGTGGGCCTCGGGGCTGAAAAGCTCCTTGACGACCTTAGAAAGCTCTTTGCCGCGGGTTTTGCAGGCAGCGAGGCCATATTCCCCTGGAGGTCCGGGGCGAAATGAGGTCCTTTCTCGCATCCAACACGAAACTCAAGGTGCTGGCCCTCGTATTCGCCCTTGCGCTCTGGTTCTTCGTGGCCGGGCAGTCGAGGACAGAGGTGGGCTTCCTGGTGCCGCTGGGGTTCAAGGGTATACCCAAGGACATGGTCATGACCAGCATGCCGCCTGACGAGCTGGAGGTGAGGGTCACCGGGCCCAAGCTCTTCATAAACAACCTCTCGCCCACCCACATAACCGCCGAGATAGACTTGAGCGGCGCAAGGGAAGGGCTCAATACCTACCGCATACAGTCCAAGGACATAATCACGCCCATGGGCGTCGAGGTCCAGAGGCTCCGGCCAAGCTCCATAGAGGTGAAGCTCGAAAAGGTCGTAAGGGCAGAGCTGCCCGTAAAGGCGAAGCTCACCGGCAGGCCGGCGGCCGGGTACAGGGTCGCGGACGTGACAGTAGCGCCGGCGACCATATCCGTAACCGGCACTGAAAAGGAGATGAGGAAGATAAAGGAGATTAGCACCAGGCCCATCGACATCTCCGGGATAGACGCCCCGCTGAGCGTCAAGGTCCAGTTGGACCATGCAGGCCTTGAGCTCCGGAGCCTGAGCATCGACAGCGTTGAAGTGAGAATACTCCCGAGGAAGGAGAGATAGCCCATGCAGGCCAGGAAGAGGCTCTTCGGCACCGACGGCGTAAGGGGCGTTGCGAACATCGAGCCAATGACCGCAGAGATGGCCCTGCAGCTCGGCAGGGCCATCGCCTACATATTCAAGAAGGAGGCGAGGCGCCACAGGATAGTGGTCGGGAAGGACACCCGGCTCTCGGGCTACATGCTCGAGGGCGCGATGATGGCCGGCATCTGCTCAATGGGGGTGGACGCGCTCATGGTGGGGCCGCTCCCCACCCCGGGCATAGCCTTCCTCACCTCCAGCATGAGGGCGGACGCGGGTGTCGTCATATCGGCCTCCCACAACCAGTACCAGGACAACGGCATCAAGTTCTTCTCGAGGAGCGGCCTTAAGCTCCCGGACGAGATGGAGCTTAAGATAGAGGAGTTCATCTTCGAGAACCAGGACCCGAGCCACCGTCCCACGGCGAGCGAGGTCGGCAAGGCATACAGGGTGGACGACGCGATTGGCCGCTACGTCGTGTTCGCGAAGAACACCTTCCCCAGGGAGCTTACGCTCGACGGACTCAGGATAGCGGTCGACTGCGCGAACGGCGCCGCGTACAAGGTGGCCCCGGCGGTCTTCTACGAGCTCGGGGCCGAGGTCATACCCCTGGGCGTCAAGCCCGACGGCGAGAACATAAACCGCGACTGCGGGGCGCTCCACCCGGAGAGGCTCGCCGCGGCGGTGAGGGAGTCCGGGGCGCACGCGGGGTTCGCGCTCGACGGCGACGGCGACAGGTGCATAATGGTCGACGAGAAGGGCACTATCCTCGACGGCGACCACATGCTCGCGGTCTCGGCCACGGCCATGCTGAGGGAGGGCTCCCTCAAGGGCAATACGGTCGTCGCCACCATAATGAGCAACTCGGGCCTTGAGGAGGCCATAGAGCGGGCCGGGGGCAAGGTCGTAAGGACCTCTGTCGGCGACAGGTACGTGGTGGAGGAGATGCTCAGGCGCGGCTACAACCTCGGAGGTGAGCAGTCCGGCCATATCGTCTACCTCGACCACACCACTACCGGAGACGGCGTCATATCGGCCCTGCAGGTCTTGAAGAGGATGGCCGAGGAGGGGAAGCCCCTTTCCGAGCTCGCCTCGGCCATGAAGACCTACCCGCAGATACTCCTTAACGTAAGGGTCAGGGAGAAAAAGGACCTGGGCTCCATACCGGCGGTCACGAAGGCGTTGAAGGCGGTCGAGGAGAAGCTCAGCAACCGGGGCCGGGCGTTCATACGCTATTCCGGGACCGAGCCGCTCGCGAGGATAACCATAGAGGGCGAGAAAGAGGACGAGATCTCGGTCATGGCCAGCGAGCTTGCGGAGCTGTTGAAAAAGGAAATAGGCTGAGAAAGGCGCCTTTTAATTGGAACAGTCCGATCTGAACATGCTGAAAGGAGTCCCCTTGGATGTCCAGGCTTTCTGTTAACGTTGACCATGTGGCTACAATAAGGCAGGCGCGGCTCGGGAGCGAACCGGACCCGGTCGCCGCCGCTATGATGGCGGAGCTTGCAGGCGCTGACGGCATAACCGTCCACCTCCGGGAGGACAGGAGGCACATACAGGACAGGGACCTCCGGGTCTTGAGGAAAACGGTGAAGACCGAGCTTAACCTCGAGATGGCCGCAACGAAAGAGATGCTCGACATGGCGCTTGAGGTGAAGCCCGAGCTTGTGACGCTCGTCCCGGAAAAGAGGAAGGAGCTCACGACCGAGGGCGGCCTCGACTTGAAACCGCATGCCGAGTACCTCAGGAAGTTTGTTGGGCAGCTCCGGGATGGGCGTATAAGGGTGAACCTCTTCATAGACCCCTCGCCCGAGGCGGTTAAGGCCTCTGCCAGGATAGGCTCGGACGGGGTCGAGCTCCACACGGGCACATACGCCGAAGCCAAGGGGGAGCAGGCAAGGCAAGGTGAGCTGAGGCGGATACATGATTCGGCGGTGCTGTCGAGGAAGCTCGGCCTTAAGACGCACGCGGGCCACGGACTCGACTACCTGAACATCCTCGACGTCGCGGCCATAAGGGAGATAGACGGCTTCGCCATAGGGTTCAGCATCGTCTCCCGCGCGGTATATACCGGCATCGGCGAGGCGGTCCGCGAGATGAAGCGCCTCATAATGGAATCGAGGCCCAGATAATAAAGCCATGATCCACGGCATAGGCATAGACGCTGTAGAGGTCCCCAGGTTCAAGCGGGCAATGGAGAGGTGGGGCGAAAGGCTTACCTCAAGGCTCTTTACCGGGCCGGAGCTCGCGTATTCGCTCCGCCTTAGGAGGCCCGAGCGCCACCTTGCCGCGAGGTTCGCCGCCAAGGTGAGCTTCTTCAAGGCCCTCGGAAAACCCGTGCCGTGGAGGGACGTAGAGGTCGTAAGGGCCTCGTCCGGCGCGCCAGCCCTTAGCGTAAAGGGCCTCTCCGAGGGCCTGAGGGTGAGCGTTTCCATATCCCACGACGGGGACCTGAGCATCGCGGAGACCATAATCGAGAGGGACTCTTGAAGGCCGCCGATTCCGAGACCATACGCAAGGTGGATGGGGCCGCGCTGGAGAGGTACGGACTGACGGGCTTGCAGCTCATGGAGAACGCCGGACGGGGCGTGGCCGAAATCGCGCTGAAGGAGGCTGGCCCGGGCCGGGTGGCCATATTCGCCGGAAAGGGCAATAACGGCGGGGATGGTTATGTGGCTGCCAGGCACCTGAGGAACTCGGGGCGCGATGCCGTTGTCTATTCCCTTTGCAGGACCGAGGAGCTAAGCGGCGATGCCGCAACGAACGCCGGGATATGGCGGAAGATGGGCGGCGATGCGCGGGAGGTCCTCTCAAGCGCGGGCCTCGATTCAGCCGCGTCCTCGATAAGGCATTCGTCACTGGTCGTAGACGCTATATTCGGGACAGGGCTTAAGGCCGATATTTCAGGGATACACGCAAGCGCGATAGAATTCATCAACTCTCTCGGAAAAAAGACCATAGCCGTCGACGTCCCTTCCGGCATAGACGCCACGACCGGTAAGTTATGGGGCTCTGCCGTAATGGCCGATATAACGGCCACAATGGCAATGCCCAAGCTCGGGCTCCTGCTCTATCCCGGAAGGACTTACGCGGGCAGGGTAGAGGTTATAGACATAGGCGTCCCGCGCGAGCTCCTTGAAGACGGCGGCATTAGATGGAACCTCCTTACAGGGGCTGATATAAGGAAGACCCTTAGGCCCAGGCGGCCCGAGGCCCATAAGTCCACGCACGGGCATCTCCTTGTGCTCGCGGGCTCTCCAGGCATGACCGGGGCCGCTTACATGGCGGCTGTCGCAGCCATGAGGGCAGGGACGGGGCTTGCCACACTCGGCGTTCCGGAACGGCTGAACGTTATCATGGAGGCAAAGACGACCGAGGTGATGAGCCTGGGCCTTCCTGAGACCAGGGAAGGGACTCTCGGCGCAGTCTCCTTCGAGGCAATAAAAAAACTCCTGCCCGGCAAGACCGCCGTGGTGGTCGGACCCGGGATGAGGAGCTCGGATGAGGCAAGGCGGCTTATCGAGACGCTCCTTCATGAGGTCCGGGTCCCGGTCGTGATCGACGCCGACGGGCTCAATTCCTTCGGCCCTGGAATAGCCGCCGTCAAGAGAGAGGGCCTGGATATCGTCCTTACCCCGCACCCGGGCGAGATGGCAAGGCTCCTCGGGAGGAGCGCGGCAGAGGTCCAGTCCGACAGGATAGGCGCGGCAGAGGAGCTTACGCGCATAACGGGCGCGACAGTCGTCTTGAAAGGCGCCGGGACCCTCATATCCGTCCCTTCGGGCGAGATATTCATAAACCTCACGGGAAACCCGGGGCTTGCGACAGCCGGCACCGGCGACGTGCTCGCCGGCATGCTCGGCGGCCTCCTTGCCCAGGGTTATGGCCCGGCCCAGGCCGCGTGCGCTGCCGCCTACATCCACGGCCTTGCCGGCGACGAGGTGAAGAGGGCGCAGGGCGAGCTCGGGATGATGGCGATGGACCTCGTGCCGGAGATCCCACGCCTGATGAACTCCTTTGTAGACCACTCCTGAATGGAAGAGGCATTCACATACCTGACTTCCTCCCCTGAAGAGACGGAACGCATAGGCGAAGGGCTTGCGGTGAAGCTAGGGGCTGGGGACTGTGTTGCGCTAACAGGCGAGCTCGGCGGCGGCAAGACCCGCTTCGTAAGGGGCTTGGCCAGGGGCCTCGGCGCAAAAGGGGCCGTAAAGAGCCCGAGCTTCACGATACTCAATATCTACGAAGGGGGCAGGCTGCCCCTCTACCACATGGACCTCTACAGGATAATGGGCGAGGAGGAGTTCCTTTTCGCCGGGCTCGAGGAATATGTCCACGGAAATGGGGTCGCCGTCATTGAATGGGCCGAGCGCGCGCCATCGCTCCTCCGTGACTGCAGGATAATGGTCCGGTTCAGGTACGTCTCGGATACCGAGAGGGAGATCGAGCTCAGGATAAAAGACGACGCTGGAAAGCATGGAAAGCCTGTGTTATAAGTGAAAGACTTATGGCAAGCTCTAAAAATTGATCTTTTCCCCGGACTCTGCGTCAGGCCGGGAATAAAAATGCTCACATATTATCATATATGCTCCGCTTTTTATTCCCGGCCTTCCTTGATTGCGTGAAAAATATATAATTTTTAGAGGTTGCCTTATATTTTTATAGCGGGGGTATTCGAGAGTGCGAGAGTTCGATATCGTTGTAGTCGGGGCCGGGCCAGGCGGGTATGTCGCGGCGATAAGGGCCGCGCAGCTCGGCGCCAAGACCGCCCTGGTCGAAAGGGACAGTATCGGCGGCACTTGCCTCAACCGGGGCTGCATACCGACCAAGGCCCTTTATTATTCGGCAAAGGCCCTGGAGGCCTCGAAGCACGCCGCGGATTTCGGCGTGAACGTGGGGGAGATATCCTTCGACCTTGCGAAGGCGGTAGAGCGGAAGGACGGGGTCGTAAAGAAGCTCGTCGGAGGGGTCGAGCAGCTCCTTAAGGGCAACAAGGTCGAGGTCATAAAGGGGAGCGCCTTCCTTGAGTCCGCCGGAAGGGTGAGGGTTACCAACGGCTCGACCGAGGCCATTGCCGCAAAGTCCATAATAGTCGCGACCGGCTCTGAGCCGGCCATGATACCCGCCTTCAACATAGACGGGAAAAACGTGCTCACGTCCACGGAGATGCTGGACGTTAAGAAGGTGCCGGAATCGCTCCTCGTGATAGGCGGGGGCGTCATGGGCTGCGAGTTCGCCACCCTCTTCTCAGCCTTCGGGAGCAGGGTCATGGTAGTCGAGCTCCTTCCCTCCATACTAACTACCGAGGACAGGATGGTCTCAAGGGTCATCGCCAAGAGGTTCAAGGAGACCGGCGTGAACGTGCTTACGGACGTCCAGGTCGAGGCGGTCGTCCCCGAGGACGGCTGCGTAAAGACCAGGCTCAAGGACGGGCGCGAGTTCATTACCGAGAAGGTCATGGTCGCCATAGGCCGCTCGTTCAACTCTTCCGGCATAGGCCTTGACGCCCTGGGCGTGAATATCGAAAAGGGCAGGATAGCGGTTGACGAGCGCATGGAGACGAACGTCAAGGGCGTCTACGCCATAGGCGACGTTACAGGCAAGATGCTCCTTGCGCACGTGGCCTCGACACAGGGCATCGTCGCCGCAAACGCCGCGCTCGGCAAGGACGCCAGGATGGACTATTCCGTGATACCGGCCGGTATATTCACCGACCCCGAGATAGCGAGCGTCGGCTTGCGTGAAAAGGACGCTGTGGAAAAGGGCATCGAGGTCAGGGTCGGCAGGTTCCCGTACGCTGCGAGCGGCAAGGCGCTCGGCATGGGCGAGACCGAAGGCTTCGTCCAGATAGTCGCCGACCCGGGGACCGACAAGGTCCTCGGCTGCTCGATAGTGGGCGCGCACGCGACCGACCTCATTGGCGAGGCCGCCATTGCCATGCGGGCCGGGGTAACCGTGAAGGATCTCGCGGAGACAATACACGCGCATCCGACGCTTCCCGAGCTCGTCATGGAGGCCGCGGAGGACGTGCACGGCATGGCGATCCATAAGATAGGGAGAAAGAGGTAGGCGTAAAAGGAAATGGTGAGTGTCTTACCGAGCGAAGCGAAGGACTTTGTTTTTAGAATCGGCAAATCACGAGATTCTTCGGTCGCTTGCGCTCCCTCAGAATGACAGCAAGCAAAAGAAGCCTATCAAAGCACAGACGCATTGAAAGGTAGTTTTATGGCATTGATAGTCCAGAAGTACGGCGGGACGTCGGTAGGCAATGTCGAGCGCATCAAGAACGTGGCCAGGAGGGCCGCCAAGGCCAGGGGAGAAGGCAACGACGTAGTCGTGGTACTCTCCGCCATGTCCGGCGAGACCAACAGGCTGGTGGCCCTTTGCCATGAGGCGAGCGAGTTCCCGATAGGCCGCGAGTACGACGTCGTAATCTCCACTGGCGAGCAGGTCACCATAGGGCTGCTCTCGATCGTCCTGAAGGAGATGGGCCTCAAGGCCAGGAGCTTCACGGGCCACCAGGTGCCGATTGTGACCGACTCGCAGTTCGGCTCCGCCCGGATAGAGTCCATCGACGGAACGGGCATAAAGGACGAGCTCGCGAAGGGCTCGATAGTGGTTGTGGCGGGCTTCCAGGGCGTTGACCCGGAGGGCAACATAACTACGCTCGGCAGGGGCGGCTCTGATACCACCGCCGTCGCGCTTGCCGCGGCATTGAAGGCCGACCTCTGCGAGATATACACCGACGTGGACGGAGTCTACACGACCGACCCCAACATCTGCCAGGAGGCCCGGAAATTGAAGAAGGTCTCCTACGACGAGATGCTCGAGATGGCGAGCCTCGGGGCCAAGGTGCTGCAGACGAGGTCCGTCGAGTTCGCGAAGAAATACGAGGTGCCTGTCATGGTGAGGTCCTCGTTCAACGATTCAGAGGGCACGCTCGTCTGCAAGGAGGACAAGGAAATGGAAAAAGTGGTGGTCTCAGGCATCACCTACAATAAGAACGAGGCCAAGATTTCGGTCCTCCGGGTGCCGGACAGGCCGGGCATAGCCGCCAAGCTCTTCAGGCCGCTTACCGAGGCCGGCATAAACGTCGACGTGATCGTGCAGAACATAAGCCACGACGCGCACACCGACCTGACCTTCACGGTCTCCAAGGAGGACTACAAGAGGGCCTTGAAGATCGTCGAGGCCACGGCGGCTTCCATCGAGGCCAAGGAGGTCAGGGGTGACACCGGCATAGCCAAGGTCTCCATAGTTGGCGCGGGGATGAGGAGCCACGCGGGAGTGGCCTCGAAGATGTTCGACGTCATGGCCAACGAGGGCATAAACATACAGATGATATCCACCTCGGAGATAAAGATATCGATAGTGGTGGACGTGAAGTACACCGAGCTCGCGGTAAGGGTCCTCCACGAGGCCTTCGGCCTCGGCAGGGGCGAGGTTACGGAGGAGGCGGGGGCATAAGGGTTCGATACCCGCCGCTTTCGGCGGGGCATCTCATAAGGCAGCCGCATTTCATTTGAGAGTATTTGGATGATCTTCCTTTACGACACTACGCTCCGCGACGGCACGCAGGCCGAGGACATCTCCTTTTCCGTCGAGGACAAGGTACGGATAGCCAGGGCGCTCGACGACCTCGGGGTCCACTACATCGAGGGCGGCTGGCCCGGCAGCAACCCGCGCGATATCGAGTTCTTCAAGTCCATGTCCGGGGAGAAGCTCGGGAGTTCCAGGCTCGTGAGCTTCGGCTCCACCAGGCGCGCTGGCGCAAGGGCCGCGCAAGACGCGAACTTGAAGGCCCTCGTCTCGTCGCGCACCCCGGCTGTCGCCATCTTCGGGAAGACCTGGAAGCTCCATGTCTTGAAGGCCATCAGGGTTTCGCTCGACGAGAACGTCGAGATGATATTCGACTCGGTAGCCTATCTCAAGAAGCGGGTCGGCGAGGTCTTCTACGACGCCGAGCACTTCTTCGACGCCTATAAGGACGACCCGGCCTATGCGCTCAAGACCCTCAAGGCGGCGGAGGAGGCAGGGGCGGACTTCCTGGTCCTCTGCGACACGAACGGCGGGACCCTGCCCTTCGAGGTCGCCGAGATAACGAGGGAAGTCAGGCTCAATACCTCGGCCCGGATAGGCATTCATGCGCATAACGACTCCGACACCGCCGTTGCGAACTCACTGTCCGCCGTAAGGGAAGGGGCCGTAATGGTGCAGGGCACGGTGAACGGCTTCGGGGAGAGGTGCGGCAACGCGAACCTCTGCTCCATAATACCGGCCCTGAAGGTCAAGATGGGCCTCGACTGCATCACCTCCGAGAGGCTCAGGAAACTGAGGAGCACGGCGAGGTTCGTAAACGAGCTTGCGAACCTCCCTCATCTGAAGCACCAGCCCTATGTGGGCGACAGCGCCTTCGCGCACAAGGGCGGCATCCACGTGAGCGCCATACTTAAGAACCCCGCGACCTACGAGCACATGAGCCCGGATCTCGTGGGCAACATCCAGCGCGTGCTCGTGTCCGACCTCTCCGGCAGGTCCAATATCATCTACAAGGCCGAGGAGTACGGGGTCGACATATCGAGCGGCTCGGAGGTAGTAAAGGGCGTCCTTAACGAGCTTAAGCTGCTTGAGCACCAGGGCTTCCAGTACGAGGGGGCCGAGGCATCGTTCGAGCTCCTCATCCGCAAGGCCATGAAGAAAAAGGAGAGGTACTTCAAGCTCCTCGACTTCAGGGTCATTGACGAGAAAAAGAGCGAGGACGAAGCCCCCCACTCCGAGGCCACCATAAAGCTCGAGGTTAACGGGGTGGTCGAGCACACCGCCGCCGAGGGTAACGGCCCTGTAAACGCCCTTGACAGGGCCCTCCGGAAGGCGCTTGAGAGGTTCTACCCTTCCATCCGGGAAGTGGAACTCCTGGATTTCAAGGTGAGGGTGCTCGCCGGGATGCAGGGCACCGCGGCGAAGGTGCGCGTCCTTGTCGAGTCCGGCGACGGGGCTGATAAATGGGGCACCGTCGGGGTTTCCGAAAACGTTATCGAGGCGAGCTGGCAGGCACTTGTCGACAGCCTCGAATACAAGCTCTTCAAGGACGGGAAGAAAAGGAAAGGCAAGCCCCGCGCGTAAGCCTTGCGCCTGCAGTTGTTCTTAACCGGTCCCTTTCAAGGTCAGGGGGCAAAATGAGAGACAAGCGCTACCCTGCTTTCCTCCTCGTCTCAATAGCCCTTCTGGTTCTATTCATCTACCGCAACCCGTCGCTCTTTCCTGAAAACCCTTCAACACCGCCGGAAAAGCCGCTTTCAACCGCCCAGGCGGGCCATGCTCCCGCCCCGCTCGCAAGTGCGGCCCCGGAGGACCCGAGGCCGCCCTCCATCCCGGTATTCCCGCTCGACATCAATAAGGCCGCCGTCGAAGACCTGATGCTGCTTCCCGGCATCGGCGAAAAGACCGCATTGAGGATAGTCGAGAAAAGGGCGGAAATGGACGGTTTCCGGACGGTCGACGATTTGACAGAGGTCAAGTGGGTTGGTAAAGTCAAGTTGGAGAGGATACGCGCCCTCGTCTTTGCCGGGCCCTACGCCGCGCCGCCGCGTTCCGCTCCATGATAGCCTTCCGTAAATAGCCGTCCTTCTAATTTTTTCACGAAAAACAAGCACATAGAAGGTCTCTTTAAGGGCGGGTCTTGATTATGCCGGATGACATTCTCTCAGAGCTCAGGGCCAGGGAAGAGGAGATGGAGGCCCTGATAAACGACGCCAGGCAAAGGGCCGCCCGCATAAGGGAGGAGGCGGCCAGGGAAGCCAGGGCGCTCAAGGAGTCGCTCGTGGCCGCGGCCGATGCCGAGGCGGCTCGGCTTGCCGCGTCAGAGCGCGAAAAGACAGAAAGAGAAGCCGGTGAAATAGGGGAAAGGGGCAGGAGAGAGGCGAGTGAACTGAGGGAAAAGGGCGAAAGGAAGTTCGAGGGGGCCGTTTCGGAGGTCATGCGTTTCCTCATGGAATCGATAGGTGCGCCAAGGTGATAAAGAAGATGCTCAAGGCGAGGATAATCGGCCCGAAGAGCCGCATCGATGAGGCCGTAAAGGCGCTGCACTCGGCCGCCGTGCTCCATATAGAGACGGTCCCTGAGGAGGACATCGGTAACGGCGGGCTCCTACGGAGGCTCCCCATAGAGGCGGAAAGGGTAAGGGAGAGGGAAGAGCTCGAAAAGGCGCGCGACGCGCTTAAGAACCTCGCGGCCCTTCTGCCTGAGCCGCCGGTCGTAAGGCCCGTGCGGGTCGAGGCCCGGGAAATACCCCGGTACATGGGCGACCTCGCCCATATCGGCGAGAGGGCAAGGGAGCTCCGGGCGCGGAAGGACGCGCTCTCGGAGGAGCTTTCCTCCTTGGGGAAATACGAGAAGCTGCTCCGCGGCTTCGCGCCCATCGTATCGAGGCTCGGGGGCCTGAAGAACTTCGAGGTCACCGGCGTCACGCTCGAGCGGACGAGGGAGGACATAGCGGGCCTTCTTGAATCCGAGGTGTCGAGGATAACCGAAGGCGCCTACAGGATCCTTACGAAGGACCTGGACGCCGGGACCATCGGGGTGGTGCTCGCATACCCGAAGCACTTCGACCAACAGGTCAAAACGCTCCTTGCGGGCAGGGCCATCGGCGAGGTGCGCCTGCCGGACGAGTACGCGGACATGGCCCTCGTAGAGGCCCTGGTGCTGATGGGGAGGAGGCGGGCCCTGATACCGGGCCTCGTAAGCGACATCGACAGGGAGTTGTCGACCATTTCATTGCAATGGTACGACGAAATAGACGGGACCGCGAGGGCGATAGATAACGCGCTCGACGAGTTCGGCGCGTTCTCGTACGCTGCGGCGAGCTCCTTCGCGTTCATAATCGAGGGATGGGTCCCTGCCGAGAGGTATGGCGCCCTGAAAGAGGAGTTCCGGAGGTCGTTCGGCGGGAGCGTGATGGTAAGTATCATGGAAACGGACTTGGCCCAGGACGACTCGGTGCCGGTACTCATAAGGAACCCCTGGTTCATAAGGCCTTTCGAGGTCTTCCTCTCGGCGCTGCCGCCGCCGAGATACGGCTCTGTGGACCCGACCCTTTATGTGGCTATATTCTTCCCGGCCTTCTTCGGCCTTATAGTTGCGGACATGGGCTACGGCGCAGTCACGATGGCGCTGGCCTTGACCCTCCGCTCAAGGCTCAAGGAAAGAAAGGCATACAGGGACATAGCGACGGTGCTTGCGATTGCGAGCGCCTCGGCCATCGTCTTCGGCTTTCTTTTCGGCGAGTTCTTCGGCGACCTGGGAGAGAGGCTCGGGCTACATCCCATAATCTTTCACAGGATAGAGGCCCTTACTACGCTCATTTACGTCACCATAGGTATAGGCGTCTTCCATGTGCTTCTGGGCATAGCGCTCGGCATAAAGAGCAGCATCGCCAGGAAAAAAAACAAAAAGGCGGCGGCAAAGGCGGCTTTCTTCCTGCTCGTAGTCTCGTTCCTCTGCGTGCTCGGCGCAACGACGGGCAACCTGCCGGGCGAATACCTCATGGCAGCGGCTGTTGTTTCGGCCCTTTCCTTTGCGGCGCTCGTCCTCCTGGAGGGCATACTCGGCCCCGTGGACTTCCTCGAGGCCCTCGGCAATATCGTATCCTACGTCCGTATCATGGCAGTCGGCACGGCTTCGGTCGTCATGGCCCTGGTCGCGAACAAGCTGGGGTCCATCCCGGAGAGCCTGGCGATCGGCGTGCTCGTAGCAGGGCTCGTGCATGTCCTCAACCTGCTCTTGAGCATCCTGAGCCCCTCGATACAGTCCATGAGGCTCCAGTATGTAGAGTTCTTCAGCAAGTTCTACGAGGGCGGCGGGAGGAGATACAGGCCTTTCAGGAGGCGTTAGCCGAAGCACAAAAACCTTAGGAGGCGAATATGCAAGAGGGACTCATAGCTCTCGCAGCCGCGCTGGCCATAGGGCTGCCGGCCCTGGCTACCGGCTGGGCGCAGAGCAAGATAGGCGCTGCCGGGGCCGGGGCCGTGGCGGAAAAACCGGAGCTCACAGGCATAGTCATCATCCTGGTCGCCATCCCCGAGACAATGGTGCTCCTGGGCTTTGTCGTCGCGTACCTCGTTATAAGCGGATAGGGGGCGGGCATGGCCGCCAACCCACAGGACTCCCGGGACCCGCTCATAGCCGCGCTTGAGGAGGACGCCAGGGCCCAGGCTTCTAGGCTCGTCGAGGAGGCCGAAGAGGCGAGGGAGGAGATGCTCCGGCGCGCAAGGGCCGAGGCCGCGAAAGAGGCGGACGAGCGCCTCTCGATGGTGCGCGAAAGGCTTGGCCGCGAGAGGGCCGCGAAGCTGAATAGCGCCAGGACAAGGGCCGCGGGACTCAAGCTGGGGGTCAGGCAGGAGCTTCTCGATAGCGTTCTCGTTGAGGCGCAAAAGAGGCTCGTCTCGCTCCCGGACGCCGAGTACGGAAGGCTTGTTACAAGCCTTTACGAAGCCCTGAAGGGCGAATGGGATAAGGCGAGGCCCGGCGAGCAGGCCATTATCCGCCTGAACCCGGCTGACGCTGCCCGCGTGCGGGCCGACGGCGCCAGGGTCGAGCCGGACTCCAAGGTGGCGGGCGGGGTCGTCTTCACCTCGGTCGACGGCAGGGTGGTCTTCGAGAACACGGTCCAGTCGGTCGTCGAGCGGGCAAGAAAGCTCATGGTCCCAATCGACAAGCTCCTCTTCAGGGAGGCGCTCCCGTGATAATGCCTGCCTCTATGCTCCCGTCCCGGACGGACTTGAGCTACTTTAACTCCAGGGTCAGGGGGTTACGGGGAAGGCTCCTCAAGAGCCAGGACTATGAGGCGCTAATCCAGGCCGAAAGCCCCGCCCAGGCGGCGGAAAGGCTCCGCTCGACCGCTTACGGAGCGGATATGGAAGCCGCACTGGCGCGTTTCGGCTCGATCGAGGAGGCGTTCCCGGCGGCCCTCAAATCCAGCCTCTCGGACTCGTTCAAGCTTCTCTGGAAACTGGCCCCCGAAGGCGCAAGGCCTTTCCTCAAGGCCGTCTTAAGCATCTGGGAGGCCTTTGACCTCAAGGCCATCATACGCGGGATATCGAGGGGCGTAAGGAGCGACGACATCCGCGACGTCCTCATACCCGCGGGAGAGCTCGATACAGCCGCGCTCAACACCCTCCTTTCATCCAGGAACGTCGAGGACCTTGCGAGCTTCCTCCGTACATGGGGGAGCACATACGCCAGGCCGGTCTCAAAGGGCCTGCCCGCGTTCCTTAAAAACGGCAGGACCGCGGAGATGGAGATAGCCCTCGACAGGCATTCGGGCGAGGAGCTTCTTTCCGCGCTCGAAGGCGAATGGCTGGACGCGCGCATAATGAGGGGCTGGACCGCGATGAGGATAGACTTCATCAATATAACCACCCTCGTCAAGATCTCCGGCGAATCCTATACCGCCGAGGGCGCGGGGGAGTTCTTCGTAAAGGGCGGAAAGGCGCTGAGGAAAAGCGAGTTCATAAGGCTTTCGTCGCTTACGACCAGGGAGGAGCTTTTCGAGGCGCTCAGAGGAGTTATAGCCGAGCCTGCCATAAAAGGTGTGCTCGACTCATCTGACCCGCGCGACCCTGCGCTCCTTGAAGAGGCGGCTGAAAAGGCGCTCGAGAGGCGTCTTGCCGGGATCGCGGTCTCGGAGCCGCTCTCAATAGCCCTGGGCGCGGCTTACATACACATGAAAGTCCGTGAGACCAGGAACCTGAGGCTCATATACAGGGGAAAGCTCTTCGGGATGCCGGAAGACGAGGTACGGAAGCTCATCTTCATTCCTTTATAAGCCGGAAAGAAAATGGCGGAACTTCTGGTCATAACAGGCCCGGGCGCCTCTCTCGGTTTCAGGTGCGCCGGGGTCGACACCCTTGAGGTCAAGGAGGACGCCGATATATCGGGTACGCTCCTCAATATCCAGTCGACCGGAAAGTACGGGCTCGTCGCGGTCGAGGAGCGGCTCCTGGAGAGGGTGCCTGAGCTTGCGATGAAGCGCTTGAGGAAAAAGGGTCTCCCCATTATCATGCCCATTAGTCTGCCGCTCAAGTGGGGCGAGGCCGGGGCAGCCGAGTCCCCGGTGGTGCGCCTTATAAGAAGGGCGATAGGGTATCAGATAAAGATAAAGAGATAATGAGATAGCATGAAAGAGACGAGGGGAAAGATATACGGGGTAGCCGGCCCGACGGTCATGGTAAAGGGCATGACCGGCGCGATAATGAATACCGTCTGCCTCGTGGGCAGGCACGGGCTCCTCGGCGAGATAATCCGCATAAAGGACGACATGGCGACGCTCCAGGTCTACGAGGACACCGTCGGGATATCGGTCGGCGAGGACGTAATAAGCTACGGCATCCCCCTTAGCGTCACGCTCGGACCGGGTCTCCTTTCGGGCCTATTCGACGGCATACAGAGGCCGCTCGACAAGATACGGGACACCGCAGGGGGGTTTCTTACAAGGGGCGTCAAGGTCGAGGCGCTCGACTTGGATAGAATATGGGAGTTCACTCCAATAAGGAAAAAGGGCGACACGGTCGCGCCCGGCGACATACTCGGCACCATCGAGGAGACGGAGCGCATTACGCACAGGGTGATGGTGCCGCCGGGGCTCGGGGGCGTTGTAAAGGAGATAAAGTCCGGGAAGGTCTCCGGGGCCGAGTACATATGCATGCTCGAGAATGGGCAATTCATAGAGCTCTACCAGGAATGGCCCGTGAGAAGGCCCAGGCCCTTCAAGGCGAAGCTTCAGCCCGAGGCGCCTTTCATAACCGGGCAGAGGGTCTTCGATACGCTCTTGCCGGTCGCCGAGGGAGGAACGGCCATAGTGCCCGGCGGCT
Organism: Thermodesulfobacteriota bacterium; assembly: GCA_030583865.1. NCBI lineage: Bacteria > Pseudomonadati > Thermodesulfobacteriota > Thermodesulfobacteriota bacterium. The sequence goes on along the minus strand of CP129479.1, from coordinate 2,061,835 downwards.
TCGGGACAGGGAAGACCGTCGTCGAGCAGACCATCGCGAAGTTCTCGCGTAGCGACATAGTCGTATACGTCGGGTGCGGCGAGAGGGGAAACGAGATGTCTGAGATACTCTCGGATTTCCCCAAGCTCAAGGACCCGACCTCCGGGCTTCCGCTGAGCCTCCGGACGGTCATAGTCGTCAATACCTCCAACATGCCGGTTGCGGCGCGCGAGGCCTCGATCTTTACCGGCATTACGATCGCCGAGTATTTCAGGGACATGGGCTACAGCGTAGCCATGCTCGCGGACTCCATATCGAGATGGGCCGAGGCCCTCCGTGAGATATCGTCGAGGCTCGAGGAGATGCCCGGAGAGGAGGGCTTTCCGCCGTATCTGGCGACCCAGCTGGGCATGTTCTACGAGCGTTCCGGGAAGGTCAGGTGCCTGGGGTCGGAAGAGCGGACCGGCTCCGTCACGGTAATAAGCGCCGTCTCTCCTCCGGGCGGGGACTTCTCCGAGCCCGTAACGCAGGCTTCTCTCCGGTTCGCGGGCACGCTATGGGCTCTCGACCCTGACCTCGCTTACAGGAGGCACTTCCCGGCCGTAAACTGGCTTGCGAGCTTCAGCCTCTTCCAGGCCGAGCTCGACGACTGGTTCGGAAGGGAGGTGGCGGAGGACATGGTGAGGCTCAGGGACAGGCTCTACTCGCTACTCCAGAGGCAGACGGAATTGAAGGACATAATACAGATAATAGGCGTGGAGGCGCTGCAGGAATCGGACAGGCTTACCCTGGAGGCGGCGAACATCGCAACCGACGCCTTCTTGAAGCAGAGCGCATTCAGCGAGATAGACGCCTTCAACACCTACGAGAAACAGTACTGGATGCTCAAGTCCATATTCGCCTACCTTGAGAGCGCAGAGGAGGCCCTGGAAAGAGGGGTCTTCATTGAGACCATACTGGAAAGCCCAGTGAAATGGAAGCTCGCGCGCATGAAAGACGAGCCGAACGAGGGCTTCTCCGGTAAGGCCCGGGCCCTCATAGGCGAGGTAGTGAGCGAGTTCAGCATGTTGGAGGAAAAATAGGAACGCGGGAAGAATCTCCAAGGAACCTCTTTAAGAACCTCCCCGCAGGAAGCTCCGGAGTATCTCCAAACCTCCCCTCTCATCGAGGGAGGGAAGATTTATAGCAATAGAGGTTACCATGTCATTAGACCTCATAAAAAGACAGTACCGGACGCTGGCGACCATATCAGGCCCGCTCATATTCGTGGACAGGATGACAAGGGGGAGCCTCGGCGAGATGTGCGTCGTCGACCTCCCCGAGGGCGAGCAGAGGACCGGGCAGATACTCCAGCTAATGGGGGAGAGGGCCGTCATACAGGTGCTCGAGGGTACCTCCGGCATAGACTCGGACGAGTCGAGCGTGCTGCCGACCGGCGAGACGGCGAGGGTAGGCGTCTCGATGGACCTCTTCGGCAGGGTGCTTAACGGCTTCGGCGAGCCCATAGACGGCCTGCCGCCCATCGTGCCTGACGAGTACAAGGACATAAACGGCCTTCCCATGAACCCGGCCGCGCGCGAGAAGCCGGACTTTTTCGTCCAGACCGGCATCTCCGCGATAGACGGGCTCAATACGCTCGTAAGAGGGCAGAAGCTCCCGATATTCTCGGGCGCCGGGCTCCCGGCAAAGGAGCTGGCCCTTCAGATAGTGAGGCAAGCAAGGGTCGCGGAGGCGGAAGAGTTCGCCGTCATACTCGGCGCAATGGGCATAACATCGAGGGAGAGCTTCTTTTTCAGGAGGTCGCTTGAGGAGGCGGGGGCGCTTGAGCGGACGATCGCCTTCATAAACCAGGTGAACGACCCGACCATAGAAAGGCTCTTTACGCCTCGTATAGCGCTAACGGTAGCCGAGTACCTCGCCTTCGAGCGCGGTTTTCACGTGATGGTGGTCCTTACCGACATGACATCATACTGCGAATCGCTACGGGAGATAGGGAGCGCGCGCGAGGAGATCCCCGGAAGACGGAGCTACCCAGGCTACATGTACACCGACCTTGCGACCCTCTACGAGAGGGCAGGGAGGCTCAAGGGCGGCAAGGGCTCCGTGACGCTCATGCCCATATTAACCATGCCTGACGACGACATAACGCACCCCATACCCGACCTTACAGGCTACATCACCGAGGGGCAGATAGTCTTGAGCAGGGCCTTGCACAGGAAAGGGATATACCCGCCCATAGACGTACTCCCGTGCCTTTCGAGGCTCATGAACCTCGGCATAGGGAAGGGGAAGACGAGGGACGGGCACAGGACCATAGCCGACCAGCTCTATTCGGCCTACGCAAGGGGCATCGACGTAAGGAGGCTCGTGACCATTGTCGGCGAGGAGGGGCTCTCTGACCTTGACAGGAGATACCTCTCTTTCTCCGACGAGTTCGAAAAGAGGTTTGTGGGCCAGGGCTGGGAAGACCGCTCGATTGACGAGACACTGGACCTCGGGCTTGAGCTCCTTAAGGCCGTGCCCGAGAGGGAGGCAGTGGCAAGGAGAAAATAGATGGCGGTACTCGAAAAGAGCGCGCCGACCCGTGAGCAGTTCATGGCCCTCCGGCGGAGGTACGAGGTCATAGGCAAGGGCCTGGAACTCCTTAAGAGCAAGCGCGAAGCGCTCATGAAGGAGTTCTTCGGCATCGTTGACGAATCGATAAGAATGCGCGAAGAGTTGAACAATCTCCTTGCCGACGCCCAGAGGCGGGTAGAGCGCGCGAGGGCCATAGACGGAGCGTCGATAGAATCGTTTGCCCATGCCTCGAAAAGGAGCGTGCCCTTGAGCATAAAGGCCAGGAACATATGGGGCATATTCATACCCGAGATAGACGAGGTGAGCCTCACGAGGTCGCTTGAGGCGCGGGACATTTCCCCGCTCGGCGAAAGGGCCGAGGTGCTCGACGCGGCAAAAGAGTTCGAGGCCGCGACGGAGCTTATCGTAAAGATTGCCTCGCGTGAGATAAGGCTAACCCGCATAGGCGAGGTCATACGCTCGGACTCCCGTAAGATAAACGCCATAAGCGAGGTAATACTCCCTTCCATAAAGGACAGGATAAAATACATAGAGCGCGTGCTCGAGGAAAGGGAGAGGGAAGAGATATTCAGGTTGAAGAGGAACAAGGCGAAAAGGCAGGCCGGGGAGGGGAGCTGAGCCCGGCCTGGGGCTGAATCCTGTCCGGCTCGCAGCCTTCCAACCCTACCCAAAATCGGAAAACTCCCTTTCATATCCCTCTTGTATTGGGCCGTCCCCTTCTGGTATATTAATTTTTTTCATTCCATCCGCAGGGGTTTCAAGGTGATAGAGAGGTACACGAGGAAGGAGATGGGCCGCATATGGGAGCCTGAGAACAGGTTCCGGAAGTGGCTCGAGGTGGAGATCGCGGCCTGCGAGGCCTGGGAAAGGCTCGGGAAGATCCCGAGAAAATCCCTGGAAGTAATCAAAAAGAAAGCGGATTTCAACGTCGCGCGCATCGACGAGATAGAGAGGACGGTAAAGCACGACGTAATCGCCTTTCTTACATCGGTTGCCGAGTTCGTCGGGCCTGACTCGCGCTTCATACACATGGGGCTTACCTCGTCGGATGTCCTTGACACCTCTCTCGCGCTCCTTTTGAGGGAATCCGCAGACCTGATAATAGCCGACATAAAGGGCCTCATGGCGGCGCTTGAAAAGAAGGCATTCGAGCACAAGACGACCCCCATGATGGGCCGCTCGCACGGCATACACGCGGAGCCCACGACCTTCGGCCTCAAGATGGCCCTCTGGTATGACGAGATGGGGAGGAACCTCGAACGGATGGAGCGGGCAAGGGAGGTAATCTCCTACGGCAAGCTCTCCGGCGCGGTCGGCACCTTCTCGCAGATAGACCCGAGGGTGGAGAAGTATACCCTCAAGAAGCTCGGCTTGAAGCCCGAGACGGTCGCAACCCAGGTCGTCCACAGGGACAGGCACGCGGAGTTCTTCTCCACGCTCGCCATCATCGCGTCGTCCATAGAGAAGTTCGCGGTCGAGATACGGCACCTCCAGAGGACGGAGGTCCTGGAGGCTGAGGAGCCTTTCACCAAGGGGCAGAAGGGCTCGTCCGCCATGCCTCACAAGAGAAACCCCATACTCTCGGAAAACCTGACCGGGCTTGCGAGGCTTGTGCGCGGATATTCCGTGAGCGCCATAGAGAACATCCCGCTCTGGCACGAGAGGGACATAAGCCATTCGTCGGTAGAGCGGGTAATAGCGCCGGATGCGACGATACTCGTCGACTTCATGCTTTCGAGGGCCACGGGCCTCGTAAGGGACCTTGTCGTATACCCGGCGAACATGATGGAAAATATCGACAGGCTGAAGGGAATCGTATTTTCGCAGAAGGTGCTCCTTAAGCTCGTCGACAAGGGCGTAATCAGGGAAGAGGCTTACGCCATAGTGCAGAGAAACGCCATGAAGGTCTGGGAAGGGCTCGGGGACTTCAAATCCATACTCATGGACGACGATGAAGTGAGGGGCTATCTTACGGAGAAGGAGATAGAGTCCTCTTTCGACATAAAGCCGTATTTGAAGCACGTCGACTATATCTTCAAGAGGACCTTCGGGAAGAAAGATGCCAATTCCTGATTTCCAGAGCATAATGTTCCCTTTCTTGAAATATGCCGGCGATAAGCAAGAGCATACTATAAGCGACGCGAGAGAATACCTCGCAAAATGCTTCAGCCTTTCTGATGATGAATTGGAAGAGATGTTGCCCAGCGGCCAACAAGGTGTTTTTGCAAACAGGGTTGGCTGGGCGCGTTCTTATTTGAAAAAAGCTGGCCTGATCGAATATACAAAAAGAGGCTGCTTCAAAATAACCAATAGCGGTTTGGATGTGGTCAAGCAAAACCCGGAGTATATCAATATTAAGTTTTTGAAGCAATTCCCGGAATTTCTTGAATTTAGAAGTACAAAGGTCGGTATAAACGAAGTTGATGCAATTGAAACAGGAGCGGACGGGCAAACTCCTGAAGAAGTCTTTGAACATAGTTATCAAAAAATCAGACAAGATTTGGCATTTGAATTATTGACAAAAGTTAAAAATAGCTCCCCATCTTTTTTTGAAAAAACAGTTGTCGAATTACTTGTCAAAATGGGTTACGGCGGCTCCAGAAAAGATGCTGGAAGCGCTGTGGGAAAGAGCGGAGACGGAGGCATTGACGGAATAATCAAAGAGGATAAGCTCGGATTGGATGCTATTTATTTACAAGCAAAGAGATGGGAGTCCACAGTCGGTCGCCCAGAAATACAGAAGTTTGCCGGAGCATTGCAAGGAGTTAGAGCAAAAAAGGGGATTTTCATTACCACCTCGGATTTTTCCAGAGAGGCCCTCGATTATGCCGCTCGTATCGATACGAAAATAGTTTTAATCGACGGCGAGTCATTATCCCAATTAATGATGGATTACGATGTGGGTGTTTCAAGGATTGCATCCTACGATGTTAAGAAAATAGACTCAGATTACTTTGCAGAAGAATAGATTTGGAGGGGGCTATGGAAAAGCGCGAAAAACTTTACGAGGGCAAGGCGAAGGTCCTGTACTCCACGGATGACAAGGACCTGCTGATACAGTATTTCAAGGACGAGGCGACCGCCTTTGACGGGAAGAAAAAAGGCGTTATCGAGGAGAAGGGCGTCCTCAATAACAAGATATCATCGGCCATCTTCAAGATGCTCGAATCCAACGGCGTAAAGACCCATTTCGTCGAGCAGTTGAACGACAGGGAGATGCTGGTTAAAAGGCTCCGCATAATCCCGGTCGAGGTGGTCGTAAGGAACCTCATCGCCGGAAGCCTTTCAAAGAGGCTCGGCATAGAGGAGGGGACGGCCTTGAGCGAGCCCATCGTCGAGTTCTTCTACAAGAGCGACCCGCTCGGCGACCCCATGATAAACGAGTACCACGCCAGGGCCTTCGGGTGGGCGACCGACGCCGAGCTCAAGGAAATGTCAGTGGCCGCGCTCAGGATAAACGAAATACTCTCCCGGTTTTTCGACGAGAGGGGTATAATACTGGTGGATTTCAAGCTCGAGTTCGGCGAGCACAAGGGAGAGGTGCTTCTGGGCGACGAGATAACCCCGGACGGATGCAGGCTCTGGGACAAGAAGACGCGCGAGAAGCTCGACAAGGACAGGTTCAGGAGGGACCTCGGCAAGGTCGGCGAGGCCTACCAGGAGGTCCTGAGGAAGGTGATGGAATGAGGGCGAAGGTATACGTGACGCTCAAGAAGGGCGTACTCGACCCGCAGGGCAAGGCGGTTATGGGCGCGCTGGGCTCGATGGGCTTCGATGAAGTGCAGGACGTAAGGGTCGGGAAGTTCATGGAGGTGGAGCTTGACGGTGCTTCGCCGGAAGCGGCAGAGAAGAGGCTCCGCGAGATGTGCGAGAAGCTCCTCGCAAACACGGTGATAGAGAACTACAGGATAGAGCTGGAGGCAACCCTCTAAGGAAGGTCTGATCAGTTCCGTTTCTGTCATTCTGAGGGAGCGTAAAAGCGACCGAAGAATCTCGTAACTTGCTGAATTACCTAAATACGAGATTCTTCGCTTCGCTCAGAATGACAGCGTTTGCGAATTAATTAGACCTTCCCCTGTTTTTTAGAGGCTGCCTTGAATAGAAAAGCGCATACCGGCCCCGTATGGCAGGTATGCGAGATGAAGGGAATTTATGAAGTTCGGTATAATCGTTTTCCCCGGGTCCAACTGCGACCACGACTGCTACCACGCCGTAAAGCACGTATTCGGCCAGGAGGCCGAATACGTCTGGCACAAGTCCACGAGCCTCGATGGCTTCGACTGCGTCATACTGCCGGGCGGCTTTTCCTACGGCGACTACCTCCGCACCGGCGCGATCGCGAGCTTTTCGCCGGTCATGAACGAGGTCGTCTCGTTCGCTAAAAAAGGGGGCCTCGTAATAGGCATCTGCAACGGCTTCCAGATTCTGACCGAAACCGGCCTCCTTCCGGGCGTGCTCATGCGGAACAAGGGACTTAAGTTCATCTGCGAGCACACCCATTTAAGGGTGGAGAACAATGAATCGCGCTTCACAAGCCGCTACTCAGGCGGCCAGGTCGTGGACATACCCATAGCCCACGCGGACGGCAACTACTACGCGGACCCCGAGACCATAGCGAGGCTCGAAGGGGAGGGCAGGGTTGCCTTCAGGTATTCGACCCCGGACGGCATCGTTAGCGACGCGGCAAACCCCAACGGCTCCATTTCAAACATAGCGGGCATCTTGAACGAGAAGGGGAACGTGCTCGGCATGATGCCGCACCCGGAGAGGGCGCTTGAGGGCGAGCTGGGCTCGCTCGACGGCAGGGGCGTATTTGAGTCGATACTTGGCCGCGTAAGGGCATAAACTCCTTAATGAAGCTCTGATTAATTCTCATTTGCTGTCATTGCTTCCCGCCACGCTTCGCTCGCGGCTTCGGCTCACGCGCTCGCAATGACGAATACACGATTTAATCCTGGTTTTTTTGAATCAGAACAGGTGAACATGGAACCGAAGACGCGCTTCAAAGACGAGCTCGAATCAGGAAGGTTCGTCATAACAGCCGAGATATGCCCGCCCAGGGGCACGGACACCGGGGCGTTCGTGAGAAAGGCCAGGCTCTTGAAGGGCAGGATCGCCGCCGCGAACGTCACGGACAACCAGAGGGCGGTCATGCGCCTTTCTTCGCTTGCCTGCTCTGTGCTCCTACTTAACGAGGGCATAGACCCCGTCTTCCAGATGACCTGCAGGGACAGGAACAGGCTCGCGCTCCAGTCGGACATCATGGGCGCGTGGGTCCTGGGGGTGAGGAACATACTGGCACTTACCGGCGACCATGTCGCCTTCGGCGACCACAGGGAGGCAAAGGCCGTCTTCGACGTGGACTCTGTCCAGCTCGTGGGCCTCATAGACACCCTGAACCGCGGCAGGAACATGAAGGATACGGAGCTGCGCGGAAAGACTGACTTCTATATCGGCGCTGTAGTCGCGCCCGAGGCCAATCCCTGGGGGCCGGAGGGGATAAAATTCGAGAAAAAGGTCGCGTCCGGGGCCAGGTTCTTCCAGACCCAGGCCATCTTCGACATGGAGAAGTTCAAGAGGTTTTTCGAAGGCGCGGGAAAAAGCGGGGTCAAGGTGCTCGGCGGGATACTGCTTTTAAAGTCCGCGAAGATGGCGCATTACCTGAATAACAACGTCCCGGGCGTCCACGTGCCGCAGGGGCTTATAGACGAGCTCGAGGCCGCGCCCGACCAGTTGAAAAAAGGCATAGAGATAGCGTCAAGGCAGGTGCGGGAGCTTAAAGGCTTCTGCCACGGCGCTCACATTATGGCCATCGGCCAGGAAGAGAGCGTGGTGGAAATAATAGAAGGGGCTTGAGCCCCCGCGCGCGCAAACTCCAGCCCCCGATTTACCGCAAGCCGGCCGGTTCTTCTTGAACCATAAACCATTTCAAACGTATACTCTGGTCTTTAAAATCGGCCAAGAAAGCGCCTCAGAGTATTTTTTTTCTGTCATTCTGAGGGAGCGCAAGCGACCGAAGAATCACATGAGCCGCCGGTTTGTAAAGACGAGATCCTTCGCTGCGCTCAGAATGACATACTGTTTTTTGCAAGACGCCCTGCGCTCTTGGCGCAGGGTAGTTCACGTACTAAGGGCATGAGTCTGTCATCGAGGAGCTTGGCTCCGTGGCAATCTCATCCGAATGCAGTAGAAATTGGATTGCTTCAGGACTAAAGTCCCTCGCAATGACCCGTTGCGCTCAGCGTACCGGAATGGCAGAGGCCATGCTTGAAAACGCGTGAAACGCTCACACGGGTTTTAGAAATTTCTCTCATCAGGAATTGGAAGTGGCTGCTTCTGGAAAGAATGTCAGGATGGAATGGCGCGGCCCTATGCGGTTACTCGCCTGAGCCCTCTCTGGTTATTATGAATTCAGGCTCCCCTTCCTCGGGTGCGGCCTCAAAGGCCTGGTTTACGGGGGGGGCCTCGATGGCCTCCTCCCTTAACACCTCCTCGGCCTTAAAGGCGCTGCCGCCTGCTCTGATATAGACCGCGTCCTCGCTGCCGTTGTTCTCAAGGCTGGTGTTGTCGGAACCTTTGACATGGAAGGCCTCGCCAGGGCCGACCGGCACGGAGGTCTTGCCGCTCTTTACGAGGAGGCTCCCCTTCAAAACTAATATTATTTCCTCCCTGCCGTCCGGCGGGGCGAGTTTCCTTGGCGCGTCTCCGGGCCTGAGCCTTGCGTATGCCATGTAGACCGCATTGGACTTCAGTTCCTCGATGCCGAGGGTGTACGTCCCGTCTTCGCGGGCTTCGGCGAGCTGCGGCAGCCTGTATATCTTCATGCCATCGATTCCATCGTGTCCTTGAAGTGCTCGATAAAGTCCTCGCCGCGGAGCGGGCGGACTATGATCTCTTTTTTTTCGCGGTCAAGCAGGACCTCCACCTCGGCCCCTGGGATGAGCTCTAAAAACCTCAGGTACTCAGCGGGGAGGACGACGCCTTCCTTGCCCTTCTCGATTTTTATTATCTTGTCTTTCATGGGTATAGATGAGTTTTTGAAGCGCGTGCCGAAGCACGGTGCATGCCATCGTATATAGTATATTAGGCAGCTCCCGGAGTAGTCAAGAATTTAAGTGTACAATGACCTTCTTTTTTGCAATAATTTCAGGTGAGCGGCGTATATCAAGCTGAACTCGGCTTTCCGGATAAACCTGGACCGCGGTCCAGGGGTCGGCCGCTCCGGATGCCCCCACCTTTTTTTCAAGCGGGCCTCGCACTCTTCCCGTTCGGGCAGGCCTTTCGAAGAAGACAGCTTGCTTTCGAACGCCTGACGCAACACAAGGCGCTCATGACTAACAGGTTGCTTAAAAACTCATGGCACGTGCAGGCTGCTCAAAAAGTCCAAGATGCAAGGAGTCGAAAAATGAGGAATGAGGCGTACTTTTTTGTACGCCGCAGTGACGAATTTGAAGACGACGCAGATTGGGCTTTTTGAGCAGCCTGCTAAAGGGCAAACATGCAGAAGGAGAACCGCCTCATATCGAGGATTACCAAGCAGCGGTATTTCTCGTCCAGGGACCTGCAGTTCTCCATAGCCCTGCTCGTGGTGCTCGCCCTCCTTGCGGGCATATTCCTCCAGGCCGTGTCCTCGGCCCTTATCACCTGGTATGGCATGAGCTCCCCCCTGCTGGCCGTTTTCCTGGCAGCCGGATACGTCGGCATCGTGCTCCTACTTGCCGTCTTCTTCACCTACCGTCTCGTGGGACCTTTCAGGCGTCTTGAATACGAGATGAAGCTCATACAGGCCGGGGACTTGTCCAAGCGGCTCTCGGTCAGGACGCAGGACGACCTGCACATAAGGAACTTCATAAATTTCGTAAACTCTTTCGTTGCCGGCTTCGAGGCCGCTAAAAAGAACGAGGAACGGCTCTTGGTAGAGATACTTTCAAGGCTTGAGCGGATAGCCGGTGAGCTCGATTCAGGGAAGGGCGACCCCGGCCTGTGCGCCGAGCTTAAAGAGCTTATCGGCAAGGTCAAGGAGGCGGGAAAATGATCCGGGCAATCCGCATAATGGCGCTCGCAATGGCGGCGATTGTCATATTTTCCGAGTATGCCTTTGCAATGCCCTCAGGCGACTACCGGGTGCGCGAGGTGATTGACGGCGACACCGTCATACTCTCGAACGGAGAGACGGTCAGGTATATAGGGGTGGACACCCCTGAGGTGAACGAGTTCCACTGGCTGGAGGCCAGGGTGAGGAACATGTCTCTCGTGCTCGGCAGGCTTGTCCGCGTGGACGTCTGCGGGGCTGAAAAACGGGACAAGTACGGCAGGGTGCTCGCGTGGGTCTACTCGCCTGAAGGCGAGCTCGTGAGCGAGACCCTCATAAGGGAGGGGCTCGGCAGGGCCCTTGCCATACCGCCCTGCGGGGTGAGGACCGCGAAGAGGCTTGCGGCTGTCGAAGCCGAGGCAAAGTCCGAGAAGCGCGGAATTTGGGGGAGCGCGGCCAAATCTCAGGCGCTCTCGATAGCCCCGTTCGAGGCCTGGATGCACGTTGGCGAGATGGTCAGGATGACGGGAGAGGTGAGCGACGCGGTCAGGTTCGGCGACACCTGGTTCCTGGAGTTCTGGCCGGATGACGTGAAGGCCGTCGTCATGCCGAGGGCCTTCTTCGAGTTCGAGAGAAGGGGCATAAGCCTGCATTCCTTCAAGGGAAAGACTATAACCGTAACAGGCATACTTCATGAAGGCAGGAGCGGCCTGGAGATACTCATAGACTCGCCTTCGAGGATAGAGGCAAACTCTAAAAATTGATCTTTTTCACGGACTCTGTGTCAGGCCGGGAATAAAAATGCTCACATATTATCATATATGCTCCGCTTTTTATTCCCGGCCTTCCTTGATTGCGTGAAAAATCTCTAATTTTTAGAGGTTGCCTGGAGGGAGCTCCCCCTGTTTTTTGTGTTGACAATACCGAGCCCGGTTGATTAAGATGAAAACTTAAGGCGGCGTACCCAAGTGGCAAGGGAGCAGTCTGCAAAACTGCCATCCAGCGGTTCGAATCCGCTCGCCGCCTCCATTTTCTCCCTTTTTTCGCGCCGCATACCCTCGTAACCCCCGGATCATCATGTTTTCGGCTTCATGATTATTCCACCCATCTTTTTTAGATAGGGGAAAGGGAGATTATCTTGAAGTCATTTGTAATCCCCCTTCATCCCCCTTTAGGAAAGGGGGATGTTGCACCCTTGCACCCCCTCTTTCATAAAGAGGGGCAGGGGGAGATTAGGGAAGGTCTGATTAATTCCCGTTTCTGCCGTCATTGCGAGGAGCTTTAGCTCCGAAGCAATCTCAAAGTGCTTGATTTTCAAAAAGATCAGATTGCTTCGCTACCGCTCGCAATGATAATCAGACCTTCCTTGGTTTTAATCATGTTCGGGTCAAATCCCCGCAGCTTGCTGCGCTGTCTTTTAACTCCTCCCCCTTGATGGGGGAGGTTGGGAGGGGTGAAGGATAAGTCACCCTCCCCTCTTATCCCCTCCCATCAAGGGAGGGGATGTTTGAAGATACCCCGCAGCTTGCTGCGGGGAGGTTCATTCCCCCTTCTTCCCCCCCCTTAGAAAATGGTATTTCACCCCCCTCGCCGAAGCCTTTCCGCCCGACATTGGCCTTGACAGGGGTTCCTTTGCCATGCTATGTTCATTTTGTGAACAGACCATGCGCCCCATGTTCTATCCGGCGCGGTTTTGTGTGGCTGCCGGGGCCGAAAAGGCCTGAAAAATCCCCGCAGAGAGCTGAAAATAGCCGATGAAGCAAAGCGTACTTATCTCCGTTGATTTCGTGCGGAAGCTCTTCAAAAGCAGGCAGATGCTCTGGGCTATGGCCCTCCGCGACCTCAAGGCCAAATACGTGGGGAGCGTCTTCGGCCTCACCTGGGCGGTCGTCCACCCGCTAGTGCAGGTCCTGGTATACGGCCTGGTCTTCGGCGTCATCTTCAAGTCCAGGCCCGATGAGTCATACGGCACCGACAGCTATATCCTTTTCCTCCTCACCGGCATACTCCCCTGGCAGTTCTTCCAGCAGGGCGTCACATCGGCAATGGGCTCCATAAACTCGAACAGCAACCTCGTCAAGAAGGCCGTGGGCTTCCCGTCGGAGCTTCTGCCCATAATCTCGATAATGAGCAGCTTTATCAACCACCTCATCGGGCTGGGCCTTTTGTTCGCCGCGCTCGTGCTCATAGAGTGGCATGTCCCGCTGTATGCGCCTTTGATAATCCCCTATCTCTTCTTCATCTCCCTTTTCGCGATAGGGCTCGGCTGGATACTTTCGAGCGTAAGCGTGTATCTCAGGGATTTGAAGCAGGTAATCGACATGCTCATGCTGGCGTGGTTCTTCCTCACTCCGATATTCTATCCGCCGTCCATAGTGCCGCCGGGCATGATGGCATTCCTCAAGTTCAACCCGCTTTTCCTGGTGGTAGAGGGGTTCAGGGAATCGCTCCTCTCCGGCAGGCTTCCGAACCCGCAGGTCATCGCCTATTTGGCGTTCGTTTCGTTAATAACCTTCGGCATCGGCGGCCTCTTTTTCAGGCGCCTGAAGCCCGGCTTCGCGGAGGTCCTGTAGGCCTATGTCCGGGACCGCCATACGCATAAATAACGTAAGCAAGAGCTACCGTATGTACCCCGCCCCTGCCGACAGGATGAAGGAGCTCCTCCATCCCTTCGGCAAGAAATACCACAAGGACTTCTGGGCGCTCCGGGACGTAAGCCTTGAGGTGCCGAAGGGCACGACCTTCGGCATAGTCGGGCAGAACGGCTCCGGGAAAAGCACGCTTTTGCAGATAATCGCCGGGATACTCAGCCCCACTACGGGGAGCGTTGAGGTAAGCGGCAGGATATCGGCCCTTCTTGAGCTCGGCGCTGGTTTTAACAAGGAATTCACCGGCAGGGAGAACGTCTTCCTGCAGGGCGCGATGCGGGGAATATCGAGGGAGGAGATGGAGGAGAAGTTCGACTCCATAACGGCCTTTGCCGACATAGGCCACTTCATAGACCAGCCCGTTAAGAAGTATTCGAGCGGCATGTACGTGCGGCTCGCCTTCGCCTGCGCCATAAACATAGACCCGGAGATACTCATAGTGGACGAGGCGCTTGCCGTGGGCGACGCGATGTTCCAAAGGCGGTGCTACCGGAGGCTTGAGGAGTTCCAGAAGAGCGGGAAGACGATATTGTTCGTCTCGCACAACGTCGGCACCGTCACGAGCATCTGCACGCAGGCCATGTTCCTTGACAGGGGCAGGGTGGTGTGCATGGGAAGCCCCAAAGAGGTGGTGAACGCATACAGCAAGGCGCTGGCTGAGAGGGAGGCCGAGTACGCCAGGAAGATGAGCGGCGGGAAAGATGCTGCGGCAACGAACTGGACGGAGGACGGGGAGGACGAGAGGGTCGAGGGCACCGGCGAATTTCGCTTCGGCGCGGGCGGCGCGGAATTGAAGGAAATCGAGCTTCTGAACGGGAATGGCGAGCCGACGACATTCGTCGAGGCCGGAGAGCCGTATACAGTCAGAGCCAGGGTGCTCTTTAAAAAGGACATGGAAGAGCCTGTCCTGGGCTTCATGATAAAGACGCTGAACGGCCTGGAGCTTTCAGGCGCGAGCACCGAATCTGCGAAGACCCCGATAGGGGCTGTAAAGAAGGGAGATGTCAGGGAGATACGCTTCGACCAGAAAATGAACCTCAACCCCGGCCAGTACGCGATAACTTCCTCGGTTGCGGAATTCGACAAGAGCGAAAGGGTATTCCACGACAGAAGGCTTGACGTGATATTTTTCAAGGTGATAGGTACGACAGGATCTCACGGACTGATTGATTGCAATAGTTCGATTTCACTAAGCCGGATCGATATGACAAATATATAAGGCGAACGATTATGGACCGCGCTCTTCTGAAATACATAGTGTTTGGCAATCAAAAGTCGGGGACTACTGCAATAGCCAGTCTCATAGCGGATTTCGGAGGCTTGTCGAAGCAAATGGATATTCCCGAATTTTGGGAAGCCGAGCAGAGCATTCATTCCGGCAGATTGTCTTTCGAGTCTTTTGTAAATGCTAATCCGCACAGGTATGCGGTTTCTTTGCTCAAAGAGCCATGCCTGACATTTTTTTACGATGATGTCCTGAAGGTTTTCCCTGATTCGCGGCATATTTTTGTGGTCCGGCATCCGGCTGACAATATCAGGAGTATGCTGGACAGGCTGAAAGTGCCTGGAGACCTTGAAGATGTCGAGCTTGCCGATGGATTTCACAAGGCCTGGAGGGATGTTTTTTACGGCTCCCTTCTAAATCTGAAAGGAAGTGAAAAGTACATTGAAAGGCTCGCAAGGAGATGGGTCATTGCTACAGAAGTATATTTGAAGAACAGGGACAGGATGCTGCTGGCGAAATACGAAGATTTTGTTTGCGATAAATACGGTTTCATAAAAAGGACCGCTGAAAAACTTGGAATCGAGCAGAAGAATGACATTTCAGGGCTTCTCGATATCCAATATCAGTCAAGGGGCTCTGGAAGGGGCAAGCCTCTCGCGGAATTTTTCGGGAAAAGTAACATTGGGATAATTAATGACGTTTGCAGGCCTTATTTGAAAGAGTTTTCCTATTCGGAGTTGAAGTAAGGATGGGCTCATACATGCAAAAAGGCTTCACAATCTGGTTCACCGGGCTATCCGGCGCGGGAAAAACGACGCTTTCGAACCTCCTGCACCATAGCCTTCAGGAAAGGGGCGTGACAAACGTCGAGGTGCTTGACGGCGATGTCGTAAGGACGCACCTTTCCAAGGGGCTGGGCTTCACCAAGGAAGACAGGGACACCAACATAAGGAGGATAGGCTGGGTCGCCCACCTCCTTTCCAAGCACAGGGTTCCGAATCTCGTATCCGCCATTTCACCATACAGGGAAGTCAGGGACGAGGTCAGGAACTTGATAGAACACACCGGGGGAGAGTTTATTGAGGTGTTCGTCGACTGCCCGGTCGAGGTCTGCGAAAAGAGGGATGTGAAGGGCCTTTATGCAAAGGCGAGGGCCGGCGAGCTTAAGCTCTTCACCGGGGTTGACGACCCTTACGAGCCGCCGCACAATCCTGAAATCCATATAAGGACCGACCAGGTCTCGGTGCAACAAGGCGTGGATATGATATTGAAGCATATCTCCGAAAAAGGGCTTATCTGAACTGTATTCCCGAAGGGGCGAATAGGTTATGAGCAGAGATTTCAAAGATTTCTACGAAGGCTACTGGGAGCACCGGAAACAGATAGGGAAGATACACACCAAGAAGGGATATTATATCCCGGAGAGGCTAAAGGCCGTTGTCTCCCTCATGCCCGCCGACGGCAGAAAAATAAAGGTGCTCGACATGGGCTGCGGCGAGGGCACCTTGGGGATGCTCCTCAAGGAGAAGTTCAAGGACCTCTACGCTGTCGGGTGCGACATTTCCGAAAACACCGTCGAGCTCGCGCGCCCCTTTTACGACAAGACGGCCCAGGTGGACCTTGATAACGACAGCCTTGAGCAAAGGGTCGGGAACGAGAGGTTCGATTATATCGTATGCGTCGAGATACTCGAACATCTCATGCACCCGGACAGGGCGCTAAAGAAGTTGAAGGGCCTCCTTTCAAAGGACGGCAGGATGATAGTCTCCTTCCCGAATATCGCCTGGTGGAAATACAGATTGACGCTCCTTAAGGGGCACTTCCCTGAGGAGAGCAGGCTTTACCATCATGCCGAGCACCTGCATGATTTCACTATGCACACTTTCATGAAGCTCTTGAAGGACTCCGGGCTTGAGTCGCTGGAAATAGGCGGCGAGTTCATCCCGCCCAAGTTCATGCAGAAGTACCTCCCGAAAGGCATGGTGAACGGGTTCATGAGAAAATACCCGAACCTTTTCGGGTATCAGGTGGTCATAAAGACGAAGGCGGTTTGAGGGCTAAGAAAAGTTCTGCTCCCATCTTTTCTAGAGAGGGGGAGGGGAGATTATCTTGTTGCGCTATGCGCACCATTATTAATCCCCCTCTGTCCCCCTTTAGAAAAGGGGGATTATTCAGCCGGGCTTTCAGCCGACCAGTAATTTTTAATTCGCCGTTCGGGAGAAAGCTCTAAAGCAAACTGAGCCGCTCAATGACTAAGGAAAGTCTGATTAATTCCTTTTTCTGTCATTCTGAGGGAGCGAAAGCGACCGAAGAATCTCGTAACTTGTTGTTTCCTAAATACGAGATTCTTCGCTTCGCTCAGAATGAATTTCCGAATTAATCAGACCTTCCCTAACCTTCTTTTTGCAGGGTAATAGAGTGAAGATAACATACATAGTCGGCATTTTCCCCAAGCTATCAGAGACGTTCGTGCTGAACCAGATAACCGACCTCATTGACATGGGTCACGACGTCGAGATAATATCAGCGAACAGGCCGAAGGAAGAGGTCGTCCACGAGAGCGTTGAGCGATACGGCCTTCTCCGGAAGACCCATTACCTTACGAGAAACCAGTCAACCATCGGTTTCGAGCTTAACGAGAGGCTCGTCTCCGCCCTTTTTTTCACCGATATCATCCACGCCCACTTTGCGGCGAGACAGACGGAAGTAGCCCTGAAAATTGCGAGGTCGTTCGGCATCCCGTATGTTTTCACGGCCCATGCCTATGACATATTCGTAAACCCGGATGCAGGCGCGCTCCGCGAGAAGTTCGAAGCGGCATCAAAGGCGATTACGATTTCGCATTTCAACAAGGACTATCTTTTAAAACTGCTCGGCGAGGACCTGAGGGAAAAGATAGAGGTCGTAAGGTGCGGGGTCAGGCTTGAGGATTTTAATTTAGTCGAGAGGAATCCCGGAGACAAGGTAAGGATTCTCTTTGTCGGACGCTTTGTCGAGAAAAAAGGAATCCGCCACGCGATTGAGGCATTCAAAGATGTCGCCTCTGAGATAGGCAATGCGGAACTAAGGATAATCGGCGACGGGGAGCTGAAGGACGAAATCGTCGGGATGATAAACGCCTTCAACCTCCAAGAGAAGGTCGTGCTCCTCGGCCCCATGCCGCAGTCTGCCGTCTTGAAAGAGATGGAAGGAGCTGACATATTCCTCCTTCCCTCCGTTACCGCTGAAAACGGCGACAGGGAGGGCGTGCCAGTCTCGATAATGGAGGCCTCGGCAACTGGCCTGCCGGTGGTATCGAGCCTGCACACCGGCATCCCGGAGGTCGTCATAGACGGGAAGACCGGATTCCTTGCGCCCGAGAAGGACACTGCCCTGCTTGCCCGGAGGCTAAAGGAGCTTATCCGCGACCCTGACCTGAGAAGGCGGATGGGAAAAGAGGGCAGGGCAAATATAGAAAGGCTTTACAGCCACGGGGCTGAGATGGAAAGGCTCGAAGGCCTTTTCAAGGGACTGCTGAAAGGGCGGGAGCCCATATCCGGACTTTCCGGAAGCCTCAGGCAAATGCTCGAAGAAAGGGTGAGGGGCTTTGCCGCCGAATTTGAGAGCGATTTGCAGCAAAAGAAAGAGGAACTGAATGTAAAATCCGGGAAGATACGCGCATACGAGAGAGAGCTTCAGAATATCAGCCGATACGTCGACGAGCTTGAGAAAACCTGCATCGGGGAGGGCAGCTAAATGAGCGATGGCGAGAGTAGCAGGATCCTTCAGAAGGACAGCAGCGCCATTATTGAGAAACTGACCGAATACAAAAAAAATCATGCACGGAAGAACGAGCGCATAAAAATTCTCGAAGCGCAGGTATTCCGGTTGGAAAACGAGATTCAGGCTATTTATAACAGCATAAGCTGGAAAATAACGGGGCCTCTGAGGAGCTTGTATGGTTTTTTCAAAGATACTAAATAGGGAAAAGGCGGAAACTGAAAAAAAGGACCTGATGGGCGAGGTCCTCAAGTACGCCGGCCACGAAGAGAACGAGGTGGAGGTCGCCTCCTTGATAGCGAAGCTTCTGCCGAAGTATGTCAAGGGAACGAATTACATGAAGTGGTTCCCTTTCTGGGAAAAGAACGGCTTCCATGTCACCCCGAACCACTATTACCAGCCCATACCCGACACCCGGACTCTAAAGGACGAATTATGGGAACGCGAATCAGAGATGCCTGGCGTGGACATGAGAGTCGAGGCCCAGAAGGATTTCCTTCTAAACATATTCCCCCGGTTCAGGGAAGAGTATGACGGGTTCCCGAAGGGGCCGACCGGCGTTCCGCACGAGTTCCACTTCAATAACAGGATGTTCGACGGCACGGACGCGCTCGTCCTCTACTGCATGGTGCGCCATTTCAAGCCCAAACGGATAATCGAGTGCGGTTCGGGCTTCTCGACGCTCATGTCCGCAAAGGCCGCACTGATGAACGGGAATACCGAACTGACCTCGATAGAGCCTTATCCTTCCGAAGTCCTTAAAAAGGGTTTTCCAGGGCTCTCAAGGCTCAGCGTGCAGAAGATAGAAGAGGTCGACCTGTCCATCTTCAGCGAGTTGAAGGATGGGGACATCTTATTCATCGATACGTCTCATGTGTTGAGGTGCGGCAACGACGTGCACAGGATATACCTGGAGATAATCCCGAGGCTCGCGCCGGGGGTCATTATCCATGTGCATGACATATTCTTCCCGAAGGAATACCCGAAGAGCTGGATGTTCAAGCTGTACCGCTCCTGGACGGAGCAGTATTTGCTCCAGGGCTTTCTGGCATTTAACAACCAATACGAAGTGCTCTTCTGCAACAGCTATATGGCGCTCAAGTTCCTTCCGGAGATGAAGGCCGCTTTCCCCAATTCGGAGCCGTTCTGGGGCGGCGGCAGCTTCTGGATGAGGAAAAAAACACGGGGATGAACCGCCCGAAGGTCCACCTTATCATCCTTAACTGGAACGGGAAGAAGGACACGCTGGAATGCCTTGAGTCCGTCGGCAAGCTCAGCTATCCCAACTTCGAGACCATAGTCGTTGATAACGGGTCAAGTGACGGTTCCGTAGAGGCACTAAAAGAGAAATTCCCCGGGTTGCGCCTGATAGAGACCGGGGAGAACCTCGGCTTTGCGGAAGGAAATAACGTCGGGATAAGATACGCGCTTAAGAACGGCGCGGAATATGTTTTTCTACTGAATAACGACACGACGATAGAGCCGGACGCATTGGGCCATCTGGTCGATTTTGCGGAAACAGATACAAGGACAGGCATAGTCGGGCCGAAGATCCTTTTTTATTCTGAGCCCGGAAGGATATGGTTCGCTGGCGGTATCGTCGATTTCGACAAGGGCTCCTCTCACAGGGGCGGCGGCAGGCCCGACGACGGTAAGTTCGACGAGGCCGTCGAGACGGATTACATAACGGGCTGCGCATTTCTTATAAAGGCAGGTGTCATAAACGAGGTCGGGCTCATGTCCCCCGATTATTTTCTGCTCTTTGAAGAGACCGACTGGTGCCTCAGGGCAAGAAAGGCGGGATACGGGATATTCTATGTGCCCGGCGCAAGAGTCTACCATAAATGCTCTACCTCCTTTTCCTTCGGCAAGCCTCGCGCCAAACGGGCGGCCCGCGCGCCTTCCTGGATATACTATTACGTCAGGAATAATCTCCTCCTGGTAAACCGCCACCTTAGCGGCCTTGCCCGCCTGAAAGCCTATCTTAAATGCCTGAGAAGGAATTTAAGGTGGCTTGAATTGGAGAACCCCGAACAGCGGATTGAAAGGCTTTTTGCGATGTTCGCGGGCGAGCTCGATTTCATGCTGGGAAGATTAGGGAAAAGAAACAACCTCGACTTCCGCCGGTTCTGGGTCAGGTAGATATGGCTGAGAGAGCAATAGAAATCGCCTCCTTCCCCATGCCCGACGAGGACACCTATTATTTCAGGCTTTACTATGACGCGCTTGCGAAGCATGGGTATAAGATAGTGGACACGAAGGGTAAATCCTTCGGCCCGGCCTGGCTCAAGGAGAACAGCGGCAGGGTGCGGATATTGCATTTCCACTGGCCAGCGTATTTGTATTCTGACCGGAACGCCCTTGTTTTTTTGAAAAAGCTTCTTCTTTTCATCCTGAACCTCCGCCGCGCAAAATCAATGGGATATAAGATAGCGTGGACAGTTCACAACCTCTTCCCCCATGAGCGGAACAATATGGCGCTCGAATACGCTGGGCGGCTTGCCATATCGTGGTTTTCGGATGTCGTATTCGTGCATTTTCTTGAGGCGAAAGGAATGGTGTCCCGGTTTTTTCTGAGAAAGAAAGATGTCTATATGATACCCCACGGCAATTTCAGCGCAATCTTCGAAAATAAATGCGGCAGGGATGAGGCGAGAAAACGGCTCGGCATCCCGCCGGATGCATTCGTCTACATCCTCTTCGGTCCGGTAAGGCCCTATAAGGGGATTGAGAGCGCGATTCAGGCCTTCAAAAAGATGGACGACAAGGGCTCGGTCCTAATCGTCGCCGGGAACCCGAAAGACAAGCACCTGGGCGACTTCGTCTCGGACGAGGCAAGGTCGAACACCCGGATATTCCCTTTCCTCAGGTTCATAGAAAAAAACGAAGTCCAGTATTTTTTTAACGCCTCGGATGCCGTTCTGCTCCCGTACAGACAGGTATTCACGTCCGGCAATCTCTTCCTGGCGTTGACCTTCAGCAGGCCGGTGGTCGCACCGGATATGGGCATAATCTCGGAGGTGGTGGACGATAGCTGCGGGGTAAAGTATTCGCCGGACGCGGCTAACGAAAACCTTTTAGAAGCCATGCGGAAGATAAGAACGGTTGATTTTGCGAAGGCGTCTGAGGCCGCCTGTGTAAAGGCATCAGCCTACAGCTGGGAGAGGTCGGCGGAGATTTCACGCATGGCGTTCGGGACTCTTTTAGGCCGCGTAAATTGCCATGAACAAAAAAATTAAAATCCTCTTCATCTCCCATTCCTCCGCGTTCTACGGCGCGGAGCAGAGCATGTTTTTTCTGCTCCGGCACATGGACAGGGGCGTCTTCGAGCCCGTTGTCGTGCTCCCGGGAGGGAAGGGCGCGCTTGTCGATAAGCTCGACGGCCTGGGCCTTAAAAAGATTGTCCTTGAAGCCCCGACCTCGTGGATACGCCCGGCTGCCCCTTTGGAGGCCGCGGCAGGGCTCGTTAGCGAGCTTAAGCTCGTCGGGCCCCTCGTAAATCTCATACGCGACGAGTCGATAGACATTGTCTATACGAACACCATGACCAGGATTTCCGGGGCCATAGCGGCCAGGCTCGCCGGAAAGCCGCATGTCTGGCACATAAGGGAGGTGTTGAAGGACCACCCTCTAAGGAGCCCTTTCAGCATCGACGCGACATTCGGCATTGTCGAATGTCTCTCCGACCGGCTCATAACCAACTCGAAGAGCGTGGCAGCGCAGTTCCCGTCCGCCCCGGAGGGCAAGGTCTCGGTCGTGTACAACGCGGTCGATACCGGCGCGTTCGTAAGCGCGAAGCCGGCCGGGAAACTCCGGAACGAGCTCGGCATCGGCCAGGACTGCCCCCTTGTCGGGATAATCGGCACCATACACAGGCACAAAAACCACGAAGACCTCCTGAACGCGTTCGCGCACCTCAAAAAGGATGAGAGCAAGGCGAAGCTCCTTATAATCGGGCAGCCCGACCGCGAATACAAGCCCGTCCTCCTTGAGCTTATTGAAAGGCACAGCCTCGGCGACTCCGTCAAATTCGTCGACTTCCGTAACGACATGCCCGAGGTCTTCAGCGAGCTGGATATAATAGTCGTCGCCTCGCTCGGCGAGCCCTTCGGGAGGACGACCATCGAGGCGATGGCAGCTGGAAAACCCGTTGTCGCGACAAATACCGGCGCGTCTCCGGAAATAGTTGTCGACGGCGTGACAGGGCTCCTCGTGCCTGTGCGCGCCCCGGACAGAATGGCAGAGGCCATAATGAGGATACTCGGCGACCCCGCGCTTGCCGAAAGGATGGGGGCAGCCGGAAGGGAGCGCGTCCTGAATGTGTTCACAAAAGAGAATTACATTTCGGGCATCGAGAGCGTATTCAGGGAAGTTCACGGACGATACGAAAAAGAAGCTCCCCGGCCATCCACTCATGAGAAGCTGCTCTATGATGTCTCCTCCATAATAGGGCCTGACGAGCTGTACGGGATTTTCATGCAGATAAGCAAGCTCGCCAAAATGGAGCGCGAGCTTGCGGAGAAGGACCGCCTGCTAGCCGAGAAGGACCGCCAGATACAGGCGCTGCTCGATTCCTGGAGCTGGAAGGTCACAGGGCCGCTCCGCCGCGTTTTTGAAAGCGCAAGGAAGCCCTGACTTGAAGAATATGGCATATGAAGAACACGGGAAATAAGGCCGAATGGGAGTTCACTCCCGGAGAAGTGGGAGATAGGCTCCGTAATCTCGTGGAGCGTAACCGGAAGCTCTCAAGCGAGCTTGCGGAAAAAGACCGCCAGCTCCAGTCTATACTGAACTCATGGAGCTGGAAAATAACCGCGCCTGTACGGCGCATACTCGGGATGATGAAAAAGTCCTGACATTACTTGTGGAGCAGCCGTGCTGAACAAGCTCTTCTCTATTCTCTCCGGTAGGTTCGCCGGGCGGGGCACGCCTGACGCGGCCCCATCCATAAAGCACCCCTGGCAGGTCGGGAACGTCAAAAACGACAGGTGCGACAACCAGGAGTACAAGAAACTCGTGCAGGAGGAGATAGCCGAGTACAGCAGCGTCGAGATAACGAAGGATTTGAAGCTTGGCGGGATACATGACATGGGCGCGTGGCACTATTACTGGAAGCACGTGAACAGAAGGGTCGAGGAGCGCCTGGGCTGCTCCAACATATGGCCACTAATGGAAAAAAACGCGAACGCGATGGAGCGGCCCAGGATATTGAGCCTGGGCTGCGGCCACGGGGGGCACGAGCTGGGCCTGGCGAGGAGGCTCAGGACAGGCTACCATATAACCGCGCTCGACCTGAACGAGAACATATTGAAGACGGCGCGCGAGACGGCGGCCCGCGAGAAACTGAACATCAAGTTCGAGTGCGCGGACCTGAACTACATATCCCTTCCCGAGGGCGGATTTGATTTCATCTTTTCGCAGGCCTCCCTCCATCATATAATGAACCTCGAGCACCTCTTCGATCAGATAAGGAAGGCCCTATCGGAGAACGGCGAGTTTTACATAGCTGACATAATCGGAAAGAATCGCGTTATCCTCTGGGACGAGAACCTCAGGTTCCTTAACAGGCTCGTCCGTGAAATACCGGAGAGGTTCAGGAGGGACGAGAGAGGCCGCCTGATAAAGAAGATATCCATCAGCAAGGGGGAAGGCATGGAGGGGATCAGGCAGGAGGAGCTGTACGGCATCCTTCTCGACCACATGAAAACGAAGTTCGTCTACCCCCATAACGCGTTCATCAGGTTCATCGCAACCCATCCCGTTCTGGGGAGGAACCTCTCCGAGGACACGGCCGAGGCCAGGGGCGTACTTGATTACCTCATTCAAGAGGACGACAGGAGCGTAGATTCAAAAGCGCTCCGCCCGACCGAGTTCCTGGGCATATTCGGGAATGGATAATTCCCAGGTAGAAGGGCGAGCCTGTTTTGGAGGGCTGCGGCGCACTATGAGAGCGCAATTACTCAGAAAGATCTACGGCGAGCTTGAGCACCTTTCAAGGAGGATGACCTACGGGTTCAGGGCGGAGCGCCCGGGATCGCCCAGGGGCATTTGCAATATATGCGGCTGCGAGGTCGCCTTCGAGGATGTCGAGCCCTCAAGCCCCAGGGAAAGCTTTCGCTGCCCCTTATGCAATTCGACGAGCAGGAACAGGTTCCTGGTCTATACGCTCGGGCTGGTGCTTGGATTCAAGGAAGAGCCGCTGGCCATGCTTGGAAAAGAGAGGAGCGTCAGGATATTCGAGGCGAGCGGGGTCGCAAGATACTGCAGTTATCTTGCCAGGACATTCGACTACATAAACGCGCAGTACGACCCCGGGGTGCTAAAAAAAAGGACCTTCGACCGCAGGAAATACGCCGACCTCCAGTCCCTGCACTACCCTGACCGCTCCTTTGATGTCGTTATAGCTTCGGATGTCCTTGAGCACGTGCGGCTGTACGAGGCCGCTTTGAAGGAGGTCTGCAGGGTGCTTGACACAGATGGGGTCTTTCTCCTTCAGATACCCTACGACCATTCGATGGAGAAGACCGTAACTCGCGTGGAGACGAGGGGTGACGAGGACCACCACCTGCTGCCGCCGGTCTACCACGGGGGCCGGACGCTCGTGTACCGCGATTACGGCCGGGACCTCCTTGATGCGATGAGGGGCGTCGGGTTCACAACCATTTATTTCGAAAGGGAGTTGGCTCAACTGGGCGTCCCGCGGCAAGGCGTCATTATCGGAGCCAGAAATCCGAACTTCGACCTTGCTTCCATGCTTGATTTTTAAGGCGAAAAAACGGAATGCATAAGCGATGAAGGTGAAGGGCTTTAAAAAATTGATGGCGCCTTTCCGGGCCGCATGCGAGACACTCCTTTCCGGGTCCACACCCGCGCATCCCCCTGAAGATAACGGGAAGATGAACCTCCTCATAATCTCCAGGTTCGTCCCGGAATTCGACCGCGGGTCGGGCGAGCTCAGGTTTCTTTCGATAATAAGGCTTCTTTCCAGGCGCTACAACATCACCTATCTCTCCCGGGAGCGCCACCAAGGGTACAGGAAAGGGAGAAGCGACAAGTATGTAGACGCGCTTCGAGAACTGGGCGTTACTGTCCATGTGGCGCGTTTCACTCTCAAGAGCATACTCAAGGAGAATTTCCGGTTCGCCCTGCTCGAGGTCTACTCAACGGCGGAGAAATACATCGATGAGATCAGGGCCCGGAGCCCGGATACGTTCATAATCACCGACTCGGTCGACGTCTTTTTCTACCGCGAGATGAAGATGGCCGAGGTCTATAACGACGGCGAAATGCGCAGGAGCGCCCTTGAGACCAGGAAAAGGGAGCTCGACGTATACAAGAAATCGGACATGGTCTGGACCGTTACCGGGCTCGACATGGACGTACTTCTCGCTGAGGAGCCTGGGCTGAACGTAGCCATTGTCCCCAACGTGCATGAGATGAGCGCCGCTCCGTCCGACACCTCCGAAAGGGAAAAGGGCGTCCTCGTGTTCGTCGGCGGGTTCAGGCACAGGCCGAACGAGGACGCGGTGCTCTATTTCTGCAACGAGGTGCTGCCGCTCGTGAGGAAACGAATGCCTGGAGTGAGGCTCAGGATTGTCGGCGACAGCCCCCCGCCCTCGATCACCGCCCTGCGGTCGGGTTCCATAGAGGTGACCGGGCGCGTGCCGGATACCATGCCATATCTCCGGACGAGCCATATCTCAATAGCGCCGCTCCGGTTCGGCGCTGGACTAAAGGGCAAGATAGGCGAGGCAATGTCCATCGGCCTTCCGGTAGTTACGACCTCCATAGGGGTGCAGGGCATGGATGCCCGCATCGGTCGGGATATAATGGTGGGCGACACGCCCGAGGCCTTTTCCGAATGCATATTGAGGCTCAGCGAGGATGAAGCGCTTTACAGGAGCGTTTCAGGGAACAGCTTCAACTACATAAAAAACAAATACTCGCCTGAGATAGTCGCCGGGTTTTTGGGCGAGATATTCCAGGAAATAGATAAAAAGGCCGCAAGACAGGCATGAACCCCGGCCTTGTATGATAGGGCAGCAGCCGTGGGCGTTAAAGCCTCTATAATATACTTGACCAGGAACGGTGGCGCGGTATTCAGGGAATCCCTCGATGCCGTCCTTTCGCAGGAGGCGCCCTTCGAGTTCGAGGTGATAGCGGTCGATTCCGGCTCGACCGACGGGACGCTCGGAATAATGAAAGAGCGTCCCGTGAGGGTGCATTCGATAAGGCCGGAAGAGTTCAACTTCGGGCTTACGCGCGACTACGGCTTCTCCCTTGCGAAGGGCGAGATACTCATTACACTCTCGCAGGACGCGGTGCCTGTTGGGCGGAACTGGTTGAAGGACCTGTTCTCGCCTTTTGACGACCCCTCGGTCGCCGCCGTCCAGGGGGTCGAAGAGATTCCCCGGGGCGCTGACGCATTTTACTGGCATAAGGCCCGGCTTTTCTTTTATACGAGGGAATGCGCGGACTGGATTAGTCGGAACGGAGGCCTCGGGCTTTCATTCGTCTGCTGCGCGGTCCGTAGGAGCGTCTGGGAGGAGAACAGGCTCGGCCTGGTAGAGATGAGCGAGGACAAGGTCTTCCAGAAAAAGCTTACGGAGAAAGGGCAGAGAATTGTATTGCAAGAGAAGTCCGTTGTATTCCATTCGCATCAATATGGTTTTTCCGAGCTTGCCAAAAGGTGCGAAAACGAAGGACTCGGCTGGAGGAACGTAGGGCAGGATTACTCCGCAACCGATATGGTGCGTGATTTTTTCAACTTCGGCGTTATGCTTGGGTATATACGCGGCCTCTCGCGGTTCGAGATGAGGCGGCCAGCCGAGTTCCTTTTTCCGTTCATAAGGCCGGTATTCATATTCAAGGGTAATCATTTCACGAAGAGGTATGTAAGATGAAAGCCCCCCCGGCTTGCCCGCCCCAAGGAGCAAAGATGAGGGTATCGGTAATAATCTGCACATACAACCGTTCGGCCCTGCTGAAGGATTCCATGCGCTCCATAATCAGCCAGGACTTCCCCAAGGGCGAATACGAATTAGTCGTGGTGGACAACAACTCGAACGACTCGACAAAAGAGGTCGTCGAGGGCTTCGCTTCATCCTCCCCGGTCAGGATAAAGTATGTCTTCGAGGGCAGGCAGGGGCTCTCGAACGCCAGGAACACGGGCGTAATGCACGCGGAAGGCGAGGTCATCGTCTTTACGGACGACGACATAGAGGCCGACCCGAGCTGGCTCAGGGAATATGACACCGCATTCAGGGACCCGGAGGTATATGCCGCCGGAGGGCCCTTAAGGCCGGTCTGGCCGGGGCAGCGTCCTGAATGGCTGACCGACGGGTTCCTCGGCTTCCTCGCCGTAAGCGAATTCATGGAGGCCCGCAAAAACGGCAACGAGTTCAAGGACGAGAACGACAACCCCTGGGGCGCCAACATGGCCTTCAGGAGGCGCGTCTTCGAGGAGTTCGGCGGATTTCCCGAAGACCTCGGGAGGAAGGGGAAGCTCCTCTTGTCCAACGAGGAGATACTCCTTTGCGCGAGGATTAAACGTGAAGGGAAGCGCACGGTCCTCGTGCCGGGGGCCGTGGTGCACCATAAGATATCCGCGTCGAGGCTCAACAAGAGGTGGTTCTTGCGCCGCTTTTATTGGCAGGGCCGTTCCGATGCCGTACTGGGGAGCGCCTTGAGAACATATCCTTACACCCAGCTCCGCCTTTCGGCCAGGGATCTTGAGAGGACCATGGGCGTGCCGGAATTTACGATGAGATGCCAGGAGAGGTACGCAATGGGGTTTTTGCATCAGATCCTTGTCTCAGACCCCCAGGACGACTTCAGGGTCCTGAGGGCACTTGAGACATTCGCCGGGTTTAAGAAAAAACGCCATTCGATATTCCAGGCATTCGGCAGGAAGCTGACCGCGCCCATGAGGGCGTTCTACGGTTCGCTCAAGGGGTTGTTGCCTTAGCGGCATGCCCATGTCGATGATTGATGCCATGAGGCATTTAAGCGCATGATCTCAAATTTCTTTAGCCCCCTTCCCTGGTCCGGCTCCATTTCAGGATAGCCTTCCATTGTACTCGGTATCCGCTTATAATCGCCTGTGAAAAACGGTTCTTCGGAGGAGCGATGCAAAGGGACCTGGTCTTCAGCATACAGGGCCTTACAAAGGTCTACCGGATGGGAGAGGTGGAGGTGCACGCTCTCCGGGGCGTTGACCTCGAGCTCTGGTCAGGCGAGCTTGTAGTGTTCCTCGGCCCGTCCGGGAGCGGCAAATCGACCCTCTTGAACATCATGGGCGGGCTTGACGTCGCGACGAGCGGCAGGGTCATGTACAGGGAAAGGGAGCTTACGAGGGCAAACGAGGCGGAGCTTACCGAATACCGCCGCTTCCACGTAGGCTTCGTCTTCCAGTTCTATAACCTCATACCGAGCCTCACCGCGAGGGAGAACGTCGCCGTGGTCACGGAGATAGCTGCGAAGCCCATGCGGCCCGAGGACGCGCTATCGATTGTGGGGCTCGGCGAAAGGCTCGACCACTTTCCGGCCCAGCTCTCGGGCGGCGAGCAGCAGCGTGTCGCCATAGCCAGGGCCATCTCGAAGAACCCCGACGTGCTCCTCTGCGACGAGCCCACCGGCGCGCTCGATTCCGAGACCGGCATAGTCGTTCTTGAGGCCCTCGACAGGATAAACAAGGAGCTCGGCACCACGACCGCGGTCATAACCCACAACTCCGATATCGCGGGCATGGCCGACCGCGTCATCCACCTGAGCAACGGCCATATCTCCGAGGTCCTCTCCAATCCCGTGAAGAAACCCCCTAGGGAGCTCCACTGGTGACATGAAGGCGCTTGACAGGAAGCTCATAAGGGACCTCTGGCTCATGAGGGGGCAGGCCCTTGCCATCTCCCTGGTCATCGCGAGCGGGGTGGCCACCTTCATCCTCCTCGCGAGCACGATGGATTCCCTGAAGCTGATGAGGGACTCGTTCTACAGGGAATACGGCTTTGCCGAGGTCTTCTCGAGGCTCAAGCGCGCGCCCGAGGGCCTCAAGGAGAGGATAGAGGAGATTCCCGGGGTCGAGCTGGCAGAGACCAGGGTCGTTGCCGACATAAGGCTTGAGGTAAGCGGCTTCGGTGAGCCGGTATCTGGCATGCTCGTCTCGCTTCCGCCGGAGCGGCCCGCGCACCTCAACAGGCTGTACCTCAGGCAGGGTAGGCTCCCGGACCCGGATAGGGACGACGAGGCGGTCTTGAGCGAGGCCTTTGCCGAGGCGCACGGACTGGGCATCGGGGACACCGTAAAAGCCGTCATCGAAGGTCGGATGAAGGAGCTGAGCATTTCGGGGATCGCGCTCTCGCCGGAGTTCATCCTGCAGGTAAGGCCCGGGGCCTTGAGCCCGGATTTCAAGCGGTACGCGATAGTCTGGATGTCAAGGGACGCGGTAGAGGCGGCCTATGACATGGAGGGCGCCTTCAACGACGTCGTAGCCTCGCTCTCTTCAGGGGCGGACCCCTCCCGGGTGATAGCAGGATTGGATGAGCTTCTCGCCCGCTACGGCGCGCTCGGCGCTACCACGCGCGAAGACCAGGTCTCGCACAGGTACCTTACCGAGGAGTTCAACCAGCTCGAAAGGAGCGCGACCATATTCCCGGCCATATTCATTGGGGTGGCCGCGTTCCTCCTTAACGTCGTCATAAGCCGCACGGTGAGCACGCAGCGCGAGCAGATAGCCGCGCTCAAGGCCTTCGGGTACGGCAACTTCGCAATAGGCCTGCATTACGTGCAGCTCATGTTCCTTATCGTCATTGCCGGCACGGCGGGAGGGCTCGCGGCCGGCGTGTGGCTAGGCACAAGGCTTTCGGAGCTCTACATGGATTTCTACAGGTTCCCGCACCTCCTTTACGACCTGAGGCCCGGGGTCGTCATCATTGCTTCCGCCATAACCGGCGCCGCGGCCCTTGCCGGGACGATATTCGCGGTCTACAGGGCGGCCGCGCTCCCGCCCGCCGAGGCCTTGCGGCCCGAGCCCCCGGCACGGTACAGGCAGACGCTCCTCGATACCCTCGGGTACGGCCGCGTGCTCTCGCAGCCGTCGAGGATGATAATCAGGAACATAGAGAGGAGGCCGATAAAGTCCCTCTTGTCGATTATCGGCATTTCGCTCGCCGGCGCGATTCTCATCGCTGGCATATTCTTCAACGACGCAATCGATTTCCTTGTAGACGTGCAGTTCAGGCTCGCCCAGAGGGAGGACATGAGGGTGACCTTCACTGGCCCGGTCTCATGGACGGCGCTTTACGGCCTTGAAGGGGTCGAGGGGGTCTACAGGGCCGAGCCGGCGAGGTCAGTCCCGGCAACGCTCAGGTTCAGGCACAGGAGCTACAGGACCGCGGTGCAGGGGGTGGCGCCTGAAAACCGCCTCCAGGACCTCCTTGATACAGACCTCAATCCGATAGAGGTGCCGCCCAAGGGGCTCGTGCTTACGGACCATCTGGGGAGCATCCTCGGGGCCGGGCCCGGCGACCTCGTGACGATCGAAGTCCTCGAGGGCGCGAAGCCGGTCGTGGAGGCGCCTGTAGCGATGCTCGTCAAGCAATACATCGGCGTTTCGGCCTACATGGACATTGACGAGCTTAACAGGCTCGCGGGCGAGGGGAGGGCGGTGACCGGGGCAAACCTCGTGATAGACAGGGCGCGCCTCCCGGCGATATACGGCGAGCTTTCGGGCATGCCCAGGGTAGCGGGCACGGCGGTGAGGACCGACGACATAAGGAACTTCTACGAGACCCAGGCGGAGGTATTCCTGTTTTTCACGTTCATCGCGACTCTGCTGGCGGCGACGATAGCTTTCGGCGTGATCTACAATACCGCCCGCATTGCGCTCTCGGAAAGGAGCAGGGAGCTTGCGAGCCTCCGTGTTTTAGGGTATACCAGGGGGGAGATATCATATATACTCCTCGGCGAGCTTGCGGTCCTTACGCTCGCCTCGGTGCCGCTCGGGTTCCTTTTCGGGAGAGGGATAGCGGCGTACATGGTCAACGAGCTGGGCTCCGACCTCTTCCGCCTCCCTCTTGTGATAGACACGTCGACTTACGCCATGTCGGCGGCCGTGGTCCTCGGCTCTGCCGCGGTCTCCGGCCTCATAGTCAGGAGGAGGCTCGACAGGCTGGACCTGGTGGAAGTCCTGAAGGCAAGGGAATAAAACATGGATAGAAGAAAGAAGATATTGATAGCGGCGGGAACGGCCCTCGTCGTCCTGGCCGTCGTATACGGGCTCATGCCCGGGCCCGCAAGGGTCGAGACTGCGCGAGTAGAGCGCGGCCCCATGTCGGTTACCGTGAGCGAGGAGGGCAGGGCGATCGTGACCGACAGGTTCGTCGTATCGGCCCCCGTATCCGGCCATATGAGGCGCATAGGCCTGAGGGCAGGCGCGCTCGTGGCCGAAGGCGAGGCGCTCGCGGAAATCGAGCCCTTGAGGGCCGAGCCGCTCGACCCGAGGACAAGGGCTGCTTCCGAGGCGGCGGTCTCGGCAGCCGAGGCGTCGTTACGCGCGGCGAGGGAGGTGGCTGAAGCGAGGCGCGCGGAAGCCGAATACGCCAGGGAAACGCTTTCGAGGACCAGGGAGCTCTTTAGCGGCGGGCACGTCCCGAGGAGCGAGATGGACCGGGTCGAGGCCGCGGCCAGGCAGGCCGAGGCGGTCCTTAACTCGGCCGAGGCCAACGTGAACGCCGCGCGCTCGGAGCTCCAGAGGGCGCGGGCCGCGCTCATTCCGGCTGGAGAAGGGGCTGAAAACGGCGGTTTGAGGACAGTCCATGTCAGGAGCCCGATAGTCGGGCGGGTCTTGAGGCTCCACCGCGAGAGCGAAGGGGCCGTGAGGGCAGGGGAGCCGCTTGTTGACATCGGCAACACAGGAGCCCTCGAGATACGCGCGGAGGTGCTCTCGTCGGACGCGGTGCTCCTTCGCCCCGGCACCCCGGTCGTCATAGAGCGGTGGGGAGGGGGCGTCCCGCTCGACGGGAGCGTCAGGATTGTCGAGCCCTCGGCATTCACGAAGGTATCGAGCCTCGGCGTCGAGGAGCAGAGGGTCTTCGTGACCGTGGATATTCTCTCCCCTGCCGGGACCTGGCACAGGCTCGGGGACGGCTACAGGGTCGAGACGAGCTTCATTGTCTGGGAGGACGAGAGCGTCCTCAAGGTCCCCGTGAGCGCCCTTTTCAGGTCCGGGGACCGGGACGCTGTATTCATTGCGGATAACGGGAGGGCCAGGGAGAGGATGATCTCCATAGGACACAGGAACGGCTTCACGGCAGAGGTGTTATCAGGCCTGTCGGAAGGCGAGGAGGTAGTTGTGCATCCGGACGAAGCGCTCGAGGACGGCTCGAGGATAACCAGGATGAAGAGGTGAGGCTCCTTTCAGGCGGCCTTCGCTCCGCCGTATTCCAGTATGTGTCCCGCGGTCCTCGTGGCGAGCGCCTCTATCGTAAGGCTCGGGTTCACGGCGCCGCCGGTCACGAAGACGCTGCCGTCGCAGATGAAGAGGTTGGGGATGTCGTGAGAGCGGCACCACTTGTCAACGACGGACCTCGAAGGGTCGTCGCCCATTCTGCAGGTCCCGAGCACGTGTATGGTCGATTCCTGCCGCATAACATCCCTGGCCCCCGCAGCCTTGAGTATCTCCTCGCAGAGGTCCATCGAGTCTTTCGATAGCTTCCTCGTGTTCTCGTCCCTTGAAAACACCACCTTCGCAACAGGCACGCCGTGCCGGTCGGTCTCGGCGGCAAGCCCCACGTAATTGCCCTCGTTCGGGAGGACCTCGCCGACGTTCCCTATCATGGTCCGGTTCTGGTAGGAGTCTATGAAATCCATCAACTTCCCTCCCCAAAGGTGGGGGTTCGCCTCGACGAAGCCCGTGTAGAACTCTATGGGGAACATGTTGTAGGCCTCGAGCGTATAGCCCCGGACGAAGTCATTGCCCTTTATCGTGCCGTATCGGTCCTGGTTCATGATGCCGACTGGCGGCGTTACCCAGTTGTCCACCGGCTCGTCGAAGCTCCCGATGACGTTGTCGCCGAGGTGGACCATGAAGTTCCTCCCGACCATGCCGCTCGAATTCGCAAGGCCTCCGGGCGCGGAGTTCAAGAGGAGCCTCGGCGTCTCTACCGCATAGCATGAAAGGATTATTATTGCGGCCTCCTGCTCGTATTCCCTTCCCTCTCGGATGTAAGTGACTGACCTGGCCAGGCCGTCGGCCCTCGTATTCACCTTGACCGCGAAAGAGCCCTCCCTGATCTCGGCGCCCGCCTTCACTGCGTCCGGTATGTAGGTAACGAGGGTGCTCGACTTCGCGTCGGATTTGCAGCCGCTCGTGCAGAAGCCGTACATCATGCACGGGGACCTGCCGTCCTTCGAGCCGGTTATTATGGCGTGAGGCGCCTTTGCGGGAGTAAGCCCGAGGCGTATCATGCCCCGGCCCAGGTACTGGTCCCTCGCGCTCCAGGGGAGTTCCGGGTAAGGGAACGGCCCGTGGTGCGGAGGCCACGGGAAGCGCCTGGGCCCGGACACCCCTAGATACCTTTCCACCCTGTCGTAATACGGGGCCAGCTCATGGTACTTTATGGGCCAGTCGTCTGCCAGGCCCTCGCGGGATTTAAGCTCGAAGTCGTCCTCGTGGAGGCGTAGCGTGGCTGCCGTATAATGGACCGTGCTGCCGCCGACCGCCCTCCCGGTGTTGTTCCTCCCGAGGGGGATAGGGTCGCTCCCGCCAGTTATCCTCAGGTCGTCCCAGTCCATGCGGCCGTCGAGCATGGTCAATTCGTCGTTTACGAAGTCTTCACCGGTATCAAGCCAGGGCCCGGCCTCGATTACTACGACACTCGACCCGCCCTCGGACAGCTCCTTTGCGAGCACGGCACCGGCTGCGCCAGCCCCGACGATGCAGACGTCCACCGGGCCATCATGTCTTCTCATGTGCTCGCGCATGGGCTTCATTACTTAATCCTCATTAAAGGGTCTTCCAGCCGGGCGCGTGCCGCCGCCTGGCCGAGACCTCTTCGCGGCTTATCCAGACATAGCCCTCGGGAAAGCTCGGGCCGGGGAACCCCATACGCATCCACACGAGCGGGTGCGAGCAGTAGCCCGTAAGGGCCCTTGTAAGGAGCTTTATAAAGAAATAGGACGGGGGTATCCTTTCCCACACCCCGCCCTTGAGCCGCCCTTCCTGGAGAGCCGTTAGAAACCGGTCCTGTTCACCAGGAGCAAGCTCAATGAAGGAGCTTTTATTATAGCCTGCCATTACGCTCTCCTCTATTCCCCTCAGCCCTTCCTTGAAAAGGACGTGGTCTTCGGGCATGCCTTCAGGCCTGTCCCCGCGCCCGAGCGGCTTGTCGAGCGCCCAGTCGAGAAAGCCGACGAGGTCTATGCCCTCGTCCCCGGGGATGAGGCGCTTAAGAAGAGCCCTCAGGATCTCTCCCTCTTCGGGTGTGAACCTCAGGAGACGCTCCCGTACGAAACGGCCCTCCATGCGCCCGGTTATGATGCGCCTGGCCTTTTCGTCCCAGTTCTCCATGAAGGCCTCGAAGTCTTTCCTGGTGAGCGCCATCCTATCCTCCCGTGTGCCAGGCGAAGTAGACGAGGAGCGCGCCTATCGAGAGCGCGGAGAAGGTAAGCGGCAGCATGGGCGGCGGCCCTGCCAAGAAGTTCCGGAGGGTCCACCCGCCTATGTAGCGCCGTATTCCCTTTAAATGAAAGTACGTCCCGGCCAGGCCGCCAAGCGCGCCCAAAGTGAAGACGATTATGAAAAGCGTATTGAGCCAGCCGCCGTGAACGAAGGCGAAAACGACACCCATGAGAGAAAGCGCCGGTCCTTCGATGACCGGCGCCCACATGACCCTGAAGCGGAAGGCTCCCCTCCAGTGCATCAGGAGCGCCTGGACCCAGACCATCAGGTACGCGAGCCCGATGAAGAGGTAAAAGAAGCGCTCCGGAGTCCATGCGTCCCATCTTTCCATGACAGTCTCCGCGCCTGGATGGCAGGCCATGATTCAAGTAAAGCACCACTTGAACCGGTGTCAAACCACAGGCCCGGCCCTTTTGAGGGCCGCCCTGGCCTTCCTGAGAGCGAGCACCGAGTTTATATAGCCGAGGTGCGTGTACGCCTGGGGGAAATTCCCCAGCGGCTCCATCCATTTGAAATCGTACTCCTCCGAGAAAAGGCCTAGGTGGTTCGAGACCGTCTCGGTCCTCCTGAGATACGTCTCCGCCTCCTCGAGCCTCCACCTGGCGATAAGGTAGTCGATGTACCAGAAGGAGCAGATGAGGAATGCGCCTTCCTCTCCGGGGAGCCCGTCGTCGGTCTTGTACCTGTAAAAGAAGCAATCATTGAACGATAGCTCGCGCTTCGTCGCCTCGACCGTCGATATTACCCTTGGGTCGTCGAATGGCAGGAAGCCCACCATCGGTATCAGGAGGCTGCTCGCGTCCATGCGGTCGGTCTCATAGTGCTGGACGAACGCCAGCCTGCCCTCGTCCCAGCCATTTTCCATTATGTCGCGCCTTATCTCGCCCGCCTCGTCCTTCCATCCCCTGGTGTCGCCGTTAAGGCCGTAGCTCTCGGCGAGCCTGATGCCCCTTTCGAGCGCGGTCCAGCACATTACCTTCGAATACGTGAAATGGTGCGGCCCGCTCTTCATCTCCCATATGCCGTAGTCCTTGTCGCGCCAGCTTTCGGCGGCGAAATCGCAGATGCTCCGTAGCGACGGCCACAGCCTCGGGTTGAGTTCGCCGGTGAGCTCCGCGTGCTTGTGCACGGCATTGAGTATATCCCCGTAGATATCGTTCTGGCGCTGCAGAGCCGCGTTGTTGCCTATGCGTACCGGCCTCGAGCCCTTGTACCCGTCCAGATGGCCGAGCTCGCATTCAGGCAGGTCCTTTTCGCCGTTCAGGCCGTATACGCTCTGGATTGCCGGGCCGTACTTCATCACAAGCTCCTCTATCCAGCCGAAGTACCCGTGCGCCTCCTCGCCGTGCCCTATGTTGAAGAGCGCCTCCAGGGTGAAGAACGTGTCCCTGAGCCACGCGTGCCTGTAGTCCCAGTTCCTTACGCCCCGGACCACTTCGGGGAGCGAGGTCGTGGCCGCGGCCGCCATCGTCCCTTTCGGGTAGAAATAGAGGAGCTTCAATATGAGGGCCGAGCGCATTATCATCTCCTTGTAGGGCCCGAGGTCCACCCTGACCCCGGTCTCGCTCTTCTTGGCCCATATCCTCCAGTACCTGGCAGACTGGTCGAGCGCCCGTTCGGCCTTCGCGGCGTCGAAGCCGCCCTCTATGCCGATGCCGTATCTCATATGGAGCCAGGCCGTCTCGCCCTCCCTCACGACCCAGGCGCCTTCGGCCCTGTCTCCGAGGATCTCAAGAGGCCTGGTGGCCTCGAGATGAATACTATCCCGCCCGGCCACGGCCTTTACCGTGCAGTCAATGCCGCTGATTTTTGCAGCGGCCCTTCCGTAATCGAGCCGCGGCTCAAAGCGCACGCGGAATTCCATTCCCCCCTTGACTACCTCGATACGCCTGTAGAGCTCATGCCGCTCCTTCTTTCTTTCCTCCTCCGGCCCGAACGGCACGGTCATGAAGTCGGTAAGGGTAGCCTCTCCCTGCCGGGTCCTGAAACAGGTCGAGAGTATGTTCGTGTTTTCCAGGTATTCGGCCGTGGAGTCGTACTCGCCCTCAGGGGTCACGGAGAAGTAGCCGCCCTTTTCGGAATCCAGGAGCGCGCCGAAGATGCTGGGGGAATAGAGGTGGGGGAGGCAGAGCCAGTCTATCGAGCCGTCGAGCCCTATCAGCGCGAGGGAGTGGAAGTTCCCGATTACGCCGTAATCAGATATCTTCTTGTACATGGGTCAAGCGGCCCGGGTTACCGAGTTGACGGGCTGTCCCTTTATATAGGAGGCTATGTTCTCGATGGTGACCTCCAGGGCGCGCCTCATGGCCTCGTCCGTGAAGAAGGCGATATGCGGGGTTGCGATCACGTTCCTGTGGCGAAGGAGCGCCTCAGCCGCGAGCAGCCCCTCCGGGTCTTCGCACCCCTCGCATGCGGCGCGGAGCATCTCCGGTTCGCTCCTCAGTGTCTTTTCGCGGGGCAGCACGTCGAGCGCCGCCGCCGAAACCCTTCCTGACGCGAGGGCCCGGAGGAGCGCCTTTGTGTCCACTACCTCACCCCTCGATGTGTTTACGAGCACCGCGCCTTTCTTCATTGCCGCGAACTCGCCGTCGGAGAGCATGCCCCGGGTCTGGGGAGTGGCTGGCACGTGGAGCGAGACGATATCGGAGAGGGAGAGGAGCTCGCGGAACCCCGTATACCTGAAGCCCAGCTCCCTTTCGAGGTCCGCGTACCTCGTCCTGCTGAACGCGACCGCCTCCATGCCCATGCACCCGGCGTATTTTATAACCTGCTTCCCTATCCTCCCGGTCCCTATGACGCCCAGGACGCGCCCGGCCAGGTCGAACCCGTTCAGGCCCGCGAGCGAAAAATCCCCCTCCCTGGCCCTGGCAGCCGCCCGGACCACCTTCCTGCTCGCCGCGAGCATGAGCGCGAGGGTGAACTCGGCTACAGTGTTCCCGCCGTACTCTGGCACCCGGGAGACCACGATGCCGCGCTTGAGGCAATAGCCCACGTCCACGTTGTCATACCCGACCGAGCGGACGGCCACCATGCCGAGGCGGTCGAGCTTTTCCAGCACCCCGGATGAGAGATTCGAGTATATGGAGGCGGATACGACCTCGGCGCCCGAAGCGAGCCCGGCGTTTTCGACGGTAAGCGGCTCGGCGCTGAACACGACCTCATGCCCGGAAAGCCCTTCAAGCGCCTTTTCCTCCCACGGCCCTGTCTCAAAGAAGATTATCTTCATGGGGACTCGCCGTTCGTAAAGGCGCCCAGGTGGCGGGGAGGAGGGCGCTCAGGCCGCCTCGAGTTCCTCGGCCACGTCCGGAGGCATGGAGTATTCCACTTCAGAGAGCGTAGGGGCACCCACCGCCTCTTTTACAAGGTGGAAGACGGCGTCCACAGCCGTCTTGGCCTCGTCAGGGTTAATCTTGAACTGCGCGCCTATCTCGGAAAAGAACTCCTCCATGGTTATTTCGACGGGCCTCGCCTGATGGCCCCGGAGCTTTTCGAACGTAAGCGGGTCCGGAAGCCTTTCGGTGAATTTGCGCGCCGTTTCTTCGTCAACCGAGCTTGCGAGAATGCCGAGGACCGCCTTGACGAGGGAATCGGCCCGCTCCTCGCTTCCTATGAAGTCGAATTTTTTTACCTCGTCTATGAACCGTACGTACTCCATAAAGCCCTCTCTTTGAATGAGGATCAGGGGAATAATTACCGCTTCTAAATCGATTTAAACATATGTTATCTGATTGTCAAATCAGGGGAAAATGCGCCTGGTTGTGAAAAAGAATAAAGTTTCCAGGACGCCGGACGATAAGCAAGGAAAGAAACAGGCTCGGGGGGAAGTCATGCTCAGGTTGTTCTATGTCGCCATCTTGTTTCTCGCCATATCCCCGGCATACGCCGCTGACAACGGCGGATATGTCGGTGAAAGGGAATGTTACGCCTGCCACAAGGAGATAAGGGCGGAATACGCGAAGGACAGGCACGGGAGGGTATTTACCTCGGCCCCCAACGGCGAGCTCCAGGCCAGGGGTTGCGAGGCCTGCCACGGTCCCGGCGCCGAGCATATAGACGCCGTGGACAGGGAGGACCTCGACCTGAGGATACAGAACTTCAGGCCGGAAAAGGGCATTCCGACCGAGGCTAACGCAAGGTGCCTCGCCTGCCACGAGAACGGCGAAAGGGGCTTCTGGAAAGGGAGCCGGCACGAACTCTCGGGCATGAGGTGCGCGTCCTGCCACAAGATACACGCCGAGGAGGCGAGGCCCGCGATGGACGTATGCTTCGCCTGCCACCAGGAGAGGAGGGCGCAGCTCCAGAGGACTTCCCACATGCCGCTCCGTGAAGGGAAGATGACCTGCAATAACTGCCACAACCCCCACGGCGGCCCGGGACCGAGCGCTCTGAGGCAGGCGTCCGTGAACGAGAACTGCTACGCCTGCCACCAGGAGAAGCGCGGGCCCGTGATATGGGAGCACCCGCCCGTTAGGGAGAACTGCGCGAACTGCCACGACCCGCACGGGTCGAACTTCGAATCGCTCCTCAAGATAAAGAACCCGTACCTTTGCCAGACGTGCCACACCACTCTGGGCAGCCATCCGCGAAACAGGTATGACGGCGGCAATCTTACAGCGCAACAGCTTGCCGGAAAAGGTTGCCTCAATTGCCACAGCCAGGTGCACGGCTCAAACCATCCTTCTGGAGCAAGGTTCCAGAGGTAACCGAAGCTGGAGGAAAAG
Organism: Thermodesulfobacteriota bacterium; assembly: GCA_030583865.1. Taxonomy (NCBI): domain Bacteria; kingdom Pseudomonadati; phylum Thermodesulfobacteriota; species Thermodesulfobacteriota bacterium. Next base: position 2,022,216 of record CP129479.1, on the reverse strand, counting down.
GCCTGAGATGAAAAGATTCCTTTATATCGCCGCAGTCGCCGCCCTTCTCGCGGCTCCTGCCGACTCAAGCGGGGCAGAGCTTGCCGGTTCGGCTTCGATCGGGGTCGGCATCCTCGATATCGACAACGAGTCATACAAGTTCGGGGAATACTCCGGGCTTGCAAAGGACGGCGCGTATCTCCTGGGGAGCGCGGATATCGGGCGCTACAGCGGGCCCTATTATCTCGAGTTCGCTGCCAGTGACATCGGGCTCGACAGCAGGGAGCTCTTCCTGAGGGGCGGGCAGTTCGGGAGGTTCGATTCGTTCATATCGTTCAGCCAGACGCCAAGGCTCATATCCAATAACAGCAGGACGTTCTTCGACGGCGTGGGGAGTTCAAACCTTACGCTGCCTGCAGGCTTTGTACGAGGCACCAACACACCCGCCCTGACCAACATCGGAGATAACCTTCAGGACGTAAAGCTTGAGCTGAAAAGGAAGAAGGCTGCGCTTGGCTTCTCCGAGAGGCTTCGGAGCGGGTTCGGTTACTCGCTTGCGGTCTCCAGGGAGGACAAGGAAGGCCTGAAATCAATCGGCGGCACCGTCGGTACGTCCGGCAGCCCAGCCAGCGCAAGAGGAGTGATCCTGCCGGAGCCTGTCGATTACAGGGTTGACGAGTTGAGGGCCGGATTGGACTGGCAGAAAGAGGCGTCTTATATCCGGTTCGACTATCTCCTTTCCGACTTCGACAACAGCATCGAGACGCTTTCATGGGAAAGTCCTTTTACCACGGTTGATTTCGCGAGGATATCCCTGCCCCCGGACAACAGGCACCAGAGGTTCAGCCTTTCCGGCGGCACGGCCCTTCCGTTCTATTCGACGAGGGTGAACTTCCTCGCCGAGTACGGGATGATGGAGCAGGACGAGAAGCTATTGCCCTTTTCGGTCAACCTCCCCGAGAACGACCCGGCCAATATCCCGCCCAGGGAGAGCGCGGAGGCCGAGATAAGGACCAAGACGCTGGTCTTCAACGCGGCTTCCAGGCCCGCGCCCAGGCTCGGGCTGAACCTCAGGTACAGGTACTACTCGACCGACAACAGGACGCCCGAGGAGACTTTCGTATACCTGCGGAACGACAACACCGTGACCACGACAACATTGACCAGCGAGCCTTTCGATTACACCTCGAACAACTTGAGCCTCGACGGCTCGTACTTCCTCTCCGGCGCGACCACCTTGAGGGCCGGGTACGAAAAAGAGGTCGTCAAGAGGTCCCACCGCGACGCGGAGAAGACAAGGGAGAATACCCTGAAGGCAGGGGTACAGAGCGGGTATTTCGGTAACCTGTCGCTCGGCCTGAACGTGGCCTATTCCGAAAGGAAGGCCGAGGAGGGGGATACTATACTCCAGATCGACCTTGCCGACCGCGACAGGACGAAGGTGAGCGCAAGCGCTACCTACCTGCCTTCGGCGGCCCTCGCCTTTTCAGCGGCGGCTTCGTATTTCCAGGACGATTTCGACAACTCAGCCCTCGGCCTTCAGGTTAGGAAAGGGAATACCTATACCGTTGACGCCAACTGGACGTTCTCCAGGGAGGCAGCCTTCTACGGCTTTTATACGAGGGAGCGCATAGACACCGGCCAGGTCGGCAGGACGGGCGGTAATCTGGACTGGGCCGTAAACCATGACGAGGACATAGACACGGCCGGTATCGGGGTCAATTTCGGGTTCCTGGAGAACAGGCTCGTATTCAAGACGGACTACTCATATTCACAGAGCACCGCGAGACTGACCTTCCTGCCTGGCCGCCCGCCTATGCCGGACCTTGTTACGAGGCTCCACTCCGCCGCCCTTACAGGCACGTACAATATCGATAAAAACCTGAGCCTCAGTGCCGGGTACAGATATGAGAACTACCGGTCCGACGACTGGCAGACCGATGTCGTAGACCCGGGTTCGGCTGATATCGCCAACGTAATCACCCTTAGCGGCCCGGTCCAGGACTACGAGGCGCACCAGGCGCTCTTGTTCCTGACATACCGTTTCGGCAGCTGAAGTCCGGCGCAGCAGGCAATGGAGCAGAAATAAAAATCATCAAGGATTGAAAGGAGCGCGATTCAGATGAGGTTCTGGGGCATGGTGGTATCAGCGGCGTTTGTGTTGACTCTTTCGGCATCAGAGGCGGAGACCGCGCCGAAATACGTGGGGGTAGACGGGTGCAAGTGCCATAAATCCGAGATAGCCGACTGGGAACGGAGCGTGCATTCAAAGGCCGTAGACCTGCTGCAGTCGGGGAAGAAAGCCTCAAAGAAGAAGAGCGCCGGGCTTGAGCCGGACAAGGACTACGGGAACGACGCCAAATGCCTCAAATGCCATACAACCGGATACGAGAAGGACGGCGGTTTCGCCAATACGGCCTCGACTCCGAAGATGACCGGCGTGGGCTGCGAGATGTGCCACGGCCCGGGAAGCGAATACAGGGCGCTCCATAAGGAGAAGACGACGAAGTTCACCCGGGCGGAGGCGATGGCTGCGGGGCAGCTCTACGGCTCGCTCGACCCCGAGGTCTGCAACTCGTGCCACAAGCACAAGGACAACCCCTTCAGGAGCGATGATTTCAACGTGCAGGATGCGCTCAAGAAAAACCGCGCCTTCCATGAATATTACCCGCTCGAGGGTAAACACTGAGTCCGGGGAGATCGATGAAGAAAAAGTTCCGGAATTTGAGCCTTGGCGCGAAGGTGATGATAACCATCGGCGCCGCCCTTGTGGTCCTTACGGCCTTTGACGTGTGGTTCAGCATGAAAAAGGAAAAGGACATAATGTACAAGGACATCAAGAAGTGGACCTTCGTCTTTGCCGAGAACGTGAGGACCACCCTCAACACCCTCATGCGCGAGGACAAGATGGACATCCGCTTCTCCATGCTCGACGCCATGTCAAAGGAGATAAGCGGCGTCGAGCACGTGAGGATAATAAGGGGCCCCAAGGTCGACGAGGGCTTCAGGATGATGAACGAGCAGGAGCTCATCCCCAGGGAGATAGAGGCCATAAAGGCCTTCAAGGACGACATCGCAAGCCTTGAGGACGACCTCATGGCCGCGAGGGACCCCGATGAAAGGGACGAGATAAAAGAGGAGATAGAGGACATAAAGGGCTACATAGCCGACGCCGAGGAGAAGATAACGAATGCCAGGCTCGTCCGCGAGACCGACCCTAGGGAGGTACCCAAGGACGACCTCGACAGGGAAGTGCTCGCGACAGGCCAGCCGATATACCATTTCGCCGGCGACAAGGGCAGGGTCCTCATCCCCTATATCGCGCAGAAGAGCTGCGCATCCACGAGCGGCTGCCATAAGATGGCCAGGGAGGGCGACGTCCTCGGCGCGATAAGCATGGAGTTCTCGATAGCCGACATACAGAAGGACATAGTCGCCAATAACCTGAAGACCGCCGGGGTCGGCGCCGTGAGGCTTGCGATAATACTCGGCATACTCTCGTTCTTCATGTCCGTTTTCGTCATAAGGAACGTGAGGTCGCTCCTCGCCGGGTTCAACAGGCTATCAGGCGGCGACTTTTCCGCCAAGCTCAAGGTCGAGAGCGAGGACGAGATGGGCAAGCTCGCCCGCGGCTTCAACTCGTTCGTCGACAGGTTCAACGGCATGATAGGCGAGATACAGGACGCTACGGTCAAGATGGCGGTCACCTCCGAGGAGCTCTCGGCCTCGTCTACCCAGATAGTGAACGGCACGGACGCCCAGAAGGCAAAGACCGCGCAGGTCGCTACCGCGTCCGAGGAGCTCTCGGCCACCATAAACGAGGTCGCCGGCAATACGCACGGCGCGGCCGAGGCCGCCAAGAAGGCCAGCAGCGCCGCGAGGATGGGCGCGGACATAGTGGCCCATTCCATAAACGGCATGAGCTCCATAGTGCCGATAGTGAACGAGTCTTCGGAGACCATATCCAAGCTCGGCAGCCGCTCCGCCGAGATAGGGAAGATAGTCGGCGTCATCAACGACATCGCCGACCAGACGAACCTGCTTGCGCTGAACGCTGCGATCGAGGCCGCGAGGGCCGGCGAGCAGGGCAGGGGCTTTGCCGTGGTCGCGGACGAGGTGAAGAAGCTCGCCGAGAGGACGACCCTTGCCACCAAGGAAATAAGCGTCATGATAAAGGCGATCCAGGAGGACACGAAGAAGGCCATAGAGAGCACCGACAAGGAGGTCAAGGCCGTCGAGGAAGCGTCGGGCTACGCCAAGGAAGCCGGGGCAGCGCTTGACGAGATACTCCTCCAGGTCGAGCAGGTCTCGGTGATGGTCCAGCAGATAGCGACCGCCTCGGAGCAGCAGTCCACAGCCGCGGGCCAGATAAGCCGCGACATCGAGGCCGTTGCCGAGGTGGCGAAGAGCAGGGCGGACGACGTGGGGCACGTGGCCGACGCCGCGGTGGACCTCGCCAAGCTCTCGGCAAGGCTCAAGGAGATGATATCGCTCTTCAAGACCGCCCACGGCGACAAGCCCGAGGCGCCTTCGGTCCAGGAGCGGCCGGTAGAGCGGAAAAGGAAGCTCGCCCTCGTGAAATAAGAAGTGTCCGAATTCGATTTGCCAGAGGCCTCCCCCCAAAGGGGAGGCCTTTTTAATTGCGCGCTCCGCACACTGTGCCGCCCTTTATCTCACCTTGCTTCCCTCCGGTTTAGATTGACTTTTCGGGCTTATTTGTGTATCCTCATTTGCTCCAAATTCCTCAAAACGTAAGTGCCTGTTTTTGTGGAATAAAGGACCCTGGTAAGATATAATAAGAAGTCGTCTTCCATACCATAACAGGAGGAGCAATCGTGGGCAAGAGCGTTGCGGAAAAGCTGATTGACAGCCACCTGGTCTCAGGTGAGCCCGTAAAGGGCAAAGAGGTGAACATCAGGATAGACCAGACCATCACCCAGGACGCCACGGGCACGATGGCGTACCTGCAGTTCGAGGCGATGGGCGTGCCGAGGGTCGCAACCGAGCTTTCGGTGAGCTACGTAGATCACAACACGCTCCAGTACGGCGGATTCGAGAACGCCGACGACCACAGGTTCCTCCAGACCCTCGCCTCCAAATACGGCATCTACTTTTCAAAGCCCGGGAACGGCATCTGCCACCAGGTCCATCTCGAAAGGTTCGGAAAGCCCGGCAAGACCATGCTCGGCTCCGACAGCCACACCCCCACGGGCGGCGGCATAGGCATGCTTGCCATAGGCGCGGGCGGCCTCGACGTTGCCGTCGCCATGGGCGGCGGCCCGTTCAGCCTTACCTATCCGAAGATAGTCCTCGTCAAGCTCAAGGGCAAGCTCAAGCCCTGGGTGTCCGCCAAGGACGTGATCCTCGAGCTCCTCCGCAGGATGACCGTGAAGGGCGGCGTTGGCAAGGTAATCGAGTACGGCGGAGAGGGCGTGAAATCCCTCTCGGTCCCGGAGAGGGCCACGATAACCAACATGGGCGCGGAGCTCGGCGCCACAAGCTCGGTTTTCCCCTCCGACGAGGTCACAATGGAATTCCTCGCCGCGCAGGGCAGGGAAGCGGACTGGATAGAGCTCAAGGCGGACGAGGACGCGAAGTACGACGAGGTGATAGACATAGACCTCTCCAAGCTCGAGCCCATGATAGCCAGGCCCCACATGCCTGACCAGGTCTGCAAGGTCTCGGAAGTCGAGGGGCTTAAGGTCGACCAGGTCTGCGTGGGAAGCTGCACGAACTCCTCATACAGGGACCTGATGCTCGTTTCCGAGGTCCTTCACAAGGGCGGGCACAAGGTGCACCCCGAGGTAAGCATGACCATCTCCCCGGGCTCCAAGCAGGTGCTCGACATGATGGCCTTGAACAAGGGGCTTTCGCACCTGATAGAGGCTGGCGCGAGGATACTCGAAGCCACCTGCGGCCCGTGCATAGGGAACGGCCAGTCGCCCCCGTCCGGAGGCGTATCTCTCCGCACATTCAACAGGAACTTCGAGGGAAGGTCCGGCACCAAGGACGGCAAGGTCTACCTCTGCAGCCCCGAGGTGGCTGTGGCCGCCGCGGTATACGGCGTAATAACCGACCCGAGGAAGCTCGGCAAGTTCCCCAAGGTCAAGGCGCCGGCCAAGTTCCTCATAGACGATTCGATGGTAATACCCCCGGCAAAGGACCCCTCGAAGGTGACCGTAGCCAGGGGCCCGAACATAAAGGAGCTACCCAAGCAGGCCGCCCTGCCGGATTCATTGAAGGGCAATGTGCTCATAAAGCTCGGGGACAACATTACGACCGACCACATAACCCCTGCGGGCACGTGGCTCAAGTACCGCTCTAACGTGCCCAAGTATTCCGAGAGCGTCTTTTCGCAGATAGACGCCAAGTTCCACGAGAAGGCCAAGGCCGCCGGAGGCGGGTTCGTGCTGGGCGGCGAGAACTACGGCCAGGGCTCTTCGCGCGAGCACGCGGCCCTCTGCCCCATGTACCTCGGGATAAAGGCGATTATCGCCAAGAGCTTCGCCCGCATCCACAAGGACAACCTCGTGAACTTCGGCATACTGCCCCTTACCTTCGAGAACCCGGCGGATTATGACTCCATTGCCGACGGCGACGAGCTCGAGCTTCCCGGCCTCAGGCAGGCCCTGACCTCAAGCGAGACGGTAACGCTCAAGAACGTGACCAAGGGCAGCGAATACAAGCTCAGGCACGGCTATTCGCCGAGGCAGATAGAGACCATACTCGCGGGCGGCACGCTCAATTACACGACCGCCGCAAGGGCTTAAGCGGATCCGAAAGGGTCAGGCCCTGAGAAGGCTTGCGACGAGGCCCTCTTCCGGAAGGAAGGGGGCCTCGTTTTTTGAGGAGAACGGCGCTTCGAAGAGGATTGGCGCTGGGGAGAGCCTTTCGATTGAGGCCCGGTTGTGTGCGCGGCTCGGGTCGCTTCCGTTGGGGCCGGGGTTGTTGAGGATTATCCCGGCCACTTTGATGCCCATGTACCCGGCGCACTTAATCGTCATGAGCGTGTGGTTGATTGTGCCGAGCCGGTTGGCTGAAACGATGATGGCAGGGAGGCCGAGGTCGAGGGCAAGGTCTGCCATGTATGTATCCTGAGCGATCGGCGTAAGGAGTCCGCCCGCACCCTCGACGAGCATGAGGTCATGCATATTCGAAAGCTCTTTAAGGCAGGATCTTATCCTCTCAAAATCAATTGTTGCGCCTGAAAGCTCAGAAGCGGTAAAAGGCGCGAGCGGCGGCGCGAACCTGTATGGGTTTATAAGCTCAAGCGGGGCTTCGGTGCCGGATGCCTCCTTGAGCCTCAGGGCGTCAGTCGGCACGAGCCTGCCGTCCCTTTCAGGGCAGCCGGTCTCCACCGGCTTCATGACCCCGGGCTTCAAGCCCGCTGCCCTGAAGGCCCTTGCGAGCATGCAGGCGGCCTCGGTCTTGCCGACTCCGGTGTCGGTGCCTGTGATGAAGAAGGCGCGTTTCACTGGGCAATGCCCTCCGTAATCTCCCTTATCCCCCTGTAGGCCGCATCCACTATCTTCTCTATTTCTCTTGCGGTAGCGCTCAAGGGCGGCATTATGACGACAACGTCCCCGAGGGGCCGGAGTATTACCCCGTAGTCCCTGGCGCGGAGGCAGGCCCGGTAGCCCACCCGCTCGCGGGCAGTGTAGGCCTCTTTCGTCCTTTTGTCCTTTACGAGCTCTATCCCGGCAACGAGCCCTATCCGCCTGACGTCGCCGACATGCGGCAGTCCTTTAAGCTTCTCAAGTAACACGTTGAAAATATTCACTTTTGGTGCGAGTTTTTGCAGCACCTTTTCCTTTTCAAATACATCGAGGCTGGCGATTGCGGCAGCGCAACCTAGCGGGTTCCCGGTATAGGTGTGCCCGTGGAAGAAGCTCTTGTACTCCTCGTATTTGCCTAAAAATGCCTTATAGACCCTGTCCGTCGTGAGGGTCGCGGCAAGCGGGAGGTAGCCCCCTGTAAGGCCCTTGGCAAGGCAGAGGAAATCAGGGGAGACCTTTTCGGCATCGCAGGCGAACATATGGCCGGTCCTGCCGAAGCCTGTAGCGACCTCGTCGGCTATGAGGAGGACGTCATATTTTTTCGTAAGCCTTCTTACTTCCTTGAGGAACCCGGGGGGCGAGATGACCACGCCCGCCGCGCCCTGAAGGATCGGCTCGATCACGCAGGCCGCGATCTCCTTGTGGTGCTTCTTTAACACATCCTCGAAAGCCTTGAGGCACGCGGTCTTGCAGTCCGGGAAGGCTTTTTTCGCCTTGATCGGGCACCTGTAGCAGTACGGGTATGGAGCGCGGAAGGGCCTGAAGAGGAGCGGCCTGTACTTCTTTACGAATATGTCTATCTCGCCGACGCTCATTGACCCGAAGGTGTCGCCGTGATAGGCCCCGGTGAAGGCGACGAACCGTTTCTTCCCGGGTTTTGCGGTCTCTTCACAGAACTGGAAGGCCATCTTGAGGGCTATCTCGACGGCAGTAGAGCCGTTGTCCGAATAGAAGACCCTGGTAAGCCCCTTCGGCGCGGCCTTTACGAGCCTTTCCGCAAGTTTTATGGATGGGACGTTTGCGAGCCCGAGGAGAGTCGAGTGGGCGATTCGGCCCAGCTGCTCTTTTATGGCCCGGTCTACCTCCCTTTTCCTGTGGCCGTGGACATTGACCCAAAGGGAGGATACGCCGTCCAGGTAGCGCCTGCCCTCGGTATCGATGAGGTAGCTCCCTTGTCCCCGCTCGATTACAAGGGGGTCGGAAGCCTCCCATTCGCGCATCTGCGTGAAGGGATGCCACACGTGGTTTTTATCCAGCCCGACTAGCCCGGCTGTCTTTTTTTTCATGGCCGTTTTTTCCTTGCGGTGATTATTATAAGCCCGTAGCTTGCGGTGACGCCCTGGCCATCAGCCGGGAACTTCCGGGCATAGGCAGCCCCTGCCTCCCTGAGCTCCCTTACGGGCGCAAGCCCTTTGCCGCGCTCCAACGGAGGCGCGGCGCCTATGTGCTTGAGCGTCCGTAGAAGCTCATAGAAATCCTTATAGGCCTTTTTGACAATTCTTTTATCCGCACTTATTATCTCAAGACCGGCCCTCTCCGCCTCGTTCGTGACTTCATCGGAAGCTTTGAACTCAAGGCCCCGGTATCCGGGGTAGCATTCCCTCAATTCGGACAAGGTCCCTGGCCCGAGCGTAGAGATGGCGAAGAGGCCGCCCGGCTTGAGCACGCGGCACGCCTCGGCAAAAGCCGAGGAGAGGTCCCCGGCCCACTGGTATGTAAGGCTTGATGCCGCGCAATCAAAGGTGGAATCCCTGAACGGAAGGGCTTCGCAGTCCGCCCCTGCAAGGCCCGTAAGCCTCTGTCCGAGCTTCTCGCCTGCCCTGCGGAGCATAGGGAAGGCCAGGTCGCACCCGAAGACCCTGGCCCCCGGAAGGCATGACAGTATAAGCTCCGCGAGCGAGCCTGTGCCGCAGCCTATATCGAGGACGGACATGCCCTTGCCGATTCCGCCTTCCGGAAGGAGTTCTCTCAGCGCTGCCGAGACTTTATTGGCGGTTTCGTACTGAAAGTCCGCGAACTCGTCGTAGGTGGATGCCGCCCGCGAAAAGGACCTCCTGACCGCTGATTTGTCGAAACAGGCCTTTAGCATGCAAACCTACCCCGATGAGGAAATAAAATCGTTTACGACGGACATGAACGAATCGGGCTTTGTAATGAAGGGCGCATGCCCGGTCCCCCTCATTATTTCGAGCCTGGCGTTTTTTATTTTTTCGGCCATGTACTCGGCGGCCCCTGGCGGGCAAACGGTGTCCATCGCCCCGTGTACGAGGAGTACCGGCAAGTTTATTTCCTTTAGCCTGTCCCTCAGGTCAGCGGAGTAAAGCGCCTCAAGCGCCCTGGTTATTTCATCGTACCTGAAAGACGGAAAACAGCCGGGGACCGGGCCTTCGCAGGATATCGGCCCCGGATACCTGTATCGCCCAAGAAAGGCCGTGGCCCCGGCAGAAGCCAGCTCCTCGTCCGTGAAGTTGAGCTTATAAAACCTTTCGACCGTCGAGGCCGGGTCTTTTTTCATGTCCGTTATCATGCGTTTCACGAGCGCCCTGGACTGGCCCCAGGGGAAGTCATCCTTTGCAACGAAGCACGGGGTCGAGCCGACGAGTATGAGGGCGCGGAACCTTTCCTTAAGAGCCGGATATGCCGCAATAAGCACCTCCGCGCCGAGTGACCATCCTATGCCGACCGCGTCCCTGAGGCCTTGCGTGCGCTCCGATAGCTCCCTTATTGCCGGGGCAAGGGTAGGTTCGTCCCAGGCCCTTTGGCCGCCGTGGCCGGGCAGATTTACCGTTATATGTCCGCTCCCGAGCCTTTCCGTTGCCGCGTCCCAGGACCGGCTGTCTGTCGCCCATCCGTGGACGAATACTAAGCCGCCCTCAGCCATAGAGGGCATCCCTCAGCGCGGAGAGCACGGAATCGACGTCCTCCGCGGTGTGCGATGCGGACAATGTCATCCGGAGGCGCGAGGTCCCCTCGGGCACGGTCGGAGGCCTGATGGCCTGTATGAAGACGCCCCTTTCAAGGAGCCTGTCCGATATGTCCATTGCCTTTTTTGCTGCGCCGAGCTTTACCGGCACAATGGGCGTTTCGCTCCCCAGTGTGTCGAGCCCCAAACCCAAAAGGCCTTCCTTGAGCCTTGCCGTATTCTCCCAGAGCCTTTGCCTGAGGCCGGGCTCGTTCTCCACGATATCGAACGCCTTCATGGCCGCGCCGCAGACCGAGGGTGGAAGGGCGGTCGTGTAGATGAACGGCCGTGCCTTCGAGACCAGGAGGCCTATCAAGGCGCGGCCCCCTGTCACGAACGCTCCGAATGAGCCGAGCGCCTTGCCGAGAGTGCCCATTACGATTACAGCCGGGTGGCTGATGCTGAAATGCTCGAGGCTCCCGCGGCCTCCGGGGCCGAGGACGCCGGTTGAGTGCGCGTCATCGACAAGGAGCATGGCCCCGTATTTATCGAGGAGTCCTGTAATATCGTTCAATGGCGCTATGGTCCCGTCCATGCTGAAGACGCTGTCGGTGGCTATCAGCTTTCTTTTAGCCTTCGAAGCCTTGAGGAGCCTTTCAAGGGCGTTTACGTCCCTTGAAGGGTATCTCCTGGCCTTGGCCCGGCTGAGTACGCAGGCGTCCACGATGGACGCATGATTAAGTTTATCCGAGAATACCTCGGAGGACCTGTCCATAAGGGCGGAGATGACGCCGAGGTTCGCATTATAGCCGGAATTGAATAGGAGCGCGGCCTCGGCCTTTTTGAAGGCCGTTATCCGCCCTTCGAGCATTACATGGGGCTCCATTGTGCCTGATACGAGCCTCGACGCCCCGGCCCCGGCCCCCCACTTCCTGACGGCCTCGATTGCGGCCTCCTTTACGAGCGGGTGTCCGGCAAGGCCCAGGTAATCATTAGAGCACATTATAAGCGCTTCCCTGCCGTTCACGACGCCCCTCGGCCCCTGCGGCCCGTGAACGGTCTTGAGCTTCCGCAAAAGGCCCAGGGAGTCGAGCCTCAATAGCTCTTCATCTATGTATTTGAGCATGGGGTTCATCTATCAGGCTACTGAAAAAGTCCATCTGCGTCGAAGGCTACGTCGCTGGACACTCCGGCGTACACGAAAAGTACGCCTCATTCCTTGCTCCCCTGTTCCAGTGGGGCCTCGCATCTGGAGCTTTTTGAGCAGCCTGGATAAAAACGGAGTTTTAGAAAGCTGCTATATAAAGATTACTTGTAGCCGCGGGGCCTGAGGCCCAGGTCCGAGAGCATCCGGAGGTCTTCTTCAGGGGCCCGCCCGGGTGTGGTGAGGTAGTTGCCTATCATCATGCCGTTCGCGCCTGCCGCGAATATGAGGGGCTGCAGGTCGCGGAGGTTCACCTGCCTGCCGCCGCAGATTATTATGTCCCTCGCAGGGAGCATGAGCCTCGCGAGGGCTATTATCTTCAGGCACTCTATCGGGGTAAGGTAGCTCGCCCCTTCGAGCGGCGTGCCCGGCCTGGGGTTCAGGAAGTTTATGGGGATGGAATCGACCTCAAGCTCCCTTAAGGTGGAAAGTAGCTCTATCCTCACATCCCAGCCCTCTCCGAGCCCGAATATGCCGCCCGAGCAGACGTGAAACCCGAGTTCCTTGGCTGCCTTTATAACCGCAACGTCCTCTTCGTATTCGTGTGTCGTGCAAACCTTTGGAAAGAAGCTCCGACCGGTCTCGAGGTTGTGGTGGTAGCTCTCAAGCCCGCTCTCTTTTAATTTCTTCAGGGTATCTCTCGTGAGCATGCCGAGCGAGGCGCAGCTCTCAAGCTCCATGCCCCGCATCCCTCTTATGGCTTCGGAAAGCGCGGATATGTCCTTCTCCTTCTCTATCCGGGTGCCGCTTGCGACTATCGAGAACTCGCGCGCCCCGGTCCTTGCCGCTTCTATTGCCGCGCCGATGATCTCGGATGGCCCGGACATGGGGTATTCGGCCGCTCCCGTGGGGTACTTGACGGATTGGGAGCAGAAGGAGCAGTCCTCCTTGCACAGGCCGCTCTTTGCGTTTACGATGGCGCAGAGGTTTACCTCGACCCCCTTGTGACGGCGCCTGACTTTCTCGGTAATTGCGAGTGATTCGTAAATGGACGAATCCGGCAGGCTTGCAAACTCAAGGGCCTCGCCTTCGGAGAGGCCTTCGCCCGAGAGGCCCTTTTCAAGGGCGGTCTTCAGTATGGTTTCCATTGTCTTTCCAGGCAGCCTTCTAAAATTGATCTTTTCCCAGGACTCTGCGGGAAAAAGCTCTGATTTTTTAGAGGCTGCCTCCAATTATTTGAAGTATGTTCCCAGGATTTGAATAGCATAGCGCAAGGGCATTGTCAACTTAAACATAGAATAGGTTGACAATGCCCTTGCGGGCGGAACGGCCTTGTTTCATAGGCATAATCTGGTGCGAAAAGGTAGACATGTGAAATCAGGGGATCTCGTCCGAGTCCAGGAAGCTTACAGAGGATTTCACGCCGAGCCGCCGGGCAAGTGAATGGACCTGGCCCTCAAGCTTTTTCCGGGCGGAGCTGGAAGGGCAATAGGCCTCTATCGTTACCGCGAATAGCATGCCCCCTGAATCGGACTTGGACTCAATGCAGGTCACTGCCGCCTTGGAGCCGTCAAGGAGCTTCGAGACCATGTAGAGGGCGTCGGGCCTGTTCGGGCCGTGTAGCATGATATGCACGTTTCCGAAGGTCCGGCTTTTTTCGATTGCAAGCTCCTTTGATTTCAGGGTCAACAGGCCCTTTACCCTGTTTACGGCCCTTACAAGGGTCTTCCGGTCCTTTCCGATTACTTCGATTACTGCCGCAAAGTGGCCGCCAAAGGACGATATTATGGAATCCCCGACCAGGCACCCGCTATCCTTGAGCGAGCAGAAGAGTTCCGTGAGCTTCCTGCCCTTGGGACCCGCAGCCAAGAGCGCGTATCTCTTCATGGCGCCTTCCTTTCTATTCTATTTCAGTCGTGGTGCGGGACCGGGCTGGAAATTGTGATGTGAGGTTTTGAAAAGAACCGGTTTACTGAAAAGCCGATTTTTACTTTTTTTAAACCTCTCCTTTCCTTCTATCGTTTTTTTGTCTCTTAAGTCCGTGACCTGGGTCACGGACTTATCCATGGCAAATCTTGATTTTTAAACTCCTTATTTTTGCTCCTTTTTCCCTTTCCTTCTCATCCTCTCGGCGATTTCGATTTCATTTCCCCTCTCATTCGGCCTGTAATAAATGCTGCCCTTAAGGGTCTCGGGCAGGTATTCCTGCTCGACCTCCGCGTCCTTGAAGCTGTGCGGGTACTTGTAGCCCTTGCCGTAGCCGAGGCCTTTCATGAGGCTTGTGGGCGCGTTCCTTATATGGAGCGGCGCCGGGAGGGCGCCGTGCTTCCTTACGTCTCCAGCGGCTTCGAGATAGGCGAGATACGAGGCGTTGGATTTCGGGGCTGTCGCGAGATAGGCGACCCCGTGCGCCAGCGGTATCCAGCCCTCGGGCATCCCCACGAAGTCGACCGCGTCCTTTACGTCGATCGCGAGCCTCAGGGCAGCTGGGTCGGCGTTACCGATGTCTTCGGATGCGAATATTACCATGCGCCTCGCGATAAAGAGCGGGTCCTCGCCCGCCTCGACCATCCTTGCGAGCCAGTAGATTGCAGCGTGCGGGTCGCTCCCCCGCATGGATTTTATGAAGGCAGAGATGACGTTATAGTGCTCCTCCCCGCCCTTGTCGTATAGGATGGCCTTCCTCTGCACCGCTTCCTCGGCGGCCTTCAGGCTTATATGCCTGACCCCTTCGGGGTCAGGCTCGGCAAGCATGTAGGCGGCCTCAAGGGCGTTTAGCGCCGTCCTCGCGTCTCCCGCCGATATCTCGGAGAGGAAATCGACGACGCCCTCCTCAAGCTCGGCCCTGAATTTGCCGAGACCGCGCTCTTTGTCCTTCATGGCGCGACCCAGTATCTCCCTGAGCGCCCCGGAGGAGAGGGATTCGAGCACCAGCACCTTGCACCTCGAAAGGAGCGGCGCGTTCACCTCGAAAGACGGGTTCTCGGTCGTCGCCCCTATGAGGGTTATGGTGCCGTCCTCCACGCTATGCAGGAACGCGTCCTGCTGCGCCTTGTTGAACCTGTGTATCTCGTCCACGAAAAGGACGGTCTTTTTGCCGCGCCGGAGGTTTTCCTTTGCAACCTTTATTACCTCCCGAATCTCCTTCACGCCCGAGAGGACCGCCGAAAACTCCAGAAATTCCGATTTCGAGGCCTCGGCCGCTATCCTGGCGATGGTGGTCTTCCCTGTGCCGGGCGGCCCCCAGAGGATCAGGGAGGGGAGGTCGCCCTTTTTTATCACCCTGTCCAGGAGCTTCCCCTCTCCAATGAGGTGCTCCTGCCCTATGAAGCCCGAAAGGTCCTTTGGCCGCATCCTTTCGGCAAGAGGGGCGGGGTTGAGCCCACTTCGGCCTTCATCGAAAAGCTCAAGTTCCATATAAAATGTCTCCTTTAACGAAATTTTACTATATGCGGAAAGGAAATGGAAGGAAGGGGCAGCACCCTTAACCGTTGACAGCAGAGACCCTATGGGATAGCATATCCACCGAAATCAGCACTCAAATTCCTTGAGAGAGCTTCAATGCGGGTAGCGGTTTTAGGGGGCACGTTCAATCCCATACACCTGGGCCACCTGAGGATTGCTGAGGAGGCCAGGGAGGCGCTTTCGTTCGAGCGCGTGGTCTTCGTGCCCACGCACATAACCCCGCATAAGCTGAGGGAGTCGCTTACGCCGCCTGAAGCGCGCCATGAGCTTGTAAGGCGCGCGATTGAGGGGAACCCCGGCTTCGAGGTCTCGGATATCGAGATACGGCGCGGGGGCAGGTCTTTTACCGTCGACACCGTGAGGGAGCTTAGGAGGGAGCGGCCCGGGTCCTCCGTGAGCCTCATAATAGGGAACGACTCTTTTAACGAGATAACCTCATGGTATGAGTACGAGGAGCTTTTGGGCCTCGCAAGCCTCATAGTCGTGCCGAGGCCCGGGCACCCGGTCAAAAAACCGGCGGAGGTGTTGCCGGTTGAAGTGGCCCGTAAGTTCTGGTATGATTCGGAAACCGGAGCTTACGTCAATTCCGCCGGTATCTCTATAACTTACCTGAGTACGACCCTTATGGACATCTCTTCATCGGCCATAAGGGAGAAGGTGCGCAAAGGGCTCTCGATAAGGTACCTCGTGCCCGAGAGCGTCCTTAAGCTCATAGAAGAGCATGAGCTTTATCGATGACCGGGCCTGCCGCTTAGGCGGCCCGTCCGTAATGGGGGAGGCCCCCAAAAATCCATCAAGGAGCTCTTAAACTGGAACCAAAGAAGAAGGCGCTCGAGATCGCAAGGCTCGCCCTCGACAAGAAGGCCGAGAAAGTAGTGATACTGAATATCAAGAAGCTCTCCACTGTATCTGACTATCTCGTCATATGCAGCGCGGAATCCGAGAGGCAGGTCCAGGCCATAGTCAATGCCGTGGAAGAGGGGCTCAGGAAGGCCGGAGAGCGGCCTCTCGGCATTGAAGGCGCAGCCGAAGGGAAGTGGGCGCTCATGGACTATAACGACGTCGTGGTCCATGTCTTCCTCGAGCATATAAGGTCTTTCTACGACCTCGAAGGGCTGTGGGCCGAGGCGCCGGCCACGGAGGTCGCGGATAAATTGAAGCTTTCCGGCGCGGCGAAACCCGGCGCAAAGGGCGGCAAAAAAGGGCCGGGTAAAAAGGGCGGTTAGGCCGGTGGCGCCTTGAAGATAGTTTTCATCTCCGTGGGCCGGATGAAGAAGGAGAGCCTGAGGGAAGCCGCAGCGGAATATCTTAAAAGGATACGGAGATACGCGCCCGTCGAGGCCGTGGAGGTAAAGGACGAGAAGGCCCCGGCCAAGGCGCCCAGGGAGGACGTGGCAAGGGGCGAGGGGCAGAGGATAATCGCGAAGCTCATGCCCGGCGATTATGTCGTCTCGCTCGCCGACACGGGGACCGGAATGACTTCCGCGGGCCTCGCGGAGTTCCTCTCCGGCATCATGTCCTCGGGCAGGAAAAGGCTGGTCTTCATAGTGGGCGGCGCGTGGGGCCTCCACAAGGACGTATACGACAGGTCTCAAATGGTGCTTTCGCTTTCGTCGATGACGCTGCCCCATGACCTCGCGAGGCTTGTCCTGTACGAGCAGGTCTACAGGGGCTTCACCATAATGCGGAACGAACCCTACTCGCACTGAAGGCAACTTCTGAAAATTTTGGTTTTTCCTGCAATCCAAGGGAAGCCGGGAATAAAAAGCGGAGCATCATGCTGATATGCGAGCATTTTTATCCCGTAGCCACGCGGAGCCCGGGGAAAAGGTCGATTTTTAGAGTTAGAGTTGACTGAACAAAGGAAGAAGCGGCGGCAGATGTACACCAAGGTACTCCTCGTAGTAATCATACTCGTCCTGGGGGCGTTCTTCTATCTACATACCAAGAACCCCGGCATCGTCACCTTCGTCGTAACGAGCGAGTACACCTACGCGCTCCCGGCCGCCCTCCTCGTCTTTTTCGGCTTCCTCGCTGGCGTCGTGCTTGCGGTCCTGAATTCGCTCGTGGCCGACGCAAGGAGGGCCCTTAAGGAGATGAAGGAGCGGAAGGAGAAGAAGCTCCTTGCGCAGGCCGACGAGAATTATAGAAAAGGGGCCGAGCTCCTTGTGAAGGGCGATACCTCTTCCGCAAGGGAGCTTTTCGAGAAGGCCCACGCCGCAAAGCCGAACGAGACCGGCATGATAATAAGCCTCGCCGAGACATACATGAGGGAGGACAGGCCCAGGGAGGCGGTCAAGGTGCTTGAGAAGGGGTTCCTCAACAACCCTTCCTCCATAGGCGTATTGAGCTCGCTTGCCCGTTGCGCGACCGAATCCGGGGACGCGCAGAGGGCGGCCAAGGCCCTGGAGGAGG
Source organism: Thermodesulfobacteriota bacterium (assembly GCA_030583865.1). Classification (NCBI taxonomy): domain Bacteria; kingdom Pseudomonadati; phylum Thermodesulfobacteriota; species Thermodesulfobacteriota bacterium. The sequence goes on along the minus strand of CP129479.1, from coordinate 2,004,755 downwards.
TCGTGAAGCTCGACCCGGGCAACCTCTACGCATTAAGGAAATTGAGGGACCTGAGGACAAGGGAGGCCCTCTGGTCCGATGCGGCGGAGCTGCAGAAGAAGGTCATGGATTCCGAAAGGAACGAGGAACTCAGGAAAAAGGAGAAAAAGCTCCTTACGGGGCTCCTTTACGAGTCGGCATGCGTGTCCATGAACGAGGGGAGGCTTACCGAGGCGCTCGTCAGGGTAAAAGAGGCGTTGAAGAACGACGACAAGTTCCTACCCGGGCATATCCTCCTCGGAGAGGTGCTCGACAGGCAGGGGAGCTCTGCGAGCGCCGCAAAGGTATGGGAGAAGGCGCTCGCCAGGTTCAGCACGCCCGAACCGATCATCCTCAAGCTCGAAGACCTCTGCATAAAGGAATCGGCCCCGGAGAGGATACTCGAAAGGTATAATAAGGAGATACTCACGCATTCGAACGGGCCCAATATGAGGCTCCTGCTGGCACGCCTTTACCTGAGGCTCGAGATGGTCGACAACGCCATAGAAGAGCTCGAAAGGCTCCAGAACGAGGGCGAGGAAGGCTTTTACCATTCGGTGCTCCTTGGCGAGGCCTATCTCAGGCGCAAGCAGGGTGGCAGGGCCGCGCACCTCTTCCACAGGGCGCTCGGGCTTGACAGGGAGTACAGCCCTCATTTCAGGTGCTCCGGGTGCGGCTCCGATGTGGTCTCATGGAAGGCCAGGTGTACCTCTTGCGGGGAGTGGGATACACTTGTAATGAGGGGGTTGGAATCCCAGCACAGGGCGCCGGCCCTGAGAAAGCTCTTCTGAGCCCTTCAAAGTCCCGCCACATCAGGCGGAGCTGATGGCGGCCATTCGCGGGCGACTTGACCGGGGCCGTCATGCCGCCTGACCGTGCTCTGTTTATTCCCCTTTCAAAAAAAAGCAGGAGAACCGGATTGAAAAAGGTCTGCCTGATCGTGCTGGACGGATGGGGCATTAACCAGGACAACGACTCGAACGCCGTGCTCCTGGCCTCGACCCCCAATTATGACCGCCTGGTCCGGGAATATCCCGTATCGACGATAGACACCTCCGGGTTTTCAGTGGGCCTCCCGGAGGGGCAGATGGGGAATTCCGAGGTCGGCCATCTCACAATGGGCGCGGGCAGGGTCGTATACCAGGAACTCGTGAGGATATCAAAGGCCATAAAGGAAGGCGAGCTTGAATCCCGCCCCATGATCGACGAGCTCGCAAGCGGACTGAAACGGAGTGGCGGCGCGCTCCATCTCATTGGCCTCCTCTCGGACGGCGGGGTGCACAGCCATATCGAGCACCTCTTCGGCCTTCTGGACATCTTCAGGAGAAAGGGCGTTGAGAGGGTCTTTATACACGCTATACTCGACGGCAGGGACACCCCTCCTTCGAGCGGCGCCGCCTACATGGAGTCGCTCCTTTCGTACCTTGCGAAAAGCAACTCGCCTGCCAGGGTGGCCACAGTGTGCGGCAGGTATTACGCGATGGACCGTGACAACAGGTGGGAGCGCGTAAAGAAGGCGTATGACGCGATTGCCGGGGGGATGGGGGCGGCCGCCGAAGACCCTCTCGAAGCAGTGAAGGCGGCTTACGCGAGGGAGGAGACGGACGAGTTCGTCCAGCCTACGGTGCTGGTCCGGGAAGGAAGGCCCGTGGCCCCGGTCTCGGACGGAGATGCCGTCCTCTTCTTCAATTTCAGGTCGGACAGGGCAAGGGAGATAACAAGGGCCTTCGTGGACGACGGCTTTACCGGCTTCGAGAGGAAGGCGAGGCCTGCCCTTTCGAGGTTCGTCTGCATGACCGAGTACGACCAGAGGCTCGGGCTTCCGGTCCTGTTCGCGCCGCAGGCGCTAAGGAACATACTCGCGGACGTTCTCTCCTCAAGCGGGCTCAGGCAGTTCAGGGTCTCAGAGACCGAGAAGTACGCCCACGTGACCTTTTTCTTCAACGGCGGAAGGGAAGAGCCGTTCGAGGGGGAGGAGAGGCTCCTTATCCCGTCGGCGCAGGACGTGCCGACTTACGACAAGAAGCCGGAGATGCGGGCCCTTGAGATAGCCGAGGCCGCGGCCATGAAGATACGGGAGGGGCGCTATTCCTTCATGCTCATGAACTTCGCGAACTGCGACATGGTGGGACACACCGGGGTCCTGGACGCCGCGATCAAGGCCTGCGAGGCGGTGGATCGGGCCCTGGGCATCGTGGCCGGGGCGGCCATTGAAAACGGCTGGTCGGTATTGATAACCGCCGACCACGGCAATGCCGAGCAGATGAAAGACCAGTCTTCGGGAGAGGTCCACACGGCCCACACCACGAACCTTGCGCCGTTCATACTGGTTGACCCCGATATGAAGGGGACGAGGCTCAAGCACGGCGGGCTTGACGACGTCGCTCCGACCATCCTTAAGCTCATGGGACTGCCCCAGCCCTCGGAGATGACCGGCAAGCCGCTTTTTTAGCAGGCTGCTGAAAAAGTCCATCTGCTTCGAAGGCTACGTCGCTCATAACTCCGGCGTACGCGAAAAGTACGCCTCATTCCTCGCTCCCCTGCTCCTAATGGGGCCTCGCATCTGGAGCTTTTTGAGCAGCCTGAATAAAAACGGAGTTTTTCAGCAAGCTGTTGGATTTCGCCTCTCTTATTCGCTCAAAAAAAGCGGGCTGCGAATACTGCAATCCGCCTGGAAGCTCCTCGGCAGGTATTCCTTTTTTCAGCCTACCCTTCTTACGCCCGCATGGTAGCAGCACTGCAGGCTTTCGATATTGTTATCGAAGGTCCTCCTGCCTGCGTACCTGAACTCTATCCTGATGAAGGATATGCCCCCTGGTATGGTGGAGTTCATCTCCTCGACCACCCGTCCCTGGCCCCACTCCGGGTGCCTCAGGTGGACGACTACTTCTCCTACGGAGAGGTACAGTTTTCTTCTCTCCTCGCGCATAATTAATTTTCCGTCTTTTGGTGAGCTCCGTCAAGGAAAACCCGCGTAGCGACTGGGTGAAACGCGCCATGCGTTTTTTTTTACCGGCGATGGACGAGAGTCCCGGAGGCCCTTGAAACCGCGGCCCCGGTATGAGATGATATGCGGGATTTCACTGCAGGGTGTTGAAAACACCCTGCCAGGCGATCAATCTGCGGATGGATTGCCAAATTGCGAAGGCTTGAAAGTCCGGCATTGCGAGGCCTGGACGGATTCATTCCGGCCAAACCGTTATTGAAAAAGTTCAACATCCTCCAGGGAGGGCGACCTATGCCGCAGAAAGGCTCCTGTAATTATCTCACCTGCCCGATGTGCGATGTGGAAGTGCCGATGGCCGGGGATGAAAAGATCGGGGAGAGCGTCTATTGCCCCTACTGCCAGACCCCGCTCGCGCTCCGGAAGGAGAAGGAGACGGAAGAGCTCTTTCTTGAGGAGGATTTCTGAACGCGGGCTGCTGAAAAAGCCTGAACGCGATTTGAGTGATTCAGCAACCTGCTAGATGTCCAGCACGGCGGTAGCCTTCCACCCGCCGCCGTCCCTCTCCAGGCTGAACATGTGGAGCGTAACTGCCTTCACGTCGGCGCCGAGCGGGTGCTTCGCGGGGTCAAGCTCCTCTCCAGATAGTTCGGCGACGAGGCTTAAGCCCTCAGCTCCCTCCTTTATCTCCATTTTTTCCACCCGCATAAGGAGCTTTTTCGCGTCTTTCAGGTACACGAGCTCGTTAAGAAAATCGTAGAGGAGCATGTCCCGTTCAGGGTTTTCGAGCTTTACGGCCACGCGCTTCCTCCTCTCTATCCTCTCCGGCTCGTCTACCATCACGTTCACCGTCGCCTCGGCTGCGGATGTGAAGACCTCTTCAAGGCTTCCGCCTGTTGCCTCGAACGCGACGTCGGCAGTTGCGATTTCATCGAGATAGCGGTACGGCATCCCGGTTTTCCCCTTGCGCGGATTTCATGCGCCGCATTTTTATTACGGCTAGCCTTTTATGTTCCCGATGGGTATGAGCCGGACTACGCGCTTGCTGAGCCCGGCCGATTCCGTGGCCCCGACCACCTCGTCGATTTTTTTATATGCCGCGCCCGCCTCCTCGGCAAGCCCGCCCCATGTAACGCTCCTCACGTATATGCCCCTCTCCTCCATCTCGTGCTGGAGCTTCGAGCCCCTGTACATGCGTTTCGCGTGGTGCCTGCTCATGGTCCTGCCGCTCCCGTGCGCTGTCGTGTAGAACGCGTCCTTGCCGGTCGCGAGGCCCGCGAGCAGATATGAGCCCGTCTCCATGCTCCCGCCGATTATGACCGGCTGGCCGGTCTGCATGTATTTCCCGGGCAGTCCCTTCATGCCGGGCGGGAAGGCCCTTGTCGCGCCCTTCCTGTGGACGAGGAGCTCCATCTCCCTGCCGTCGACCATATGCCTTTCCACCTTGGCCGTGTTGTGGGTTACGTCGTATACCATCCGTATCCCGAGGTCCTCGGGCGGCCTCCTGAATACAGCCGAGAAGACCTCGCGTATCCTGTGGAGTATCACCTGCCTGTTCACGAACGCCATGTTGGCGGCGCACTTCATGGCCTTGAAATAGTCCTGCCCTTCACGAGAGTTGAATGGCGCGGAGGCGAGCTCCCTGTCGAGCACCTTTATCCCGTACTTCGGCTCCATCACACGCAGGAATGACTGAAGGTAGTCGGTCGCCACCTGGTGGCCGAACCCGCGGCTCCCGCAGTGGAACATTATGGCCACCTGGTCGGGGAGAGTGAAACCGAAGGCCCTGGCCGTCTCTCCGTCGATGACGTTCTCGGGTTTCGCTACCTGTATCTCGCAGTAGTGGTTCCCGCTCCCGAGCGTGCCCACCTGGTCGAACCCCCGGTCTATGGCCTTTTCGCTCACCTTCGAGGCGTCCGCCCCCTCGAAGCAGCCCCGCTCCTCGGTAAGCTCGATGTCCTCGGGCCAGGCGTAGCCCTTTTTGAGGCACCAGCGCGAGCCCTCTTCAAGCGCCTCCCTGAACTCGTTGCGGTCGAGCCTCAGAAAGCCCGTGGAGCCCACGCCCGAGGGTATCCTGTAGAAGAGCGCGTCAACGAGCTCCTTGAGCCTGGGCTTCACCTCTTCGAGGGTGAGGTCCGTTACGGCAAGCCTCATCCCGCAGTTTATGTCGAAGCCTATGCCGCCGGGCGATATCACCCCTTCATGGATGTCCATGGCGGCCACACCGCCTATGGGGAAGCCGTAGCCCCAGTGCCCGTCAGGCATGCAGCAGGCGTATTTGACTATGCCCGGCAGGCATGCGACGTTCGTCACCTGGTTGAAGACGCCTTCGTCCATCTCCCCTATGAGCTTCTCGGTCGCGTATATGCGCGCCGGGACGAGCATACCCTGCTTGTAGCCCTTGGGGATCTCCCAGACGGTCTCGGATATTCTTTTTATTGACGGAGGAGCGCCCATGCCTGGCCTTTCAGGTTTATTAATTTCCGGCGCGGGCCCTCACGGCGGGCGCCCTGGTCCCGGTATAGTCATTACTTTATCAGAAAAAAGCAAGCTTGTTTTCCGGGCAGGACCGGAAAATTCCGGCTACTTGACAAGCCTGTCCGCGGGTCTAGAATCAAGATATGAATGGTTTACGCGGCCGCAAGCAGTCGATTCGCGGCATGATTTCGAGTGTTTTGCATATAATGGAGGTGCGAGTATGAAAAAGTTTTTAATGGCGGCCGTAATGGGCTTCATTTCGGCCGCTTTCATATCCACTGCCGACGCCCAGTACAGGATCCCGCTCGAAGGCGTCTTCCAGTTCCCGGATGCCGAGGGCACCATAGAGGTGAGCGATTATCCGTCCGGGACGGCGCAGCAGGAGGTTACTGTCGAGGTAAGGGGTTTGAGGCCCAATTCCGTGTACACGGCGTGGCTGGCTGACGGGCCTGAAAGGATGCAGGGCCTCGGCGTGGACGATTACTCCTTCCGCACCGACGCGGCAGGCAACGGCAGGTTCATAGCCACTGTGCCCGAGGGCGAGCTTAACAGGTGGGACATGCTCGAGATAGCCTATCACCCCACCGGAGACCCGGCTGATCTCGAAAACGCGGAAATAGCCCTCAGGGGCGAACTGGGCCTGTATGGCTAAATCGCGCAAGGGTTCGGTTGTCGAGGGCCTCGGCTCAAGCCGGAGGCCCTTTTGATTTTCCGGGCTGCAAAAAGAGAGGTAAACGATGAAGTACCGCCTTTTGATAATCGCGTTCGCGGCAGTCTTCCTTACCTCCGCCGCCGTATGGGGCTCATCCTCCAGGGTCGAGCTCACGGGCGAGGCATGGGACAGCGCCGCGGGCGAAGCCGTGATAACCGACGTCGAGAACGAGGAGAAGGAGATACGGGTGGAAGCCAGCGGCCTCCAGCCCAACTCCATTTACTCCATATGGCTGATAGACGAAACGCCGATGCTCGGAGACATCGGGATAGGCTCCGGGGACCTGACGTTCGAGACCGACGCCGAGGGGAACGGCACCTATATAGTCAGGATCCCGGCCCGGCAGTTCAAGGACTGGGACAAGATAGAGATACTGCACCATCCGAATAACGACACCGAGGACCTGGAGGGCGCCGAGCTCGCGCTCCTGGGCAGCTTCTGGGGTTAAAGGAGGCGCAAATGAACGCGCTTGGAATAGCCTTGGGATTGGCGCTCGCGGCTGCGGTCGCATTGGCGCTCCCGCAGGCTTCAGCATATGCCGGAACGATGGAGATGGAGAGCTTCCTCTGGGAGGACTCAAGGGCCGAGGTCGAGATTACTGACGCGGCCGAGGGCGAAAAGGAGATAACGATTCGCGCCGATGACCTCATGCCGGACTCCGTGTACACAGTCTGGCTCGTGAGCGAAGAGAGGAGCGAGGCGGAGATGGTAAGCCCGATGGAGCACGGCTTCAGGACCGACTCCGAGGGGAAAGGTGTTTTCAGCGCCGCCATACCTGAAGAGGAACTGGCGAGATGGGAAAGGATCGAGGTGGCCTGGCACCCGGAAGGCGCCCCGACCGTGGAGGGGATGCAGACGGCCTTCGCAGCCGGCCTCGATGGCATAGGCTGACAGGTGCCGGGGGCTGGCGCGCATTGGAGCGCCAGCCCCCGGGTTTCCGGCCCTTTCCCTTGACCCCCTGAGAAGAACTGTGATAGCTTTATCCGCATGAAAATAATCGTGACCGGCGGTGCCGGCTTCATAGGCTCGCACCTCGCGGCCGCGCTCCTCGAGCGCGGGGAACAAGTTGCCGCAATAGACGACTTCAACGACTTCTACGACCCGCGTCTCAAGAGGGAGAACGCGGAAACGCTCCTGAAAAACCCGTCTTTCAGACTTTTCGAAGCGGACATAAGGGACCGCAAGGCGGTCGAAAAAGCGTTCGCCGCGTTCAAGCCCGACGCCATATGCCATCTTGCGGCCAGGGCCGGGGTGAGGCCCTCCATAGACGACCCAGTCCTCTACGAGGAAGTGAACTGCCTCGGAACGCTGAACCTCCTCGAGCTCTCGAGGAAGAGCGGCATGACCAACTTCGTCTTCGCCTCGTCGTCATCCGTGTACGGCATAAACAGCAAGACCCCCTTTTCCGAAGAGGACCCGATAACCTGTCCGATATCCCCCTACGCGGCCACGAAAAGGTCAGGCGAGCTAATGTGCTTCACCTACTCGCATCTCTGGAACCTCCCGGTTACGTGCCTCCGTTTCTTTACGGTGTACGGCGAAAGGGGGAGGCCCGACATGGCGGTCGCCAAATTCACCCGCCTAATAAGCGCCGGCAAGGAGATAGAGGTCTACGGCGACGGAACGGCCAGGAGGGACTTCACCTACATCGGCGACATCGTCTCCGGAATACTCAAGTCGATATACTCGCCTTCGAGGTACGAGATAATAAACCTCGGCGGGGCCAATACGATCGAGGTGAGGGGGCTTATCGCCCTAATAGAGGCGGCCCTCGGAACGAAGGCGAAGGTAAGGCACCTGCCGCCCGCGCCGGGGGACGTGCCCATTACGCACGCGGACGTATCCAGGGCGAAAAGGCTCCTGGGTTTCAGCCCTTCCGTGGGGATACAAGAGGGAGTCGGGAGATACGTAAAATGGTTCGTCGAGAGGGAGCGCAGGCTCTCCGCTTGCACTCGGCCGGGAGCGTGAATTGAAAAAGACCTTCATAAAATCGATAAAGGAAAGGGACAGCGTCCAGGACGCCTTCCTCGTCACGAAAAAGGAGACCGGCATAAGCAAGTCCGGGAAGCCCTATCTTAACATGAAGCTCATGGACTCGACCGGGGAGATGGAGGCGAGGGTATGGGACGACGCCGAGGAGCTTTCAAGGGGCTTCAAGAAGGACGACATAGTCATAATCAAGGGCTTTGCCGTAGCCTACCAGGGCGGCGTTCAGCTCAATGTGTCCGCCGTAAAGGCTGCGCCTGAGGAGAAGTACCAGCTCCGGGACTTCCTTCCGTCTTCAGGAAAGACGCACGAGGAGCTTTCATCCGGCCTCGCTTCGGTCATCGCGGGCATAAAGGACAGGCATATAAAGGCGCTCATCGAATCCATATTCTCCGACCCGGAGATAAGGGGGGCCTTCCTAATGGCCCCTGCTGCCAAATCCATGCACCATCCGTACCTGGGCGGACTCGCTGAGCACGTGCTCTCGATATGCGGCCTGGTCGAGAAGGTGGCTGGGCACTACGGGGAGTGCGTGAACAAAGACCTCCTCACGGCAGGCGCGCTGCTCCACGACATAGGCAAAATATGGGAGCTTTCATACCAGAGGTCCTTCGACTACACTGACGAGGGCAGGCTTATCGGGCATATCACGATGGGTACGGACCTCATCGAGAGAAAGGCCGGCGCCATCCCTGGCTTTCCGAGGGAGCTTTCGATGCTCCTCAAGCACCTCGTGCTATCCCACCACGGCCAGCTCGAGTTCGGCTCGCCCAAGAGGCCCAAGACGATCGAGGCCATAATACTTTCCTACCTCGACGACCTCGACGCCAAGGTCAGCACCGTAAAGGGGCTTATCGAGGACAAGGGCGACGGCTCCAACTGGACATCCTACCAGAGGCTCTTCGAGCGTTACATCTACAAGGGCGGGACCCCTGCGGGAGGTCAAGACGAGCGGGCCGCTGACAGGGCGGACAGGACGGATGACGGCGGCGAGGACGGCAAGGGAAACCTGAACCTCTTCAAATGAGCCCCGCCTTCACGATGGACCCCGAAAAGAAAAGAGAGGCGCTCCGGAGAAGGATCGCCCGTGCGTGCGCGGTCAACTTCAAGGGCTCCGTCCCGGTATTCGGAGAGGGCCCTGTCCCGTGCAGGCTCATGGTCATAGGCGAGGCCCCGGGGCGCGACGAAACCAGGCTCGGGAGGCCTTTCGTGGGCAAGGGCGGGTCTTTTTTTGTTGGCGTCCTTGAAGAGGCGCTGGGGCTGGGGAGGGACGAGGTTTATATAACGAACGTCCTCAATATCTGGCCCAATGTCGAGACGAAAAGGCGCCGGACAAGGCCCCCGGAGAGAGACGAAGCCGCGTTCTTCGTCCCATTCCTTCTTGAGGAGATAGGCATAGTGGACCCGGCTGTCATCATAACAGCCGGCAAGACGGCATTTTTGGCGCTTTTCCCCGGGAGGCCCTTTATGCCCGGCGAATGGGCCGAATACGAGGGCAGGGCGGTCATGCCCGTCTACCATCCGTCATACCTCTTGAGAAGGCAGAAAAGGCTCAAGGAGAGCGTCGCGGAGCTGAAGGGCTCGCTTGAATCCGTTAGAGAGAAGCTCGGGTCATAGGCCGCCGCCCTTTTGTTGACTGACGGGGCTGCATACCGGGCAATACGGGAGACCGGCGTCGAGCGGGCAATCATGGCCGCACTCTGCGCAGCAGACGCAGTCCTCGGCAGGGTAGGTGCAGACCGGGCAGACCTCCTCCCCTGGCACGTTCATCTTTTTGTCTTTTTTCCCCTCGCTCAATTCCATAAGAACCCCTCGGGCCTTTTTTATTAATTATACCGCCGTTCCAGCCCGCGTGCGAAACCCTGCCGTTGCGTCAGAAAAGGAGCCTGAACTCGGCGAAGTAGAAATCCGAGCTTCCGGAGGCAATCTCTCTCCTGTCGTTAAGGGGTATCTGCACCCCGGTAGTGAAATCCAGGCCGCCGGGCAGGTCGTACTTCAGCGCCGGGCCTGCAAACGTGCTCCCCTCCTCCATGTCATAGACGCCGAAGCCCTGGAACTTTATGCCGGGGCCGAGGTTAAGCCCCAGCCCGGTGCCTACCATCCGGCTTTCGTCGGAAAGGAGGTCCGAAACCCCGGCGCCGGGGATGCTCAGGAGCCGTGCGCTGTCCCTGGTGTAATTGCCTTCCATGAGGCCGTAAAGGGTCGGCGGGAAACCCGGGTCGAGTATGGAGCTTAAGGGATCCTGAGGCGCTCCCGGGCCTTCGCCCTGCATGGGCGGGTCGCTCCACCATGCGCCTGGCAGAGTGCCGGAAAGTGCAGGTGCAGCTGCATGGAATGTGGCCGCGAGCATGCCATACAATAATAATAGGGGCATTGTTTTCCCGTTCACGGTTGCCGGCAGGGCATACGCATATATAATTGATTCATCCGTGACGAAATCCCGAGGAAGGGTCTTCCATGCCGGGCATCGCAAGTATCCTTAAGAACTGGCGCACGCTCTCGATAACAGCCGGACTTTCATGGATTATGAAGCTCCTTATGGCGCTGCTTCTCCCGGTCGCGGCCATAAAGGGAGAATACCTCTTTATCGCACTCATATTCTTCTCGATAGCGGTGTCCCTTATACCGAGCCTACTGGAGAGGAACTACAAGGTGACGCTCCCTTTCGAGATGGACCTGCTTATAACCGTCTCCATATTCGCGAACACGTTCATGGGCGAATGGCTCGATTTCTACGAGAAGGTATGGCTTTACGACAAGCTCCTTCACGTATACAGCAGCGGCGTCGTGGGCCTCCTGGCTTTCATCGTCGTATATACTTTGAATTATACCGGAAAAGTGCGCCTCTCGTTGCCTTTTATCGGGGTCTTTACCTTGACGTTCGCCATGGCCATGGGCGCCATGTGGGAGATCGGGGAGTTTACGGTCGACAGCCTCTTCGGTAAGAACACCCAGAAGGGGCTCGGCGACACGATGTGGGACCTCATAAGCGACTTTATGGGCGGCTCGGTCGTCGCGGCGCTGGGCATGGCTTATGTCAGATACGCGAACCCGGACGAACGGAAAAGGCTTGCCAGGCCCCTAGGCGAAGTATTCGGAACGGGTAACAGGATGAAACGAGCGAGGGCGCGGATTAAACGGGCGGACCCAGGGGCCGGGCCGACGGAAGAGGGCGCTCGGGACACTGAATAAGCCCCGTCCTGGCGAGGCGGGCCGGAGGATGACAAAAATAAAGGCGGCAGGTCTTACCTGCCGCCTTTTTGTCTCCGCGGACAGTACTCTCCGGTCGGTAAGAGATGGATAGTTAAGCCATCCGAAGACGGCCCCCACATCCTTCTCTTGCCGATCGGGTTTCCTGCCCGCGAAGACAGCCCTTGCTTTCCCGGACCGGTTTTTCCAGCCGGTTAGAGGAGGTTTCGACAACCATCCGAAGACGGCTTTCTTATCTCTCCTCTTACCAGCCGGATATCCCGGTCCGGGAAAGCAACCTTCAAGTCGGCTGCTGAAAAAGCCCATCTGCTTCGTTGTCTTGCAGCGTATACAAAAAATACGCCTCATTCCTAGCTTCTCGACGCCTCGCATCTGGAGCTTTTTGGGCAGCTTCCAGCGGATTTCGATTTTTCGTACCTGCTAAATCTGGTACGCCTCTTCCACGTGGAAGAAGTTGTCGACTTCCTCCTCGATTACCGACGCGAGGTCCGAAACCGAGACGAGGCCCAGGAGCTTATTGCCCTCCACGATCGGCAGCCTCCGGATCTTCTTCCTCGCCATGAGCCTTGAGGCGTCGAAGACGTCGGTGTCCGGAGGCGAGGTTATGACGTTCGACCGCATTATCGAATTTATTTTCGTCGCGTCCGGATCCTTTCCTCCCGCCAGCCACACGACTATGTCGCGGTCTGTCACGCAACCCTTGATCGACTCTCCGTTCGTGAGAAGCAGATACCCTATCCTGTAGTCCTTCATCTTCTTCGCGACTTCCCTTACGCTCGCGTCAGGACTGGCCGTTACGACCTTTTTCTGCATTATCTGCCTTAGCTGCATTTCCCTTACCCCTTTCCTGTTCATGGGGAGACAGGCTCATGTATAAATCGTAATCCATAACCTGTCTTTGTCAAGACGCCCGAACCCTTGCGTCAATGCCTTACTTTGATGGTATCCCAAAATCGGGGGGTGTCAAGTCGGGCGGGAATAGATGGATATGCGCACATGGGCTCACGGCTCATCGTTTGACTCGCCATTGTCCGGGAGTATACTTTTAAAATACGTCTTCCGAAGCCGCGCCCTTCCTGCCCGGGCAAGGCCTCCCTTGCAAAGAAAAGATTGAAACCAATTTACCGGACCGGAGTGGGCACATGGGCCTCCTGGCATACGCTATCCCCGTACTCTTTTTCCTGGTCTCCGGGTGCGAGTTGATAGACTCCGTCATCGTCATAGAGCCGAAGAAGGGGACGATGGCGATGGCAGCGGGTAGCGCCGTCGCGAAGGATGGAACCCCAGGCGACTGCGCCGGCGCTTCGGGAAGGGCGCCGGTCCCGTGCAGGGACCTGAGTAAAGCCGGCAAGGCCGGGTACGAGGACGGCTCGTTTATAAAGCCCATACCTGAAAAACGTAAGGCGGACGGCGCTTCCGAGCAGGGCTCCGGGTTCGCGAGCCTTATGAGGAAGCTTGTGAAGACCGGGATGCGCCTCTATGCCTGGCCGGAGGCGGACTAGTCGATGCCCGAGCTCCCCGACGTGGAGACGATGAGGCGCTACTTTGAAAGGACTTCCCTCGGAAAACGGGTGGCTGAGGTCGAGATAATGACACGGAGCGTGCTCGATGGCAGCCCGGGCGAATTCCGGGCCGCATTGAAAGGAAGGCGGTTCACCTCCACGAGGAGGCACGGGAAGTACCTCTTCGCCTCGGCGGAAGGCCCGTGGCTGGTGCTCCACTTCGGCATGACTGGCGGGATCGAGCTCAAGACAGACGGCAAAGCCCCGCCTCCGCACTCGAGGGTGGCCTTCGGCTTTGACGACGGCTCGCGTCTCTATTTTTTCGACACGAGGATGTTCGGCAGGGCCGGCATATCGGGCGACGTCGACGAGTTCATCAGGCGGAAAAGGCTCGGACCGGACGCGCTCTCGATCGATTTCGGCCCGTTCAGGGCGGCCCTCAAAAAGACGAGGAGGGGGATAAAGCAGGCCCTCATGGACCAGTCGGTCCTGGCCGGGCTCGGTAACGTGTACGCCGACGAGGCCCTTTTCCAGGCCGGCATACACCCGCTTGAGGACGCCGGAGGCCTTGGCGACGACGAGGCGCGGAGGCTTTTCGAGGCCATTGGAAAATCGCTACGGAAGGCAGTGGGCCTTGAGGCTCAAGCGTCCCGGTTCCCGGAGGGGTTCATAATACCGAAAAGGCACAAAGGCGCGCGCTGCCCGAGGTGCGGGGCGGCAATCGAGGCGCTCTCCATACAGAAAAGGACGGCTTATTTCTGCCCGGCCTGCCAGAGGCGAGGAAAATAAAAAGGGGCGCCCCTTTCGGAGAGCGCCCCTTTTGAATTTCCATGTACTAAGGTTGCGTTTGCTGCCCTTCCTTGAACGCCTCCACCTGCAGGAGGAGCTTCACCTCGTCGCTTACGGCCGGTATGGCGTAAGTCATTCCGAACTCCGAGCGCTTTATCGTCGTGGCCGCGTCAGCCCCGCAGACGAACTTCTTGTTTATCGGATGCACCTTGCAGTCGAAAGATGATATCGAGAGGGTGACGGGCCTGGTTATTCCCAGAAGCGTGAGATCGCCGACGACGCTCTTTGGCACATCATTCTCGAACTCGATCGAGCTTGACTTGAAGGTTATGGTCGGGTGCTTCTCGACGTTAAAGAAATCTTCGTTCCTCAAGTGCTTCTCCAGCTCATCGAGCCCGGTGCTTACTGTCCTGGCGTCTATCGTTATCTCCACGGAGCCCGTCTTTGCCGCGCGGTCGAGCGTTATGCGGCCGCTCGTCCCATCGAAGCGGCCCCGCTGGGTCGAAAGCCCCATGTGGCTCACCTCGAAGCTCGGGTAAGTGTGCCTCTGGTCGATAACGAAGTTCTCCACCTCCGCGTAGGCCGGGAGCGCGATGAATAGGAGCGAAACCGTTGCCATCAGTCTTTTCATGCCCGTCAAGCCCTCCTTTTTGATGGTTGAATTGCCGGTTATCATTTATTTCCTTACCGCCGGCGCCTTGAACCTGAAGTGTATCTCCACCTCGTCCGCAACGGTGCCGGTGTCGGACCATGCGCCTTCGCCTATCCCGAAATCAAGGCGCTTTATTACGAACCTGCCTTCGAAGACCCACGAATCCCCGGCCTTTTTGGCGGTAAAGGGCGCGCTTGCCTCCTTTTCCCGGCCCTTTATGGTCATGGTCCCGTTTACGACGTATCGGCCGGGCCCGGTCTCCTTTAGCGAACTCGACCTGAACTCCGCCCTGGGGTAGCTTGCCGTATGGAACCAGGGTTTGCGTTTTATCTCGATTGTGGCCTCGTCCGAGCCCGCGTCAATGCTGTCGAGGTATATGGTTATGGATGCGCTGCTCTTCCCGGGGTCCGCAGAGTCGAAATTCACGTCGGCGTCGAACTTCCCGAAGCCCCCCTTGATCGGGACACCCATCTGCCTTGATATGAAGTCGATACGGCTGTCTTCCTTCATTATAGGGACTGAAGCTGCAGCGTCAGGCAGCATGGCGATCAGAAGGAGGGCGCCAGCAATCGTGCGGAGCCCGAGCATGCGCCGGAGGACGTCGTCCCTGTCAATGAAGTGGTGCTTGAGGGCCGCCATTATGTGGAGCGCGACCGCGGCCAGAAAGGCCTTGTTCATGATGAAGTGGACGAGCTCGAGCCGCTCCGCAAGGGCCTTGTCCTTGCCTACGAGGTCGGGAATAGGAAAGGCCCCGAGAAAGACGGTCTGGAAGCCGTGGGCCGAGCTCATGAGCCAGCCTGAGAGCGGGACAGCCAGCGCGAGCAGGTAAAGGATGATATGCGAGGCCCTGGCCGCGGCGCGTTCCCATGAAGGCATCTTCTCTGGAAGGGGCGGCGGGGCGTTGAAGGACCGCCAGCCCAGCCTTATGACTGCGAGTAGAAAGACGGCGACCCCGGCCCATTTGTGATAGGAGAAGAGCTGGAGCTTGAGGGGCGAAAAGGCAAGCGTTACCATGTACGCGCCGAGCGCAAACGCGGAGACGACGAGGACCGCGCTCGCCCAGTGTAGGGCTATGGCGGTGAGGGTGTACCTGCCTGGACCGGCTTCGACTATCATATTACGCGATCGCTTCTCCAAGGCCTGCCTGACGGATAAGTCGTTAATTATGCGATTTTATAGTCTGCCTGTCTTCCTCATGCCGAGCGTGAAGGAGACCGCTTTGCCGCCAGTGAGTCAATGCCCCTGCTTCCGCTTATTGGCAGAAGGGCCTTCATCGACGGCCTTCTGGAAGTTGAACATGTTCCGCGCAGTATTGAATTCGAGGTGGGGCAGGTTGTCGGTATTCACGAGGTTGAAGTCTCTCAGGTGATAGTCGATCATATCGAAAGGCACTACCGGCGTCTGGATGTATGAGACGATGAAATCCGAAGTGGCCTTGGCAAAAAGGTTCCCCGCGTCGTACTTGATCCTAGGTATGGCGAGAAGGCTTTCTATGTAGGCCGGGTCCACGGCCGGATATTCGTGAGAGGCGATGATGGCCACGTCGAAGCCCTCGACCCAGTATGAGACGTATTCGAACCGCTCCCTCAGGGTCTTGATTATGAGCTTCATGTCCTCTATGCTCATCTCGTAGCCGGGCGCCCACTGGAAAAGGAGGCCGCCTTTTTTGAGCCGCTCGTCGGCGAGCTTGTAGAACTCGCGCGTAAAGAGCATCGAAACCCCCGAGACCCAGATATTCGGCGGTTCGGAAACGATTACGTCGTACTTGTGGGGGGTAGTCTTTATGAAATGGCGGCCGTCGTGGATGTGGACGCTTATCCTCGGGTCGTTCAGGGCGTCGTTATTTACCCCCCTGAAATGGGTCCCGGTGGCCTCGACGACCAGCGGGTCGATCTCCACCACGTCTATGTGCTTCACCTGCGGATGGGCCTTTATGGCCCCTACTGTAAACCCGCCGCCCAGCCCTATGTTCAGCACCCTCTCGGGGTTTTTGTGGAGGAAAAGCGGCAGGTGCCCTATCAGGAGCTGCGTATGGGTGTCGGCGATGTTGTTGGACGCGTCCACCTTGCCGTTATTGATGAGCTGGAGCTCGTTCTGGACCTTGTCGTGCCGGACGGAGACGAGCCCGTAGTGCCCGTGCCTGGAGTAGATGATGTCCCTTTCCATGTAGTACTTGTTGTACTTGAATTCTTCGAGCGATGATTTCCTTATGCCCCCGTAATATACGCCCCAGTTGAGCGAGGGCGGGTTGCCGAAGAGATAGCCTCCAGCGAGAAAGACTCCGGCCAGGCCTGCGCCAAGGGCGTAATGGAGCCTGGCGCGGCCTCCGGCCATCGCGAGGGCCGCGAAGCCGATGAGGAGATATGCCGCGAAGGCCAGGAAGTTGGTCTTTTCGAGGCCGAGGGAGGGTATAATGAAGAAACCGGCGGCAAAGGCCCCGGCTATCCCGCCCGCGGTGTTGAAGGCGAAGGTTATGCCCGCGTCCTCGCCCCTGGTCTCCTTTTTCCTCCCGAATATCCTGACCGCCAGCGGGAAGTTGGCGCCCATGAGGGCGGCAGGCACGAGCATTATGACGAAGGCGATTGTGAAGAGGGTGCCTTGAAAGATATAGAAATTGTCAATGGCCAGGAAGAGCTTGAAGTATATCGTCTCGATCCATGATGAGGAGCGTATGACCAGGAGCGCGAACCCCCCGATAAGGATTTCGATGTAGGCGAAAAGGAGTAGCGGATTCCTGAGGCTTTCGATGCGGCGCTTTACCGCGAAGCTTCCGATGGAGAGCCCCAGGAGAAACGCCGCGATTACAATCGAGAACGCGTATATGCTGGTGCCGAAAATGAGGTGGAAATACCTGGACCAGACGACCTCGAGCATGAGGGCGGAGAAGCCCCCGAAAAAGAGGGCCGCGAGTATGAAGGCCCTTGCAGGGTCGAGCTTTAGCCCGGCCTTTGCGCCCGCGGCTCCCTCCGCCACGGCCGCCTCTTCCGGCGCGCCACGCTTCGTGGCCAGTATGAACGCGCCGAGGAGCACATAGGCGAGGGCCGCGATAAAGGAGGACTCCCGGAGGCCAATATGCGGGACGAGGACGAACCCGCTCACGACCGCGCCGAGGGCCGCCCCGAGCGTGTCGAGGAAATATATGAAGGCCACGTCCTTCCCGAGCTTGCCGAACTCGATTGAATAAAGGTAGGTGCATATGGGGAACATGGAGCCTATTATGGTCGTCGGGAATATGAGTATCGCGAATATGAGTACGAGCTTGATAAGGTTTGAGGCGAGGGCGGATTCGATATTGCCTGAGAGGCTTGTATATATGAGGTCAACCAGGCCGAAGAGGTGCCCTATGAAGAAGCAATAGGCGCCAAGCAACACGAGGAGCGCGCCCATGGTCATGTATTTGTTCTTCGCCTTCCGTATCCAGATGCCGCCGAGATAGCCGCCCAGGGCTATGCCTGAGAGGAATACGGTAAGAGTGGTCGATATTGAGAGGGCGGTCGAGCCGAATATTGCCATTATGTTGCGGGTCCAGAGGACCTGGTAGACGAGGGAGATGAAATTGACCGCGAACGCGGTCAGAAGCAGTACGGCGACCCCCTTCCTTCTCATATTCCCAACACGCTTATCCTTTCGCTGAGGCTGATGTGCAAGGCGAATGCGTTTCCAAACCGGGCTGAGCTTGAGGCATGATTGCACCGCATCAGGTCCGGTCCCCTCAAGCGGTCCCCTGTTTTCTGGAGCGTTCCGGAATTGTATAAAAAATCGGAACAATTATCAACAGGCAAAATGGGCCGGAGGAAAGGGGCGAGGGGCTATCCCTGCGTTTTCAAATAGAAATAGGGCCCGGTGGGGACATCGGTTATGGCTGGCAAGGCGGCAGGGCGCGGCGGATTCGAGCGGAATAGCGAGATACTGCGCGGGAGGCGTGGATTGAGCTTATATCCACCCCGAGGAGAGCGCCGGGGTCATTTGCCGAGCTTGTATCTCAAGTAGCACTCCCCGACAGGGCCCGGCTTCTCGCTCCCCGTAAGCTCTATCCCAGTCTTGAGGGCCTTCCCCATCGCGGACTTGACCATCTGGCTTATGGGGCACACGCCCTTTTTGCCGCCGCTTCTCAGGACCTCGTTGCCGTTGCAGATGTCGCAGCCCTTGACGTAGAGGTAGGCGGTGCCGTCGTCGTTGAACTCAAGCCTGGCCACGTCCGAAAACCTGAACGGCCCGCTCATCCAGGCCTCTATCGCTTCCTTGAACCCTGCCCGGTCAGCTGGAAGCTCCTTCAGCGTCTTCTGCCAGGCATTGGCAAGGAGCGCCCCTATCCTGGCGTTATATTTCTGCGCGTCCTCGCCGAGGGCCTCGAAAACGGCCGCGTGGTATGCGGCGAAAAACTCCTTTGAGAAATCGTGCGTCATTGTCTTCTCCTCTTTCGATATCATGGCGTCCTCACCCTTCCCGTAAGGCGCCGCTTTTCGTCAAGGTGCTCGAAAAGGACCTCCCTCATGATGTCGCAGGCCGTCGTTACCTTCGGGTTCGCTAGCGAGTAGCGGATGCTCACCCCCTCGCGCCTGCTCTTAAGGAGCCCCTTGGTCCGCATGATGGCCAGGTGCTGGGATGCGTTCGCGTTGGAGATGCCGACCTTTCCTGCTATATCGGTCGCCGAAAGCTCCCTGTCGCGGAGGATATGGAGTATCTCGAGGCGCTTGGGGTTCGCAAGGCACTGGCATACGCCCGCCTGTATCTCGAAGACCTCTTTCCGTATGGAGTCCTTTTTGCTCACCTGGTCGATTCCCGTAGATTCAATTATTTAATAAACTACTTAAATAATAGCCCGGGCCGGGCCTTCCGGTCAAGGGAAAAAAGAGGGCAGGGGAAGGCGGGACGTTTCCCCTGCCTTGCATTGAATTCAGGCCTTCCCGCCGCCTCGTAGGCTATCCCTGAAATATGTGTTCACGTTGTCGAGCGCGCAGAAGCTCCCGCACATGGTGCAGGTGTCGGGCTCCTCAGGTGCGCGGCTCATTCTTATCTCGGCGGCCCTCTCGCCGAACAAGCCGAGCCTCTGCTGCTCGTCCCACTTTAAGTCCCTCCTGGCCTTTGCCATCGCCATATCCCTTGAGCCGTTCTTGAGCTTCACCATGTCGCCTGCGTGCGCGGCTATCCTTGCGGCCCTCACTCCCTCGACGACGTCGTCTTTGTTCGGCAGGGCAAGGTGCTCCGCCGGGGTCACGTAGCATATGAGGTCTGCCCCGTAGCGCGCGGCCTCGGCAGCCCCTATTGCCGCGGATATGTGGTCGTACCCGGCTGCGACGTCGGTCGTGAGCGGGCCGAGCACGTAGAACGGGGCGTCATTGCTCATCCTCTTTTGCAGCTTGACGTTGGCCTCTATGTCGTCGAGCGGCAGATGCCCCGGCCCCTCGCACATCATCTGGCAGCCCATCTCCTGCCCGGCCTCCGCAAGCTCGCAGTTTATGAGTAGCTCCTGCACCTGGGCCCTGTCGAGGCTGTCGTGCACCGCGCCGGCTCGCAGGCCGTTCCCGAGGCTCAGCACGCAGTCGTACTTCTTGAGTATCCCGACTACTTTGTCGAATTTCTCGTAGAGCGGGTTCTCCTTGTTATTCCTGAGCATCCAGCCGACCATGTAGGAGCCGCCCCGGGATACGAGCCCGCCGTAGCGGTAGCCCTGCCTGTTCAATCGCTCTATCGTGAGCCTGTTGATGCCGCAGTGGACGGCCATGAAAGAGATGCCGTCCGCGCACTGCCTCTCAAGCACGTCGAAAAGGAGCTCTTCCGTAAGCTTGTTCGGGTCGTGGTATTTTTCGATCGCCTCCTTGAAGGCCTGGTAGAGCGGGACGCTCCCTACAGAAAGGGAGGTGGCCGCAAGCACCTCCTTCCTTATGGCGTCGAGGTCTCCTCCGACGGAAAGCTCCATCAGGGTGTCTGCCCCGGCCTTCTCGGCGGCAATGGCCTTTTCCACCTCGGCCTTCACGTCGATTATGTCGGAAGACGTCCCGATGCTCGCGTTGACCTTGGTCCTGAGACCAGCGCCTATTGCCACGAGCCGGGCCTTCCTTCCGGTGTTGTTGGGGATTACGGCTTTTCCCTCGGCTATCATCTGCCGGATGTATTCGGCCGTCCTGCCTTCGCTTACCGCGGCCTCTTCCATCTCTTTCGTTTTAACGCCTTTCCTTGCGGCTTCTATCTGCGTCATGTTTTCTCCTGAATTTGCCAGTTCCATGGCATGGGATTAAAAAGTCTTTTTGAACGATATATCGATGTCATTTTGAGGAGCCGAAGGCGACGGGGAATCCGTGACACGGCTGATTCATAAAAAACCGAGATTCTTCGCTATGCCCAGAATGAAATGCTTATTTTCGATAAACTTTTTGCAACTTGCTGAAATAAAAAAATCCTCAGAGCTTTCGCTCTGAGGATTGCACCCGTTACTTCACCCTCAGTAATTTGTGTTTTCGGCGAGGCCTTCCAGTCCGCGAGAAGGCCTTCGGCAATTCACATCAGGCAGGTCTTCTGGCTTCCGGATCAGCCTACTCGCCCGACCTTCCCAGGATGGTTCCCAGTGGTATTGTCGGCTTTCGTCCCCGGTCACAGCGGCGGGACCGCTCCCGATTCCCGGTTTCAGAAACCGGCCACGGGATTCCCTCTTAATCCCCGAAGGGGATTACCTGATATATGTGGGCGTACTTTAATATGGAGGGCTTCCGCTGTCAAGGGGTTTGCCTCGGCTGATGCCTCGGCTCGCTCTTTAGCAGATTCCGTTTATACTTGAATAAAGTGGAGGGGGCTATGCAGGAAGAAAACGCGCTCAGGATATACCTTGAAAGGGAAGGATACGAGCTCCAACGCAGGGCAAGCTATTTTGATGCCGTCATAGAGCATGTTCCAGAGGGGCTTGCCCTGATAGACACTGATAGCAATACCGTCAAGAGCGTCAGCAGATATGCGGCATTGTACGCGAGGCGCACAAGGGAAGAGCTCGAACGCATACCGATTGACGAGGTGGTCGAGCGATGGCATATCTTCAAAAGCGACGGCGTAAGCAAGCCCACGGACGATGAGTTCATACTCAAGAGGACGATTGATCAAAATGCCTGTTTTGAGAACGAAGAATGGGTTTTCAGGACTCCTGAAGGAGCGAAAGTCATCGTTCTCATGAATTCGTGTCCGGTCTTGAACGAGGCTGGCGAAGTGGTCGGCGCCGTGCTTTCGTGGGTTGACATAAGCGAGCGCAAGGCCGCCGAGGAAAGGATAAGGAGTCTGAACATCGAGCTGAACGAGGCCCTGAGGAAGGTGAAGGTGCTGAGCGGCATGCTTAACCTATGCGCCGTATGCAAACGGATCCAGGACGACTTGGGCAACTGGCAGTCCATCGAGAAATACATAGAGCAGCGCTCGGAAGCGGTCTTCAGCCACGGCATATGCCCGGACTGCGCTGAAAGGCTTTACGGCGAAAAAGGTGAGAAGACAGATAAATGACTGGCGATGAACAATGGTCAAATATCCCAAAAAGAGGGACCTCCCGGTAAGCGAGGTGAGGCGCTTCCTTGAGCCCGGCCCAATCGTGCTCGTTTCGTCGAGGTGGAAAGGGAAGACGAATATAATGACGATGGGCTGGCACACGGTGATGGAATTCACTCCCTCGCTCGTCGGCTGCGTCATCTCAAGCGCCAACCACAGCTTCCGGATGATACGCGGCAGCGGCGAATGCGTCATAAACCTTCCGACCGCCGGCCTTGCGGACACTGTCGTAAGGGTGGGGAACACCACCGGCGCGGAAATCGACAAGTTCAAGGAATTCGGCCTTACGCCCGAGGAGGCGTTTGAGGTTGGCGCGCCCTTGATAAAAGAATGCCACGCCAACTTCGAATGCAGGCTCTACGACGACGCGCTCGTCGAAAAATACGATTTCTTCATCTTCGAAGTGGTGAAGGCCCATGCCGCCGTTACGCCGAAGTATCCCGAGACGCTCCACTACACCGGAGACGGCGTATTCATGGTTTCAGGCAAGACCATCAACAAGAGGAAGCTCTTCAGGCCAGGGATGCTTTGATCGCTCTGCCGGCTTGCTGATCCAGCAGCGTCGCGAAAAGAGGCGAAGTTCTGAAAAAAAAGAGGGTGGGCTATGCGCCCACCCCGCGAGGCTTAAACCATCCTCCCAAGTGTTTCTATTCCGAAAAGGTCGACCCGTCTACTATCACGGAGTAAAAATATCCGAACCCGAAATTCTTGTCCGTTTCAAGCACGCCCTCGGCGGTCACGACAGACCCTACCGCCGCCGAGTCACCCTTTGAAAGGAATATAAGCGTATCGCGGCCTTCATTTCCAGTGCCGTCCTTGATGTGCACCCAGGTCTTCCCCATGATGTTTTCAGATACCTTTACGACATTCCCGCGCACCTTGATGGGCTGCCCGCTTAATTCATACCTCTTTGTGTATATTTCCTTGATGGTATATGCCGTGGCAGCCTGGGCCGGCTTGGCTGGTGCATCCTGCGCCTCTGCGGACGGGCTCGTCCCGGATGATGCGACGTTGATACCGTCTACGAACAATATCTTCTCGAATGTGCGGTTCAGCGCCTTGCTCGTGAAGTTGGGCATCCATATCTGTTCGGAGAAGCTGACGGTCGCCCCTGTGCTGACCGGAGTTTCCGGGCTTGCTATCCAGAATTTATTTCCGTTTTCATTGACCTCCAGATAGGTGTACCCGCCGCCCGAGACGGCCTCAAGGACGACTCCGGTGTGCTGCGGCCCGGCGAACGCATATGAGGCGGTCATTAACAGAACAGCCATAATGGTCGCGATAAAGAGCTTTGCGAGTTTCAAAGGTTTTCTCCTGTGGGTATGGCAGGGATTTAGAACAACATGCCGGGTTATTATATGTGATTGTCTCAGGAAAAGCCAGAGCGGAGGCGTGAAAGAAAATTGGTGGGCGAGGCGCACGCCTCGTGTTCCGGTGTGAACCCACCAGCTTCAGATGGAAGGTAGGGTTTCGCGCCATATGTGACTTGTAAGTTCACTCCCAGCAAGGCCGTCAAGGTCGCGGCTATTCGGTTATTCAATCTGTGCAGGGGAATTATTTAGTCAATTGAAGTTCCACAAGACCTACAAACATGATATGGTTCAATAATTCCGTCTCCATTGACATAATGCAACCTCACAAGGAGTTCTTTTGTGTCGTGGCAAGTTGCACAGAATGGCCCTTCTTTCTTGCCATTTAGGTCGCGCCAGTATGCGTTATTTTCATATTTTAAAGATTCCCTTCTTTCGAGAAGTTCTTTTAACGATGCATTCTCTTTTTTGAGTTCGCCTAATTCTTGGAGTACATCCATTAATTCAGATTGAAGATCTAGTATCTTTCTATAGAGTTCAATGTTATCAATTTCTTTAACAAGCTTCACCACATCTTTGGCATTTTCGAGAATTCCCATTTTTACCTCCATCTATGTCGTTGATATACTGTAATCCTTCTTTATCTTCGCAACTACCTTGCCCGGAGCCTGTACGTGCGCTCATCCTAAGGGTTTGCCTTACATCAACCCCCTTGCTCCCTCACGTGCCTTCGAAAGAAGGAAGCGATTTTAGATTTTTCAAGCTTCCCTTCGGCTGTTGAGCGCACCATCGATTCAAAGCTCTTTTCGCTCGCGTGGAGTTCCGTCCCGTTAAGGGCGAGAAAGACAAGGGCGGCGACAGCGCCGGTCCTCTTGTTGCCGTCCACGAAGGGGTGGTTGCGGATGATGTGGAAGAGGTAGGCGGCGGCCATCTCGGAGATATCGGCATGGAGGTATTCCCCACCATAGGCTGCGGACGGCATTGCAACCGCGGACTGCAATAACTCCATGTCGCGGATGCCGGGGCTTCCCCCGTATCTCGTTATCTGGTCGCGGTGTATCTCCACGACCTCGTCAAGGCCTAGGAATACAAACTCCATCAGCTCGCAAGCTTTTTGAGCGCGCGGCCGTACTTCCGGTTGGCCTTTTCAAGGGCCTCCTCGAACTGCTTGCGTCGCTTCTCGTCCCTTACAGGGGCGATTATGAGCACCTTGCCGTCAGTCGAGATGTCGAGGGGGGTCTTGTCGTCAATTTCAAGGAGCTCAAGCACTCCTTTATCGATTACGAGGGCCAGGCTGTTCCCGTGTTTGGCGAGTTTTTTTATCAAGGCCATGCTCCTTCGTTAAGTTGGAATGTCTGCTGATTCAATTTTTTTGTCATTCTGAGGGAGCATAAGCGACCGAAGAATCTCATACTTGCTGATTTCTACAAAAAATAGATTCTTCGCGCGTTCTCAGAATGACAAACCTCGTTACACAGACCTTTCTGCAAACAATGTACTAACATTGTATCACCAGGATGCGCTGTCGTCAATTGCTAAACCCCCGAAATGCAATAAGGGGTTACAGCATCCGCTGTAACCCCTTTGATTTTCTGGCTGGGGGACCAGGATTCGAACCTGGATAAACGAGTTCAGAGCCCGTTGTCCTGCCGTTAGACGATCCCCCAATCTCGGACAAAGATATTCCAATATAATTATCCTTGCCGTCCAAGTCAAGCAAATTCTGTTGACACTATCGAACCGGTTCTTGTATACTTATAGGTCTTTATGCGGGGCAATAGATGAAGATACGGATAGAGGACATACCGCCTTCAGGGCTTTCGCTCGACATCGAGGAGAGCTGCGCGGCTTTGAAGGAATTCGCCGGAGGGAAGCTCGACCTCGACTTCTCGACTCCCGTGAAGGCCCACCTTGAGGTCTCGAAGAGGGGGCAGAGCGTATTCGTCTCCGGGGACATAAAGGCCGGCATCAAGGTGGAGTGCAGCAGGTGCCTTAAGGAGTTCGAGTACCCTTACGCGTCTGATTTCGCCTCCTATTACGAGCTGGGCAGGGAGCCTGAGAAGGAGAAGGAACTCAAGCCCGAGGACATGGACGTTAACTTCATAGCGGGCGACTCCCTCGACACCTCAGAGGTGCTCCTGGGCCAGATAGCCCTTGAGCTCCCCATGCAGCCGCTCTGCAGGCCTGATTGCAAGGGGCTCTGCCCGAAGTGCGGGGCAGACCTGAACCTCGGCGACTGCGGCTGCGGGGGCGAGGATAAGACAGACCCGAGGCTCGCCAAGCTCAAGGACTTCAAGCGCTGACAGGGCGCGGCGATTAGCGCCCGTGATTTTTATTATTGAAGAGCGCGGCCAAATCCTATATAAAGGTGTGGTCCGGGAGGTAATCCGGATGTGAGGCTCTTCAAGGGGGCCGGACTCCGTTTAGGTAATGCCTGATCGATTCGTGAATGTTGTCATTCTGAGCGTAGCGAAGAATCTGGTATTCAAGATAAGTAGCTGCAAGATTCTTCGGTCGCTTACGCGCCCTCAGAATGACAGGAAACGAGAATTAATCAGAGCTTCCTTAGCATGAAAAGGCCCGAGATACCGTCATTCTGAAGAGCCGAAGGGTCGAGCTCCAGGGCGGGGCGGGATAGGAACCTCGTAATTTGTTGATTTTATCAGCCCCGAGATTCTTCGCTTCGCTCAGAATGACAGGCTATAGTTTTTCAATAAGCGAACCCAAACCGAAAAGAGAGGTTTTAGACATGCCGAACCCCAAGAAAAGACATTCGAGCTGCAAGAGGGGCCAGAGAAGGAGCCACGACGCGCTGTCCGCTCCGGCGGTCTCCACCTGCCCCCAGTGCGGCGAGCCCAAGCGCCCGCACCACGTCTGTCCGAGCTGCGGCACATACAAGGGCAGGACTGTTATCAAGAAGAAAGAGGCCGTCTAAGGCCGTGCTCCTTTCATCAACCGCCACGGCTTCCGAAAAGGCCTTTAATCCGGCCTTGCCGGGAGCCGCATCCTTTTTTGCGTTCTCAGCCGAATAGAGATGAAGATTGCCGTTGACGCGATGGGCGGGGATTTCGCCCCCGCCATGGTTGTAGAAGGGGCCGTCCGGGCCGCGAGCGAGCTCAATATCCCCATCGTCCTCGTCGGAGACAAATCCCGGGTAGAGGACGAGCTTGCGAAGCACAAGGGCGTTCCGTCCAACGTCTCCATCGTCCACGCCTCTGAGGTCGTGGGCATGGACGAATCCCCCACTCAGGCCGTCAGGAAAAAGAAGGACTCGTCGCTACGGGTCTGCTTCGAGCTCGTAAGGAGCGGAGAGGCCGGGGCCGTCGTTAGCGCCGGGAACTCCGGCGCGGCAATGGCCGCCGGGATACTCCTCCTTAAGAAGGTAAAGGGCATCGACAGGCCCGCCATAGCAGTATCCGTCCCCACCATAAAAGACCCGGCCATAGTCCTCGACGTGGGCGGCAACGTCGACTGCAAGCCAGTGCACCTTTTCCAGTTCGCCCTCATGGGCGAGGTCTACGCAAGGTACGTCCTCAAGGAGAAGAGGCCCAGGGTCGGCCTCCTCTCGAACGGAGAGGAGGACGGCAAGGGCAACGAGCTTACGAGGGAGACCCACGCCCTTTTAAAGAAGGCCTCCATAAACTACATAGGCTACGTCGAGGGCAGGGACATATACCAGGGCGGGGTGGACGTTGTCGTGACCGACGGCTTCGTCGGGAACGTCGTCCTCAAGCTCAGCGAGGGGCTTGTCGAGGCCGTGACAACCATGCTCAAGAACGAGATAATGTCTAGCCTCCCGTCGAGGATAGGCTATCTCCTCTCCAAGGGCGCTTTCAAGAGGCTCAAAAAGAAAATAGACTATTCGGAGTACGGCGGCGCGCCGCTCCTCGGCATAGAGGGCGTCTGCATCATAAGCCACGGCAGGTCGAACGCCAAGGCCATGAGGAACGCGGTGCTCCGCGCCCACGAGTACGCACAGGGGAACGTGAACTCCCACCTGATGGAAGAGATGGAAAAAAACCAGGACCTCATGAAGAACGGCCGCAGCGAAGCCGTCTCGGGCAGTTAGAAATGCTCAGGTCGAGGATAATAGGCACCGGCTCTTACGTGCCGGAAAAGGTTCTCACCAACCGCGATCTGGAGGGCATGGTCGAGACCTCGGACGAATGGATATCCACCCGCACCGGGATAAGGGAGCGGAGGATCGCCGCCGGGGAGACAGCCTCCGGGATGGCGGCCAGGGCCGCGAAGGCTGCGCTCAAGGCCGCGGGGTTGTCTGCAAAGGACATAGACCTCGTGGTAGTCGGCACCGTGACCGCCGAGATGGCGTTCCCGTCGGTAGCCTGCCTTATACAGTCCGAGCTCGGCATAAAGTCCGGGGCAGCGGCTTTCGACGTGTCTGCTGCCTGCTCCGGGTTCCTATACGCGCTGGACATAGCCGACAGGTACTTGAGGTCAGGCGGGGCGGGGAAGGCCCTGGTCATCGGGGTAGACAAGTTCTCCAACCTCATAGACTGGAAAGACAGGTCCACCTGCGTCCTCTTCGGCGACGGGGCGGGCGCTGCCGTCCTCTCCGCGGAAAAGGGGCCGAGAGGCGTACTCTCATGCCGAGTCCATTCCGACGGAAGGCACTGGGACACCCTTTATTGCAGGGCCTCCCGGCCGGATAGCCCGTTCGAGGATAAGGGCAACGAGCAGCCATATCTCGTAATGAACGGCAACGAGACCTTCAAGATAGCGGTCCGCACAATGGGCCAGGCCATAAAAGAGGTGATGGAGGAGACGGGGCTCAAGCCCGAGGACATATCGCTGCTCATCCCCCACCAGGCCAACATGAGGATAATAAACGCCGCAAGGGAGAGGCTTAAGCTCCCCGAGGAAAGGGTCTACACGAACCTAGACAGGTACGGGAACACCTCGGCGGCCTCAATCCCCATCGCCCTTGACGAGGCGGTGAGGGACGGAAAGATTAAAGACAACGACATAATATTGTTCGTGGCCTTCGGCGGCGGGCTCACGTGGGCGTCAGCGGCCGTAAGGTGGTAATCAGGCAACCTCTAAAAATCGATCTTTTCCCCGGACTTCCTCGATTGCGGGAAAAATCTCTGATTTTAGAGGTTGCCTAAAAGATATTGAAGTCTTATCCTGAGGAGAATGGGGCTCATGGGTAAAATAGCTTTTGTATTCCCTGGCCAAGGCTCGCAGTCGGTCGGCATGGGGAAGAGCTTTTACGATTCCTCCGAGGCCGCCAGAAAGACCTTTGCCGAAGCTGACGAGGCGATGGGGTGCGAGCTTTCGAAGCTTGCGTTCGAAGGGCCTGCGGACCTCCTCGACAGGACCGAGTACACGCAGCCAGCGCTACTTTCGGCCTCCATCGCTGCGCTTCGGGCGCTCGGCGAGAGGACGGGTTTCACCCCGGCCTGCATGGCCGGGCACAGCCTTGGCGAGTACACGGCCCTCGTGGCCTCCGGCGCGCTCGATTTCAGGGACGCCGTCCGGCTCGTCCATCTTCGCGGGAAATTCATGCAGGAGAGCGTGCCTCAGGGCGCCGGAAAGATGTGCGCCATACTGGGACTCGACCTCGCTACTGTCCAGGTCATATGCGATTCCGCATCCATTGACACGGCCCGGGTCGTCCCGGCGAACATAAACACCCCGGAGCAGATAGTCATTTCCGGCAGCGCCGCCGCTGTCGAGATAGCCGCAAACCTCGCCAGGGAGAGGGGCGCGAAGAGGGTGGTGCCGCTGCAGGTGAGCGCCCCTTCGCATTCGCCCCTTATGGAGAAGGCGAGCGAGCGCCTCGGCGGGGAGCTTCAGAAGATAAGCGTGGATGGACTGAGGATACCCGTATATACTAACGTCGAGGCCGCGCCTGTAAAGGACGGCTCAAGGATCAAGGAGCTCCTTTGCCTCCAGCTTACGAGCCCCGTGAGGTGGGTGGATATAGTGCGGCAGATGAAGGCCGACGGGGTCGACACCATCATCGAGGTCGGCCCCGGCAAGGTGCTTACGGGCCTTGTAAAGAGGATAGAGAAGGACATGAACGCCTTGAGCGTCTCGGAGGCTTCGGATATAGAGAAGGCGCTTCCTTTATTCGGGGCGTAAGCGGTTCAGGCCAGCTCGACTTAACAGGGTGCGGAAAAACGTAAAATTCGCTTGGGCTGCTCAAAAAGCTCCAGATGCGAGGCCCCGTTGGAACAGGGGAGCGAGGGATGAGGCGTACTATTTTGTACGCCTTCGTAGCCAGCGACGTAGCCTTCGAAGCAGATGGACTTTTCAGCAGCCTGTTAAAAGAGGAGGAGACAGATGAACGTAACCGGAAGGATAGCCCTCGTTACAGGCGGCGCGCAGGGCATCGGCAGGTCGATAGCCGAGAAGCTCGGCTCTTACGGGGCCGACGTGGCCGTGGCCGATGTGAACCTCGAGAAGGCGACCGAGGTGGCCAATTCCATAAAGGCCATGGGCAGGCGCGCTATGGCCCTCAAGCTCGACGTCACGAACTTGAAGGAGTGCGAGGAGGCTGCTGAAAAGATCTTCAAGGAGTTCGAGGCCATCCACATACTCGTCAATAACGCCGGGATCACCAGGGACGGCCTCGTCCTCAGGATGACGGAAGAGGACTGGGACGCGGTAATGAACGTGAACCTGAAGGGCGCGTTCAACTGCACCAAGGCCGTCCTGAAGTACATGACAAAGGCGCGCTGGGGGAGGATCGTCAACATAGCCTCTGTCGTGGGGGTCATGGGCAACGCCGGGCAGGCGAACTACGCCGCGAGCAAGGCCGGGCTCATCGGATTGACAAAGACAATAGCCAGGGAGTTCGCGAGCAGGAACATAACCTGTAACGCCGTGGCCCCTGGCTTCATAGAGACGGCCATGACCGACGCCCTTTCCGAGAACGTGAAAAAGGAGCTCATGGACAGGATACCGCTCGGCAGGCTCGGCGGCCCCGCGGACGTGGCCAACGGGGTGCTCTTCCTCTCCTCGAACGCCTCGGGCTACATAACCGGGCACGTTCTCAACGTAAACGGCGGCATGGCCATGCAGTAATGGCGCATGTTTAAAATTGACAACCTCCCCGGTAGGTGTTATACACTGGGGTCTGGCGCAAAAGGCGGTAATTTCGGACAATATTCCAGGAGGGATGAGAATGTCTGTTGAGAATAAGGTTAAGAAGATAATAATAGACCAGCTGGACGTGACCGAGGACGAGGTCACCCAGCAGGCCTCCTTCGTGGACGACCTCGGGGCCGACTCCCTCGACACCGTCGAGATGGTCATGGCCTTCGAGGAGGAGTTCGGGATAGAGATACCCGACGAGGACGCAGAGAAGATAAAGACCGTCCAGGACGCGATAGAGTACATCAATAAAAAGGCCGGGAAGTAGCCCGCGCCTTGCCGCTTTTTCCCCGATCCTTTCGCAGGGGCGGTTAACGCCCGTATCGTTTTGTTATTTTCCCCTGCGGCCCCGGGAAGGAAATCTGTTTTCAGGACCGCATTCCTACATGCCCGCCGGGAGGAGCTTCGACCCCCGGCGGTTTTTTAAGGCGGACGGCAAGGGGAGTAGGGAGCCTGCTATCAAGTCCCTGGCCCAATGACCACGCCGGCTTGAAATCCAGGGTGTCCTGAAAACCGGGTTTTCAAAACGATTATGGACTGGCGCCCGCCTGAAAGTTCGGCTCGCTCCGGGCGATTCTTTCATCCCTGGCCTTGAAAGCCCAGGGAAATCCGGGAATCCAGAGGAATATAAAGATGAGAAGGGTAGCAGTAACAGGCATCGGCATAACGAGCCCGCTCGGGACCGGAGTCGAAAAGAACTGGGAGGCCGTTATCCAGGGCCGCTCCGGCGTGAGGGAGATAACCCGTTTCGACGCTTCGAGCTTCCCCGTGAAGATAGCAGGCGAGGTCCCTGACTTCGACCCGCTCCAGTACATAGAGAAGAAAGAGGTCAAGAAGATGGACCTCTTCATCCAGTACGCGGTCGCCGCGAGCCAGATGGCCTACGAGGACTCCGGTTACAGGATAACCGACGAGAACGCCGAGATGGCCGGGGTCTATATCGGGGCCGGAATAGGCGGCCTCCCCGCCATCGAGCACTGGTTCGACGTCCTGAAGGAAAAGGGGCCGGACCGGATAACCCCTTTCTTCATCCCGATGGTCATAATAAACCTCGCCTCCGGGCAGGTATCGATAAAGCTCGGCGCAAAGGGCCCCAATAGCTGCGCTGTCACGGCCTGCGCGACCGGCACCCATTCCATAGGGGACGCAGCCAGGCTCATACAGACGGGCGTGGCGGATGTGATGGTCGCTGGCGGGGCCGAGTCCACCATAACCCCGCTCTGTGTGGCGGGCTTTAACGCCATGAAGGCCCTCTCGACGAGGAACGACGACCCGAAGGCCGCGAGCAGGCCATTTGACAAGGACAGGGACGGCTTCGTCATAGGCGAGGGCGCGGGGGTCCTTTTCCTCGAAGAGCTGGAATCAGCCAAAAAACGCGGCGCGAAGATATACGCGGAGATAGCCGGGTATGGACTGAATGCCGACGCCAACCACATGACCACGCCCGCGCCCAACGGAGAAGGAGCTGCCAGGTGCATGAAGATGGCCTTGAGGACGGCGGGGCTCAACCCCGAGGACATCGGCTACATAAACGCCCACGGCACATCTACCTACTATAACGACCTCTACGAGACGATGGCGGTAAAGACCGTTTTCGGCGGGCACGCAAGTAAGCTCGCCGTAAGCTCGACAAAGGGCATGACAGGCCATCTCCTCGGGGCTGCCGGCGGCATAGAGGCCGTATTCACCGCGCTCTCGCTCCACCACGGGGTGCTCCCCCCGACCATAAACTACACCACGCCCGACCCGGAATGCGACCTCGACTACGTGCCGAACGCCGCAAGGGAGGCCAGGGTAAAGGCGGCGCTCTCGAACTCCTTCGGCTTCGGCGGCACCAACGGCGTGCTCGCCTTCAAGAGGTTCGAGTAAGGCCTTGCCTCGTGTCCTTGAAAGGCGCATAATATTAGAATGAGGATTAAGCGGGAAAGAGGCGCCAGATGGATCAGATGGAAAGGATAGCCATAGCAAGCGACCATGCCGGGAGAGAGCTCAAGGAAGACCTTAAGGAGTTCATGGCCTCCCTCGGAGTGGAAGTGCTGGACATGGGCGTTAACGACGACAAGTCCGTCGACTACCCTGATTACGGCATACCTGTGGCGGAGAGGGTCTCGAAAGGCGATGTCCCCAAAGGGGTGCTCGTTTGCGGCACGGGCATAGGGATGAGCATACTCGCCAACAAGTTCAGCAATGTCCGGGCCGCGCTTGTGAACGACGTCTACACCGCCCGCATGGCCAAGGAGCATAACGACGCAAATATACTCGTGATAGGCGGCAGGATAGCCGGGAAGGGGCTTGCCAGGGAGATGCTCAAGACCTGGCTCGAGACGGCCTTCGAGGGCGGAAGGCACCAGAAGCGGCTCGACAAGATCAGGGAAGTCGAGAAGAAAAACGGAAGGTAAGTAGAGGCCGCGCCTTTTAGCGCGGCCCGTGTTATTTTAAAACGGGAGGCAGTAAAGAAGATGGCCCTTAAGGAATTCGACCCCGAAGTATACGACGCCATACGGCTTGAGACCGAAAGGCAGGAGCTTAAGCTCGAGCTCATCGCGTCCGAGAACTTTGTAAGCGAGGCTGTTTTGGAGGCTGCCGGTAGCGTAATGACCAACAAGTACGCCGAAGGCTACCCCGGCAAGCGCTATTACGGCGGCTGCGAGTTCGTGGACATAGTCGAGAGGCTCGCGATAGAGAGGGCGAAGAAGCTCTTCGGCGCAGACCACGTGAACGTGCAGCCCCATTCCGGCTCGCAGGCAAACATGGCGGTCTACCTCGCTACCGTAAAGCCCGGCGACACCGTCATGGGCATGAATTTGTCCCACGGCGGGCACCTTACGCACGGAAGCCCCGTGAACTTTTCGGGCCAGCTCTATAATGTCGTCTTCTACGGCGTCCGCCAGGGCGACCAGAGGATCGACATGGACCAGGTCCGGGACCTCGCGAAGAAAAACAACCCCAAGCTTATCGTGGTAGGCGCGAGCGCCTATCCGAGGATAATAGATTTCAAGGCCTTCAGGGAAGTTGCTGACGAGGTCGGCGCGAAGGTCATGGTGGACATAGCCCATATAGCAGGGCTCGTGGCAACAGGCCTCCACCCGAGCCCGGTGCCCCACGCCGAGTTCGTCACCACCACCACGCACAAGACGCTCAGAGGCCCGCGTAGCGGCGTCATCATGTGCAGGGAGGAGTTCGCGAAGGCTGTGGATAAGCAGATATTCCCCGGGATCCAGGGCGGCCCGCTCATGCACATAATAGCGGCCAAGGCCGTGGCCTTCAAGGAGGCGCTGGAGCCCTCGTTTACGGCCTACCAGAAGCAGGTGCTCGCGAATGCCAAAGTCCTCTCGGGCGAGCTCGTCTCAAGGGGCTTTACGCTCGTATCCGGCGGGACCGACAACCACCTCATGCTCGTGGACCTCACGAAGCAGGACATAACCGGCAAGGAGGCCGAGGAGGCGCTCGTCAAGGCCGGGATTACCGTCAACAAGAACACCATCCCGTTCGAGACGAGGAGCCCCTTTGTAACGAGCGGCGTAAGGATAGGCGTGCCCGCGGCCACCACCAAGGGCATGAAGGAGCCGGAGATGAAGGTCATAGCCGGCTTCATCCAGAGGGCCCTTGAGAAGAGGAACGACGATGCCGCCCTCGAAGGCATAAAGGCAGAGGTAAAGGAGCTCTGCTCGAGGTTCCCGCTTTATAAGAACAGGTTGGAAAAGGCTTCGGTCTGAAAAAAGCTCGATGGTGATGACCAGGACCGCCCGCCCATTCCATGAATGCGGCGGGCGTTTTTTTTGGCCTGAAAATCCCGTTCTTGCGTAGCGCCATGAAATTTGATAATTTCCGGCAAATAGAGTATATACTGGGCTTCGGCTCGACCCACAGGGCCTTGAAGGCAGAGGAGCTATTGAAGAGCGCGGCCATCCCTTTCAGGCTGCTCCCTGTGCCAAAGGCCCTTGATTCGGCGTGCGGGCTTGTCATATCCGTTGACGGGGGCTTGTTCGACGAGGCTTACCAGACCCTTCAAAAAGGAGGGCTTTTGCCAAGGAACGTGTACAGGAAAGAAGGTGAGGAGTATGTTAAAGTGTGATTTCTGCGGCAGGGAATCGGATAATGTCGCCAGGGTGGCCCTTGACCAGGACTATGACAGGCTCACGGTCAAGCACGAAAAAAGATATGCCTGCCCCGATTGCTCACTTAAGAAGGAGCGGGAGCGCCAGGCAAGGCTGAAGGCCGGGAAGTAGCGGCAACAGGGCGGCCTGCACAGCCCGCTTTACTGAATCCAGGGGGCCTGATTGTCCAGCCAGGACCAATGCCAGACTACCGCCTGTTTCCTCCCGTGTGTCAATTCAACCCAAACTATCCGGAATTCGAGTGTTTATATCCCTTGTCTGAATCACGGCATTAAGATTCCGCGCGCTCTCCATCGGCCCCCGGAGGGGGGTTCCTCATTGCGGAAGAGGGGCCGTCATGTTATCCTACATGCATGAAGCGCCTTCCGCCCTGGACGAAGAAATCGATAGGTCCGCTTACGCGCCTGCACGAGGTCAAATCCATCTTGCGTAAAAGGAACCTCCACACGGTCTGCGAATCGGCAAGGTGCCCGAACATCGGGGAATGCTTCACGAAACCAACGGCCACCTTCATGATACTGGGGGACGTCTGCACCAGGCGCTGCGGCTTCTGCTCGGTCGATAAGGGGGCAAGGCCACTTCAGGCAGACCCCGACGAGCCGGCCAATATCGCCCTTGCCTCAAGGGAGCTCGGCTTGAGGCACGTGGTGATCACGTCCGTCACAAGGGACGACCTCTCCGATGGCGGAGCGGGGCAATTTGCCTTGACAATAAAGGCCGTTAAGGATAACATTTCCGGCATTTTAGTGGAGGTCCTGACCCCTGATTTCAAGGGGGACACGGAGGCGCTTGGTACGGTCCTCGAAGCCCGCCCGGACATCTTCAACCACAACCTCGAGACCGTCCCGTCGCTTTATCCCAAGGTAAGGCCCGGGGCCGGGTATGAACGGTCGCTTAATGTGCTCCGGGAGGCGAAGCGCCCGGGAATAGTGGTGAAATCCGGCATCATGGTCGGCCTGGGCGAGACCACGGAAGAGGTGATGGCCCTCTTAAAGGACTTGAAGTCCGCCGGATGCGACGCGGTCACCATAGGGCAGTACCTCCGCCCGACCAGAAAAAGCCTCGAGGTCGAGGAATATGTCGATCCAGAAAAGTTCAAGGAATACGAGGATTTCGGAAAGAGCATAGGGATAAGGCACGTCTATTCCGGGCCGTTCGTAAGAAGCTCTTATAATGCTGAGAGGCTTCTCGGAGAAATGGGCGGCTAAAATTGATATTTTCCCCGGACTCTGCGTCGGGCCGGAAATATAAAAGCTCACATTTGTTTCATATATTATGCTCCGCTTTTATTCCCGGCCCTTCTTGATTGCGGAAAAAAACTAAGTTTTAGAAGTGCATGAACTGAAAGGTGCGCCGTAGATGGATGAGTTTCACAGGATAAAAAGGCTTCCGCCGTATGTGTTCAACATTGTGACGGAGCTCAAGGTAGAGGCCCGGAAGAGAGGCGAGGACATAATAGACTTCGGGATGGGCAACCCCGACCAGCCCACGCCCAGGCACATAGTCGACAAGCTCATAGAGGCGGCCCACAACCCGAGGAACCACAGGTATTCGGCTTCGAGGGGCATATATAAGCTCCGGCTCGCCATAGCCGACTGGTACAAGAGGCGCTATAACGTCGAGATAGACCCTGAGACAGAAGCGGTCGCCACCATCGGCTCCAAGGAGGGCATAGCCCACCTTGCGCTCGCGGTCATAGGCCCCGGAGACGTCGTCTTCGTCCCGAACCCGACATATCCCATACACGCCTATTCTGTCGTCATCGCGGGCGGTGACTTGAGGAGCATACCTCTCCTCCCCGGAGTGGACTTTTTCGACGAGCTCCAGAAGGCAGTGAAGCAGACCTGGCCCAAGCCGAAGATGCTCATAATAAACTACCCGCACAACCCGACAACCCTTGTGGTCGAAAGGGAGTTCTTCGTAAAGGTCGTGGACTTCGCAAAGGAGAACGACCTCATGGTGGTTCACGACCTGGCCTACGCCGACATAGTCTTCGACGGCTACAAGGCACCGAGCTTTTTAGAGGTGCCGGGGGCCAAGGACGTGGGCGTGGAGTTCTTTACCCTCTCCAAGAGCTACAACATGCCCGGATGGAGGGTGGGCTTTGCGGTCGGCAACAGAAAGCTCGTGGGGGCGCTTACGAGGATCAAGAGCTACCTGGACTACGGCATGTTCCAGCCCATACAGATAGCCGGGATAATAGCCCTCAACGGCCCCCAGGACTGCGTGACCGAGATGTGCGGCACGTACGAATCGAGGAGGAACGCCCTCGTAGAGAGCTTCGGAAAGGCCGGCTGGGAGATAGAGAAGCCCAAGGCCAGCATGTTCGTCTGGGCGAAGATACCCGAGCCGTTCAGCTCCATGAAGTCGCTCGAGTTCTCGAAGTTCCTACTTAAGAAGGCCAAGGTGGCCGTATCGCCCGGGGTGGGCTTCGGCGAGTACGGCGACGATTACGTCAGGCTCGCGCTCGTCGAGAACGAGCACAGGATACGCCAGGCGGCCAAGTGCATAAAGAAGGCCCTGGATGGCTCGGCAAAAGAGGCCGTATGACGAAGACCGCGTCGATAGAGAGCCTTTCCGGAGCGCACGGGGCGAGGGCCAAAAGCATAAACGTCGGGCTCATAGGCTTCGGCACCGTCGGCACGGGCGTCGTCAGGGTATTGAAGGAGAACGCCGACATAATAGCGGCGAAGCTCGGCTGCGAGCTCGTCCTTAAGCGGGTGGCCGACAGGGACCTTGCGAGGGACAGGGGCGTCAGGCTCGCCGACGGTGTACTTACCGCCGACGCAAGGGACATAATAAACGACCCTGACATCTCAATCGTCATAGAGCTCGTCGGCGGCACCGGGGTCGCAAAGGAATTCATACTGGAAGCCTTCGAGCGCGGAAAGCACGTCGTGACCGCCAATAAGGCCCTCCTTTCGACCCACGGCAAAGAGATATTCGGCAAGGCCGCCGGGAAGGGGGTCGATATCGGCTTCGAGGCGAGCGTCGGGGGCGGCATCCCGGTTATAAAGGCTCTGCGCGAAGGGCTCGCCGCGAACAGGATAGAGTCCATCTACGGCATAATAAACGGTACGGCCAATTACATCCTTTCCAAGATGACGAACGAGGGCGGCAAGTTCGAGGACGTCTTGAGGAGGGCGCAGGAGAAGGGCTATGCCGAGGCCGACCCCACCTATGACGTCGAAGGCATAGATACGGCCCACAAGCTCGCCATACTCATAAACCTCGCGTACGGCACGCACATAAGGCTCGAGGACATCTATACGGAGGGCATATCGAGCATAAGCCAGCTCGATATAAAGTTCGCAAAGGAGTTCGGCTACAGGATAAAGCTCCTGGCCATAACTAAATCGGTCGACGGGAAGGTAGAGGCCAGGGTGCACCCCACGATGATACCGGCCCAGCACCCGCTCGCGACCATCGACGGCGCCTATAACGGCATATATCTCAAGGGTAACGCCGTTGGCTCGGTCCTCCTCTACGGCATGGGCGCAGGCATGATGCCCACGGCGAGCGCGGTCGTTTCGGACCTCATGGACATTGCGAGGAACATCTCTACCGGAGCGGTCCGGCGAGTCCCTCCGCTTTCGTGTCCGGAAGAGGAGGCGAGGCCCGTCGCTTTACGCGAGACGGAATCCGTTGAGATGCCATATTACATACGCTTCCTGGCGATGGACAAGCCCGGGGTCCTCTCGAAGATATCCGGCGTGCTCGGAAGCCACAACATAAGCATATCTTCGGTAATACAGAGGGACAGGAAGGTCGGCGGCGCGGTCCCGCTCGTGGTGCTTACGCATAACGCCCTTGAGAGGGAGCTGCGGGCAGCGGTCGCGGAAGTATCCAAGATGGACATAATACACGACAAGATAGTCTATATAAGGATAGAGGAGAACCTGGGTGCAGCTAACTAGGAAAGGCCTTTGGGGCGGCATTATAAGGGAGTTCAGGGACTTCCTTCCGGAGGTCGGCGACGGCTCGATAACTACGCTCCTTGAGGGGAATACACCTCTTGTCGAGAGCGTGAACCTGAAGGATGTGTTCGGAGACCTGAGGCTCCTACTTAAGTGCGAGGGCTTGAACCCCACGGGCTCGTTCAAGGACCGCGGCATGACGATGGCTGTATCCAAGGCCAGGGAGGAGGGGGCCGAGGCCATAATCTGCGCCTCGACCGGAAACACCTCTGCCTCGGCGGCCGCGTACGCCTCGAAGGCCGGGATGAAGGCGTTCGTCCTCGTGCCGGACGGGTCGATAGCAATGGGGAAACTCTCGCAGGCCATCATGCACGGGGCGCTCGTCCTCCAGATAAAGGGGAGCTTCGATGACGCGCTGGAGATAGTGAAGGAGATAACCGGGGGCTACCCCGTAAAGATGGTAAACTCGATAAACCCCTTCAGGATAGAGGGGCAGAAGACCGGCGCCTTCGAGGTATGCGAGCACCTGGGATACGCGCCCACATACCACTTCCTCCCGGTCGGGAACGCCGGCAACATCACGGCCTACTGGAAAGGCTACAAGCAGTACCATAACGAGGGCATAATATCGAACCTTCCGAAGATGATGGGCTTCCAGGCCGAGGGCGCGTCCCCCATAGTGCTGGGCCGCCCGGTCGAGAAGCCAGAGACCATCGCGACGGCGATAAAGATAGGGAACCCGGCGAGCTGGGACTCGGCCCTCAAGGCCAGGGACGAGAGCGGCGGGGTGATAGAGGCGGTAAGCGACGCCGAGATACTCGATGCATACAAGCTCCTCGCCTCGCGCGAGGGCATATTCTGCGAGCCCGCGTCCGCGGCGAGCCTCGCGGGGGCGCTGAAGCTCAAGAAGGAAGGCGTCCTCAATGACGGCGACACGGTCGTCTGCACGCTCACGGGCCACGGCCTGAAAGACCCGGACATAGCGCTAAAGTCCTCGGAGAAGCCCTTGAAGGTTGCCGCCGAGACGGCGAAGATACTGAAGGCGATGGGATTCTGAAAGAGGACTAAAAATTGATCTTTCCCCGGACTCTGTGTCAGCCCGGCAATAAAAATGCTCATATACTTATCATATATGCTCCGCTTTTAATTCCCGGCCTTCCTTGATTCCGGGAAAATCTCCAATTTTTAGAGGTTGTTGACTGAATGAAATACATAATCCTCATAGGCGACGGCATGGCCGACGCACCGATCGAAAGCCTCGGCGGAAAGACGCCGCTCGAGGCCGCTGACACCCCGAACATGGACAGGCTCGCCGGCGCGGGGAGGTTCGGCCTCTTCAGGACGGTCCCCGACGGCTTTTCGCCCGGGAGCGACGTCGCGAACCTGAGCGTACTCGGCTACAGCCCGGCAAAATACTATTCGGGCAGGGCGCCGCTTGAGGCGGCCTCCATAGGCGTGAAGCTCGGCCCCTCCGACATCGCTTTCAGGTGCAACCTCGTGACCCTCATCGAGAAGGACGGCTCTACGGTCATGGGCGACTACAGCGCCGGGCACATCTCCACTGAGGAGGCGAGGGAGATGGTCCTCGACCTCGACAGGGCCCTTTCGCGCGAGGGCGTGAGGTTCTATCCCGGCACCGGCTACAGGCACCTCATGGTCTGGGGCAACGGCTCGAAGGAATTAAAGACAGTGCCCCCGCACGACATATCCGACAAGGCGACAGGGCCCCATCTCCCGAAAGGCGAAGGGGCCGATAAGCTTATCAACCTGATGAGGCTATCGCAGGATGTGCTCAGGGACCATCCGGTAAACGCCAGAAGGACCGCGGAAGGAAAGAAGCCCGCGACCTCGATCTGGCTCTGGGGGCAGGGGAGCGCCCCTGCCATGCCCACGTTGAAGGAGAGGTTCGGCGTGAACGGCGCGATAATATCGGCAGTGGACCTGATGAAGGGCATAGGCATATACGCCGGGCTCGACGTGATAAAGGTTGAGGGCGCAACA
Organism: Thermodesulfobacteriota bacterium; assembly: GCA_030583865.1. Taxonomy (NCBI): domain Bacteria; kingdom Pseudomonadati; phylum Thermodesulfobacteriota; species Thermodesulfobacteriota bacterium. The sequence goes on along the minus strand of CP129479.1, from coordinate 1,964,475 downwards.
GGCTATATCGACACGAACTACAAGGGCAAGGCCGAAGCGGCCTTGAAGGCGCTTGAGACGAGGGACCTCATCTGCGTGCATATAGAGGCGCCTGACGAGGCGGGCCACAACGGGAACCTCGGGCACAAGCTCCAGGCCATAGAGGACTTCGACTTGAGGATAGTCGGGCCCGTGCTGGAGGGCGCGCGCCGCCTGGGCCCGTTCGCGGTCATGGTCCTCCCTGACCATCCGACGCCCATAGCGCTCAAGACCCACACCTCGGACCCGGTCCCGTTCGTCCTTTTCAGGGACGGCGACGAGGGAAGCCCCGTGAAGTTCTCGGAAAAGAACGCGGCGGCAACCGGCCTCGTAATAGAGGAATGCGGAGCGCTCGCCCGGGACTTCTACGGAAGGGCCGAGAAAAAGGCGCTCTCCTGAAAATAGGCAGGTATAATCCATAAAAAAGGCCCGCTTAGCGGGCCTTTTTTATAACCCGCTAAAAAGGTCAGTCCGGTGAAAAAGGCGTTCTACGCCGTCCTGATATCGATACCCATACTTTCCATCCTCTATCTTGCGTTCTTCCCGGATGTCTCGCGCCTTGAAAAGGAAAACCCGGAGAAGACCGCCATGATGGAGCACAGGGAGGCCGAGTGGAAGGCCGCTGGCAAGAAGGTAAAGGTCCGCCACAAATGGGTCCCTTACTCGCGGATATCACCTCACATGGTGAAGGCGGTGATAATAGCCGAGGACGACAAGTTCTGGAGCCATGAGGGCTTTGATTTCGAGGCCATACAGAAGGCGCTCGAAAAAGACCTCAAGGCCCGCAAATTCAAGGCCGGGGGCTCGACCATAAGCCAGCAGCTCGCGAAAAACCTCTTCCTTAAGCCGACGAAATCCCCGATACGGAAAGTACGGGAGGCGATAATCACGTGGAGGCTCGAAAGGGCGCTAAAGAAGCGCCGGATACTCGAGCTTTATCTGAACGTAGCCGAATGGGGCGAGGGCATATTCGGGGTCGAGGCCGCCTCGCGCCATCATTTCGGGAAGTCCGCCGCGGAGCTTACACCGTTGGAGGCGGCCAGGCTTGCGGTCGTGCTGCCGAACCCGAGGCGGCTCAACGCCTCAGGAACGCAGCGGTATGTGGAGAAAAGGGCCGACGTCATATACAACATCATGGTAAAAAGGGGCTTCGTGGTGCCGGAATTCGAAGAGCTTGAACCCGGGCCGCTGGAAGAGGCGGTCGTGCCCGAGGCCGTTCCGGTAGAGGAAGCACCTTACGGGGCGCCTCAAGCGGAAACCAGCGAGGAAGCTGCCGATACGTCCGCGCCGGAACCCGGACCGGGGCCGGAGCAAGAGACCATCAATGGGCCCGGCGGCATTCAGGCAATGGAGTAAAGAAGGGCTTTTCAACCAAGGCTTGGCCCGGAATGAATCAGCCCGGTCACTCAATGCTCGACTTGGAATAGGTCTTCGCAATCTGGCAACCCATCCGTGGATTGCCTGGCAGGGTTTTGTCAACACCCTGCTGATTTCAGAGGTTGCCTTGAATCATCCGGGGCCCTGAGATACTTTGTTTGCAAATGATAAGGCAAATAGGTTAGAATACACGAGGAAAAAGGTTCAGGTCTGGACTCAGCTTGCGGAATTCCCTCTTTTAATCCCCTCTGACTCCAATTTTCCTGAAGTTCCCGGCAAAGGCACAGGCCAAACAGGCCCCATTTCACCACAAATCAGGACGCCACATTATGAAAGTTCATGAATTAAAGGAGTGCGCTGCCATTTGGAGCCCGCTTGTGATACAGGGAGGCATGGGCGCGGGGGTATCCTCCTGGACCCTGGCCAAAATGGTCTCAAAAGCGGGCCAGCTCGGGGTAGTTTCCGGCACGGCCCTTGACATGATACTTGCCCGGAGGCTGCAGAAAGGAGACGCAGGCGGGCATATGCGCCGCGCCCTCATGCAGTTCCCTTTCCCGGCCATGGCCGCGCGCGTGCTTGAAAGGTATTTCATGCCCGGCGGCAAGGGAGAAGGCGAGCCGTTCAAGCCGGTGCCCATGTGCTCGGCAGCGCTTTCAAAAGCGCACCTGGAGCTCATAGCCGTAGCCAACTTCGTCGAGGTCTATCTTGCGAAGGAGGGGCACGCCGGCAGGGTCGGGATAAATTATCTTGAGAAGATACAGCTTCCGCAGCTCGCCTCCATATACGGGGCGATGCTTGCCGGGGTGGATTATGTCATGGTAGGCGCCGGCATACCCAGGGAGATACCAGGCGTCCTCGATGAGTTCGCGGCCAACAGGGACGCCTCGCTCAAGCTCAACGTGCTCGGCGCGGACAAGGACGACGACTTCAGGATTACGTTCAGTCCGCATGAGTTCGCGGAAGGTGCCGAACTCCCCACATTGAAGCGCCCGGCATTCATCGCCATAGTCGCCTCTACGGTGCTGGCCCAGACGCTAGTAAAGAAGGGCACGGGCCGGGTGGACGGGCTCGTCATAGAGGGGGCCTCGGCAGGCGGGCACAACGCGCTCCCCAGGGGTGCGCTGAGGCTCGACGAGCACGATGAACCGGTATACGGCCCCAAGGACGATGTCGACCTCGACAGCATAAAAGCCCTCGGCGTGCCTTTCTGGCTCGCCGGCGCGTACGGCGGGGCCATGAGGCTCAAGGAGGCGCTATCGCTCGGCGCAAGCGGCATCCAGGCCGGAACCCCGTTCGCATTCTCTGCGGAGTCCGGCTTGACCGATGAGATCCGGGCTGAAGTGCTCTCGGCCGTCTCATCCGGCTCGGTCCGCGTCTTTACGGATTCCAAGGCGTCTCCGACGGGCTTCCCCTTCAAGGTGGCCGCCGTCTCAGGCTCGCATTCCGAGAAGGACGTCTTCGAGGAAAGGGAGAGGGTCTGCGACCTCGGATACCTGAGGCACGTCTATAAAAAGGACGGCGGCTCCCTGGGCTATCGCTGCCCGGCAGAGCCTGTTGATGAATACGTCCGTAAGGGCGGCAGAATCGAGGATACCGAAGGCTGCAAATGCCTCTGTAACGGGCTCATGGCCAATATCGGCCTCCCGCAGGTAAGGTCGTGCGGCTATGTCGAGAAGCCGCTGATAACGGCCGGCAAGGACTTCTCCCTTATAAAGGAGGTCCTTGAGAAGACCGGCAAGCTTTCGTATTCCGCGAAAGACATCCTTGACTTCATTCTCAAAGAGGAGCTCCTTGCAAAAAGCTCTAATTGCCGCTGATATCCGGCCTTGCCGTGAAATGATTCATATTCCAAATGGTTAGGGCTATTCCCTCATAGCCGTTCTTCCCATCTTCTTCCCTTGACACGCGAAAGTTCCTGGATTATCCTTAGGGTAACAAATGTAGCCCTATGGACAGCGAGCTTACATCACGCCAGAAAGAGATACTCGATTTCCTCCGCGAGTTCATAGGGGAGGCGGGCTACCCGCCTTCCCTTAGGGACATATGCGCCAGGTTCGGGATAAAGGGGCCGAAGAACGCCGCAAAGCACCTTGTTGCCCTCGAAAAGAAGGGCTTCATAAAAAGGGGCGGCTCGGCATCGCGCGCGATCTCCCTCCTTGGGCGCAACAGGGCGCAACAGGGCGGCGTCCTTCTGCCGATAGCCGGACGGGTGAGGGCGGGCGCGCCTGAAGAGGCGGTCGAGGACGTACTCGGCCATGTGGTGCTCGATGAGCGCTTCTTCAAGTGCAGGGACGCGTTCCTTTTGAAGGTCGAGGGAGAGAGCATGGTGGAAGCGGGCATCTCCGAGGGCGACCTCGTGGTCGTAAGGCCCCAGCCCGACGCCTCGGGCGGAGACATAGTCGTGGCCCTCGTGGATAACGAGGCCACTGTCAAGAGGCTATTGAAGACCGGCGGGAGGGTCGTACTTAAGCCCGAGAACCATTCGATGGAGCCTATCGTAGTCAAAGACGGCAGCGATTTCGCCATTATAGGAAAGGTCATATCCGTAATAAGGCGGCTTGAATAGGCCTAAAAATTGATCTTTTTCCCCGGACTCTGCGTCGGGCCGGGAATAAAAATGCTCACATATTGTTCATATATGCTCCGCTTTTTATTCCCGCCCCTCCTTGTTGCGGGAAAAATCTCTGATTTTTAGAGGTTGGAATAGCGTAACCGGGCATCGCAGGCGAGAGACCGCCGTCAGATGCCCTTGGGGATGTGCAATGGCGACAAAGGTAAAGGACCCGATAAAGGTCGTGGCAATCTTCGACAAGGGGGTAAGGCCTGTAAAGTTCAAATGGAGGGGGCGGGTATACGGCGTAAAGGAAATAACATACACTTGGGCGTCCAGGGAGGGGAGCGCGCGCATCCTCCATTTCACGGTCTCTGACGGCGCAACGCTTTTCGAGCTCGCCTATGACTCGTCGAGCCTCGGCTGGTCGATCGAGGAGGTCGAGTAATTGGGCCGCCTCATCATGCACATCGACATGAACGCCTTTTTCGCCTCGGTAGAGCAGCAGGCGAACCCCTCCCTGAGAGGAAAGCCCATAGCGGTCGTGGGCTCGGCCCAGAGGACCGTAGTGACGACCGCCTCCTACGAGGCAAGGGCGTTCGGCGTAAAGACCGGCATGAACAGGGTCGAGGCCAAAAGGGCCTGCCCCGGCCTTATATTCGTCGCAGGGGACAACCGCAAATACACCGACGCCTCGGTCCGGATAATCGGGATACTGAAGGACTTCTCGCCGATGGTCGAGGCGTATTCCATCGACGAGGCGTTCGTGGACATAACGGGCTGCCTCTCTGCATACGGCTCTCCCTCGGCCCTTGCAGCGGCAGTAAAGAAGAGGATACGGGAGGAGCTCGGGAGCCGCCTTACATGCTCCATAGGCATAGCCCCGAATAAGCTCATCGCAAAGCTCGCATCCGACATGAAAAAGCCCGACGGTCTTGTCGTCCTGGCGCCGGAAGAGGTCCCGGCCCTCCTCGAGGACCTGCCGGTAAATGAGCTCTGGGGCATAGGCCCGAGGCTCACGGCCCACCTCGCCGCCCTTGGGGTCGTTACCTGCGGTGAGCTCGGCAGGTTCCCGGCGAGCATCTTGAGGGAGCGCTTCGGCATAATAGGCGAGAGGCTTAAATTGATGGGGCGGGGCATATACGAGAGCGGTGTAGTGCCCATCGGACAGGAGGAAGAGGCAAAGAGCGTCGGGCACTCCATGACACTGCCTGTCGACGCCTCGGATAAGCCGGTAATAAGGAGGCACATGCTGAAGTTGTCCGAGAAGGTCGGCGCAAGGGCAAGGGAGCACAGCCTCTATGGCCGCAAAGTGGCCCTTACCATAAGGTATCCGGACTTCTATACCTTCTCGAAGCAGAAGACCCTCCCGGCCCCGACGAACGACACGCGGGCCATATACTCGGCGGCATTGGGGATACTCGAAGGCCTGCGTCTTAAGACAGCGGTGCGTCTCCTCGGCGTCACGCTCTCGGACATCTCAAAGGGCTCGCTCCAGATGCAGCTTTTCGAGGACGACCGGAGGCGCGAGAGGCTCCTCGGCGCAATGGACGGCCTGAACAGGTCCTTCGGCTCCTCGACCGTCACATGGGCCGCGCTCTTTGAGAAGGACCCCTGGGACGACCCTGCCGGCGTAATATCCCCGGCGTGGAGGCCCGAGGGTGTTAAGAGGGTCGATGTAAGGTGAAAAAATCGCTTTTCACCCTGGTCTGTCTGCCAGGCGTAAATTAATGCTCATTGTGCCCAGTTTTTATATAGCCGTAAAAAACTTTGCAGGCAGCTGTAAAAACGGCTCTGCACAAAAGAAATTTCTGTAAACCATGTTGACAACCCGGAAAACCCTGCTAAAGTTTTTTCCAGCATGGTTCCCTGTTTTTCCGTGGGAGCCCTGTTTACCCCCCTCTTGCCGGGAGCGCCCACTCCCGGCTTTTTTTGCGCCCGGGCCGCCTGAGAAGGCAATTCCCCAATACTTTGGAATTGAACCGGAATCGTGGGACATGGGCCGATTTCGTTACCAAAATGACCGCTTCCATGATATATTTGAAGATTAAATCACCACAGATTGCAAAAAGGAGACGGAACACAATTGGAAAGCAGGGAAAAGAAGAGTTTCAATGACTTCGGACTCTCGCCGGAGGTCATGAAGGCAGTGGCGGCAATGGGGTTCGAGGAGCCGACCCCCATACAGGAGAAGACGATACCGCTCCTTCTGTCCGGGAAGGACGTGATAGGCCAGGCGCAGACAGGCACCGGGAAGACGGCAGCATTCGGCATACCCGTGATAGAAAAGGTCGACAAGGGCAGGGGCCCGGTCCAGGCCATCATTCTCGCGCCGACGAGGGAGCTCGCGATCCAGGCCGCCGAGGAGATAAACAAGCTCGGGGCCTACAAGAAGGTGCACGCCCTTCCGGTCTACGGCGGGACCTCAATAGACCGTCAGATAAAGGCCATAGCCAAAGGTGTCCAGATCGTCGTAGGCACGCCCGGCAGGGTATTGGACCACATAGAGAGGCGGACGCTTTCTCTGAAGGACGTAAGGATCGTGGTCCTCGACGAGGCCGACGAGATGCTCGACATGGGCTTCATCGACGACATCACGAAGATACTCAAGGACACGCCGGAGGCCAGGCAGACGCTCCTTTTCTCCGCGACCATGCCCGAAGAGGTCCTCCGGATATCCAAGAGATACATGAAGAGCCCGGAGAGGGTCCGGATAGCCGCTGACACGCTCACTGCGGCGAAGATACGGCAGATAGTCTACGAGCTGAGGAATTCGGACAAGATGGACGCGCTCTCGAGGCTCATCGACTTCGACGCCGAGGGCACGTTCCTGGTCTTCTGCCACACCAAGAAAGAGGTGGACGAGGTCACCTCTAACCTCAAACTCCGCGGATACGACGCGGACGCCATGCACGGCGACTACACGCAGTCGCAGAGGGAGGCCGTGCTCAAGAAATTCAAGGGCGGCAAGGTGGACGTGCTCGTCGCAACCGACGTCGCCGCGCGCGGCCTCGACATAAGCAGCATCTCCCACGTCGTGAACTATTCAATCCCGCAGAACCCCGAATCGTACGTGCACAGGATCGGGAGGACCGGCAGGGCCGGAAGGGAAGGGGTGGCAATAACCTTCGTCACCCCGAGGGAGGACAGGCAATTCCGGCTCATAAAGGCAGTGTCCAAGGCGGAGATAAAGAAGGGCAAGCTCCCCAGCAGGGAAGAGGTCCTCGGCGTAAGGCTCGCCTCCCTGGAGGAGAAGATAAACGAGTTCATCGACGACAAGAAGTTCGACAGGTTCCTCGGCATGGCCGAGAAGCTCTCGGAGAGGCTTAAGCCCGTCGAGGCGCTCGCGGCGCTCCTTAAGTTCCAGCTCGAAGGCTTTGACAGGGCCCCCGAAGAAATGGATGAGAGGGGCTCGCTCGACGACACCGGGGCGGCACCCGGCATGGCGAGGCTCTTCATGACCATCGGCAGGGAGCAGGGCGTAAGCGCAATGGACATTGTTGACGCGATATCGAAAAAGGCCGACCTCCCGAGGCAGCAGATAAAGAAGGTCAGCATATTCGAGTCCTTCACATTCGTCGAGGTGCCGAGGGAGTCAGCTGAAAAGATAATCGAGTTCATGCACCGCTCGATAATCTCGGGGAGGAAGGTGGCGGTGGCCCCGGCAAAGCCCAGGGCCCTCAGGAAATAATACAGGCCTTGGATAGAACGATAAAGCCCGGCCATGCCGGGCTTTTGCATTTCAGCCGGCGCGTTTCCTGAAGAGGTATTTCTTGAATAAGGTCATCCCTTCGGAGAAGGCCGACGCAACGTCCGGAGAGAATATCTCGAAGACGTTCTCTTCTATGAATGCCTTTTCCGGGTCCATCAGGAGCTCATCGAGCGCCTTCAGGATCTCATTGCCTGCAAGATAGCCGCTTATGTTGTGCCTCTGGAGCCGGTACAGCCTGGTCTCCGCCAGGTAGTCGAGGTACTCGACAAGTCCCGGCGGCCTCCTAAGCCTCCTCATGTCTATCCCGGAGTCGGTCCCGATGTATTCGGCGAGGAGACCCGCCCTGAACTCCCTTATTGAACGGATGAGGCTCAAGTCCCGGAGAGAACAGGCCTCCCACGAGATATTCAGCTCCGAGTCAAGCCCCATGCTCCTGTTCGTGGCGTTAGCCGAGCCCACGGTAAGGAACCTGTCGTCCACTATCATTATCTTGGAATGTATGTACACCGGGACCTCTTCCCCGCCCTCTCCAGGCGCCGCCGAATAGTAGATGCCGAGCGAGTGGCCCTGGCGTTTGGCCGTCTGCCTCAAAAGGCTCAGTATCCGCGTCTGAAGGAGGCCCACTGAGAGCTCCTCCACGAGCGCGTGGGGCTTCATGGGGAGTATGATGACTATGTCGAGCTTGGGGGCCGACCCGTCCTCCATCCTTTCCGTCAAAGCCCTGTATATTGCATGCGAGCTGAAGTACTGGCTTTCGATGTAGACGAGCTTCCGGGCGGCCTTTATGGCGTCGAGGAAGAGGGCCCGTATCTCCTTCACGGGCCCGTCGGGCCTGAAGAACGTCTTGCCCTGGGTCCTGCTGAGCGAAGCGCTCCTGGCCCGTATGGGTGTCCCTATTCCCGTCGGCAGGTAGTCGCCTTCGAGGGGGCCGGGAAGACGGATCTCGTTTCCCGCCGAAAGCCTCCAGCGCTCCTCGAACATCCTTGAAAGGTCGGAGACGAGCGGGCCGGTGAAGTAGGCCTGCATGTCATGGTAGGGGGCGTAGGACTTTCCGTCAGGGTTGGTCCTATCGGGGTTCCGCGCGAGATGGCGCCTGTCGTCCCACCTGCCTGCGGCGAAGTCCATGCCGCCGAGGAAGGCTATGGCCCCGTCTATGACCGTGTATTTCTGGTGCTGGCTCGCGCCTATGGCGTGCTTGCCGTCGAAGCGGAAGAGGAGGCGCTCGCTCGTGGACCAGTTGAAGACCACCTCCTGCATCCATTCGCGCTCGTGCAGGAATATGAGGCTGAAGTCCCAGGCGAGTATGTAGACGCGGAGCTCCGGGTTCCTCCTGCAGAGCGAATCGAGGAACTTGAGAAGCGTCACATCCCGCCTTGCCCTCATGGCCTCCGGGCCGCGGATGAGGGACACCTCGCTGTCGAACTGCCAGCCGGAGATTATTATGTATCTCCGCGCTTTGAGGGCCGCGCGGTAGAAGGCGCTATAGTATTCCGCGCCGTCGACGTAGACCCCCGATTCCTCGACGGCGGAATTCCCGAAGCAGTTGCGGCCCGGCTCTATTATCCGGTCCCACATTATGTGTTCGCACCTCCGGGTCTTTCTTCCGGTGTCAGCGTATGTCAATATCTGCTATGAGGGGGAGGTGGTCCGAGGCGGCCCGGGTAAGGATCGTCCTCGGCACGTCGGTATTAAGGACCATGACCTCGCGGCTCGAGAAGATGTGGTCGATACGGGCGATCGGATAGCGGCTCGGGTACGTCTTCCCGGGCTTCTTGCCCGAAATCGAGAGCTGCGCGTCCGAGAGGGACCTCCTGAACCTTTTGTAAACGGACGAGACCGGAAGGGTGTTGAGGTCGCCGCAGAGGAGTAGCGGCGGCGCGCATGAAGAGTGCGCGGCCCACTCGGCCCCCAGAAGCGCCTCGGCCTGCAGCACCCTTTCCCTCCAGTTGTGCCCGAAATGCGTGTTTATTATCTGGACTTCCCTCCCCCTGAAACTCACCGCCGCCCAGAGCGCCCCCCTCCTTTCGAAGGGCCGGAACCACCAGGGCGACGGCAGCGCTCCCGCCTGCACGAGGCGGAGCGGGTACCTGCTCAGGACAGCGTTGCCGTACTTGCCGTTCTGGATCTCCAGCGACGGATGGAAATGGAAATCCATGTCGAGGTGCGCGGCTATCTCCTCCGCCTGGTGCGCGTGGTTCGTCCTGGCGAGCCCGGCATCCAGCTCCTGCAGGGCCACGATGTCAGGCTCGTACCTGGCGATGACGTCGGCTATCCTGTAGGAGGATAGCTTTCCGTCCGAGCCCACGCAGCTGTGTACGTTGTATGTCATTACCCGGAGCGGCTTTTGCGGATACGGCATATCGCTGCTATTTCTATTATAGGTGATGGCGGCAGAATCTCAACCGGAGGCGGTCTATGAGCGTGGGACGACGTGAGCGGGGTGCGCGCTATGGCTGCCGTGGACTGGTTTGACCGCGAAAATTATAACACGCCCGGGGCGGGATTGGAAAGGATTTGTGCCACGGCCCCGCCAATCCCGCGTTGTGGGCCGCTCCTCCTTGACAAAGCCGATTCCTGATATAAGTTTAGAAGGAAAGCTTCATTCATTCTAAAGGAGCTGCTTATGCCTCTGCCCGCGAGCCCGTAGCCGGTTGCATTTTCCCCTTTCCAGCGGTCCGTCTGAAGCGCTTAGCCGAAAATCGAACGCCCTGCACCGTGCTGGTTTCTCTGAAATTTGGCATCAGCAGACTATTGCCCGGAGGTGCCGCTCGACAACGCCCGCAGGGAGAGCAGGGAGGATATCGAATGGAGAAGATACTGGTTACCGGAGGGGCCGGGTTCATAGGCTCGCACCTCGCGGATGAGCTGCTTAATTGCGGCTACAAGGTAAGGGCCCTTGATTCGCTCGTCGAGCAGGTGCACGGGCCAGGCGGAAAAAGGCCGGAATACCTTCCTGACGAGGTGGAGCTCCTTGCCGGCGACATAAGGGATCCCGAGGCGGTCGGGAAGGCGCTCGAGGGCGTCGACGCGGTCTTTCATCTCGCGGCGGCCGTGGGAGTCGGGCAGTCGATGTACCGGATAGAAGACTACGTGGACGTCAACTGCAGGGGCACGGCGGTCCTCCTTGAGGCTTTAATCAAAAGGCCCGTCGAAAAGCTCGTGGTCGCGTCCAGCATGAGCATATACGGCGAGGGCCTGTACCGTACGGTCGACGGGGCCGCGGCCGAGACGGCGGAGAGGTCCATAGGGCGCCTGAGGAAAGGCGAATGGGAGCTCGTGGACCAGGCCGGGCGTGTGCTCGTCCCGGTGCCGACGCCCGAGACCAAGCCACCTTCGATAGCCTCGATATACGCGCTCACGAAATTCGACCAGGAGAGGATGTGCCTGGTAACCGGGAGCGCATACGGCATACCGACCGTGGCCCTCAGGTTCTTCAACGCATTCGGGCCGAGGCAGGCGTTCTCCAATCCCTATACCGGCGTCCTCGCTATTTTCTCGGCGAGGCTCATCAACGGGAAGCCGCCCCTCATATACGAGGACGGGCTGCAGCAGAGGGACTTCGTGAACGTGCGCGACGTGGCATACGCCTGCAGGCTCGCCCTTGAGTCGGAAGGGGCGGACTACAGGGCCTTCAACGTCGGGAGCGGCAGGAGCCACGCGGTGGTCGAGATCGCCGAGAGGATGTCGCGCATGTTCGGCAAGGAGATAAGCCCGGAGATAACGGGCAAGTGCAGGATGGGCGACATAAGGCACTGCTTTGCGGACATAGGCCTTGCGAGGGCCGTCCTGGGCTACGAGCCGAGGGTGGCCCTCGAGGACGGGCTTGTCGAGCTTGCGTCATGGCTTGAGGGGAAGGACGCCCCGGACCGCGTGGCGGAAGCGAGCGAGGAACTGGCGGGGCGCGGACTCACGATATAAAAGGCGGCCTAAAAACAACAGGATCGGACCGATGATATTCGCGCTGGTCAACCCTGGTTGGGATTTTTCAGGGAGCATATATTTCGGGTGCAGGGAGCCCCATTTCCCGCTCGAGCTCGGCTACTCGAAGGCGCTCATCGAAAGGGCCGGGCACAGCGCCCGCATAATCGACGCGCACCTCGAAGGCCTCTCCCCGGAAGAGACGAAAAAGAGGGTCGGGGAACTTAGGCCCGACTTCGTCGTCGTAACGACCGCGCCCGGATACCTTTTCTGGAGATGCCCGCAGCCGGAGCTGCGGGTCCCCAAGCGGCTCTTTGCGGAGCTTGCAGACATTCCTGCCATCAAGGTGGCTGTCGGCCCGCACGCCTCGGTAACCCCTTCCGCGGCGCTTACGAAGCTCGGGGCAGACGTCGTTGTGATGGGCGAGCCCGAGACGGTATTGCCCGAGCTCGCGGGCGGTAGCCTCGACAAGGTCAAGTCCATATGCTACCGGTCGGGCCCTGTCATAAGGACACAGGGCGGCCCGCGCGCCTCTGACCTGACGGCCCTCCCGGCGCTCAGGTGGCCCCGTGAATACGTCAGAAGGCGCGCACATCACCACCACAGGTTCTGTTCGAATGTCTCAGGCTGCGGGGCAGAGGTGGAGGCGTCGAGGGGGTGCCCGTATTCGTGCACCTTCTGCGCCAAGAGGGAGTTCCGTAACAATTACCGGAAAAGGCCGCTCCCGGCCGTGCTCGACGAGATAGACGGGCTTATCGCGGAGGGCGTGGAATACATATACTTCATCGACGAGATATTCATGCCCGACAGGAAGCTCCTCGAGTCGCTTTCAGCCAGGAGGGTCAAGTTCGGGATACAGACGCGGATAGACCTCTGGAAGCCGCAGATGCTCGAGCTTCTTGGCGAGGCGGGCTGCGTATCGATAGAAGCGGGCATCGAGAGTGTTTCGGAGGCCGGAAGAAAGCACCTCGGGAAGAAGTGCGCGATAACGACGGACGAGTTGGCGTTCCTCCTGATGACCGCGAAGAGGGGAGTCAATTTCGTGCAGGCGACTCTCCTCGATTCGAGCATGGACGACCCCGAGGTCGTGGAGGCGTGGAGGTCGCTTCTCATAAGCGCGGGCATATGGGTGAACAGTCCGGTGCCGCTCTTCCCGTATCCGGGCTCTGAAGAGTACTCGAGGAGGTGGGGCGAGCCGGATTCAAATGCATGGGAGCGCGCGCACGAGCACTACCTCGCCGAGAACGGGTCCTTCAGCGACATCCAGGAGAGCGCCCCCCTGCCCCTGGCCGAGCTGGAGGGCGCATGAGCAATGGCGGGGAAAGACCCCTGACTGTCCTTATGACCGCAGACACGGTCGGCGGCGTATGGGCCTATTCAATGGAGCTTGCCTCCGCGCTCTCGGCCCGGGGTGTAAAGGTGTTCCTCGCGACCATGGGCCCGGAGGTCACGAAGGGGCAGATGGACGAGGCCCGTGAGGTAAAGGGGCTCGAAATCTTTCAGGGCGGCTTCAGGCTCGAGTGGATGGAAGACCCCTGGGAAAGCGTCGCGGAAGCCGGGGAATGGCTCCTTGGCCTCGAAAAATCCTTGAGCCCGGATGTCGTTCACCTTAACGGCTACTGCCACGGCGCTCTTCGCTGGAGTGCGCCGGTTATAATCGTCGCGCACTCGTGCGTCCTCTCCTGGTGGGAGGCGGTGAAGGAGGGGCCCGCAGGGGGCGGATGGACGAGGTACGGTATGGAAGTGGAAAAGGGCTTAAGGAGCGCTCAAGCCGTTATAGCGCCGTCGTATGCGATGCTGGAGTCGCTCAAAAGGACACACGCGTTCAGCGCCCCGGCGTTTGTAATATATAACGGCAGGAGCAATGAGAGCTTCAGGCCCGGCGTAAAGGAGGACTTCATCCTCACGGCGGGCAGGCTCTGGGACGAGGCCAAAAACATCCGGGCCCTGGAGCGGGCGGCTCGTTCCATAAGCTGGCCCGTATGCGCGGCAGGCGCGTATGAGCACGACCAAGGGAGTTTTATCCCCGATGGAGCCATCAGGATGCTCGGGCGGCTGTCGAAGACGGAGATGGCTGAGTGGATGTCCAGGGCCTCCATATTCGCGCTCCCGGCAAGGTACGAGCCCTTCGGCCTTACGGTCCTGGAAGCGGCCCTTTCAGAGTGCGCACTCGTCCTAGGCGATATACCGAGCCTGAGGGAGCTCTGGGACGGCGCGGCGCTTTTCGTCGAGCCCGGAGACGCCGGGCGGCTTGCGATAGCGCTCGAGATGCTCGCTTCCGACAGGGCGCTCCGGGCAAGGCTCGGCATGCTGGCGAGGGAGAGGGCGGCGGAGTACGCGCCGGAAAGGATGGCCGGGGCGTATCATGCGCTCTATGGCCGGCTTTCGAGCGCCGCGGAAAGGGAAGGTGATGCGTGCGCTTTGTGATGTTCTATCAATCACTCGTCTCCGACTGGAACCACGGGAACGCGCATTTCCTCCGGGGCGTTGCAACGGAGCTCCTTTCAAGGGGGCACGAGGTCTCGGTATACGAGCCGAGGGATTCATGGTGCGTCAGGAACCTGTTCGAGACGTGCGGAGAAGCTTCAGGGCTCTTCCATTCCGCGTATCCCCATCTGGGGAGCACGCGCTACGACATCGACGACCTCGACCTCGACGAGGCGCTCGAAGGCGCTGACGTGGTGATAGTCCACGAGTGGAACGAGCATGAGCTTGTTAGAAGAATTGGGCGGCACAGGGCCGGTCGCGCCCCGTACACGCTCTTTTTCCACGACACGCACCACCGCTCCATGACCGAGCCATGGAACATGGCCTCATACGACCTTTCCGGCTATGACGGGGTGCTCGCCTTCGGCGAGGCGGTGAAGGAGGTCTATATACGGCGCGGCTGGGCCAGGAGGGTATGGACGTGGCACGAGGCCGCCGATACCCGGGTGTTCCGGCCCAGGCCCTTTCGCGGAAAAAAAGGCGACCTCGTCTGGATTGGGAACTGGGGGGACGACGAGAGGACGGCCGAGCTCGGGGAGTTCCTTTTAGGCCCGGTGAAGACCCTTGGGCTCAAGGCCAGGGCGCACGGCGTGAGATACCCGGAGTGCGCTCTCAAGCTCCTCGGAGAGGCCGGCATCGAGTACGGCGGCTGGCTGCCGAATTTCGAGGCGCCAAAGGTATTCGCTTCATTCATGTGCACGGTGCACGTGCCGAGGAGGCCATATGCCGAGACGCTCCCCGGCATACCCACGATAAGGGTCTTTGAGGCCTTATCGTGCGGAATCCCCCTTGTCTCGGCCCCGTGGGAGGATTCCGAGGGGCTCTTCAGGCCCGGAAAAGACTATCTTGTCGCGAGGAACGGAAATGAGATGGCAAGGCGCCTGAGGGAGCTTCTGAACGACGCCGGGATGAGGGAGGAGCTTGCAAAAAACGGGATTGAGACGGTCCTGATGCGCCACACGTGCGGAAACAGGGTCGATGAGCTCTTCACGATTTGCTCGGAGATCAATATGACGGCAGGCGCGTAGGAAGCGTATTTCTTTTAAAGTGCCGGCGTTAAAACGATTGAATATGACCCCGCGGCTTGCGGGCGGACAGAAAGAGGGGGCGTTCAGAATGGGAAAGGGCATGAGAATTTCGTTTTTCGGGTCGAGCCTCGTCTCGGCATACTGGAACGGGGCCGCGACGTACTACAGGGGGATAATAAGGGGCCTTGATGAGCTCGGGTACGAGGTGACCTTCTATGAGCCGGACGCGTATAACAGGCAGTCGCACAGGGACATACCAGACCCTGAGTGGGCGAGGGTCGTCGTATACAAGCCGACCGTGGAGGGGGTGGAAGCGGCGCTTGATGAGGGCAGGAGCGCCGACCTCATAATAAAGGCGAGCGGCGTGGGCGTATTCGACGAGTACCTCGAAAAGGCGGTGCCGGCGGCCAGGAGGCCCGGGGCGCTCGCCGCCTTCTGGGACGTGGACGCGCCCGCTACCCTCGAGAGGATGAAAAAAAGAAAGGCCGACTACTTCAGGCCCCTTGTCGGAGAGTACGACATGGTCTTTACATACGGGGGCGGGCCCCGGGTGGTCGAGGACTACCTTGCCTTCGGCGCAAAGGAGTGCACGCCGGTCTACAACGCCCTCGACCCGGAGACGCACTACCCTGTCCAGCCGGTCGAGAAGTTCAACGCGGACCTCGGGTTCCTGGGGAACCGCATGCCGGACCGCGAGTCCAGGGTCTGGGAGTTCTTTTTCAGGGCGGCATCAGATCTCCCGGAGAAACGGTTCATACTCGGCGGCAGCGGCTGGGACGATATCGAGGTAAAGAACGTAAGGCGGCTGGGGCACGTCTATACCGCAGAGCACAACGCGTTCAACTCCACCTGCCTGGCCGTCCTCAACATAAACAGGGAATCAATGGCCAGGTACGGGTATTCTCCGCCCACGCGCGTCTTCGAGGCCGCGGGCGCCGGCGCGTGCATAATAACGGACAGGTGGGAGGGCATAGAGCGATTTCTCGAACCCGGAAGCGAGGTGCTGGTCGCGTCGGACGGGAGCGAGGTGGCTGAAATACTGAAGGGCCTTACGCCCGAGAGGGCCGCCCGGATAGGGAGGAACGCATTCAGGCGCGTGACCTCCGAGCATACCTATGAGGCTAGGGCGAGGGAAGTGGATTCCATACTATGCGGGCTTGTCCGTAACTGAGCCGGCCTTATTTGAGGAGCGCAAATGGCGCTAGAGCCTGTAAAGATCGTGATGCTCGGGCTTTCGATAACCTCGTCCTGGGGGAACGGGCACGCAACCACTTACAGGAGCCTCGTAAGGGAGCTCTCCGCCAGGGGGCACGACGTCCTCTTCCTCGAGCGGGACGTGCCGTGGTACCGCGACAACCGCGACCTCGAAAGGCCGCCGTGGGGGAGGACCGGGCTATATTCGTCGATGGAGGAGCTTAAAGATCGCTTCTGCCGGGAAATAAGCGAGGCTGATTTCGTGATGGTGGGCTCGTATGTGCCGGAGGGCGCAATTGTGGCGGACTGGGTGCTGGGTATCTCCCGGGGCGCGGCGGCGTTCTATGACATAGATACCCCCGTGACGCTATCGAGGCTCAGAAGAGGGGATTGCGAGTACCTTACCCCGGAGCTCATATCCAGGTTCGACATCTACCTTTCGTTCACGGGCGGGCCGATACTCGAAAGGATAGAGAGCGAATACGGCTCGCCCATGGCGAGGCCCCTCTATTGTTCGGTCGATACTGAGTTTTACAGGCCTTCGCGTGCTCCCAATGCCTGGGATATCGGCTACATAGGCACATACAGCGCGGACAGGCAGGAAGCGCTCGACTCGCTTCTCCTCGAGCCTGCAAGAAGGCTCGAGGGGAGCTTCATAGTAGCCGGGCCGCTCTACCCGGAAGGCATCGACTGGCCCGCGAACGTCGAGAGGATAGAGCACCTGCCGCCGGGCAGGCACCGCTCATTCTACAACTCGATGAAGTTCACGATGAACATAACCAGGGCGGACATGGTGCGGGCAGGCTATTCGCCGAGCGTACGGCTTTTCGAGGCCGCAGCCTGCGGCACAGCGGTCATTTCAGACTGGTGGGTCGGGCTGGACAGGTTCTTCACACCCGGGACCGAGATACTCGTCTCAAGGTCTCCGGAAGACACCATGAGGCACCTCAGGGAGACCCCCGACGAGGAGGTCCGGAAGATCGGCGAAAGGGGGAGGCAAAGGGTGCTTGAGGGCCACACGGCCGTCCACAGGGTGGACGAGCTGGAGGGCTTCATGGCCCGCGTCCTAAAAAAACAGGAGGTAGTGAAATGACACGCTACGAACCCAGATACCCGAAGACCGGGAAAGACGTCAACGTAGGCCCGTCGGAGCGGCTTCTTTCTGTCCTCCTCGGAGGCTATATGGCGGCCAGGGGCGTGAGGAAAGGCAGGCTCGGTGGACTCGCTACCGCGCTCGCCGGAGGATATCTAATGTACAGGGGCTCGACGGGCCGCTGCAACCTTTACGAGAAAATTGGCGTCAGCACGGCCAGGCGCGCCATAGAGATAGACGAGAGCGTCATCATAAACAGGCCAGTCCACGAGATTTATTCATATTGGAGGAACCTCGGCAACATCCCGGAGTTCATGAGGCACATAGAAGAGGTAAGGGTCATAGACGACAAGCGCTCCCATTGGGTGGCGAGCGCGCCCGGCGGCATAAAAGTCGAATGGGACGCGGAAATAACCGGAGAAAGGGAGAACGAGTACATAGCATGGAAGTCGCTCCCCTTCTCGGATATTGAGAGCGAGGGCATGGTCGAGTTCAGCACCGCGCCCGGCCACAGGGGCACGGAGCTCCGGGTGCACATGATATACAACCTCCCGGGCGACGGCGCCTCCGCGCCTGTACAGAGGCTGCTTGCCGCAATATCCTTCAGGCAGATACGCGAAGAGCTCAGGAGGTTCAAGCAGATAATGGAGACCGGGGAAGTCCCCACCACCGAGGGCCAGGTCCGGGGCCGCGCGGTCGGGGAATAGGAGAAGCGATGAAAGCCCTGTGCTGGTACGGCAAGCGTGACTTGAGGGTCATGGAAGTCCCGGAGCCTGAGATACTCGGGCCGAGGGACGCCATTGTGCGGGTGTCGCTTTCCGCGGTCTGCGGCTCGGACCTCCACCTCTATAACGGCCATGTGCCCTCGATGGAAAGGGGCGACATACTCGGTCACGAGTTCGTGGGCACGGTCGTGGACGTGGGCGGAAGGGTCGAAGGCTTCCGCCCCGGAGACAGGGTCGCCGTCCCGTTCACCATCTCGTGCGGCAGGTGCTTCTTCTGCGAAAGGGAGCTATGGTCGCTCTGCGACAACTCGAACCCGAACGCTTACGCGGCTGAGGCCCTCTACGGCTATTCGCCGGCAGGCATCTACGGCTACTCGCATCTCTTCGGCGGCTACGCCGGGGGGCAGGCCGAGTACGTAAGGGTCCCCTTCGCTGACTCGGGACTCCTGAAGCTCCCGGAGAGCGTATCCGACGAGAAGGCGGTCCTCCTTTGCGACGTCTTCCCGACCGGCTACATGGCCGCGGAGAACTGCTCCATACAGGAAGGGGACACGGTCGCGGTATGGGGCGCGGGACCGGTGGGGCTTCTCGCCATGAAGAGCGCGTCACTTCTGGGGGCTGAAAGGGTAATCGCGATAGACAGGTTCCCTGAAAGGCTCGGCCTCGCCTCCAGGCTCGCGGACGCCGTAGCCCTCAATTACGAGGACGTGGACGTAGACGAGGCGCTCCGCGACATAACCGGCGGAATGGGGCCCGACGCCTGCATAGACGCCGTGGGCATGGAGGCGCACGGCAAGGGCCACGGCCGGGTCTACGACGCGGTTAAAAATAAGCTCCGGGCCGAGACCGACAGGCCCACCGCTCTACGCCAGGCCATCCTCGCCTGCAGGAAGGGCGGGACGGTCTCGATCGCGGGGGCCTATGCCGGGTATGTGGACAAGGTCCCGGTCGGAGCGGCCTTCAACAAGGGCATCACAATCAAAGGCGGGCAGACCCATGTGCAGAAGTACATGCCACGCCTCCTCAACCTCGTCGAGGACGGCAAGGCCGACCCCTCGGACGTCATAACCCACAGTTTCGGCCTTGAGGAAGGCCCCATCGCCTACGAGGTCTTCAAGCACAAGGAGGACGGCTGCGTAAAGGTGGTCCTTAAGCCATGAGCCGGTTATGGACGTTAGCTTCCGAAAAAACGCTTTAAGGAGCCGGGATGAAGCTCGTGGTCTTCGGGCTTACGATGAGCTCGTCATGGGGCAACGGGCACGCCACCATCTGGCGGGGCCTCGCAAAGGCGCTCAACGGGCGGGGGCACAAGGTCGTATTTTTCGAGAAGGACGCGCCGTATTACGCGTCCCACAGGGACCTCGATGCGCCGCCGTGGGCCTCTCTCGTCATCTATAAAGACTGGGACGGCATAAGGGGCAGGGCATCGGAAGAGCTTAAGGACTCCGACGTCGGGATGGTGACTTCGTACTGCCCCGACGGGGTAGAGGCCTCGGGCCTCCTCCTCTCTTCAGGCGCGCGGATAAAGTGTTTTTACGACCTGGATACGCCGGTGACGCTGAAGGGCCTGAAGGAAGGCAAAAGGGCCGGTTATCTGCCGGTGGACGGGCTCGGCGGCTTCGATATCGTCCTGAGCTACACGGGCGGAAGGGCCCTCAAAGAGCTTAAGTCGCTCCTGGGCGCGAGAAGGGCGGAGCCCCTCTACGGGAGCGTGGATCCGGCTTCTCATTTCCCTTCTTCGGGCGTGGAGGAATACAGGGCGGACCTTTCGTACCTCGGCACCTTTTCCGAGGACAGGCAGGCCGCGCTCATCGAGCTTTTCGTAAAGCCGGCCAGGACGGCCCCGGGGAAAAGGTTCGTGCTCGGCGGCTCGCTTTATCCGGAAAGCTTTCCCTGGACTGAAAACATGTACTTCGTAAGGCACGTGCCGCCGCCCATGCACCCGGCCTTTTATTCGTCGGCCGCATGGACGCTCAATGTCACAAGGGGCGCGATGGCCGGGCTCGGCTGGTGCCCTTCGGGAAGGCTATTCGAGGCGGCGGCATGCGGCAGCCCTGTCCTCAGCGACTGGTGGGAGGGCATTGACGGTTTCTTCGCGCCGGGCTCGGAGATAGCCATAGTGCGCTCGGCGGACGACGTAAGGGAAGCGCTGAGCATGACCTGGGCGGAGAGGAAGAGGATCTCGAGAAGGGCAAGGGAGCGGGCGCTGGCGGAGCATACGTCCCATGAGAGGGTCGCCGAATTCGAAAGGCTTATGGAAGAGGCGCTCCGCGGAAAGGGAGAGGCATGTGGGGGATAATCCCGGCGGCAGGCGCCGGGTCGAGGATACAGCCGTTGGCGTTCTCAAAGGAGCTCCTCCCGGTGGGTAGCCGAGGAGAGGGCACGGACGAGCGCCCCAGGGCCGTAAGCGAATACCTTCTTGACCGGATGCTCATGGCCGGGGCAACGAAGATATGTTTCATAATCTCGCCCGGCAAATCCGACATACTCGAGTATTACGGCGGCCATATAGGGCGGGCTAGCATATGCTACGTGGTGCAGCCCGAGCCGCGCGGCCTCTGCGATTCCATTTTCAGGGCGCTCCCGCTCGTGGGCCCCGGCGAGCATGTGCTTGTGGGCCTTCCGGACACCATATGGTTCCCTGAGGACGGCTTCAGCTCGCTCGGCGAGGACGGCCTTTCCTTCCTCCTCTTCCCCGTCGGCTCGCCTGAATATTTCGACGCCGTCGTCCTTGACGAGGCGGGCGGAGTCGTCGAGGTGCAGGTAAAGCGGAAACGGGCCTCGACCAACTGGGTCTGGGGCTCCTTCAAGCTGAGCGGGGCTGTCCTGGCGGAGCTGTACGGACTCTGGCTCGCAAGGGGAAAGGAAGACGAGTACATCGGCACGCTCGTGAACGCCTATCTTGAGTCAGGGGGCAGGGCCGTCGGCGTGAGGGGCGGCAGCTCGTATGTGGACGTCGGCACGATAAACGGCTATAGGGAGGCAATGAGGCTCCTTGGCTCGCCCGGAGAAACGATGGATGGGAAGCAATGAGCTGACGCCCGATGAAGTAGAGAGAAGGGTCAGGGAACTGGGCCCCTGGTTCCAGAACATAGAGCTCAAGGGGGTCTTTACCGCGCCCGGGCATTTCCTGGGCGACTACCCCATGGTCAAATGGAGGAAGTTCTCGCACGCCATTCCTGAAAGCCTCGAGGGCTCTACGGTGCTGGACGTGGGCTGCAACGCCGGCTTTTATTCCATAGAGATGAAGGAGAGGGGGGCGACAAGGGTCCTGGGAATAGACATCGACGAGCTCTATCTCGAGCAGGCCCGCTTCGCGGCCCGCGTGAGGGGCGTCGATGTCGATTTCATGAAGATGTCGGTCTACGAGGTGCCGGACCTCAGGGAGAGGTTCGACATAGTGCTATTCATGGGCGTGCTGTATCACCTGAGGCACCCGCTATTAGCGCTCGACCTCCTTCATGAGTACGCTGTCTCGGACCTCATGGTATTCCAGTCGATGCTCCGGGGCTGCGGCGATGTCGAGGAGACGGAGGACGACTATCCTTTTTCCGAGACGGGCGTTTTCGACAGGCCCTGTTTTCCGAAGCTCTATTTCATGGAAAAGAGCTACTCCGGCGACCCCACGAACTGGTGGCTTCCGAACAGGTCGTGCGTGGAGGCCATGCTCAGGAGCTCCGGCTTCAGGATAATGAGCCGCCCCGAGGAAGAGGTCTATATCTGCGGAAGGTCGGAAAGGGGGTTCGGGACGCCGTGATCGAAGCGGTGATGTTCTGGAACGAGCCGAATAACCTGTCGCACTGGGACTTCCACCTCGACCCGGACTGGGCCATATACTCCGGCATGGTGAAGCTCGCCTCAGAGGCGGTCTCCGCTGAGGACGGCGAGGTCCGGAAGGTGCTGGGAGGCATATCGCCCATTGACCCGGGCTTTATAACGAACCTCAAGGGCAAGGGGGTGCTCGATTCAATCGATGTAGTGGCCGTCCACGGCTTCCCTCTCGACTGGAACCACTGGACCATTCACGAATGGCCGGAGAAGATTTCCGAGATACAGGCCGTCACGGACCTGCCCGTATGGGTTTCCGAGGTGGGGGTATCGACCTTCGGGGCAGAGGAGGTCCAGGAGTTCGGGCTCAAGCGGTCGGCCGAACTCCTTATCGGGAGGGCGGAGCGGATACATTGGTACAGCCTCTACGACCTCCCGAGGACATGGCCCGCCACGACCAGGCACCGCGAGGCCGAGGGCTCTGCATATTACAGGCATTTTTACATGGGGCTCCTCCGAGAGGACGGGACGCCCAAGAGGGCCTTGAGGCTCTTTACAGAGTACGCGCCCAGCCTCGGCATCTGCCAGTGGTTCCATTTCGAGGACCACAGGCTCGAGGGCGCGGTCAATTGGCTCAGGAGGCTCGGGGTTAGGAAGCTCAGGACCGGGCTCAGCTGGGCAGACAGCTTCCGCCCGAACGCCGGCGCCTGGTTCGACAGGCAGATGAGGGCGCTCGAGGAATTCGACCTGACGCTCACGTTCTGCTTCACCCCGGATTCGAGGGGCTTGAGGCCCGACCACACGAGTCCGCCTTCCAGGCCCGAGGAATTCGCTGAATTCTGCTCGGCAATGGTCAGGAGATATGCGCACGCGGGAGCTTAGGTTCATAAGGACCTCCTTCATGGGCTACGTGAGGGAGTTCGTGAAGGACATATTCGGCGGAAAAACGCTCGTCGTGGCGGCGCACCCGGATGACGAGGTCGCCGGCGCGGGGGCGCTTTTGAGGCACCTGGAGCGCGCCTTGTTCGTCCACGTAACCGACGGCGCGCCGAGGGACATGGCAGACGCCGTCTCGCACGGCTTCGGCTCCGCCGGGGAGTATGCCGATGCGAGGAGGAGGGAGCTTTTCTCCGCCCTTTCGCTGGCGGGCATAAGGCCGGAGGACTGCTTCCCGCCCTGGGTGCCTGACAGGGAGGCCGGGTCGCATCTCGCTGAGATAACCCTCAAGCTCAGGGACGCGATAATCGGTACCGGGGCTGAATCGGTCCTTGTCCCATCCTATGAGGGCGGCCATCCGGACCATGACTCGGTCTCTTTTGCCGCGCACGCGGCGGCCGGTCTTATCCGTAAAGGGGGCGACCACCCGCCGCCGATCATAGAGTATGCGCTGTACAACGCCATGGACGGCAAATTGACCTCGCTCGAGTTCATACCGAGGGAGGGATTCGACGAGATAACGTTCATGCTCTCCGAGGAGGACAGGCGGATAAAGGGCCTGATGGTGGACTGTTTCGTAACACAGTCCGCGGTGCTCAGCATGTTCCCGCTGCAGACAGAGAGGTTCAGGCCGGCCCCGGCCTACGACTTTACCGCGCCTCCTCACGAGGGGAGGCTCCATTACGAGCAGTTCGACTGGGGCATCGACGGAAAGGAATGGAGAGAGCTCGCCTCCGGGGCCATGAAGGAGCTTGGGCTGGGGAGCCCGATGTGAAGCCTGTGGTCCTCGGGGTCTCCTTTCCCTTCGCGCAGGTCAGGCCCGATACGCCCGGCGGGGCCGAACAGGTGCTGCTTTCTCTCGACGCCGCGCTCGTATCCGAAGGATGGGGCTCGGTCGTCATAGCCCCCGAGGGCTCGAAGGTCGAGGGGACGCTCATACCGGCCCCGTTCGTAAAGGGCAGGATAGACTGGCAGGTCCGGTCCTATATCCACGGGCTCTACAGGAAGGCCATAGGCTTCGCCCTCCGGCACTGGAAGATAGACATTGTCCACATGCACGGCCTTGACTTCCACGATTATATGCCGGCTGCGGGCGTGCCCCTCCTCGTGACGCTCCATCTGCCGCTCAAGTGGTATCCCGAGCAGGCTTTCCGCACCGGGCGGCCACATACTTTTTTTAACTGCGTCTCGGCCACCCAGAGGGACGATGCGCCGGAATGGCTCGAGGTCGTTTGCACTATCCGGAACGGCGTTCCGGTTGAGCGGCTTAAGGCCGCGGTCAGGCGAAGGCAGTACGCGCTCTCGCTCGGGAGGATATGCCCGGAAAAGGGCTTCCACATCGCGATGAAGGCCGCGAGAATGGCCGGGGCGCCTTTTGTCCTGGCCGGGGCCGTTTTCCCCTACCCCGAGCACGAGGAGTATTTCAAGGAGAATATCGCTCCGAAGCTCGGGGACAAGGGCTTCTGGTTCGCCGGCCCTGCAGGGTTCGACAGGAAAAGGCGGCTCCTTGCAGGAGCGCGGTGCGTCCTCATACCATCAATCGTGCCAGAGACTAGCTCGCTCGTCGCGATGGAGGCCCTTGCGGCAGGCGCTCCGGTAATAGCCTTCCCTGCAGGCGCCCTCGTTGAGGTGGTCGAGCACGGCAGGACCGGGTTCCTTGTGCAAGGGGTGGAGGGTATGGCGAGGGCCATAAGGAGGGCGGGCACCATCTCTTCGGACGCCTGCATGCAGGCCTCCCGCACGTTTTCGTCTACCCTTATGGCAGGTCGTTACATTGACCTCTACAGGAGGATTATCAATATCAGGAGGAACGGGGGAAGATGGAATGGGAGAGGTGTTTGAGATAGAGGAGGTCTCCGACAAAGAGAGGCTTGAAGACCTCGCCCCTGAGTGGGATTCTCTTTTCGATAAGTGCCCCGCAGCCACCCCGTTCCAGTCGCCGGGGTGGCTTCTGCCCTGGATGAGGCATCTCGGGAACGGCAGGCCCTTTGTCCTGGCCCTGAGGCAGAGCGGGGTGCTCTCGGCCCTTCTGCCCCTGATGCTCCGCGGCGAGGAGGCGGCCTTCATCGGGACGGGCGTTTCGGATTACCTGGACATGCTGGCAGTCCCTGAAATCGGGGATGAAGCGGCGTCGGTCTTTTTTGAATGCCTTCTGAGGAGAAAAGACAGCTGGAGAAGGTGCGCCCTTTACGAGCTCCGGTCCGGGTCCAAGCTCCTTGCCGCTGCCCCGCCTTTCGGCCTCAACGTCTCAAGAAGCGCAGGCGAGCCCTGCCTCACCGTGAGCCTCCCGGACAGGGCGGATAAGCTCGGGAGGCGTGGGCCGCGAAGCGGGAAGAACGGCTCCAAGCGCACGAGAAGGATGCTGGAGGAAAGCGGAGAGCTTCTGGTCGAGACCGCAGGCTGGGGTAATCTTTCAGCGTTCATGGATGCGTTCTTCCGCCTGCATGATATGAGATGGCGGGCTCTCGGCGGGACAGGCGTCCTGAGCGGGCCGGAGCTCAGGTCTTTCCACGAGGAGGCCGCCTCGGGCCTCCTCGGGAAAGGCATCCTCAGGCTCTACAGGATGAGATACAGGGGCATTGATTTAGCGGCCCTGTACGCCTTCATCCACCGCGAACGCATGTACGCGTACCTTGGCGGGTTCGACCCCGCTTTCCTTGAATTCAGCCCGGGAGCGCATATACTCCGGCGCGCCGTGGAGGACGCGGTAAAGGAGGGCGTAAGGGAGCTGGATTTCCTTAGGGGCGGCGAGAAGTACAAATACGCCTGGGGGCCGGATGAGAAAAGAAACTCGACACTGGTGATAGAGCATGGGTGAAACGAGAGACAATTCCCCTTACGACTGCCTGGCGTGGTTTTACGACAGGTACTGGGGCGGGAGCGGCTATAACTTCCACAGCTTCGTCATGGCCGCCCTCGACAAGGTGCTTTTGTCCGAGCTTCCGCCCGGGGCACTGGTCCTGGACCTCTGCTGCGGAACGGGGCACCTTACGAGGATGCTCTTCGACCGGGGCTTCAAGGTTGTCGGGGCGGACTGCTCGCTTGAGATGCTCAGGTTCGCGAAAAGGAAAACGCCCGGAGCCGGCTTTTTCGCGGCTGACGCGAGGACGCTTGTTTTGCCGGCCCGGTTCGACGCCGTGGTCTCTACCTTCGACAGCATGAACCACATAATGGAGCCGCTGGACCTCGAGCGCGTATTCAGGAACGTGGAAGCGTCGCTTTGCGAAGGCGGGGTCTTCGCGTTCGACCTTCTCCTCGAGGAGGCTTACGAGGTGATGTGGAAAAAATCGGGCTTTTTCCTCGAGGATGACAACGCATGCCTCATCTGCGGGACATACGACCGCCCGACGCGCATGGCAAGCGTGAAGCTTACGCTCTTCAGGGACGACGGCGGCTGGAAAAGAGACGACGTGACCGTCACTGAGAGGTTCCACCCGCTCGGCGAAGTGGTCTCTTCCCTTGAATCCTGCGGCTTTAGCGGTATCGAGGTCAGCCGGGCGGGAGTAGATTTCGACATGCCGGCGGACGAGGGCACGGGGAGGGTGTTCATAAGGGCTAAAAAAAGGGAGGTGGGGCCTGGTTGATAGTGTACAGGAAGACCCTGGAGACGAAGGATACCAAGCCGTTCGCTGATGAGCTGTTCGCCCTCGCGGACCTTGCCGGAAAAGGACTTAGCCACGAGCACGCAACCGAGCTTCTCATGGAGGCCGGGAGGTTCGAGTCCGGCCTTGCCGACGCCATCTTTCCCGAACGGGACGGGATACGCGAGGAGAGCGGCGCACTCCGGAACGCCTCCCTGGCAGCAGGACGCCTTTTTTGCGCCTCCTGGGAAGGGAGAAATGACGAGGCCGGGAAATGGGCCGCGCTTTTCAAGGACCTCCTTTCCGCCGCCCTCATGACCGGGCTCCCGGATAGGATGGAGACCCGCATCCCCGAAGGCTATGCGCATTACGGCCTCTTTCCCGAGGTCTATGTAGAATCCGCGCGCGACTTCTTCAGGGAGCGCGGGCGCTGCCATGTGGTGTGCATCGGATTAAGGAGCATAGGCGCGAGCCTCTCTTCGGTAGTCTCCGCCGCTCTTGAATCGCTCGGCTGCCAGGTAGTCTCCTTTACGCTCAGGCCCAGGGGGCACCCCTTCAAGAGAAAGGCTTTCTTCACGCCTGAGCTGGAGGAGATCGTAAGCTGCCTGAGGGGGAGCGCCTTTATCATGGTCGACGAGGGGCCTGGCCTGTCCGGCTCGTCCTTTTCGTCTGTTGCCCGGAAACTCTTGGGCCTCGGGGTGCCCGAGAAAAATATCGTCATTTTCCCGAGCTGGCTTCCGGACGGCAGTTCATTCCTCTCGAATTCGGCCCGGGAAGTGTGGGACAGACATCCCAAGTACGTTTCTTTTTTCGAGAAGGTCTGGCTCGAAAGCGGGAGGCTCGAAAAGGAGGCGGGCCTTGAGTCCGCTCCGATGGACATCTCCGCCGGGATGTGGCGGGGGCTTTTTTACCAGGACGGGGCCGATTACCCGGCCGCGCATCCCAGGCACGAGAGGAGGAAGTACCTGGGCAGGGGAGCCGGCGGGAAGACCCTGTTGCTAAAGTTCGCGGGGCACGGCAGGTACGGTGTCTCCAAGCTCGAAAGGGCCGGGCTCCTTGCCGGGGAGGGCCTCATGCCCCCGGTCTCCGGCTTCACGAACGGGTTCGTGGTGCAGGAGTTCGTCCCGGGCAGGCCGGTCACGGAAAGGGAGTTGAACCAGATCCTCCTCGACGAAATAGCCAGGTACAGCGCCTTCCTCAAAAGGAACTTCCATGCGTGCGAGAGGATGAGCTTCGAGGAGTTCCACGGCATGGCCGCCCGCAATATCACCCTGGGGCTTGGGGAGGACTGGGCTGTGAAAGCGGCCCCACTCGAACGCATGCGCGGCGTCTACGAGGGTTTCGAGCCGATCGAGCTGGACGGCAGGATGTTCCCTTTCGAGTGGATCATCACGTCAAAGGGGTACAGGAAAACCGATTGCCTGGACCACCACCTCGACCAGTTCTTTCCGGCCTGCCAGGACATAGCATGGGACCTGGCGATGGCCGCCGTGGAGTTCGAGATGAACCCGATGGAGCTCAATTACATGCTTTCGAGGTACGCGGCCGCTTCCGGCGACACGGTCGGAAGCGAGCGCTTCCGGTTATATCTCATAGCCTATCTGGCGTTCAGGCTCGGTTACTCGTCCTTCGCCTCGGAGGAGCTTGCCGCAACACCCGAGGGGCCGAGGTTCAGGTCGCTCGCGCACCGCTACGCCTCGAGGCTCAAAAGGGAGCTCCTCTGGCTGGCGGATTGAGATAGCGGGATTGAGGTTATTGAAGATAGACATTCATAACCATGCGTTCACCTATGAAAGCGCCTCCGGGCCGGAGGAGGTGATAGAGGCCGCGATAGCCGCCGGCCTCGACGGCATAGTTTTCACCGAGCACAATTCGTATTCGGCAAGCCTTAGGGCCGAGGAGCTGAAGCGCGAGTATTCGGGGAGGATTACGATATTCAGGGGCGCCGAATACGACGCCGCCGAAGGGCACCTTCTTCTTTTCGGCATAACAGACAACGGCTTCATGGACCTCGGCATGTTCGCGCCGGCCTCCGAGGTACTGACGTACCTTGAGCCCAGGGGGGCGGTCGCCATAGTCGCGCACCCTTTCAGGGGCGCGGGCCCTTTCAAAACAGACCTTTCAATGGTGCAAGGAATTACCGCAATAGAGGCGTTCAACGGCCACAACACCGCCGGTGAGAACGAGAAGGCCCTGCGCGCGGCCATGTCCCTGGGCTTGCCGGCCACGGGCGGGAGCGACTCTCACGGCAAGGAGGACGTGGGCAGGTGCTATACGGAATTCCTCGACATTGTAACGGAGGACGGCCTGGCCGCGGCCCTGAAGTCAGGGCGCTACAGGGGCGTATGCGCGAGGCCCTGATTAAAGCGCGTCCTTTTGCGCTCGCCATTTTATGCCTGCTCTTCCTGGCCTCGTGCGAGGACCGTTCAGGCGCGAACCGGGCCGAGCTCAAGGGGGTGGAGCTTGAAGGGGACGGCACGGCGGTCATAATCCTCGAAGAGACCGGGCCCGGCGGGCTCGTCCGCGCCTTGTCCGGGAGCGACAGGGTAGCGGTAGTCCACCAGGGGACGGGCGTGTGGCTGAGCTGCCCCTTGAGGTACGAGAGCGGAACTTCGCGCGTAACGATCCCCAATCACGGTAACATACTAAAGCCCGGCGACAGCGTCCTCGTGGTGATTGGAAAATTTTCTTCCGCAGCTGTAGTCCGCGGCTGAACATTTTACTCCGCTCCATTGACAACCGGAAAAGATGGTATAGAGTTATTTCGTCGATGCCGTGGTTCTTCCCATGCGCCCTGCCGCGGCGGGCGCTAACTTCCATAAACAACCAAAATCGCCGGTAGCCGATCACCGGCCTTGACCTGAGCCAAGCGCGTTTTTTCCTGAAACCCGGCCACGGGCTCTGGCCTGGCCGGAATACGCTTGACGCCTCCACCCGCACGTGAAAACCGATAGCGGGCTCCAACTCCATACTGGTCCGGCCTGCGGGCCGGCAATGCGAAGGGTGGAGTCGCCAGGCGTTTCCTTTCATCCTTTATCGACAGCCGTTGCAGGCATAACGAGGCAATTTGGCCCGGAAAAAATTCAGCCGGTGCACCGCCGCCCTTTGTCCGTAATTGAGCGAAAAGGGTCGGGCGCCCTTCTGCCTATGTGCCGCGAGAGGATCGGCGAGAGGCTCATGAGGCTCTCTCTCATCACGGAGGAGATGCTCCTGGCCGCGCTGGATGAAGGGTCGCGGACAGGACGCATGACCGGAGAGGCGCTCGCGCGGCTGGGTTTCATCTCGGCCGATGATTTCGCGCTTCAGGTAGCGGGCTCCCTGGGAGTGCGGGCGGTGGTGGAAAAGGATTTCCCGGAGGGGCCTGTCCCTTTAGGGCGGCAGCCTGCCTGCGCTTTCCTGAAAGAGAACCGCGTGGTCCCGGTGGCAGTCGAAGGCGGAACGCTTCTGGTCGCCTCGGCGCGCCCGCAGGACCCTTTCCCTGCCGAGGCCCTGAAGGCGTTTACCGGCATGGAGGTAGAGCTGGCTTTCGGGGCGCCGGGGCAGATACTCGATTTCATTGAAAGGAGTTACGGCAGCCGGGGCAGGGAAATGAACGAGCTGATCGGCGACCTCGACGAGAAGGAGACGGGCCAGGCCCGCAGGGACCGTGACGAAATGGAGGGGCTCAAGGAGGCCGCGCTCGAGGCCCCGGTAATAGAGCTCGTGAACCTCGTGATCGCGAGGGCGGTTGAGAGGCGCGCAAGCGACATCCACATAGAGCCGTTCGAGGGCGGGCTGAATATCAGGTACAGGGTCGACGGCGTCCTCCACCTCTCGGAGACCCTGCCCGGAAGGCTCCATCCGGTCGTCTCTTCGAGGGTCAAGATAATGGCCAGGCTCAATATAGCCGAGAGGAGGCTTCCCCAGGACGGCAGGATAAAGCACACGGCCTCGGGCAGGGAGGTCGACATAAGGGTCTCGACGGTGCCGACCCTCTACGGCGAGAGCATCGTAATGAGGCTCCTTGACCCGGACCCCGCGCTCGCGCTCGATGGCCTCGGCTTTCCCGGGCAAACAAGGGACGCCTTCTCCGCCCTCGCCGCCCAGCCGCACGGGATGATACTGGTCACCGGCCCGACCGGGAGCGGGAAAACGACCACGCTCTATGCGGCCCTCTCCAGGATGGACACCTGCAGCAGGAAGGTCATAACCATCGAGGACCCGATAGAGTACAAGCTCGAGGGAGTGAACCAGATACAGGTCAAGCCGGGCATAGGCCTGACCTTCGCGAACGGCCTCCGCTCAATCGTGAGGCAGGACCCTGACATAATAATGGTGGGCGAGATAAGGGACGCCGAGACGGCCGAAATAGCCGTCCATTCGGCCCTTACCGGGCACCTGATACTCTCGACCATGCACACGAACGACGCCGCCGGCGCGGTGGCAAGGCTCCTGGACATGGGCATCGAAGGGTATCTCATCTCCTCATGCCTCCTCGGCGTGCTCGCCCAGAGGCTCGTGCGGGTCATCTGCCCCGCCTGCAGGGAGAGCTATGCCCCGTCTGAGAGGGAACTCAAGCTCCTCATTGAAGCAAGGGTTCCTCCTGAACGCATCGCAGTCCTTGCGAGGGGCGGCGGCTGCGCGGAGTGCGGCGGGACCGGCTACAGGGGCCGGACCGGGATATTCGAGCTCATGGCCGTGACTGACAGGATCCGGGAGCTTACGGTAGAGCGGCAGGGGGCAGCGGCGATCAAGCGCGCCGCCATCTCGGAGGGCATGGCGCCATTGAGGTCCGACGGCTGGGACAAGGTCATCTCGGGAATTACCACGGTGGAAGAGGTGGAACGGGTTACCCTTCAGTAAATGGAGACATTCAGCTACAAGGCTGTAGACCGGTCCGGAAAGGAGATAAGGGGGAGGCTCAAGGCCAGGGACGAGCGGGACCTTGCCGATAGGCTCCGCTCAATGGGCTATTATCCTTCATCCGCGTCCAGGGCCGCCCGGACGGAAAAAGAGCCGAAAGGGAGGTCCCTTTTCAAGAGGAAGGCCGGCTGCAGGCGCGTAGCCTCGTTCACGCACCAGCTCGCGAGCATGCTCGAGGCCGGCATACCTCTGGATAAGTCGCTCGCGCTCCTTGCCGAGCTTGAGGAGGACGCCTCTTTCACGGCTGTCATAAGCGACGTACTCAATGGAGTCCGGGGCGGGAGGCCGCTGGCGGACTGCCTTGAGCGTAACGTGGAGTTCCCGGCACTTTATGTAAATACCGCCAGGGCAGGGGAGGCCGGCGGCACGCTAGAGGATTGCCTTAAGCGGCTCGGCGCGTATCTTGAGGAGACCGAGAGGCTGAAGGACGAGATACGGTCGGCGCTTGTATACCCCCTGCTCCTTACGACTTTCGGCGGCGGGGCCGTGGTCTTCATGCTCATCTTCGTCGTGCCGAGGTTCGCAATGATCTTCGAGGACCTCGGCGGGGCCGCGCCGCTTCCGGCTGTGGCGCTCGTTGCGGCAGGGCGTTTCCTCTCTTCGTGGTTCTGGGTCCTGCCGCTCGCGTTTGGGCTCGCATGGCTCGGGCTTGAGAGGTTCCGCGGCAGCCCGGATGGGCGGCTCTGGCTCGACCGCCGCAAGCTCTCCCTGCCGATACTCGGTCCGATACTTGGGAAGGCGGCTGCCGCGAGGTTTTCAAGGACGCTCGGGATGCTCCTTAAGTCCGGCGTGCCGATTATCGAGGCCCTCGGCCTCTCTGTCAGGTCTACGGGGAACGTGGCGATGGAAAAAGACCTTGCCCCGGTGCTCGAAGGGGTAAGGAAGGGAAGGGGAGTGGCGGCCCCGGTCGCGGAAACCGGCTCCTTCCCGAGGCTCGCCTCCCACATGCTCGCGGTCGGCGAGGAGACCGGTAGACTCGATGAGATGCTCCTTAAAGTAGCTTCGGACTACGAGCACGAGATAAGGACTTCGGTCAAGAGGGCAGTCTCTACGCTTGAGCCCGCCATAATACTCGTCATGTCCCTTATCGTCGGCTCGATCGTCATATCGATGCTCCTTGCGGTCTTCAGCCTTAACGACATCCCCCTTTAGGGGCGCCCCTCCGCGGGTCTTAAAGGAAAGGAGCGAGATGCGGCACGCCGGGAAAACGGCCTTTGTTTCGTCAGAGCGCGCCTTCACGCTCGTCGAACTCATGGTCGTGGTCGTTATCATCGGCCTCCTTGCGGCCCTTGTGGCCCCCAGGTTCCTCGGAAAAGTCGAGCGGTCGAGGATCAAGGCCGCAGAGGTCCAGATAGAGCTATTCGGGGCGGCCCTTGACCAGTTCCGCCTCGACGCGGGGAGATACCCGACGACGGTTGAAGGCCTGGCCGCGCTCCGGGAGAACCCGATGAATATAGAGCGCTGGCGGGGGCCATATCTGAGGAAGGAGATACCAAAAGACCCCTGGGGACGGGAGTTCATGTACAGGTCGCCGGGCGAGCGCGAGGAGTACGAAATAGTCTCCTTCGGCTCAGACGGCGCGCCAGGCGGCGAGGGAGACGCCACGGACATCGTAAGCTGGAGAAGCCTCGATGGCGGCCTGTAGAAGGCCAGGGGGCTTTACGTTCCTGGAACTCCTCCTTGTGCTGGTCATCATCGGGGTGGCGGCGGCATTTGTGGCGCCTTCCATTACCCCGGGGCTGGAAGGTTTCAGGGCCAAATCGGCCGTGCGTACGCTCAAGGCCGGGCTGGAAGACGCCCGGATAAGGGCCGTAAGGGACAGGGCAGTCCATTACGCGGTCTATACCGGCGGCGTACTCGCCATACGTGACGGAATAGGGACGGTGAAAGAGGTCGCGCTCCCTCAAGGGAACGGGGAGGTCAGGGGATCCGAGGCCGCGTTCTTTCCGGCAGGCACTTCAAGCCCCGCTGAGTTCGACGTGAAATACGGAGAGGCCGCATACAGGCTCGTACTAGACGGCTCGGGCCGAGTGAGGGTCGAGGCCGCAGGCGAGTGAAGGATAAAAACGGTTTTACCCTTATAGAGGTCATGGCCTCCATTGCCATCATGGGGGCGGCCCTGGGCGTGCTCCTTGCGCTTGTAGCCGGCGGGCTCAGGCTCGCCAAGGAGGCGAACGGCCGGACAGGGCTTGTTCTCGCAGCCAGTGAGAGGTTCGGGTCCATGTTCGAGGGGCTTATGGAAGAAGGCGTCTCCGAAGGGGTCACGGGCGACGGGTTCGCCTGGAGGATGGAGGCCTATCCTTACGGCGCGGCTGTAGACGGCGCTCCCAGGCTGCTCAAGGTGGTCGTCACGACGACGGACCTCGCCTCCGGGGCCGAGTTCAGGCTCATTTCGTTAAAGGGCCTCTCTGGTGGATAAAAGGGGATTCACCCTTTTGGAGGTCCTAATCTCAATCTCGGTCGTCGCTGTAATCGCCCTTACCGCCCTTGCAGCCCTGAGGTTCGGGCTAGGGGTCTGGGAGAGCGGCGACAGGGCGGCGGAAGAGGCGTTCATGAAAAGGTATGTCTCGGGCGAGATGAGGAAAACGCTCGCGTCAGCTTACCCATACAGGGACGGGGAAGGGGAAATCATCTTCCTCGGCGGCCCGGAAAGCATCGCCTTCGTCACTTCGGGGAGGACCGTTTCTCCCGGCGTGCCCTGGGGCGGCGCGGTGCTCATACGGTATTCGGCCACGGGAGAGGGGCTTCTGCTGGAAGAATCCGCTCTCCCGCTCGCGGACGGGGGCGGAAAGCGTTCAGTCGTGGCAGGCGCTGCCGCGGCCCTGGAGTTCGCCTATTTCGGCGACGGCGCGTGGCGCGATGAGTGGGACGCGGCGCTCACGAAGAAGCTCCCTCAAATGGTGAGGGTGAGGCTTTCAGGAAATAGCGGCGCTCCGGTCTCATTCGAGACGGCGCTCATGGCCGGGAAAGGCAGCGGGGCAGGTGATTGAAGGCCGCCCGCGCTTCCGAAAGAGGCCTCTCGCTCGTGCTGGTCTTATGGCTCCTTGCGCTCATGTTCCTCATAGCGCCTGGGTTCGTGTACACGATGAGGATTGAAAGCGCCGCGACATCGAGCTTCGAGGACGAGGCCTCTGCATGGGCGCTCGCGGTGGCAGGGGTGTACATGGCGGCTGCCGAGGTCTCGGCAGACTACGAGGTGGTGGCGTCAAGCGAGGCCGGGCTCGTGTTCCTTGAAAAGACTTCGGACGGATTTCATCCGCTTCCTTCCAAAAGGGAGTTCAAGCTGGGAGAGGGCACGGTCTCATACGGAATAGAGGACGAGCGGGCCAAGGTAAACCTGAACACGGCCCAGCGGGGTGTAATCGACGAGCTTCTGCGCCTTTCCGGAGCGGACAAGGCCGCGAGGGACTCGATAACCGATTCCATAATCGACTGGCGTGACGAAAACGGCGACTATCACATGAACGGCGCCGAGGACGACTATTACGGCTCGCTGCCTTTCCCCTACGGCTCAAAGGACGGCCCTTTCGATTTCACGGAAGAGCTGCTGCTCGTGAAGGGCGTAAGCCGGGAGTTCTTTTACGGGCGGGACGGCGGGAATGGCGGCATCGGGAGGCTCGTTACCGTGCACGGGGACGGCAGACTGAACCTCAATACCGCGGGCGAGACGGTGCTTTCGGCCGTTTACGGGCCCGGGGTCGCGAACGAGATACTCCTCAAGAGAAAGACCGAGGGCTTCATGAGTATCAGGTCGCACGGCGGGCTCGTCACCTCGGAGTTCTTCGTCGCTACCTCGACCGGCGAAAAGGGCGGCATCCGGTACACGATAGAGGCCGCCATAGCGAAAAAGCCCGGCGGAAAGGACGCGGTCTTCATCTCCTGGCGCGAGCATGGGGTCGGGTACCGTTGATACTGAACGCGATAGGCATTGAGGCGGGAAAGCGCCGCTGGAATGCATTTCACCTGAGGAGGAAGGCCTCGGGGCTAAGGGCTGAAAGGGCCTTTACGCTCGATGGAAGCGTCGATGAAAGGGCCGCAGGGCTCAAGGAATACGCGGAGAGGAAGCGCCTCATGGGGCTTGGGGTCTCTGTTGCGCTTCCCTTTGGAGGCTATGTCTCAAGGTCGATAGGGCTGCCTCCCGCCGGGGGGGATTCGCTCCGGGGGGTGCTGGCCTTTGAGCTCGAAAAGCACCTGCCTTCCGATTCGTCGGAATGGGCGTACTCATTCGAAAAGATCGAGTCGGGGCCGGAGAGTCAGCTGTTGCTCTTTTCCGCAGCGCCTTCGGAGACAGTCGAGATGACGCTTAAGGCGCTTGAGAGCGCCGGGCTGCGCCTCCTCTTTGTGACTACCGCGGAAAGGGCCGTCCTGAAGGCGCTCTCCCGTGCGAGCAAAGCGCCTCCTCTCGGGGCCGCTTTGCTCGCAATAAAGGAGGACGGGGTCCAAATAATCGCATGGGCAAGAGCCAGAACGCCGTGCTATTCCCGCTCCTTCAAGGCTGCCGGGCGGGGCGCGTTCGAGAGGGAGCTCAGGTTCGCATCGATGGCGGCGGAAGGGGCCCTGAGCCGCTGTTTCATAGTATGCGAAGGCGGGGATTCGCGGCAGGCGGAAGAGGCACAGGAGGCAGCCCGGCAAACTGGGCTTGAGGTTTCCGGATACGATGATGCGCCGGCCATATCCGTTGCGAACGGGGCCGCGCTCCTTCTGTTCGACAGGAAAGCAAGGTCAGCCGGCCTTCAGCCGAGGTCGAAGGGCGCGCTTAAGGCCAGGGGCGCGGCACTGACGGCGGCAGGCGGTGCGCTCGGGCTCGCGCTCCTCCTTCCCGCGTTCTTTCTGGTGAACGAAGCGCTCACGCTAAGGAAGCTCAACAGGGCGCTTGCCGAGCTCGGGCCTGAGAGGGGCAGGGCCCAGGCGCTTACCGCCGCTCTCTCAGCCATAGAGGCAGACATAAGCGTTTTCCGCGAGGTCAGGGGAGAGGGCGCTCCGGAGTTCCTGGAGATTTTGAAGAGGCTTACCGAGGCCACCCCGTCCGACACCTATCTGACCGGGATGGAATACGACGGGAAGACGATAGAGGTCGAGGGGGCCTCAGGAAAGGCCTCAGGGCTTTTCATGGCGCTTGAACGCTCCGGGCTCGGCAGCTCAATCGAGTTCGACGGCCCGGTCACCGCAGGGCCGGACGGGAAGGAGCGCTTCAGGATACGGTTCAGGGTCAACAACCCGGCCGGGGAGGAAGCCGATGCGCGGAGGTGACGGGCTCCGGTCCCGGGCCGGGAAAGTGCCTTCGGCGGTATACCTTCTGGCCGCTGCGCTTGTCGCGTTCCTGGCCGCAGGCTCGGTTTCCGAGTATTACTCAGGCATGAAAGAGGAGGCCCGGTTGAAGAGCGGGGAGCTTGTCGTCTGGGCCGACCTCGTCGACCGAGCCGATGAACTGGAGGAGCTTGTGGAGAAAAAGACGGAGGAGCTTCAAAAGCTCGAAGAGGGGCTTCTTCCCGGCACGACGCCGTCGCTCGGGGCCGCGCACCTTCAGGGCGCGTTCAGGGACCATTCCGCCAGGAGCGGCATAAGGATATCTTCCGAGCGCGCCCTCAAGACCGTTGACAGGGGGAGATACGTCGGCGTGCCGGTTGAGTTCCGGTTCAGGGCCGGCATCTCGGAATTGAAGGAGCTCCTTTCGGATATGAAGGGCTCCAGTCCGGCAATGGGAGTAAGGTCGGTAAGGATACGGTCGCGGGGAGAGCGCGAGCCCGGAAGGCTTGACGTTACGCTCGTGGTCGAAGGGGTCATAAGGAAAGTGGAGCTTGCGAGCTGATGCGGAGGCGACCTTGCCCAAACGCCTGGTTGATTTTTGCGGCGTTTGCCGCGCTCGCTACGGTCCATGAGGCTTCCAGCCCCTCGGAGGCGGCTGTCCGCAAAGGCGAGGCGAATCTCGGAGTGATAGTGGATAAGGACCTTTTCAGGCCGTCGAGGGAGAAGCCCGATCAGGCGCGGAGGCCCGGTACGAAATCCGGGCCGGTCAAGCCGCCCCAGAGGCCGGCTCCCGAGGTGACCCTCACCGGCACCGTGATACTCGATACGGGCGGCGTGGCGATGCTCAGCTGGCATGGCTCCTCTTCCGGCTCCGGTGCTTACAGGGTGGGAGACCAGATAGAGGAATTCATCATAGTGGACATAACGAGGGACACGGTCGTCCTTAAGCGCGGTGACGAGGTGCTTAGGGCGAGGATGTCCAGCGGGCGAAAGCCCGCGGCAGACCGGGTTCCCGGGCAGCATCGCACAGGGGCGTTCCGGAATTTTTCGCCTGCCGTTACCGGGGGCGGCGTCCAATCAGATATGCCGGCCCCCGGAAAAACAGAGGACGGGATGGAAGAGAACGGCGGAAACGAATGGGCCGGCGAATGACGGAAAACATGGCGTCCCATAAGCCGCTCTCCGGCGGCGTCTTTTGTGCGCTCGCGCTCTGCGGGGCGCTCCTTTTACCGGGCCTCTCGCATGCAGAGGAGGCTTCAGCAAGGCCATTTTTCACATCAGACGAGGTCACAATAACGCCCATCCTTGAAGAGAAAAGAATTTCCCCTGATGATGCTCATCGAATTGCCGCGGAGGCCGCCCCGGAAACGACCGCCCCCGGAGACGGCCCGGTCAAGGGGGTTTCGCCGGACCAGGTCCCTTCTCAAGAGCTTGTCCCGGAGGAGGCTTCCGGCGGTATGGCGCCGTCATCCGAGAGTCCTTCAGATAATGTGATGGAGGGTCCCGACACCCATCACGGGCTTCCTCCGCTCAGCCGGTCAGGCCCGGACCAGGAGCTCCGGCCAGGCAGGGGCTTGAGGCCCGCAGCCGGCAGTGCCATGCTTAACTTCAACGACGCCGGCCTCCGGGAAGTGCTCCGCACAATAGGCGAGCTCACCGGCGAGAACTTCATAATCGCTCCGGGCATAAACGCCAGGGTGTCTGTCGAGACGGTGAGGCCGGTGCGGCGCGAAGACATGCTTGCCATACTCGAATCGATACTGGAGGTGAACGGCCTTTCGGCAGTGAAATCCGGGGACTATTACAAGGTCGTCCCGGCATCGGGCGGAAGGCAGCATCCAGGGAACATCCTGAGCAAAAAGGACCCGGGGGAGATAAGCCTTGCAAGCGGCCTAACGACCATCGTAGTGCCGCTTCATTTCATATCGGCCAACGACATGCTTGCAGTCCTTAAGCCCATGCTCTCAAGCGCGGGTAGCATAACCGCGCTGCCAAGGTCGAATACCCTTGTGATAACCGATGGCTCGGCCAGGGGCAGGGGCATGATAGAGCTCATCAAAAGCCTCGACGTGGACGCCTTCGAGAGGGTGGAGATAGCGATGGTCCCGGTAAGGAACGCGGACGCAAGGGCCCTTTACGGCGAGCTTGAGGAGATCCTCTCGGCCGTCGGCATCGGCAAGGATGACGCGCAGCTTGCGGTCGTGCCGCTTGAGCGCCTTAATAGCATCATCGTCCTCTCTTCAGGCAAGGAGTTGATGGAGTCCGTGGCCGGGTGGATAGCCCGGCTCGATACCGCTTCCCCGGCCGGGTCGACTTCGATTCACGTTTATTACGCCAGGAACGACATGGCCTCGAACCTTATGGCCGTGCTCGAGGAGGTCTACGGAGGCGGCCCTTCGTCCCGGACCGGCGCAGCCCCTCCTGCCCCGGCGAACATAGCTCCCATACCTGAGCAGGCTCAGGTGCGCGGCGCACTGCGATCCGGCGACCGGGCCAGGATACTGCTATACGAGCCTGCCAACGCGCTCATCATAAACGCCCCACAGGGAGAGTACCTCAAGATGCTGGGTACGCTAAACGAGCTCGATAAGTTCCCCAGGCAGGTGCTCATCGAGGCGCTCATCGCGGAGATAAAGCTCGATGAGAGCACGAGGTTCGGCATACAGTGGTCGCTCCTTTCGGGCGAGGCGAACCTTCAGCAGAATACCGGGATTGTGCCAAACCCCACGCTTGCCGACCCGAGGGCGCCTATAATACCTCCCATAGGCGCTCCTGCGCCATCCGGGCTGTCGGTACTCGCTACCGACGCGAGCAGGTTCTTCGCGGCCATACAGGCCCTTGCCTCGGAGGGCAAGGTGGACATATTGAGCAACCCGCATATCATGGTTAAGAACTACGAGAAGGCGTCCATAAACGTCGGGAGCGACGAGCCAGTCTCGACCCAGTCTACCCAGAACGCGGTAACCGGCACCGCCGGAATTATCCAGAATATCGAGTACAGGAAAACGGGCGTGATACTCACGGTCGTGCCTTACATAACGGAGACCGGCAAGGTAGCCATGACCATCAGACAGGAGGTGAGCGACAGGTCAACTGACAGGGTTATAGGGAACGCCACCTATCCGTCCTTCACGAAGAGGGAGGCCGAGACCTCGGTAGTTGCCTCCGACGGTGAAACGCTCGTCATAGGCGGGCTCATACAGGAGAGGTTCGATTCCTCCTCGAGCGGGATACCGGTCTTGAGCAGGGTGCCAGTAATCGGGAACCTTTTCAAGTTCAGCAGCAGATCCAAAAGCAAGACAGAGCTCGTGATACTCATAAAGCCCACTGTGGTTGCCGGGCCCGGGGACGCGGCCTCGGCAACACGCGAGTTCAGGGACAAGCTCCCCGCCCTCAGGAAACAGCTGAGGGAAAAAGGGAAAAACAGCTGACACGGTGCTGGAAACACCCTGCCGGGGCAATCCGCGGATGGATTGCAGAATTGCGAAGACTATCCAAGCCGGGCAATTTGTGAGGTTTGGACGGATTCATTCCGGCCAAGCAGTGGTTAAAAGGTCCAGGAAGGACTTTTCCAGCATCCTGACAGGAGCCGCGTACGGAGCAATAAAAAGCCCGCCATAAGGCGGGCTTTTTTGTTTGGGCGTTTGACAAAACGGCCCTCATGCAGCCTTTTTATATTGGGGACAGCTGACCATATTGGAGCGCCGGATACGGGGGTGCAGGTGATGGCAATCGACAGGCTCAGGGCTGCCAGGGCCATTTCAATCGCTGTGGCGGCGGGCGGTTTGGTCGAGATGGCGGCCTGGTGGCTGGGGCTGGAATTCCTGACGACGTTCGCCCCGGGCTATGTGACCATGAAGTTCTCAACCGCACTGTCTTTTTTCCTTAGCGGAGTGGTCCTTTATTACCTCGCCGAGGCCGCAAGGGGCGAGATGTCGGGGGCGCAGGTGGCGCTCCCTATATCGGCTCTCGTGATACTCCTCCTCATGGCAACGCTTTTCGCTTCCTCGTTATTCGGCGTCGCGGCGGGAGTCGAGGCCCTGTTCGTAAGGGAGGACCCGTCCGCGGCAATGACCGAGGTGCCGGGCATGCCCTCCATAGCCACCATGCTGGATTTCATACTTATCGCCGCCCTCGCGATAGCCGTGCTCCTCAGGCAAAGGGTCCTTCCCTGGTGGTCCTGGGCCTTTGGCGTCTTCATCGCGCTCACTGGACTTTCATCCCTCCTCGGCTATCTGCTCGGCGAGCCCGGACTCTATTTCCTGATGCCGGGGGTGAGCGGGGCGATGGCAGTCCCGACCGCCATACTCTTCGTATCGATTGGGATCTGCCTCATTATAATAGCGAGGTCGCGGAGATGAGCATAAAGTCCCGCCTCATCATACTTTTCCTCGCCTTTTCTCTCATACCGGCCATTTTCATCGGCCTTCTCCTCCTTGAGAACGGCAGAAGGTACATCGAAAGGAACACGCTGTCAAACCTGAGCTTCCTGGCAGTCACGAAAAAGGCGCAACTCCTTGAGTTCCTGCAGGCTAAAAAGGAAATCGCGCGGGTATTCTCCTCAGACGACAGGATAGCCGGGACGCTCGCCCGCATGCGCGCCATGTCCCCGCCTGAGATTACGATAGAGGGCGGAGCACTCGGAGACTACCTTAGGGCGGATAAGCGCCCCCTGGATGAGGAGATAATAGAGATACACCTGCTTGACCTTTCAGGGAGGGTGGTCGCGAGCACGGACCCCGATTTCGTCGGCAGGGACGAGAGCGAAGAACCCTATTTCAGGACCGGACTTCAAAAGAGCAACATACAGGACGCGAGTCTCCATTACCATGCCGGACGGACACATTATTACATACCGGTATCAGCGCCCGTAAGGAGCGGCGGAGAAGTAGTGGGCGTCCTTATGAACGGGTACAGCATAACCCTTGCCGACGAGCTTGTGACGGGCGAGCGGCTCGAAAGGCTCGGCGACGAGCCGTCCGAGATAGAAAGGCGGGCAGGGGTCGACATCTTCATCGTGAACCGGGAGGGGCTCCTTCTCACGAGCTCCAGGAAGGCCCCGGTTTTAGCGCCGCTTTCGGAAAAGATACTGACCTTCCCGGTCGATGAATGCCTGGCCCGGTCGAGCGACGCGCTCGGCATGTGGGTCGACAAGGTCGGACAAAACGTCTGGGGCGCGTCCGAGTGCGTGAATATCCAGGACGGGCCCAGGTGGGCGCTCGTCGTAGAGCAGGAGGAGTCTTATGCCGTAGCGCCGCTCAAAAACGTGAACTATGTCATCTTCCTCGTCGGCGCGTGCGTTGCCGTGGTCGCTGTATTCATATCATATTCCACCGCGCTCGCCATTACGCGGCCCATTGAAGAGCTGAGGAAAGGGGCGATGGAGTTCGCGACAGGCAACCTCGACTACAGGGTCGGGATAGAAGGGAAGGACGAGCTGGCCGCTTTTTCAAGGTCGTTCGACAAGATGGCGGAGGACCTTAAGAAAGTCACAGCGTCAAGGGACGAGCTTGCCAGGGAAACGGCTGAAAGGATCCGGGCCATAGAGGCCTTGAGGCTTTCGGAAACCAAGTACAGGAACCTTGTAGACACGTCTCTTGCCGGCATATTCAGGTCTACATTCGATGGAGAGCTTCTTTTCGCGAACGCGGCGCTTGCCAGGATATTCGACTTCGACTCGCCTGAAGAGATGGTGAGGGCGGGCGCGATGCCGAGGTACAGGGACCCTTCATCAAGGGCGGAGTTCCTGGGGATACTCAGTGAAAAAGGGCGGGTCGACGCCTTCGAGGTCGAGGGGCTTACGAAGACCGGCGAGGTGAAGACCATTCTCATGAGCGCTACCGTCCTTCATGAGGTAATCTCCGGGACCATGCTGGATATAACCGGGCTCAAGAGGGCGGAAGAAGTGAGGAGGGAGGCCGAGAGGTCCAGGGCGCTCTCCGAGCTCTCGGACGCCATGGCCAACGTGGTTACCGATTACCAGGGCGTGCTGGACACGATAGCGAAGTACATAGGCGACCTCGTGAAGGTGCCATGCGTAATAAGGCTTGTCTCCAGGGACGGCAAGTGGCTCGAACCCGTGGCCGTTTACCATCCTGAAAAGGGGCTTCGTGAGGAGATGCTGGGATTCATAGCCTCCAATCCCCAGCCCTCCGGCAGGGGAGTGGGCGGCAGGATGATGAGCGAGGGCCGCCAGTTTTCATTCGGCTCGCCCGAGGAGATTTGGAAGACCATCCGGCCCGAATACCGCGCCGTGATGGAGCGCCTCGGGATAAGGAGCGCTCTCGTTACCCCGCTCAGGTCTGAAGGCAGGGTCATCGGGCTTATCGCATGCTTCAGGCCGGATGAAGG
Organism: Thermodesulfobacteriota bacterium; assembly: GCA_030583865.1. Taxonomy (NCBI): domain Bacteria; kingdom Pseudomonadati; phylum Thermodesulfobacteriota; species Thermodesulfobacteriota bacterium. Next base: position 1,921,587 of record CP129479.1, on the reverse strand, counting down.
CGAATCGTTCACCCCGGCGGAGAAGCTCCTTCTCCAGGACCTTGCGGACAGGGCCGCCCTCGCGATATCGATCGCCCGCCTTTTCAGGGAGACGAGGTCGTACGCCAGGGAGCTTGAAAGGAGCAACGAAGAGCTCCAGAATTTCGCATATATCGCCTCGCACGACCTTAAGGAGCCGCTCCGGATGATAGACGGGTACTTGAGGCTGGTCGAGAGGAAGTACGCCGGAAGCCTCGACGAGGAGGCCAGGAAGCGGATAGCGTTCGCCTCTGCAGGGGCGGCAAGGATGCAGAAGATAATCGACGACCTCCTCGAATACTCGCGCGTCACCACCCAGGCGCGGCCGTTCGAGCCAGTCGACACCGGAGAGGTGCTTGACGAGGTGCTCGGGAACCTCACGGTCGCGATAAAGGAGTCGCGGGCCGTCATTGAAAAGGGCGAGCTGCCGCGGGTCATGGCAGACCCGGTCCAGCTCTCGCAGGTCTTCCAGAACCTTCTGGCGAACGCGATGAAGTTCCGCGAAAAGGCCAGGAGGCCGGAGATACGGGTTTTTGCCGCGGAGGGAGAGGGTGAATGGGTCTTTACTGTTGCCGACAACGGCATAGGGATAGACCCGGCGCATCTGGATAAGGTATTCGACCTCTTCCAGCGGCTTCACGGGCCGGAGTACCCCGGGACCGGCCTCGGGCTCGCGATATCAAAGAAGGTGGTCGAGAGGCATGGCGGCCGAATATGGGTGGAGTCGGAGCCAGGAGCCGGCTCAAGCTTCCATTTCACAATCCCGAAAACCGCCTTCCCGGGCGGATGAGGCAAAATCCATAGATAAGCGCATCCAGCGGAACGGCAAGCCCGGTGTTTCGACCGGCTTGAAAATGGTTTATCGGATGTATTGTTTCTGTTAATATATAAAGCGCTGGCAACGGACGCGCCTTAAGGTCATAAACTGTCTTGACAAAATCTTCAAAAATGTTTATATATTCAGGTTCTATGTTCATTTCCCCGGGATTTACAATGAGAGGCCCGGGAGAATATGCCCTGGACAAGCCGGAGAGGGACGCCTTGCAGGCTGCGTTCAGGACTGTTGGAACTTGAGAATCCCATAGGCGCGTAGCTCAGGGGTAGAGCGCTACCTTGACACGGTAGAGGTCGGCGGTTCGAAACCGCCCGTGCCTACCATTTGTTAGCCAAGGTATCATGCACCACGGCGGCAGCAGCTAGATATTGCCGTTTGTGGCGGGTGATGCCTTTTGTTGATTTCACAGAAACGGAGCCGGGCACAGGTCTTTGATGGCAAAAGTTATTTTCCCGAGCGGGGACGAGCTGGAATTCGCCCCAGAGGCGTGCCTCTTCGAGGTCTTGAAGGCCCATGACAGGGACCTTCTGAAAAAGACCGTGGCAGCCAGGGTTGACGGATCCGCAAGGGACTTGAGGTCCAGGCTCGGCGCCGGGAACGGGGCCATTAAGGTCGAGCCGGTAACGCTCGAATCGCCCGAAGGCCTTGAGATACTCCGCCACTCCGCCGCGCACGTCATGGCGGAGGCCGTGAAGTCGCTTTACAAGGAGGCCAGGATAGCCATAGGCCCGGCCATCGAGGACGGGTTCTACTACGATTTCGAAGTCGACCGGCCCTTCACCCCCGAGGACATCGAGAAGATCGAAAAGAGGATGGGGGAGATAATAAAGGGCGACCACCCGTTCGCGAGGGAGGCGGTCTCCAGGGAAGATGCCCTGAAGCTCTTCTCCGGAATGGGCGAGACATACAAGGAAGAGATAATACGGGAGCTGCCCGAAGGCGAGGTGAGCCTTTACAGGCACTCCGGTTTCGTCGACCTCTGCCGGGGGCCGCACCTCCCGTCAACGGGCTGGATAAAGGCATTCAAGCTCACCGGCGCAGCCGGTGCCTACTGGAGGGGCGACGAGAAGAGGAAGATGCTCCAGAGGGTCTACGGCACGGCCTTCGCCAGGAAAGAGGACCTTAAGGCGCACCTTGAGAGGCTCGAGGAGGCAAAGAGGAGGGACCACAGGAAGCTCGGCAAGGAGCTTGACCTTTTCTCTACCGGGGAGGACATAGGCTCCGGCCTGGTCCTCTGGCACCCGAACGGCGCAACCGTCAGGATGCTTATCGAGGACTTCTGGAAGGCCGAGCACGTAAAGGCCGATTACTCGATAATATACACCCCGCACATAGCGCAGGTGGGCCTCTGGAAGACGAGCGGGCACTGGGACTTCTACAGGGAGAGCCTCTTCTCCCCGATGGACGTCGAGGGGCAGGACTATATAGTCAAGCCCATGAACTGCCCGTTCCACATCAATATATACAAGAGCCAGCTCCGTAGCTACAGGGACCTGCCCATGCGTTACGCCGAGCTCGGCACGGTTTACAGATATGAGCGCTCCGGCGCGCTGCACGGGCTTTTGAGGGTAAGGGGCTTCACCCAGGACGACGCGCACATTTTCATGACCCCGGACCAGCTTGAGGACGAGATCAAGGGGGTCCTGAAATTTACCCTTTTCGTATTAAATTCTTTTGGATTCAGCGAATTTGATATATACTTGAGCACCAGGCCCGAGAAGTACGTCGGGAGCCTCGATAACTGGGCAAAGGCGGAATCCGCCCTTAAGGGCGCGCTCGAATCCCAGGGATTGAAATACAGCATAGACCCCGGCGAGGGGGTCTTCTACGGCCCGAAGATAGACATAAAGATAAAAGACGTCCTCGGGAGGGCATGGCAGTGCTCGACCATACAGGTCGACTTCAACCTCCCGGAGAGGTTCGACGTCACGTACAGGGACGAAAACGGCGGCGAGAGCAGGCCCATCATGATACACAGGGCGCTCATGGGCTCGCTCGAGCGCTTCTTCGGCTGCCTTGTTGAGCACTATGCCGGCGCTTTCCCGGTCTGGCTCGCGCCGGTGCAGGCCATAGTGCTCACGGTCACGGAGAGGAACGACGACTTCGCCCGCGAGGTCCACAGGAAGCTCAAGGCCGAGGGCATAAGGGCCGAGCTCGACATTAGAAACGAGAAGCTCGGTTTCAAGGTGAGGGAGGCGCAGCTGCGGAAGGTCCCCTACCAGCTCGTGATTGGCGACAAGGAGACCGAGTCGAGGCAGGTATCCCCGAGGCTACGTGGAGGGGCAACGCTTCCGTCGATGGCGGTTGAGGAGTTCCTTGCCGTAATAAAGGCCGAGAACAGGCCCGTTGTCCAGGGCTGACCGGGGGCAAGTCTCCCGTATTCGATTTTGCAACGCTACAAAGCCGCACAGGCCCGAAATAGTTAGGGGGTGATTTTTCATAGCAAAGGATACTACGAGAATAAACAGGATGATAAGGGTCCCGCAGGTGAGGGTCATTGACGCCGAGGGCAACCAGCTCGGGGTCATGGCCACGAGGGACGCGCTCGCGGCAGCCGAGGGCGTCGGGCTCGACCTCGTAGAGGTGGCCCCGACCGCGGTCCCGCCGGTCTGCCGCATAATGGACTATGGCAAGTTCAAGTACCAGACGAGCAAGAAGGCCAAGGAAGCCAAGAAGAAGCAGACCGTTATCAGCATCAAGGAGATGAAGCTCCGTGGCAAGACCGGGGAGCACGATTTCCAGTTCAAGCTCCGGAACATAAAGAGGTTCCTGAGCGAGGGCGACAAGGTAAAGGTCACCATCATCTTCAGGGGCCGCGAGATAACGCATACCGAGCTCGGCATGGGGATGCTCAAGAGGGTGGCCGAAGAGGTCAAGGACCTTGCGGTCATCGAGTCGTCGCCAAGGCTCGAGGGCCGGAACATGAGCATGATATTGGCGCCGGCCCCGCAAAAGGCCGAGAAGCCGGTAAAGGCGGAAGCGGCCCAGGACGCAGGGGCCACGACACAGGAGGAATAGAAGGCAATGCCAAAGCTTAAGACGAACAAGGGCGCCGCGAAGAGGTTCAAGATAACCGGCACAGGCAAGGTCAAGAGGATGAAGTCCGGCATGAGGCACATCCTCACGAGCAAGGCCAGCAAGGCCAAGAGGGTGCTCAGGAAATCCGACCTCATTTCCGCGACGCACGAGGACTCGATAAAGAAGCTCCTGCCATACGGTTAAGGATGCTCGCCCTGCCGGAAACCTGCAGGGCCGAAACGAATAAAGGCGGGCGCGGGGCCGTCGTGCCAGCGCAGCAGTCCCGCCGCATGAAATCACCAGTCAAGGAGCAGTTATGCCGAGGGTCAAAAGAGGCGTCAACGCCAAGAAGAAGAGGAAGAAGGTACTAAAGGCCGCAAAGGGCTACAGGGCGGGCCGCGGAAAGCTCTACCGCATAGCGACGGAGGCCGTGGACAGGGCCCTCGTGTACGCGTACGCGCACAGGAGGACCAAGAAGAGGGAGATAAGGAGCCTCTGGATAGCCAGGATAAACGCGGCGGCCAGGATGAACGACATCACCTACAGCCGCTTGATGAACGGGCTCTTGAGGGCCAATGTCGAGATCGACAGGAAGACCCTGGCCGACATGGCCGTAAAGGATCCGGCCGCCTTCACCAGGGTAGTCGAGATAGCCAGGACCAGCCTCGCTGCATGAGCCGGAGAGTCGAAGACCTCGAAAGGGAGGCCCTCGACGAGCTTTCAGGGGCCTCCTCGGAAAGGGAGGCCCTCAGGGAGGCCCGGAACAGGTATCTCGGGAGGAAGGGGGAGGTCGCGGAGCTTCTGAAGGGCCTCGGCACCCTTCCGCCTGAAGAGAGAAAGAAGGCCGGGGAAGCCATAAATAACCTCAAGACCCGGCTCGAAGAGGCCTTTGACAGGGCTCTCTCGGCCCTGGATGAAAGCGGGAAGAGGGAAAGGCTCGAAAAGGAACGGGTCGACATAACCCTTCCCGGAAGGTCCATACGCCCCGGAAAGCTCCATCCCGTAACCCAGATAACAGACGAGATCGAGGACATCTTCACTGGCCTTGGCTTCGACATAGCCGAGGGCCCGGAGGTCGAGCTCGACTACTACAACTTCGAGGCCCTGAATTTCCCCAAGGACCATCCAGCAAGGGACATGCAGGACACCTTCTTCGTCTCGGACGAGGTGGTGCTCCGCACGCATACGTCCCCGGTCCAGATACGGGTCATGGAGAAGGGCCGTCCGCCGCTCCGGGTAATCGCCCCCGGCACCGTCTACCGCAGGGACTCCGACCTTACCCATTCCCCGATGTTCCACCAGATAGAGGGTTTCATGGTGGACAGGGACATATCGTTCGCAAACCTCAAGGCAGTGCTTACTCTATTCCTCGAAAGGCTATTCGGCCAGACGGCCGTCAGGTTCCGCCCGAGCTTCTTCCCGTTCGTCGAGCCCGGGGCCGAGGTTGACATAAGGTGCGTAATCTGTGGCGGCAACGGCTGCAGGGTATGCAAGGGCACGGGCTGGCTCGAGATACTGGGCGCCGGGATGATACACCCGAACGTCTTTAGAAGCGTGGGCTACGACCCCGAGGAATACACCGGCTTCGCATTCGGGCTGGGTGTAGAGAGGGTCGCGATGCTCAAATTCGGCATAGGCGACTTGAGGCTCCTCTTCGAGAACGACATGAGGTTCCTGGAGCAGTTTTAGGCAGTTCATTCCCTTTCTGAATCAATATCTTACGCAAATAAGTTAATTAAAAATATCATTCTGGCTGTTAAAGGGTAGTAAAATGCTTTTCAGCTACAATTGGCTAAAAGAGTATCTCGAAGGCGCGCCACCTGCCCGCGAGCTTGCCGAAAGGCTCACCATGACCGGCACGGAGATAGAGTCGGTCGCGGAAATCGGCGGCGGGTTTACGAACGTTATTACGGCCCAGGTCGTGGAGTGCGAGAAGCACCCGAACGCCGACAAGCTCTCGCTCTGCAAGGTGAGGACCGACAAGGAAGAGTTTTCCATCGTCTGCGGCGCGAAGAACATGAAGCCGGGCGACAAGGTCGCCCTGGCCATTCCCGGCGCGGAGCTTCCGGGCGGCTTCAAGATAAAGAAGTCCAAGATACGCGGTGTCGAGTCCCAGGGCATGATGTGCTCCGAGGTGGAGCTCGGGCTTAAGGACACATCCGAGGGCATAATGATACTCCCGGAGGACGCGCCGCTCGGGGTCGATTTCCGGTCGATATTGGGCGCTGATTTCATGATGGAGGCCGGGATAACCCCGAACAGGGCTGACCTCCTCTCCATAAGGGGCATGGCAAGGGAGGCGGCAGCCGTCACCAGGGCCGCCTTCAGGGAAAAGGAGTTCAAGGTAGACGAGGCCGGAAGGCCGATAGGGGAGTGCGCGACCGTTACAATCGAAGAGGGCGCGACGTGCCGGAGATACGCCGCCAGGGTTATCGAGGGCGTTGCCATCGGCCCCTCGCCCGATGATATTAAAAAAAGGCTCGAAGCCCACGGCGTAAGGTCGATAAACAACGTCGTGGACGTCACCAACCTCGTCCTCCTTGAAACAGGCCAGCCGCTACACGCATTCGACCTCGACAGGCTCAACGGGGCTTCCATAATCGTGAGATTCGCCGGAGAAGGCGAGACGATCGAGACGATAGACGGGAAGAGCCGTAACCTAGACCCATCGACTCTCGTCATAGCCGACTCGAAAGGCCCTGTCGCCCTTGCCGGAGTAATGGGCGGGAGCGGAAGCGAGGTGACGGATTCCACAAAACGGATCCTCATCGAGAGCGCGTGGTTCGAGCCGTCGAGCGTAAGGAAAACGTCGAGGAGGCAGGCCCTTTCGTCAGAATCCTCCTACAGGTTCGAGAGGGGTGTGGACATCGAAGGCGTAAAAAGGGCGCTGGACATGGCCGCAAGCCTTGTCCTCAAGCTCGCGGGCGGGAAGGCCGCAAAAGGCTCCATAGACATGTATCCGGGGAAGCATGCACCGGCCGAGATAATTTTCAGGACCGAAAGGGCCGCCCGTGTGCTCGGTGTCGAAGTAAGCGCGGAAGAGGCGCTTGAAATTCTATCGAGGCTCGGCATATCGGCCCGCGAAACATCGCCCGGCGTGATAAGCGCGGCCCCGCCGTCCTACAGGATGGACCTGACGACCGAGATAGACCTCATGGAAGAGGTCGCCAGGATTTTCGGGTATAATAATATACCGACGACGCTGCCCATAGCGGCCATGTCCCCCGGCGAGACCGGGAAGGCCACGGCCCTCCGGCGGAGGATAAGAAGCCTCCTCTCCGGCTCCGGTTTTACCGAGGTCATGAACTATAGCTTTGTTTCAAGGGAGCTGTTCGCCATGTCCGGGGTGGAAGCGGGAAAGGGTGTCGAGCTTCTTAACCCGCTCACCGAGGAGCAGACGGTCATGAGGGCCGGCCTCATCCCGTCGCTCATTGAGAACATGGCCCGGAACCTCGCGTGGAAGCGCGAGGATTTGAGGATATACGAGATAGCCCCGGCGTTCGTCCCCGGAGAAGGCCTGCCGGAGGAAAGATGGAGGCTCGCCGGGCTCCTCTACGGGAACCGTTACGAGCCGGGATGGAGCTATCCGAAGGACACGGTCGATTTCTTCGACGCCAAAGGGGTTGTCGAGCGCCTTCTCGAAGGGCTGGGAATCCAGGGTGCCCGTTTCGAGGCTTCCGGGCATCCGCTCCTTCATCCGGGCAAGACTGCCGCCCTCAGAATTGAAGGCAAAAACGCCGGGGTCCTGGGCGAACTCCACCCCGACCTCTGGGGCCGCTACGGCCTTCGGAAACCCGCTTACGCCTTTGAGCTCGATATCGAGCCGATCGAGAAGGCGTCCGGCAAGGGCAAAAAATACAGGGAACTCCCCAGGTTTCCGGAGTCGGCCAGGGACATAGCCTTCATCGTCTCCGAAGATGTGCCTTTCGGGGACATACTGGAAGCCATAAGAAAAACGGACCTGAAAACTATTGAAACGGTTGAATTGTTTGATGTATACTATGGCCGGAACATACCTTCCGGTACAAGGAGTCTCGCGGTCAGGGTTACCTACAGGTCAAGGGAGAGGACCCTTACCAACCAGGAAGTCGAAGACACGCACGGCAAGGTAGTTAAGATGCTTTCCGAGAGGTTCAAGGCGGAAATCCGGGTTTCATGATGACGCGCACCATTCAGCCCCGCTTTTAAGAGGAGGTTTTACCATGACCAAGGCGGATATCGTAGAGATTGTCTTCGAGAAGGTAGGCTTTTCAAAGAAGGACGTATCCACCGTTATCGAGGAGATTTTCGAGACCATCAAGACGACCCTTGAGACGGGCGAGAAGGTCAAGATCTCCGGTTTCGGCAATTTTACCATCCGCCAGAAGAGGGCCAGGAGGGGCAGAAACCCCCAGACCGGCAGCGAGATAACCATAGAAGAGCGCAGGGTCATGACCTTCAAGGCGAGCCAGCTCCTCAAGAAGGCCATAAACCAGGGCGCCCCCGCGCAGGCGCCGACAGCGGCAGTTTAGCCGTAGAGCTCGTTTTCAAGCGGTCCTTGAGCCGCGGCCCGAAGGCCGCCGGCATGATGAGCCCCGCGTAAGCTTTCGCGGTACCAAGTTGAAGAGAACCCACGCAGGCCCTGATGACGCAGATACCGGAAAAGCTCTATTTCAAGATCGGCGAGGTCGCAAGCATCACCAAGGTCAAGCCCTACGTTCTCAGGTATTGGGAGAGCGAGTTCAGGATAATCAGCCCGAAAAAGTCCCTCACCAAGCAGAGGGTGTACAGCAGGCGGGACATAGAGCTCATACTCGACATAAAGCGGCTCCTTTACAAGGAAGGCTTCACGCTCGAAGGCGCGAAGAAGAAGGTTAAGGAGATACAGGCCGAGCGCGCGAAACAGCTCGACCTCGGGTTTTCGGAAAAGAAGGTGCACGGCGCGCTCAAGGCCATCCAGAAGGAGCTTGCGTCGATAAGAAAGATGCTGGCCTGAGAAAATTTTCCGGGTTTTTTCTGGTAAGGCGTTTGGCGGTGTGCTAAGATATTTACGGTGCGCATAGCGCACCCTACCAATGATTGTACGGGGGCCGCTGGCCCCCTTAAAAATTGAATCACTTTCGGGGCGTAGCGCAGCCTGGTAGCGCACTAGCATGGGGTGCTAGTGGTCGGAGGTTCGAATCCTCTCGCCCCGACCAGAATAAAGAAGGGCCAATCCGAATGGATTGGCCCTTCTTTATTCTATGGTGGCAGGATTCGAAAGACGCTGAGCGCCGAGCGACAGCGAGGATGAGGCCCCAGGGACGGGGCCGAAAGCGAAGCGGCGCGGCTGGAACGAGGAGCCAGGAAGGCGAACGAGTGGAAGCCGAATCCTCTCGCCCCGACCAGTTAAATCATGGGGTTACGGAGTTTTCCGTAACCCCTTTTTTCTTGAAAAATGGAACTGTTATCCACTTTGTTGTCCACTTTGTTAATGCAATAAAAAAAGCCACTCTTCCAGAGACGGGAAGCGGCTCAATACAAGGCTGTTCTGAGATAGTAATCCCTGTGCAGAAGGAGCTCGATCTTGAAAAGCCTATAAACCTGGCCGATGTCGTCGCAAGGACCATTTCTCTCAGGAATGAGCTTTCAATTGATATCCCACGCATTATAATCCAGCCGGTTGGAAATGTGACTCGGGGATACAAGGAGTTTACGCTGGACCTTTCGGGCGTGCGCCTCCAACCGGTAGAGAATGAAATCTTGATTCAGGAATTGCACCGCAGGCAGCAAAGCCTTATCATGAGCGGGACGGGTATTATGCCTGAGGATAAGCCGGAAGATTACATAGTGCGCGGCTTGATGGAGTTCAACGACATTTGTTATGACGAGCACGCCGGGCTTCTATATGATCTGGCCGGACAGGCAGTCGCACATCTAAGGACCTACCTGAAGAACGAGGATGAAGTTTTAAATGTGCTTCAATATCATCAGCAGCCTCTGGTTAACCTGATACACGCACAGATGCAATCCCACTACGAGGAGAAGGCGGCAGGTTACGAAATTCATGTGAGCAGGGGATTCACCAACTTGCGAGTCCATAATTATTCGGCACCCGCCGGGGAGGCTGAGCGTGATTTCAATGTGCCTGTATCCAATAAACAAGACATTCGAAGAATGCTTTTCACCGGGTTCGAGAATGCCTTTATAGGGTTCAGAAATTCGATTCGGACACTGAGAGGCGATTCGCCGTCATACTGGAAAAGGACAGGGACGTCCTGAAGTGGTTCAAGCCGGGCAGGGGGGATTTTCAAATCCATTACTGCAGTGACGCGTCTTACGAGCCAGACTTTGTGGTAGAAACAAATAAGATGAAATTTCTTTGCGAGCCGAAAGCCGCAGATGAACTGGATGACAGGGAAGTCCAGGCCAAGGCAAGGGCGGCCGCAGAGTGGTGCGCCAACGCGACGGACCACGAGATGAAGCAGGGGGTAAGCCGTGTGCCTATCTGCTGATTCCGCATGATGCAGTTGCTGAAAATAAAACCCTTATGGGGTTGGCAGCTTCCTATACAATTTCAGACACGCCAAGTTGTTCGTGAGGGCTAAAAAAGGAGTGGCTCCGGACATGGCGTCAATAGTGGCTTTCGGGTAGAGCGGAAAATTTCTTCAAAGTACTTGTTTTTCTGAAGCTTTTTGGGGCTGAAGGCCTATAGCCTTTATCCCCTATAGTCGGCCCTATTTTATGCTTCCATGAAGCAGCAGGTTAGAACTACATTAACAGATTAAAATCGATTGCCTTACGGAAAACGTATGGCTTTCGATACCGACTGCATTACTGAAAAACTCACAATTAAAAAGCCCCCACGATACACTCTCGGGGGCCGATTGGGACGATTCAAATTTCGATACTACAGCCTACCTACCCCAGCACCGCATCCTTGCATGCCTTTGCCACCCTGAACTTCACGACCTTCTTAGCGGGAATCTTTATAGCCTTTCCTGTCTGGGGGTTTCTGCCCATCCTTGCCTTTCTCTTAACAAGAACGAGCTTGCCGATTCCTGGTAGCGTAAAAGCGTTTTTGACCTCTTTATAGGCCAGCTGAGTCAGAGCTGCAATCACATCCGCGGCCAGCTTTTTTGTAACACCGTTTTTCTTGGCGATGCTTTCAGCTATTTGGGATTTTGTGAGTGCCTTGGCCATTTAAATCTCCTTCAAAAAATTTGATACGGAATCTTACAGGGGAATCGCTTCTTTTTTTAAGCTAAAAGTGAATTTTTACCCGTAAACTGGCCCATGAATCGCCCGTGCTCTTGATATCGAGCTGATTTTCAGTGCCAAGTCTCAGTAGCTCTTTGTTCAGTCAGTCGATTTTATGTGGGCCTCTACCGCACTTATATATTTGGGATAGAGGTCGTCAGCCATCTTGACGGCGGCGAGGACGATCGAGTTGTCGGTGTCGTCGTACTCGTGGACGAGTCTGTTTCTTAGCCCTGTCGAGGGGGCGAGGTCTTTGGCCAGCTTTAAAGGGATAATACCCAGCTCGCCGAGCTTGATGAAGCTCTGGAAGTAGTCCGTGGGGCGCCTCCTCCGGCCGAGACGATTATATGCGTGCTGATAAGTAGTCGGGATAGTTCTCAATTCCTGATTGATTGGTTGAATTTTTTACGCGGATAGCTGAATCATCTGCGCAGATTCTTTCCCGCGCAATATTTTTGCAAACTTTTTGTCTGTTATCATCATATGACTTCCGAGCCATTGCCATAGGTTCTGTTGCAGGTTTAGGGCCAGTTTGGCTGATTCGCCGCGAGAGCTATATTTATCCATCAAGTTGGTCATGGCCCGCCTGAAAAAATAGTGCTGCTCTTTATGCTTGCTGAAATCGATTTCAGGCTTTGATGACATAAGCCGCTCCTCCGTGTCGAAGTGCTCTATCGCATATCCTTCGAGAACCCCCAAAATGGTTGCCACGTCGCCCCTTCCCTGTCGCATAGCTTCGAGCAGAACCCTTATCCTTTCGACCAGCTCCTTGTGCTGCGAGTCCAAGATATCCAAGCCCACCATGTATGAGTCGTTCCATTCTATCGTCATAGGTTCGCCCCCCCCCTTGCGTGTTCATGCATTACTGCCCCGTGGCGTAGACCTGCAACTTGAATTGATTCTAAACGCTCAGCACGGCCACCTCTCCAGGCCCGTGCTGAAGGGCTTCCTGCATCACATGGGTGGCTTCTATCTTTTCAGCCGTGAAAACGCGGCCGGAATCCAATATGATTACGAACTCCTGGTCCAGCTTCCCCATTCCTTTGATAATCGTCGCGTCCACGGTCATACCAACCCTGGGAGGGGGCTCTATCTGAGCTGGTTCAAGGCAGATCACCTCCCGGACCGAATCCGCCAACGCTCCTATTACAGTTTGAGCGCCCTCATGCGCGACCTCGACTATGATTATGCACGTGTCCTTGCTGTTGTCTTTCTCGGAGAGGCCAAGTTTGAGCCTGAGGTCCAATACCGGGACGACATTCCCCCTTAGGTTGATGACCCCCCTCATGAATTCCGGCATGCGCGGAACCTTCGTGATATATGTGAGGTCGAGGATCTCTTTTACTTGCGAGATCTCGAGCGCGAAGACCTCGTCCTCAAGCATGAAGGTAAGGTACTGTCTCGGTCCGGAAACGGATGCAGTGTCCATTAATAGGCCTCCTGGACTCGTATCCCCGCGCCGGGAGCGCCATTTACAGCCTCGGGCTTCTTGAGCTGTGCGACGCGTAAAGGTGCATGGGATTTACGGCTGGTCGGTCCGGCCCCCGCCTTCTTATCTTCGAGTTTAAAGTAGGCTATCGCGCTTTGGAGCCTTGCCGCCTGCGCTGCGAGTTCCTCGGATGTCGCCGAGAGCTCTTCGGCCCCGCTTGCGTTCTGCTGGATTATGTGGTCAAGCTCCTGGATAGCCTTGTTTATCTGGTCCGCGCCTGCGCTTTGCTCGTTGCTTGCGGAGGTGATCTCTTTAACGAGATCAGCCGTTTTCTGTATGTCCGGCACGAGCGTGGCGAGCATTTCGCCAGTCTCTTCGGCCGTGTGCACGCTGGCGGTAGAGAGTTTGCCTATCTCCCCTGCCGCGGCCTGGCTCCGCTCGGCCAGCTTCCTGACCTCGGATGCCACTACCGCAAACCCCTTGCCGTGCTCCCCGGCCCTCGCCGCCTCGATGGCGGCATTCAATGCGAGCAGGTTCGTCTGCCGCGCTATCTCCTCGATAATTGATATCCTGGTGGCGATATCCTTCATCGCGCTTACAGTTTCAGCCACTGCCTTACCGCTCTTGAGCGCGTCGGAGGCCGACTTTATGGCTATCGCCTCGGTCTCGCTTGCGTTTGTTGTGTTTTGCCTTATGTTCGATGCCATTTGCTCCATTGCCGTCGAGGTTTCCTCAATAGAGGAGGCCTGCTCTGTCGCGCCGGAGGATATCTGCTGGGCGCTGCCGTTCAGCTCCTCGGATGAAGACGCGAGCTGCTCAACCGAACCGTTGATGTCCTTGATTATGGCGTGAATATGCCCCATCATCCGGTTAAATGTCTCGGCCATCTGGCCGCATTCGTCGCGAGAATCCACCTTGAGCTTTAAAGAGATATTGCCGGTCCGTTCGATTTCCGACATCGCCTCCTTGAGGTAATTCATCGGTCCTATGACTTTTCTCGTGATGAAAATGACCGAGATCAAGCAGATCGCCGCTACCGCCGCAAGCAGAGCCGAATCCAGTAAAATGCTCTTTTCGTATCTTCTAAGCTCGCTGTCGAGCTTAGAGCTGACCATCTTTCCAATGGCGTCTGAAACATGCAGAATGCTGTCTATGCCTTCGCTGCTTTTTTCAACCCATTCCTTTCCGGTAACAGGATAGTTTCCGGTGGAAGTTGCTGCGTAGACTCCACTTCTGACCTCCCCGAAGGCGCTGAGGAATACCTTTTCCATTTCCGTTACGGCCCTCAGTACTGCCGGATCGATTCCTGCCGTCTCCTTAAGGCGCAATATCGGTATTATGTTGATCTCGACTACCGCCCTGAATGTATTAAGCCTCTCGAGGGCGGCAGGCTCAACCGGTCTTCTCGAACTTACGAAACTACCCATGGTGGCGCGCTCCCTGCCGGCGTACTCGCTTACAAGCCACACCGCCTGCTTAATCTCAATATTCATCCTGAGCGCATCATGCAGGGTTTCGCTGTTCTTTGAGGACATGAATGGGGCAAGACGAAGTTCGGCGCAGTCGTCGATCAACCTCGTCATTGAGCCTATCCAGCTCGTTGCCGTGAGTGTCTTGGTCGGGTTCATCAGGTTTCCGTCGACGCTCTTTCTCATCTCATGCAATCCGGAAAAGGAGCCGCTGGCCCTTTCCATCGCGGTCTTCAAAAGGAGGTTTGACGGGTCGTGCTCAAAAAGCTCCTTGGCCAGGCTTTGCGCATTATTGAAAGCTTCGTCCCCGGCGCTCCTGATTTCTTTAAGTTTCATAAAAGTAGTGTCGTCCATGACCGCTTCAGGAGCAAGGAATATTGCGGTGATCCCTCGTTCTTTGGCCTGGTAACCTGAAGCGCGCAGGATGTGATCGGAAAGGCGGTTGGCTTTTTCCAGCTGCTTTACCGCGGTCGCTTTTTTGTAAGAATCCCAGACATTGCCGGCTGAAATCCCAATAAGAAAGAGGACCAATAGACCTATGACTCCCGTCAGAAAAAACTTGATGCTCAAACGATTCAACATGTTCCCTCCCCATCCCTTTTTTTGACAGCTTCAAAAACCGGGCGCGCGCTCGTGGCTACCAGGCCGGAAAGGCCCCCATCGCAACCCGTTGCAGGAGGATTTGTCCACCTGAATTCAGATATACCATAACAAACTGTTATATTATCGGCCCGAAAGATTACTGCTTTAGTCTTTTTTAAAAAAACCATATAAAACAATAATATAAACAAAAAACAATGGGGCTTTGATTCGTTTAGGGGGAGGCCATCGCAGGCAAATCCGTAAAATTTCATAACACTACGTTGCTTTACAAATCTGGAAAATTTGCTAAATTTCAAGCATCACCCCGGCACTGTTGCTTTCGGCCCGACCGCCATCACAATTTTCTCGTGCCCGCACCGGCATCTCTGTTTTTATACAGCAAGCGCAGCATTCAAATTTGCATAACTTGAGCGCGGCTCTTAATTAGATTATTTTCTTCTAATCCCGACCGCCAGCGGGAGTTGCAGCATTCTCATCCGGGGAAGATATATGCCAAAGACATCTTTAGGTAAAGAGCTGGAGCGGCTCAGGGCCGAGCTTACCGGAAAGACCAACGAAAAGTGGACTCAGAGGAAAGTCGCCGAAAAAATAGGGGTTACTGCCCAGGCATACCAAAACTGGATGCACGGCAGGCGGGGGAAGGAGCTGGATATTGATACTCTATGGAAAATCAGTGAAACGCTGCAGGGCGATTTCGGTCGGCTGGTCAAGCTAGCGAGGCCTGATCTCTATAAGTACTGTACGGAACTTTGCAAGGAAAGGCATTCCCGGGATCTGGATATGTACCCTCCCGAGATATCAAGTCTGATTTCCATTCTGCTTGATATGCGCGCGAAAAAAAGAAATGAGTTCCATAAACTTAAAAAAATTATCGAGATAATCAACTCCTAAATCCGTTCAGGAGATGAACCAGACTCAAATTCCATGCCCTGCTATTCCAGTGAAAATTCCCATTCAAATCTCCTCCGAAAATTTTGACACATAATCTTACTGTAGAGCGCTTTTGAGCGCTAAAGGGAATTTTTCCTGTAAATCCCATCAAGCTTGATAGATTGTCGAATGAGAGCAAATTAGATAAATGCAAGGAATATGCTTTCCAAATTGCAGGTCAAGGAAATTACGCGAAAAGCTCAATAGCTCTAGCAGGGTTGAAAAACACCCTGCTAAGGCAAGCCATGGCTGGAGTGCCAAATTGCGAGACTGTAAAAGTCGAGTAATTTGTAAAACTTGCACGAATTCACTTCGGGCAAGTCGCGCTTGAAAAAGTCCAGGACGGACTTTTTCAACATCCTGATAGGTTCAGTCAGTCGATTTTATGTGGGCCTCTACCGCCCCGATATATTGGGGGTAGAGGTCGTCAGCCATCTTGACGGCGGCGAGGACGATCGTGTTGTCGGTGTCGTCGTACTCGTGGACGAGTCTGTTTCTCAGGCCCGTCGAGGGGGCGAGATTTTTGGCCAGCTTTACAGGGATAACACCCATCTCGCCGAGCTTGATGAAGCTCTGGAAGTAATCCTCAGGGGCTCCTCCTCCGGCCGAGACGATTATGTGAGTATTTATGTCTATCGCAGCCTCGATCATCTCCTGCAGGAGTCTCTCGGTCGCTTTCCTTTTGTAGATGTCTTCTGCGTATTTATCGGGTTCCATCTCCTTTATGGGAGCGAGGGCTCTCAGGCATTCAACGATCACGGCAAGCTTTCTTCTGAGGATATCCTTCTCAAACGGGCTCACGAAAGCCCCCTTTCAGCCAGGAACATCCTTACGGAGCCTTCCTGGGCGTCCCGGAGCTTTTTCGTGTCCACATATCTTCTGAAAGCGAGGGAGTAGAATTCGCTGAATTCCCCCGGCGACCTCTCGTAGACGATCTTTCCGGTCTTGGCAATAGCGAACTTAAGAAGGGGGTCTGCGAGCCTCAAGTCTACCAAGTCGACCCTGTTGATCCCAAGCAGCGCAGAAGTCCTGTTTGTAAGCTCAAGGATGTCTACTTTATCGTCATAGAGAAAGGCGAGGTCCACGTCGCTTCGGGCGTGGACAGCTCCAGAGGCCATGGATCCGAACAAGATGATTAGACTAAGGCCGTCAGCATCGAAAAGGGGAGCAAGCCTCTCCTTTATGTCGGATATGGAAAGCATATTGCAAGCCTCCTGTGTGTAGATTCTTCCACAAAAGGTGGGTTAAATCAACAGGTAAACATCCGGAGTCATCACGTGCGTTTATAGGACGGCTTGGAATGGTGGACGGAGGGCAGACAACCGAATTAGGCAGTGAAACTCACTCGAACGCCAGTTTCCAGCGCTTCTTCGGGTTGTCGAAAAGGACGCCTTTGGGGTCGAAACGCTCCGGGTCGAAGGAACCGCCGACCCACTCGAGCGTTTCCGCGTGTTCCTGGTGGGCCAGGTTGGCGATGATTTTTAGAAAATTCTGGTAACCCCATATCCCGCCGCAGTCCTCAGGCGGACACGCACGCTCGCCGGCAATGCAGACCGGATAGCGCTTGCCCTTTTCCCGAGCGAGTATCTTTTCGAGTTTTACCTCATGCGTCCAATCATCCCCAAAGTCATATAAATAGGCTGCCTTTGGGTTCTTTGGTGAGAAGTAATCAGCAATCTTTTGCTCCCAACCAGGCAGGACACCCCTTTTGTCGTCGAACGAGTCGTCTGGAATACCGATAACAGCTTTCCTCGATGTTGAAGGGTTTTTCAAGTTGAACTCGTGGAGATGCGAATCCATCCAGCCCATCGAGTCTTGTATTGCTACATGCAAATCCCAGAACGTATAGTTTTCGGGAACCCTGATCTTCCGCCATACCGGCGGATCGATTCCAAGCAATGTAATCTTGAATTCATAGACGTTCTCGAACCTGCTCGCCATTATGAAATCCTTCTTTGGATTTCAGAGGTATTCAGATAGACAGTTTTTCTTTGGCAGCTTGCTGAAAAACTCGGAGTTAGCTCATTCGAGTTAAAGCTGCATATGTTATGGCCGATGTAAAGGTCACCGTTGCCAAAATGGCCTCGGAGTGGGTCGGAGACTGTCAGGTGGTCAAGACTGTGAATCCCTCCGAGGCGGCGGCCCGGTTCAGCTCCTTGTCGAAAGAGGAAAAAGCCACTGAAATATTATTATCTCTTTTTTTTAATAATTTCAATGCTGAAAGATGAATGGCATCAAAGCCTCTCAGCCCGTGTTTTTCGGCAAGACGGGCGGCCTCCAACTCGTCAAAGTCTATTACGGCGAATTCGCTCCACTCTTTTAAAAATCCGTCGACCAGGGCCCGGAACTCTTTTTTGGATAAATCGCCTACTTTAAAGCGCCGTGTAAGGGCGGAAATAAATTCCGGGCAGGCTACCCGGCAAGTGGCCAACACTTCAGCCTCTTCGGCCCACCTTCTTACGGCTTCCGTCCCTTCCTCCTCGATGTACAATTTTACGATACTGCTGGTGTCGAGATAAAGGATCAACGTCTTTCCTCCAGCACGGTCTCCGAAAGGGGCTTGCCCTTGATGTGGATGCCTTTTAACCCCGACGGCTTTCCGCCATCCCATTGCGCCTTATTGGCCTCCATTAGCGAGCTTATAGCATGGCGCTCACTTGAAATGGGCACTATCAGGGCCACTTCTTTCCCGTGATCGGTTATGATGATTTTTTCACCATGCGAGGCTTTATCGACATAGCTGCTTAATTTGGCCTTGAGCTCTTTTATGCCTACTGTATGCATATAAAGGACTACCTCCACTATTATTTATAACTACTTTTTACCAAAATTATGGTTATTTGTCAAGTCTCCTCCCTGGCCTCAGGGGCCATAAACACCCTCTGCATAAATGCCGTGAGCACCGGGCTTAAGCTCCAGGCGCGCATCGACAGGTTCGCGTTTGGCATGGACGAGGACGAGGCTGATGCATGGAGGCGCCACAGAACGCGAAAGGAGCCTCTTTGCGGAATCCCTGGGGTGCGACGCCGGACGGACGCTTAACTTCGCGGATATGCAAGACCTGGTCTTCAGGTCGGCCCTTGAGAGCGGGAATGTATTCGTACTCACGCCCCATAAACTGCATAAGATCAATAAAGAAGGAGTGGACCATTGTCCAGGTCTTCGGGACGGCAGACGATTCATCTGGATACAAATAAACATATGCTGCTACTTCAGTATTGCTCTGGCAATCCTCACCAGTATGCGCAGTTCCTCTTCGTCCGCTTTGGTTATGAGGGCCGTTAGGGTCTCCTTGAGCTTTCTCGGACTCTGTTCTTCATGATAGAACTCGAAAAGGTCCTTTGGCTCGACATTAAGGTTTTCCGCAAGCCTCTCCAGCACCTCCAATGACGGGAACTGGTCTCCCGTCTCGAGCCTGCTTAAATACTTTGAGCTTATTTCAGTCATTTCCGCAAGCTTCTCCTGCGAATAGCCCAATCTCTTCCTGAGGCTCTTGATCCTGTTCCCGAACAGCTTATTCATATCCTTTTTCATGCTCACCTCCGGTCCGGATAATTTCCCTGAATTATCGGAGGATTGAAACTATTGATATGGTAGAAGCTATTGACAAAAATTTCCCTTTTAGGTAGAGTATTCTACCCATCTGGTTGAAGTTTTGCTCAATTTCAATTCTTAAGGAGGCTGATACTTATGAGACTGTTTTTAATCTGTTTAGGTTTTCTGGTGTTGGCAGGCTGCGCTACTACCCCTCGCATGGAATCCGTGACCTCGTTCAGGAGCTATGACGTGCCACTTTCGATGAGCCCGGAGAGGCTCGTCGAGCCGGTAAAGACGGCCATGGCCGTGAGGGCAAGCAACCTCATGGTCACAAGAGGAATCGTATCGGATACCTTGCCCGAGAGGCCCGGGAACTTCGAGATGGGCCTCCAGCAGATAGCGATGCCCTTTGGAGCCGGCATGAGTTTCCAGACGGTCAAGTGCCCTAATGCGTATACCATTATTTCAAATAGCGGCGGCTTCTCGAGATCCGGCACTACCCAGTCGGATAACTACACCGCCTGCCTCTATCCATATAGGGAAGGCACCAGAGTCCATATCGTGGTCGTAAGCACCACGACCCACAGAGACGGGCTCACCGGGATGGTCAACTCGGCGGTTAAAAAGGGCCTCGTAGGCAGTAACGAGGACGCAGCCGAGCGGAGTCTGGACAAGATAGCCGAGAAGCTCTCAACCCTTGTCCCCGGGGCTGAGCTTATAAAGAGCTCCAAGGTATCCGAGCCCGGGGGCATCCTGCCCAGATAGGTTCCACGTCTGCTGATTAAAAGCTAAAAGGGATACGCACTGAACGGGGGAGATGGCGGATTCGGCTGCCCTGTACTTGTGTCAGGGCAGGGGTGGAGTAATTTCTCTTTAATCGGATTGGTGATTAGTCCTTGTATTTCAGGCACATATGCGGATTGAAGGCGAAAATAATGAACATTAAAACGATAAAAAAACAAACATGGAGAACAGCCGTGAAGAGGATATTCGTTCTGATCGCCTTCGTTCTAATCATATTAAGCCCTACCATGGCATGGGCACAATTGGGGGATACAAAATTGTCCTTGGGATATGAACTGACCTCCGGATTAAATGGCGAGCTGACCTACGGCCTTAACCTCGGGATAGGCGCAGAGATCGAGGAATCCACCGAGGTCCGGCTCGATTTTCTGTACCAGTCGTACCAGGGCACTACCTGGGATGCTTCCAAGGACATCTGGGAGGCCCATGGCAAGTCCATCTCGAATGCGGACGCCATGCTGCTCGGTCTCATTTTGAGCTTACGGGGTTATTCCGATGCTTTCCTGGCATACGGGGTCAGGCCATATGTTTCGTTTGGGCTTGGCTACTACCAGACCAAATGGGAGGACATCCACCCTGAGGACGGGACCCGCCGGGGCTGGGGCCTGGTCCCCGGCCTTGGTCTTGAGTACATGTTTACCAACCGTGTCGGCGTAGGTGCAGACCTCAAGTATCATATGGCCACAACCAAATTAGGCTCGTTCAGGTTTACCAGCACCTTCCTGAACCTCATATATAAGCTGTAAAGGAGTTACAAATGACCATGCCACTCATAAAAGAATGGGGAACGATGAAAGAAGCGGACCTTCTTATGGGAATAAGCATCCGCAAGGCCGGGCTCAGGATAAGCCTCCTTGACAGAAAGAGCGGGGAGTTCCTGAGCTTCGAGCTCGATTCCAATGAACTCAGGCATTACGTAACCAGGATGGCCTCAAAGAAGAAGCTCATAAGGATTCTGGCTCTTGCAGAGGAGGCCAGGGAGGAGCTTCAGAACTGATTCGAGAACGGGCACGAAATTTTTGCCCCCGAACGGTATGTTATCATGAAGCTGAGTGGAAAATACGGAAAATAGTGATTGGAGGGCAAGGCAGGGATAACGAAACGGGCAACACGAAACACGCAAATTGATACTGGGAAAACAAAGAGAACGGCCTCAGGGGCTTTAAGTAGCCTTGGGGGCGGAAAGGAGGGGATACATGGCAGGGCTTATCAAGCAGCTCATAGCCGTAACGGCGGACCTCATGACTATATTACTGACCATAGCGCCTATACGGGACCTCATAAATCATCTTAAGGCGTAGGACAATTAAAAGGAAAAAAAGAAAAGGCATTTGAAAAGATATTTAAAATCAAAGGACTGCAAATTGTGGCATTGAAAGGAGCTAAATTATGGGAACGCTGGAGATATTCTTTGCGGTAATGACGGTCATAGGCCTCGTCGGGACATACCTGGTACGCCGGCATGACCGGAAAATAGAGGCTGAAAGGAAGACGAGATAGCAAATGGAAGCCATAGGGCTTCCTGGTGTGGGGGATAGATAAATTCTCAAGAAGGGAGGTGATGAGGAGAACGGCGGCTGTGAAAATGAAGCTCATTGCACTTACATCAATGCCGCCGTTCACGGCCCATAGGGGCTAAAACCTTACAGGGGGGAGGGATTCGAACCCATAAAGGCCGCTAGGACCAAGCTGATTCACAGTCAGCCGCATCGAATCCCGAGCCCCAGTAAGGTTTCCAGAGTTATTGGAAGTACCTCAAATTGAAGCATGGCGACATGAGGTGGATAGGAAGAACCTGTCTTGTCTGTAAATGACTGATTAAGTTTTCAGAAAAAGGAGAATAGAAAAAATGCTTACAATAATTTTAATCGGAGCTGTGATTGTAGTATATTGATCATTGCAGCAAGACTAAGAGCCACTGCCAAGCTGGCAGATACGGAGAAGAAGTGCAAGGAACTGGGGGAGAAGATTCTTGTAGTCACCTCAAGCGCCATCCCTGGCAAGGAGCTCGATATCATAGGTGTCGTCAGCGGGGTATCGGACACGGCCGCTTCATTCGGGGAGGAATTCAAGCTGGCGGAGAAAGAAGCCCTCTATAATCTTATGAACCGTGCCCTTGAGCTCGGAGCAAACGGGGTCGTCGACCTTAAGATGAGTACCGGGAGCTATCAGCAGCAGGGCTCCCAGTGGATGGTCTCCAAGGTGACCTATACCGGTACAGCGGTCCTGATTAAAAGGTAGTCATCCTCCTGAAGCTGAAACAACCCGTCCAATATCTCCTCGACCGGTCTATTGGTACAGGTTGAGGAGATTGGGCCATTGTGAGACCATTGTTGACTCAGAGACTGAATCTTATAAGAAATAAAAATCGAATTCGATATCTCTGCGGTATCAGGAGCCCTTTTGAGAGGAGTAACTCATTCCAATGTGTTCCCCACGGGCGTGGGGATGAACCGGAGATGATAGAGTTCATCGGGCGGCTCTTTGGGTGTTCCCCACGGGCGTGGGGATGAACCGGCTAGAACGGAGGTGCTTCATGCACTGAAAAAGTGTTCCCCACGGGCGTGGGGATGAACCGCAGGAAAAAATATTCCCACTTCTGGTGCTTGTGTGTTCCCCACGGGCGTGGGGATGAACCGCAGGCTGATATGCAATGGTGTTTGCACCGAGAGTGTTCCCCACGGGCGTGGGGATGAACCGCAGGCTGATATGCAATGGTGTTTGCACCGAGAGTGTTCCCCACGGGCGTGGGGATGAACCGCATCACGAGCAGCCGGAAACGGAGACGGGCAAGTGTTCCCCACGGGCGTGGGGATGAACCGTCTTTTTAAAAGCCCTCCAGCGCGTGCAGGGCGTGTTCCCCACGGGCGTGGGGATGAACCGTAAGGACGAGGTTGAGATAGAAGCCCGCCATGGTGTTCCCCACGGGCGTGGGGATGAACCGTTCAAACGTTTCTTTCCGGAGCATGGTTACATGTGTTCCCCACGGGCGTGGGGATGAACCGCACGAAAAAAAAGTTCGACGAGCATCACCGGGGTGTTCCCCACGGGCGTGGGGATGAACCGATGTGGTTTAGGGCCACTCGTGATGATTTCTAGTGTTCCCCACGGGCGTGGGGATGAACCTCGACAGGGTGCTCGAATACATACCCTTCTACGAGTGTTCCCCACGGGCGTGGGGATGAACCGAGGACATAGTATTTCACCGGCGGAACGTCTTCGTGTTCCCCACGGGCGTGGGGATGAACCGTCAACCCGAGGGTCGGCGGGTCTACACTTTTGGTGTTCCCCACGGGCGTGGGGATGAACCGGTCGCTCAAATAGACCTCACGGGTCACTATGCGTGTTCCCCACGGGCGTGGGGATGAACCGACTCTGTTCAATATGTATGCGGATATATCCTCGTGTTCCCCACGGGCGTGGGGATGAACCGCTGAACGCCTACATAGTCCACTATTACGTCCCGTGTTCCCCACGGGCGTGGGGATGAACCGTTCGACTTCGCGGTGCAGGAAATCCGGGTAAAGTGTTCCCCACGGGCGTGGGGATGAACCGCAGGTCGAGCTGTGGGCCGGGTATGACGAGCTGTGTTCCCCACGGGCGTGGGGATGAACCGAGCGCGGCAATCGGCGCGGGCGCGGGGTTTGTGTGTTCCCCACGGGCGTGGGGATGAACCGGGCTAAAGGAGGCGGCATGGTTCCGACAACGGACATGAATTATCTAAATAAGCAGCGGGTCGTAAGGCTCATATGGACCAGGCCGAAATGATGAAAGCGCGCTATTCAGCGCGCTCCATTAGGGCCCTCACTCCCATTCTGCCGCATGGCGGGTAGGAATAACCGTTATCGGGGCGGGCAGCCCAACCATCATTCCACGATATGAGATATCAAACAGGGTTTGGATATATCAAGTATGGATATAAACGTCAAAATGGACCTCGCCGGGGTCAGGGGGCTCTTCAGAATGCTCAAGAAGGCGGGCGGCGACACGACGGTGATGAAGGGCGAGGTGATCAGCAAGGGCCATTAGTCGACCCTACGGGAGCGCTGGAGTGCAACGGCGTGGACGGGAAACCCATATCGAGCGAGTTCTAATTCGAAGACAAAGCGCACGTGGTCTTAGTTATGAGTACGCAATCGAGTTAGACTTCACGAACAGTGGGAGCCGAGGCTAATCGGTCAGTCAGTCCTGGTGGACTCTCTATGCCTTCAGAGGCTGGACAGGTAGAGGCTGCTTTATCTTCCGTTTGCAGGCTGGCCGACGGCAACAGGGTCTATGTGCCGGAAGGGGAATGGCGAATCGCGGTTTTTTTTTGGCCTTTCTTCAAGCGCAAATGGTATAAAACAGGAAAACAAGGATATCAGGAAATAGCCACTCAGGAAAGAGAGATGCTCAAGGTACTATTGTACGGAGAAGGTACTGCGTCGGATATCCGGGATTTGCTTTCCGGGCATTCCGTCGAGAAGACCTGTAAAAAAGAAGAGCTTGTGCTGAAGGCCCTCAGCGGCTCCTACCATCTCATAATCCTTGAAGAGTCGGTAAAGCTTATTCCATCGATAACGGCAGCCGACCCGAGGGCCGAGATATTCGTGGTCGGGGAAAGGTGCGCGGACGCCATCGGTCATTTGAAGATGGGCGCGACGGCCTGTTTTACCCGGCCCATAGACAGGGAGAGGTTCAGGGCGGCAGTCGAGTCGGTCGTCGCGCACGTAAACCTGATGAGCGAAACCGACGAGTTGGAGAGGCTCCTCGTCGAGAAATACACCTATGCCGGCATCGTCGCCAGGAACCCCCGAATGCTCGAGCTATTCAGGTTCCTGAGAAAGATAGCCCCGTATTACAAGACGGTGACCGTTACCGGGGAGACCGGCACGGGCAAGGAGGCCGTTGCCAAGGCGCTGCACTCGCTGAGCCCCCTTTCCGGTCAGCCTTTCGTGGCCTGCAATTGCGGCGGCCTCGTCGAGAGCCTCGTGGAATCCGAGTTTTTTGGCCATGTAAAGGGCGCCTTCACGGGCGCCAATTCCGACAAGACGGGCGTATTCGAGACCGCTGGCGAAGGTGTAGTCTTCCTCGACGAGATAGGAGACTTGCCGCTTTCGTTCCAGCCGCACCTTTTGAGGGTGCTTCAGAACGGCGAGTTCAGGAAGCTCGGTAGCGCAAAGCCCCTCAAGACCTCGTGCAGGGTGATCGCCGCGACCAACAAGGACCTGAAAAAGGAAGTAGCCGAGGGCAGGTTCAGGGAGGACCTGTATTTCAGGCTTACGCCGCTTTCGGTACATGTGCCGCCTCTGCGGGAGCGGAAGGACGATATACCGCTCCTCGCAAGGCACATACTCGATAATTTCCGCAAAAAGACCGGAAAAGAGGTTGCGGGCGTGTCGCGGCCCGCACAGGCGGCGCTCATGGCCTACGACTGGCCCGGCAACATCAGGGAGCTCGAAAATGTTATCGAGCACGCGGCCATACTCGCCAGCGAGCCATTCGTAAAGATAGAGCACCTCGGCGCGGAAATAATAGAGTCCTTGCCAGGGGCCAGCAGTGCCGGGCCGTTCCCGAAAAAGCTCGAAGACGTCATAAAAGGGCACATAACTGCCGTCCTCGACGAATTCGGGGGGAACAGGACAAAGGCTGCAAAGGCATTAGGGATTAGCAGAAGGGCGCTTCTAAGGAAGCTCGAAAAGTACTCTGTGGATTGACCGTCCAAAAGCGCACACCAACGAATTTCAAATAATTCCACATATTTAGTGATTAAAGTCACAAAGGCACATCATACGGGTGTGCCAAAACCGCACACCAATCGCAGCTTCGAAATCCAGCCCAAGAAAAATTAAATAGCAGAAACAAGTGGTTAGCCGCGTCTATGGGCATGGCATGGGTATTGCGATTATTCCTCACGACACTCTAAATTACGGGGGACCTATGGGCAAATGCGGCGATAAAGGTTATACGCTTCTTGAGCTGCTCATCGCCATGTCGATACTTTCGGTCGGCATACTGGGCGTTGCCACGATGATGACGACTGGAATAAAGTCAGGACGGTTCGCGCACATGGTGGCCGCCGAGAGCTCGGTCGCTGTTTCGGTGCTCGAGGAGTTGATGTCGAGGGACGGCTCAGACCCGGTCTTCTCGTCCAGCATCGCGAACGCGGTCTACGACCTTGACCCGTCCTCTGCCGAAATAAGCCTTGTAGTGCAGGGCAGGAGGTATTCTGCAGTCTACTCGGTAGCTCCCAACTCCCCGGTCGCCGGGGTTGCGAGCATAGAGGTGGTGGTGACAAGCAGCGGACGCATGGCGAGGTATTCATCGCTTAAGAGCGTGCTATGAGGCGGGGCAAGGGATGAGAACGGACGACAAAGGCTTTACGCTCGTAGAGCTCATCATAGCAATGGGCATCCTCGGGCTGGTCACTGCTGCGATATTCTCGGTCTACAATACCCAGCGCAAGGTCGCCTATATCGAGACGGACGTCGCTGACGTGCAGCAGAACCTGAGGCTCGCGGTCCAAAGCATGCTCAAGGACCTGAGGATGGCCGGGCTCATGGTGCCGGACGGGCAGGACCCCATCGAATCGGCAATGGACGGGGCAGGCCCTGCGGCGAGCGACCTCATTACGATAAATACCGCCGCCGCTAACGGGGCCGTTTGCAGGGTGGACGCCGACCTGACCGTCGATATCCTGTCAGGGGCCGCCTTCACGCTCGCGGTTTCGTCCGAGCGCGATCTCGACGGCTTTGCCGCCGGGGACTCGGTAAGGATATTAAGCCCCGGCGAGCGGGCCCAGCCTGCGGAGACCGCGTATACGGTGGTCTCCAAAAACGCCGCAGCCCCGAGCATAACCTTGAGTCCGCAGTTCGATGGAGGCGCCGTGGAGTTCAAGAGGGGGTTCGTTATCGCCAGGACCGGGCAGTCCCTGCCCGATACCTTCCCGAATACCGTGAGGTACTGCATGGGGCCGGCCCCCGCGTGCGCCCCGGACGTGCCGTGTCCCGCAGGCGATTGCCTGATGAGGATAGTGAACAACGAGCCGTCCGAGGACTCCATCGTTGCAACCAACATGGGCGGCCTCCAGTTCAGATATGTCCTGGACGGCAGCACGGCTGAGACCGCCGCCCCTGCCGACCTCTCGTCCGTCCGCGACGTGCGGATAACGGTATCGGGCGAGACGGTGGAAACCGCGGCGCTCTCGGGCTCGCCGAAGACCAGGGAGTTCGCGGCAATCTCAAGGATACGGAACAGGTGACATGATGAAGACGAAGAAGATAGCGGGCAACGAGAGCGGGATGGCACTGGTCATAGCCCTTATAGCTCTTTTTTTGATGAGCATGCTGGGAGGGATCGTCTTCACGACCTCAAGCTCGGAGATGCTCGGCGCAAAGAACTACAAGGTGATGAACGAGGCGCTCTACGCCGCGGAGAGGGGCGTAGAATACGCCAAGAGCGACCCGGCCATATACGCGGCAGTAGGCACGGGGTCGGTCGCCATACCCGTGGGCGGCGTGAGCCTCGAATCCGGTACGAGCGACGCCTCGGGTACGGTTGAATACCTGACCCGCGGCAACCCGCCCAGGGGCTCAGGGATGGACGCGACCGAGTTCGAGGCAAACTATTTCGCCGTGAACGTGGAAGGCGCCGGCCCTCTCAACTCAAGAACGGAGATAGAGGTAAATGTCGCAAAGATCGTCCCTAAAAATTAGCCTCGCCTTCATCGCGTTCCTCGCCTCTTCGCACCTGGCGGCACCGGCTTCATCGGCGCTGGACCAGTACCCGGGCGATACGGTCATCTACGGCGCGTCCACCGAGACCATTCAGCCGAACGTCCTTATCATACTCGACAACTCGGGCAGCATGGACGATGAGATAGTCTCGGGCGGCCCCTACGACTCGGCTACGGTCTATCCGCCGGGCGACGGCTGCCAGGGACAGCCCTGCGAGACAAACAGGGTGTACAGGTGGAGGGCCATAGAGGGAAAGTGGGTCAACTACATAAGCGACGTGAACTCCATAAGCTGCAACTCCGCGAGGAGCGCCCTCCTTGAGAGCGGGCTCTACCAGGGCCGTCTCCGGACGAACGGGACCTGCACCAACACGACCGGGAGCTTCGCGCTCGGCAACTACGTAAACTGGCTTACGGCCAGCGGCGGCTACCGCTCGAAGATGGAGGTCGCGCAGGAGGTGCTTTCGAGCCTCGTCAACACCACCTCGGGAGTAAAGTTCGGGCTCATGCTCTTCAACCAGTCGAACGGCGGACACGTCGCGGGCGTGGGCGACAGCTACGGCCACAATGGATACGACGCTTACGTAAAGGACATGGAGGAGATATTCTCGGGCTCTACCACCAACAGGACCGCGCTCGTCAATACCATAAACAACGTGGAGCCGAGCACCTGGACCCCCCTTGCCGAGACCATGTTCGAGGCAATGAAGTATTTCCAGGGCGAGAGGACGGCCTTCAACGGGAGCTACGTATATTCGAGCCCCATAGAGTACAGCTGCCAGAAGAACTACATAATACTCATAAGCGACGGCATGTCCACGGAGGACAGGAGCCCCGTCTTGAGGAGCATCTGCAATGACGGCGACTGCGACGGCGACCGGTTCGAGCCGGCGGGCGACCCTGATAAGGTCTACGATTCCCAGGGCTCGGACTACCTGGACGACGTCGCCAAATACATTTACGAGACCGACCTTCTGCCAGATACGGGTCAGGAGAGGACCTTCGGCAGGCAGTACGCGGTCACGTATACGATAGGCTTCGGCCTCGCAGGGGTGCAGTATGCGGAGGAGCTCCTGAGGGAGACGGCCTATAACGGCGGCGGCGAGTATTACTCCGCGGACTCGACAGCGGGTCTGAGCGAATCCCTGAGGCAGATACTCTCGATAATAGTCGAGGACAACACGTCGTTCGTGGCGCCCGTCCTCCCGGTAAGCCCCGAGAACCGCACCTACTCCGGCGACAGGATATATATGGGTTTTTTCAAGCCCAAGGGCAAGGCCTTCTGGAGCGGGAACCTCAAGAAATTCGGCCTGGACGCCGATGGCGACGTGGTGGACAGCAGCGGCGCCAGGGCGACCAACTCGGACGGGAGCCTGAGGGAGAACGCCGTGTCGTTCTGGAGCTCGGCCCCGGACGGCGGCGAGGTGGAGCGCGGCGGCGCCGGGGCGGCCCTCCTTACCAGGACCGCCCCCCGTAACATCTACACCTACACCGGTTCGAGCGCGGACCTGACCGACCCGACAAACCTCTTTTCGGCCTCTAACGCGGCGGTCACGGCAGCCATGCTCGGGCTCTCGGACGATACAGAAAAAGGCCGGCTCATAGGATACGTGCACGGATACGACTCTTACGACGAGGACGGGAACGGCGTAACCGACGAGAAGAGGGACTGGATAATGGGGGACGTGCTCCATTCCAGGCCCCAGGTCGTGAAGTATGACAGGTACTCGTACGTAGACGAGGGCAACTGCGGCGCGAACGAGTCGATAGTCCTGGTCGGGGCGAACGACGGCATGCTCCACGCCTTCAGCGACTGCGACGGAAGCGAAAGATGGGCCTTTGTCCCGCCCGACCTCCTACCGAACCTCAAGCACATGCCAGCCGCCGTCCACACCTATTTCGTGGACTCGTCCCCCGTGGCATACACCTTTGACGCGAACGGAGACGGCAGGATAGACGCGGGGAGCGACAGGGTCATCGTGATCTTCGGGGAGCGTAGGGGGGGGGGCTATTATTACGCGCTGGACGTGACAGACCCGGACCAGCCTGTGTATCTCTGGAGGATAAGCTCCACGGAGAGCCCGTCCGGGGTGAATACCGAATACTCCGAGCTTGCGGAGAGCTGGTCCGAGCCGGTATTCGCAAAGGTGCGCGTGAACGTCGCCGGGGTCGTAAAAAGGAAGGTCGCGGCCTTCATAGGCGCCGGATACGACAACCTGGCCGAGGACCTCGAGCCTGCGGGCGAGTCCACGACAGGGAGGGGCATGTACGTCGTAGAGGTCGCGGACATAACGACGCCGGGCTCGATAAGCCTTGCGCGTAGCGGCTGGAAGATATGGGGCTACACCCGCGCGGACGACGCGGGCATGGCGAGGTCCATGCCTTCGCAGATGGCCGTGCTTGACGTAAACGGGAACGGCTACGCTGATACCGTCTACGCGGGCGACCTTGCCGGGAACGTGTGGCGCTTAAGCCTCGGCTCGACTCTTACGTCCTCCTGGGACGGAGAAAAGATATTCAGCGCGGGCGGCGGGAGGAAGATTTTCTACAAGCCATCGGTAGCGCTTGAGCCGGGCTACGAGCTCCTCTTCTTCGGAACGGGCGACCGCGAGCACCCGCTATCCACGGGCGTATCCGACAGGCTCTATGCCCTGAAGGACGCAGGGCAGACGACTGCAAGGACCGACGGCGACCTCCTGGACGCCACCAGCGTGGACTATGTGGACATTGAAGGCGTGTACGGCTGGTACATAGACCTTGAAAACGGCGGGGAAAAGGCCCTTGCCGGGGCCGCCGTCTTCGGCAAGGTAGCCTACTATACGACATACGAGCCCGCTTCCACGGCAGGCGTATGCTCGACCGACAGCAGCGGCACCTCAAGGCTCTACGCCGTCGACTACCTGACCGCCGCCGCGGCCTACAACTATAACCCCTACAACGACCCTGTCCCGGACGGCGGTGAAGGCGGCGAGGACAACGGGCCGGTAAAGGACAGTACAGACAGGTCGAAGGTGATAGGCCCCGGCATGGCCTCGGGCATCGTGACATCGGTCGGCCCGGGCGGGTTCTCGGCGCTTATCGGCTCCGGCGGCGCCATAATAAAGCCCGATGTGAAAGAGGGCGGTTCGAGCATCCCGCTCTACTGGAGGGAGGTGCGCTGATGAGGAACGCGTTTTGGATTGGGATAATCCTCCTTGCCTTCGCCACGGCGTGCGGCGCGGAGGAGAGCGGCATCGCCGAATACAAATTTCTGAAGGGTGTGGTGAGCGGCTTCGACGGCCCGGGTTTCGTCCTTAACGAGCGACACAGGGTGGCCGTCACGCATGAGACCTCTTTTTACGACGCATCGGGCAGGGAGGCCGCCTATTACAGCCTCGAACCGAAAAAGAGGGTCTATGTGGAAGGCGTGCCTTATCCGGACGGGAGCATCGAGGCTGAAAAGATATACATACTGCCCGAAGGCAGGGAAGGGAAGAAGAGGTATGATTTCATGCAGTCGCCCTGAGGTCGAGTCATTTGCGGGCCGGATGTTCCGGCTCCTGCTTCTCCTGGCGCCTTTGGCCCTCGCGTTTGGCTGTAAAGGCGATAGCGCGCCCGAGGAGCCCTGGACCCTGACGGATGAAAACCAGGGCGCCTTTTCTGTCGTTCTCGCGCCTGAGCGCCCGAGCGCTGGAGCCGAGGTAAGAGCCGTCGTAAGCGGGCAGGCCGGAGAGGTCGAGTTCCTCTGGGAGGTAAACGGCGAGGCAGTCGAAGCGGACGGCGACACGCTCGGGAAAGGCACGTTCAGGAAAGGCGATACGATAAGGGTCACGGCAGGGGCCGGGGGCATGGAATCATCTGCCGAGACCGTGGCCGCGAACATGCCCCCCTCGATATTATCCGTAAGGATACGGCCTGAGGTCTTTGGCTCCGGCACCGGGATTTCGGCGGAGGCCCAGGGGCACGACCCGGATAACGACCTCCTCAGCTATGATTTCGTCTGGTCTGTCAACGGCGAGCGGTTTTACGGGGAGGCCCTTTCCGGGGAGCACGTGAGGCGCGGAGAGGAGATTTCATTAAGGGTGGCCGCCTTTGACGGCGACGACGAGAGCGAGCCTTTCGAGGTCCCGGGCATCTCCGCGGCGAATTCCCCGCCCCGCTTCGTATCGTCTCCGCCCGCCGAGTTTTCCGGGCTCTTTATCTACGAGGTAAAGGCCATTGACCCGGACGGCGACGAGGTAAGCTTCACTCTTGAAAAAAAGCCCGAGGGCATGACGCTTAACGGCAACAGGCTCGAATGGGAGGCAAAGGGCGGCGAGGGCCAGGCCGAGGTCGTGATATCAGCGGACGACGGCCACGGCGGGAGCGCTCTCCAGTCGTTCAGGCTTTCCGTCGGAAAGGAGGGGCAGGATGCGGAATAGCGGGTATTCGCTCGTCGAGACGATAATCGCCATCGGCATAGCAGGCGTGCTCGCGGCCATAGCGGTCCCGTCGCTCTACAGGTGGTCGCAATCGCTTGAGTTCAAGGAGGCGGCCTGGAGCATGCTTGCCGGGCTCAGGGACTGCAAGCAGCTAGCCATGTCCACGAACCTTGAGCACAGGGTGGAGGTTGATTTCGCATCAAAGAGGTTCAGGCTGGCCAGGGGCGACCGCCCCTCGGGCAGCAACGTATGGACGCCTGTAAGGCAGTGGACGGAGCTTCCCCGGAGCGCGAATTACGCGAGCGGAGACGCCTGCGTCAGCACCGCGGGCCTGAACATCACATTCAAGCCCAACGGCTCGGCCCAGGCCGCGACCCTCTGCATAAAGGACCCGTACGCGGCAGTAAGGTTCCGCATAAACCTGAACGCCACTAGCGGAAGGGCTTCGATCACTTGAGGTAAAGCGGGTGGGCCATCGAAACGCGGGTATGGGGCGACTCGCGGCAAGGCAGCATTATCCGGGAGCATGCGCCGAAGGCTAGGGACTTTACCCAGAAGAAGGGCTGTCGCAATAGAGAACTGAGCGAAGAAGAGCGGTCTAAGAACAGGACCAAATCCAGAGTCCGCGCGAAGGCGGACCCCTATTCTGGTTGCAGCGCAATCCAATGGCAGCCGCATCCTTGACCTCCGCCATACCTTCGCCACAAGGGCTTGCCCAGGCCGGTGTAGATCTATACAAGATAGCGAAGCTTGGGGCATAAGGATATAAAAATGACACAGAGGTATTCGCATCATTACCCGAGAGCTTGAGGGACTGGGTAGAGGTGCTGGATAAAGCTGCAACAGTCCAAAGAAACAAGGGGCTACGCTTAACGCGTAACCCCTTGTTTTTCTTGGTGGAGCAGAGGGGGATCGAACCCCTGACCTCAAGACTGCCAGGCTGTTTGAGGCAAAAAATCGTAACTCCCCGGTATCAGACTTGATTTTACGTTTTGCCTTATGAACCAAGGGGTTGCGAGATTTTCTTAGGAGTCAAACGAGGCTGTAGAATTCCACTGTCTGCCGCCAAATCTAATACAAAATTAATACAATTTCAGAGTTGACTCTTAAGTTAGAAAATGCCCTTGCTTTTTGTTTTCTATCTTGTTATTTTATGATTTGGCTTTAAATTAAAATAACAAGATATCTTATTTTAGGTTCGTGGCAGGACAAATGAAGCGAGAGCTCCAAGGACATTATGTGACTGTGTCTACCGTGGGTGAGAAGGTCAAGGCCTTTGTACCCGCGCCGCTACCGCCGCGCCCGTCCGTCGACTGGACACCGGAACTGCGTAACAGGTTTGACCAGGCTTTGCTGGCGCTCGGCCGGTTAGACAGCGTCTCCACGCTGCTACAGGACACTTCGCGCTTTCTTTACATGTATGTCCGCAAGGAGGCTGTGCTCTCCTCCATGATTGAGGGAACGCAGTCATCGCTCTCCGACCTGCTGTTATTTGAGCTTGATCTGGAGCCGGGTGTACCGCTTGACGATGTCCAGGAGGTCAGCAACTATGTTGCCGCCCTGAATTATGGGCTGAACCGGTTGGCTGATGGTTTTCCGTTGTCGCTGCGTCTCATCAAAGAGATTCACGGCGTGTTGCTGGCCAGGGGGCGCGGCAGCAATCAGACGCCGGGCGAGTTCAGGCGCAGCCAGAACTGGATTGGAGGAACGCGGCCTGGCAACGCCGCCTTCGTTCCGCCTCCGGCCGAGCGGGTAATGGAGTGCATGGGCAAACTTGAATTGTTCCTGCACGATAAGCCCGAGCCTACGCCAGTGCTGCTAAAAGCGGCGTTGGCTCATGTGCAATTCGAGACCATCCATCCATTTCTGGACGGTAACGGCCGTCTTGGCCGCCTATTGATAACGCTGCTCTTGTGCGAGCAGAAGGTATTGCGCTCCCCGATGCTCTACCTGAGCCTCTACTTCAAGACGCATCGGCAATACTACTACGAACTGCTGAATAACGTCCGCCTGACAGGTGACTGGGAAGCTTGGCTCGATTTTTTCGCGGAGGCGGTAGTTGTTACCGCGACCCAGGCGGTGGAAACGGCCCAGCAGCTTCTCGACCTATCGAACAAGGACCGTGCCAAGGTCCTCGGACTTGGCAGGGCTGCGGCTTCCACCTTACAGGTGTACCGAGCCTTGATGGAGCATCCAATTGCATCAGCAGGCTATCTGGTGGACAAGACCGGCATAACTCCGGCCACGGTCAACAAGTGTCTGGGCCATCTGGAGCGTCTTGGTATCGTGCGGGAGTTGACCGCCAAAAGGCGCAACCGGCTTTTTAGCTATACGCGTTACATCGATATAATGAACCGGGGCGCCGGATTGCCAGGGCAGTGACAAAGCTGGCCGGACTTAAACGCATGCGCCGCTGGGAACTGCGACGATTCCAGCGGGCATGTCGGAGAAGAGATAATCGGGTTTGAATGGGTTAAAACGGCCTTGAAAGAATTAAAGCCAGCCTTTAGCGTAATATACGAATATTACCAAAGCAGCCCCACAAACCAGTTCTACGGCTACTAGAACAGACACAGGACCCCTTTTCTGTTTGATGGAAAAGGGGTCCTGTGAATGCATAGTTGGCTCCCGGTGTTTTTTATTGTGCCTGACTTTTAATTGAAAATGAATATTATTTTCAAAAAAGGAGGGCGCAATGTTTATCTGCCTTTGCAGAGGATAACCGATTCAAAGGGGCTTGAGCTGCAGAGCCTGGGTCCAGACGAAATTGCGTCCTGGTTCGGTATCGACATGGAAGGTTGTTGCAGCAAGTGTCTTTAGATGGTTACCTTAGCGCGAAAGTGGAACTGGCGGAAAAGACGGACTCGATAGTATTGAACAGGGTGCTTGGCCCCGCTCATTTTAGCTGACATGTGGGTCATATTCAAACTCGCATTTGACGGCGTAAGCCTTTTGTGGGCTGGCCAGACGGCGTAACAGCGGGACCGTTCGGCAGGCGGGCGGGCAGCGGTCATGGCGGCCGCATACGCCCCGACTGGACGGTCCCGCTTGTTACCAAAGGCACACTCACCGGGGTAGGGTTCGCGCTCGTGTTCGTGGCGAGATATTCGCGATGATATTAAAAGCTACATCTAAAAGCAAGTACATGGCTATGGCCGCGATCGTCTTCGACAGAGTCGTGAACTCAGCTGGTCTCCACGGAAATTCATTCATGTCCATGCTCCTCGGCTTCGAGTCAGAAGCCAGGGGCATTAAGCGCCCCCGGCAGGAAAACCCCCAGTAAACCAGAACAAACTCTCGCTTGGAAAATAAAAACCGACTAAGGATTGGCAGCTCACTAAAAAAAACAGCTTGACGCCACAAAATGAAAATGATATTCAATTTCAGAATTGGTCCGATTGAGACTTAAGTCGGGCGCAAGGCAATGGGGGCAGTTCCTTCTCGGGCGTAATAAATGAGGGTATCAAGGGCTTAAGCCGTTGGCCCTGCCTGCATGTGAGTTGCAGGCGCGGCCTCCCCTCGAACCAGCTCCGCTACAGGACCGGGGACTCCTGGAGTGGAGAGAAGGGGCAGGGTGTGAAGCGCGGCGGCGGATTTTCCTCCTCCTTTGTCCGCCGCCGCGCTTCCGCCCGCACGGTAAAAGGACCCGGAACATGAAGGCGACATCGGTTTTTTCAGCCATGGAAGGGATCGCATATGAGATATGGAACATTATTATTCAAATTAAAGAAGGCTTTCCGTCCCGTAATCAAGCCCCCGGGCTTAAGCAGGCTCATATTTTATGTATTGCCTGCCATGCTTTTCGGTGCTGTTGATGCGTCGGCAGAGACATCTATCCCGCATGACCTTTCGATCTCCGGAATGTTCATGGCGGCTGACGCCGTCGTTAAGGCCGTGATGGCCGGGTTGGTCCTTGCGTCCGTGCTCACATGGACAGTCTGGATCGCGAAGACGAGAGAGCTGTCTTCGGCTAAAAAGAGGATTTGCCGCTCCGTCGAGGACCTGCGGAATGCCGCCTCGCTTGAAGAAGCTGCCGCACGCGTGAAGGGTGGCGAGGCCGGTGAGCTCCTCCACGCCGCCAAATCCGAGCTGCGCCTGTCCGGGGGCTCCCGTTCAAACACAAGCGTAAAGGAACGCGTCGCGCTGAGTCTCGAACGGGTTGAGGCGTCCGCTGGGAGGCGTCTCAAGACCGGCACGGGCGTTCTGGCCACCATCGGTTCGACCGCGCCGTTTGTCGGCCTGTTCGGCACGGTTTGGGGGATAATGAACAGCTTTATCGGTATATCGAAAACCCAGACGACCAATCTGGCGGTCGTCGCGCCCGGCATTGCCGAGGCGCTTCTTGCGACCGCCGCCGGGCTTATCGCCGCAATCCCGGCGGTAGTCATCTACAACCATTTCGCGCGCTCGATATCGGAAACGAAGGCGGAACTGGCCGATGTGTCTTCTGAGATACAAAAGCTCGTCTCCCGCGACATGGATAGGGGCGCGGGGCCGTCCGGGGCCGAGGAGGGCTCATGGGCGTAATGCTCGACCGCAGCGACGACGGCCTAAGCGAGAACCATGAGATAAACGTCACTCCATTCATAGACGTTATGCTCGTCCTCCTCATAATCTTCATGGTCGCCGCCCCTCTCGCAACGGTCGACGTGCCGGTCGACTTACCGGCTTCAAACGCCGCGCCGCAGGAGCGGCCCGAGGAGCCGCTTTACCTGACTCTGAAGTCAGACCTGAGCCTCGTGCTCGGAAACTCGGCAGTAGCGCTGAATGAACTCACGCCGGCCCTTGACAGGGCCACGGGGAATGACAGGGACAGGCGGATTTTCTTCAGGGCCGACAGGACGGTGTCCTATGAGGCGCTCATGGAAGTGCTCAATTCCCTGCGTTCGTCAGGCTACCTGAAGGTCGCGCTGGTTGGACGCGAGGAAGTCCGGAGATGAAAATATTCTCCGGGGAGCGCCGCCGTTGGCTCGCAAGCTTCATGGCTGCGGCCTTCGCGCACCTGGCGATCACTCTATACCTGGCCGGGCATGCAGTTGACGTGGAGCCTGCAGGGCTGCCGCTTGAATTCGAGATAGGGATCGGGTTTGCTAATGCGCCTGCCGAGGCGTCGCATGAGACCCCGAGCAGGCCGAAAATCGAAAAGGCCGTTGCTTCAGCCGAAAAACAGGCCGTGAAAAAGGATCAAGCGATCGAACGGCCGGTATTGGCGGAGCCGGCCAGGACTGAGCCGGACGCGGCTGAGGAGCCTGTTGAGAAGCCTCTCCAGGAGGCGGCAAGCTTAAGCGCAAGAGAGGCGGAACCGACTCCAGAGGCGTTTGAAGCACAGCCAAAGGCTGCCGCCTCTGCCTCCGAGGCTTCGGTTGAAACCCGGGAGGGGGGCCGGGAGGATGAGCATGAACCCGGGCCTCCGCCTCAGGCCGCGGCCACCAGGCTGGGCATTGAGAGGTTTGAAACAAGGCTCCTGGCCCATCTGGAAAGGAACAAGCGATATCCGAGGGACGCGAGGCTCCGCCGCCAGGAAGGGGTGGTCTACCTCAGGTTTGTGATGAACAGGCGCGGGGATGTTGTCTCGCTGGATATAGAAAGAAGCTCGGGCATAAGCTCCCTGGACCATGAATCGATGGCGCTACTCAGGCGTTCCGAGCCGCTCCCGGCCCTGCCGATGGAAATCGCGTCAGAGCAGCTTGAACTGGTGGTGCCGATTTTTTTCTCGCTGAGATGAGCGGCTTCGCAAAGCCACGCCGGCCAGCTTGCGCGG
Organism: Thermodesulfobacteriota bacterium; assembly: GCA_030583865.1. Classification (NCBI taxonomy): domain Bacteria; kingdom Pseudomonadati; phylum Thermodesulfobacteriota; species Thermodesulfobacteriota bacterium. The sequence goes on along the minus strand of CP129479.1, from coordinate 1,883,851 downwards.
CCCGCCGTGCGAAACCCTGTTCAGCATATGAAAATGACATTCAATTTCAATATTAAATTATATAGGCAGGCGCGAGCCGCAATCAATAAAAAAGACGGGAGAAGAAAGATGGAAGTGCAAAAAAGAAAGGTCATTACAGGAGTATGCGGTCTGTTAACGGCTTTCGTGGTTTCAGGCGCGGCGGTCGCGGGCGCCGCCGAGAGCGAGTCGGTCGAATCGAAGGGCGTTTTCGTCACCGCCACAAAGACGGAGGTTTCGCTGGAAGACGTGCCGGCTTCAGTGACCGTCATCACTCGCGAGGACATCGAGTCGCGCCCGGCGCGCGACATAGTCGACGCCATACGCGACGTGCCTGGAATAACCCTGTCCGGAAAGGGCCTGAGCGGGCGGGAAACGATAAGGCTCCGCGGCTTCGACAGCAAGCACGTGCTGCTCATGGTCGACGGGCGCCGGATTACGGCCTCTGATGAGTACATCGGGCATTCCGACTACGGATTTACCTGGATCCCGCTCGAAGACATCGAGCGGATAGAGGTGGTGCGCGGCCCCGCGTCGTCATTATACGGCTCAGACGCGATGGGGGGCGTCGTCAACATAATCACCAGGCCGGTCGGCAAGGAATGGCGCGGCTCTATAAGCGCAATGGGCGGCAAGCGAGAGGACGGGCGGGGCGGCGACGAATACCAGCTCGGATTGTCCCTCACGGGTCCGATCGTGCAGGACCGGCTCGGACTGAAGCTGTCGGTGCAGAACGCCTGGGTCGGGGCCACGCCGAGCGCGATCGATTCGAGGATTTCCGAGCTTGAGGGCAAGGACCTACTTACCGGCACCGCCGGGATAACCCTGTCCCCCGTCGACGGGCATCGTTTCGAGCTGACCTTTACCCGTGGCGACGAGGAGCGCTGGCGGAATACCTTCAACCGCAACAACACCATACTGCATGTAAGCAGCTATGACCTGACCAGGGAGCAGAATTCCCTGAGTTATCACGGCGAGTTCGGAGCGGCAAGGGTCTCGGCAAACGCGTACCAGAACAGCCTGAAGGCGGAAAATCGGACCGATAACGCGCTTGTGGCTCCAACAGAGTCCCAGAAGCTCATAGACAGGGTCGCGGACGCGCAGCTGACGATACCGCTCGGTAAAAAACAGCTGGTAACCTTCGGCGGCGAGTTCCGCGAGGAGATACTCGAGCACGCCGCCCTCGCCGGCGGCGAGGGAAAGGCGATAAACCGGGCCATATTTCTCCAGGACGAGATATTCCTCACGGACGCCCTATCAGTAACCATTGGGGCGCGTAACGACAGCCACGCCTTTTTCGGCTCAGAGCTCAGCCCCAAGGGATATATAGTCTATCATGCCAACCCGCAGTGGACCTTCAAGGCGGGCTACGGCGAAGGATTCAGGGCGCCGACCTTGAAGCAGATATCGCCGGAATACATCTTTGTGGGGCCGTACACGTTCACGGGCAACCCGGACCTCAAGCCCGAGCGCTCGCAGAGCTATGAGGCAGGTGCCGAGTACCGCGCCGGTGCCCTGAGCGCGCAGCTCACGGTCTTCAGGAACGAGATCGACGACCTGATAATGAACGTCTGCGTCTCGAACTGCCTTGCTCCGCTCGGGCGCGTATACGAGCATCTCAATGTGGAAAAGGCGCGCACGCAGGGCACCGAGCTCGTATTGGGCTACGCCTTCCAGTACGGTATTGACGTCTCCTTCAACCACTCGTGGCTTGAGGCGGACGACCTGACTAACAACCGCGCGTTGGCGGAGCGGCCCAGGCATGCGGCCTCTCTACGGGTAGACTGGAGCGAAGCCCCGTGGGGGTTAAAGCCCCAGGTCCGCGGGGTCTACACGGGCGAGCAGGTGGTTTACAACGTAAATACGCCGGTGGACCTGCCGGCATATACCCTGTGGCACATGAACGTCAGGAAGGAGATTGCCCCCGGAGTCGAGCTCGGTGTTGGCATAGAGAACCTTACGGACGAGCGCCTGAGCGATAAATCCCGGAATTTCACGACTGTCGAGCGCGGCCGCTTTTACTACGCGAGCCTGCGGGCGCAGTTTTAGGTTGGGGGGCAGAGGTTAATGAAAAAAAAGGCTTACTTACGCACTCCCTGGCTGGCAGCGGGCCTCGCCGTATTCATAGCGGTGGCCGCCGTCCTCTTTGGGGTCGTTAAAAACAGGAAGGCTTCCGCCGGTCCGCAGGTGGTAATCCTCAGTAACAGCTTCGTCCTGGCCGGGAAATTCGATACGGTCACGGATGCCGCGCGTGCTGCGGGCGTGAGTGCCGTGAAATACAACCTCGACGAGACGGACCCGGCTGATTTGATTCCCGCCATGCGCAGGGCCGAACTCGTTCTCTTGGATGCCCCAAGGGCGTCCGATGCGTCCAAGGCCCGTGAAAAGGCCGGCCAGGCTCTGCAGGAAGCTGGCGCTCCTTGGCTGCTTGTGACGGGAGCCGGGCCTGAGTACGCCGGTCTTGAAAAAGAGCAGGCGGAAACCCTGTATGCCTATTACAGGAACGGCGGGCTTATAAACTTCGGGAACTTTTTCCGCTATCTTGAGAGCGCGGTGCTGGGCGGCGGAGGCGAAGTCCCGCCGCCCGTAGTACTGCCGGCAACGGGCATATACCACCCCGGCCATCCCGAGCGCGTGGTCGAAAGCCTGGATGAGTATCTGGATTGGCTCGGCAAGGAGGCTTCCAGCCGCACCCCTGTCATAGGGGTATCCATCCACAAGGCTTCGATAAGCGACGCGCTGACGGACCATATAGACGCGCTTATATCCAGGCTGGAAAAGCAGGGGGCGCTCCCGGTTGTCTTCTACGAGCCGCTCGAGCCTCAGCGGAGCGGCGGGCAGCCTCTTGCATTGATTACGAGAGAGGACGGGAGGCCTGCGGTCGACGTGCTCATCAACTACCAGGTCATGTACCTTGACGTGCGGCGCGATTCCTACGCGGCGCTCGGCGTGCCGGTCCTCCACGCCATAAGCTGGCGGAACGGTGACATTGCCGATTGGTCCGAGAGCAAGATAGGCATCCCCATGAGCGGCATCCCGTTCTATCTCGCAATACCGGAGTATACCGGTGTCATAGACCCAATGGTGGTCTCCGCCGTTGAGGGCGGCCGACTTGCGGCCATACCGGAGCAGATGGACGCGATGGTGGCCAAGGCCATGCGGCTCGCCCGGCTTCGCGCAATGCCCAACGCCCAGAAGAGGGTGGCTGTGATGTTCTACAACTACCCTCGGGGCGAAAAGAATCTCTCGGCCTCGTTTTTGAACGTCCCGAGGAGCCTTGTGACCCTGAACGGCGCATTGAAAGGGGAGGGGTATGCTACCGGCCCCCTTGAGGAGAAAACGGCCGTTGACGAATGCACGGCCATGCTTAGGCCTTTTTATAGGGACGACCAGCTTACGGCGCTTCTGGAGCGCGACCTGGCAGGTCTTTTGCCCATGGAGGATTATCTGGGCTGGTACAGGGCCCTCCCGAAAAAGGTGCAGGACAGGATTGAGGCGCGCTGGGGAGGCCCTGAAACCGACCCGATGGTCATTGAGCGCGACGGGGCAAAGTACTTCGCCGTCCCGCGCATGGTGCGCGGCAACCTCCTTATAATGCCGCAGCCGCCCAGGGGGCAGGCCGGCGAACCGGCGGAAAAGGCCATCTATCACGACAGCAAGGTCCCGATAAACCATTTCTATGCGGCCGCATACCTGTATGTGCGGAAGGCCTTCAGCGCCGACGCGCTCATCCATCTGGGCACGCACGGCAGCCAGGAGTGGACGCCGGGCAAGGAGCGGGGTCTTTCGATATACGACGACCCGCTGCTGGTTCTCGGTGACCTGCCGGTGGTCTATCCGTATATAGTGGACAACATAGGCGAGGCGACCCAGGCCAAGCGCCGCGGCAGGGCCGTTATCATTAGCCACCAGACGCCCCCGTTCGCCCCGGCAGGCCTGCATAAGGAGCTTATGCCGCTACACGACCTTATCCACGAGTACGAGCTGCTTGACGAGGGCGCGGTGAAGGTCCGGACCGGCGAGGCCATAGTCGAGGCGGCAGCCGAGCGGAAGATGCTTGAGGACCTGGGCTGGACCGCCGAGTCCGCGCGCGGTGATTTCCCGGGGTTCCATCGCCAGCTTCATGATTATCTTCATGAACTGGCCCAGGCCGCGCAGCCGCTGGGCCTTCATACCCTCGGCGAAGCCCCTGAACCGGTCCACAGGCTCATGACCGTCATGCAGATGCTGGGCCCCGACTTCTATGAGAAGCTCGCGCTCGAAGACAGCGAGGAGCTTTTCGTAGAGGACTACTCGAAGCTTACCCAGTCCGCGCCGTATCGTTTCCTGGAGCGCCATGTGGCAAAAAGAGTCCCTGTTGCGGACAAGTCGCTCCGCCCGTTCATTGAGAAAGCGCGCGAGTATTACGATTCCTTCGGCGCGGGCAAGGAGTTTTCGGGGGTGCTGGCAGCGCTCGGCGGGCGCCACGTGGAGACGAGCTATGGAGGCGACCCGATCCGGAATACGGACACGCTGCCGACCGGCCGGAACCTGTACGGTTTCGACCCTTCGAAGGTGCCTACCGTCCAGGCGTCTAAGGCTGGCCGCGAGGCCCTGAACTCCCTTCTGGAGGCTCACAAGGCCGAGAACGGCGGCTATCCGGAGAAGCTTGCCTTTTCCCTTTGGTCTGTCGAGACGATGCGCCACCTCGGGGTTCTGGAGGCTCAGGTCTTTTACGCCCTCGGCGTCCGTCCGGTCTGGGACAAGGCAGGCCGGGTAACCGAAATAGAGGTCATCCCCCGCGACGAGCTCGGAAGGCCCCGCATAGACGTCGTGGTCTCGGCCACCGGCCTGTACCGCGACCACTTCCCCATCATCATTGACCAGATTGCAAAGGCCGTGGTGAAGGTGGCGGAACTGGACGAGCCTGACAACGCCGTGCGCACGAACGCCATCGCGCTTGAGAAGGCGCTGCTCGAAAAGGGCATCGCCGCCGCGGAGGCGAGGGACATGGCCCTGACAAGGGTCTTTTCCAGCGAGAGCGGCGCGTACGGCACCGGACTTGAGGACGCTGCCCTTGCTTCCGACACCTGGGAGAACGACAGCCGCATGGCGGATCTCTACCTCAGCAAGATGCAGTACGCGTACGGCCCTGATCCGGAGCGCTGGGGGATGAAGCCCGAGGGATTGAACCTGTACAAGGAGCAGCTCAAGGGAGTCGAGGCCGCAGTGCTCTCCCGTTCCTCAAACCTCTACGGCATGCTCAGCACCGACGACCCGTTCCAGTATCTGGGCGGCATTTCGCTGGCAGTTCGGAACATCGACGGGAAAAGCCCCGGACTGTACATCAGCAACCTGAGGGACTCAGCCAACGGCCGGACGGAGTCTGCCGCGAAATTCCTGGCTTCAGAGCTCCGCACCCGCTATCACCATCCCCAGTGGGTGGAGGCCATGAAGTCCGAAGGCCACGCCGGCACCCTTAATATCGTGGATACGGTCAATAATTTCTGGGGCTGGCAGGTAACCGCGCCCGAGATAGTCCGTGACGACCAGTGGCAAAGCTTCTTCGACGTATACGTCAAGGACTCGCTCGACCTCGGCATCCGGGAGTGGTTCGAGGAGACCAACCCAGTTGCCCTGGCCCAGGTCGCCGAGCGCATGCTCGAAGCCGTAAGGAAGGACTACTGGGACGCGGACGAAGCCACTGTACGCGCCCTGGTCGAAACATACCTGGACGCGGTCGAGCGGCACGACTACAAGACGGATAACAAGCTCCTTGACGAGTACGCGCGCCAGGCGGCCGCGGGTTTCGGGATGGACGGCTTCAAGGCGAGTGGCAGCGGCGGGGCCGCGAACGCGGCCGCCAAGGTCGCAGGCCAGGTCATGAAAGCAGCTGAATCAATCAACACGCACGACCTCCGGATGGTCTTCCTTATGGCGGGGCTCCTGGCTGTGGTCTTCCTCTCAGGGGCGCTGGCGCAATGGAACAAGGGCAGGCAGAGGCGCCAGGCAGAGTAGACTGGCCGGACAATACAAAAGATGAAAAGGTTGAAAGGAGAATTTCGATGTACGCTCTTGAAGTGCTGATGTACCAGCTGGGGCAGCTCTTTCTTGCCCCGGTGCTACTCATAATACTGGGGCTCTTCGTATTCGCGTTCTATTCCAGCGGGCGTTTCGCGGTCGAGGCATGGCAGAGGCGGAAGGGCAATAAACCCGACTTACATATTCATTGGGAACGCACCGGCTGCGCCGCCGAGGACCTTGAGCTCTGGATGCTTCGGAGGCTCGAGCCCCTGCGCCTGGCCTCGCGCACAGCCCCCATGCTGGGTCTGGTGGCAACCATGATACCGATGGGGCCTGCGCTTATGTCGCTTACGGACGGCAACACGCAGGGAGTGAGTGAAAACCTGGTAATCGCGTTCGCCGCTGTCATAATCGCGCTCATAGCGGCCTCCATATCCTTCTGGCTCCTTACCGTGCGCAGGCGGTGGCTGATGGACGATTTAAGAAGGCTGGAGGAGCGGGGCCATGTCTGAAAAAACCGTCCACCAGCCGAGAAGGCGGTACCTTCAGGGAGATGAGACAGAGGACCCGGTGCTCTCTGCAATCAATATCGTCGACGTCTTTCTTGTAGTCATAGCGGTGCTGGTGATCATAATATCGCAGAACCCGCTGAACCCGTTTTCGAATGAGGATGTCACGGTAATCAAGAACCCCGGCAAGGAGAACATGGAGATACTCATGAAGGAGGGGCAGGAATTGAAGCACTACAAGTCTACCGGCGAGATCGGGGAGGGGGAGGGCATGCGTGCAGGCGTTGCCTACAGGCTGGCTGACGGCACCATGATCTACGTGCCTGAGGGGGAGAACAAGCCTTAGGGCGGAGCAGACAGGCCTTGATAAAGGCCATAAGGTTGGCCGAGGACGCGAGAGGAAAGACTACGAGCGTACCCGGCGGTTTTCCGGCGTTATGAAGGGCGTGAAATGCCATGAGGGTTTCAGGCAAGGATAATATATATTGCTTTACACGGCGGGGAATAGACCGTGGCTCCAGTGACCGAACGCGCGGAGAAGAGCCCGGAACGGCATAGGTTGACAGCAGCCGACCTGTTGGATAAGCTTTAGCAAACCTCGCATTGGAAGCTCCGAAAGGGCCTGGATGCAAAATCCAATGGCGCGGATTGAAAGGTCACGTGCAAGTAAGAATCCGAAGCACGAATCCTGATTAATGGAGAGAAGAGTCTATGAAAGACGATAAGAAGAAGCTCACAAACAACGCCGGCTCCCCGGTTGTGGACAACCAGAACGTTTTAACTGCCGGCAGGCGCGGGCCGATGCTCCTGCAGGACGTCTGGTTTCTGGAGAAGCTCGCTCATTTCGACAGAGAGGTGATACCGGAACGCCGCATGCACGCAAAAGGCTCAGCCGCCTACGGTACGTTTACCGTCACGCACGACATGACGAGATACACGAAGGCGAAAATATTCGCTGGAATCGGCAAAAAAACGGACCTCTTCGTCCGTTTTTCCACCGTGGCGGGAGAGCGCGGGGCAGCCGATGCCGAGCGCGACATCAGGGGCTTTGCCTTGAAGTTCTATACGGAAGAGGGCAACTGGGACCTGGTCGGCAATAATACACCCGTCTTTTTCCTGCGCGACCCGCTCAAGTTCCCTGATCTCAACCACGCGGTCAAGCGCGACCCGCGCACCAATATGAGGAGCGCACGCAACAACTGGGACTTCTGGACATCGCTGCCCGAGGCGCTGCATCAGGTTACAATAGTGATGAGCGACAGGGGCATTCCCTATTCATACCGCCACATGCACGGCTTCGGCAGCCACACTTTCAGCATGATAAATGCCAAAAAAGAGCGGCATTGGGTGAAGTTCCATTTCAAGACGCAGCAGGGGATCCGGAACCTCACAAATGCCGAGGCGGAAGCTATCATAGCCAAAGACCGGGAAAGCCATCAGCGCGACCTATACGAGAGCATCGAGCGGAAAGAGTTCCCCCGTTGGACCATGTATATTCAGGTAATGCCGGAGAAAGACGCTTCCAAATGTCCGTACAACCCCTTTGATCTCACAAAGGTCTGGCTGCACAAGGACTACCCTCTTATGGAAGTCGGCGTCCTTGAGCTTAACAGGAATCCCGAGAACTATTTCGCCGAAGTTGAACAGGCGGCCTTCAATCCGGCCAGCGTGGTGCCTGGCATCGGTTTCTCGCCGGACAAGATGCTCCAGGGTCGGCTCTTCTCCTATGCCGATGCCCAGCGGTACCGCCTTGGCGTAAACCACCACTTGATCCCGGTCAATGCCTCTCGATGCCCCGCACACAGTTACCATAGGGATGGGGCCATGAGGGTGGATGGCAATCACGGCAGCACGCTTGGTTATGAGCCTAACAGCTACGGCGAGTGGCAACAGCAGCCGGATTTCAGCGAACCGCCACTCAGCCTTGAAGGGGCCGCTGATCACTGGAACCATCGCGATGACGACGATTACTACTCCCAGCCCCGGCTACTCTTCAGACTTATGAGCGCCGAACAGCAGAAGACGCTCTTTTCGAATACGGCCGCTGCTATGGGCGACGCGCCCAGGGAGATCAAAACCCGACACATCAACAACTGCCTGAAATGCGATGCGGCTTACGGAAAGGGAGTGGCTGACGCGCTCGGAATCGAACTCGATGAATTGTCGTCTAAAGCGTAGCGGCTGGCCATAGATTGTCATTTCTACCCGTTATTTGAAATGAAGTGTGGTGCCTGTTAGAGGATGGGGGGCAATAATAATTGTCCTCCATCTTTTTTTGCAGTTATCAATCGCAGATGCTGGGCTCATCATAAAGAGGGGCAAACAATGACAATCACAACCACCTTCACGTGTTGCCCTTAGCTGTTTTGCTGACTTCAGTCGATGTCTGAAGTAAATTCCCTTTGCTAATACATTCAAATGGCAGGGGAAGACCCGAACTCGCCACTTATACACATGCTGCCGTTATCGACATAAAGATCAATTCACCTCACCGCCTCTTCTTAAGGGTGGTCTCCGAAAGGAGTTCACCTTTTATGCGGATACCTTTTATGCCTGCTGGCTTCCCTCCGTTCAATTTCGCTTTTTTGGCATCGATGAGTAAACGGATGACATGACCATCGCTTGGAACAGGTGCTAATAAGGCCACTTCCTTCCCGCGGTCTGTTATGACGAACTACTCGCCATGCAATACCCTGTCGAGATAACGTCGTAATTCAGCCCTAAGCTCTTTTATGTTTATTGAGTTCATCTTAAACCGTTTGAAATTGTTATTATTTTACAGCAAAGAAACGCACTGCACAAAAAGTCCCGCGCGGGAAGAAGCTAATTGAGAATGAAAAATGTAAGTCATTAATTTCGAAGAGGAAAATTTTGTGTTCAGAGGCGAGTTTCGACCGCCTCCAGAAAAAAATTAATACAAAATTAGTACAGTCGGGTAAAAACCACCTGAAGGTCGTGGAAGCTTCGGAAGTCGCAACGGCCTGAAAACATAATGTTTTCAGGGGATTAGATGGTGCCGGAGGCGGGGGTCGAACCCGCACGGGGGGATACCCCACGGGATTTTGAGGGCAATAAAGCCCAAAAACATAACTCCCTGATCTTAGGCTTGATTTCCCGTTTTGCCTTATGAAATAGGGGGTTGGAAGGTTTTCCAGGAAGGCTAAAGAGGCTACTGAGTCTAAAGACAGCCGCGAATTCTACTACAAAATTAATACAGTTACCTGAATAGCTCCTTTGTTACGAACTGAAATGGTTTCCATTTCCTTCTTTTCAGCTCACAAAATCTTTTTTCTTGACAATGAACTAAGCTCAGAGTATCTTCTTAATATCTTACTGCGTTACTCAAGTATTTAGACCATGAAAATAGACCTTTCTAACATCTTAAATTTGTCCACTACCACGTGTATGTGTTGTTGTACGCATATGGTAATGGGCAGGGGTCTATCCGTGTAAGAAAAACAACTACAGAACGGCTCCCCAAAACCCATTACCCGAGTACGGTAGTGGGTTTTTTGTTTTTTTAGCGACCAAATGGAGAGGGAAATGGAAAAGGGGATAAGCGAGGAAATATTGAAGGCCGTAAAGAGCGTAAAGTTCGGGAACGTGCAGATAATCATCCAGGACTCAAAAGTCGTGCAGATCGACAAGACGGAAAAGATAAGGCTCGGCCAGAATTGCAAAAAAGGAGGTGAAGCTTAAGAAAGTTTTTTCCAGATGTAAGGTTCTCAGGCATAAAAAAATAATAATAGGCTGACCAGTCAACTGGAGGCCGCAAAAACTTTGGAGGTATGTATGAAGAGTTTTGCGCTTTCCATTGGGCTGTTTGTCAGCCTTTTTGTTTTAACCCCTCTTTCCTGGGCAGGACAAGGGTACGACAGGCTCCTTGACCTGCTTGTGGAGAAGGGCTCGGTGAGCAAGGAAGATGCCGCGAGTTTAAGGGCCGAGGAGGCGGTAAGGGAACAGGAAGAAAAGGAAAACCAGAAAGAGTTCTTTGTAATCGCCGGGAGGCCGGTAAAGCTCGGCGGCTACGCGCAGGTCAGATACAGAAATGATGAGAGCATAAAAGATACCTTCGATGTAAGGCGGGCAAGGCTTGACCTGAGGGCCGCGCCTACCGAAAGGCTTGAGTTGAGGCTTCAGACCGAGCTTGCGGGTTCATCGGCCAAAATACTCGATGCCACGGCAGCCTACGCATGGTCCCCTGGTCTCAGGATAACTGCAGGGCAGTTCCTAGTCCCCTTCAGTCTCGAGAACGTCACCTCCAATACAAAGCTCGAGACCATAAATCGTTCGCAGGTGGTCGAAGCCCTTGTCGCGCGCGGCAGCGATGTGATCGGCAACCACAACGGGCGCGATACCGGCGTGCAGGCAAGCGGCAGTCTCATCGACTACGGCGGCCGCAAGCTCGTCGAATACTCTGTGGGCGTATTCAACGGCTCAGGCATAAACAGGGCCGACCAGGATGAGCAAAAGGACATCATCGGCCGAGTGGCCTTTCGCGTCCTCAATGACCTTTCCATAGGCACGTCCGTTTATGAAGGCAGCTATACCGGAGCGAACAGGGACAGGGTCGGAGTGGAGTTCGCCTACACTGGCGACCCCTTCTCCATAAAAGGCGAGTATATCCGCGGGGAGGACGGCTCGAAGGACAAGGAAGGCTGGTACCTGCAGGCGGGGTATTTCATCATCCCGAAGCTGCTTCAGGGGGTAGTCAAGTTCGACACGTTCGACCCTGACAAGGGCGTGAGTAAAAACGAAACAGACGTCTATACGGCTGGCGCGAACATCTACTTCAATAAATGGTCCTTCCTGCAGGTGAACTATGAGGACAAAAGGGAAAAGGGGACCAAGGTCGACAATAACGCCCTCACTGGGCAGTTGACTGTTCAATTCTAAGGAGGCCGGAATGAAAAAGATAGCGTTACTGTTTTTTGCATTTTTACTGTTGTTGTCCGGGGGGCGAGCCGCCCATGCTGCCGAGCTGAAGGGGTCCATAACGATCTCGGGTGCGTGGGCCATATATCCGACAGCGGTCGCCTGGGCCGATGCCTTCCGGGCAAAGCACCCTGAAGTGAGGATAGATATATCAGCCGGAGGGGCTGGGAAAGGCGCGGCCGATGCCATCGCAGGGCTCGCGGATATAGGGATGGTCTCAAGGGAGCCTGACCCGGCCGAGCTAAAGAAAGGCGTAACGCCGGTATACATCCTGCATGACGCGGTCTTCCCGATTGTGAGCGAGAGAAACCCTTCGCTGGATGGCCTTTTGAAAAAGGGGATCGCGAAAGACAAGTGGTCAGGCCTCTACATCACTGGCCTCCTCTCCACATGGGACGAAGTCGCCGGGACAAAGACAGGCAAAAAGGTCCATGTCTACACACGCTCTGATTCCTGCGGCGCTGCCGCAAGCTGGGCCAAATACATAGGCAATAAAAAGCAGGAAGATCTTAAAGGCGTGGGAGTCTACGGCGACCCGGGCCTCGTAGAGGCAGTAAGGAGAGACCCCCTGGGCATCGGTTACAGTAACTTCAGCTTTGTCTTCACCCGTGAAGGAGCAGTCGCGAAGGGAATTAAGCTCGTTCCCATCGACGCGAACGGCAACGGCAAGGCAGACCCTGACGAGGTCTTTAAGGACCGTGACTCTGCGATAAAGGCTATCGAAGCCGGGCGTTATCCCGCGACGAGGAAGAACTACTTCTTCGTGAAGGAAAAGCCGCAGGGGCACGTGTTGGAATTCATCAGGTTCGCCTTGTCGGACGAAGGCGCAAGGATAGTCGATGAGGTAGGCACAAGCCTGCCCATCCCAAAGGCAGAGCGCGAAAAGGTATTGAAGAGCCTGCAGTAAGAAATAAAAGCCCCTTCCGGCCCGAACGGAAGGGGCGCCACATAGGGAGAATAATGGATGGATATCAGAAAACTTAAAGACAGGCTCGCCAGGCGCGTGATGTTTTTCATCTGCGCCTCGGTTATAAGCCTCGCGTTTTTTATTGCCCTTGTTCTTTTCGCGAGGGCTACCCCCGTCTTTTCATCGGCGGGTATAGGAGACATATTGCTCTCCGGCTATTGGCACCCCGATGAAGGCAGGTTCGGGCTAGCCAACTTCATAATCGGCACATTCCTTGTCACTGGAGTCGCGATTGTAATAGCCGTCCCCCTCGGCATGTTGACGGCCATTTATTTGTCCGAGTATGCCGATAGACGGGTAAGAGGTATCATCAAGCCGGTAATAGACTTGCTCGCAGGGATATCTCCCATCATATACGGCGTATGGGGCGTAATAGTGGTCGTGCCGCTGGTGCGGGACTACATCATGCCGTTCGTAAGCGAAACATTCCCGTTCTTCCCGTTCGCCTCTGACAACTACACGGGCTTTTCAGCCCTGAGCGCGGGTATTGTTCTTTCGGTGATGGTCTTCCCGATAATCATCTCTGTTGCCGAAGAGGTCATGAGGACCGTGCCTGAAGGATTGCGGGAAGTTTCTCTTTCGTTGGGAGCGACAAAGTGGCAGACGGTCAAGCACGCGGTTGTAAGAAAGGCATGGCCTGGAATTATAGCTGCCGTGATACTGGGGCTCTCAAGGGCCTTAGGCGAGACGATGGCTGTGCTGATGGTGGCTGGCTCTGCTCTTAATGTCCTTCCGGCATCCATATTCGACACGGCCTATCCGCTCCCGGCCTTTATCGCAAATACATACGGCGAGCTCATGTCCATACCGCTTTACGATTCAGCCGTATTTCTCGCTGCCTTCGTTCTTCTGGCGGTCACTGCCGCGTTCAACATGCTCGGCTGGGGGATACTCCTCAAATTGGAAAAAGGAGGCGCGTAGTGAAAAGGCCGCTTTTGGAAGAAAAGATATTCAAGGCGCTCATGCTCGCCGCCACCTTTATCGTCGTCGGCTCTCTCGCGCTCATCCTCGCTACCGTTTTCATAAAAGGCTTCAGCGCTCTCTCTATCGATATGCTGATTAAGACGCCGCAGGGCGGCTTCTACATGGGCAAGGAGGGCGGCATACTCAATGCCATCACGGGCTCTCTGGTATTGAGCCTGGGGGCCACGGCGCTGGCCTTTATCTTGAGCCTGCCTTTGGCACTCTACTTGAACCTTTACCTCCGGAAGTCATCGAGGTTCGCTTTTTCGGCACGCTTTCTTTTGGACATACTATTCGGGGTGCCGTCGATCGTATACGGCGCTTTCGGCTTCATCATAATGGTCTTCTTCGGGCTCAGGGCATCGCTCCTTGCAGGGGTAATAACCGTCGCGCTGCTCGTAGTCCCTGTCATGACAAGGGCCATGGACGAGGTCTTGAAGACCGTGCCCTTTGACCTCAAGGAAGTCTCGCTGGCTTTAGGCGCGAACAGGCTTGAAACCGGGCTGAAAGTAATGCTGCGGCAGGCCTTGCCGGGTCTACTTACCGCCGTTCTCATTTCCTTCGGGAGGGCCATAAGTGACGCCGCTTCAGTGCTTTTTACGGCTGGCTTTACGGATTCGCTCCCTTATTCGCTCTTCCAGCCGGTTGCCACATTGCCTCTTGCAATCTTCTTCCAACTGGGCACTCCATTTCCGGAAGTACAGGAACGAGGCTATGCGTCAGCCCTCGTCCTTACTGTGATAATACTGGCGATAAGCATCGCCGCGAGGATCATAAGCAGAAGGTTTACAAAAAACACTGTCAAGTAGGAGAAGAAGATGAAACACATCCAGATAAAAGACCTTACTGTTTCGTACGGAGGCCACAAGGCCCTCAACAATATTTCAGTCGATATACCCGATAAAAAGGTCACAGCCATCATCGGCCCTTCGGGCTGCGGCAAGACCACGCTCCTTAAATCCTTTAACAGGCTACTTGAGCTTAATGACGGTGTAAAGGTAGACGGGCAGGTGTTGATAGACGGGGAGGATATCTACAGCCCCAAGACCGAAGTTACTCATTTAAGGAAGAAGGTGGGGCTTCTTGCCCAGAGGCCGCAGACGCTGCCAATGTCCATATACGACAATATAGCTTACGGCCCGAGGATACACGGCATAAAAGACAGGAAGACACTTGACGCTATTATTGAAGAGAAGCTCAGGATAGCTGGCCTTTGGGAAGAGGTGAGGGGCCGTCTTGCGTTTCCAGCGTCGGCCCTTTCCATAGGACAGCAACAGAGGCTATGCCTTGCCCGGAGCCTTGCGGTAGAGCCTGAAGTGATACTCGGCGACGAGCCCACCTCCGCGCTCGACCCTATCTCCGCGGAGCATATTGAAAACAAGTTTCAGGAGCTGAAGGGCAGATATACCATCGTCCTTGTGACCCACAGCCTGAGGCAGGCAAGAAAGCTCGCCGACTATGTCCTTTTCATGTACCTTGGGAACCTTATCGAGCACGGCCCTGCTGAAGAGTTCTTCAACAACCCGAGGTTCGCAAAGACGAGAGCTTACATAAACGGGCAATCGATTGTAGAACACAGACCGGACAAAGAAATTGACCTGAAGGGCACCACCTGCCCGGGAAACTTCGTCCACGCAAAGCTATCGCTTGAAAAGCTTAACGAAGGCCAGGTATTGAAGATAATAGTCGACCATGAGCAGGCCGTAACCGAGATGCCAAGGGCGATAGAGTTCGAGGGGCACAGGGTGCTTGAGGTCAAACGACTGAACTCCACCGACTGGGAGGTGCTTGTCCAGAAGAGCGGTGAAGCCGATTTTTGATGACAAATAGATGATGGTTTTTCCGAGGTTTTTCGGTTAAACCGCTAGTGGCAGGCGCAATTGTTTTTTAAAATACAACTACTGAAACCTCCTGTCCCAGCAATTAAAATTAAGTGGTTACAGCGAAAGCTGTAATCCCCTTATCGCGTTGTGGGAATATACTCCAGTCTGGCATTCCGGTTTTGACTTGAAAATCAAAGAGTTATATGTTCTCTTCCTTCCCCCAACGCCCTGTCTGCAACAATTTTGCAGTAGTGTAGCCAATGAGATTTAGCTTGACCAAGGGCCTGGTGCTTTCCAGATACCTTTGAAATCATGACCCGCGGCCAAACTTACGGCAATAGGTCCAAGGAAGGTAGCGAGATTCTTAATTATTTTTCCGAAATCCTCCGGGACATCGGTTAATCTGTTTTTGCGGATAAAACCTTGCCATTGTTTAACTTTTGTGGCATCGGAAGCAAAGGTATCTGTCAAAGGAGGCGGCTCTGACGGGATTCCCGTGCCACGCGCAGAGAAGGTCATCGTGATTGCCTTTGCTAATGTTTCTCCATCAAAATCAAACTGTCTTGATAGTAACCAAATATCGAAGAAATCTTTCATGCGGCTGTTCAAAATATCCAGCTTTACCATCGCTTCAAATTTTTCTGCAATAGTGCTTTCCATGGTGTAACCACGAAGGTGTGGTGCTGGGAATTCGAGTATCGTAGGATAATCTAGAGAAAGAGGTGAAGGAATTATTATATCGCCAAAACCAGAGGTGGTCCCCAAAATTTGGACAGTGTGATAAGGTGTAAAGCCGCACACTGAAGGAGGACCACCGATGAGCAAGACGAAACGAACCCGTTATTCAGCAGAGTTCAAGGCCAAGGTCGCCCTGGATGCCATCAGGGGCGAAAAGACCCTGTCCGAACTGGCCACCAGATACGACGTACACCCGAATATGATTGCCACCTGGAAGCGCCAGGCCATCGAGAACATGGCCGAGACCTTTTCCGGCAGGGCTGAGCGTGCCGGCGCCGCCAACGAGGCCCAGATCAAGGATCTGCACGCCAAGATCGGGCAGTTGACGGTGGAGCGGGATTTTTTAGCCAAAGCCTTCGGTCGTTGAGCCACGTCCGGAGGAAAAGCCTGGTCGAACCCGGGCATGCCCAAGGCTTGAGCATTGCCCGGCAATGCAGACTGCTCTCGATTAAGCGGTCATCCTGGTATTATCAGTCCCTCGGCGAGACACCGCTGAACCTGGAACTGATGCGCCTGGTTGACGAGCAGTTTCTGGAAACCCCGTGTTACGGCGCCAGGCAGATGGCACGTCACCTGCGTCGCCTTGGGTACTGTGTAAGCCGCAAGCGTATTGGCCGGCTTATGAGGGTCATGGGGCTCTCGCCGATCTATCAGCGGCCCAACACTTCAAAGCCGCACCCGGAACACAAGATCTATCCGTATCTGCTACGCGGCATGGCAATTGACACTCCGAACCAGGTCTGGTGCGCCGGCGTCAGCTATATCCCGATGCGTCGAGGCTTTCTACACCTGGTAGCCATCATGGACTGGGCCAGCCGCAAGGTCCTGTCCTGGCGGCTCTCTAACACCCTGGACGCCGACTTCTGCGTGGCGGCCCTGGAGGATGCCCTGGAGCGTTACGGGCGCCCTGAGATCTTCAACACCGACCAGGGAAGCCAGTTCACAAGCTTTGCTTTTACCAACGCGCTCAAAGATGCCGGTATCCGGATCTCGATGGACGGCAAGGGGCGCTGGATGGATAATGTGATGATCGAGAGGCTCTGGCGGTCTCTCAAGTATGAATGCGTGTATCTGAACGCCTATGAAACCGGAAGCGAGCTCCGGGATGGACTCTCTCGCTGGATCAGCTTCTACAACGAGCGCCGTCCGCACTCAAGTCTGGACGACAAGACCCCTTTTGAGGCATACTGGCAAAAACCCAGGGCCGGCTACTCCAGCCGTCCCTCCGTACAGGCGGCTTAACCCCCATGGCTTTCCACCTTATTTATGCCGCCAACCTGTCCAAACAACCGGGGCCACCTCTATATTCCATAATGCTTTGAGAGTGTAAGCGAACTCTAGCTCCATCGGTATTGCGAGCAGCTCCCCCTTGGTTACATTTTTTGTGAAGTTCACTTGAAATTTCACGGTAGTCGAATCACTATTATTATTCCGATCTATCGTGCCAAATTGAAGAATTCCGTAAGTCGGTTTATAAATCTCAAAATCATCATCAAAACAAGAGCAAGCTTCAGCTGTAAGGGGGATATTCAAAGTAATAAGTAGGGATAATGAGAATATAATTTGAAATAATGACATGTTCTTTCAGGATTAAAATGAAAAGTTCGCTTCAATCCCAAATGAATTTTTGAGAAACACGCTTCTTTACGAAATTTTGCGGAAGTCAGCTGGATGCTCTGGCAGGAAAAAACGAGTTGTATCAATAAGTATATCTGGGAATTGGGAAAATTGCTATTCGGGAGAAGGACTAGGAGCCCCAGGCCGCCTGGAGGGGAGGTGAGTTCTAATTCGAAGACAAAACGCACATGGTCTTACTTATGAGTACGCAATCGAGTTAGACTTCACGAACAGTGGGAGCCGAGGCTAATCGGTCAGTCAGTGCCCCTTGACAGGAATCAAGACTGACCGAAAGCCCGGCATCGTTCTGATACTCGAAATGGGATAACGACGAGCGCTATCACGCCTTGAAACCATTGTAGAGAGATTCAACATCAAAAGTATAAACCGTCACCCCGGAACTTTTAGAGCATTTATAGCGAGCAGAACCTCCGCTGAAAGGAACGCATCAAGAACCTCCAGCAAGGCAGCTTTCCTTTCTTCGCAGAGTCGTTCAAAGCCAAAAACCAGTCTCTCCCTCTCGTCCATATGATGTGCACCTCCCGCACTGAATTTGACTTCTATATATATGCGGTATTTTTTCTACCCCTGATTTCGGAAAGGCTGGTTTTTAAAGAATATTTTAAAGAAATTTATTCTGGTTTTGTGACCCTTAAGCCCAAAGGAAATATAATTTAAGGAGATAACAATAATTTGATCTATTGGCGAGCAGAGTCAGAACGGAGGCCCGGAAGCCAGGGCCTATTCACGGGTAAAGTTAATCTCCTACTAAGTAGGCTCGGTCTTTTGCGGAGGTCCTGGACTTAATTGAAAAACATCGCATAGATGTAGGCTGGTGGCTGGTAAATTGTATAACAATGTGCTTTTTAAGAAAAAAGGGTTAAGAAAAATCCCGTAGCCCCATGATTTGATTGGCTCGCCTGGAGGGATTCGAACCCCCGGCCCACTGCTTAGTGACCCTACCTCCCCATCGGTATGATTTTCGCCACTACCGGCGCATCGATCTCCAATATCGACCGGAGTTTCCGCTCCCATAATTCGAGGGTATGTCGTTTTTCCATGTCGTAGCTATGCCTGTTGTAGACGGCCAGCATCCCTTGGAGCCGGTGCCCGATTACCTTTTCTGCGACGATATCATCTATACCCAATTCGGCAAGCCTTGTGCGGAGGGTTCGCCTGAGATCGTGAGGTGTGAAGGCTTCTTTAAGCCCCATAGCCTTCCAATGCCGGACGACGGCGCGGGATAGGGCCGCCCTGGTTACGGGTGCATTCTCTTTGTAGGAGCTTCTGAATACGAAAGGGCAATCTCCCGAGAAGCTCCGGGCCCGTTCTATCGTCTCAAGCGCCAGAGGACAGAGCGGAACCGTGTGAGCCTCGGAGCCTTTCATCCTTTCAGCCGGTATGGTCCAGAATCCCTCCGGGGTGAGCTCCTCCAATGACATTCCCGCAACCTCTCCGGGCCTCTGGCCAGTGAGTAGAATCATCCTCAAGGCCAGTTTTGTAATAACGTACATGTCTATCTTTTTGTTTGAAGGGTCCAGGGCCGCCCATACCAGCTTGATTTCTTTATCCGATAGGACGCGGCTTCTGGATTCCTCTTTGGGCTTCTTTATGCGGGTGCAAGGGCTATCCTCGATAACGCCGCGCTCGGCTGCGAAATTAAAGAGCCGCCCCAATACGCCGTGGACGTGGTTTCTGGTAGATTTGGATCGCTTTTCTATTTCGTCCAGGAGGACGACGATATGACGGCGCTTGATATCCTTTACCTTGAGCCGCCCCCATACCGGCACAACGTCTTTCAGGAGGAGCCGCCGCCTGTCTGCGCCGGATTTCTGCTTGCTCAGCTCCCGGTCCCAAAACTCGCTGACTAGTTCCTCGAAGGTAGGTGAGGCCTGTCTTTCGGCCTTTTCGATTTTTTTAATCGTCCCAGGGTCAATCCCTTTCTTGACCTTCAGCTTGGCTTCCGCTGCTTCCTTCCTGGCCTCCTCGAGCCCCATTACCGGATACTCGCCCAGCGTAATGAGCTTGCGTTCTGCATCAAAGGTGTATCTGAAGACCCATGTTTTTTTCCTTGCGCCGGTGAGTAAGCCAAGCCCGTTCCTATCCCATAAAATCTCTCGCTTCCCTGGCGTGCATTTGTACCTTTTGAGCTTCAAATCGGTGAGCATTTTGCCCCTCCTTATGACGCATTATACCGACCACTTATATTTCCGGGGTAAAAAGTGGTCGGAAACTGTTATCCAACTGTTATCCATTTTGACATGAAAAACAGCTTGCCAAGGTGAACAGCTTGAACGGCAGATTAGGCCAAAATAGCGATTATGTCAAGGTTTTTCTGGCGTAAGGTGAAGGGAGTCGAAAGGGCCTGAAAATGGTCTGCATTCTCATGGGGTGCTAGTGGTCGGAGGTTCGAATCCTCTCGCCCCGACCAGAATAAAGAAGGGCCAATCCGAATGGATTGGCCCTTCTTATTCTATGGTGGCAGGATTCGAAAGACGCTGAGCGCCGAGCGACAGCGAGGATGAGGCCCCAGGGACGGGGCCGAAAGCGAAGCGGCGCGGCTGGGAACGAGGAGCCAGGAAGGCGAACGAGTGGAAGCCGAATCCTCTCGCCCCGACCAATTGAATCAAAGGGTTACGGAGTTTCCGTAACCCCTTTTTTCTTTGCTTCCGCTTTGAGAGTCGGGGATAATCGTGTCATGGAAAGCCCATTCGACAGGATGACGGCTGATACGACTCCTGGTATGATTCAGGCCGGGGCAGGCCCATTTATGAGAGCGAGTTCCGGTGCGTTGAGGCCGTTCTCCCGGCAAGGCTTAATCCCCTGCTTGAAATAGGCGTAGGCACTGGGAGGTTCGTCGCCATGCGCTTTTCCGGCGCTTTCGGGCTCGACCCGGCGCCTGGGGCGCTGAAATTCGCCATGACGAGGGGGATCAGGTGCGTGTGCGGGGCAGGGGAATCCCTTCCGTTCAGGGATGGTATCTTCAATGCGGTCCTCATGGTCGTAACTCTCTGCTTTGTCCGGGAGCCGCAGGCCGTTTTTGATGAGGCCGCCCGCGTCCTGGCATCCGGCGGGAGCGCCGTAGCGGGGTTCATTCCGCGCGGCTCGCCGTGGGGCGAGCTTTACGAAAAAAAGAAGCGCGAAGGGAGTCCCTTTTACAGTGGCGCGAGATTCCTGTCCCTGCCGGATATCGAAAGGTCAGCGAACGCCGCGGGTTTTCGTGTCGCTTCGATTTCGAGCACGCTTTTTCAGGCCCCATCCGGCCCTGCCCGCTTAGAAGAGCCAGTTTCCTTTTATGACGAGAAGGCCGGGTTTGTGTCTGTGAGGCTTGAAAAGGGATAAGGACAGATTCAAGGATGCGACAACTGGCAACAGCCCCTTCTCTTGCCCCGACCAGATTGAACAAGGATTTGCGGAGTTTTCCAAGCCCTTTTCCGAAATCGAGAAAGGGGGGAGTAAAAAGCGGAGCATATATGACAATCTGGGCATTTTTTCCCGTAACTACCCGGGGTCGGGGAAAAGATCAATTTCAATGGAAGCTCTGATTAATTCGCAACCGCATGTCATTCTGAGCGTAGCGAAGGATCTCGTAATTGAAAAATCAGCAAGTTACTATAGGTTCTTATCTCGCCTGGGGCTCGACCTTTCGGGCTGCCTCGCCAAAAGGCTCGGCATTCAATTTTTGCTGTCCTGCAAAAATTGAATGCCGCTTACGCTCCCTCAGAATGACAGCTGCCGACTTTTCCCCCAGCTTATAAAGCCGAAAAAGACATCTCATCCCGGCAAACGGCTTTGGCCTTCGCTATTTGACGCCGCGGGCAACCATGAGATATTATTTAATCGGCTCTTGTGTATCCGCCAACGGGGAGATTTAGCGCCATGACGCGACTATTTGCGATTTCAGCATTGCTTTTATTTACCGCATCGCATTCTTTCGCCGATTTTAAAAGCTGCTTTGAAGCGTATTCGGAAGATGATTTCGACATTGCTTTCAAGGAGTGCAAAATTCCGGCAGAGCAGGGGCATGCCCAGGCCCAGGCCATTCTCGGGTCTTTGTACGAGCACGGCGAGGGAGTGGAAAGGGATTACGCGAAGGCGATAAGGTGGTACACAAAAGCCGCGGAGCAGGGTAACTCCTTCGCTCAAAACAGCCTGGGGCACATGTTGTACAGCCGCGGCAAGGGGCCGGGGGACTACGCCGAAGCGATAAAGTGGTACACAAGGGCGGCGGAGCAGGGAAATGTGGACGCCCAGGCCCAGCTCGGGTATATTTACGGGGCCGGCAAGGGAGTGCCGCGGAACTATTCCGAATCGCTGAAATGGAGCACGAAGGCGGCAAGGCAGGGCTCTGATGCCGCCCAGTATAACCTGGGCCTCATGTATTTCGAGGGCAAGGGAATGCCGAGGGACTATTCCGAGGCGCTAAAATGGTACACGCGGGCGGCGGAGCAGGGGAACGCGTCCGCTCAGAATAACCTCGGGGCCATGTATCACAACGGGCGCGGCGTGCCAAAGGATTACGTTGCGGCTTACAAGTGGTATCATCTTTCGGCGGCACAGGGATATGAGATAGCAAGAAAGAACCTCAAGGAGCTTGAAATAATAATGACGCCTGCCCAGATTGCAAGAGGGCAAAAGCTCTCAAGGGAATTCAAGCCCAGGCCGCCCAGGTAATGCCGCGCGCCCCGGTTTTCCGCTGGCGTCCACTTTCCGGGCCTTTGTTCCTGGCAGGCGCCGGGGTCCGGGACCCATTCGCACCCGCCAGATTGAAAAGAGGGATTACGGTTTTTCAAACCGTAATCCCTCTTTTTTTACTGAACCACTACCCTCTGAAGGGCAGGCTTAAAGTCCTGGCCGGATGAAAGCCCGACTGAGGGTCCAATCATTGAGCTTCGGCTTGTTGCCCCCTCACCCTGCCCTCTCCCGCAAGGGGAGAGGGGGCTCTATAATTATCCCTCTAGCCTGATTGAATTATGGAAGGGGATGTTTTTAGCCACTCAACACGCACCGGAAGTTTTCGCCTGAAGGCGAGGGGTTTAGATACCATTGTGAGGCATCAATGCGGCGCGCTCAGGCGAAGGACGGGGCAGGCTTCTTTCGTTTTCTAGGCTTGGCCGGGGCGGGGAAGAGGCTCGTGTACCTGTGGTAGAGCTCGAAGAGGAACGCGACCCGTTCCGCGTCGGATGAGAAGGCCTTCTTCCCGTAGGCCGCGTCAACGGCCCTGTCAAGGGCCTGGTGCGCGCGCCTCAAATCAGGCGGCATGGCTATGGGGTCGTAGAGGTCCGCGAGCGAGGCCTCGGGGTGCGCGGAGCGCGCGTCGAGCACCGCTTGCGCGGCGGCCTCTATTGCCGCCTTCTGTTTTTCGGTGGGCGCGTCAGGCCAGGGGAAGTTGTTGTAGACGATGATGATTGAATACTGGTAATCACTTTTCAACCTGCCGCTTGTATATCGTACCCATGCCATGTGCATTAAAGAATGTAATACGCCGAAATGATACATTGTTGCAGGTTCAACTATCCTCAGCTTGTTTCCACAAAGAACGGATTTATCTAGAAACGCAATTGGTATATAAGGGCGGCGTTCTGATGAAACTTCCGGTAACGCAAGATAACGTCCGTTTGGAATACATTCCGTGTGGAATCGAGTAGGCATATCGGCAATCATTCGAGTTGGTGCGCTTACGCTATTGCGCCGGAACGAAGCGACTGCCTCAACACGCTTCATTACCTCAGGCATTTTTTTCAAGTCCTGAGGAGGGCAATCACCCAACCAGAGATACCAACGTTCAATATTATTAATAAATTCCTCGCCGCCCAGCCAGAGTTTAAACCATTGCGCAGACATTGGCTCTCTTTTGATGAAGTCGGCTTTTTCCTCGGGCGTGAATAAAAAATTGCCATCGTCGATTGGTTTGTTGCCGCTGCGCATGATTGGAACATCGCAGAGAGGCAAGTTTCGGCGTTGCAATACTACGTCTGGCGCGTTTGCTATATATGGATTAATGTTGTCCGCCACCACTGCATGCGCATCGCCCCTGATGTCTTCATAATCGTAAATGACCTTTCGTGCGGTGTCGTGCAGGGCAAATCCGATTATCACGCAATGCACCGCGGCCTTGCCTCGCGCCTCGTTGCTCCATTGAAAGGTGCGGTGGGCGAAGTGTATCTTTACCCCGCGCCTCAGGAGCTCGGTCCACAGCACGCCGACCTGCTCGCCCTGTGTGATGGAGTTCGTCGAGACAAAGGCGGCCATCACCCTCTCCCTTGGCGGCTTCTGGGCTCCTGGCATCGCTTCCAAGGCTTTGTCGATCTTTTCGTCTCCCCTGATATATTTCGCCGCCTTCAGATACCATGCGGAGACATAATCGAGGACGCCAGCTCCTTTTATGCCGTTGAAAACATGTTCCATGTCCGCCCGCTGTGAAGCGTTCTGAAATTTAGAGCCCACAAACGGCGGGTTGCCGAGTATGTAGTCCACCTGCTCCGCGGATATTACCTCGTTCCAGTCCATGCGGAGGGCGTTGCCGCAAACGATTTTCGCGGAGTCGATGAGCGGAAGGCGGCGGAAGTACTGCCCGAACTCCTCTGAAACCTTCATGTTCATCTGGTGGTCGGTGAGCCATAGCGCGACCTGGGCTATCTGGGCCGGGAACTCCTCTATCTCTATTCCGTGGAACTGGCTTACGCTCGCCTGAACGAGCTGGAAGATGTCGAGGTGCCTCTGGCCGGTCGCGCGCGCGGCGCGGAGTATCTCAAGCTCAAGCTCCCTCAGCTCCCTGTAGGCGATGACGAGGAAGTTGCCGCACCCGCAGGCCGGGTCGAGGAACTTGAGCCTTTCTATCTTCTTCAGCAGCTCGAAAAGCCTGCTGGTGCTCCGCTTCGCGGACTCGAACTCGGCCCGAAGGCCGTCGAGGAAGAGCGGGTTTATGAGCTTCAGGATGTTCTCCTCGCTCGTGTAGTGCGCGCCGAGGTTGCGGCGGCGGGAAGAGCCCTCCTCGTCCATCACGCACTGGAAGAGCGCGCCGAAGATGGCCGGGGAAATCTTGCCCCAGTCGAGCGCGCAGCAGTCGAGCAGGAGGCCGCGCATCGCGGCGTCGCAGGCCGGGATGGGCAGGGCCTCCTCGAAGAGCTTGCCGTTCACATACGGGAAGGCGGCAAGCCCCTCGTCGAGGTTCGTCTGGCGGCTGCTTTCAGGGGTGTTCAGCACCTGGAAAAGATGCATGAGCCTGGGGCCGAGGTCGGAGCCGTCCTCGCGCGTGCTGTTCTCTAGGAAATCGCGGAACGAGCCGCGCTCGAAAAGCGAGGTGTCCTCGGCGAAAAGGCAGAAGAGGAGGCGGACAAGGAGCACCTCGAGGGCGTGCCCCCTGTAACCGGCTGAGCGGAGGCGATCGTGGAGCCTGCCCATGCGCTCGGCGGCCTTTATATTGACCGGGTCCTGCGCGGTTATCCGCTGCGTGGTATACCCGGCGATAAACCCGAAAAGCCTGATGTTCCGGTAGAGGTCTTTAAGGGGGAACTCGTCTTCGCTTCCGGCGTCGAGGTCGTAGAGTCGGATGCGCGCGAAGTCCGAGACGATGACATAGCGGGGGAGGTCGCGCTCGGCAAGCCCCTCGAAATACTCAAGGGCCTGCTCGTAGGCCGAGTCGAGGTCGCGGCCCAGGGACTTGTGCTCGGCTATGAGCATGCCGCGCCAGAATAGGTCTATGAAGCCGCCCTTGCCGCCTTTTGCCTCGAACCTAGTGCGCGCCATGCGCACCGGCTCCTCGAAGCTCGCGAGCCGCCTTCGCGTTACGCCGAAGACGTTGAAAAACTCGTTCCAGAAGGTCTGCGCCTCGGCCTTTTCCGAGCGCTCGCCCGTCCACTCGCGCGAAAATGCGAGAGCCCGGTCTTTAATCTCGTTCAGGGATAACGGCATGGGGCGTAATGTAACACGGAATGAAGGCGTTTTGAAGAGAATAGGAAGGGCGGCTTCAGGGCAACATTTGAACTTTTTTCCCCGGACTTTGGGTAGTTACGGGAATAAAAAACCGCACATCGTTTTTTTCTCCCTCCACCTTGACGGGGGAGGGCAGGGGTGGGGGTGAGAAAGAGTTTCACCCTCCCCTCCATCCCCTCCCATCAAGGGAGGGGAAATTTATAATTTCCTCTCCCTTCGCGGGAGAGGGGACAAGAGGGGGCAACAGCCGAAGCTAATGGTTTGACTCCCGGTCGGCCTTTTCAGCCTTGAACCTGCCGCTTCCCGGGCGGTAGCGGTTCAGTTCAGTTTTCTGTCATTCTGTGCGAGATTCTCCGCCCGATCAGAATGACAACGCTTAAAAGCCGGCCCTGCGGCTACTCCAGAAGGCCTATCTGTTTCATGAAGGCCTTGTTGTCCCAGAATAGCCACTCCTCCACCATCACGCCGTCCTTCCAGCGCCCGATCGTGGCCATCGTCAGCCTGAAGGATTTGCCGGTCGGCTGGATCGTCTGGCCGTTCCCGGCGGGCATGGGCTTCGAGAAGGTCCCCTCCATGATGCCCATCACCGCCGTCCATTCGCCCTGGGCTATCCTTATGGGGTGCTCCTTTATGTGTGTGTCCGGCGCGTATACGAACATCTCCTTGAGGTCCTTTATGTGCACGCCGAGGCCCCTGGTCTCGCGTCCGTCGGGCCAGTGCACGACTATGTCGTTATCGTGGCTCCTCTTGAACTGGTCCCATTTCTGGCCCGAAAAGACGTTGTAATCCAGGTCGTCGAACTTCGAAAGGTTCTCTTCTTCTATCTCTTCGATATTGAACTTCCTTGCTTCCATATCGCACCTCCCCGGCCGCATGCGTGAAGGCCGCGGCCAAAACGATTATTGTGGTCCTCTTTTAAGTATCACAGGGCCGCTGTCGATGGTCAAGAAGAGGGAAGCTTCCGCCGCATCCTGGCCTGTATTAAAGAGGAACAAGCCCTGCAGGGAAAAGGAGGCATTTTGTTTTTCATGTGTTGATATAAATCATTTTGTTTTCAGCGCGCCCTGTTAAAATCGGAGCTGTCTTCTGGCTCTGTCCTTTTGGGAGAGAAGGACTTTAGTAGAAGACGCGCCAGAGCCGGTCCCCAGGGACAGGCCACCCTGCCATCCGGTGTAGGAAAAAAACAGAAAAAGTCACGGAGGTGTTCCGTAATGGGCGCGCGAAACTGAGTTTCGCGCCTGCCAGGCTATAGTTGCGCCTGAAAAGGGGCACGCAGAGGGTTTACGGGGCACATGGGACGCCATGCCCCCGCGCAATCCCTTGAGCGGCCATCAAGATAAGGAGAAGGGAACGATAATGACCAAGATGTCGGCAAGAAACATGTTCATCGTGGCGACTGTCGTAGTGACGGCTGTATTCCTATACCTCACCTACCTGTCCCACGTGGCCTTCACCGCCATGACGAACCCCGAGGACATCACCCCCCAGGTGGCGCACGGCAAGGAGGTCTGGGAAAAGCACGCGTGCATAAACTGCCACACGCTACTCGGGGAGGGGGCCTATTACGCGCCCGAGCTCGGAAACGTGATCGATAGGCGCGGCGAGGCGTTCCTCCGCACGGTCCTTGAGACCACTGCAGTCGAGGGCTGGGGCGGGACGAGGAGGATGCCGCGCTTCGACCTTTCAGAGTCGGACATTGACGCGCTTGTCGAGTTCTTCAAATGGATGAACCGGGTTGACACGCACAACTGGCCCCCGAACAAGGAAGGCTGACACCGGGCGGATTCGGAAAGCCGGGCAGGAAAAACGACAAACAGGAGACGAGTTGATGAAATACCAGTACGAATCGCAACGGCTCAGCTACCCTTACTTCGTAGCCGCCATGCTGCTCTTCGGCGCCCAGATTATCTTCGGGCTCCTTATCGGCGCGCAGTACCTCTGGCCGGACCTTCTCTTCCCGGCCATCCCTTTCAACATCGGCAGGATGATACACATTAACCTGCTTATAGTTTGGCTCATATTCGGCTTCATGGGCGCGGCCTATTACCTCTTGCCCGAGGAGGTCGAGGGCGAGATATATAGCCCTAAACTGGCGATGGTACAGTTCTGGCTTTTTCTCGCGGGCGGCGCTGCCGCAATAGTCGGCTATCTCTTCAGGTGGCACGACGGCAGGGAGTTCCTTGAGCAGCCTACCATCATAAAGATAGGCATAGTCATAGTGGTCCTGATGTTCATCTACAACATGATAATGACCATGATAAAGGGGAGGCGCAGGACCAGCATCTCGATAGTGCTTCTCATAGGCTTCCTCGGGCTCGCGGTCTTCTATCTATTCGCGTTCTACAAGCCCGCTAACATGACCGTGGACAAGTACTACTGGTGGTGGGTGGTCCATCTCTGGGTCGAGGGAGTGTGGGAGCTTATCATGGCCGCTTTCCTCTCGTTCCTCTTGATAAAGCTCACGGGCATAGACCGCGAGGTCGCCGAGAAGTGGCTATATGTCATTGTCGGGCTCACCTTCCTTACCGGCATCATAGGCACCGGCCACCATTATTACTGGATAGGCACCCCGGCTTTCTGGCAGACCTGGGGCGCGTGGTTTTCAGCAATAGAGGTGCTGCCCTTCGCCGCTATGGTGGCCTTCAGCTTCAAGATGGTCAGCAAGCGCGCACGCCAGCACCCGAACCGCGCGGCCGTCCTCTGGACAGTCGGCGCCGCGGTGCTGAGCTTTCTCGGCGCCGGGGTATGGGGCTTTATGCACACGCTCCCGTCGGTCAACTTCTACACGCACGGCACCCAGATAACCGCGAGCCACGGCCACCTCGCCTTCTACGGCGCATACGCCGTAATAGTCCTCGCGATGGCGAGCTACGCGGTCCCGAACCTGAGGAAGTCCAGCGGCATAATCACCCACCAGAAGCAGGAAGTATTCGCCTTCTGGACCATGGCCGTCTCGATGGTCTTCATAGCGCTTGCGCTTACCGGGGCGGGGATTGTCCAGGTGTACCTCCAGAGGGTGCTCGGCATCTCCTATATGGAGACGCAGGCGTACATGGGCCTCTTCTACGGCATCAGGCTCTTCTTCGGGGTGACCTTCGCCATAGGGCTCGTGGTTTACCTCTACGACTTCTTCTTCCCGGGAAGGTCCAAGTCCCTTAACGTGGCATAAGCGGGAGCAGGAAATGGGCAATTCAGACGCGAAGGAGGCGCAGGCCGAGGCCTGCGCCTCCTCTACCAAAGAGCCTTACTACAGGCCACTGGGCCGTGAAATAGAGATATTCGAGGCCGCATACAAATCGAGGATGGCCGTGCTTCTCAAAGGGCCGACCGGGTGCGGGAAGACCCGTTTCGTCTCGCACATGGCATGGAGGCTCGGGCTTCCGGTCCATACCGTAGCCTGCCATGACGACCTCACGAGCTCGGACCTCGTCGGGCGCTACCTCATAAAGGGGCGCGAGACAATATGGATGGACGGCCCGCTTACCACCGCCGTCCGGGGCGGCGGCATATGCTACCTTGACGAGGTGGTGGAGGCCCGGAAGGACACTACCGTAATACTCCATCCCCTTTCGGACGACAGGCGCATCCTTTCGGTCGAAAAGACCGGCGAGGAGCTCCATGCGCCGGACAGTTTCATGCTGGTCATATCCTACAACCCCGGATACCAGCACATACTGAAGGACCTGAAGCCGTCCACGCGCCAGAGGTTCATCTCACTCGAATTCGATTACCCGCCCGAGGACGTCGAATCGGAGATAGTCGCAAGGGAGGGCGGGCTCGACGCGGACCTTGCAGGCAGGCTCGTCCGCGCCGGGCGGAGGATGAGGAAGCTCGTGGACTCGGGTCTCGAATCGCCTCCCGGCACCAGGCTTCTGGTTCACGCGGCGGCCCTCATAAACAAGGGGCTTTCGCCTGGGGAGGCCTTTGAGGCGGCGGTCGTAAGGCCTGTAACCGACGACCCTGAGCTGCACAAGGCCATGATGGACATACTCAACGCCTCATTCTAACGCGCTGGAAACAGGGCTTTTATGGAACATCTGATCGGAAAAGGCGTGGACAAGGCCATCCAGCTAATCCACCGTAAGCGCATGGAGGCCTGGAAGGGCGAGGGCGCGCCTTTTGGAATGGAGGGCAATTGCCGGAGGTTTTCGGCTGTCGCGTCGATTATAGCCGGGCGCGAAATCGAGGTCTCGCACATAAGGGGAGACACGCCCCCTCGGCCCTATTGGCCGGTCCTCTATAAAATGGCGCACCCGGCCCTTCTCCCAGAGCACGGGTTCGGCTGGAGCGATGGCGAGACGCATTTTTTTCCGGTCTCGATAGTCGAGATGCCGGACGAGGCTGCGAGGGAAGGGGTGGCAAGGGCGCTACTCTTCTTCCTTTCCTTTCAGGCGAGCCGTGGCACGCTCGCCGTCGCATTCGAAAACCGCTCCATGCTCGCGTCCGACCGCCTCACTGCCGACCTTTTCTGGATTGTCGAGAACGCGAGGCTTTGCCGTGAGATATTCGCCGAGTATCCTGGAGTATTGAGGGAATGGAACGCGCTGGCGGGCCATCTCCTTGAAAGAAGGCCTCCGGCCAGGCACCTTAACAAGGCCGAGGAAAAGGTTGAGGAGTTCCTTAAAGAGGCGCTCGAATCGACCTTCCGGGGCGCAGGCGGCCTTTTCAATTCCAGGAGCGCCGGGGAGAGCCTCCGGCTCGCGGCCGGGATAAAAGGAAAATGGAATGCCGAAGGGATAAAGACGTCGCAATACAGGGCTATAGTCCCTTTTTTCCCCTGGGGGAAGCTCATTACCGAGAGGATTAAACACGGCGGCGCGGCTTCTTTTCAGGCTGGTAATATTGCGAGCGCCGCCCCGGCCCCGGCAGGCGACGAGAAGGCCCCTGAAAAGGAAGGGCCGCGGAAGGGCTCAAGGTACGCGGCCCGGACCGAAAAGGTCGACGAGAAGGAGAACGAGAACGGCCTTACGCTCAATATCTACGACAAGATAATCACCTGGGCCGAGTTCGTGAACGTCAAAAGGCCCTTTGACGACGACCCTGAGGACGACCCCGGTAAAAAGGCCGACGAGTGCGAGGAGCTCTCAACCGCTTCCCTTGAAAGGACTACGGCAAACACCTTTAACGCCGAGCTTGAAAAAGCCGGCGCATACGCCGGGGCCGAGGAGCAGGAAGCCGACCCCGTGGAAGAGTCTTTTTTCTACCCTGAATGGGACTACAAGAGGCGCGCCTACAGGCCCGATTACTCCCGCCTCGTGGAAGCCCCTGCCGAAGGAGAGGACGCGGGCTTCTCGGAAAGGGTGCTTTGCGAAAAGCGCGGGCTTATAAGGCAGGTGACGAGGAGCTTCGAGATGGTGTCACCTTCCGCAAGGCTCCTGGGACGCCAGGCCGAGGGGACGTCAATCGACCTCAACGCGGCCGTGGACGCGATGGCAGACCTCGAGGCGGGGCACACGCCCGACGAGAGGCTTTATTCCGCGTACGTAAAGACCGAGCGCGATATATCGGCTCTCTTTCTCGTGGATTTGAGCATGTCGACAGACGGATGGGCCGGAGGCTCAAAGATAATAGACCATGAAAAGGAATCGCTCGTCATACTCTGCGAGGCGATGAAGAAGCTGCGCGACAGGTACGCGATTTACGGCTTTTCGGGTAAATCCAGGAAGGGCTGCCGTTTCTTCCGCGTAAAGGGCTTCAAGGAAAGCTATGGAGAGACTGTGAAAAAGAGGATAGGCGGGCTCATACCCTATTCATATACACGGATGGGGGCGGCCGTAAGGCACGCGACCGCGATACTCGCAACCGAGAGGGCCCGGACAAAGCTCCTTTTTATCCTCTCCGACGGCAAGCCGAACGACGTGGACGTATACGAAGGGAGGTACGGCCTAGAGGATACGAGGATGGCGATAAAGGAGGCTGAGAGAGAGGGGATAACCCCCTTCTGCCTTACCGTGGACACGGGCGCTTCCGACTACCTGCCGGGGGTCTTCGGGCGCGGGAACTATGCGGTCCTCCCCGGTGTTGACATGCTCGCAAAGAAGCTCCCGGAGCTGTACGCAAGGATAATCCATAAGCTCTGACCGGAACCTGCTGACAAAAGACCGCGCCCGGGTGTCCTTAGCGAAAGACACCCGTGCCGTCTTCATTTTCAAATCCTATCTCCTCGCGAAGGTCTTGCAGATCGCCTCGCCCCCGTTGGTCGCGACATTTATGCCCTCAGCGTAGCACTCAAGGTCGGTGTTGAACTTGCAATCGTCCATCTTGCAGGCGCCGACGCCGCCGGTCAGGCTCCTTATGCCGCCTTTTTTATGCCTGTAGAAGGTATCGCACCTTGCCGCCTCCGAATTGCCGACGGTTATGGCTATGGCATGGCAGTTCCTGTCGATGTTGTATGCGCAATCGGTAACCTCGCAGGCCTTTACCTTCGGCATATCGGTGCATGATTGTATCGGCTTTGCCATGTGCCCCTCCTTTTTTGTAATGAACCCTATGTATTGAATATAATTCGAAGACTCATTTTGTCAAACCGGGGAGGGCCGCAAGCGGCGCGAGGTGCCAAAAGTCACATAAAAAGAAAAACGCTTGTAGAAGAATGTGATGGGGGCTGGTCAGGAAATGACCCGCAGGGCAGGGGAGACACATGTTTTTTTGGCGCGAAAAGTCCTATGACAGGGAAAGGTGCCTTGCGGACGCCGCAAAGGCGCAGGCCGGGGGAAGGCTTAAAAAGGCCGTCGGCCATTACAGGAGGGTCCTCGAAGCGGACCCCGACGATTACCTCGTGCACGCAAAGATGGCGCCGCTCCTTGCGCGCATCAGGAATTTCGAGGAGGCCTGGATGAGCTTCAAGATAGCCGGTTCAAGATACCTCGCAGCCGGTTTCAGCCAGAAGGCGATAAGCATGTATGCGCAGGCGGCCAAGTTCATGCCGAGGAACCCCGAGGTATGGGAGACGATGGCCAACGTCTATATGATGCAGGGGAGAAGGGCCGAGGCCATGCATACCCTTTTCAACGGGCACCGCTTTTTCAGGAACGGGCCTGAAAGGGGAAAGGCCGTAAGCATGCTGAGAAAGGCCTTTGAACTCGACCCCTGGAATTTCGAGGTCACGATGGAGCTTTCGAAGCTCTTGAGGAAGATAGACCCGGTCGAGTCGACAGGCCTTCTGGAAGGGCTGTCTTCGCGCGTCAAGGGCAGGGAGCTGAGGAAGGTGCGCTCGGCCATGTTCGTTGCAGGGCCGGGGTTTCCAGCGGCTTGGAGGTGGGTTAAAGCCGCGTGGTCGGGTTAGGGGCAGGGAGCTGAGGCAACCTTCAAAATTGATCTTTTCCCCGGATGCGGGAAAATATGTTTTTTTTGAGATTGCCTGAATGTATTTAAAAGCGGAACGGGGCAGCCAAATGGCTGCCCCGTTTTTTTCTTTTGCCAAAACCGGCGGGGGCGAGTGTAAAGTAATCCGACAGTAGCGCGGGCCTCTGAAGCGCTGCGATGAATAAATTCGTACATAAAAAGGAGGAATTAGGCTTGGGACGCGCCCAGGCCTTTTTTTATTTCGTCCCAAAGCATGGCTGGGCAGGGGGATTTGCTCAGTAACTTTCCGATTTATAAAAGTATTCACTCGCTAATATCCCTCTTGAAAGTCGATTCAAGGTGTCCAGATTCTTTACAATTTTGCATGCCGGCTCACGCGTGATTATCCGGATTTTCATTAAAACAGACACTTAGGAACGGACAGGAAGGGTTTGGCAAGGTGTTTGCGAAGGCAGTGGGCCGAGAATGTGCGGAGGTGAAATATGACGATGAAAAAAATCCTTTTCAAAGCTGCCGCGCTTTGGCGCCCACGGCACATTTCCCGCGGACGGCGGACAGCCGTTCTGCTCAGTGTCCTGACCGTTTCAGTATTCGCGTATGCGCTGTCAGGGTCGGCGGCCATGCCCTCGATAAAGGACACATTGGCAAAGCACGCGTCAGGCGAAGACATTGAGGCAGAGAACCGTCGTGAGATTGCCAAGAGCATTGAGGAGATGCGCTACTGGGGCGGCCTGGTCGCGTCGATGAACCCATCGCTTACAAGCTCCGAGGCGGACGAGATCGGCAGCGCCGTCGTCAAATACAGCGGCCAGTACGGGCTTTCGCCAAGGCTCATCGTGGCCGTAATCATGGTCGAATCGAGCGGCAGGGTTTCTGCCGTGAGCCCGAAGGGGGCGAAGGGTCTGATGCAGGTGATGCCGTTCTGGAAAAAAGAGCTGGGCATCGAGGGCACGCTTTTCGATATCGACACGAACATAGGGGCCGGCGCTCATATACTTGCTCATTATATCAACCGCTATGGGTTCGAGGAGGGGATAGCAAGGTATTACCGCGGGACACTTCCGGTGAGCGGGGACGCTTACATCGGGAAGGTGCAAAAGGCGATGGAGTCCATCGGCTGAGCTTGCTCGCGGCTTGAAAGCCAGAGCTGGATTTGACAGGCGTTCATTCTGGCTTATCCTTTTCTGTAGGGGGATTTTCAAACAGAAAAGGAGCGAAACCATGGTGAGATATAAAGTATCGAGGTTCCTTGCAGTCTTCATTCTCGCAGCCGTGCTGAGCGCCTGCGCCGCGACAGAGACGACAAGGACCGCGGGCGAGACGGTGGACGACGCTACGGTAACGTCGCGAGTAAAAGCCAACCTCCTGCAGGACGAGGCTTTGCGGGCGCTCCAGATAGACGTGGACACATACAGGGGCGTTGTCCAGCTGAACGGGTTTGTGAACACTGATGAAGACGCCAGGAGGGCGGCCGAGATAGCAAGGGAAACCCCGGGCGTGGCCTCGGTGCAGAACAACCTGCAAACGCCGCCACCGCCGAGGGGATAGGGTTAAAGGAATGGGGTATAAGTCGGGTTGGCGGTCGTGATTGGATACGTCGCTACATGAATTGGCGCGCGCACAGAGCACCCGTAGTTACTTTTTGCGGACGAAAATAATGAACGGGGGCAACCAGCCGGTTGCCCCCGTTTTTTTGTGCGAGGTTTATGATGTCAGGTTATGCTTCGCCGCACGACCTGCGAGGCTACCTCTGGTGGGCGCCGCTCAGAGTCAGGCGACCTTTTTGGCCTTGATCTCCTTCAGCTCATCGTCTATCCAGGAGAGCCTTGCCACCGCGCCGGGCCAGCCTATGGTTGTTATCGAGAGCAGCGCGGCATGGTATATCTCTTCGTTCGTGAAACCGGCCTTTTTGGCCCTCCGCACATGTGAGTGGACGGCCCCTTCGCTGCCTGCGCCTATGGCTATCCCCAGCTTCACAAGGTGCTGGGTTTTCCTGTCGATGCCGCCGGGCAGGTCTCTGATGGAGTTCCCGAGCGCGTCAAAGCTGTCCCACACCCCCGGGTACCTTTTTATTACATTTTGAAGGAACTCGGGCAGCTCTTTTCTAACGTCTGCTTTCATGTCGCCCTCCTCTGTTTAGAGCAAATTCATATTAAGTATATCCCCACTACTTGGCATGGTCAATCGGACGGGTGCCAGAAGGAATGCCGGGTTGCGCGATGCTGACCAGGCCTGCAGGGGCCGGTAAGGGCGCGCCCAGGGACCCCGCGGATGGCTCAATCCACACGGGGGGAGGGGGGCACTACGAAAATCGATTGTCGGGTTATTCGCTCCGCTGCCCCGACCTACAAGACTATGGCGCCTTGAAAATTAATGGGCGTCGCCTCGGTGCAGAATAACCTGCAAACGCCGCCGGCGCCGAGGGGATAGGGGCAAAGAACGGGAAGGCGCTCAGGTTTCTTTAAAGGTAGATAGAATTAAAACGGGGGCAGCCAATTGGCTGCCCCCGTTTTTTTTGCGAAGAATTTAAGGGGTCGGGTTATCG
Organism: Thermodesulfobacteriota bacterium; assembly: GCA_030583865.1. Classification (NCBI taxonomy): domain Bacteria; kingdom Pseudomonadati; phylum Thermodesulfobacteriota; species Thermodesulfobacteriota bacterium. The sequence goes on along the minus strand of CP129479.1, from coordinate 1,848,493 downwards.
CTTTCGGTTATTAATTCTATCTCAGAATAATTACATACACTTTCCTGAGAAAAATATTGAAATTATATGAAGGGGTTGACGCGCCTATACTTATCAAATATTGGTGCCGGAGGCGGGGGTCGAACCCGCACGGGGGGATACCCCACGGGATTTTGAGTCCCGCGCGTCTGCCAGTTTCACCACTCCGGCTAAGAGGTCGGATTGAAAGGAAATGCACTTCAGGCAACCTCTAAAAATTGATCTTTTTCCCGGCCTTCCTCGATTGCGGGAAAAATCTCTAATTTTTAGGAAGTTTCCTGCAAAAAAATATCACAGCGCCTGTTTACTGTCAACGCGAATGTCCGGGGCTGTTCCAGCCCCCGGACAACCCCTGTGCGCCCCTATTCTTTAATGATGAAGTAATCCCCCCAACCCCCCCCTTTAGAAAAGGAGGGATATTGCCCTCCCCCTTGACCCCGTCAGAGTGGAGGGCGTATCGGATTTATAATACCGCGCCCTTTGAAAGGTGGGGAACTTTCCTTCACCCCCGCCCGGCCTCCCCCATAAGGGGGAGGGGCAAATCCCCCCAAAACCCCAGTCCTCACCTATTGACTTCAAAACCCGTTTTGATATATTGGCGTGAATGAAAATCGCCGTCATAATCCCGGCCAGGCACGCATCCACCCGCCTGGAAGGAAAGCCCCTTGCCGACCTGAACGGAAAGCCGATGGTCTGGCGGGTATACGAGAGGGCAATGGCGGCGGGCCTCCCTGATGAAGTCTTGGTCGCTACCGACGACGAGAGAATATTCGATGCGGTCACGAACCTGGGCGGCAGGGCTGTAATGACCTCGGCCTCGCACGCATCCGGCACGGACAGGGTTGCAGAGGCCGCGCTGTCAACCGACGCCGAAATAATCGTAAACCTCCAGGGCGACGAGCCGCTTATCGACCCCCGCTGCATAGACGCCGCCATCCGCCCCATGCTCGACGACCCCCAGGTCCGCATCTCCACGCTCAAGACAAGGATAACCACGGAAGAAGAGTACCGGAACCCGAACGCGGTCAAGGTGGTGACGGACAGGGACGGGTACGCCCTATATTTTTCCCGGAGCCCCATCCCCGCTGGCCGCACCCTATTCAATGAGCTTCATTCCCCGCCCTTTAAGCACATAGGGCTTTACGTTTACAGGCGGGACGCGCTCTTCGAGTTCACGCGGCTTAAGCCCGCGCCCCTTGAGAATACCGAGATGCTTGAGCAGCTCCGCGCTCTTGAGAACGGGCTCAGGATAAAGGTGGTGGAGGTGGATTATAACCCTATATCGGTAGATACCCCCGAAGACCTGGAGAGGGTGCGGGCGTTAATCTCTACGGGTTGAATTCCCCGCCGCTTGCGGCGCGTTTTGGTTTTGACCCCTCCCCCGTCAAGGGAAAGGGAGGGGAAGTCTTGCAGTTAGTATTTAGCTCCTTTGAGGTGCGTATTTTCAAGCAACCCGGTTTTGCCGGGGGTATATGACAAAATAAATGACGGTAAGCCGTAAAAAGTAGTTCAAATCAGGAGCGGTTTCAGGTTATAGTATCGCTTTAATCCAAATAACTCCCTTCTTTTGCCAATGAGCGAGCACAAAAAACAATCAAAGACAAAATACATTTTCGTTACCGGTGGTGTCGTCTCCTCCCTGGGCAAGGGCCTTGCGAGCGCGTCCATCGGCGCGCTGCTCGAATCGCGCGGCCTCACGATTACGCTGCAGAAGCTCGACCCATATATTAACGTAGACCCCGGCACCATGAGCCCCTTCCAGCACGGAGAGGTCTTCGTGACGGACGACGGCGCTGAGACGGACCTCGACCTCGGCCACTACGAGAGGTTCACGAACGCCCGGCTCTCCCGGAGGAACAACTTCACAACGGGCCAGGTCTACGACTCCATAATACAGAAGGAGAGGCGGGGCGACTACCTCGGCTGCACCGTCCAGGTCGTGCCGCACGTGACCGACGAGATAAAGGGGAAGATACTCGCCATCGGGAACGGCGTCGACATAGCCATAATAGAGATAGGCGGAACCGTGGGCGACATAGAATCGCTGCCCTTCCTCGAGGCCATAAGGCAGCTCCGGTTCGACCTCGGGAAAGAGAACGTCCTTTACGTCCACCTTACGCTCCTTCCTTATATAGCCACGGCCCACGAGGTAAAGACCAAGCCCACACAGCACAGCGTAAACAAGCTCCGCGAGATAGGCATCCAGCCCGACATACTCCTCTGCCGCTCGGACAGGGCGCTTACGCCGGAGCTGAAGGGCAAGATAGCCCTCTTCTGCAACGTCGATAAGGACGCCGTCATCTCAGCCGAAGACGTCAAATGCATCTACGAGGTGCCGCTCGTATTCCACAGCCAGGCGCTTGACGAGAAGATAGTGAAGCTCCTCAATATCTGGACCCGCTCGCCGAAATTGGAGGACTGGGAGGCGCTCGTCAAGAGGGTGGGAAACCCCAAGCACGAGGTCACCATCGGCGTGGTCGGCAAGTACGTTAACCTGCAGGACTCGTACAAGAGCCTCCACGAGGCGCTTATTCACGGCGGCATTGCCGCGAACTGCAAGGTCACGATGCGCTACATAGACTCCGAGGAGATAGAGAAGAAGGGCCCGCAGGCGCTCTTGAAGGGCGTTGACGGCATACTCATCCCCGGCGGCTTCGGCGGCAGGGGGGTCGAGGGGAAGATAGCCTCCATCAAATACGCCCGCGAATCCAGAATGCCCTTTTTCGGCATCTGCCTCGGCATGCAGGTCGCGATCATCGAGATAGCGAGGGGGCTCGCCTCCATGAAATTCGCGAACTCCTCTGAGTTCGACCCTGAGACGCCTTACCCGGTGGTCCATATAATGGAGGCCCAGAGGGCCGTGAACGCAAAGGGCGGCACCATGAGGCTCGGGGCGTATCCCTGCGTCATAAAGAGGGGCACCAGGGCGCACGCGGCCTACGGCTCCACGGAGATAAGCGAGCGCCACAGGCACCGCTTCGAGGTGAACAACTCCTACAGGGCCGAGCTTGAGAAGGCCGGGGTCGAGTTCAGCGGCCTTTCGCCGGACGGCTCGCTCGTCGAGATAATGGAATACAGAAACCACCCCTGGTTCGTGGCCTGCCAGTTCCACCCGGAGTTCAAGAGCAGGCCCATGGAGCCGCACCCTCTTTTCAAGGGCTTCATAAAGGCCGTTCTGTCCGAAAAGCTCCAGGCCGCCAAAGGCGGCAAGGCCCCGCGTAAGGGGAAATCGGCCCCGCGCAAGGCGAATTCGAAAAGACAGGTCCACCTGAATGAAGCGGATAGGTCTTAAGGACTTCGCCATAGGCGAGGGGCTTTTTTTCATCCTCGGCCCCTGCGTGATAGAGAACGAGGCAACTACCCTCCGTACGGCAGAGGCGCTTAAGCGCATAACCGCAGAGCTCAAGGTCCCCTTCGTATTCAAATCGTCCTACGACAAGGCAAACAGGACTTCCGTCTCGTCCTTTCGCGGCCCCGGCATAAAGGAGGGGCTCCGCATATTAGGGAAAGTTGGCAAGGAGTTCAGTGTCCCCATACTCACCGATGTGCATTCCCCCGAGGAGGCGGAAGAGGCAGCCCAGGTCGCGGACATACTCCAGATACCAGCGTTCCTCTGCAGGCAGACCGACCTCATTGTCGCCGCCGCGCGCACCGGGCGCGTCATCAATATAAAGAAGGGCCAGTTCATGTCCCCCAAGGACATGCTCAATCCCGTGAAAAAGGCCCTCTCAGCCGGGAACGACAATATCTTCCTTACCGAGCGAGGCACGAGCTTCGGCTACAACAACCTTGTCGTGGATTTCAGGTCGATACCAATAATGAGGGGCTTCGGATACCCGGTGGTATTCGACGCGACGCATAGCGTGCAGTCTCCCGGAGGCATGGGCGCGTCGTCCGGGGGGGACAGGGCGATGGCCATGCACCTTGCCAGGGCCGCAGCCGCAATCGGCGTGGACGGCTTTTTCTTCGAGGTGCACCCCGAGCCTGACAAGGCCCTCTGCGACGGCCCGAACTCCATAGCCCTGAAGGACGTCTCCGGCCTCCTCAAGGAGGTAGTCGGGATAGACGGGGCGATTGATAAGGCAGCGCTGGCCGCGGGGTAGCAGGCTGCTGAAAAAGTCCATCTGCGTCGAAGGCTACGTCGCTGGCTACGAAGGCGTACACGAAAAGTACGCCAAAGGGTTCCCCTCTTTTCTAAAGAGGGGACAGGGGAGATTATCTTAAGTAAGGCCTGATTAATAGAATGTTGTCATTCTGAGCGCAGCGAAGGATCTCGTATTTAGAAAAACAGCAAGTTAAAAGGTTCTTCGGTCGCTTACGCTCCCTCAGAATGACAGAAAACGGAATTAATCAGCCCTTCCTTAAAGCGGTCCATGTAATCGGCTGAAAACCTGCTTTTTGTCATTTTAAAATACGCTCGCTCCATTACAATGAGTGTCGTGGTCGTAGGGTGCGCTGTGCGCACCATTCATATAATCCCCCTCCGTCCCCTTTAGAAAATGGGGAGATTACGAGTGTGCCCCTCTTTATAAAATAGGGCAGGGGAGATTAAGTTGAATTCCAGTTTTGGAAAACGTAGCAAATCCGGATGCTGACCAAAGACGCCATAGAGACCGCGAAAAGGGTGCTCGCAATAGAGGCCGAGGCCGTGAGGGCGCTTATCGACAGGCTCGATGCGGATTTCGCAAGGGCCGTTGACATCATCTGCGCCGCACCGGGCAAGGTCGTGGTCTGCGGTATGGGCAAGTCCGGCATCATCGGGCAGAAGATAGCCTCGACGCTCGCCTCAACAGGCACGCCGTCCTTTTTCCTCCACCCCGCGGAGGGCGTCCACGGAGACCTCGGGATGCTCATGAAGACCGACGTACTCATAGCCATCTCGAATTCCGGCGAAACCGAAGAGCTTATAAAGATAATACCCATCGTTAAGAGGATGGGCCTCAAGATGATAGCCATGACCGGGCGGAAGGACTCTACGCTTGCCCGCCACGGCGACGCTGTCCTCGACGTGGGCGTGGCCGAGGAGGCCTGCCCTCTCGGGCTTGCGCCCACGGCCTCCACGACCGCCACGCTCGCGATGGGCGACGCGCTCGCCGTTGCCCTCATAGAGAAGAAGGGGTTCAGGGTCGAGGACTTCGCCGGGCTCCACCCTGCGGGAAGCCTCGGGAGGAAGCTCCAGAAGGTCTCCGAGCTCATGCACAGCGGCAGCGCCATGCCTAAAGTCGGCCCCGGCGCGTCGATGAAGGACGCGATATTCGAGATGACCGCGAAGCGCATGGGCCTTACGGGCGTCTTCGAGGGCGAGAGGCTCGCGGGCGTCATAACCGACGGCGATTTAAGGAGGGCGCTTGAGAAGGGCTCGGACATAATGGGCCTTTCAGCCCGAGAGGTGATGCACAGAAACCCCAAGACCATACCGGGCGACTCTCTTGCCGAGGCCGCGCTCCGCATGATGGAAGAGCACTCCATAACCTCGCTCTTCGTCACCGGCGAGGACGGCGCAACCGTCGGCGTCGTCCACATGCACGACCTTTTGAAGGCGGGGGTGGTGTGAGGCGGGCGGCCCGCCTCTTCCCCGCTACGGAGCTAAACCAGGCTGAGCGGAGCATTGTAGCACCATTAGCGGCTGTCATTCTGAGGAGCCGGAGGCGACGACAATTTTTGCAGGACAGCAAAAATTGAATGCCGAGCCTCTTGGCGAGGCAGCCCGAAGGGTCGAGCCCCAGGACGGGGCGAGATAAGAATCTGCTTTTTGATTTGAACGCGCCGGGATTCTTCGGTCGTTTCACTCCCTCAGCAGGCGTAGGGGGCGCTGTGCGCACCATTAATATGATCCCCATTTGGAAAAGGGGGAAACTCCCCCTCTTTTTTAAAGAGGGGACAGGGGAGATTATCCGATGAGTCATTGCGAGGCGCTTAAGCGCCGTGGCAATCTCATGCAAATAAGCGCCTGAGATCGCTTCGGGACATGCGCCCATCGCAGTGACTTAAGATACCGGCAGGTTCTTATTTTTACGTTTTAATCATTTTTTCAAGATTTTTTAACTAAAACGCTTGACAGCATATTCCTGGTGTTGTATAACGTCGTCAAAAATAAGCCAAATTCCGACCAGGCCTCGCCGATTTAGGCGGGGAGTTCCCGAAGTCCAGTCTCAGTCAAGTCTGACAAAGCCGTACCGTAGCGAAGCTGAAGTTGGTGTCAACACGAATGACGAAACTGCAAGCGGCTCCCGAAAAAAAAGAAAACGCAAAAAAAGATAAGCCGGTGCGCCGCGCGCACCGATGGATAGCAAGGCAAGAGTCTCTTAAGTTCTTCGCGCACCGTTGAAGCTGAGCCCAAAGCGCATGCAAGCATGCGTTTATAACGCAGAGTGCAGTACTAACTCACACAGAAGAAGGAGGAAGAGACGGATGAAGAGAATCTTGTTGTCTGTATTTGCGGCTGCGGTGACCGTGGCATGGACGGTTCCCGCGAGTGCTGACGTGACATTTGGCGGGGAGTATAGGGCAAGGGGCGAGTACAGGAATAACCAGCTCTTCGATGACAATGTCGATGACAGCAGGGCCTACATAGGCCAGAGGATCAGGATCACCGCCAACGCCCAGGCGACCGACGACGTTTCCATGAAGTTCACACTCCAGGACACAAGGATACTCGGCGGCTCGGACGCCCTCATCACCGACACCACCGAGAGCCCGGACTTCCACGAGGCATACCTGAACGTCAGCAACATCTTCGACACCCCTGTGAACTTCAGGATAGGCCGCATGGAGCTCGCCTATGGCGACCAGAGGCTCATCGGCAACTTCGCATGGTCGAACAACGGCAGGGCCTTTGACGGCATCAAGCTCAGCTACGCTCAGGAAGGGCTCAATGTAGACATCTTCAGGATGACCCTGACCGAGACCGTAGTCGTTGCCACTAGCGCCAACACCGGCGGCGTGACCCTGACCGGCACCAACGACGACACCACACTGAACGGCATCTATGCCACCCTCGGCCAGATAATCCCGAACAACACCCTTGATGTGTACCTCCTTAACGTCCACAACGGCGGCGGCACATGGGGCGCGGCGATCGGCGATGACGTCTACACCGTAGGCGCCAGGCTCGCGGGCTCTGCCGCAGGCCTCGACTACACCGTCGAGTTCCCCTATCAGTTCGGCGACAACGCGACCGGCAACGACATAAAGGCGTGGGCCCTTGCCGCCAAGGCCGGCTACACCATCCCCGGCGCTCCCATGAACCTCAGGGTGGGTGCGGAGTTTGATTACGCCACCGGCGATGACGATCCGACTGATACTGACGACGAGACGTTCAGGAACCTCTTCCCGACCAACCACGCCCACTTCGGCAACATCGACGACCCGAGCGTGAACACCTGGTCGAACATCCAGGCCTGGAGCCTCAATGTCTCGGCCAATGTCACCGAAAAGCTCAGGGTCTATGCGGCGTACTGGGATTACACCCGTAACGAAGTGGCACCCGGCGCTTCTGACGACCTCGGCAGCTCCATCGACCTCGTGGCCACCTACAAGTACAACAACAACCTGACCATCGAAGCCGGCGCTTCCCGCCTTATGCCCGGCGACATTCAGGCCCCTGCCGGGAGCCCGGACGACGACCAGGACTGGGCATACCTCCAGTTCACCGGCAAGTTCTAATCTGGCAGTCTGAATCAAGCACAACCGAACGGGGCAGGCTTTTTAGCCTGCCCCGTTTTTTTTGTTTCCTACTCCCTTTTTCCTAAAGAGCGGCAGTGGCGTAGGGTGTGTGTGCGCACCATTAATATAATCCCCCTCCGTCCCCCTTTAGAAAAGGGAGAAAATTTCCGGTCCCGCCTTTTCTAAGGTGTAGGTTATGAGGGTCCCCCTCTTTTCTAAAGAGGGAACAGGGGAGATTAAAGAGACCCTTCCCAGTTGCGTACGGTGCGCTGTGCGCACCATTAATATAATCCCCCTCCGTCCCCCTTTAGAAAAGTGGGAGATTCCTGAGCCCGCCTTTTCTAAGGTGTAGGTTATGAGGGTCCCCCTCTTTTCTAAAGAGGGGACAGGGGAGATTAAAGAGACCCTTCCCAGTTGCGTACGGTGCGCTGTGCGCACCATTAATATAATCCCCCTCCGTCCCCCTTTAGGAAAGGGAGAAAATTCCCGGTTCCGCCTTTTCTAAGGTGTTGATTATGAGGGTTCCCCTCTTTTCTAAAGAGGGGGAAAGGGGAGATTAACCGATTGCAGTCATTGCGAGGCGCTTCAGTTTGCGTAGGGTGTGTGTGCGCACCATTAATATAATCCCCCTCCGTCCCCCTTTAGAAAAGGGAGAAAATTTCCGGTCCCGCCTTTTCTAAGGTGTAGGTTATGAGGGTCCCCCTCTTTTCTAAAGAGGGAACAGGGGAGATTAAAGAGACCCTTCCCAGTTGCGATACGATTCCGGACCTCAGAACTGGGACACTGATTCCTGCCAATAGCATTGGTTGCGCTCCGCGCATCCCTAATATAATCCCCCTCCTTCCCCCTTTAGAAAAGGGGGAAATCCCTTATACCGCGCCTTTTCTAAGGTGGAAGTTAAAAGGGTTCCCCTCTTTTTTAAAGAGGGGGAAAGGGGAGATTAACCGATTGCGGTTATTGCGAGGCGCTTAAGCGCCTCGGCAATCTCATATATTTCCGTAAGTGCATGAGATTGTTTCGGGACTAAAGTCCCTCGCAATGGCGGCAGTGCCGCGAAATAGCTCCGCGCGTCATTAGTGATTTAAGCATCACCCTTCCCATTTATCCCCTCCCGCCTGATTAAACAATGGGGAGGGGAGGCTGTCAGGTTCAATTATTGACAAATACCCGGATTTGATATAAATTCTTGCGAGGTAAGCTGTAGTTGTCCGCGGACGGGCATGCCCGTCGACTCATCAGGTCCTTTCTTCCATGTTTCAAAGGCCGTACGAACCGGCATCCGGGCCGGAAAAAGCGTTAAATACGCTTGCGGCCCGTTGGAATTCCGTAGTTTCTCAAAAATTATTGGAAGTTCAGGAAATATGACAAATGTCATATTCTCTCCCGGCGGCATCCTTATATAGTGTCCCGGAACTTACCTGAAAACGGCACAAGTGCACCTTCGTGCCGGCGGCAGACGCCAAAAAAGGAGGAGTAAATGGCTGAAAAAGCGGATGGGCCGATTCCGGCCTGGCAGGTCTTTTACGACAACATCTGGCTTCTTCTGATACTCGGCGTCGTTCTGCCGACTGTGGTCTACACGGTATGGGGGCTCATAGAGATAGTAATGGTGCCGCAGCTCCCCGTGGCCCCTTAAGGAGGTAGGAAATGGCGATACACGAACCTGAAAGAGTATGGTGGAACCCGCTAAGCAAGGACGAGAGGATATGGGTCGCGCTGGCCCTCATCTGGATGCTCGTCTCGTTCGTCTTCATGCCGGTATACCACCTCGTGGGCGCGCAGAACCCGCCTTCCGAGACGTACAGGGTCTCAGCCGAGGACTTTGACAGGCTCGTAGACGGCATGGTGGAGAAATACCAGGTGGGCGAGGAGGCCGGCTTCCCTGTCGTCCGCCCCAACCCGGACGAGCCGGTCTACATAAGGGCGTCCATGTGGCAGTGGTACCCCATAGTCGAGCTTGAGAAGGGTAGGACCTACAAGCTCCACCTCTCGTCAGTGGACATACAGCACGGGTTCTCCATACTGCCCATAAACATGAACTTCATGGTGCTCCCGGACTATGATTACGTGCTTACGCTCACGCCGACGACTTCAGGCGAGTTCCACATAGTCTGCAACGAGTACTGCGGCCTGGGCCACCACCTGATGGTGGGCAAGATGTACGTGAGTGAGCCGGAGGCTTGACAGGTATCCCCCTCTTTCATAAAGAGGGGCAGGGGAGATTATCTAGTGTGCGCCTGCGCGCCATTACAAATCCTTCTCAGTCCCCCTTTGGAAAAGGGGGAAATTCGGCAATTGTAGGGCGGGCTGTGCCCGCCGGAGCATGGTGCGCATAGCGCACCCTACCTCTGCTGAATAGACAAGGGGAGGCGCGGAGTTATCAAGGCTCAACCAAAGGAGGTCTGAAATGCCTAAGCAGGACCACAGGGACATAATCGAGGCGCCGGGCGTTTTCGTCCTTGCCCTCATATTCCTAGTCGTTTTCATCGTGATATGGTTCGTGCACCTCAAATGGCTTACGGACGTCTGGGGCGTGCAGTAGCATCCGGCGCTGCCCGGACGCAGGGTTCTGTTTGTTGAAACCAAAGCACGTTCAGGCTGCTCAAAAAGCTCAAGATGCAAGAAGTCGAAAAATGAGGAATGAGGCGTACTTTTTTGAACGCCGGAGTTGCCAAGTTTGAAGGCTCAGCAGATTGAGCTTTTTCAGCAGCCTGCTAAAGGCTGCCTAAAATCAGAACGGGAGGTGCTTGACATAATATGGCTATTTTCAGGACGGACCCGCTCTCAGGGCTCAAGATAGATTCGCAGACCGAGCACCTGGTAAGGTGGAACGTGATCGCCGCCCTCGCGACATTCGCGGTAGGCGGCCTTCTGGGGCTCCTCGTCGTCCTTACCAGGTGGCCGAGCGTGCATCTCCTGCCGCTCGATTACTATTACAGGTTCCTGACGCTCCACGGCATAGACGCGCTCCTTGCCTGGATAATCTTCTTCGAGGTCGCGCTCGTGCACTTCACCTCCGCGGCGCTCCTGGGCACGCGCTCATACGTGCCGTGGCTCGGCTGGGTGGCATTCGCGCTCATGCTCATAGGCGGGGCGATAATCAACATAATCGTCCTCATGGGCGGTGCCGACGTTATGTTCACCTCGTACGTGCCCTTGAAGGGCGACCCGCTCTATTACCTCGGGGTCATCCTCTTCGCGGTGGGCGCGCTCATCGGCTTCATCATCTTCTTCATAAACGTCGCGCTCTCGAAGAGGGACGGCGGGTACAAGCGGACCCTGCCGCTCGGCGCTTTCGGCATGCTGGCCGCGAGCATCATAGGCATCCTCACGCTCGCCCACGGCGCGGCCATCATGATACCAACTCTCCTCTGGTCGATGGACATAATGAGCTACATCGACCCGGCGGCGTACAGGCTGGTGTTCTGGGGCCTCGGCCACCCCTCGCAGCAGATAAACGTCAGCGCGATGGTCGCGGTGTGGTACATGACCTCGTACTTCGTCATCGGCGGCAAGCCACTTAACGAGAAGCTCTCGAGGACGGCATTCGTCCTCTACATACTCTTCATAAACGTCGCCTCCGAGCACCACCTTCTCGTGGACCCGGCGCTCTCGAACTGGCACAAGATCGTGAACACGAGCTACATGATGCACCTCGCGGTCCTCGCCAGCATGATACACGCCTTCGCGGTCCCGGCCTCGATGGAAGTGGCCTTGAGGAACCAGGGGCACACGAGGGGCCTCTTCGAGTGGCTCAAGAAGGCGCCCTGGGGCAACCCGGCCTTCTCGTCCATCGCCATCTCGATACTCCTCTTCGGTTTCCTCGGCGGCATCACCGGCGTCATCTTCGGCACCGAGCAGTTCAACATCATCCGCCACAACACGATCGCCATAACGGGCCACTTCCACGGCACCGTCGTCGCGGGCACGACAGTGGCCTTCATGGGCTTCACCTACCTCCTCGTGCCTTACGTCTTCAGGAGGGAGCTCATCTGGAAGGGCTTTGCGAGCATACAGCCCTATATTTACGGCGTCGGGGTCGCGCTCCTCTCAATCGGCATGATGTCGGCGGGCTCGTTTGGCGTACCCAGGAGGCACTACGACATAACCTTCTCGGGCGCGCCCTTCTCATTCTCCTTCGACCCGTCCATCGACCTCTTCCTCTCAATGATGGGCGTCGGGGGCGTGCTCGCGGTCACCGGCGGCGCGCTCTACATAGCGCTCTCGTTCGGCTCAATCATCTGGGGGAAAAGGATAGAGGGCTGACCAGGATGGGAGCGCAGGGACTGCGCTTTACTTGAACGCACAGGCAGGCGGGGCCGTTTTGCGGCCCCGCTTTTTTTATGGGGCAGTCCCCTGTATTTCCTTGCCGTAAAATGATATAATTTTCAAGGCATTAGCTTCCTGACAAAGGTCATGTAAAGAACCATCCCCGGCTGTTACGATTGTATTAGGGAAGTTCTGATTAATTCGCAAATGTTGTCATTCTGAGCGAAGCGACAATTTTCGCAGGATAGCGAAAATTGAACTTGCACCAAAGGTGCAAGGCCCGAAGGGGCGTGCCCCAGGACGGGGCGAGATCAGGATCTCGTATTCTGAAAAACCTGCAAGTCACGAGATTCTTCTGTCGCTTACGCTCCCTCAGAATGACAGAAACGGAATAAATCAGAGCTTCCTTAGATTACGTTCCGGAAGGACCTGAAATGCCCGCATACCTGGCACTGTTGCTCATCTTCCTGCACGTCTTTCCCGCGCCCTCTTTCGCTCTCCAGCAGCCCGACCCCGTGGTCCTTAAGGCCGCCGTAGACAATTCGCTGAAGGCCGAGGGCCGCAAGCTCGGCGACTACGCCCTCTTCGACCAGGACGGGAACCGTTTCATGCTGAGCGAGTATTTCGGGAAGGGAAAGCCGCTGGTGCTGAGCTATATCTACACGAGCTGCCCGGAGGTATGCCCCACGATAACGATGGAGCTTAAGAGGGCGGTCGACGGCGCAAGGGCGAAGTTCGGGGACAGGTTCGAGGTCCTTACCATAGGCTTTGACGCGGCGAACGACACCCCGGAGCGCCTTAATAGATACGGGTCGAGCTACACCAAGAGCTTCGAGGGCTTCAGGTTCGCGGGCGGCGACCATGAGACAATAGAGAAGCTCCTCGCCGACGCCGGGTTTTTCTCCTTCAGGCAGGACGACGGGAGCTTCGACCACATGGACATGGTGACCACGGTAAAGCCGGACGGCACGATTTACAGGCAGGTCTTCAGCATCCGTTCCCAGCCGCAGAACCTTGCCATGCGCCTTGACGAGCTCATAGCTGGCAAGGCCGCGGTCTCGGGCTCGCTCACGTTGGTGGACAGGATAAAGTTCTTCTGCTACAGGTACGACCCGCAGTCCGGTAAATACGTGCTCGACTACCCCGTCTTCGTGAGCATAGCGCTCCAGGCGCTCATAATCGGTGCCATAGTATACGCGGTATGGGGGAGAAGGATAGGCAGATGGATGAAAAGGAAATGACGAGGAGCGCGGAAGCGCCGGTCGGCGGAGGCGCTCCGGGAGCTAAACGGGAGTTCTCGGGCGGCGCGCTCCAGAGGTTGTGGCTACTGATGGAGGCCCAGGTGAACCGCCTGACGACCCCTGCCTACAACCCCTTCTACTACCTCGGCGCGCTCGGGATATTCTTCCTCTGGGTCATACTCGTCTCAGGCATATACCTCTTCCTCTTCTACAGCATAAGCGTAAAGGGCGCGTGGCTCTCGGTACAGGACCTGACCGTCAACCAGTGGTACCTCGGCGGGGTCATGAGGAGCCTACACAGGTACGCGTCCGACGCCCTCGTGCTCGTCATGGTACTCCACGCCTTAAGGTGCTACATGCTCGACAGGTACGCCCACTGGAGGTGGGTGGCGTGGGTCACGGGCATAGGCATAGCCTGGGTGATAGTCGCGGCCGGCATTTTCGGGTACTGGATGGTGTGGGACCAGAGGGCGCAGCTCATAGCCACTCTCTCGGCGCACATGCTCGAGAACATACCCATATTCGGCATACCCTTGAGCCTCAATTTCGCGAGGGCCGAGCACCTGACCGACCAGTTCTTCTACATAATACTATTCATCCACTTCTCGTCCATATTCTTCCTTTTCATACTGCTCCTCGTCCACATAGTCAGGGTAACGAGGGCCGTCATAAACCCGCCGCGGGTCCTTGCCTACGCGGTAATGGCCGCCCTGTTCGCGGTCTCGTTCATAAGGCCCGCCACGAGCGCGCCGCCCGCGGAGCTCGGCAGGCTCGTCGAGGCGGTCCCGTTCGACTGGTTTTACATGTTCATATACCCGCTCCTCGCCTACATGAGCGCCCACCAGCTCTGGGGCTTTTTGGCCGCCGCGACCCTTGTCGCCGCGGCGGTGCCGTGGCTTACGCGCTCAAGGCGCGGCCCGGCGGTGCGGCTTACGCTCGAAAACTGCACCGGGTGCGAGCTATGCATGGAGGACTGCCCGTACCAGGCAATATACATGAGGAAGAGGACCGACGGCATGCCTTACCCTCTTGAGGCGGTGATAGTGCCGAAGCGGTGCGCAAGCTGCGGCATATGCATGGGCTCCTGCGACTACAAGGCCCTTGACCTCCCGGACATGACCGAGGCGGACGTAAAGGCCAGGATACGGGGCCTTTCAAAGGAGATTAAGGAATCCGGGGTGGAAGGCCCCGGTGTGCTCGTATTCGCGTGCGCCAAGGGCGCAAGGCTCGACGCCTTCACGGGCCCCGACGGAAGGCTCAAGGGCCGCGAATGGGCCAGGGTGGTATCACTCCCGTGCATAGGCATGCTCCAGCCGTCGATGCTATCCATACCGTTCGAGAAGTCCGTAGGCCTCGACGGCGTCTTCGTCTCGAGCTGCCGCCAGGGCGACTGCCAGTACAGAAAGGGGGACGAGTGGTTCACGGGAAGGCTCCACGGGTACAGGCCGCCGCTCGTCAGGAAATCAATCGACAGGTCCAGGATACGGACCGTTTATCTATCGTCAGCCGAAGAGAGCGAATTCTTCAAGGTCCTGGACGAGTTCCGCTCCTCGCTCGCTGACAGGAGTAAATAAATGAAGATGGCCATAATCCTGGTAACCCTTTTCGCTTTCCTCATCCCGGTAGCGTTCGTGCTGTGGAGGGAATGGAGGAAGGGCAGGGAAAAGGATGCCAGGGAAGGCATTGTCCCGAAAAAAAAGGAGCCCGTGCCGATATGGGGGGTCGTAAGGGCGACCCTTGCGCTTCTCATACTCCTCGCCCCGGTCTATTTCATATCCGACCCGCCGTACGCACATTACGGCCCGGATGATTCGCTCCTGAAGGTCGCCTTCAAGCAGTCCGGGCAAAGGGTCGAGGACTGCGACGAAGGCGGGCTCATAAGGCAGGAGGGCGAGAGGTACAGGGGAGAGCTTAAGGACGCGAGAAGGGTGCAGATGGACATCGCGAGGCTCGCCAAGTGCTCGCGCGAGAGGCACCCCGTCATGGTCGAGGTATACATAGACGGTGAAAAGGCGCTCGATAAATCTTACGCGCCCACCGGCCTTAAAAGGGACATGGCTTCCTATATCTATAGCGAATTAAGCCTCAAACCCGGCGAGCGGAGGATAAAGGCGCTCATGTATAACGCCGGGACAAAGGAAAAACCCGCCTATGCTGTCGAAACAACCATCGACGTCGCGCCCGGCGACGTGAAGGTCATCTGGTTCAGCGATAAGGCAGGTAACCTTGCCCTGGATTAGCCAGGGGCCTGCAACCTCTGAAAATTGATCTTTTCCCCGGACTCTGCGTCAGGCCGGGAATAAAAATGCTCACATATTTTCATATATGCTCCGCTTTTTATTCCCGGTCTTCCTTGATTGCGGGAAAAAATCTCAAATTTTAAGAGGTTGCATTAATAGTAAAGTCGAAAGCTAATCGGGGGGAGCTTTCTATAGAAAGTTCCCCCCAGTAGTCTCTCCAGTTTCGCCACTCCCGTCCCCTTTCCATCCCGCCTTGCAGAAATTCCTTTGTAAAATGGCATTTTAGGTTATAATACGAGGTGGTTACGCCACAGTACGTTGCGCATCCGGTGCTTTCCTGCGCATGAATGCCAGCCTTTCAAAAGGGGTTTAATGAGAATAGGTATCAGGGTCAAGCTCCTCATCTTCGCCGCCCTTGTCTGGGCCGTTATCTTCGGCATCTACAGCGTATACATATATAACGAGAGGATCGCCCAGACCCAGAGGATGGCCCACATGACAGCGAGCTATCTTACTCGGGAGCTCGCCGCCGGGCGGCAGTACTATACCTCGACGGTCGTAAAAAAGGCCCTCGATTCCGGCCTTTCCGTGTCGAGTTCCTATCTCGATGAGGAACGGTCCATACCGCTACATTTGACTTTCCTTAAGGAGGCCTCCCAGGGCCTCGGCTCAGAGGGCTTCTTCCACATGGAGCTCGTGAGCCTCCGGCCCGTAAACCCCGCCAACCTTCCGAAGGACGACTTCCAGAGGGAGGCCCTCGGCAGGTTCGACAAGGGCGCTTCAGCCGAGTTCTACAGGTTTGAGGACTATAAGGGGAAGAGGTCCATAAGGTACATGCTGCCGGACGTGGCCACTTCCCAGACCTGCGTCGACTGCCACAACAATCATGCGGCAAGCCCGAAAAAGGACTACAGGATAGGTGACGTCACCGGCGGGCTCGAGGTCATAATACCAATAGAGAACGAGCTTGCGGCGGCCATGAACGACATATGGCGCTCAATAGGCTTCGGTTTCGTGGTGGTCCTTGCAATGGGCCTCGTGGGGCTGGCCTTCATAAGGAAGGTCGTCACATCGCCGATACTCTCCCTCGTCGAGACGACGAGGCACCTCGCATCCGGCGACCTCACGGGCAAGGCCGAGGTTGACTCGAACGACGAGATAGGCGACCTCGGGGTGCAGATGAACGAGGTCGTAAGGAACCTCCACAGGATGATAGAGGACATGAGGAGGACCTCTGACGAGGCCACGGGAATCTCGAAGAGGGTCGCCGAGATGAGCAGCTCCGTCCTCGAGGGCTCGAACGCCCAGGGCGCGGCACTTGATTCAATAGGCGCCAACATGGGCGGTATAAACGCCTCCATATCAGGCATAGCAAACTACACCGAGGTCCTTGCTAAGTCGCTCGAAAAGGGCTCCATTTCGGTGCTCGAGCTCGGGGCTAGCATAAACGAGGTCGTTGACAGCATGGAGGCGCTATCAATGAGCGTTGACGAGACCTCGTCCTCGACGAGGGATATGTCCTTCTCGATAAAGGACGTATCCGAGAGCATTGAGAGCCTCTCTTCGGCCGTAACCCAGGTCTCGTCGTCGATAACCCACATAAGCGCGAGCATAAGGGAGGTTGAGGCGAACGCCGCGGAGGCCTCGATGTTCGCGGAAGAGGTCATAAAGGACGCCAAGGCAGGCATGGAGACTGTCGAGTCGACCATAGACGGGATACTCAAGGCCAAGGAGATAACCAGGGAGTCGACGCACGTTATAAACAGCCTCTCTGAAAGGATTAAAGAAATCGGCAAAATTCTCGATGTGATACAGGAGGTGGCGGAGGAGACGAACCTCCTGGCCCTTAACGCCGCCATCATCGCGGCCCAGACCGGCGACCACGGCAAGAGCTTCTCGGTCGTGGCCAACGAGATAAAGGACCTGGCCGAAAGGGCCTCCACCTCCGCAAAAGAAGTTTCGGAGATAATCCACGCGGTTGAGATAGAGTCCGACAGGGCGGTGAAGTCAATGGAGCGCGGCTACCTGAGCGTAGAGGAGGGCGTAAGGCTCTCGATGAAGGCCGGGGAGGGGCTCGAGAAGATACTGGGGAGCGCCCAGCGGTCGACGACGAGCGTAAGGCAGATAGCCGCCGCATCCGAGCTCCAGGCAAGAGAGAGCAGGATGGTCGCCGAGACCACCGAAAAGCTCGCGGAGATGACGAGGAGGATCGTGAACGCCACCCACGAGCACGCCAGGGGCAGCGAGCTCATAAACAAGGCGACCGAGCGCATGTCCGATATAACCTACAGGGTCAAGGCCACCACCAAATCTCAGGCCGAGTCGACTCGCCAGATAACATCCACCATAGGCGACGTAAACAGGATGGTCACATACATAAACGACGTAATAAAGGAGCAGAGCAGGAATACCACCAAGGTCATCGAGGCGCTGGACGCCGTCCGGAAGGTCTCATTCGAGAACATCGAGAGGGCGGTTGCCGCGGACAGGGCGGTCGAGGAGCTTGCCAGGCTCGACCGCGAGATGACCGAGCGGGTAAAGAGGTTCAAGCTCAAATAGGAGGGGACCGGGGTTAAACGGCCTGAAACCAGGGCCTTCCGGCAGTAAAAGGGCTTGCATGGGGGGATTTGATACCTTATAATACCCTAAGTTTGTTATAAAAGTCGCCTTTTTGCGCTGCAAAGCCCTCTTAAAGGGCTCCGGCCTAAGCAAACCTGCCTTATTTTGAAGCTTCTCAGCTGGCGGCATTGCTCCTGAACATGGGAATGGGCCTGCTCTTCGGCCCGGAAGGAAAAGTCCCTTGCGAGAGTGGCGGAATCGGCAGACGCGCCAGACTTAGGATCTGGTGGGCAACCGTGGGGGTTCAACTCCCCCCTCTCGCACCAGTTTCTTAGGGTCTCGCAGGTTACTGAAAGACTCAAAGCATGTTCAGGCTGCAGCCTGACAGAAATCTCATATAGAATAGAGGGAAGGGTACGATGCAGAACATCAGAGTCGAAGTCGAGGATTTGACCCCGGTAAAGAAGAAGCTCGATATCTCGGTGCCCGCCGAGACGGTAAGGAAGGAAATAGACGCGGCGTACCGCTCTATGAAGTCCACGGCGAACGTCGCCGGGTTCAGGAAGGGCTCGGTCCCGCTGAATATCTTGAAGGCCAGGTTCGCAGGCCATGTCCAGGAGGACGTGACCAGGAAGCTGATAGAGTCGACCTACCCCCATGCTCTGGAGGAGAAGAAGCTCATGCCTGTAGAGGCCCCGAGCTTCGAGCTCAAGACCGAGAAGATAAGCGAGGACAACGACTTCTCATATTCGGTGACCGTTGAGGTCCAGCCTAGCGTCGATATCGACGGCTACAAGGGCATGGAGCTTAAAAAGGAGGAGGTTACGGTCACGGAGGAAGACATCAAAAGGGGCCTTGACAACCTCTGCAAGGCCGCTGGCGAATGGGTCGAGGCGGATAGAAGCGCGGAGAACGGCGACATGGCCGTAGTGGACTTCGAGGCGTTCCTCGACGGGGAGCCGATAAAGAACGGAAAAAGCTCGGATTACGGGTGTATAATAGGTGAGAAGACGCTCCTGCCCGGATTTGACGAGGCGCTCAAGGGCGCAAAAAAAGGCGAGAAAAGGGAATTTGAAATCAAGTTCCCCGAGAACTACAGCGAAACCGGCCTTGCCGGCAAGACCGGCCTTTTCAAGGTGGTCGTGAAATCCGTGAAGGAGAAGGGGACCCCCGAGGTGAACGACGACTTCGCCAAGGAGCTGGGCCTCGAGAGCGTAGAGGCGCTTCGCGCAAAGGTCAGGGAGGAAATAGAGAAGCACAAGAAAGCCGATGCCAAGGAGCGCCTTAAGACCGAAATACTCACGAGGCTCATAGAGAAACACCCGTTCGATGTGCCCCAGGCGCTCGTCAACAGGTACCTGGGCATAATACTAGGCAGGGTTATTGAGAACATGAAGGCCGGGGTGATAGCCCCGGAGGACAAGGGGCTCGACATAGAGAAGCTAAAGGAGAAGTACGCGCCCGCGGCTGTGCGTTCTGTCAAGGAAGACATAGTGCTCGACTACATATCAGCGAAGGAGCAGGTGGACGCGAGCTCCCTCGAGGTGGAGGAAGCTGTAAGGAACATAGCGGCCCAGCGGGGCGTTTCCTACGAGTCCCTCATGGCCAGGATAGAGAGGGAAGGGGCCCTCGGGGTCATAAGGGACGGGCTCAGGCACGAGAAGGTTTTCGACATCATCATAGAGGCGAGCAAGCCGGCCCCGTAATCGGGGCGGGCAATAAAAACAGGCAACCTATAAAATTGGAGATTTTTTCCGCAATCAAGGAAGGCCGGAAAAAAGATCGTTTTTAGAGGTTGCCGATAAACGGAGGGGTAAATGCTTGTCCCTATAGTAGTCGAGCAGACTGGCAGGGGAGAGCGGTCGTACGACATCTATTCAAGGCTCCTCAAGGACAGGATAATCTTCCTGGGGAGCGGCGTGGACGACAACATCGCGAACCTGATCGTCGCCCAGCTCCTTTTCCTCGAATCCGAAGACCCTGATAAGGACATCCACATCTACGTGAACTCCCCCGGAGGGCTCGTTACCGCCGGCCTCGCGATCTACGACACCATGCAGTACGTAAAGCCCGACGTCTCGACCATCTGCATCGGGCAGGCGGCGTCGATGGGGGCGCTCCTCCTCGCGGGCGGCGCGCCGGGCAAGCGCTACGCTCTCCCGCATTCGAGGATACTCATACACCAGCCGCTCGGAGGCGCGCAGGGGCAGGCTACCGACATAGACATACAGGCCAAGGAGATACTGCGTGTAAGGGAAGAGCTGACAACCATACTGGCCCGGCATACCGGCCAGCCTCTCGACAGGATACACAGGGACACGGAGCGCGACTTTTTTATGACTGGGCAGCAGGCGGTCGAGTATGGTATAATTGACAAGGTCATAGAGAAGAGGGTCACAACTGAAGCCAAGCCGAAATAGGGATTAAAAACGCGGGTTTCGGCCAAAGGAATGGTCGGAGGAGAAGATGTCGATCAACAAGAAAAGCGGCAGCTACCTGACCTGCTCGTTTTGCAGCAAGGGGCAGGATGAGGTGAGGAAGCTCGTAGCCGGGCCGATGGTGTACATCTGCGACGAGTGCATAGAGCTCTGCAATGACATCATTGCCGAGGAGTACGAGAAAGAGGAGTTCAAGAAGAGGGAGCATGCCATCCCCAAGCCCGCGGAGATAAAGAACATCCTCGACGAGTACGTCATCGGGCAGGAGCACGCGAAGAGGGTCCTTTCGGTCGCGGTCCACAACCACTACAAGCGGATCGAGTCCAAGGTGTCCCTCGGGAACGTTGAGCTCCAGAAGTCCAACATACTGCTCGTCGGCCCGACCGGCTCAGGGAAGACCCTCCTTGCGCAGACACTCGCGAAGATACTGAACGTGCCCTTCACCATAGCCGACGCCACCACCCTGACCGAGGCCGGGTACGTCGGCGAGGACGTGGAGAACATAATACTCTCCCTTCTGCAGAACTCGGAGTACGACATCGAGAGGTGCCAGAAGGGCATAGTCTACATAGACGAGATCGACAAGATATCGAGGAAGAGCGACAGCCCCTCGATAACAAGGGACGTCTCCGGAGAGGGCGTACAGCAGGCGCTCCTGAAGATTATCGAGGGCACGGTCGCAAACGTGCCGCCCAAGGGAGGCCGCAAGCACCCTCAGCAGGAGTTCCTGCAGGTGGACACCACCAACATACTTTTCATCTGCGGCGGCGCCTTCTCGGGCCTGGATTCCATCGTGGCCCAGAGGGTAGGGAAGAGGGCCGTGGGGTTCAGTACGGACGAATCTAAGCAGAAGGACGTGGACACGAGCTACACGAAGCTCATGCACCAGGTCGAGCCCGGGGATTTCCTGAAATACGGGCTTATACCCGAGTTCATGGGGAGGCTCCCGGTGACGGCCGTCCTCGACGAACTGAGCGAAAAGGACCTGGTGAGGATACTCACGGAGCCCAGGAACGCCCTCATAAAGCAGTACCAGAAGCTTTTCGAGTTCGAGAACGTGAAGCTCAAGTTCACCGACAGCGCGCTCTCCGCGGTCGCGAAGGAGTCGATGAGGAGGAAGGCAGGGGCAAGGGGCCTCCGCGCAATCCTCGAGAACGTGATGCTCGATACGATGTACGAGCTCCCCTCGCAGACCAACATCAAGGAGTGCATAATCAACGAGGACGTTATCTTCGACAAGGCCAAGCCCATTATCGTGTACGGCAACAGGGCCGAGACGGCCTGAGACCCCGCCTGAGACGGCGTATTCAAGTTTTCGGACAACTGGCCGCCGGGCAGGCGGGCGGCGCCAGGGCAGGCCGTAAGCCCGGGCCCGGAGGGTTTCAGAGATGCTGTCCTTCATAAAGGGAGGAAGGGATTTGAAGAGAGACAGGATGATAGTCCCGCTCATACCGTTAAGGGACATAATAATATTTCCATACATGGTAGTGCCCCTCTTCGTGGGAAGGGAGAAGTCCATAAAGGCCCTCGAGCTCGCGATGGGCTCGGACAAATCCATACTGCTCGCGGCCCAGAAGAAGGCCAAGACGGAGGAGCCCGGCCAGGACGACATCTACGAGGTCGGCACGCTCGGCACCATCCTCCAGCTCTTGAGGCTCCCGGACGGGACAGTCAAGGTGCTGGTCGAGGGCAAGAAGAGGGCGAAGATAAAGGAGTACGTCTCCGAGGACGACTGTTTCATGGTCGCGGTCGAGGAGGTCGATGAGGTAATAGACGAGACCGTCGAGACCGAGGCCCTCACGAGGTCGGTCATAAAGTCCTTCGAGAGCTACGTCAAGTTCAACAAGAGGGTCCCGCCCGAGATGCTGATGAGCGTATCCTCGATAGAGGACCCGGGCAGGCTCGCGGACACCATCTGTTCGCACCTGACGATCAAGATAGAGGACAAGCAGGCGCTCCTCGCGCTCCCGAGCCCCACGAAGAGGCTCGAGAGGCTCTACTCCATCATGGAGAGCGAGATAGAGATACTCGAGGTGGAGCAGAAGATCCGCCAGAGGGTGAAGCGCCAGATGGAGAAGACCCAGAAGGAGTACTACCTCTCCGAGCAGATGAAGGCCATACAGAAGGAGCTCGGCGAGAAGGACGACCTTAAGGGCGAGATACAGGAGTTCGAGGAAAAGCTCAAGACCAAGAAGATGTCCAAGGAGGCGACCAGGAAGGCCAAGCAGGAGCTTAAGAAGCTCCGCCTGATGTCGCCCATGTCGGCGGAGGCCACGGTCTCCAGGAATTACATAGACTGGCTCCTCTCGCTCCCCTGGGAGAACGTCACCGACGAGAAGAAGGACATAACCGAGGCCGAGAAGGTCCTGGACGAAGACCATTACGGGCTAAAGGCCGTGAAAGAGCGGATAATCGAGTACCTGGCGGTAAGGGGCCTCGTGGACGAGATGAAGGGCCCGATACTCTGCCTCGTCGGCCCTCCGGGCGTCGGGAAGACCTCGCTCGCGAAGTCCATCGCAAGGGCGACCGGCAGGAACTTCGTCAGGCTATCGCTGGGCGGAGTGAAGGACGAGGCCGAGATACGGGGCCACAGGAGGACGTACATAGGCTCCATGCCCGGTAAGATCGTGCAGTCCTTGAAAAAAGCCGGCTCCAACAACCCGGTCTTCCTCCTTGACGAGGTGGACAAGATGAGCCACGACTTCAGGGGCGACCCGGCTAGCGCGCTCCTTGAGGTGCTGGACCCTGAGCAGAACCATACGTTCAGCGACCATTACCTCGACTGCGACTACGACCTCTCGAAGATAATGTTCATAACGACCGCCAATTCGGTGCAGGGCATCCCTTATCCGCTCCTCGACAGGATGGAGCTTATAAGGATACCCGGGTACACCGAGCTTGAGAAGCTCCATATCGTGGAGCGGTTCCTGCTCCCGAAGCAGCTCAAGATGCACGGCCTTACAAAGACGAACCTGGACATGGGGAAGTCCACCATCCTCATGCTCATAAGGAGATACACGAAAGAGGCGGGCGTAAGGAACCTCGAGCGCCAGGTCGCTGCCATATGCAGGAAGGCGGCCAAGGAGATACTGAAGAAGGGCCTGAACGCGAAGGTGACGGTAACGGCCAGGTCGCTCGCCAAGTACCTCGGCGTGCCGCCCTACCGCTACGGCACCGTGGACAAGACGAACGAGGTGGGCATGGCCACGGGCCTTGCCTGGACCGAGGTCGGCGGCGAGCTCCTGGTAATAGAGGTGGCGCTGGTCCCCGGAAAAGGGAAGCTAACGATAACCGGGAAGCTCGGAGAGGTGATGCAGGAGTCCGCGCAGGCCGCCATGACCTACGTCCGGAGCCGCGCAACCGAGCTCGGCCTCGAGAGGGACTTCTACCAGAAGCTCGATACGCACATCCACGTCCCCGAGGGCGCGATCCCGAAGGACGGGCCGTCCGCGGGCATCACAATGGCAACGGCGCTCGTGTCCGCGCTTACGAAGATACCCGTCCGTAAGGACGTCGCGATGACCGGAGAGATAACGCTACGCGGAAAGGTACTTCCCATAGGCGGCCTGAAGGAGAAGCTCCTCGCGGCGCACAGGGCCGGCATACCAAAGGTGCTCATCCCGGCGGAGAACGAGAAGGACCTCAAGGAGATACCGCAGCAGATATTGAAGAAGGTCAAGACCGAGCTCGTCGAGCACATGGACGAGGTGCTGATAAAGGCGCTGGACGCGAAGACCAGGGAGGAGATTTTCAAGGTCAAGGCCGTAGAGACGGCTGTCGTCCCTGAAGCTCCTGCCGAGCCGCCCGCGCCGGTTGCAGGTGACCTCGTAAGGCACTAAAGCTCCGAATCTCCTTGACAGGGAGAGCTGGAATTGATATAAAATCAAATCCCCCACCGAAAGGCGGGGGATTCAACTTGAGAGGCCGGGCAGTTCCATTCAATTGGGCGCTATAAAAGCCCGGATGCCGCGCCGGTTTCAGAGGGCGGATAGCTCAGTCGGTAGAGCACAGCCCTTACAAGGCTGGGGTCACAGGTTCGAACCCTGTTCCGCCTACCATGAAATGCAGCCGCACCCTGCTATAATAAAGAGGGTGGGCTTTTAAAGCGTAAAAAACGGGGCCGTAGTTAAGTCGGTTATAACGCTGGCCTGTCAAGCCAGAGGGCGCGGGTTCGAGTCCCGTCGGCCCCGCCAGACAAAAAAAGCCCTAAAACCGAGAAAATCTGGTTTTAGGGCTTTGTTTTATTTCGAATAATGCTTGCCGAACCTCAGAACCTCAACGAAGCGGCGACAACCGGCCCATTGATGGATACCTTGATGAAGTCGTCATTATCGCCTTCGGCCTTCACCTCGTCATACCTGTAGCCAGCGGATATGCTGAAATTTCTTATGGGTATGAACTTCAGTCCACCTTTTGCGGTGAAATAGCGTACTCCCTCGATCTCGGGCAGGCCTACAACGCTGACGAACAGGTTGATCTCCTCGACGGGGTTGACATCGAGGGCTAGGCCGATAACAGGCAATGCCGCGTCAAAATTCTCGGACCTCGATGCGAAAGTGCCGCCTACCTGTCCTTCAAGGGTAGCTTCTGCGTGCAAGTATCTCGCCTCGAGCTGGGTTCCGAACTTGAATTTGCCCTCTGATGCGGTTATGAACTGCCATATCCAGCCCAGCCTGTAGTAGTCTATCTCGAGTTCAGCGCTGGCCGAAGCATTCACATCGTAGGTGACGTCCTTGAAGGTTATAGGCCTCGCGAGAGCCGCCTCCCCGTCGATTTTACTCCTGCGATATTCCAGGAAGATCCTGCTCTTGGGGCCGGTGTACCAGTTCAGCCTGCCGATTGGTATGTCGTCGATATCTGCATCAAAGTCTCTTTCGAGGTCTATGTCGGAGCCTTGTATGTTGCCCAACCCAGCCCTCACGTCCGCCTCGAAATCTGGAAACAAATAGCGCCCCTCCAGCTCTATCGTTACATCCTGTTTGCTTTTTTCGTCATCCTGCGCCACAGCCACTGAAGTGGTCCCAACGAGGACGAATAACGCCATAACCAGTCTCTTGAGCATGAGAATTCTCCTTGGTCGCTTCATAGTTGCCGGTAGTTTGAGGCGGCCACACGGCCTGCGGCGTTGGTTTGTCGAGAATTCGGCGGCAAAATCCGGGTAACGGTTTCGTGATTCAAAAAGTTTAGCACAGATTCCGCGCTGCGCAATCTGCCTGGATAGATTTTTTTGCGCCCTGGCGAAGTCACACGATGGCGCCGGTTACAGCCTGAAGACCACGGCGATCATTGCTCCGATTCCGAGCAGCGATGTCAGCGCCGATGCCCATACCGCCACCGAACGCGGGAGTTCGGTTATTTTCCCGAGGGCTGCCCTGTTCTTCAGGTTCTGCACAGTTGCCGCAGTTAGCGAGACCAGGGCTATTGCTATCATAATCATAGCAAACTCGCGCGGCCCTATGTACTGCCGAAGGCCCTCCCTCTCTTCGAATTGAAATATCTTGTAAATCGTGAACCCGAATGTTATCAACGACATGGATGTGCGTATCCAGGCCATCAATGTGCGTTCCCAGGCCAAGTTGGTGCGCGCGACCGCGAGTTTCGTGCCAGCCGAAGGGCCGGCTGCGGTCTCGACGGTCCGGCCGGTCATCTTTCACGGCCCACATGGGCGCGCCTGGCTATCCGGTTGACAGGGCCGCGAATCAGCAGATAGGGGACGAAAGCCAGGGTCGCGGCGACCATGAGCGCCTCGCCGGGATAGAACCACCGGAGGGCTATCAATTGGTAAAGAGCGTCCATGAAGACGGCGAATGTAAAGACCCTGGCAACCGATTTCCAGCCGTCCCGCAAAAGCTCCCGTCGGTGACCTGCCTGGGTGAATATGGCCCATAAATAGGCGGGGCGGGCCTCTCTGGCGTCCTTAAGCCCGTCGCGGATCGCAAAAAGCGATGCGATGAGCGGCTGAAGGACCAGCCGGAACTTCATCGGCCCGCTTATCCGACCGATTATATCCTCGAATGTGCGTGTCAGATCATCCAACGCATGTACCCTTTTTCATCCGAGCCGTCCTGAGCCAGCTGACGTGTTCATTTTCGCTCCTTCATGCACTTGCTGCAATCGGCAGCGCAAGATTTACGGCCGTATATCCGAACGCGAAAACAGCAAAAGACGCCTTGTCGAAATAACGGTACAGCTTTTCCCTGCCAAGCGTATCAAGTATGTACAGGGAAATGGCCGACTGAACAAGTACGAAGAATATCGTCGCCAGGCACACGGTATAGGCCATCTGGAGAATGGTAATATGCATCGGGGGTGGCAGCGCTGCCTGGACGGAAATGTTGTTGGCGACCGAGGCAAAAACAGCTCCGATGCCCAGCCCGAAGCGCGGGTCTACATGAGTGGGCTTGATAAAGAAGGCAATGAACGCAATAGCTACGGAGGCGAAAAGCGCCTGGGACAACCGCATGTAAATGGCCGAGCCGGGAAGATCCACAAGCATGGCAAAGATGAGCGTGGAGCGAGTTTTAGGACCTCCATTTGGAAGGCCAGGCGAGCCCACGCGCGCTCTGCTTTCTTGCAGCTTGCTTCTAATCGTCGTTTTCTCAATCTTAAGGAAGCTCGGAACCCCGGCGGCGTTGACAGCGCTTCCGGTTTCGTCGGCAACATAGCTTAACGCCTGCGCACCCTGGACGGCGTCCTCTATCTGAATGGTCAAAATTTCATCACTGTAAGGGAACCTGCCGGAATCGAAGTCTTTAGTGAAACGCGCCTTAACGCGGTAACGCTCGTATCCCTCCCCCCGCCGGACATATGACTCAATCTTTTGGCTCGAATCGACTTCGCCGTTAACAACGCGAAACCTCTCTGCCGGGTTGACCTCGCTTCCGGCCCACCGGAACCAGATGTCAAAGTCGGCCGCCCAGCCGCCCTCCCTGACGGAAAATTCCCCGATGTGATTGACGTATATTCCCGTGACGACTTGCCCGAACTCACTTTCAGGCTGTACGGAAGGTCCGGCGGGCGCGCTGCCGAAAGCGTACGATTGCGTCCTTTCCGCCTCGCTCCTGTAATGCAGCAACTTGCTTACGGCAGCAGCTCCGTAAATGGCATAAAGTAGCAGGATTAGCGCGGACCACAGGGCCACAAAGCGCCGCTCCCCGCGAGTGATAGCATTTTCCCCGCCATGCTCCTGCATCCGCTCGTCCCCTGGTTCTATGAATTGGACGCTTGCCCCATTTTGCGGCGCGGCTGGTAAGGGTCCGTGAAGCCCTGCCTTCAGGTGAGGAATTGAAAAACTGTTCAGATACATATTAGCTTAGCACCGATTCATCTGCCTGCAAGCGGCCTAGGGTGGCCGCAGGCCGCCAGAGGCTTATGGTTTGACAAAATCGGAATTGAGATAAAACTTAAATAAGAGGACAGGACGCCCAAGCAGTATGCACGGGCTGTGGAAGCGCCGCACACCGGCATAGTGCATGAGCCAAACGCAGTCGATACGGCTGAATTCCAGAAGAGGCACAACACGCATGACAAAGGCCGAAAGCGGGTCGATAAAAGCCCCCATGGCATTTCATGTCATGGCAAAGCCGTCAGGCTCCGCCTGCAATCTGAATTGCGACTACTGTTTTTTCCTTAAAAAAAAGGAACTGTATCCTGGAAGCAATTTCCGGATGCCGGACGACGTCCACGAGTCTTACATAAGGCAGCTCTTCGAGGCTCATCAGGTGCCGCGAGTGACCGTGGCATGGCAGGGCGGCGAGCCGACGCTCATGGGGCTAGACTTTTTCAGGCGTTCGGTCGAGCTGCAAAGAAGGTACAAAAAGCCCGGAACCGTAATCGAGAACTCTTTCCAGACCAACGGAGTACTGCTCGCCGACAATTGGTGTCAATTCTTTCATGAGAACAATTTCCTCGTCGGCTTGAGCATGGACGGCCCCCGAGAACTTCACGACTTCTACCGGAAGGACATGGGAGGTCATGGGACGTTCGAGCGGGCCATGAAGGCCGCCAGGCTGCTGCAGAAGCACCGCGTGGAATTCAACATCCTCTGCACGGTCAACAGGATGAACGCCGAGCATCCTCTTAAGGTATACCGGTTTCTTCGCGACGAGCTCAGATCACAGTATCTCCAGTTCATCCCGATAGTAGAGAGGGAAGCAGAAGGCAATGCGGTCACGGAAAAGAGCGTTCGGCCAGGGCAATGGGCGCGCTTTCTGATCGAGATCTTTGACGAATGGGTCGTAAACGACGTGGGCCGGTCCTTCATCCTGAACTTTGACGGGGCCCTTGCCGGCTGGCTCGGAATGGCGGGGACCCTTTGCATATTCGGGCCTACATGCGGCCAGGGGACGGCGCTGGAACACAATGGCGACCTGTATTCCTGCGACCACTTCGTCTCGCCCGATTTCTACCTGGGAAACATACTTAAGACGCCGATGATAGAGCTCGTGTCCTCGGCCCAACAGGAGCGGTTCGGGAACGACAAGCGGGACACGCTCCCAGGGTATTGCCTCAAATGCGAAGTCCTTCATATCTGCAACGGCGAATGTCCAAAGAACCGTTTCATGCGCACGCCGGACGGAGAGGCTGGTTTGAACTACCTCTGCGGCGGCTACAAGGCGTTTTTCAGGCATGCGGACCGTCCCATGAAAATTATGGCCGGCCTGATCCGGCGAGGAAGGCCGGCTGGTGAGGTCATGAATTTGATGGGAGCGGAACGAAAACGAAGAGGCAAGGTGCAAAACGCGACGTAAAGACCGGATTTTTCGGCAAAATGGATTCCATGACCGATGCCGCGGTCTCGGCGCGTCAATGAAGGTCAATCAGAACGGGAGGAAAAACATGGCCAAGAAACAACCGAATATTCTGATTCTGTTTGGTGATGATATCGGCTGGTTCAACATAAGCGCATACAACCACGGCATCATGGGCTATAGGACCCCAAACATCGACCGGATCGCCAGGGAAGGGGCGATGTTCACGGACTGGTACGGGCAGCAAAGCTGCACCGCCGGGAGGGCGGCTTTCATCACCGGCCAGTCCCCGATCCGGACGGGGCTGACGAAGGTCGGGCTCCCCGGCTCCAAGATCGGCCTTCAGCCGGAAGACCCCACCATCGCCGACATGCTCAAGCCGCACGGGTACGTCTGCGGCCAGTTCGGCAAAAATCACCTCGGCGACCGGGATGAGTTTTTGCCCACTGTTCACGGCTTCGACGAGTTTTTCGGAAACCTTTATCACTTGAACGCTGAAGAGGAACCGGAAAACGAGGACTACCCCAAGGACCCCGAATTCAGGAAGAAGTTCGGGCCGCGGGGCGTGCTGCGCTGCTTGGCGAATCCTGACGGCACACAGAAGATCGAGGATACCGGCCCGCTGACCAGAAAGCGCATGGAGACAATGGACGAGGAGGTAACGGCAAGCGCGATAGACTTCATCGAGCGCCAGCACAAGGCCGGAAAGCCCTTCTTCTGCTGGTGGAACTCGACAAAAATGCACGTCTGGACGCACTTGAAAAAGGAATGCGCGGGCAGGACAGGCTTGGGCGTTACCGCCGACGGACTGGTCGAACACGACCGCCAGGTGGGCGAGATCCTTGCCAAGCTCGATGAACTCGGTATAGCCGACAACACTATCGTCATGTACTCTACCGACAACGGCGCCGAAGAGCTGAGCTGGCCGGACGGGGGCACTACCCCTTTCCGCGGGGAGAAGGACACTAACTGGGAAGGCGGCTGGCGCGTGCCGTGCGCCATACGCTGGCCCGGGGTAATAAAGCCGGGCACCGTCAGCAACGACATATTCTCTCACCAGGACATGCTGCCGACGCTTGCGGCAGCAGCCGGGGAACCGGACATCGTCGAGAAGCTCAAAAAAGGCTACGCCGCAGGCAAGAAGAGATTCAAGGTCCATATTGACGGCATAAATCTCCTCCCTTACTGGAAAGGCGAGGTAAAGGAGAACCCGCGGCATGGCTTTCTTTACTGGAGCGACGAAGGCGACCTGATGGCGCTCCGTTACGGCAACTGGAAAGTCCATTTTACCGTCCAGCGGGGGGAGGGCCTTCAGGTTTGGCAGGAACCGTTCACAAATTTGAGGTGGCCGATACTCGTCAACCTGCGGTCTGATCCTTTCGAGAACGCGGAAGTATCCGCTGACGTCTTCTACCAGAAGTGGCGTGCTGACCGGATGTTCATGCTTATCCCGGCCAGCGCGCTCGTTGGCGAATATATGAAGACCTTGATGGAATTTCCGCCAAGGCAGCGCCCGGAAAGCTGGGCTATGGGCGATGTGATGGAGAGCCTCCAGCGAAAGAAAGAGGCTCTTGAATCCGCCTCGTCGGGCTCAAAGGCGGCTTGAGCAAGCCTGAACCCGGCACTTGACCGCCGGACTGTAGTCCGCCGGTCAAATACCGCGGCTTTTTATTTGGATTTATTTACATTGACAGCGGAAGGACGCCATAGCGCTTTGCAGGGTATCCGTATCCGAGGCCGGTCGATTGCCTTGACGACGGGCAGCGTGGCGGGAAAGCAGGCAGAGCTCGTGCCGCTTTCGGACGCCAGGAACACGGGGCAGGAGGCAGGCGATGGAACAGGTAAGCGGCTGGAGCGAACTCGCCGCCACCGGCATTGAGGCATTGGCTGTGCTGGTCATGGTCTGCCTCATCACATTCGGAACGGTACGATGGCTTTTAAACTCGGCGACGACGACGGTCGCAGGCGCCTATGAGAGGTACCGTATAGTGCTGGGGAAGACGCTCCTGCTAGGTCTCGAACTCCTGGTGGCCGCTGATATAATCCGTACCGTCGTCGAGATGACGCCGCAAAGTCTCGCTCTGCTGGGCGGCCTCGTAGTGGTGCGGACGTTCCTGGGATGGACCCTTTCTCTTGACATCGAAGGGCACTGGCCCTGGCAGGGATCGAAAAAGACGGCACCTGAGGGTAGGGGCGAAAAGCACTGACTTTCAAGAAGTCACCCGATGGCCCTCCGCTCCCGTCGGCCCCGCAGACACGAAAAGCCCTGAAACCCGGAAAAACGGGTTTCAGGGCTTTTTTTCAGGGTACCCTGCCGCGAATTCGATTTTTTGATATAATCCATTGGCCGGGCCCCGTGGGGCCGCAAATCAGATTTTCTGCAGGAGGGGGATACATGGCAAAACCGGAAAAGTTCGTCTACGTATGCGTGAACGAGAGGCCCGAAGGGCACCCGAAGGGCTCATGCACGCTGAGGGGTGGCCGCGAGGTGCTAATGGCATTCGCGAAGGAATTCGAGCAGCAGGACCTCTTCGGCAGGTTCGCGCTCGTGCAGACAGGCTGCATGGGGCCGTGCTTCGAGGGGCCCATTGCCGCCGTATTCCCGGACAACGTCTTCTACAGGGACTTGGCCCCGGCAGACGCGGCGGCCATCACAAAGGAGCACCTTGTCGGTGGAAAACCCGTCAACAGGAAGGTGATGGAGGACAGGGACTGGAAGTAGACGGAGCAGAAGAAAGCAGGGGCAATGTCAAAGGGAGGCTGTCCCAGGCGGGACAGCCTCCCTTTT
Organism: Thermodesulfobacteriota bacterium; assembly: GCA_030583865.1. Taxonomy (NCBI): domain Bacteria; kingdom Pseudomonadati; phylum Thermodesulfobacteriota; species Thermodesulfobacteriota bacterium. The sequence goes on along the minus strand of CP129479.1, from coordinate 1,816,525 downwards.
CCTTTCCACTGCCGCACGAGAACGCAATATCAGGGCATGACTTCAAGCACCCCTTCCATCCCCTTTTCCCTGTGGCTCCTTTGAAGAGGGAAGTCCTTCCCGCAGTAGAACCGGTATATCCCGGTTTTTACCGGCGTGAACCTTACGAAGACAGGCTTCCTGGTAAGCTCCTCCGAGACCTCGATACCCGCTTCAGGGGCGTCTATGATAAAATCGTGCGGGACGATGAGTGAATCGGACCTTAACTCAAGCTCGACAGGCTCCCCGGCCTTGACGATAATATGATCCGGCCTGAAATAATAGCTCCTGGCTGTTACCGCAGCCCTTTGAACGCCGTCCGGACCGGTTTGCGCCTCGTATGCATCGCCTTTCTGCTGCGTAAGCGCCGGTACCGCCCCGAGCGCAATCAGGATAACGGCAATAATCAGATGACTCATCCGGCCTCCGGTTCCTCATCTTTTTCATAAGGAGTATAACAGAAAGAGGCGACGCTATTCCCTGAAGGCCCCGTATATCCGCGTGAGCGCCTTTTCAAGCGCCGCCCTCGGGCAGGCCAGGTTCATCCTGTAGAAGCCTTCCCCGCCCGGGCCGAATATGCGCCCGGGCGTCATGTCCACCCTTGCCTTCAAAAGGAGCCTTTCATCCACCGCGGCCTCCGGGAGGCCTAGACCCCTGAAATCGAGCCATCCGAGATAGGTCCCTTCCATTGCCGATACCTTTACCTCAGGGAGCTTTTCCGGAAAAAAGTCCCTCATGAAAAGGTAGTTCCCGTTGAGATAGGCGATGAGCTCATTTACCCATGCGCCGCCCTTTGTGTAGGCGGCCTCCAGTGCGGCCATGCCGAGCACGTTCGGCCTCTTGAGCCCCGCCTTGGAGAGCGCCAGGTCGAACCTTTCATAGAGCCCCCTGTCAGGGATTATGGTGTTTGCAACGTGAAGCTCCGCGAGGTTGAAGGTCTTGCTCGGGGATGTGCAAGTTACGGTTATTTTCGAAACCTCGTCCGAAAGCGTTGCCGTGGGCGTGTGCGTGCAGCCTGGCATAACGAGGTCCGCGTGTATCTCGTCGGATATGATTATAATGCCGTTTTCAAGGCAGACTTCCGCCAGCTCCTCAAGCTCCTCCCGTCGCCATACCCTGCCTACAGGGTTGTGCGGGCTGGAGATGATTATCATCTTCGTCCTGCCGTTGGCTGCGCGCTTAAGCCCCTCGATATCCATCGAATACGCGTTTCCTTCGCATTTGAGCGGGTTATTCACGACGGTCCTGCCGTTATCGGCGATTACGGCCCTGAACGGGTGGTAGACGGGCGGCTGAATTATTACTCCATCCCCGGGCTCGGTGAATGACTGCACCGCAAAGGCGAGGGCCGGGATTACCCCGGGAGTGGGCCGTATCCATTCCTTCCTCACCTCCCAGCCCGACCTCCTAAAGAGCCATCCGGAGAGCGAAGAATAATAGCCCTCAGGCACTACCGTATAACCGAAGATGCCGTGCCTGGCCCTTTCTATTATCGCTTCAATAACGAAGTCAGGGGCCTCGAAGTCCATGTCCGCTATGGACATGGGGATCATCTCGTCCACCTCGCCCTTCATCTGGTGGTGGTCCCATTTGACCGAATCTGTCCCGGTCCTGGGGATTATCCTGTCGAAGTCGTATTTCACGCATTCCTCCGATTTTCTATTTCTTCCTTTTAGCGCCCCTTGACGGCTCGGCAGCCATCGGGTCGTCCGGCCAGTGGTGCTTCGGGTACCTTCCCCGGAGCTCCTTTTTGACGAGCTGGTAGCTTGAGGCCCAGAAACCGGCAAGGTCGTCGGTTACCTGCATCGGGCGGCCCGCGGGGGAAAGGAGGTGCAGGAGGAGCTTTGCTTTTCCTCCTGCTATCGCGGGGGTCGAGGCGAGCCCGAACATCTCCTGGAGCCTTACGGCGAGCACAGGGCGCTCGCCCGAATAGTCTATGGCTATCCTGGAGCCGCTCGGTACTATGATGTGGGACGGGGCGAGCCTTTCGAGCGATTCGCGCTCATCCCACGAAAGCAAGCCGAGCATGGCGGCCTTCATGTCGATTCCTTTAAGGTGCTCAAGCCTTGTCATGCCGGATGCGCACGGCCCGAGCCATTCCTCAAGCGAGCCCAGGAGCTTCTCGTCCGTAAGGCCGGGGAAGGCGGCCCCGGTAAGATTGCCTACGCGGTTTAGAAAGTTTATGCGCGCCCTGAGGCCTTCCGAGTGCCTGTCCCAGGGTAGCGCCTTGATGCCGTTCAGCCTTATTCCCTTGAAGAGCGCATCAAGCACCCTTTCCCTGTCCGGGTCCTTTATCTGCCTTTCGGATAGGACGAGCGCCGAGAGCCTCCTTTCGGTCCTGGCTATGACGCATTTCTCCTGCTGGTCCCAATCGATGATTTCAACTGCTTCGATCAGGTCGCTGAAATGTTCGTCTATCCAGGATTCGATGAGCGGGGCCGCGAGAAATACGCGCGAGTCCCTCTCTCCGCCTTCGAGGCTTGCGGCTACGATATACTCCGCGCCCGCGGTCGAGGCCTGAAGGATAGCGCCCCTTCCGTTTGCGAGGAGATAGCGTCCGTCCCGCGCGCCGCCCCTCCTTTTTCCGATCCTGTCCGGGTACGCGAAGGCGAGGAGCAGCCCTGCCTTGTCCGGGTCTCGTGGCCGGCCCCTTATGCCGAGCTGTTTTTCGAGCTGCCGGGAGGCCGACTTTACCCTTTCAAGGGCGTGCCTGTCTATTGAACGGGCCCCGCCGCTGGCGTTGCCGGAGAGTAGCTCCAGCCTGTGCCTAAGGTCCGGGTCCCTTTCGTCCTTGAGGAAGTCCCGCTCAGTAAGGAAGGCGGCGATACCGCATGCGAGCGCGCCGAGTCCGATTGAATTTCCCTTGATGACCATGTGAGCAAGGCGCGGGTGAAGGGGAAGCCTCGCCATATCCCTTCCGTGGGCGGTCGCGGCTCCGTCGCAGTTGACGGCCCCAAGCCGGAGGAGAAGCTCCCTTGCCTGGGAGAGCGCCCCTTTTGGCGGCGGGTCGAGCCACTTGAGCTTCTCCGGGCCGGCGGCCCCCCAGACCGAAAGCTCAAGGGCCAGGGGCAGGAGGTCGGCTTCCAGTATCTCGGGCGACGCGCGTTCCTTAAGGGCCGCGTTCATGTGCTCGGGCCATAGCCTCAGGCAGACGCCGGGCGCTATCCTCCCGGCCCTGCCGCATCTCTGGGCCGCGGAGTCCTTTGTGACCCTGACCGTCTCCAGCCTGCTCAAGCCTGTTGCCGGAGAAAAGCGCGGCACGCGCTTAAGCCCCGAGTCTATGACCACCCGTATACCGTCTATCGTGAGGCTCGTCTCCGCTATGGAAGTCGCGAGCACTATTTTTCTCCTCCCCAAAGGAGAGGGCCTTATGGCCAGGTCCTGCGCCTCCCTGGAGAGGTCTCCATATAGCGGGACTATGTCCACGTCCGGCGTAAGGGTCTTTTCCCTGAGCGCGGCTTCCACCCGCTTTATCTCGCCGCTACCGGGAAGAAAGACCAGGACGCTCCCGGCCTCTTCCCTCAAGGCCGAAAGGGCCGCTGAAACCGCCTTTTTAATGAAATCCGGCCCGGTCTCAGTATCGGCCCGCTCGGGCCTCAATGCGCCGGGCAGATACCTGACGTCCACCGGATACGAGCTCCCGAAGCTCCTTATGACAGGCGCACCTCCAAGGAGGGAGGCTATCTCCCTGCCGTCGAGCGTCGCCGACATGACGAGTATCCGGAGGTCTTCCCTTAACGCCGACTGGCATTCGAGAGTCAGGGCGAGCCCGAGGTCCGCGTGCACGCTCCTTTCATGGAATTCGTCGAAGACGACTATCCCGGTCCCTTCGAGCGATGGGTCGTCCTGAATGAGGCGCGTGAGTATCCCTTCCGTAACCACCTCTATCCTCGTCCGAGGGCCGATGGCGCTGTCGAGCCTTGTCCTGTAGCCCACGGTCTCGCCGGTCTTTTCGCCGAGGAGTTCGGCCATCCTCGATGCCGCGGCCCTTGCCGCGAGCCTCCTCGGCTCGAGCATCAGGATGCGATTTTTCGCGAGCCACCCGTCGCCACCGCCCTCTCCGAGGACCGCCAGTGGGACCATCGTGGTCTTTCCCGCGCCAGGAGGGGCCTCGAGTACAGCGTTCCGTCCTCTCTTGAGCGCAAAAAGGAGTTCCGGAACGGCCTCGTTAACCGGCAGGCCGGCGTCCCTGACGAGATTGGAAAGGTCTTTAAGCATATGGATTTTTAACATAAAAACAACCCGGGCCCAAATCAATTCAAGTCCGCGTCCTCGCGTTAAAAACCCGATTCCGCTTCCGGGGGCCGATATTTGATGTTATTTTGTAATCTGATAGACTTTTATAGGTTTATCAAGCCGGTCGGTCCAGGGCTGCCAACCCTGGAAGCAGCCGGTAACTTGGCGCAGCCAGTGAACAGTCCTCCGGGCCGACGGCCCGGATTTTTTCGGGGGGTCAGATGAAGGAGAAGTTGACTGAAGTGAAATGGCATTCGCTCGGCGTAAAGGAGGCCCTGGAGGCCCTCGATTCGGGGCCAAAGGGTATTACCGCGCCAGAGGCGGCCCGGAGGCTCAAGGAGTTCGGCCCCAACCGCCTCACTCCGCAGAAAAAGCGGGGGCCGCTCGCCAGGTTTTTCTCGCAATTCCATAACGTCCTCATCTACGTGCTCCTTATTGCCGCTGTGATAACGGCGCTCCTTGAGCACTGGGTGGACTCCGGGGTCATTCTGGGGGTCGTCCTCGTAAACGCGCTCATCGGGTTCATCCAGGAGGGCAAGGCCGAAAAGGCGCTGGACGCGATAAAGAAGATGCTGTCGCTGAACGCGCTCGTCCTCCGTGACAACGTGAAGACCACTATCCACGCCGAGGAGCTTGTCCCGGGCGACATGGTCTTCCTCCAGTCCGGGGACAAGGTGCCGGCAGACATGAGGCTGGTTTCGGTCAAGAGCCTGAGGGTCGACGAGGCGGCTCTCACCGGCGAGTCGGTGCCGGTCGAAAAAAGGGCCGAGCCCGTGCCGGAGCAAGCGACCATCGGCGACAGGAGCTCTCTCGCCTTTTCAGGCACGCTCGTCACTTACGGCCAGGCGAGCGGGGTCGTCGTTGCGACGGGCGACTCGACGGAGATAGGACGCATAAGCTCTCTCCTTTCTGAGGTAGAGCCCCTTACGACTCGCCTCCTCCTCAGCATGGCCCAGTTCGGAAGGTGGCTCTCCGCCGCGATAATCGCGCTTGCCGCCGCGACGTTCTTTTTCGGCATACTCGTGAGGGACTATTCGGCAGGAGAGATGTTCCTCGCCGGCATTGGCCTCGCGGTCGCCGCCATACCCGAGGGGCTGCCCGCCATAATTACGATAACGCTCGCCATAGGCGTCCAGAGGATGGCGAGGCGTAACGCGATAATAAGGCGCCTCCCGGCGGTCGAAACGCTCGGCTCCGTGACCGTCATATGCTCGGACAAGACAGGCACGCTCACCCGTAACGAGATGACCGTCCAGACGGTAATAACCCCGGGCAAGACCTTCGCCGTGAGCGGCGTGGGCTACGACCCCCACGGCGGCTTTCTCCTCGAAGGCAGGGACGCAGTCCCCGACGACCACCCGTGGCTCATGGATATGGCGAGGGCCGGCCTCCTATGTAACGACGCCAGCCTCAGCAAGGACGACGAAGGGTGGATGGTAAACGGCGACCCTACCGAGGGGGCGCTCGTGACCCTGGCGCTCAAGGCCGGGCTGGACCACGCGCTCCTCAACGAGACGTTCCCGAGGGAGGACGCGATACCCTTCGAATCCGAGCACCGCTTCATGGCGACCCTCAACCACGACCACGAAGGGCACGCCTTCATATTTCTAAAGGGCGCGCCTGAACGGGTCTTGAGGATGTGTCGCGCGCAAAGGGCTCCCGGGGGAGGCGAAGAGCCCCTTGACGCGTCCTGGTGGCAGGGCAAGGTGGCGGAAACCGCGAGCCAGGGGCAGAGGCTCATAGCGGTCGCTTGCAAGCCGGTATCGGCGGATATGCATGAGCTTTCCTTTTCAGACGTGGAAGGCGGCCTTACGCTTCTAGGGATGTTCGGCATAATCGACCCGCCCAGGGCCGAGGCGATAAGCGCCGTGGCGCTCTGCAAGTCCGCCGGAATACGTGTCAAGATGATAACCGGCGACCACGCCCTCACCGCCCGGGCCATAGGCACCGCCATCGGCATAGGCGAGAACAAACAGGCCATAACCGGCGAGGAGGTCGAGTCAATGGACGCGGCCAGCCTGAAAGAAGCGGTCACCGACTGCGACGTCTTCGCGCGCGTAAGCCCTGAGCACAAGCTGAAGCTCGTCGAGGCCCTTCAGGACAACGGCGAGATAGCGGCCATGACAGGCGACGGCGTGAACGACGCCCCGGCCCTCAAGAGGGCCGACGTCGGAGTGGCAATGGGCATAAAGGGGACCGAGGTCGCTAAGGAGTCCTCGGAGATGGTACTTGCCGACGACAACTTCGCCTCGATATCGAACGCGGTCGAGGAGGGTAGGACCGTCTACGACAACATAATAAAGTCGATAACGTTCATACTCCCCACGAACGGGGGCGAGGCGGGCATAATACTTGCCGCCATATTCTCCGGGATGATGCTCCCGATAACCCCGGTCCAGATACTCTGGGTTAACATGATAACCGCCGTGACCCTTGCCCTTTCGCTCGCCTTCGAGCCGCCCGAGGCGGACATCATGAGGCGTCCCCCGAGGGACCCCAAGGAGCCGATACTCTCGGCCTTTCTCATATGGAGGATACTTTTCGTCTCCGGCATCATCATTGTCGGGACGTTCGGGCTCTTCGTCATGGAGAGGACTAACGGTACCCCGATAGAGGAGGCCCGGACGGTGGCCGTGAATACGCTCGTCATGTTCGAGGTCTTCTATCTCCTGAACACCAGGTACCTGAGGAGGTCCGTGGTGTCCTTCGAAGGGTTCTTCGGCAACAGGTACGCCCTTGTCGCGATAACCCTGGTCGTCTTCTTCCAGCTCCTGTTCACATACGTTCCGTTCTTGCAGACGCTCTTCGGTACGGCCGATATAGGAGCATCGGACTGGCTGAGGATAGTGGCGGTCGCGTTTACGGTTTTCGTCCTCGTGGAACTGGAGAAATTCCTGATAGACAGGAAAAGCCAGAGGACGACCGGGATCAGGCATGGAAGGCACGGGTCCTGATTCCGCGCCAGTCCTGTTTTTGAAATTCTACAGGCCCCTAGCGTAGGGGCGGTTTCATATTGCGAATCTCGACCAGGGAGGCCGTCATGGATGAGACTTCCGGGAAAGAGCGGCGCGCCTTTTCGTTCATGGGGCTTAACAGGCGGGATGCCAAGCCCAGGCAAAGGGGAATAACCGAGATACGCGGCCCCTATTATACGCCCGTGGGCAAAAGGCAGCTCGAGGACATATTCGAGACCTTCGGCGAATACGTCGACATATTGAAGTTCGCCGGCGGCTCCTTCTCCCTCATGCCGGCGCAGGCGCTCCGCGACATAATAGACCTTGCGCACGCCTACGGCGTGGAGGTCGATACCGGCGGATTCATCGAGCATGTGCTCACGAGGGGCGCGGACGCGGTCGATAAATACATTGAAGAATGCAAGGATTTCGAGTTCGACATAATAGAGGTCTCGAAGGGATTCATCTCCGTCCCGGTGGACGACATGGTAAGGCTGACCTCGAAGATAGTCGCCGCGGGCTTGAGGGCCAAGGCCGAGGTCGGGATACAGTTCGGAGCCGGTGGGGGCAGCCCCTCAAGGGAGCTCGCCTCCGAAGGCGTCCAGGACCCCGGCTGGGCCATCCGGCAGGCTAAAAGGCACCTTGACGCGGGCGCGTCGATGATCATGGTCGAGTCGGAAGGCATAACCGAAGGCGTCTCAAGCTGGCGGACGGACGTGATAAGCGCCTTTATCGGGGAGCTGGGGCTCGACCGGGTCATGTTCGAGGCCGCGGACCCCGAGGTCTTCACATGGTACGTTAAGAGCTACGGTCCGGAGGTGAACCTCTTCGTGGACCACAGCCAGATTGTGCTCCTCGAAAGCCTACGTTCCGGCATATGGGGCACGAAGGACGTGTGGGGGAGGGTGGTCACATACAAGCCTTAGGCAACCTCTAAAAATTGCTATTTTCCCCGGACTCTGCGTCAGGGCGGGAATAAAAATGCTCACATATTCACGTATATGCTCCGCTTTCTATTCCCGCCCTTCCTTGATTGCGGGAAAAATTTCCAATTTTTAGAGGTTGCCCATAAGCAATCACGCCAAATTCTTTCTTTCCTGAGCAAAAAGTCCTTCGATACGCTTCTCGATGTTATTCCCCGCTTTCCAAGGCCCGATACCGCTTGACAGGAAAGGGCGCTGCTGGGATAATATCCCGGTCCCGGTTTTTCCTCAAGTAGCTGAAAAAACGAGTCTTTTCCAGATATTTCCTCCCCAGAGGACTGTTGCCGATGATACAGATGTTCCATGTCTCCAAGAGCTACGAGGGCGGCGCGCCGGCCCTTACGGACATAACGCTCAAGGTGCAGAAAGGCGAGTTCGTCTTCATAACCGGGCCGAGCGGCGCCGGCAAATCCACCCTCCTTAAGATAATGTGCGGCTCCGAGGCGCCTACCGAGGGTCAGATAATACTCGACGGGAGGAACTACGTGAGGATACCCCCTGAGGAGCTCCCGCCCTTGAGGAGGCGTATCGGGTTCGTATTCCAGGATTTCAAGCTCCTTCCGAAAAAAAGCGTATACGACAACATAGCCCTTTCCCTGAAGGTCATGGGGACGCCTCCTTCGGAGATAAAAAAGCGGGTAACGAAAATGCTCTCCTATGTGAGGCTCCAGCACCGCGCGAATTTCAAGCCGCTTCAGCTCTCCGGCGGGGAGCAGCAGAGGGTGGCCATCGCAAGGGCCCTCGTGAAGGACCCGGCCATAATACTCGCGGACGAGCCTACGGGAAACCTCGACCCCGAGCTCTCGGTCCAGATAATAGAGCTTTTCAGGGAAGTGAACAGCCGCGGCACTACCGTGGTAGTCGCAACGCACGACAAGGGCCTCCTTGAAAGGTACGCGAAGCGCACCATAGCCCTCGAGGCCGGGAGGCTCGCGTAGATGGCGGGGACAGGCTCGGCGAATATCTTCTACATCGTCTCCGACGCCCTGGGCTCCCTCAAGGAGAACAAGGGCACGACGGCGCTTACCTCGCTTACGCTCGGGTTTTCGCTCGCGATATTCTCGCTCTTCGCCTTCGTGATAACGAACCTCAATACGGTCGTAAAGAGCTGGGGCGACAGGACCCAGGTCATAGCTTACCTGAAAGACGCCCCCGGCCCGTCCCCAGAGGCCCTGAAGGAGAAGATACTCGGGATGGAAGGGGTCAGGGGCGCGGAGTTCGTATCCAAGGAGAAGGCCCTCGGAGAATTGAGGCTCGAGCTCAAGGGGCACGAGGGCATACTCGAAGGGGTCGATTCAAACCCGCTCCCGGCGTCGTTCGAGATCAAGGTACACGAAGAGTACATAGAGCCCGCGAGGCTTGCATCAATCGTTTCGGGGCTCAAGGCCGAGGCCTGGGTCGAGGAGGTGCAGTACAGCAAGGAATGGGCCGAGAAGCTCGCCTCCCTGCTGAGGTTCATAAAGCTCGCCGCCGCGACCATCGGCCTTTTTCTCGCCGCCGCGACCCTCTTCATAATCTCCAATACGATAAGGCTCGCGGTCTACTCGCGCCGGGACGAGATCGAGATAATGAAGCTCGTCGGCGCCTCTGACATGTACGTGAAGGCGCCCTTCATGATAGAGGGCGTAATCCAGGGCGTTTTCGGCGGCCTCCTCGCGATGGGCATACTGGCCGCCGGCAGGGCCGCGATAATGGGCCAGGTGCCTCCGTACCTGAGGTTCGCCCTTGAGATGCCCTACCCGGTCCCGCTCTTTCTCGTTGTGCTCGCCGCCTCGGGTGTAATAATGGGCGTTGCCGGGAGCCTCATATCCATGAACAGGTTCCTCAAGGTATGAGGCGGCTTGTCCTTGCGCTCCTCCCGCTCCTTATCGCGGCGTGCTGGGGCAATGCCCTTGCCGCCGAGAAGAGCGCAAGGCAGGAGCTTCTTAAAAAAGAGAAGAGCCTCGAGGACGTAAAGCGGCAGATAAGGGAAAATAAAAAAGGGATTACCGAGGCCGCCGAGAAGGAAACCGGCATACTCGGCGAGCTCGAGGGGATAAGCAAGGACCTCGAGGCCAAGAGGGAAGAGCTCAGGGCCGTAAGGGCTTCGATCCAGAAGATACGGAAGGAGTCGGCGAAGGTCGGCGCCGAGATAGAGAGGCTCGAGGCGCGGAAAAAGGAGCTCGCGGACAGGCTCAAGGCAAGGCTCAAGGCCATGTACAAGATGAAAAGGGGCGAGGCGGTGGAGGTCCTCTTCTCATCGGACGCCGGGAACCTTGGCAAGAGGCACAAATACCTCACGATGCTGATGGACATGGACGCCGAGCTCATGGAGGACTTCTCGGCGATAATAGCAAGCCTTGAGGCCGAGAAGGAGAAAAACGCCGGGCTCCTTGCCGAGCTAGGCAAGGCCAGGGGAGAGGCCCTCTCAAGGCAGAAGGAGGCTGAGGCCATCCAGAGGAAAAAGCTCGCGCTCCTTGCGAGCGTCAAGCAGGAGAAGGCGAGGCGCGAGCGGGTCGCCAAGGAGCTAGAGGAGGCCGCGGCGGAGCTATCGAAGCTCATAGACAGGCTGAGGGCCGCGGAAGACGAATCGCCGCCGCCGGGCGCCGGTTTCCCTTCGATGAAGGGGAGGCTGCCCATGCCGGTAAAGGGAAAGGTCGTCTCGTTCTACGGGAAGGTAAAACACCCGAAGTTCCAGACGGTTACCTTCAATAACGGCATCACGATAGAGTCACCGCTCGGGCAGCCGGTAAAGGGCGTCTACGCCGGCAAGGTGATTTATGTCGGGTGGCTCAAGGGCTACGGGCAGGTTATGATTATAGACCACAAGGGCGGCTTCTATACCCTTTACGCGCATCTCGGCAAGGTCCTGAAGGAGACGGGCGACGAGGTCGAATCCGGGGCTGAGGTCGGCCTGATAGGCGACTCCGGCCCGGACGGCAGGCCCGGCCTTTATTTCGAGATACGGCAGAAGGGGGTCCCCAGGGACCCGATGGCCTGGCTTTCAACGCGGTAAAAAATTAAGGCTACCTCTAAAAATGATTATTTTTCCTGGTCTCTGTGTCAGGGCTGAATAAAAAAGCTCACATATTCCCATATATGCTGCGCTTTTTATTTCCGCCCTTCCTTGACCTCGGAAAAATCCTTAATTTTTAGAGTCACCCTTATGTGATTTTTGTGTTTTAAGGACGGCTCGTCATTTGTTATAATGTTGGAACTGCGGCCAGTTTCGGCTTTCATAGCGCAGAGAAGGAGGAAAAAATTTTGATGAGGAAGATATTCGACCCCAGGCTCCTGGCCGGGGCTTTGGCCATAATAGCGGTCTTCTCATTTTCATCCTGGGGGGTGCAGAAGTCGGCTTCGGTGCCGGACGGCACCTACGAGACCCTGAAGCTCTATACCGACGTCCTGGGCATCGTGCAGGATAGCTATGCCGAGGACATCGACTCGAAGGACGTCATCTACAACTCCATAAAGGGCATGGTCAAGGGGCTCGACCCTCATTCGAGCTTCATGACCCCCGAAGAGTACAAGGAGATGCAGGTCGACACCAGGGGGAGCTTCGGCGGCCTCGGCATCGAGATAGGCATGCGGGACAACGCCCTTACGGTAGTCGCCCCCATAGAGGACACCCCGGCCTTCACGGCAGGCATCCTCGCGGGCGACAGGATCGTGAAGATAGGGGACAAGCACACCAAGGACATAAGCATCCAGGACGCGATAGGTCTCATGAGGGGGCCCAAGGGCACCCCGGTGACCATCCATATAATGAGGGAAGGGTTCGACGAGCCCAAGCCGTTCACGATCGTCAGGGCCATCATAAAGGTCAAGAGCGTCAAATATAAGATGCTCGAGGAAGGCATCGGCTACGTCAAGCTGAACCAGTTCCAGGAGCGCACCTCCGAGGACCTTGACAAGGCTTTGAAGGACCTCGCCTCCAGGACCAACGGCGGGCTTACGGGGCTGGTGCTGGATTTGAGGAACAACCCCGGAGGGCTCCTCCAGGAGGCGGTCTCTGTCTCGAACGAGTTCCTCGACTCCGGCCTCATTGTCTATACGAAGGGCAGGGCGCCCGGGCAGAACATGACCTTCAACGCGGACAAGGCCCGGAGCCAGCCGGACTATCCGATAATAGTGCTCGTGAATAACGGGAGCGCTTCGGCCTCCGAGATAGTCGCCGGGGCCCTACAGGACCACAAGAGGGCGGTCGTCATGGGCGTGCCCACCTTCGGCAAGGGCTCTGTCCAGACCATAATCCCGCTCTCGGACGGCTCGGCCGTCAGGCTTACGACGTCCAAGTATTACACGCCGTCTGGCAGGTCCATACAGGCCAAAGGCATCGAGCCAGACATCGTGGTGGGCGAGGCCCCGAAAGGGCATATCAAAGAGGCAGACCTCGAGGGCCATCTCGCGCCCGAGGGGCCGGCTGCAGAGGAAAAGGGCGAGAAGCCGGAAATAGAAAAGATAAAGGCGGCCCCGGCTGAGCCGTCCAAGCCGGGCGAAGAGCCCGAGGACATACAGCTCAAGGAAGCGGTCGAGTACCTGAAGAAGCAGCTGCAGAAGAAGGTCACTGCCAAGGCGAGCTGAAACTCAGAACAGTAAGGATGTCGGCAAAGGCCCCGAAAGGGGCCTTTGCCTTATGGAGGCGGCCTGAATGGGAAAGAGAAGGAAAAAGACCGGAGGGTATACCCTGGCGCTCATAGCGCTAGGGTTTATAACGGGCGCCATCATTGCCGTCCTGGGGCTCAAGTACATGGGCTTTGAGAGGACAGCTCCGGAGAGGCCCAGGGCGAGCGTTCCTCCTCCCGCGATGGTCGAGCCCGAGAGGAGGCCCGTTCCGCATGAAGCGCCTCCGCCCATTGAAGAAGAGCCGGTGCCGGGGAAGGCGATACCCCGTCCTCCGCTACCCAGGCTTGCCGTCGTCATAGACGACATGGGCCCCGACCTCAATAAGCTCCGCGAGCTTCTTGCGCTCGATAAGCCCGTCACCATTGCGGTGATGCCGAAGATGCGGTATTCAAAGGAGGTTTCCAGGGAGGCGGCCTCGGGCGGCCTTGACGTAATAGTGCACATGCCGATGGAGCCCAGGAACACGGAAGGGCACAACCCAGGGAACGGCGCACTCCTGGTCGCGATGACCGACGAGGAGATAGCCTATCTGCTGGATGAGGGATTCAAGTCCGTCCCGGGCGCAATCGGCCTCAATAACCACATGGGCTCGAGGTTTACCGAAGACCCTGAGAAGATGAGAGTGGTCCTTAGGAACGTAAAGGATAGGGGGCTGCTATTCCTCGACAGCCGCACCTCGGCCGAGACCGTCGGAGGCTCTATCGCGCGCAAGCTCAAGGTCAGGAGCGCGGAGAGGGACGTCTTCCTCGACAACAATAGGGACGTGGACTACATAAAGGGCCAGCTGATGGAAGCGGTCAGCATAGCGAGGAAGAGCGGCAAGGCCGTCGCCATAGGGCATCCCTATCCCGAGACCATAAGGGCGCTCAAGGAGGCCATTCCAGGCCTCGAAGGCGTCGAGATAGTCGGACTATCCGAGATAGCGGAGTGAAGGACGGCCGGGTCATTTCCGTGGTAAACTCAGAAAAATGCAGCAAAATTAAAAGTTTAGTTTTAATAAAAAAGTCCTTGACACCAAAAATTTATATTGATAGTATTGCGTCAAATTATACATGGGATTCTTTGCAGTATGGGATGGGGTTATTGCCAGTCAGGCCGTGGAGGGACTCAGTAACTCCGCGGCTTTTTTATGCTGCAAGAGGGTACCAGAAAAACAAGGAGGCACTGTAATGGCAAGAGGCAGAGTGAAGTGGTTCAACGACACCAAGGGTTTCGGGTTCATCCAGCAGGAATCCGGCGAGGACGTATTCGTGCATTATACGGCCATCACCGGCGAGGGTTTCAAGACCCTTAAGGAAGGCGAAGAGGTTGAATTCGAGATAACCCAGGGACCCAAGGGCCCCCAGGCGTCGAACGTAATGAAAGTGGCTTAAGGCCGGCCCTGCCGATCTTAAACCGCGGACGGCTTTGTTCCTGAACCGCACTCCCCCTCCTGCCCAGGCAGGAGGGGGTTTTTAATTTTAAGGCTGATGAAAGAGTCCATCTGCGTCGAAGGCTGCGCCGTTTGACACTCCGGCGTACACGAAAAGTACGGCCTCATTTCTCGCTCCCCTGTTCCAACGGGGCCTCGCGGTCCGGAGCTTTTTGAGCAGCCTGAATAAGACATGGTTTTTTTTGGCAAGGTGCTAAAAACTGCCAATGACTACATGCGCTTTTGGCACAAGGAGGTCGCAACCAAATCGTAAAACCGTTTGTTTTCTTACCTCTGAATCCTTCCTTCATGCCCTTGTAATTAAATTTTTGTTCTGATAATATAATATATTAGCCGTTCAAGGCGTAGTCTCTTGCGTGCCTTGGGCAAGCCTCTTGCGTAATCTTGCGTAAGACCGGTTGGAGCGACCTTGGACCTTAATAAATATTTTACTGAAAAGACCGAGATCATAAACAGGACGCTCAAGGAGCTCCTGCCGGGTGAGGAGGAGTACCCTCAGACCCTGCACAGGGCCATGCACTACAGCCTCTTTGCCGGCGGGAAGAGGATAAGGCCGATACTGGTCCTTGCCTCTGCCGAGGCCGCGGGGGGAGAAGCATCGGGCGCCCTGAACATAGCCTGCGCCTTCGAGTGCATCCACACCTACTCGCTCATCCACGACGACCTGCCAGCCATAGACAACGACGACCTCCGGAGAGGCAGGCCCACCTGCCACAAGGCCTTCGGCGAGGCCGCGGCCATACTGGCGGGTGACGCGCTCCTCACGGCTGCGTTCGACATGGCCGCAAGGAGCGGGGGCAAGAGGTCGGCGGTAACCAGGTGCATCCTCGAGATGGCGAAGGCCGCGGGCTCGACCGGGATGATTGGCGGGCAGATGATAGACATTGAATCCGAGGGCAGGGAAATCCTATTCCCGGTCCTCGAGTACATACACATACACAAGACAGGGGAGCTCCTGCTCGCGGCCGTAAAGTGCGGGGCCATCCTCGGCGGCGCCAAAAAGAAGGAACTCGATTCTCTTACGAAGTTCGGCAAATCCATCGGCCTTGCCTTCCAGATAGCCGATGACATACTGGACGTCGAGGGCTCTACCCTGGAGATGGGCAAGAACGCCGGGTCTGACGAGAAGAAGGGCAAGGCGACGTACCCTGCCGCGATCGGCCTCGACGAGTCGAAAAAAAGGGCCTCGGAGCTCCTTGAGATAGCGCTGCATTCCATATCCGGCCTGGACGAGAAGGCCGACCCGCTCCGTGAGATCGCAAGGTACATAGTCGAGAGGAAAAGGTAGGCCGCGTTGAAGAGCGTCCTTGAGAAAATCGAGTCCCCGGCGGACTTGAAGGCCCTCGGCCCGGACGAGCTCAGGACCCTTGCCGAAGAGGTGAGGGAACTCATAATCGAGACCGTCTCCGACAAGGGCGGCCATCTCGCCTCGAGCCTCGGGGCCGTCGAGATAGCGATAGCGCTCCACCATGCGCTCGACACCCCCCACGACAGGATCGTATGGGACGTGGGCCACCAGGCCTACGCGCACAAGATACTGACCGGAAGGAGAGACGAGTTCAGGACGCTCAGGCAGTACGGCGGGATAAGCGGCTTTCCGAAACCCTCGGAGAGCCCCTACGACGCCTTCGTGGCCGGACACTCGTCCACGTCCATCTCCGCCGCCCTCGGCATGGCCTCCGCGCGCGATCTCGCGGGCAGCGCGAGAAAGGTGGTTGCCGTAATCGGCGACGGCTCGCTTACGGCCGGGCTCGCATTCGAGGGGCTCAACCAGGCGGGGCACCTCAAGAAGGACCTGATAGTCATCCTCAACGACAACGAGATGTCCATCTCCAAAAACGTCGGGGCCCTCTCGCAGTTCCTGAGCAGAAAATTGACGGGCCGCTTCGCCATGAACCTCAAGAAGGAGATCGAGAGGTTCATAAAGACGATACCCAGGTTCGGGACGAGGCTCCTCGATATCGCCAAGAGGGCGGAGGACTCGATTATAACGCTGCTTACGCCCGGCATGCTCTTCGAGGGCCTCGGGTTCCACTATGTCGGCCCTCTTGACGGACATGACATCGAGGCCCTGGTCGCCTCTCTCAAGGACGTCTCATCCGTCGACGGCCCGGTACTGCTGCACGTCCTTACAAAGAAAGGCAAGGGCTATCTCCCTGCGGAGTCCGACCCTGCCGCCTTCCACGGCGTGGGGCCGTTCATAAGGGAGACCGGAAAGCCGAGGAAGCCCTCGAAACCCTCCTATACCAACGTCTTCAGCTCCGCGCTCCTTGATATCGCCGCCTCGGACAGGCGAGTAGTCGCCATAACCGCCGCAATGCCCGAGGGGACTGGCCTCTCCAAATTCGCGGAAAGATACCCGGACAGGTTTTTTGACGTGGGCATAGCGGAGCAGCACGCCCTTACCTTCGCCGCCGGGCTCGCTAGGGAGGGTTTTGTCCCGGTCACGGCAATCTATTCGACCTTCCTGCAGAGGGCCTATGACGAGGTCTTCCATGACGTCTGCCTCCAGGACCTGCCGGTCGTCATTGCGATGGACAGGGCCGGCATAGTGGGGCAGGACGGCCCCACCCACCACGGCCTATTCGATATCGCGTATCTCAGGCACCTGCCGAATATGATAGTAGCCGCGCCCAGGGACGAGGACGAGCTGAGGCACCTCCTTTATTCCGCCGTGAATTACGGCAGGCCCGTCGCGCTCAGGTACCCCAGGGGCGCCTGCACGGGCGTAGACACCTCAGGGCCCATGAGGCAGATACCCCTCGGCATGGCCGAGGTGCTTAAGGAAGGCAAGGACGCGGCTATACTCGCTATAGGCAACATGGTGCATCCGGCGCTCGAAGCGGCAGGCCGCCTTGAGAAGGCGGGCGTCAAGGCCGGGGTAATAAACGCGAGGTTCGCGAAGCCGCTTGACGCCGAGTGCATCCTCCAGGCCGCTTCCTCTGCAGGGGCGCTCTTGACCGTCGAGGAGGGTTCGCTCCAGGGCGGCTTCGGGAGCGCGGTACTGGAGCTCCTCGAAGAGCGCGGCGTGCAGGTCCCTGTAAAAAGGCTCGGAGTGCCGGACGAGTTCATCGAGCACGGGAGCCAGGAGGAGCTTCGGGCAAGGCTCGGCCTTACCGCCGAGGGCATCGAGGCCGCGGCAAAGGCGCTTGTCTCGGGCTCAGGCAAGCTCAAGATGGCCTTCTAAGGGTGGGCGGCTCCGGGCAGAAAAGGAAAAAGGAGCGGATAGACAGCCTCCTTGTGGAAAAGGGACTGGTTCAGAGCCGCCAGAAGGCCCAGGCCCTCATAATGGCCGGCAAGGTCTTCGTGGACGGCGAGCTTGTTGATAAGCCGGGCAGGGAAATAGACCCCGAGTCCGAAATATCGCTGAAGGAAGGCCTGCCGTTCGTTGGGCGGGGAGGCGTGAAGCTCGCCTCGTTTCTCGACCAGACGGGCCTTGATGTGGCCGGGATGACGGCCATTGACATAGGCGCATCGACCGGCGGCTTTACGGATTGCCTCCTTAAAAGGGGCGCGGCAAGGGTATACGCCGTTGACGTCGGTAAGGGGCTCATAGACCAGGGCCTCCGGTCCGACCCAAGGGTAGTCGTCCTTGAGGAAAGGAACATAAGGTATCTGGACCCCTCCGAGGTCGGCGTCCCGGTAGACCTCGCGGTCATAGACGTCTCGTTCATATCCCTTGAAAAGGTATTGCCCAGGGTAATGGAGTTCCTTAAGGAAAAAGGGGCGGTACTGGCGCTGATAAAGCCCCAGTTCGAGGTAGGGAAGGGACAGGTGGGCAAGGGCGGGGTAGTGAGGGACCCCCGCATGCACGCCGAAGTCGTGGAGAGGATATCGAGGTTCTCGGAAGGCGTTGGCTACAAGGTCATTTCAACAGGCGAGTCCCCCATAACCGGGGCAAAGGGAAACAGGGAGTTCTGGATTCGGCTGGAAAAATCGTGATCGCTGATTTCATTGAAACCCGGAAACTCTTCTGGTATCATTCTCCGGCTTTTGGCGCCCTGATAACTTGACGGGTAACTTCACAAGGAGTCCAAAGATGTTCGAGATAACGGACAAGAAAGAGCTTGCCCATACCGTATACCAGTTCAAGGTAAAGGCCCCGAAGATAGCTGCCAAGCGGAAGGCCGGGCAGTTCGTGGTCCTCCGGATGAACGAAAACGGCGAGCGCATCCCGCTCACCATCGTCGATTCCGACGCCCGCGAGGGGACGATCACCATAATCGTCCAGGAGGTCGGTAAATCGACCGCCATGCTCGGGAACATGGGAGTAGGCGACAACATCCTCGACGTCGTCGGCCCGCTCGGCAAACCCACCCACATTGAGGACTTCGGGATAGCCGTTTGCGTTGGCGGGGGCATCGGCACCGCGCCGGTGTATCCGATAGCCAAGGCCATGAAGGAGGCCGGGAACAGGGTCGTCTCCATAATAGGCGCGCGCAGCAAGCCCCTCCTCATACTCGAGCAGGAGATGAGGGAGGTAAGCGACGAGCTGCATGTGACGACAGACGACGGGAGCTACGGCCACCACGGGTTCGTAACGCAGGTCCTCCAGAACCTCATCGACGAAGGCATGAAGATAGGCTGCGTCGTGGGCATAGGCCCGGTGCCCATGATGAGGGCCGTAAGCAACGTAACCAAGCCCTACGGCATCCCGACGGTCGTGAGCCTCAACCCGATAATGGTGGACGGAACGGGCATGTGCGGGGCATGCAGGGTGACAATAGGCGGAAAGACCAAGTTCGTGTGCGTGGACGGTCCGGAGTTCGACGGCCACCAGGTCGACTTCGCAGAGCTCATACTCAGGAACAGGAGCTACATCAAGGAAGAGAAGCTCGCGATGGAGGAGCTCACCTACCACGAAGGCGCGAAGTGCTACGAGAGGAAGTAGCCCGGAGGATTGTTGGAGCTTTTCTTGAGAGAACCTTTTTACAGAAAGCTTCCCCCGGAATACTCTGACAGGCCCTACAGGCTGACCTCATCTACGATGATATAAGGAGCGAGTCCCGAGATGGATATGGCCCCGAAAGAGATCAAGGAACGGATGAAAATACCGAAGCAGCCCATGGCTGAGCAGGACCCGAAGGAGAGGGTGGGGAACTTCTACGAGGTGCCTTACGGGTACACGCCTGAGCAGGCGATGGAGGAGGCCAGGCGGTGCATCCAGTGCAAGAAGCCCCTTTGCGTGGGCGGCTGCCCGGTCAATATAGACATACCCTGGTTCCTGAGGCTCTTAGCCGAGGGCAAGTTCGTCGAGGCGGCGAGGAAGATAAAGGAGACGAACGGGCTTCCGGCGGTCTGCGGCAGGGTCTGCCCGCAGGAGGACCAGTGCGAGAAGGTCTGCGTCATAGGGAAAAAGAACGAGCCGGTCTCCATAGGGAGGCTTGAGAGGTTCGCAGCCGACTTCGAGAGGGAGCACGGCGAGATAACCATACCGCATATACCCTCCTGGAGCGGCAAGAAGGTGGCCGTGGTCGGCGCGGGCCCGGCGGGGCTTACCGTGGCAGGGGATATGGTAAAGAAGGGGCACAAGGTAACGGTCTTCGAGGCGCTCCACGTGGCGGGCGGCGTCCTTGTCTACGGCATACCCGAGTTCAGGCTCCCCAAGAAGATAGTCCAGTCGGAGGTCGATTACCTCAGGCGCATGGGCGTCGAGATAGTATTGAACGCCGTGGTGGGGAAGATAGAGACGGTCGACGAGCTCCTTTCGAACGGCTTTGACGCCGTGTTCATCGGCTCGGGCGCAGGGCTTCCGAACTTCATGAACATACCCGGCGAGAACCTCGCGGGCGTCTATTCCGCGAACGAGTATCTTACGAGGGTCAACCTCATGAAGGCCTACATGTTCCCGGAGTACGACACCCCGATCATACGCGGCAAGAGGGTCGTCGTAATCGGCGGCGGCAACACGGCCATGGACGCGGCCCGGACCGCGCTAAGGCTCTGCCCCGAGGAGGTCTCGATAGTCTACAGGCGTTCGAGGGAGGAGATGCCAGCGAGGGTCGAGGAGATACACCACGGCGAGGAGGAGGGGCTCGTCTTCAAGCTCCTCACGGCTCCCAAGAGGTTCATAGGCGACGACGACGGAAGGCTCAAGGCGATGGAATGCCTCAGGATGGAGCTTGGCCCGCCAGACGATTCGGGTAGGAGAAGGCCCGTGGAGGTCCCGGGCTCCGAGTTCACGATGGAAGTGGACGTGGCGATCGTGGCGATAGGGAACGGGGCCAACCCCCTCATACCCCAGACCTCGCCCGACATAAAGGTAAACAAGTGGGGGAACATCACCGTGGACCCTGATACCGGCAGGACCAGCAAGAAGGGGGTCTTCTCCGGCGGCGACATCGTGAGGGGAGGCGCAACCGTCATACTCGCCATGGGCGACGGCAGAAAGGCCGCCGAGTCCATGCACGAGTACCTTACGACCGGCCTCTGGTAGCTTATAGGGAATCCCGGACGCCCGGTGGCCTCCCGTCAAGGTACGGGAAGCTGTAGAGATACCCCGCTGCTTGCGGTGGCTGCCAACCCTGGCTTTGGTCAGCCCGCCTGGACCCCGGATGACTTTTGGAGCTTCCGTGCGCTCGCATAAGGCTCTTCGATGGCCTTTCCAGTCAGTACCAGCGCCGCGGTTTCGGCCAGCTTCTGCCTTTTCTTGCGGCTTTCCCTCACCATGATGCCGAGGGCCTCCTTCTCGCTCAGACCTTTCTGCTCAACCAAGGTCCATTTGGCCTTGTTGACCAGGTTTTTCTCGCCTATTTTTCCCCTTATGACTTCGGCTTCCGACGAGAGGTTTATGTAAGCGGTGCATATCTTCTCGCATATGCTGCGAGGGAAGTTGCAGTTCCCATGCTGATTGCAGTTCTCCATTTCCGTATCCCTCCCTGTTCGAATGTTGAGGGCCGTTACATTTTCATAAAAGCATGCCAACCCGGGTGGAGCCGCTTTCGCAGCACTGATCCCCTACTGTTTTCTTTTGGCTTTCCGCCGCCGCGATACCGGCTTGAGCAGCCTGTTACCGAATAGTATGATCTCCGCGGCTTCAATAAGGGTCTTGTTGTGTTCAATCGAGAAGCTCTCAAGCAGTTCGCAAGCCTCTCTTTCCGTTACGCCCTTGGTGCTTACGAGAAGCCCCTTGGCCTTTTCCACGACCCGTTTCTCCTCGAGTTCGAGCTTGAGCCGGTCTATTTCAGCGCGGAGTTCGGCTAACGGCTTGCATGTCTTTCGGTGCGATTTTCCGCTCATTTGGTTTCGGTTCGTCCTGGCTGTATGCATGATGTCTTTTGGTCCTTGTACAACCGGGCGGGGCCGGGGAAACCCCGGCCCGCTCCGGATTGCACGGCAGAGCGAAAAGCTTACTTCGCGTGGCAGGTCTTGCAGACGCCGGAGCCGGTGTTTCCGCCGACCCTTCTGAGGAACATGCCGTCCGAGTCATCCTCGCTACCCCAGGTGTCGTCGACCTCGTCCCAGGACTTGTTGGCGAAGTGCGGGTCGTGGCAGCTGGAGCACTCGACCTTGCCGTTCCTGAGCAGGGTTTCGATGGTGCAGTCCGCGCATATGTAACCGTTGACCGCCCAGCGGTTCTGGTTGAGGTTTGTGGTGATCGCGCTGTGGGTCGTCGAGAAGACGTCAGAGGTGAGGTCTATCGAATCGAGCGTCGTCGACGTGTCCCTCAAGCTGGCCCTCGGGGCGATGTACTCGATTGAGACCGGGTGGTCGTTCGTCAGGTCCGTGCCGATGTTCAGGCGGGAGCTGCCAGTTATGCCGTTGCCGATCGGGTTTCCGTCCTCGTTGAAGTTCCAGCCCTGGCTGCCCGAGTTAAGGCCCTTGCCGGGCGCGTTCACCAGGTTGTCGAAGGTGGTGACGCCGTCATGGCAGCTCAGGCTGGCGAGCGTTGCGCCGCCGACCTGTGTGACGGTGGTGCCGCCAACGGTTGCGCCGTTCGGGCCGTAGGGGGTGTAGCTACTTGTGGAGTTGGTCCTGTTCCAGAGGGGCGCTGCCTCACCGGCGGCGAACCCGGTCACGTTCGTATGGTGAGGCGTATGGCAGAACACGCATATCTCGGTCGTGCCGGGTATTTCGTCGGCGATCCTGTGCATACCCAGGGCACCGAGGTTGTGCCTGGATTTGCCTATGCCGTTGGCCGGAGCATCAGCCGGGTAGTCGTCGACGTCGACCGCGTTGGCGACCGAGGCGGTGCCGAGGGCTATGAAGCCAGCTGAAGCGGCTGCTACTGCGAATATGAGAAACCTTTTCATGGAAGTTCTCCTTTAGTCGTTTATGGGTTGAGGGGGCGTCGAGGCCCCTACCTTCGCAGGGCCGTTTCATGAACACTGCTCAGGTCCCGCATGCAGCGGGCCGCCCAAGGCCAAAAAAAAATGCCTTGAGCATGCCGATATGAAATCGGCGATACTGCGAGGCATTCGTGGCCTTGACACCGGAGCCCTTCATGGGCTCCGGCTGTAATTGTTCAAGCGGCAATGTCAGGTCATTGCTTCAAAGGTGCCGAGCAAACCGACATGCATGGCTTCAAAAAGCCGGGCAGCCCGCCTTGAGCTACGTCCGGCCCTGTTTCAGCTCGTTAAGGGGCAAACCTTCTGGAACCCCTACTAATTTTTTTGACAGCGGAAGGTGTGAGTTCAAAAAAAAAGCCCTTCTATGCGCCTTAACGCATAAAAAGGCAATAGTCTTTTGCGCCTTTGTGGAAAATAACTGCCTGGGGTTCTGTATGACCCTCTCTTCTCACTTGAAGCCTCTCTGGTCTTGATTATATATAAGTCAGCCCATTCTATTGAATGGGATTAAAATTGTCAAGCTAAAAAATTAATCTCTTATTAATCTTCGGGTTATGCATGCGGCTGCGTGGAATTGTAACTACTGCATCCCCCTGCCTGAAAACGCTTCAAATTTTACTCAGGGCCGGTCGCTCGGTTATTTATCATTGCCTCCCGGTCGGTCCGGGTGTTAAAATAACGTGATATCCTGAAGAAAGGCGTTTTGATGCCGATTAAATTATTATTCGTGTGCGTAGGCAACACCTGCCGGAGCCAGATAGCCGAGGGTTTCGCAAAGCGGCACGGCGGGGTCAAGGTGGAGGTGCGTAGCGCCGGCACTAGCGCATCCGGTTTTCTCAACAGGAGCACCGTCGAGGCCATGAAGGAGGCCGGGATAGATATCTCCGGCCAGTCTTCGGACCAGCTTACGGACGAGCACATCCGGTGGGCGGACGTGGTTGTAACGATGGGCTCGGCCCCTGCCGACGAGATATGCCCTGGCTGGTTCAAGGGCAGGAAATACGACTGGAGGATAGAGGACCCGCTCGGAAGGCCCTGGGATGTCATGCAGCGGGTCAGGGACGATATTGAGAAAAGGGTCAGGGAGCTTATCATTGCAGAATGCGAACGGGTCCCGGATACTTGTCGTTGACGACGAATCCGACATACTGAACCTGCTTGAGTACAACCTCAAGAAGGCCGGGTTCCGCATACTCCTCGCCAGGGACGGCCCGGAGGCCATAGAGTCCGCAAGGGCCAACAGGCCCGACCTCGTCATACTCGATATAATGCTCCCCAATATGGAAGGGACCGAGGTCCTCAGGCGTCTTAAATCCAGTGACTCCACAAAAAGCATACCAGTCATAATGCTCACGGCCAAGGGCGAGGAAATCGACAAGGTGATCGGTTTCGAGCTCGGGGCCGAGGACTACATAACCAAGCCCTTCAGCCCGAGGGAGCTGATACTCAGGGTCAAGGCGGTCCTGAAGAGAACGTCCGAGCGGCCCGGAGGCGAGGAGGAGGGCCGGGTCATGACCTTCAACTGTCTCACGGTCGACCTCTCGAAACACAAGGTCTCTGTCGAAGGCAGGCCCGTAGAACTTTCGACCACCGAATTCCGGCTCCTTTCCGCGCTCATGCAGGCAGGAGGAAGGGTCTTGAGCAGGGACGCCATCCTGGACAGGGCTTGGGGCAGGGACTGTTTCGTCATACCGAGGACCGTTGATACCCATGTGAGGAGGCTCCGGTCGAAGCTCGGCAGGGCCGGAGACTTTATCGAGACGGTGCGGGGCGCTGGTTACAGGTTTAAAGAGGAGTAGGTTCGCCGCATGGGCAAG
Source organism: Thermodesulfobacteriota bacterium (assembly GCA_030583865.1). Taxonomy (NCBI): domain Bacteria; kingdom Pseudomonadati; phylum Thermodesulfobacteriota; species Thermodesulfobacteriota bacterium. Next base: position 1,792,189 of record CP129479.1, on the reverse strand, counting down.
TACCTGATATTGGAGACCATCGCCCGCGAGATGAGGATAGGCGTCCTTGTCCTTGACCGGAACGGCTCGGCGCTCTACGCAAACCCGTCCTTCCTGCAGTTCTTCCCGGTCGAGGGCGGGGTCGAGGGGAAGCACGTTTCCGGGTTCATGACCAACGCGGCTCTACTTAAGGCCGTGGCGGGGTTCCTCGAGAAGAGGCGCGCAATCCCCGAGAGCATGGAGATAGGCGAGGGCCCTGTCTTCTACAGCGCCAGGCTCGTCCCGATAAAGGAGAAGGCGGACTTCTCGCTTATCCTCTTCCTCCAGGACATAACCGAGGAGAAGAGGGTCGAGACCATAAAAAGGGACTTCGTTGCGAACGTCTCGCACGAGCTCCGGACCCCGCTCGCCTCCATAAAGGGCTACTCCGAGACCCTCCTTGACGGCGGCATGGAGGACGGGGAGACGCTGAGGGAGTTCCTTCGCGTGATCGACAGGCACGCGACAAGGATGTCGAGGCTCATCGACGACCTCCTTACCCTTTCCAGGCTCGAATCCCACCAGATGACGATAGTCTCCGCGCCGGTCGACATAAAAGACCTCGTGCTCTCGATGATACCCGCGTTCGAGAAGCAGGCAAGGGACAAGTCCATAACGGTATCGACCGGCATCCCGGACGGGCTCCCGAAGGCTCTCGGCGACCACGACAGGCTCGAACAGGTGCTCGTGAACCTCCTCGATAACGCCATAAAGTACACCCCGTCCGGCGGAAGGGTTACGGTCACCGCCGGTTCCGACGGCCAGAGCGTCAGGGTGGAGGTGAAGGACACCGGCATCGGCATACCGGCTGCCGACATACCGAGGATATTCGAGCGCTTTTACCGGGTGGACAAGGCCCGGAGCAGGGAACTCGGCGGCACCGGACTCGGCCTCGCGATAGTAAAGCACATAATACAGGGGCATAACGGCAGGCTGCACGTAGAGAGCGCCCCCGGCGTAGGCTCGACTTTCAGCTTTTCGCTCAAGGCCTGCAAGCCCGGCAATCTCTAAAATTGATCTTTTCCCCGGACTCTGCGTAATTACGGGAATAAAAATGCTCACATTGTCATGTGCTCCGCTTTTAATTCCCGCCTTCCCTTGATTGCGATAAAGATCTCTAATTTTAAAGGTTGCCACCTCTTCAAACCATGCCGTAGACTCCGAAAAAAGGCGCTTCGCCCCCCAGGGGCTATCTCCCGGTACAGCAATAAAACAGGACGGCCGTTCAGGTTCGTGATATAATCCGCCGGTTATTCCAAATGGGCAGGTTCGATGTCGATCATCCAGGTAAAGGACCTCGTAAAGAGGTATAACGGTACAGAGGCTGTAAGCGGCGTCTCCTTCGATGTGGAGGAAGGGGAGACTTTCGGCTTTCTCGGCCCGAACGGCGCTGGAAAGACCACGACCATAAATATCCTCTGCACGCTCCTCGGCTTCGATTCCGGTACCGCCCTGGTGAACGGACACGATTGCAGGAACGAGCCCCACAGCGTCCGCTCATCCATCGGCCTCGTATTCCAGGAGATAACCCTTGATAACGACCTTACCGCATACGAGAACCTCAAGTTCCACTGCTATATGTACAACATGGAGAAGAGGCTCGCGGAGGCCAGGATAAGGGAGATACTGGACGTGGTCGGCTTGAGCGAACGGAGAGACGACCTCGTAAGGAAGTTCTCGGGCGGCATGAAGAGGCGGCTCGAGATAGCGCGTGGGCTCCTCCACAGGCCCAAGGTCCTTTTCCTCGACGAGCCCACGCTCGGGCTTGACCCTCAGACCAGGAGCCATGTATGGGAGTTCATAATGGAGCTTAAGAGGTCGGAGGGAAATACCGTATTCATGACCACCCATTACATGGAAGAGGCGGAGGTCTGCGACAGGATCGCCATAATAGACCGGGGCCGGATAATCGCATGCGGAAGCCCTGATGAGCTCAAAAGGGCGCTCCGTGGAGATACTATATACCTCCGGACAACTGATGACGCTACCGCCGCGTCTGAAATAAGCGGCAGACTGGGCCTCAGTCCCCGGCGGCTCGAAGGCGGGCTCGCCTTCACGGTCGAGAGCGGCGAAAAGTTTATACCCCGGCTCTTCGAGGCCCTTTCCGTGGGAGTCGTCTCCGTGAACCTGAAGAGGCCCAGCCTGGAGGACGTCTTCATAAACCTCACTGGCAGGGAGATACGGGATAACGGCGTTCAGCAGAGGCTCCGGGGGTAGCTGGTCTAAAAATGCTAACATACAAGGCCATTTACGTCATAACCTTAAGGGAATTTAAGAGGTTCTTCCGCCAGAAGGGAAGGCTTGTTGTCACTGCCGCGAGGCCGCTTATATGGCTCTTCATCGTGGGCTCGGGCTTTACCATGCTCATCGACACCGACGAGGTCGAGTACATCCAGTTCATACTGCCGGGCATAGTCGGCATGACCATACTCTTCAGCTCAATTTTCTCGACCATATCCGTTGTCTGGGACAGGGAGTTCGGGTTCCTCCGGGAGATGCTGGTATCCCCGGTTTCGAGGGTCACGATAGTATTCGGGAAGCTCCTTTCCGGGACCACCCTGTCGGTATTTCAGGGCGCTGCACTCCTTCTCATAGCCCCCTTCCTGGGGCTCGGCGTGGGCGTCCTCGACTTCCTCGCCATGTTCGCCCTCATGGCGCTTGTCGCGCTCGCCATAACGGCGCTCGGCCTTTTCGTGGCCTCGTTCCTTGCCTCGCTCGAAGGCTTTAACGTGATCATGAACTTCATAGTGCTACCGATGTTCTTCCTGAGCGGAGCGCTATACCCGGTCGGGTCGCTGCCGCCGTATATAAAGGTGTTCGCGTATGTAAACCCGCTCTGCTACGGGGTCGATTCATTCAAGCACGTCCTTCTTCCGGGGACCGGGCGGCTCGCGCCGGAGTTCCCGATGCTTCTCGACATCGCTTTCGTCTCGGTCTTCGCGATCGCCTTTACCTTCGCTTCGGCATTTGTCTTCGAGAGGAGGAAATGAGGAAGGGAAGGCTTTTCGTCGTCGCTACCCCGATAGGGAACCTCGAGGACATGACCTTCAGGGCAGTAAGGGTGCTGAAGGAGGCGGGCCTCATAGCCGCCGAGGACACGAGGCACACCAGAAAGCTCCTTGCCCATTACGGGATAGATACCCCGCTTACGAGCTACCACGAGCATAACGAACGCGAAAAAGCTGGCCTGCTCCTCGATAGGCTCGAGGCCGGAACGGATGTCGCGCTCGTATCCGACGCGGGCACGCCCGGCATATCCGACCCTGGTTTCAGGATAGTGAGGCTCGCGCTGGAGCACTCTATCGAGGTCGTGCCGGTGCCGGGCCCTTCGGCCATAATCTCGCTCGTCAGCGTATCAGGCCTGCCGACTGACGAGTTCACCTTCAAGGGCTTTCTCCCGGAAAAGGAGGGCGCCCTCCGGGACCTCCTTTCGGGCCTTTCCGGCTCTCACACCTACATTTTTTACGAATCCCCCAGGAGGCTCAAAAAGACGCTCGCGGTGATAAGAGAGGCGCTCGGTGAGGTGGAAATAGCGGTAGGACGCGAGCTTACGAAGGTGCACGAGGAGGTTATAAGGGGAAATGTGAGCATGGTCATGGACAGGCTCAGGGCAGGGGAGGTAAAAGGTGAGGTGACCATAGCCGTCCGGACCGGGGAGGAGGCAAAGGGTGATTTCATGCCGGCCCTGGAAACACTCCTTTCATCCGGGGCGAAGCTCAACGAGGCCGTAAAGGCCGTGGCAAAAGACTTCGGCCTTCCAAGGGCCGAGGTCTATAAGGCGGCCCTCGCGATCAGGGCGGAATCAAGGGAGGACAAGGAATGAAAAAAGTGCTGTTCGGTTTCCTGCTCGGAATAATCGCAATCACCGCGTTCCTCTATTTCGGCGGACCCGGCTACGTGAAGCTCGCGGGCAGCAAGACCGAAGAGGCCGGGGCAAGGCTTGAGAAGTACGAGAAGGGGCTTAAGCACACGGCTCAGGAGGCAAAGGAGGCCATAACGGATACGGCTGAGACGGTCAAGGAAAAGGCCGAAAACGCCAAGGGGGCCGTCCAGAAGACGATAGGGAAGACCAAAGAGGCCGTGGACAAGGGCGCGGACAAGGTCAAAGAGTATGCGCCTTGAACGAAAAGGGGAAGGTGAGCCTCAGCGTGTCGGTCCCGAGGTAAAGGTCGTCTATGTTGAGGACGGCCTTTTTTGCGTTTTTTGATACGGGCCTGAATATGAGGAGCCGCGAGGACCTCTGGCCGGGCCTGAGCGTGACGTCTAGGTCGTAAAACCTCCCGCGTATCTCGTCGAGCGCGTCGAAGTCTCCGAGATCGTAGAGGTCGGTATAGTCGAGCGGCCTAAGGAAGTCCATCGCGTCGTTCGTAAGCGAAGTGAGGTTCGGCTTGTAGATGATCGTCCTGTCCGAGGTGTTCTGGATAACGAGGTCTATTATTATGAAGTTTTCCTCCAGGAGCCTCGCAAGGAGGGCAGAGCCTTCCTCGCCTTTCCGTACCTGGCGGGCTGCGACTTTCATATGGCCGTTCTCGATTACCCCGGCCCCGGCTGCTGCCTTGTAGCCTGCCGGCCCCTTCTCATCGGGCGCAAGGTACATCGCGGCCCTGGGTTTAGGGTGGCAGCCGCAGGCCAGTGCGATCATGACGAGAAGGGCAATGAATATCCGGAGCCCGGGCGCCGTCCCTTTTGAGCCTGCACGCCTCTTCATTCCATCAACCCTCATCTTGCCCTCAATACGTGCTGTATCTCGTAAGCGCGGTAAAGTCGTCGAATTCGTTCTTGAAGGGCTCCCATGCAAGCCTGACGTCGTCAACCCGCGCAAGCGTCGGCCCATTCTGGCACCATGCGAGCAATTTTTTGACCGGCCCTTCCTTGCCCTCGACCACGGCCTCGACCGTGCCGTCAGGGTTGTTCTTCACCCATCCGGCCACGCCGTGGCGCCTGGCCTCCTCGACCATGCTGGCGCGGAAGGCCACTCCCTGCACGCGGCCTTCGATGACTACGCGGGCCCTTACCATCTTTTCCATCCTGAGAAGCTATCACAAAAAATCACTACCCGCAAGTGCCCGGAAACTATTCGCATAATGGGCTTGAAGAGGAGATGGCCGGGGGTTAATATGGAAGGACAACCGGAGGGCATGTGATCGAAAATATTATCATAATAGGCGGCGGGCTTGCCGGGTGCGAGGCAGCCTGGCAGATATCGAGGCTCGGCGGAAAGGCCGTCATCCGCGAGATGAAGCCGGAGAGGTTTTCTCCCGCGCACAATATGCCGACATTGGCCGAGCTTGTCTGCAGCAACTCCTTGAAATCCGACAGCCTTGATAACGCCTCGGGGGTGCTGAAGTCCGAGCTCCGCGCAATCGATTCGCTCATAATAAGGGCCGCCGAGGCGACGAGGGTGCCTGCCGGCAAGACCCTGGCGGTCGACAGGGCCGCTTTCTCGGAATTCGTCACCTCCGGGCTTGAACGGGCCGGGGTGCAGGTGGAAAGGGGAGAGGTGATGGAGCTTCCGGAAGACCGCCCGCTGGTCGTGGCCACAGGCCCGCTCACCTCTGACGCCTTTGCGGCGGCGCTTGAAGGGCTCGTAGGCAAGGGGCTCAACTTCTACGACGCGGTCGCGCCCATAGTATACGCTGAGTCGATAGACATGGAGCGCGCATTCCTGGCCTCCCGCTACGGGAAGGGCGGGGACGATTACATCAACTGTCCCCTTACCGAGAGCGAGTACGAGGCCTTTTATGCAGAGCTTGTAAAAGCGGACAGGGCCAGGGAGCGCGAGTTCGAGAAGATGGAAAGCTTCGAGGCCTGCATGCCAGTAGAGGCGATGGCCGAGAGGGGCCCCAGGACCCTCCTCTTCGGCCCCATGCGTCCCGTGGGACTTATCGACCCTGGGACAGGGAAGAGGCCCTTTGCGGTCGTGCAGCTAAGGCGCGAGAACAGGGAAGGCACGCTCTATAATATGGTAGGCTTCCAGACGAGGCTCGCGTACCCGGAGCAGAAAAGGATATTCAGGATGATACCCGCGCTCGAAAGGGCGGAGTTCGCGAGGCTCGGGAAGCTACACCGGAACAGCTACCTGGACTCCCCGAGGCTCCTTTCAAGCGGCCAGGAGCTTAAGGATTCCCCGGGGCTCTTTTTCGCCGGGCAGATTACCGGAGTTGAAGGCTACGTGGAATCAGCGATGTCAGGGGCCCTGGCAGGCATAAACGCCTTGAAGTATTCCAGGGGGCTTATTCCCGTATGTCCGCCGGAGACTACAATTTCAGGGGCGCTCATGCGCTACATTTCCGGAAAGGAAGGGGAGTTTTCACCCATGAACGCCAACATGGGCCTCCTGCCATACATCGAGGGCAAGACGAGGAGGGAGATGCAGGCGGCGAGGGCGATAGAGGACTTCGGAAGGTGGGCCGAGGAAGCCCTTGCAACTTGATTTCCGTTCTGATATAGATTAGCGCATGGACAGGCGTAAAGAGGTCCTCATCGGCGCGCTCAAGGAGACCGACGAGGAGGTAAGGAAATCAGCCGCATGGGCGCTTGAGAAGCTCCAGGCGAGGGACAGGCTCGAAGAGCTCCTTAAAAAGCTCTCTGCGGGCGCGATGCTCGAGAAGATACGCGTCATCTACGCTCTTTCCGACTTGAGGGGCCCGCAGATAGCAGGGGCGCTTACGGGGGCCCTGAAGGACGATTCAGACGACGTCAGGGCCGCTGCGGCGAGGGCGCTGGGCTCTCTCGGCGACCACTCGACCCTTCAGGCCCTTGTCGAGGCCCTCAAGGACGAAAACGAAATAGTGGTCAGGGCAGCCGTAGAATCGCTCTCCGGGTTCAGGGACCAGAGGCTTCTCGGCCCGTTGGTGCACGCCCTCAAGCACAAGGACCCGGGTGTCGTGGAGCGCGCGCTCGAGGCGGTTTCAATGATAGGGGATAAGAGGGCCGAGGACGCGCTCGTGCACTTCGCTAAGAACGGCAACCAGAGGATGAGGTCTATAGCGCTCAGAGGCCTCGGGGTTATGGACAGGTAAATCTAACAGGCTGCTGAAAAAGACCAATCTGCTTTGTCGTCTTCAAAATTCGTCATTGCGGCGTACAAAAAAAGTACGCCTCATTCCTCATTTTTCGACTCCTCGCATCTTGGACTTTTTGAGCAGCCTGTACATGGTTTTGAGTTATCCGGCAAACTGTTAATTAAAATTAAAAAGGCAAGCCATCCGGCTTGCCTTTTAGTTTTTCAGACTGGAACGGACAGCATCAACCCTGGCCTTCAGCCGCCTCCCTCTCGAAAAAGGCTTCGAGGTCCGTTACGGTAAAAGAGGGGTTTACGTTGGTCACGATGTCCAGGGAGCCGTCCGAGATGAGGTCGAGCTCGTAAGGGGAGGCCACTTCGACGCCGTCGCTCCCGTAGAGCACCTTGACCACGGGCCTTTCCGGCGACTCCTGGTTGAGCCTCGTGACCACGCCCAATTCGTTCGTCGAAAGCCTTACCATCGTGCCGACGGGGTAGACGCCCATCATGCGGACGAACGCGCTCAAAGTCTCGGGGTTGAAGTGCTTGCCCGAGAAGTTCGTGAGTATCCTTATGGCCTCGGACGGGTCGTGAGGCTTCTGGTAGACCCTTAAGGTCGTGAGCGCGTCGTACGCGTCGCAGATGCAGATTATCTGGCTCAGGGGATGGAGGCTCGAAGTGGTCTGCGGGTAGCCCGAGTGGTCGTACTTTATATGGTGCTCGTATATGATCCTGCCGACCGCCTCGTTCATCCCCTCCATCCTCTTTATGATGTTCGAGCCGAGCAGGGGGTGCTCCTTTATCTTCTCCCATTCCTCGGAACTGAGCCCCCCGGGCTTCCTTATTATCTGCTCTGATACGCCCGTCTTCCCGATGTCGTGGAGGAGCGCGCCGACGCCAGCGTCGTGGACTTCCTGGTCCGAAAGGCCCATGAACTTCGCGAGCGACAGCGACAGTATGGAGACGTTCACCGAATGGTTGTAAAGGTAGTTGTCGTAGTTCTTTATCATCGTAAGCCCGATCATGGCGTTCGGGTCCGAGAGGACCGAATCCGTCATCTCGCCGATAATGCTCTCGACCGGCTCGGATTTGGGGATCTTCCCCATCCGGACCTCGCCCATGACGTTCTTTACGACCTCGACCGCCCCGTTGTATATCTCGAGGATGTTCCTCTTGCCGATGGGCATGGATTTCAGCGTTATGTGGGTCACGCCCTTGTTGTACATCTCCCTCTGGAGCTCCGCGCCTTTTATGTCGGCCCCGGCCATTATCTCGAAAAGCGAGCCCATCTCCTTCTCCGAAAGGCCTTTCTCGAAGATGATGGCGTCGATGTTCTTCGCGCCCATGTGCTGTATGAGGTCGGCGTAGAGCTTCTCGGCGTCCTGGATGAAGTCCTCCTCGTAGAGGAGCGCCTCGCCTGTCAGGGCGATGACAAGATTGTTCCTGGATTTCAGCTCGTCCACGAGCAGGGCGTAGGTCTTCGCTACCGGAGCGGTGGTCGCCGGGTGGCCTGCCGGGTAGAGTTTTCTGCTCTTTAGCGCGGCGTTGATGTTTTTAAGGATGTTTTCCCTGTCTGCGTTCATCTATCTTTCCCTCTTCCGTCGAGTACCCTCTTGCAGGCCATGAAGAGCTCGCCTGCCGAGTGGGCGAAAACGTCTTCAACGGCCTGTATCGCCTCCGGGGTGCCTATCATGCCGAGGGACATGGCGGCCATCGAGCGCATCTCCTCGTTGGCTTTCCTTCCGAACCAGACCTTCCTTGAGAGTATCCTTTTAAGGTGCGGCACCGCCTTCGGGTCGCCAATCATGCCGAGTGCCTTGACCGCTTCCTTCGCGGCGTCGGAGGGCTCGGCAAAACCCTCCCGCTGGAATGCTATGTCCTTGAGAGCGTCAACGGCTGCTGCGTCTTTCAACGCCCCGAGCGAGATTATGGCCTGAGCGACTATGGACTGGTCGTCCTCATCAAGCACCTTGACCATGAAATTGGTCACGCGGCCGCCGCCTATCTTGACCATGCTCTTGAGGACCTCTTTTTTCACGCGTGGCTCGGGGTTGTCGTACGCGGCCTCAAGCGCGGGCAGGGCCTCCTCGCCGCCTATCTCGCCAAGGAGCGCGGCCATCTGCCTCGTTACGTACCATTCCTGGTGCTCGAGCCTGGCCTCGGCAAGCGGGCGGAGCCCCGGCCCGAAGAGCACGAGGGCGTTAAAGAGGTTCCGCCTTGCCGCAGCCTCCGGGGCGGTTATTATTTCGTCCAGGAGCGCATCGGCGCCGGCCGGGCCTGCCGCGATGAGCATCCCCTGCACCGCCCACCGGTTAGCCTCGTCATTAGAGCCGGCTTTGCCTGCGAGGTACTTGAGGGTCTCAGGTGTCAAGAGGCCCTTGAGAACCACAAGCGCCGCTTCCGTTATCGCGGCGCTTTTCCCGGAATACTTGTCCGAATGCTCATGGAGTACGATGAGGACGGGAAAAGCCTCGTCCGTCTTCCCTTCGATCAGGAGGAGTTCGATCTTCTCCTTTACCCTCACGGCGAGGTCGTTATATTTTATGGAGTCATCCTCGGCCTTAAGCCGCTCGACGAGCTCATGGAGCGGCTCGTCCCGGACCTCTTCTTTGGGCTTTTCCTCCTCTTCCTTCTTGCTCTGCTCGGAGTCCCCGGCCTTTTTCGCATGGTCGTCGGTGACGGCCTTTTCCTCTTCCTTGTCCTTTAGCTCGGCCTTGAGCTTTTTTATGTCTTCATAGCGCTGCTCGTTAAGCAGGATGCCTTCTATGCCGCGGCTCGCGAAAAAGGCCTCTATGCCCCCCCCGGCCTGTATATCCTCGGGCTCGGTGTTCACCGCTGAGATGAACACCTTCAGGTCCGGAGGCCTTAGCTCCGGGGTGAAGGCTATCTCCTTCACCTTCCTGAAAAAGAGCTTCTTGGCCATGCCGGCTATCTCGGGGTTCCCGGCGCCGAAGGGGACCTTGCCGAAATAGAAGCCGCGCTGGTCCACGCGCCACTTGAGCTCACCGGTCTTCTCTATGCTTTTTTTGAGGTGCAGGAAGGACTTATCGATTACGGACTCGAGCTGCGGATGCCCCTGCGGATAGAAATTGTGCATCTTGACAGCCTTTATGAGTTCCATTAGTATGGTGGCGTAGTTGTCGGTTTCTGCAGGCATTTCCCGGGCTTCCATATTTTGACCCGGTTATCATAGCAAAACTGCCGTCTTTGTCAATCTGTAAGCCCGCCCTTGAATAATTTGCCGCAAGCCGGTTTTTGGAAGGAAGAGATGGCCAGGGAAAAGACGACATACTCCTGCCAGGGATGCGGGAACACCTCATACAAATGGCTCGGCAAGTGCCCTGACTGCGGGGGCTGGAACACGTTCCTGGAGGAGAAGGCCGCGCCCCGAAGGAAGTCCGACCCCAGGCGCCCCGAGTCGTCCGCCCGCCCGGAGCCGATCGACGCGCTCAGCATAACCGAAGAGGACAGGATCCAGACCGGCATAGCCGAATTCGACAGGGTGCTCGGGGGCGGCATCGTGCCGGGCTCCGCGATACTCATAGGCGGCGACCCGGGCATAGGCAAATCGACAATACTCCTTCAGGCCATGAGCGCGCTTGCCGGGAAGGGGCTCAAGGTGCTCTATGTGACCGGCGAGGAATCATCGAGGCAGATACGGCTCAGGGGCGAGCGCCTCGGGGCCGTAAGCGGCGACCTCCTGGTCTATCCCGAGACCTCCCTTGAAAGGATCATCGAGGCCTTCAAGGAGATACGGCCGGCGGCCGTCGTGGTGGACTCCGTGCAGACCATCTACTCCGAGGCGCTCGAATCTTCTCCTGGCAGCGTGAGCCAGGTGCGGGAGATATCGGCCAGGCTGACCGCCCTCGCCAAGTCGATGGAGGTCCCGGTCTTCCTTGTCGGGCACGTCACCAAGGAGGGGGCCATAGCGGGACCAAAGGTCCTCGAGCACATGGTCGATACCGTACTTTATTTCGAGGGCGAGCGGGGGCACGCATTCAGGATATTGAGGGCCGTAAAGAACAGGTTCGGCTCGGTCATGGAGATAGGCGTCTTCGAGATGAAGGAGGAGGGGCTCCGGGAGGTTTCGAACCCGTCGGAGGTATTCCTGGCCGAAAGGCCAGAGGGCGCCTCGGGCTCGGCCGTGGTCTCAAGTCTCGAAGGCACGCGGACCATACTCGTTGAGGTCCAGTCGCTCGTCTGCCCGACGCTTTTCGGCATGCCGAGGCGGACGGTCGTGGGTGTGGACTACAACAAGGTCATGCTCCTGGCCGCGGTCCTCGAGAAAAAGGCCGGGGTGCAGCTCGCGAACCACGACATATTCATAAAGGTGGCGGGCGGGCTTAAGCTTGAGGAGCCTGCGGTCGATTTGGGCGTCCTGGCCGCCATAGCCTCCAACTACTTGGACAAGCCCATCGAGCCGAGCACGGTCATATTCGGGGAGGTCGGCCTTGCCGGGGAGGTGAGGGCCATAAGCCAGGTCGAGCCGAGGATACGGGAGGCCGCCAAGCTCGGGTTCAAGAGGTGCGTAATGCCCAGGGACAGCTTGAAGGGCATGAAGGGGCACCGGGACATAGCCCTCGACGGCGTTTCTACGGTCAAGGAGGCCCTGGAGGGGCTCTTTTCTTTAACTGTGGCCCGGAAGGGCCCATTTTGATATAATAAAACCTGAATTTACCAGCTGGAGCGGGCTATTGAAAACGGGTTCAAGCGCGGCAGCTAAGGCCTCCGCCGTCATTGCGGCTTTGATATTCTGCCTGGCCTCCCTGTTCCCCGGCCTGCCGGGGGACGCCGGCGCGGGGTCGAATAAATACTTCACGGACATCGGGCAGTTCAACTATGCCAAGTTCCTGATGGACGAGGGCGATTACGACGGCGCCCTGAGGGAATTCGGGAGGTTCATAGAGAACTTCCCGGGAAGCCCGCTCATGCCAGAGGCCCAGTTCAGCATGGCCGAGGCCTACATGCTCGCCGGCAGGTTCAATGAGGCCGAATCCCAGTGGAAGCTCTATATCTCGAACTTCCCTGAAAGCCCGTTCTCGATAGTAGCTGAAATAAGGATGCTGGAAGCCCTGGAGAAGCGCAAGCGCCCGTCTCCTGCGGCCCGGCCTGGGCCTGTCCTCAGGGAGAAAAGGCCGGGTTTGAGGGCGGTCCAGGTCATGCGCTTCGAGGGCATGACCTTCGACGAGGTCGGCACCGAGATGGCGGCCCTCAAGGCCTCGGGCATCGACACTGTCATACTCCGCGTCTTCCACAATAGCGGCGACAGGTTCTATCCCGCAGCCTCCCCGGCTGCCAGGCGTGGAGTGTACTTCGCAACCGAGCACGCGCCGGTGGTGGACGACATGCTCCCGAAGCTTATCGAGCTTGCGCGCGCCAACGGGCTAAAGGTCTTCGCGTGGATGACCACCCGGTACGCGGACTACGGTATCGAGGACGACGAGGGGCTCGCGTGCGTATCGTACGACCTTTCGGCAAGGGCGTATTCCAGGTGCAAGGGGCTGGACCTCTTTAACGAGGCGGCAGTCGAGCGGCTCGAAAGGATATATTCGGACCTCGCGCTTAACGACATAGACGGGGTCCTCTTCCAGGACGACATGGTCCTCAGGCACAACGAGGGGCTCGGGCCTCACGCCGCGGCGCTCTTCAGGGATGACTTCGGGAAAGATCTGGCCCCGGAGGAGCTGTATGTGCGGATTCCGGATTCAGGCGCCGTGCATTACACGCCTCTTTTCTGGAAGTGGGCCACGTGGAAGAACAGGCGTCTTCTGGAAGTAGCTGGTCGCTTGAAAGAGGCGGTAAGTGAAAAGAGGCCCGGGACCGCGTTCGCCATAAACCTCATGTACGAGAGCCTCACGAACCCGCCTTACGCGCTCGCCTGGCTTTCCCAGGACCTGAGCGCCGCGCTCATGGCCGGTTTCGATTATTTCTCGATAATGGCATACCACAGGCAGATGGGCGAGGAGCTGGAAAAGACGGAGGGCGAGATACGGGAGATGATAACCAGGATGGCCGAGGACGCTGTCAGGACGGTGGGCGAGCCCGCCAGGGTCCTCATCAAGCTCCAGACGATAGACTGGAGGACCGGGGGGCCGATATCGGACAGCGAGGTCGTGGAGCTTATAAGGGACATGAGGAGGAAGGACGTGAGCCTTGCGGTCGTGCCGTACAGGGGTGATTTCCCCTTCAGCGAGCTCTCCGGCGGAAGGCTCGCGGCGCTGGAAGGCGGCCATTTCGTGACGGGGGCGGCTGAATGAAAACCATGCTGGACAAGGAATCGGTCTGCGCGCTCTGCAGGTGCCACATAAGGGAGAACACCCTTTTCACCGGCTTGAACGAAAGGCAGCTCGAGGCCTTCAAGGAAGCGGTAGTCGTAAACAACTACAAGAAGCGCGGCATAGTCTTCATGGAAGGCGACGACTGCACCGGCATCTACATCCTGAGGGCCGGCAGGGTCAAGCTCGTAAGGTCGTCCTCAACGGGGAAGGAACATATAATAAAGATACTCAATCCCGGAGACCTCCTCGGCTTCGAGGTCTTCTACAACGCGCGCACCTACAAGAACACCGCCGTCTCGATGGATGACTGCGACCTCTGCTACATCGACCGGCACGCGCTCTTCAAGATACTGGAGACCGAACCGGCCATCGCCCGTAAGCTTATAATCGCGCTGGGCAAGGAGCTCAATAGCGCGTACGAGAGGATAAGCCGCCTCGGGCTCCTTAATGCCAGGGAGAAGCTCGCGCACCTCCTCTACACCCTCGCGACCGACTACGGGGTCAAGGAGGACGGCGCCGTAAAGCTCAACCTTACGCTTTCGAGGCTCGAGATAGCGGAGCTCCTCGGCATAACGCAGGAGACGTCGATAAGGCTCCTGAAGAGCTTCAAGGAAGAGGGCATCATCGACATAAGGCGTAAGGAAATAGTCATAAACTCGCTCTCAAGGCTCAAGGAGCTCGGTGAATAGGGGCGGGCGGAAGTCCCGCCCCCGCAGGGCGGCGAAAGCATTCTGATGAACCTTTCCATCCGCACAAAACTCACGCTCTGGTACACATCGCTCCTCTTCGTGAGCCTCATAGCCTTCGGCGCGGTCTTCTCTTACTCGCTCCTCAAGATATTCATCTACCGCATGGACGACCAGATAAGCTCGGTCGCCAACATGATGACCCACGCCATCATAAGGCCGTCCGGCGAGATATTCCTGCCGAGGGACTTCGACATAATCCTCGGCAGGTTCTTCGGCGTAAGGACGGCCGGCAACTTCATACAGGTCCTAGACCCCCACGGCGAGATGGTCGCCAGGTCCTCCAACCTCGACAACTTCAGGCTCCCGCTTACGAAGGGCACCTACCACGCCGCCTTGGGCGGGGCCACGACCTACGAGGTCGTAAGGAACATCGGCAGGTACCCTGTCCGGGTGGTGACGAAACCCTTGATAATCGGCGACAACCGTCTCGTGATGATAGTGCAGGTCGGGTCCTCCCTCGAGGGAATGGACGAGATATTCCATTCCATGGCGTACATCCTCATCTCCGCCATATTCGCGTCGGTCATAGTCGCGGCGGCAGTGGGCTCGTTCCTCGCGAAAAAGGCCTTGAAGCCGGTTACGACCATAACCGAGGCCGCAAGGAGGATAAAGGCCGAGAACCTCAACGAGCGCATACCCGCTGCAGGGCCGCAGGACGAGATAGGCAGGCTCACGGCCACCATGAACGAGATGATAGAAAGGCTCGAGAACTCCTTCAAGCAGATAAAGCAGTTCACGGCGGACGCTTCCCACGAGCTCAAGACACCGCTTACGATCTTGAAGGGCGAGATGGAGATAGCGCTCCGCTCCAGGGGCGATACCGCCTACATGAGGGAGGTCCTGGAATCGAGCCTCGAGGAGATAGACAGGATGAGCTACATCGTGAGGAACCTCCTCGACCTCGCGAAGATGGACGTCGAAAAGGGGGCGACCGCGAAGGAGAAGGTCGGCCTCGACAGGGTCGTCGCCGAAAGGCACGACCAGCTCAAAAGGCGCGCCCTTGACAGCGGAATACAGTTGGATATCATTGAGAATAAGCCGCTTGTAATAAAGGGCGACCTCGTGAGGGTAAGCCAGCTCGTCTTCAACCTCATCGACAACGCCATTAAGTACACGCCCCGGGGCGGAAGGGTCGAGCTCTCCTTGACTGGGAATGGCGGGAAAGCCCTTTTCAGGGTCAGGGACACCGGGGTAGGCATCTCGAAGGAGGACCTCCCTTACATATTCGACAGGTTCTACCGCGTTGACAAGGTCCGGACGAGGGACGTGCACGGGGCGGGGCTGGGCCTGAGCATCTGCAAGGAGATAGCGCTTGCCCACGGCGGCTCGATAGACGTTGAGAGCGAGCCCGGAAAGGGCTCCACCTTCATCGTGAGCCTCCCGCTTGCGGGGGCCGCTGGCCGGCATGCCGTAACATGATTTTTGCACCGCAGGTTTCATATACGAGAGTCTTGAGCAGGGGCGGGAGTTCGAAAGCGCGCAAATCGAAGCATGCAGAACGGAGGGGGGACGGATGAATATCGGCATACTTACCGGGGGTGGCGACTGCCCCGGGCTTAATGCGGTCATAAGGTCGGTCGTGAAGAGAGGGCTCCAGCTCGGGCACGAGTTCACGGGGATACGCGAGGGCTGGAGGGGGCTCGTCGAGGCCAGGACCATGAAGCTTGCGAGGGAGTCGGTCTCGGGCCTCCTGCCTCTCGGAGGGACCATACTGGGCACCTCGCGCACGAACCCCTTGAAGGACCCCAGGGACGCCGAGAAGCTCTTCAGGAACCTTGATGAATTGAAGATAGACGCCCTCGTCTGCATAGGTGGCGACGACACCCTGAGCGTCGCCTCGAAGCTACATGAGAAGGGCGTAAAGACCGTCGGCGTGCCTAAGACCATAGACAACGACCTCTCGGGAACCGACTTCACCTTCGGCTTCGACACCGCCGTGAGCATAGTGACATGGGCCCTGGACAGGCTCCATTCGACGACCGAGGCGCACCAGAGGGTGATGGTAGTGGAGGTGATGGGCAGGCACGCCGGGTGGATAGCGGTGTACGGCGGCATGGCCGGCGGCGCTGACGTGATACTCATCCCCGAGCAGCCTTTTGACATAGACGAGGTCTGCGGATACGTGACGAAGCGGAGGGAAGCAGGCAAATACTTCAGCCTCATCGTCGCCGCGGAGGGCGCCTTTCCCAAGGGGGCAGGCGGCATGATAACGAAGGACAAGGCGCTCGACGCCTTCGGGCACGCAAGGCTCGGCGGGGTCGGCGAGTTCCTCGCGAACGAGATAGAGAAGAGGCTCGGCGTCGAGTCCAGGTATGTCGTTCTCGGCCATCTCCAGAGGGGCGGCACGCCGACGGCCTACGACAGGGTGCTCGCCACGCGCTTCGGGGTGAAGGCAATCGAGATGGTGCACGACGGAAAGTACGGGAGGATGGTCGCGCTGCAGGGGAACAAGGTCGTTGACGTCTCGTTGAAAGAGGCCACCGCCGAGCTCAAGACCGTGGACCTCGAGATGCTCCGGACGGCCCAGATTTTCTTTGGCTGATACGGCGCGGATAGTAGCTAATTAAAAACCCAATCTACCGCCTTGCCAGGGCGGGCTTCGGCCCGCCCTTCGATTTTTTTCCGTCCTTGCCGGTTCCTTCCCTTCACGCCGTATCTACGCAGATAACAAGCACTTTCAATCGCGTCGAAGCCGCGCAATACTCCCGCCCGGGCCGGATATTTTTCCAACCTACTTGCACCAGAGTTCTTTTGTGATTAGCCTTTTGTACATAAGCACAGAAGACGCTGAAAACAAAAAGAGGGGGAATATTATGGGCAAGTTTCTCATTGCCGTATCCACAGCACTCTTGTTCTCAGTCGGGTCTCTCTTTGCTTCCGTGGCGCCCGCAAGCGCCGGCGGCGCCACGTGGGGCAGCTCGTATGGCAAAAACACCAACAGCACTTATGGCAAGGGCAAGAACTTCAACCAGAAGAAGTCGTTCCTCAAGCACGGCAAGAAAACCAAGAAGCAAGTCAACATGAGCGGCAATTCCTATGTCAAGAAGAAGCTCAAGAAGAACAACGGCATTAGCAAGGGCAAGGGCTGGATAAACGGAAAGGGCGTCGGCAACGGTTACGTGAACGGCAACCTGAACGGCTGCTGCAAGCCTGACGGAAAGCACTTCACCAAGAAGAGCAAGAAGAAGATCTCTCTTAAGAATAACAATAAGCACAACAAGAAAAATACCGTCTGCAAGCCGTCCAAGCATGACAGCAAGAAGAAGATCATCAATGCCAAGAAGCACAAGAAGGGCAATGCCTCGTATAATAAGTACAATAAGAACAATTTCAAGAAGTCCTTCAAGAAAAACGGCAAGCGCCCGCCGGCATTACGCTGACAGCAAGGCTTGCTTCGCAAAGAGGCCCCGGAATCCGTCCGGGGCCTCTTTTTTTTTCGCGGCCTGGAATCCCTGGCGCGAGCCGGTACAAAATACACGTCTGCCGTCCGGCAAAAAAGCTCATAAAACTCGACGGCTTGGGAACATAGCATTCCTGATAGCCTTTGGACCGGAACGAGAGCCCTTAGCGCCCTCCAACGAAAAAAAATGATAGGAACATGCAGGTTTGGGCTTGTCTTTGATTTGAGCTGAGTTTAGTATAAATAGTTCAGGAAGGAGCGTTTGACGCAACAAGAGGATAATGGCGCTTATAACACTTAAAAAAGTAAAGCTCGGGTTCGGAAACCCCATGCTCCTCGACGGGGTCGACCTGCAGATCGAGAGAGGCGAGCGCATCTGCCTGGTCGGGCGTAACGGGGCAGGGAAGACGACCCTCATGCGCATATTAAGCGGCGAACTCAATCCGGACGGGGGCGAGGTAGCCCGCTCTCCTGGGCTCAGGGCGGCTATCCTTTCCCAGGAGGTCCCCAAAGACCTGCAGGGGAGCGTGTTCGACGTCATAACCAACGGACTCGGCGACATACACGGGCTTCTGGCCGAGTACCACGCGGCCCTTTCCGCCCTCGAAAACGGCGAGGAAAGGGCAATGGCCGAGCTTGAGAGGGTCCACCATGAGCTGGAGGCAAAGGGCTCATGGCAGGCCGCCCAGAGGGTAGAGGCGGTCGTCTCGAGGCTCAGGCTCCCGGACAAGGCCGGGTTCTCCGAGCTTTCAGGGGGTTACAAGAGAAGGGTCCTCCTCGGGAGGGCGCTCGTTTCGGAGCCCGATATCCTTCTCCTCGACGAGCCGACAAACCACCTCGACATGGAGTCCATAAGCTGGCTCGAGGATTTCATCCTCGGCTACAGGGGCACCCTCCTCTTCGTCACGCATGACAGGATGCTCATGCAGAAGGCGGCTACGAGGATAATAGAGATAGACAGGGGACGGCTGATCAACTGGCAATGCGGCTACAGGGAATACCTTGAGCGCAAGGAATCTCTACTTAACGCCGAGGCCAGGGAGAACGCCCTTTTCGACAAGAAGCTCTCCCAGGAAGAGGCCTGGGTGCGGCAGGGCATAAAGGCACGCCGGACCAGGAACGAAGGCAGGGTGAGGGCGTTGATGGAGATGAGGAAGCGCCGCATGGAGCGGCGCGACCTCGAAGGGAGCGCAAGGATAAGGTCTGAGGCGGCCGAGCTTTCAGGAAGGCTCGTGCTAGAGGCAAAGGACATAAGCTTTTCGTACGGGAACGGAAAGGGCCCGGCCATAGAAGGCTTCTCCACGGTCATAATGAGAGGAGACAAGGTCGGCATCATAGGCCCGAACGGGTCCGGGAAGACCACCCTCATAAACCTCCTCCTGGGAAAGCTCAAGCCCGTTTCGGGCACGGTGCGGCTGGGGAGCCGCCTCGAGGTTTCGTATTTCGACCAGCACAGGGCCGCGCTTGACGAGGAGAGGACGGTCCAGGAGAACGTCGGCGAAGGGAACGACACGATAACGATCGACGGCAAGCCCAGGCACGTTATCGGCTACCTCCAGGACTTCCTCTTCTCGCCCGAGAGGTCGAGGACCCCTGTAAAGGCGCTCTCCGGCGGCGAGAGGAACAGGCTCATGCTCGCGAAGCTCTTTTCAAGGCCCTCGAACCTCCTCGTCATGGACGAGCCGACGAACGACCTGGACATTGAAACCCTCGACCTCCTCGAAGACATCATCGTCGAGTACGCCGGGACGGTGCTACTCGTAAGCCACGACAGGGCTTTTCTCAATAACACGGTCACGAGCACGATCGTGTTCGAGAACAACGGCCTGAACGAGTACGTAGGCGGGTATGACGACTGGCTCAGCCAGAGGCCGGAATCCCTTCCCGAAAAGGCGGAGAGGAAAGAAAAGCAGGAGAAGCCGAAAAAAGACAAGCCCCTGAAGCTCAGCTTCAAGGAGGAGCGGGAGCTTAAGGAGCTGCCCGGCCGGATAGAGGCGCTCGAAGCCGAGCAGAACTCCTTATATTCCAGAATGGCAGACCCGGATTTCTACAGGCTGGAAGGGCAGAATGCCGCCGGGGCAGGGGCGAGGGCCGTGGAGATAGAGGCGGAGCTTAAGGCCCTCTATTCGAAATGGGAAGAGCTTGAGGCGCGTAGCGAAGCCGCGTCAGGACGCGCCCGGTCGTAAGCCGAAATGAACCTCTCCGCAGCAAGCTGCGGGGTATCTATAAAACCTCCCCTCCCATGATGGGAGGGGATAAGAGGGGAGGGTGAAATCTCTACACCCCCTCCCTGCCTCCCCCGTCAAGGGGGAGGAGTCAAATACTGGCGCAGCAAGCTGCGGGGTATGTGACACAAGAGATAATCAATGCTTCACGAAAGGCCGAAATGAGTCATTTGAAATCCCTTAACCCCCTGCAGCTCAGGGCGGCGACATACGGGAAAGGCCCTCTCCTTGTCCTTGCGGGCGCCGGAAGCGGGAAGACGAAGGTCCTTACCTCAAGGATCGCCCATCTCATACTGGACAGGAAGGCCAGGCCCGAAAGCATCCTGGCGGTCACCTTCACGAACAAGGCGGCCCAGGAGATAAAGGAACGGCTTCAAGGGCTCATAGGGGAGAGGGCCGAAAAGATATGGGCCGGGACGTTCCACACCATAGGCCTCCGGATAATAAGGGAAGAGGCCAAGCACTACGGCCTAAAGCCCAACCTTACGATATACGACGAGGAGGAGCAGCTTCTTCTCGTGAATTATGTCATGTCCGAGCTATCGATGAACAACAAGGACCTGCCGTACAAGACCGTCCTCTGGGAGATAAACCTCGCGAAGAACAACTGCCTGTCGCCAGACGAGTACGCAAGGCGCGGGGAGTCCGACCTGAGGGACGCAATCGCACCGATATACCGGGCCTACCAGAGAAAGCTCAAGACACTGAACGCGGTGGACTTCGGCGACCTCATCATGAAGCCGATAGAGCTATTGAAGACCGACGAGGCGGCGCTCAGGAAATACCAGGAGAGGTTCTCATCCATACTCATTGACGAGTACCAGGATACAAACAGGTCGCAGTACACCATGACGAGGCTCATTGCCTCAGGCCAGGCCGACCTCTGCGCTGTCGGCGACCCGGACCAGTCGATATACGGGTGGAGGGGGGCGTCTATAGATAACATCCTCAAGTTCCAGGAAGACTACAAGGGCGCGACCTTGATCAAGCTCGAGCAGAACTACCGCTCCACGAGCAACATCCTCGGGGCCGCCAATTCCGTCATAATGAACAACGAGGACAGGATAGAAAAAAACCTCTGGACTGGTAACGGTCAGGGAGAGCCCGTCACATATGAGGAATGCCTGAACGAGGACGAGGAGGCCCGCTTCGTCGTAAAGGAGATAAAGAGGCTCAAGGCCGCCGACCCTTCGATGAAGTTCAAGGACTTTACGATACTCTACAGGACCAACACGCAGTCGAGGCCCTTTGAGGAGCTTTTCTTCGAGGAGGGCTTGCCCTATACGATAGTCGGAGGCTTCAGGTTTTTCGACAGGCGGGAGATAAAGGACAGCCTTGCCTATCTCAAGGCCATACAGAACCCCGACGACTCCCTTAACTTCCTCCGGATCGTGAACGTGCCGCCGAGGGGCATCGGAAAGGCCACGCTTGAAAGGGTGCACAGGATAAGCGACGCCCACGAAACGTCCCTTTACGAGGCATTCAGGAAGGCGAGAAAAGAAGGCGCGCTCAACCAGGACGCAAGCGACTTCATCGGCACCTTCGAGATGCTCCGCGAGGAGATGCCGGGCATGCCTCTCCATGATTTCGTCGCAAGGGTGCTCGACATAACCGGATACGAGGACTTCTGGGCAAGGAAACGGACTGAAGAGGCTGACGTGCGCGTAAAGAACCTGCAGGGCCTTGTGGCGTCGGTCAAGAAATACGTCGAGGCCCATCCGAAGGCGGCTCTATCCGACTACCTTAATCTTGTTTCCCTCATGAGCGACGCCGACCAGGTCGAGGACAGGCACAACAGGGTCACCCTGATGACCATCCACTCGGCGAAGGGGCTCGAGTTCCCGGTCGTCTTCATGGTGGGCATGGAGGAGGGGCTTTTCCCGCACAAGAGGAGCATCGACGAGGAGACCGAAGAGGAGGAACGTAGGCTCTGCTACGTGGGCATGACCCGCGCAAGGAGGCTCCTATTCCTGACCTCGGCAAAGCACCGCACGAGCGGCAAGGAGACCTCTTCGCAGCTGCCCTCGCGTTTCATAGCGGAGATAGACGCTGCGTTCGTAACGAAAAAGGCCTATGTCCCTGCCGAGAGGATACGGGAGCACATGGACGCCATAAGGAAGATACTGAACCCGGCGTAGAATGCCGATCGGGCTTCTCGCTTCACTCCAGGTCAATATTCGCTATCCGGTAGATTTGTCGAATGTCTTGGTTTTTTTTGGCCTTCCGCATATTCAGCGCAAGTAAATCGGGATGGAAGATTATCAAAAAAACCGATTAAAAGAGTATGGTAATCCTATTTATTTCAAGTCCTTACGCATCAAAAAATCCTTGAGCGGATTTTGTGATGATGGTAAGTTTAATACCGTAGAAGTATTTCGAACCGGGCTTTCCAAAAAAGGCCCGAGCCTTTCAGAATACCCAGGGTAATATTCCGTTTTTCGAGAGACTCAGCGTGGACAGTCTGTTTTTCAAGGAAATTGTCGAAAAGACTTCCGAAGGGATAATCGTCCTCGATTCGGATGGCGCCGTAAGGTACGTAAATCCTGCCGGCGAGGCCCTTCTGGGACGTGACGCGGAAGACCTTCTAGGCAAGGAATTCGGGGTCCCTCTCGACGGTTCAAAAATCGAGATAGATTTTGTCCGGAAAGGCGGGGATTACGGTGTGGCCGAACTGTATGCCGAAAAGTCGATATGCCTCGGCGGGCCTTCCTACATAGCGTATCTCCGTGACGTAACCGACCTCAAGAAAGCCGAAGACGCCCTCCACATAAGCGAAGAAAGCCTTGCAGAGGCGCAGCACATCGCCCATATCGGCAGCTGGGAATGGGACCTTGCAAGCTCGTCCTTGAAGTGCTCTGAAGAGATATTCAACATACTCGGCATCATGAGCGATGGGTTTTCGGAAACTCTCGAGGCTTTCCTTCATAGCGTCCACCCCGAGGACAGGGAAGCGGTTCGGGGCATGATGGTAAAGGCCGCCCATGCCGGGACCTGCAGCCTTGATTTCAGGATCATCCAGCCGAACAACAGGGAGAGGTTCGTGCATTGCCATGCCCAGCCTAAGCTGGACAGGGCCGGCAAGGTCGGAAGCATCATTGGGACGATACTCGACCTTACCGAAAGGAAGAGGATAGAGGAAGAGATCATCAAGAGCCAGAAGCTCGACTCGCTCGGGGTACTTGCAGGCGGCATAGCCCACGACTTCAACAACCTGCTTACGGGCATTACCGGGAGCATTTCACTGGCGAAGGTGCTGTTGAGCCCTGGCGACAGGGCTTACAAGATACTCTCGGACAGCGAGAGGGCCGCAAAAAGGGCCGCCGACCTCACGAACCAGCTCCTTGTGTTCGCAAAGGGCGGAGAGCCGGTAAAAAAGACTGTCGCCCTCAAGGAGGTCGTAACCGAAGCCGCGACATTCGCCCTCAGCGGCTCGAAGGCGCTTTCAGAGTTCGTCATCCCCGACACACTGTGGCCCGCGGACGCGGACCCCGGCCAGATAGGCCAGGTGATAAACAACCTGGTCCTGAACGCCTCGCAGTCCATGCCGAACGGCGGCATCATTAGCGTCTGCTGTGAGAACGTGCGGCTCAAAAACAACGAACCGTCCGGCGAGGAATGCGCTTATGTGAAAATATCCATCAAGGACCAGGGCACTGGCATCCCCGAGGAGCATTTCCAGAAGATATTCGACCCCTATTTCACGACCAAGCACAAGGGGAACGGCCTGGGGCTGGCCATAACATACTCCATAATAAAGAAACACGGCGGGCATATCGATTTCATCTCAAGCCCCGGCGCCGGGACCATCTTCAATGTCTACATCCCTGCATCTATCTCGACTTCCGCGTCAACAGAGCGGGAGGCCGATGAATCGGCTAGCATCTTCAAGGCCAGGGGAAGGGTCCTCGTGATGGACGACGAGGATATCATCAGGGAAGTGGCAGGGGAGCTGCTCGAATGCATGGGATGCGAGGTGGCGACCGCCAAGGACGGCATTGAGGCCTTGCAGAAGTACATGCGCGCCCTTGAGGTCGGAGTTCCGTTCGACGCGGTGATAATGGACCTGACCGTGCCGGGCGGCATGGGAGGCAAGGAGGCGATCAAGCAACTGCTCGAAATAGACCCGAACGCCAAAGCGATAGTGTCGAGCGGTTATTCCAGCGACACAATAATAGCGAATTTCAAGGAGTACGGTTTCTCCGATGTGATCCTGAAGCCATATACCATCAAAAGCTTCAGCTCCGTTCTGCAAAAAGTGCTGAATTAGTGCGTATTCGCAAACTGGCCGCGAAGCCGCGGCCCTGCCGGGGTGGTGAGTAATGAAACATGAGAATATCTCGGCATTGCTGATTGAGAGCTCTCCCTTGTATGCCGCGCGCATCAAGGAGCTGCTTTCCAGGACCGAGCATGTGAAGTTCTCCGTCCATGCGGCGGGCTCGGTCTCAGCCGGGCTCAAGCACCTTTCCAGGAAAAAAGCTGATGTGATATTGCTGGATTTGGCGTTGCCGGGCTTTTCAGGGACTGAAGCGCTGATGGCCTGCATCGAGAAGGCGGACAACACGCCGATAGTAGTCCTTACCGACAAGATGAGCGAAAAGACCGGGATGGAAGCCCTGAAAAAAGGCGCCCAGGATTACCTCGTGAAAAACAGGCTCCCGAGCGCCCTGCTCGTAAGGTCGCTCCGCTATGCGATCGAGAGGCGGAGGCTCATAGCAGAGGTGGAGCGGCACAGGGCCGTTGAGAACCGCACGAGGGCGATGGACGGGTTCGACCGCCTTGCCACTTCGAATCCGACGCCGGTAACGGCAAGCGCATTCGGCCTTGCGTCCGTTAAGGAAAACCAACCCTCAATATACAAGGAGCTGGTAAGGGAATACTGTGACATCCTGGACATGGCCCTTGAGCAGCGCGCATATAAGGTCGAATACGACATATCCGGAAAGCTCCGCTCCATGTCCGAGAGGCTGGGCTTCCTGAGGGCCGGGCCCAAAGACGTTCTCGGCATGCACCGCGAAGCTCTGTATGAGAAGTTCAAGTCATCAAACCAGCTGAAAGCCGGGATTTATGTGGAAGAGGCTCAAATGATAGTCCTGGAGCTGATGGGCTTCATGATCATGTACTATCAGAATAACTCGTACTCAATCCAGACAAAAGGGACAGTGGAATGAAAATCAAGCTCAAGCTCTACATCACGGGAAAGACATCGAGGTCTCAAAAGGCGATATCCAACCTGCAGGATATCTGCTCCGAGGAGCTTAAGGACAATTACCTATTGCAGATAATCGATGTTCTCGAGCAGCCGCAGCTGGCCGAGGACGAAAAGATCCTGGCGACGCCCACCCTCATCAAAGAGCTCCCGCCTCCTTTGCGGAGAATCATAGGCGATCTTTCGAATACCGAAAAAGTGCTGCTAGGCCTGGATCTCCAGCATATCAAGTAAGAAAATTTAAGAGGTGCGCAAAATGGCCGCTAAAAACATTGTCAGGAAATCGAAGAGGGCCGTCGAAAAGATCGAGACCGGCATCGAGGGGTTCGACCTCATAGCCGACGGCGGCATCCCCAGGGGGCGCGCATGCCTGGTCGCCGGGACCGCCGGGAGCGCCAAGACCATCTTTGCCGCGCAGTTCCTTTCCGCTGGCATATACAAGAAAGACGAGCCGGGCGTGTTCGTGACCTTCGAAGAGCCCCCTGAGGACATCCGCAAGAACATGATGAGCTTCGGCTGGGACATCGGCAGGCTGGAAAAGGAGGGGAAATGGGCGTTCGTCGACGCATCTCCCCAGCCTTCGAATGACCAGGTGGAAAGCGGGTCTTACGATTTCGGGGCGCTCCTTGCGAGGATAGAGCACGCGGTGCGGAAGATCGGCGCCTCCAGGGTCTCGATGGACTCGCTAGGGGCGGTCTTCAACCAGTTCACAGATTCCTCGCTTGTGCGGAAGGAGATCTTCAGGATCTCGGCGGCGCTTAAAAAGATGAAGGTCACCGCAGTACTGACAGCCGAGAGAAACCAGGAATACGGCGGCATCACGCGCTTCGGCATCGAGGAGTTCGTCGCGGACAGCGTAGTCATACTGAGGAACGTCCTTGAGGACGAAAAGCGCAGGAGAACGGTCGAGATACTCAAGTTCCGAGGCACATACCACCAGAAAGGGGAGTTCCCCTTCACCATATTCCCCCACCAGGGCATAATGGTGATACCCCTTTCGGCCCTGGAGCTCAAGCAGAAGTCTTCCTACAAGCGCATCACCTCAGGTTCAAGCGAGCTCGACAGGATGTGCGGGGGCGGTTTTTTCCGCGACTCCATCGTCCTCGTGTCAGGGGCGACCGGCGCCGGGAAGACCCTGATAGTGACGCAGTTCATGAATGGAGGGTATACGACCGGCGAGCGGTGCCTGCTATTGGGCTTCGAAGAGAGCCGCGAGCAGCTCATGAGGAACGCCACCGGCTGGGGAATAGATTTCAAAAGGATGGAAGCCGAGGGCAAGCTCAAGATAGCCTGCGAGTACCCGGAGGCAACAAGCCTCGAAGACCTGCTTATCCGCATAAAGCACATAATGGAGGAGTTCAAGCCTCACCGGGTCGCGGTCGACAGCCTTTCGGCCCTTGAGCGGGTATCGACCACAAAGGGCTTCCGTGAGTTCGTAATAAGCCTGACCTCGTTCATAAAGCACCAGGAGGTGGCGGGACTGTTTACCGCAACGACCTCGAACCTTATCGGCGGCACTTCGATAACCGAGGCGCACATATCTACCATAACTGATTCCATAATACTGCTGCGCTATGTGGAGATGTACGGCGAGATGCTCAGGGGCCTGACCGTACTCAAGATGCGCGGGTCGATGCACGATAAGGACATACGCGAGTTTTCAATTGACGGGAACGGGATGCACATAGGAAAGCCCTTCAGGACGATAAGCGGAATACTTACAGGCACGCCCATGCAGATAGTGCCTGAAAGGCTTCAAAGGCTTGACGAGATGTTCAAGGAGTAATACTCGGGCGTTTTCGATGCAGAAAGACGATTTTGTATCCCCGCCGCCTTGCTTGGTGTGACAGAGCATTGGCATTCCATATTTGGACGGAACAGCTAAGATGCAACTAAGTTCGACCTTTTTGCATCACAAGTGTTAAAATTACGCAGTAATCAATCTGGACGATCCATTCCGGCCAATGGTTGAAAAAGCCAGGAAGGACTCTTTCAACATCCTGTTGGATATACATTGAAGTGGTACATTAGCTGGGCTCAAGTGTCCTTGCAAGGCCAAAAATGGTTACAATCTGGTGGCACTGGAAAGAAAAAAGGGGTTACGCATAGCGTAACCCCTTGATTTTTCTGGCGGTCCTACGGGGATTCGAACCCCGGTTTTAGCCTTGAGAGGGCCACGTCCTAGGCCTCTAGACGATAGGACCAATCGAACTTTATCCTTAAAAAGATATAATATAGTGGCTACGGTTGTCAACCGGTTTTTAGCAGGTTGCGGAAAAACGCGAAATCCGATCAGGCTGCTCAAAAAGCTCCAGATGCGAGGCGTCGAGAAGCGAGGAATGAGGCGTATTTTTGTATACGCCGCAATGACGAGCGAGAAGACAACGAAGCAGATGGACTTTTTCAGCAGCCTGTTAGCAGGTCACCTGCCGGGTGCCTTGATAGCGTTTATATAAAGCTCGGTCGAGGCGCGGATGCGCTCCAGTGCTCTTTCCGTATCCCCAGAGCGCATCGATTTCATGGCATCCTCCCGGGCCGCAAAAGCCGCCTTGAGCTTACCAACCTGCGCGCCTTCCACCTCATCTAACAGGTTCGATGAAAAGAAGGCGTATGTGTCATTCTTCCTCAGCTCGTAGGCGAGGGCCTCGTCCGGGTCGGACGGGGAGGGGGGCGGGAATGTTATGACCTCGCCGCGCGAGCGCTTAAGCTCCCTTACCCCGGCGGTGGCCAGCCTGTAAGCCGCCTTCATATCAACAAGCGCCCCGTCACGGTCGCCCGCGGCAGACCTCTCAAGCGACGATGCGTGAAGCTTTCTTGCCTCTGCCATGCTTGCGTTGGCGTCCGTGCGGCCCGAGAGCCTTTCAGCCACCTTGAGGAAGGTCTCGACCTCTGAGGCGAGCTTATGGAGCCTCGCTTCCAACTGGTCCTCGTCCCTTGCGGCCCTTTTGACAGCCTTCTCTTCCATGGCCGTATCACGGAGCGCGCCGGCGCCCGGCCCCTTTGAGGCGACTATCGCGCTGACCGCCGCCTGGATGGAGTCAAAGGCCGCTTTCCGGGCCGAATCGTGGTCGCCTGAATCGAGTAACTCAAAAGCCTCTTTTAAGGAAGCCTCGGCTTCTTGCATGAGGGCCGCAGCCTCCGGCGAGCCGCTTTCGTCAACGATCTTTCTCGCCCCCTTCATGAGGACGAGGCTCTTTCCCAATTTCAGCTCGATTGCGCTTATTTCCGCCGCGCGCCGGTCATTGTCCGGCCCTGCTGCTGCAGCGATTGACGGGGCTGAGAAGAGTGCGGTGACGAGTGCGGTGACCAGTGCGATGAGGGACGACTTAAACATACTTACCTCCTTTGGGTTCGTCGGAGGTGAAAATCGAGATGCAGGGGGCCCCTCGATAAATGGGGGCGGGGGATGTTTCTCTAAACCATGAATATCTGATATTCATGTGTTCGTCATTGCGAGCGATATGAAAATCTCATTTTTCGGAAGTTCAACATTTTTAGATTGCTTCGGAGCTACTCCTCGCAATGGCAACCGGAAACGGAATTGATCAGGCCTTCCTTATGCCTCTCATGCCTTCCAGGACGGATGGTGTGAAAGCTCGGTTACCGGAATACGTGCTTCAGGACCTTATCACCCTCGAAGTGGCCTTTCTCAACCTTGCCGTCGGGCGTAAAGACAAGGTAGCTGAAATCGGTCAGGTGGCGGATCCTCCGCGCCGTCGCGCTTATGCCTTCGGCGTCGTCCTCGCCCAGGAGAAGGACCAGCGTCTTCGTGGTGTCGTTCGGGTTCTTGATCGCCACGGCAAGCGTTGTCCCCTTTCTCGGAAAGCTCTTTCCTGCAACCTCGACGGTAGCGTCATTAATCCTGATATTCCGGGAGAAGTGCTGGCCCATAAGCCTGTAAAACCTGTTCTCGCCCGGCCCGCCCAGGATAAGAAAAGAGTCCTTCAAGTAGCCTGTTTTCCCGGCCTCGTCGTCGGATATGGTATCGAGCCCGAAATCAGACGAAAAGAGATCTGCCGCGCCCTGATATTTTTGCCCGGCCTTTTCTTTTTCCGGAACGATTATTTTTGAGCCCTTGTCTCCAAGGAGGCCCGCGAAGGTCGGCGGGACCTCGCTATCGTCCAGTATCCTGAAGACGTGGAGCCCGGGGTCGATTTCAATCGATATGGGTTTTGAGCCGGACTCTATGGTGAACCCCTCGGATTCCTTTTCGAGCCTTACGGTCTTCCAGACCTCGCCTGCCTCGGTTTTTATGAGGACCGGCAGGTCCAGCGCGTACGGCGGGGAGCCCTGCCTGAGCTTGAAAGAGACCGCATGGCTGCCTGATTTTTTGGCGTAGGCTGCGTTTTCAAGTCGAAGGACCGGCCCGCCCGGCGATTCCAGCCACTGGCTGAAGAACCATTTCAGGTCCCTGCCAGACGCGGCCTCAAAGGCCTCGCGCACTCCGGACCAGGACGCGCGCCCGAAGGCGTTATCGGAATAGAGCCTTCTCAGCCCGGCCTTGAACGTATCTTCGCCGAGCGTCTCTTCGAGCATGTTGAAGACCATAAAGCCTTTGTTGTAGCCCACGGCCCTCGATGCCGAATCCGAGGTGTCGATGAAGTCCTTGAGCGCTATCTCCGAGCCGCCGGCGTAGTTCTTGAAACCGCGGAGCTTGGCTGCGCGGAACTCCCTTGCCTTCTCAGGCCCCTTTTCCCTCTCGTATGAATAATCCGCGACATAGGTCGTTATGGCCTCGACCCAGTTCCCCTCCGAGGGGTCGACGAACACGGAATTGCCCCACCAGTTGTGCGCTATCTCGTGGCCGAGCGAGGTGTCGGGTATGAAGGGAAGCCTTATGACGGCAGAGCCGAGAAGCGTGAATGAAGGCATCCCGTACCCCGTGGGCATGAAGTTCTCGACCACCGCGAACTTCCTGAAAGGGTAGGGGCCTATGAGCCGCTGCAGGGCGTCCAGGCGCTCCTTCGTCTTTTCGATATAGGTTTTGGAGAGGGCGTCGTCCCTGGAGAAGAAATACGTGTAGATGTCTATGCCGTCATGGGCCTCTTTTTCGACGAAGTACCTGCCGGCCACAAGGTCGATCCCGTCCACCGGCTTCCATTCCTTCCATCTCTCGACCGTGCCGCCGTCCTTTTCCTCGTTTGAGACGAGCTCGCCCTCCATTACCGATTTGTATCCCTCGGGCAGGGCGACCTCGGCCTCGAAGACCATCAGCGTTTCCGGCTCCTGCGGAAACCAGTACGAGAAGGACGGTAGAAAGACCCCTTCCTCGCCGATGATGCCGTCCTTGAGATGAGCAACGCCCTTCTTGATTTGCCGGGAAGCCTCTGCCGGGGACTGGAATTTTCCGCTGAACGCTATTGAAAGCCTCTTCCCGCCGGAAGGGAGTTTCACCTTCAACTCTTGCAAGCCGCCGCCTATGTGAGAGAGTTCGAACTGAAGCTCGGAATCTTCCGCACTGGCCCGAATCACTTCCGTCCCGTCCCTCAGTATGAAACGCGCTTCTTGAGCCTCCCGCCAAAGTGTTATATGGTCCGTGCCCTCCACCGTCCCCGAGGCGATATCGAGAGACACCTTGAGCGAATGGCGGGTAACGGGCTCTGGAACCGGCGGCCCCGCGGCAACGCTTCCTGAAAGCGCAAGGAGCGCAATAAAAGCTGCCATAAGCGATAATACTATGAGCTTAAGGTCTCTCATCCTCGGCTAAGGATACCATATCGGGGCCCTTTGGTCTATTATCCGCCAGGCTGTTTGGCCCGGCATGACAACCCGGTTTATCTGCTATACTTGAGGAAAGCCGCAAAATAAACGCAAGGAGAGGAAAAATGGCAAGGAGGATGAACTTCAATGAGTTCGTTTCCTTTGAGAAAGGCCTTTCCGAGGAAAAAGCGGCTGAAGAGAATGCGTCCGGAGCGGACGGGAACCCTCCGATACCGCCGGGCGTGTACTACCTTTTGAGCGAGACGAGCGTTCTGCTTCTCAGCGAGAAATCCTGCAGCAAGCTTCAGTAGACCCGGGCCTGGCGGCCCGGAGCGGCGGCATGGATTTTGCGGTCCCGCTCCAGGCCCCTGGCCCTGGATTTCCCCATTCGCGCCGTGGGCCAGAATTTTTTTTGACCTCCCGTCCGGTAAAATCAATTTACAACGGAAATACCTCTTGAGGATGGCAATCGCGCCTTTTTTCACAAATGCGCGATGCTGACTCGCTTTTCCCTTTCAGGCCGGAAGCCTCACGAGTAAAGCTTCTTTACTTCCGCCTATAAAGGATTTTTTCAGCCATGCAGTATTTTTTACAGCCGATTTTTCTTCCGTATTTCCGCGAGCGGGCGCGGATTTCTCTGCTAAAATTTTTTATGTAGACGCTTGCCGGGCTTGGGCAGCCCTCTTCCATGCAGCCGCAAATGCTGCAGGTCTCTTCCGTACCGAATAGCCGGTTAATAAAAATCACGACAAGCAGCGCCTTTTCACACGGCGAGGCCGCGCTATTTCCTTTTCCAATTTCCGAACGCCGCGAAAGACAACCTGAAAGGAGCACGGAGATGAAAAGACTAACCTGTATTACGATGGCGGTCATTTCAGCCTGCTTCTGGACAGCCGGCACGGCTGAAGCGATCGATACGTACACCGTCGGCGACGCGGCTACCGGCATAGCCTCGTCGCGGCACAACCTCGGCGCAACCGGTTTTTTCACGATGACCGGCAATACGACGGAGATATGCGTTTTCTGCCACACGCCGCACCACTCTAACAGGGAGAACGGGATAAAGCCGCTCTGGAACAGGTATTCCGCCAGCTCCGCGTCGTTTGTGGCCTACGGCCCGACTATGGGTGAAGAGTTCGCCGGGGCCACGAGCATCGGCTCGTCCTCGCTCGCCTGCCTTAGCTGCCATGACGGCGTCGTCACCTTCGACAGCCTCGTGAACGCGCCTGGCAAGGGTGGAGTGACACTGACCGGCACTGACAGGGGATGGAGCTTTTTCAGCCCTTCGGGCCAGACCGCGGACTATATAACCGACCCGGCGCTTAATATCGGCCGCGACCTGTCGAACGACCACCCTATATCGATCCCTTATACCGAGTTCACGGCCGGCTTGAGGCCGATGGACACGGTCATAAGCGACATAGACCTCGCCGACGGGCTCAATACGGGCGCGCTTCAATTCGATCGGGGAAACCTCGACAGGAATCTCTGGGCCGTGATGGGCTACATATCCGATACCGCGACCATCCAGGACCTTTTGAGGGTCACGGACGGGCAGTGGAGGGTCGAATGCACCTCGTGCCACGACCCTCATTTCAACAATAAGTCCTGGACCGAGATCGACTACACATACGGTCCAGGCGGCGTGCAGAACCTGAGGTTCGAGTCGAACGGGCTCTTCCTGAGGCGGGTGGGCGGGAACAGCGGCTCCGGCGTATGCCGGACATGCCACCATAAATAAAGCCTCAAAATGTCCTTTCCAAGGACTCTGCGTAGTTACGTGATAAAAAGGCGCACATATTCGCATATGTATTCCGCTTTTTTTTCCGGACTTCCGGAAAGAGCGGGAAATCTCCATTTTTTTGATGTCGCTTAAAGCAAGGGAGGCCAAGGCCTATGAATTTCATCGACGGGCCCCTGATTGCCCTCATAAACGCCTATGCCAGGCAATCTGAATTCTTCGACAACCTGGTCGGATGGGTAGCAATAAACCCGCTCATCAAGGGGGGCGTTTTGGCCACCCTCGTATGGTGGCTTTGGTTCAGGTGCGGCGGCACGCGCGAGCTTGGCCGCGAGCGCGTGCTTGCGGCGCTCCTCGCCTGTTTTCCAGCCATTGCCCTGGCGCGGGGGCTTGCAGCCGCCCTGCCCATGAGACTTCGCCCGCTTCACGAGCCGGAAGGCGGGTTCGTCATGCCGCACGGGGTCGACCAGAGCGTCCTTGACGGGTGGAGCTCATTTCCGAGCGACCACGCCGTCCTCTTCTTCACCATAGCGACCGGCCTCCTCTATATATCGAGGCCCGCCGGGGTCTTCGCGCTCGCGTATGCCGCTTTCGTGATAGGGCTCCCGCGGGTATACCTCGGCTTCCATTACCCCACGGACGTGCTCGCGGGCGCGGGCATGGGCATAGCCATAGGGTGGCTCGCCGTGCCTTACCTCGCGGGAAGCCGCGCTTTCAAGTCAGCCTACGCATGGCTGGACTCAAGGCCCGCCGTCTTTTACCCGCTTCTTTTCCTCGTCACGTACCAGATAGCCGACCTCTTCAGCAGCAGCCGCGGGTTGCTCCGGGGGGTAAGGAAGCTCGTAATAATAATACTGTCCTGACAATTTTTCCGGACCCGACCGAGTTCCCGCTTGACAGGGGAGGCGGTTCTGCTATACTAAATGAAAATGAAAGTCATTTTCATTTAGGAGGGCCCAAATGTGCATAGCCGTTATAGGAGGGATGGACAGATTGAGCGCAGGCTACAGGGAGATAGCCGGCAGGCACAAGGTTACCCTGCAGCACTACCTGAGGTCCTGCCCGCGGCTTGAAAGGAGGCTCGGCGGCGTGGACGCAATAATAGTTTTCTCGGGCATGGCCTCCCACAAGATCGCAAACGCCGCAAGGGCCACCGGCAGGGCGGCTGGCGTCCCGGTCGTCATGTGCAAGGGGTGCGGGGTATCGAGCTTCGAGAAGTGCCTTGCCGGCATTTCCGGAAAGGAGGCGTGGTCATGATTGCCGGACGTTTGAAGGTAGTCGGCGGGCGGACGGGAGAACCGCCCTGCAATGGTCCCGGAGCATCGGAAGATGGCATGCCCGGGGACGGCGCGGTCGTCTCTACCGTGCATACGGAGAGGACCGTATACGTGAACCACTGCATGGCCGCGCTCGCGGAGAAATTATCCGGGGAGCGCGGACGCATGCCCGAATTCATCGAGAAGCTTTCAAGGGCGCTCAAGCTCTACAGGAGCGTAGTAAGGCGCGCCCCTTACGTCTGCCAGTACGAAACCGTTGTAAGGGGCCGGAACGGGGAAGAGGTCAGGGTCGAGATAACCGCTTCCGAGATACTCTGGCAGGAGGAAGAGGCATTCCTGATATTCGTCCGCGTCTTGAGCGGCGGCGCTGCCGTATCCAATTAGCAGGCTGCTCAAAAAGTCCCCATCTGCTTCGGAAGCTACGTCGCTTTGACACTCCGGCGTATACAAAAATACGCCTCGCTCCCTGTTCCTAATGGGGCCTCGCAGCTGGAGCTTTTTGGGCAGCCTGAAAGAATTGGGTTTTTCGATGCCAGTCTGTTAGAACTGTTTAACGCAATCATAAAAGAGAAAGCCGTAATCATTGATTTACGGCTTTTTCCTTTATCGGGAGTTCGTCAGGCCGCTTTTTTCCAGACCTGGTCCCTGATGGCCTGCTCAATGTAATTCAAGTGCCTCTGTTCGTCCCTGTAGTTCTTTTCAATGAGGGACTTGAGCGGCGGGGGGAAGGCCATCTTTACGGCGTTCGAGTAGTTCCTGTTGGTCATCTCCTCGCCGCCCTTCAGGGCCTTCAACGCGCCCTCGGCCCCGGTAAGGCTCCGCACACGGGTGAATGCGTCAAGGAGATAGCCCTTGAAGTCCTTTGAGAACTCGGGAGGCTCCTCGTCGAAAGTGCGAATCGCGTCGGAAAGCTCCTTTATATGCCGCTCATGGTCACCCCTGAACGACTCTATCTCATTCCTGACTCCTGCGATGTCGAGGTGGCGCAAGGCCTGGTTATAGGCGTGCACCGCGTCTATGTCTATTTTACAGAGGGAAATGAGCTCCTTTGCGATTTCCTTGTTCTCCATAAATGCCCTCCTTGTCCCTTTCGTGTTGGACGCATGCCCTGCCTCCCCTGACCCTATATAGGGGGCGCAGGCACAAACAAGCATGCCCGACTCCTGTTCAGATTATAGTCCCGTACCTGAGTACGTTCAAGGCTCGGGCAGCCGCCGACTTTTGGAAGGACGCTTGTGGAGCAAGGGAGATAGGAGCGGTTTCCCATTCAGGCTGCCTTCCGCGCTTCGCCTTCCGCTTCCCGGGCAGCCTCCTTTATTTCTCCGGCTGCCTGGCCCAGGACTTCCTCTTCCTTCCTTGTTTCCGGGAGGACCAGGCCGGCAACCGCGCCTATCGCGAACGCTGCAGCTACGGCGGCCAGCATGTTGCCTCGAAAGGCCTCCTGGATAGTGCCCTTTGCCGCGCCGGCCCTGCCTGATATCGCTTCCCTGGCCTCCCTTGCCCTTCCGGCAATCTCGGCCCCCTTACCCTCGACCCTGGCCCGTAGCTCCTCTTTCTCTCCCCTAAGCCCTTCACTTCCGGCCTTTACCCGTTCCTCTCCCTTTGCGAAGAGAAGTATAAGGCCGGCCGAGGCAAGCGCCGCCGGAATGGGGTTTTCCCTTATCGTGTCCATGACCGAGCCGGTAAAGTCCCTTACCCTGTCGTAGCCTCCGAACTCGCGTACTTCTTCCTTTACCATGCCCTTAAGGCGCTCCGTGGAGAACTTCCTTGCGATGAGGTCAATGGTCTCCGAAATTTCTGCGCGGTCGCGCGCTATGTCCTCACGGAGCTCGTACGGGCCTTTTCCATGTTCCGGGCGCCTGCTGGCGGACTCTTCGCGGGCCTCGGCCCGGTTTTCCCTCTCCCTTTCGGTCAATGCGCCTTTCTTCTCAGCCATTGTCTGTTCTCCTTTAGTGTAGATACGGTTTGGTGAGGAGTTATGTCGATCCGCTTAAGGTCCGAGATGCCCTTTTGCGCGAGGCCGTACCCGAACCAGGCCGCCCCTATCCCCACGATGAGCGCCGAGAGCCAGAGCGGTATTATGAGGCCGAGGAGCAGTATCACCGCCGCAGCGACCGCAAGCGCGCCAGTGTGCATCAGCACCCCGCCTATGGCGGCGCTCCTTGCGTCCTCCGCGCCGCGGGAGACCTTTGTAGCCATCTCGTTCCTGGCGAGCAGGAACTCTTTCCGGACCATGTCCTGTAACTGGTCCGAGAGGTCGGAGAACAATTCCCCGAGCGTCCGTTCATCTTTCCTGACGTAAGCCATTTTAACCTCCTGCCGTATATCCGGTCTTGGGTCCTGGATTGGCATCGGAATCAACGCGCCTGCCTTTCCGGTCGGTTCCAGGACGCGGTCATTCTCTCCAGGCGCTGTCGCCCTTAAGGAGCCGCGCGGCGATGAAACCGGCGCCGAGCGCGCCTCCTATGGAAAGCCCTGGCCTTTCGTTCACGAACTCCTCGATGCGCTCGATTATGTCGTCCGCGTCCCTGTCCCTGAAATACGTCGATGCCGCGTCCGTCTCTTCCGCCGTCTTCTCAACCACGCGCGAGAGCTCGTGCCTGTCCTTCTCGTCAAGTGACCTTGAGAGGTCGTGCAGGGCCTTTGATACGCTCCCGATCACGTCCGCAGCCTGGGATTTCCTGCCGGAGACGACGCTTTTGGCGAACGAGCGCGATTTTTGAGCGGCCTTCCTGCCGGTTTCGCGTACCTCCTTCGCCGCCGCTCCGCCTCCCGATATGTATTTCGCAGGGTCGGAATCGAAATCGTGCTTGCATTTGGAGGAATCGAACCGGTATACCTTCCCGCCGTACTCGCTCAGGTGCCCGGCAGACGCCGGGTCTATCATATTGCCGCATACGGGGTCTTTTTCCATTTGCCTTTACCCCCTTTGTTATTTCGGTTGCTTCCGGATACATGCCTACTTTAACCATAAGGAGTTTCCATAATACGGGCAAGTCACTCGCCGGATTTTTTGCGTGCAAGGATGAGGGGCCGGAAAAATGAGGTATAATTAACGTATATGACCGGGATCAACATAAGGGTCAACACATACTCGGGCTACGAGTCCGAGGAGAAGCCCGTCTCTTTCACCATCGGGGGAAAGACCCTCAATATCGAGGAGATACTCGACAGGTGGCAGGGGGAGGCGGAGGAGTATTATAAGCTCCGGGCTGACGACGACTGCACATATATCATCAAATATGACAGGGGCATGGACGAATGGGAACTTACCATGATGGAGAAAGGCTGAGCCTGCCTTTTCCCTGCTCTTGAGGAAGTTGAAATCAATCTTATACCCGGAAGCTCACATATTCACATATATGCTCCGCTTTCATTACAGCCCTTCCGGAAAGCGGGAAAATCTCTGATTTCAGGGCTTGCCTTGAATTAGATTTCCCTGCATTCCTGCCTTTCTGGCCAGGCATTCTAAAGGCGAACACGCTCTTTCCCGAATTCAGCGTCATCCCAAAACCCTGCTATACTTAATTTTTATCGGGCTTCAAAAGGCCCGGTTTCCCCTGAAACGTCCGGTTTTTCGGGCGCTTGGCTCGCGCCGGCTCGCGGGCCTGATACGTTCGGCCTTTAGGCCTTCTGAAAGGAGAGAACGACCATGAAGCTACTTCCTCTTGAGAAGCTCGGGACCAGGGAAATGGAGAACGGGGTTGTCCGGTTCGGCATATTCCTCCCCTGGGTAACGCCGGAGAACGGGCACAGGTTATGGGTAAAGGTCATACATGAGAACGACCAGTTCATACAGGATATACAGCCCCTCCGGTTCGAGATGGGCCACGCGACCGACCCGGAGTACGGCGATTACTGGTCGGTCCAGGTCCCCATAACACCGGATTCAAAGCCGGTCGAGAAATCGGCATGGGGAAGGCCGGGCCGCTATGTCTACAGGTACTTCCTCGAAAACCCGAACGCGGCTTCCGCGCCGGCCCGCGAAATAGACTGGATAATCGACCCATTTGCCAGGGAGTTCGGGGTCGGGAAGCTCTCGGCATTCACCCTCGGGTACGAGCACTACAAGTGGCACGATAACGAGATACGCTGGAAGACGCCGAGGGTCGATAACCTCGTCATATACGAGCTCATAATAAGCGAGTTCGGCGGCGACGTTGAAAGGACCATAGCACATCTCGATTACCTCCGTGACCTCGGGGTGAACTGCATCCAGCTCATGCCGGTATCGAACGTCGCCAACCAGGTGGACTGGGGATATCTCCCGATAGGGTATTTCGGGGTGGACGAGAGGTTCGGGAAGAGAAGGGACATGCAGAGGCTCATAGAGGAGGCGCACAGGAAAGACATGGCGGTCCTCATCGACTCCGTATACGGGCACACGAGCGAGCACTTCCCGTACTCCTACGTGTACAAGAGGCTCGGGTACGAGGAGAACCCCTTCATAGGGCATTTCGCGAAGGACTATTACGGCGAGAGCACGGATTTCAGGCGCGGGTTCACAAGGGACTTTTTCTACACGGTGAACTGCCACTGGCTGGACTGCTACCACGTGGACGGCTTCCGCTACGACTGCGTGCCCGACTGGTGGGACGGTCCGCTCGGGACCGGCTACGCCGCCCTCACCTACGAGACCTACAAGACCGTGCAGGCAAAGGCGGGCGAGGGGCACTGGATGACCCATTGGCAGAGGTTCTTCTCCGAAGAGGGGATAAACCTCGTGCAGTGCGCCGAGCAGCTCGAGAGGCCCAGGGAGATAGTCGAGGATACTTATTCCAACTGCACCTGGCAGAACGAGACCCTCGGCGCGGCGGAGGACGTGACGCGCGGAAGCGCCGAGGCCCTCCGGAGCCTCGGGTTCCAGTTCGGCCTCATGGGCTACCCTGACGCGGTAACCTATAACGGCGACAGGATACGAAAGAGCGCGGTGCAGTACATCGAGAACCACGACCATGCCCGCTTCATCTGCAACTTCAAGACCTTCTTCAACGGCAACGAGCTCCTTGCCGAGGGCGACCGCTCCATGTGGTACAAGGTGCAGCCATACCTAATAGGCCTTTTGACGGCAAAGGGCATCCCGATGCTGTGGCAGGGGCAGGAGTTCGGCGAAAACTACTACGTGCCCGACCAGGGATGGGGCAGGGTGGCGCTCTTCAGGCCCATGCGCTGGGAGTACTTCTACGACGAAGTCGGAAAGAACATGGTCGCGCTCGTAAGAAAGCTTCTCGACCTCCGGAGGAGAAGCGCCCAGTTCAGGAACGGCGAGCATTTCTTCTACAACGACGACCAGTACATATCGAAGGGCGTGCTGCTCTTTTCGAGAAAGATGGACGGGGCCTTCAGCCTTACGGCCCTCAACTTCAGCGACCAGGACCAGGAGGTCTCTTTCCCGTTCCCGGTAAGCGGAAACTACATAGAGGAGCTCCACGGCAGGGAAGGGGCTGACGTGAACCTCTGGAACATCCAGGCCGATGAGAACATAAGGCTCCCGATACCGGGCAATTACGGGAGGGTATGGACAATCGGGCAGTAACGCCTGAAGCTCGCCAGTATTTCAAGCCGCGGAAGCCTTCCGCGGCTTTTTTTGCGCCTTGAGCGCGGCCCCCGGCTGGTGTAAACTCACCCCATGATAAAGGTGACAGATACCATATGGCTCCTTGAGGGCGAGCTTTCGTGGGAGTTCGTCCGCGCGGGCGGGCCGGGCGGGCAGCACGTAAACAAGGCCTCGACGGCCGTGCAGCTCAGGTTCAACGTAAATTCCTCCTCCCTGCCCCAGGACGTAAAGGACAGGCTCAAGGCGATTGCCGGGCACAGGCTTACGGCTGCGGGGGACATTGTCATAGAGGCGCGTGAGTCCAGGAGTCAGGAGCGGAACAGGACCGAAGCCCTTCAAAAGCTCATAGACCTCGTAGCGCGCGCAACGGAAAAACCGAGGCGGAGGAGAAAGACGAGGCCCACCGCCGCGTCTAAGGAGCGGCGCTTGAAAGCAAAGTCGATAAGGGGAGTGAAAAAGAAGATGAGGAGAAAGGGAGGGGAGGAGTAGAGAGGATTTTGCGGGTCGTTCAGCTATGCTCTTACCAAAAGCCTTTTGCGCGCTGCCGCGCTTTTTTGGGCACAAGGCTCGGCTCGCTATCCGCCTCCGGGCTCGGCCCTTAAGTCGCTCGGCCCCCTTCGGGGCCTCGCTCCTGCTGCTCCGCCTCGCCCGCCCTTCCTCCATCCCTATGCACTCGCAACGCCTTGTGCCCCGGTATCTTGAAATGCAAAAACAAATTTGCGGCACGAATTCCTTTTTTTGTCTTTAAACAAACCCCTGAGGGTAAGGCGAGCGCTGCATAGGGAGGAAGAGCGTGAACGGGCCGGGGAAGTAGAACTAGCCCTTCGCTTTGCTCAGGGTAAACTCCGCGACTTTGGGGGCCCGTTGAAGATTCCCGGCATTCCGCCGGGAATCTTCAACACAAGAGGAAGATTTCCGGATTTGCATCCGCTCGCTCGACCCCGAAAAAATTCCGGGGTCTCTCTTCGCTTTTGTGTGTTCACGGGGAGGGGGCTAGCAAGCGAGTCTTACCCTCGAAAACGCACGGCAGTGCGGAAAAGGTCTTCCGCTTAAGTCCGAAAAAAAGCGCGGCAGCGCGCATAAGGTCTTTAGGACAAAAGCTCCTTACACCCCCCTCATGAGGAGCGCGTTCGCTATCAGGAAATAGATGAAAACGCCCAGGGCGTCGGCTACCGACGTTATAAGGGGCGCGCTCGCGGCCGCGGGGTCCATCCTGAGGCGGCTCAGGATAAAGGGCAGGCTCAGGCCGAAAAGGCTCCCGATTATCACTACCGCCAGCATGGATAGCGATACGACGAGCGCTATTTCCGGCCCGCCGCGCGCAACCCCTATGAGAGAGACCGCAGCGGCCATGGTCAGCCCGAGGGCGAGCGCGATGAATATCTCGCGCCCGAGCATCCGTCCCCAGTCCTTAACCTCCACGTCCCCGGTGGCGAGCGCGCGTATCATGAGGGTTGCGGCCTGCGAACCCGCGTTCCCGCTGCTGTCAATGAGGAGCGGGAGGAAAAATACCAGCGTGACGAATGCCGCGATGGTCTCCTCGAAATACGCTATGCCTGCGCCGGAGAAGACGTTCCCGAATACGAGAAGCACCAGCCATACCACTCTCTTCCGGTAAAGGAGCCACGGGCTCGCGGTCCTGACGTTCCCTGGGAGCTTCCCTATGGTCCCGGCCTTGTGGAAGTCTTCGGTAGCCTCCGCCTGCAGGACGTCCATCGCGTCGTCGTGGGTGATGATGCCCACGAGCCTGTCCTCTCCGTCCACGACGGGCAGGGCCGGTATGTCGTAGCGCCCTATCTGCCTTGCCGCGTGTTCGGCCGTGTCGTCCGTCCTTACGGCGTGGGTAAGCCCCTCCATCAACTCCCGCACGAGCGTGCCCGGCTTAGCGAATACCAGGGACTGGAACCTCACGGTACCGAGGAGGCGGCGGTCGGGGTCGATTACGAACGCCCTGTCTATGGTCTCCTTTTCCGGCGCTTCCCTCCTTAGCGTCTCTACCGAGGCAGCGGCTGTAAGCTCGGGGTAGAGGACCGCGTAGTCGGACGTCATTATCGACCCGGCGCTCCCCTCGGGATAGGCTCCGAGCATTATTATGTCCTCCCTCTCGGCCTTTGCCATGGAATGGAGGACGTCGTAGCGGAGGTCCTCCGGGAGGGCCTTGAGGAGGTCGGCGCGGTCGTCGTGCGACATGAGGTTCATTATCGGCCCGAGCCTTCCGGGGCCGAGCTCTCTTACGAGCGCGAGCTGGTAGGGGAGGGGAAAATAGCTCAGGACCTCGGCCTGGTTCCTTTCCTGGAGTATCGTGATGATACGCGCCGCCTCTGCTGGAAGGAGCTCGCCAAGGTAATGAGCGAGGTCCGCTGTGTGGAGCTTGCCGGCAAGCTCCTGAATGCGGCCAAAGTCACCGTGCATGAGAGTCCTTCGGACCTCGTCGTGGGCAGGAAGGCGTCTTTTCATGGGTCCTCCTGAAGGTCGGGGATTTCAGCTGATAATCAGCTTAACCGACAAACATGAGGGGCGCAAATAAGCTTCTGGAAGGGAACTTCTCTCAGGGAGTACTGAACGCAAAAAAAAGACCTCCGGGTTTTTGCCCGGAGGTCTTCTGGTTTCTATGAGGTATTATCTACTTCGTCTTCTGGTTAACAAGCTTAGAGAGGCGGGATACCCTCCTTGAGGCGTTATTCTTGTGGAGAACGCCCTTTGAAGCGGCCTTGTCAAGCTCGGTTATCGCGTTCTTGAGGCTCGTTTTCGCCTCGTCGGCCTTTCCTGCCGCAACCGCCTCTTTCACTTTCTTTACCGCCGTCCTCAACGAGGACTTAACGGAGGCGTTCCTCTGCCTCCTCTTCTCGCTCTGTTTGTGCCTCTTTATTGCCGACGCGTGATTGGCCAAGATATCCTCCTGAAAGTATCTTTCCCTTTAATTTATGCTACCTTTTAAGGCGCTAATTTGTTAACCTTGATCTTTATAGATTGCATCTATATTGGCCTGCTTCGTCCGAGATAGGCCCGGTTTTCGGATAAAGAGACATGATATTTGTTTTTAGACCCCTTGTCAAGCCCTTTGGGTGCGCCGTGTGAGCCACGAAAGGAGGATCACCGGGGCCGCCTCGGTCATAAGCGCCCTTACAGCGGCAAGCAGGGTGCTCGGCTACCTGAGGGACGCGGCCCTGGCCTATGTTTTCGGCGCCGGCCTTGTTGCGGACGCCTTCTTCATGGCCTTCAGGATATCGAACCTCCTCCGCCGGCTCGTGGGCGAGGGCGCCCTTACATCCTCATTTATCCCCATATTCACGGACGAGATGAGCAGAAGGGACCGGAGCGCATTGAGGTCTCTCGCCTCGAGCGTCTTCACCCTCTTCGCACTTATCCTTGCCGCCCTCGCCATAATCGGCATCATCTTCTCAAGGGAGATAGTCTGGTTGATGGCCCCGGGCTTCCTCTCCGACCCGGGCAAATTCGAGCTTACGGTATCCCTAACCAGGTGGATGTTCCCCTACATGCTCTTCGTGGGGCTAATGGGCATCGCCATGGGGGTCTTGAATTCCTACAGGCATTTCACGGCCCCGGCCCTTTCGCCGGTCCTTTTCAATCTGGCCATCATCGCGAGCATCTTCGCGATAGCCCCGTACCTCGACTCCCCGGTCTACGCCCTGGTGGTGGGGGTGCTTGCGGGCGGTGTTTT
This sequence comes from Thermodesulfobacteriota bacterium, assembly GCA_030583865.1. NCBI lineage: Bacteria > Pseudomonadati > Thermodesulfobacteriota > Thermodesulfobacteriota bacterium. The sequence continues at coordinate 1,749,353 of CP129479.1, read as the reverse complement.
CCAGCTGCTTCTGCAGGTGCCGTTCCTGGGCAGGGTCGGGATGCTCCCTAGATTCTCATTCGGGTTCAGGGACAGCGCAATAAGGAAGATATTCGCCCTCATGGGGCCTGCCGCCTTCGGCATAGGCGTATACCAGCTCAATATATTCGTAACCATGTGGTTCGCCTCCGGGCTGCCCGAGGGAGCTGTCTCGTACCTTTATTACGCGGGGAGGCTCATGGAGCTCCCGCTCGGCGTTTTTGGGGTCTCGGTAACGACCGCGGTGCTCCCGAGCCTCTCCGAGCAGGTGACGAGACAAGACTGGGACGGCTTCAAGGGCTCCATCTCCTTTGCCGTGAGGATAGTGAATTTCGTCATGATACCGGCTACCATCGGCCTCCTGGTCCTCTCATACCCGATAATCGAGCTCCTTTTCACGAGAGGGGAGTTCAGCGCCGCCGACGCCGCCGGGACCGCGACCGCCCTCTACTTTTACGCCTTCGGCCTAGTGCCGGTGGCAATCGCCCGGATACTCACCTCGGTCTTCTATTCGCTCAAGGACACCATGACCCCTGTCTGGATAGCCCTCATAGCCTTCCTGTTCAATGCGGTCTTCTGCTTCGTGCTCATAGGACCGCTCGGGCACGGCGGGCTCGCGCTGGCGACAACGCTCGCCGCGCTTGTGAACTGCTCGATTCTCTTTGTCGTCCTCCGGATGAAGTTCGGGCGTTTCGGCGTGACAGGGATGTTAGTCTCAGGGCTTAAGTCCACGGGAGCTGCGCTCGTCATGGGCGTCCTCGTATATCTACTGGCATTCGGCATAGTCGATATCCCGGGAGGCGTGTGGAAGGCGGCCCTCTTAAGCGCCTGTCTCGGACTGGGTGTTATTTCCTATGTCGCGGCATCCAGGCTCATGGGCGTTACTGAGCTCGCGTTTTTAAAAGGTTTTTTATTTCGGAGAGGCAAAAAGGCGGGTTAAATGAATAAGGGGCGAATGGCCCCAAGCGTTTAATTTACCGAGTTATTTTGTGCCTAAAAAAAGAGCAACGTTCAGAACGCCCATATAATCCGGTTTTGCCGTTTTTTGCATAGGCCCTCTTTTCAACAGCTTATCCACAGCATGTGGGGAAATCTCCTGAAGCCCTTGATTTAGCAGGCTGCTGGAAAAATTTTTTTGAGAGGCACTTTTTGTTTTGCTTCTACAAAATAACCCTGGCATAAGGCGGAGCGAACATAGGGTTGGAGGAAGGGCGGGCGAGGCGGGGCAACAGGAGCGAGGCCCCGTAGCGGGCCGAGCGACATAAGGGCCGAGCCCGGAGGCTGGTGGCGGAAAGAGAGCGGAGCCTTATGCCGAAAAGCGCGGCAGCGCGTTAAAAGGCCTTTGCAATTCGCTGGTGCGCAGAGCGTCACCAGGCTTTCTACGGAAAGTTTTCCCCAGAGTCTTTCTGCCGCCTGCTAATCCTGTCTTTTGGGCGACTTTGCCTCTTGCCAGAGGCGTTCGAGCTCGTCAATGGGGGTTGATGAGAGGTCGCGGCCCTGTTTAAGGAGCTCGCTTTCGATGTGGTGGAAGCGGGTTATGAACTTCGCGATGGTCTTTCTAAGTGCGTCCTCGGGGTTTACTTCGAGGAACCTCCCGACGTTTACGAGGGTGAAGAGCATGTCGCCGAGCTCTTCTTCCATTTGAAGAGGCTCCTTCTTCCTTACAGCCTCCTTGAATTCGTCAAGCTCCTCGTTGAGTTTTTCCAGTACCTCTTCCGTATTCTTCCAGTCGAATCCCGCCTTTGCCGCCTTCTGGCTTATCTTGTGCGCCCGAAGGAGCGCAGGCAGGACTTCCGGGACCCCGGCAAGGCGTCCGCCGGTCTCCTTGCCGCTCTTCTCCTTCTTTTTTATCTCAGCCCACTGGCGGAGCACCTCTTCGGGCGTTTCGGCCCTGGCCTCTCCGAACACATGGGGGTGTCGGCTTATCATCTTCGAGTTTGAGCGGTCTATGACGTCTGCGAGCGTGAAGTCCCCTTTTTCCTTCGCTATTTGCGAAATGAATATGACCTGGAAAAGGAGGTCCCCCAGCTCGTCCCGGATTTCATCGGGAATGCCGGAGTCTATGGCGCATATGACCTCGTAGGCCTCCTCGATTATGAAAGGCACGAGGGAATCCATGGACTGCGCCCTGTCCCAGGGGCAGCCGTCCTCTGCCCGCAGCCTCTCCATCAGGGTTTCGAGCTTTCCGATATCCGCTTTCCCGTCACTTTTCATCTATCCCGGCCCTTTTGAGGTCGTCTCTGGTGTTCACGTTCTCGACGGATATGGATATGTCGAGGCCCGGGAAGTCCTCTTCCGTAAGCCTCATCGTATCTATCTTCCCGAAGAGGTCGTTTATCCTGAGGTTTCCGGCCCTTACCATCTCCTCTATTGCCGACATGCACCTTTTGGAGTAGGCCGCGTGCATGGGGTGTAGCATGCCGCCTATGAAAGGTATGACGCAGTCCGCTTTCGATGCCCTTTCCGCGACCGCCCTTACGCATCCAGCGTCGAGGTGAGGCATGTCGCAGGCCGTTACGAACGCATGCTCGGATCCGGAAAGGTAAAGGGCGGTGTAGATCCCTCCCAGGCTCCCGGCCCCCTTGATTATGTCCTCGTGCACAGGAAGACCCAGGCTGCCGTACAGCGCAATATCGTTCGCGACTATGAAGGCGGGGTCGAATACCGACCCCACGACGCGGACCGTCCTTTCTATAATGGTGCCCTGGGCAGTATCTATGAAGGCCTTGTTGAAGCCCATCCGGCGGCTCTGGCCGCCGGCGAGTATCGCTCCGGTCATCTTCAAGGGCGGATTTTGAGGTAAGTTGTTCAAGGCGAGTGGTTTATCAAGCCGTTTGTGGAGGCATATCGCCCTTGGCGCGATTCAGTTCTCGGAAGAGCCTCAGGTACAAGCGTTCATGAGCCGCGCCTGGTGATCCTTATCTCGATCTCGTCGGCTTCGCCGCATCCCTTTAGGCTCTTTATCATGCCGGTCACGCCGTCCCGGAGGAGGTTTTCTATGAACGGCTTCAGCTCAACGTTGGTCCCGTTAACCAGAAGGCTTACGCCGGGGTCCCTGTGCCCCTTTATTATCCTCTCTTCGATGAGGTCGGATATGCCTTTGAAATCGTTAAGCTTATAGACGGGCAGGCGCCTGCTCACCTTGAAGTCCGAGGCAAAGGCCATGAGGTTCTTGTCCTTGGCGCAGACCGGCCTTGACGAGTTCGCCTTCCGCACCACCTCTATTTTGGGGAAGGGCGATTTCTTGAAGCCTTCGAGGACGACCACATCCACCCCGGAAAGATAGGAGGCGATAAGCCTCTCGGGCGGCCATTCCTTTTCAACGTCTTTTATTACCGCGAACTTCTCTGGAGACGAGAGGGCCACGACCCTTGCGCCGGCCTGCTTGTGCCTCCAGGAGTCCTTGCCCTCGTGGTCTATCTCGAAGCCGTGCGCGTCGTGCTTCAATACGCCTACCCTGTAGCCCCTCCGGGTAAGCTCGGAGATGACCTTCTCGAGGAGCGTAGTCTTGCCGCTCCCGGATTTCCCTACTATCGATACGATGGGCGCCATGGTTGGATAACGCTTAATATACTATGACTTATGGCGGCTTGTAAATCATTTTAAAGGCAGCCCGTGTCTTGAAAACCGGTAAAAGTGCGCTGGTGTGAAATTGAGCTGTTTGGGCAGCCTGAACGTGATTCTTGAATCGCAAACCCTTAAAGGCTTGCAATTCCTGAGAGGAGGCACTGGCATGGGCGCTCCGGAAGCGAACAGGATGAAAAAAGAAAGGGACGGGTTTTTGCCCGTCCCTCTGATTATTGCCAGTGTGCCAACGTTCAGGCGCTATCGTTCCCTTGGGCCCTGGATTTAAAGTCCAGGCTGGGCTCTCTTACATCCCGCCGCCGGTCGTGCCGCGCTCCGAGCCGGGTGTTGCGCGGGGCTGCTGCCCTGCGCCTGCCTGGGGCTGGGAAAGCCTCGCGTGCTCAAGGGCCTTCTCGGCGTTCTCTATCGCCTCTTCGGTGTTGCTTACCGCCTCCTTGATGTGCTCGTCATCTGCCGCGGCCTGTTGCTGCTGCTGGAAGGTCTTGAGGGCCGATTTGAGGTTGTCTATCGCCTGCTGCGTCTGCTGCACGGCCTGCTGCTGGGTCATGGGCTGCTGCATCTGCTGCTGCCTCTGCTGGGCGGTCATATCCTGCGCGTTGGAAATAGCCGGCGCTACGGCGAATGCGGACAGGAAAAACGATACGGCTACGGCTGAAAGAGTTGACCTCTTCATTTCATTCTCCTCCTCGTTGGGGTTTATTTGACTGCCGGTTGGCGGGACGCAGACTATTCCCATACCGATGACATGGAAATGAAGCATCCCTTCCAACAATTATATGTCAAGAACCGGCCAGCGCAACCCCGGGCCGGGCTCGCGTTTGTATTTGCTTGATTTACCTCCTGAAATTCTTTAAAATAAAACCCATGCGTAATTCAATCAAGTGCCTTTTCAGCTTAAGTCTGGTTTTACTTCTCCTCTCATCGACAGCCGCCCCCCTGCATGCGGGGTCCGGAAACGAAAAGACGATAGGCCAGGCCTTTGCCGGCGAGGAACTCGTCTATGAGATAGGTTTCTGGATATTCGACGACGTCGCTGAAGGCAGGCTCAAGATAGAGGAGGGGGAAGGCGGCCTGTACACGGCGACCCTTACGGCCCAGACCTCGGGCTTCGTGGGAACGATTTTGCGCCACAGGCGGGATAAGTATATCGCAACTCTCAGGATGACCGACGACGGCAAAAGGTTCGTGACCGAGCGCTTCGAGAAAGAGGTCGAGATAGACGGGAAGGACAGGAAAAGGTCGGTCCATACCGTGGATTACGCGAAAATGACCGTGATCTGGGACTATTGGAAGGGCGAAAAGAAGGATAAGGAGGGTGCGGCGGACATACCGGAGGGCATGTTCGTCGATGACCCCATAGCCGCCTTCTATAACTTCAGGTTCGGGTCGTACGGTAAAATAGAGGAAGGTCGCGTCTACAATATAGCGAGCTTTCCCAGGGACGGCCGCTTCCCCGAGATAAGCATAAGGATAGTGCCTGAAAAGGAGCTTAAGAAGAAAAGAAAAAGGAGGACCTCCGACTACCTGGCGGACGCCCGGATAGACAAGGACCTCTTCGGCTCCAAGAACGGCGAGATAGAGATAAATTTCACCAACGGGATGCTGCCTGTGCAGGCCGTCGCCAAGGGCGTGATCCTATTCGGCGACGTCAAGGGCAAGCTCCGCGAAGTAAACCTTTCCCGCACTGTCGCGGCGTCTCAAGCCGCGCCGGCCATCTCATCCCTTCCCCGGCCTGAATACCACGAAAACAAGGGCGGCTAAGGCGGACATGCCGCTTCCGTAAAGGAAGGTCGCTTCCGGGCCCACGTTGTCCCAGAGGTATCCTGCCATCACGCTTGCCGGAAGGAGCATGAGGCCGACCACCGTATGGTACACGCCGAATGCCGTGGCCTTCCGCTCCGGCGGGGCGAGGGTCGCGAGGTAGGCCCGGAGTGTCCCCTCGCTCATGCCCTTGAATATGCCGTAGAGCGGGAATAATATCCAGATGTGGAGTGCTTCGGTAGAGAAGGCGATGAGGACGAATATAACGGAGTAATAAACGAAGCCGGCCAGCACCATGCGCCGGAGGCCTATCTTGTCTGCGAGCGCCCCCATTGGCGTCGAAGAAAGCGCGTAGACGATATTGAAAGCGAGATATATTATCGGGATGAGGGCGCTACTCACCCCCAGGTCTTCGGCCCTGAGTATCACGAAGGCGTCGGCGAAATATCCGAGCGAGAAAATCCCGACTACCACAAGGTAGCGCCTGAACGGGCCGTCGAAATCGGATATCGAGAACCTCGGTAGCCTCGCGGCCTCCTCTCTGGTCCTCTTTTTTTCGGTTATGAAAATTATTATGACCAGGACGGATATAAGGGCCGGTATGGTCGAGAGGAGGAACACGAGCCGGAGGTTGCCTACGAAGAAAAGGAGTATAAGGAACGCGATGCCCGGGCCTATTATGGCCCCCACGGTATCCATCGACCTGTGGAAGCCGAACGCCAGGCCGAGCTTCTCCTTTTCCGTCGAGTCTGCGATTATCGCGTCACGCGGGGCGGTCCTGGTGCCCTTGCCGACCCTGTCTATGAACCGAGCGCCGAGCACGTGCGACCACGCTGTCGCGATCGCGATGAGGGGCCTGCTCACGGCGGATATGCCGTAGCCCGCGCCCATGAGGAGCTTCCTTTTGCCGAGCTTGTCAGAGAGCCAGCCCGAGAAGATCTTGAGGATCGAGGCAGTGGTCTCGGCTATGCCCTCGATTATGCCTACGGCGGTCTTTGTGGCGCCTAGTACCGTCGTGAGGAAAAGAGGCAGGAGCGGATAGACCATCTCTGAAGAGATGTCCATCAGCATGCTCACGAAACCGGTATAGAATACGTTCCGGTTGAGCCCGAAGATATATTTTCTTTCTCCTCCGCCCCGGTCCATACAATGTGATTCTTGCCGATTTTGCCGTGTTTTGCAAGGAGGGGAGGAAAGGAGGGGTCAGCGGCCGAGCTCTTTTCCGAGCCTTTCGGCGTAAACCCGCGCTTCCGCATTGCCGGGGTCTGATTCGAGCGACCTTAGGAAAGCCCGGCGGGCCTGTTCGAGCCTGAACGCGTACTGGTTGTAGCTCTTCCCGAGGTTAAGATAGAATTCCCCGGGCTCCTCTCCACGGAGGACCACTCCCGGCGCTTCCCATCCGGCAGATTCAAGTAGCTCCGCGACCCTGTCCGGGCCGGTCACCTTCCTGTAAAGGCTCTTCGGGAGAGAGAATTCGAGTACCGGCCTCTCGTCCGTGTTTATGACGGAGTCCCCTATGTATTTACGGAGTTCCGCATCGCCGGCAAGGTGCAGGCCGAAGAAGTCGTAGGGTGTGTTCATGTCCACGCTTTGAAGGCTCTCCCTTATCCTTCGGTCCGCGAAGACTGCCCTGAGGCGCGCCATGTCGACCGGGTGCTCCCCGACGCTCCCGATGACCACCAGGTCGAGGGACTCCCTGAAATGGAACCATACGCTCGCGTGCGGGAAAGCGGCGGCAAAGGAGTTGAGGCCTGTTTTGAAGTCCTCGGGCGTGCTGTTGTAATTGGAAAACCAGACCGCCACTATGCCGCCATCATTCAGCCTGCCCTTGAGCTCCATGAAATAGTCGTATGTGAAAAGGTTCGAGACCCCGGAGATCCAGGGGTCTGAAACGCCCGACACGATGACGTCGTATTTGCGCTTGACCGACGAGAGGAAGCTCCTGCCGTCGGTCACATGGAGGCGCACCCTGGGGTCTTCCAGCGCGTTGTTGTTTGCCCTGGAGAAGAACCTTGCCGCGTCCACTACGGCGGGCTCGAGCTCGACCACGTCGAAGGCACTGAAAGGGTAAAGCTCCAACATGCCGAGGGTCACGCCCGAGCCGAGGCCTATGAGGAGCGCGTCCCGGGGGTCCCCGCGGTGTAGTATGGCCGGGATGTGGCCGAGCACCGTCCAGCTTGCCGGGGGCTTCCCCCGGTCGCTTCTGGCCTCCTGTTTCCCGTTCGCCTGGTAGGTGAGCGTCTCGCCGTCGGGCCCTGAGCTCCGGACGGTTATGACGGCGTTAAGCCCCTCGTTATAGTAGAGGAGTTTGTCGTTGAATGCCCAGTCCCTGAAGGAAGCCTTTCCGCCTGTATTCCCGTAATCGTTTGCGTACATCCCAGTCGTCATGGCCTGCCTTTCCCATGACGGGAGCATTAGGGCCGTCACGATGTAAATTGCCGCAAACGCGGCCGCCCACCGGGATTTCCATGAGGCGGAAAGGCCTGAGAAGGCCAGCGCGGAAATGCATATCGCCATATTGAGGGCCGCTATGAGGACGACCCCGTTCTGGGCCCCGAGCCAGGGGATGAGGATAAAGCCGCCGGAGAAAGAGCCGAGTATCGCTCCGGAGGTGTTGAAGAAGTAGACGTTCCCGACCCTCTTTCCGATTGACCGGCGCCCCTCCGAATATATCCTGTTGACGAGCGGGAATAGGGCGCCCATCGCGAGCGCGGGCACTATCATGACCATTGAGGCCATGAGGAACTTGAAGACGAGGAAGAGCCAGAACCTCTCGCCGAAGGCCTGCTTCAGGTTGAAGAACACGAACGGGAGCTCTTTATAAAGGAATATGGAGGCGAGGGCGAATAGGCCTATCACGGCTTCGAGGAGCGCGAACCAGAATACGGGCCGCCTCAACCTGTCCACGAGCGGGGCGAAGGCGATGCTCCCGAGGCCGATCCCTGCGAGAAATGTCGAGAGCATTATGGTGAACGCGTACACTGACGAGCCCAGGACAAGCGAGAGTATCCGCGTCCAGAGGACTTCATAGGCGAGGCTCGCGAAGCCGGAAAGGAAGAAGGCGGATATGATGAAGGCGTTCAGCCTCATTTTTGCGGCGCCTGCCTCCTGGGCGCAAGGAGCTTCCGCCACCGGCGCCGGGCCCGCCTTCCGCGCGCCGTCATGCCTGAAAAAAGCGAGTAACAGGAGCCCGGCGATGATGTCCACCGCCCCTGCCAGGTAAAGGGTCGAGCTAACGCCGAGGTAGTAAAGCGAAAAGAGCCCCGTGGCGAGGCAGCCCGTTACAGCCCCGAGTGTGTTTACGGCATACGGGACGGCTATATGGAAACCGATCCTCTCTGTAGATGCGAAGTGTTTGACAACGGCTGGCAGGGTGCCGCCCATGAGCGTCGTAGGGACGATAAGGGCCAGGAGCGACAGCCCGAACTGCGCCGGCTCGAAACCGGCCCTGTAAGTGGAATCCCCGGTTATGGGCGAGGCGTAAAGGTAGACGCCCTTTACGAGGCTGAAGACCAGGGGCGAGGCGATGCAGTATGCCCCGAGCGCTATTATGAGGACGGCGTAGGTCCTGAGGGGAGCGTCGGAGCGGTCGACGACCCTGCCGAAAATGGCGCTCCCGAGCGCGAGCCCGGCCATGAAGGTCGAAAGGACCGTGGTGACCGCGAACTGGGTGGAGCCGAAGGAGAGTATCAGAAGCCGTATCCACACGACCTCGTAGGCGAGGCCGGTAAGGCCGGTTACGAAAAAAAAGGCGAGTACGATATGGTCTTTCCGGAGCTCTCTTACTGGCGGCATGGTCTTCAGGCTGCGATACTGAGCAGGCTGGCTCTCTATGGAAATATTTAATGATTTGTTTTTGTTAGGAGACAGGATAGAATATCCGAGATGTGTTTGCAAGGCCGGATTGCACCAGGCGCGGGTCGCCTTGCACCCTGTGACAAAGGGCTTGACACGGGTTTCCAAAACCGTTATTATTTAACATTCAAAAGGCTTGGAATAGATTCCTGGAGGGCATTAGAAGATGTATGCGGTCATTAAAACAGGCGGAAAGCAGTACAGGGTCTCGGAAGGAGACGTCCTGAACGTTGAGAAGCTCTCCGGCGAGCCCGGCGCGAGAATAGAGCTTTCCGACGTGCTTGCTGTCGGCGAGGGAGAGAGCATAAAGGTGGGCTCCCCGAGGGTGGAGGGGGCGGTAGTCGTCGCCGAGATACTCACCCAGGACAGGGACAAGAAGGTTATCATCTACAAGAAGAAGAGGAGGAAGGGCTACGACAAGCGCCAGGGTCACAGGCAGCCCTTCACCAGCATAAAGATACAGGAAATCAGGTCTTGATATTTTAAGGCTTTCAGGAGGTTTTACAGTGGCACATAAAAAGGCGGGCGGAAGCTCAAGGAACGGCAGGGACTCGAACGGCCAGAGAAGGGGTGTCAAGCGCTTCTCGGGCCAGGCCGTCTCCGCCGGCTCCATAATAGTCAGGCAGGTGGGGAGCAAGGTATACCCCGGCTCGAACGCAGGCATGGGCAGGGACTTCACCATATTCGCGAAGGTAAGCGGGGTGGTCCAGTTCGAGGACAGGGGAGCCAAGAAGGTCGTAAACATCCTTCCGCAGTAGAAAAGGGTCTGGAAAAATCATTCATAAGGGCGGAAAGGAGAGGCTTTTTCAGTCTTTCCATCCGCCCTTTTTGCATTTCAGCGCTTTTTTATATTTAAGAAGTAGTCCGGGCATAAGCGGAGCGGACAATTCATGGCGCGCACAGCGCTCCAGCGCGTTAAAAGGTCTCTTGTAAATAAAACGTGCCTTACCGGAGGCAATCCGCGTGAGCGCCGAACGGAATTATAAAGATGAAGTTCATAGACGAGGCAAAGATATACGTAAAGGCCGGCGACGGCGGCAGGGGCTGCGTCAGCTTCAGGCGCGAGAAATACGTGCCCAAGGGCGGCCCTGACGGCGGCAACGGCGGAAGGGGCGGCGACGTCCTCCTCATTGCCGAGGGCAGGCTCGCGAGCCTCCTTGACTTCAAGTACAAGCGCGAATACAAGGCGGAGCGCGGCCAGCACGGCATGGGCAGCATGTGCAGCGGCAGGGACGGGCTTGACTTGAGGATAAACGTGCCCGTTGGCACTGTCGTAAAGGACGCGGACACCGGGGAGGCGCTCGCCGACCTCGTGGCGGACGGCCAGGAGTACCTGGTATCGCGTGGCGGAAGGGGCGGCAAGGGGAACGCCCATTTCGCGACCTCCACCCACCAGACGCCCAGGTTCGCCCAGCCCGGCGAGCCGGGCGAGGAGAAAAATCTTAAATTAGAGCTCAAGCTCCTTGCCGACGTCGGCATAATAGGCTTTCCGAACGCCGGGAAATCGACCCTGATCTCACATATCTCGGCTGCAAAGCCCAGGATTGCCGATTACCCCTTCACGACCCTCGTCCCGAACCTCGGCATTGTGAAATTCGGAGATTTTGGCGGGTTCGTCGTGGCCGACATCCCGGGCCTCATAGAAGGGGCGCACGAGGGCAAGGGGCTCGGCGTGAGGTTTTTGAAGCACATCGAGCGGACGAGCATATTCATCCATGTCATAGACCTCTCTCCCGTGTCGGGCAGGGACCCGAAAGAGGACTTCGAGGTAGTGAACCGGGAGCTGCGGGCCTTCAAGGCCGAGCTGGCGGAGAGGCCCCAGGTGGTTGCGCTCAACAAGACCGACATACCGGAGGCCGAGGAGAAGGTCGCGGAGTTATTGAAATTTTTTAACGGTTTGGGTATAAAGGTATTTCCGATCTCAGCAGCCACGGGAAAAGGCCTTAAGGAGCTTGTGAACTACGTCGGCAGGGAGGTATCCGCCTCAAAGGGCGGGGGAGCATCCGAGGCAAGGTGAAGGACTTAAGGAAGAAGATAGCAAAGAAGGCCCGCAGGGTCGTAATAAAGGTCGGGAGCGCCGTAATAGCCGCACCGCCCGTTGACGGCGCGGACATATTCGCAAGGCTCGCCTCCGCGATAAAGGAGCTTAAGACCTCGGGCAGGGAGACAGCGGTAGTAAGCTCGGGCGCCATCGCCCTCGGCATGAGAAGGCTCGGCATGAGGGATAGGCCCGTTGCCATCCCCGAGCGGCAGGCCGCCGCCGCCGTGGGGCAGGGCTCGCTCATGGCCATGTACGACAGCGCGTTCTCGGCGGTTGAAGAGAAGGCCGCGCAGGTGCTCCTTACCCACGACGACCTGGGGAGCCGCAAGCGCTTCCTTAACGCCCGCAATACCCTCACTGCCCTTTTCAGGCTCGGCATAGTGCCTGTCATAAACGAGAACGACACCGTGGCCGTGGAGGAGATAAAGTTCGGCGACAACGACGCACTCTCGGCCCTTGCCACGAACCTGGTCGAGGCCGACCTCCTTCTCATACTCTCCGACATAGACGGGCTCTATGAAAAGGACCCAAAGGCGTTCCCTGACGCGAAAAAGGTGCACGTGGTCGAGGACGTCGACGCCTTGAGGACCGACTCGATGGCAAATTCAGCGAACCGGCTCGGCACCGGCGGCATAAGGTCCAAGTGCGAGGCCGCAAGGCTCGCGGCCCACTTCGGGGCCGCGACGGTCATCGCAAACGGGAACAGGCCGGGCGTAATCTCCCGCGTAATGGCCGGCGAGGACGAGGGCACGCTATTTCTCCCCAAGGAGGACAGGCTGACAAGCAAGAAGCACTGGATAGCCTTCTCCGCGCGGCCCACCGGAAGGGTCTTCGTAGACAACGGCGCAAGGGACGCTCTCCTTGAAAAGGGGAGGAGCCTGCTGCCCTCCGGCATAAGCGAGGTCGACGGCGCATTCGAGGCCGGGGAGGTAGTCCACTGCGTGGACCAGTCGGGGATGGAGTTCGCGAGGGGGGTCGCAAACTACAGCTCATCCGAGATAAAGAGGATAAAGGGCCTCAAGACCGCCGACGTGGTGGGCGTCCTCGGATACAAGGTCTATGACGAGGTCATCCACAGGGACAACCTGGTCGTGCTCTGATTGAGGGGGCCTCTTTTTAGAGGCACCCTGGAATGTAAATGCGTGTTTTTCCTAAACCCTTGGGGGGTTCCTACCGATAGTATCGTATCGGCATAGAGCGCGGCCAAATCGCCCCGCCATTTTGGATGCCCCTTTCGGAATGGAAAACCGGAGAAAAACAAGGTAGTTACATTTATTTTCTCAAGGAGATTTTCATGTCTGTAAGGGATAGCGTCCTGGGGATTGCAAAGGCTGCTAAAGAGGCCTCTTACGGTGTGGCAAGGCTCGATACTGCCGCAAAGAACCGGGCCCTTGTGAATATGGCCGAGGGGCTTTTGGTCGCCTCGGACTTTCTAAAGAAGGAAAACCGGAAGGACGTGGAGGCTGCCACGGCCAAGGGCCTTCAGAAGGCAATGGTCGAGAGGCTCACGCTCTCGGATAAGGTCATAGGCTCCATGGCAGCCGGGCTCAAGGAAGTCGCGGCCCTGCCCGACCCGGTGGGAGAGATAACCGGGATGCAGAAGAGGCCGAACGGCCTCATGGTCGGTAGGATGCGCATCCCCATCGGGGTGATAGGCATTATCTACGAGTCCAGGCCGAACGTGACCGCGGACGCGGCAGGCCTCTGCCTTAAGTCCGGGAACGCCGTGATACTGCGGGGCGGGAGCGAAGCCATTAACTCCAACAACGCCATCGCAAAAGTGCTGAAGGAGGCATGCGCAGAAGCCGGCGTGCCTTCGGGCGCGATACAGGTCATACCCACGATTGAGAGGGAGGCCGTCCTCGAGATGCTGAAGCTCGAGGAGGAGATCGACCTCATAATACCGAGGGGAGGCGAGGGGCTCATAAGGTTCGTAGTCGAGAACTCGAAAATACCTGTAATAAAGCACTATAAGGGGGTCTGCCACGTATTTGTCGACTCTTCAGCCGACCTCGGGATGGCCGAGAGGATAGCCTTCAACGCCAAGGTCCAGAGGCCTGGCGTATGCAACGCGATGGAGACGCTCCTCGTCCATAAGGACGCAGCCGTGAAGTTCCTGCCTTCCATGTATGAAAAATACAAGGCCGCCGGGGTGGAAGTGAGGGGCTGCGAAAGGACGAGGGAGATTTTGAAAGACGCCGTCCCCGCGACCGAAGAGGACTGGGGATCCGAGTACCTCGACCTCATACTCGCGGTAAAGGTGGTCGACGGCATGGACGAGGCCATAGGGCACATAGCGCGGTACGGTTCGCTCCATACCGAATCGATAGTCACGAGCGACTACGGCAACGCCCAGAGGTTTCTCCGAGAGGTCAACTCCTCGACCGTGCTCGTCAACGCCTCGACGAGGTTTTCGGACGGTTTCCAGCTCGGGCTCGGCGCGGAGATAGGCATATCGACCACCAAGATACACGCCTTCGGCCCGATGGGGCTTGAGGAGCTTACTACCCGCAAATTCATAATCTTCGGCGAAGGCCAGGTAAGGGAATAGGGCCTGGCGCGAAGGGTAGAAAAAATAAGGGTTTTAGGATAAAATAAAACGGTTAAAAGGGCCCTTTTCCGGGGCCGGGAGGCGGGCGTGGGCGTCAAGGGCAGGCTCAGGGACATGAGCCTCGTGGACATAATCCAGATCTTCAATGCGGAACGGAAGACGGTCGCCATACACCTCGGCTCGGAGCTCGGTTACGGGCGTGTGTATCTAAAGGACGGCCAGGTAGTGCACGCCGTTTACAGGGACGCACTCGGCGCGGAGGGCTTCTTCCAGCTCCTTGCGTGGAAGGACGGCGAGTTCGAGGTGGAGCCTGACGCCGTCACGCACGACAGGACCATAAACGAGTCCTCTGAGGGGCTCATACTCGAAGGCCTCCGGAGGCTTGACGAAACCAGGGGCAAGGACGTGCGGGCCGGGGGGAACGTAGGGGACCTTGAGTCCATAAGGCTCATGAACAGGCTCATAGAGCTTGAGATACTGGAGAAGTCCTGAGTATGCCCGCCGAGGTCAAGAACATAGCCCTGATAGGCGCGAACAAGGAAGGATTGAAGCTCCTGCCCATTCTCCTCGGGGACCAGCGTACGCGCATCCGCCTCATAGCCGACCCGAACAGGAACGCCATGCTCTTCAAATTGAAGGAGCTGGGATACCGCATAGCCTCGAGGTTCAACGTAGAGACGACCACCGACCTCGAAAGCCTCAAGAAAATCCCCGACCTCGACGTAATCGTGAACGCGCTCCAGGACCAGGCAACCGAAAAGTTCCTCGAATCGCCGGAGTTCAGGGACGTCGAGAAGCTCGGCCCGCTTTCCACCAGGCTCATATGGGGCGTGAGGGCCTCGACCGCGCACGACGGGCACTGCCAGGACAAGGTGCACGAGCAGGCCAACCTACTCACCTCCTTCCGCGAGATAGTGGACGCCGTAAGGCTCACCATAGACAGGAAAGAGCTCCTCTCCGTTATCTTGAAGCTCGCGACAGAGTCCACCCGCGCCGAGCGCGGCTCGATAATGCTCATGAACGACGAGAAGATGCTGAGGGTCGAGATCGCGAAGGGCATGGACGAGGAGGTCGTGAGGAAGATACGGGTCTCGGTGGGCGAGGGCGTCTCCGGGAAGGTCGCCGGCACGGCAAAGCCCTTGCTCTTGAGCGGAAAGGCCAAGTCAGGGCAGTTCTCGCGTCCAATGGACCGTAGCGACGTAAAGAGCGCAATGTCTGTCCCGCTCGTCGTAAACGGCGAGGTAATCGGCGTCATAAACGTAAGCTCGAGCGAATCGACCCACGTCTTCACTGAGGAAGACCTTAACTTCCTTACGAGCCTTGCCGGTCTGGCCGCCGAGGTCATACAGAGGTCGAACGAGTACGAGAAGCTCCGGGTGGATTCCGCCAAGTTCACCTTCTGGAAAGAGGTGGACTCGCTCATGTCCTCCAACCAGCCGATGGAGAAGCGCCTGAGCGCCGTATGCAAGAGGCTCGTGGAGATAGTGCCGGGGCTGACCTGCTTCATCTACATCCTGGACGACGACTCCGGAAGGCTCATGCTGCAGGCCTCGAGCATCAGGGACACCAAGGGCCTCGGGCTCCTTACGCTCCGCCCGGGCGAGGGCATAG
The DNA here is from genome assembly GCA_030583865.1 of Thermodesulfobacteriota bacterium. Taxonomy (NCBI): domain Bacteria; kingdom Pseudomonadati; phylum Thermodesulfobacteriota; species Thermodesulfobacteriota bacterium. The sequence goes on along the minus strand of CP129479.1, from coordinate 1,733,931 downwards.
AGGGCGCGTCGCTCGACGGGGTGGTCGACACCTTCCTTGTCGACAGGACCGAGCACGGTCAGATAAAGAAGGTCTATCTTTCGCTTCCCATGATAACCAAGGGGCGGCTCGTGGGCACCCTGAACGGGCAGATAATATCCCACGGCGGGCTTTCGGTCTACCACGAGTCTTTCCTGAAGGACATAAGGACCCTCCTTGCCGAGAGCATATGGAAGCACAAGCAGAGCGAGAAGGACAAGCTCCGCTCAAGGAAGATGTTCGCCGTGGACGAAGCGGGCCTTGAGATGATATCCATGAAGGACCCGAAGAAGCTCGTCACCATTATCGCCACCACCCCCGCCGTCATACTCGGGGCGGAGGGGGCGCTCCTCAGGATAAAGCAGGCCGGCTCCAAGAGGTTCCAGACCGCGGCCACCTACGGGCTCGACGACGCGGCAGTCCGGGACTACTTCCTTCCGTTCGAGAAGGAAACGGTCATGGAGGTCCTCCGGAGAAAAGAGCCGGTAATGCGCGAGTTTTCCGAGGAGGCGAGCCCTTACATAAGGTCGGTCCTCTCGAAGCCCATTATGATAGGCGAGGAGACGGTCGCGGTCATCTCGCTCTTCAACAAGACCGGGGACAATTCGATCTTCCCGTGCGGCTTCACGAAGCAGGACCTCGAGATACTCTCCCGCTTCTGCGTGTACGCGGAAAAAGCTCTCGCCAACATGCACGCGCCAGCGCCGAAGGAGGCCTCGAAAGAGGCCGAGGCTACGGGCCCTGCGCCCCTAACCATCTTCGAGGAGAAGGTCGAGCAGGAGCTTAACCGCGCAAGGAGGTTCGACAGGGGCCTGGTGCTGGCTACGATAAGGGTCGCGGGCCTCAAGGACATGGGCACCGGGAAATCCGATTTCGAGACGAGGCTCATAGGCGAGATACGGAAAAAGACCCGTAGCTTCGATATAGTAATAAGGCTCAACGAGGAGACCTTCGGCTTCCTCTTCCTCGATACCGACGAGAAGGTCACAAGGCTCCTCCATTCCATATCAGCGGTCATAGCGAACGAGCCGGCCTTCAAGAGCGCCTTTTCCGAGGGCAGGGCCGACATACTCTACGGGTATGCCACCTTCCCGAGGGAGGGCGACTCTTTTGCCGAGCTATTCGCAAAGGCCTCGAACAGGGTCAAATTGGACTTGAACAGGGTCCAGGACACTGAACTGAAGGGACTGGGTCAGCAATGGTAACCGTAAGGTTCTTCGCCATGCTCAAGGGGCTTGCGAAGACTGAGATAAAGGAATACGACATAAGCTCGCCTCTGCCGCTTGACGAGCTCAAGTCCCTCATCAAAAGGGACTTCCCGGCGCTCAAGGGGCTCCTTGACAGCCGCTCGGTGCTCGTCTCCATAAACCAGGAGTTCGCTGAGAAAGACGCAGTCGTGAAGGACGGCGACGAGGTGGGATTTTTGCCGCCTTTCTCGGGCGGGTAGGCTTAAAGACTTTTCGGGGCCAATTGAATTACCCCCTTTCCTAAAGGGGGAATGAGGGGGATTTATAATGGTGCGCATAGCGCACCCAAATAATCTCCCCTGCCCCTAATTAGAAAAAAGGGGAGCTATATCTTTTCAACTTTCCTTGAGCAGGGAGTGATAACCTGATGTCAGATCTCGTAAGGATACAGGAAAAGGACTTCTCCATTGACGAGGAGGTGCGCCGTGTGACCGCCGCCTCAAATGGCATCGGCGCGGTGGTCACTTTTTTAGGCGCGGCAAGGGACTTCTCCAAGGGCGAGACCATAACCGGCCTTTCATTCGAGCATTATCCGGTGATGGCCGAGAAGAAGCTCGCGGACATAAGGGAGAGGGCCCTCAGGAACTTCAACATAATAGAGATGGGCATAGTCCACAGGACAGGGAAGATAGACATAGGCGAGAACATCGTCCTTATCGTCGCCGCCTCCGCGCACAGGAACGACTCCTTCATGGCCTGCGAGTGGGCCATAACCGAGCTCAAGAGGACGACCCCCATCTGGAAGAGCGAGACGACCTCGAAGGGGGATGTCTGGGTCTCGGAGACGCCTTAAGCAGGCTACTGAAAAAGTCCATCTGCTTCGTTGTCTTCGTCGCTCGTCACTGCGGCGTACACGAAAAGTACGCCTCATTCCTCGCTCCTCGACGCCTCGCATCTGGAGCTTTTTGAGCAGCCTGCATGTGAGTTGAGTTTTAAGCAACATTAGGTAAGGTCTGATTTATTCCGTTTTCTTTCATTCTGAGGGAGCGTAAGCGACCGAAGAATCTCGTAAGTTGCTGATTTTCTAAATACGAGCTTCTTCGCTGCGCTCAGAATGACAACATTTGTGAATTAATCAGAGCTTCCTTAGGAGAGTCATGTCATGGTAACAGTCGGAATACTCACTATGAGCGACAAGGGCTCGCGCGGCGAAAGGGAAGACCTTAGCGGCGCCGAGATCGAGCGCATGATAAAGACGCTCCCCGCCGAGGTAAAGGCCTATGAGGTCATCCCGGACGAGACGGACATAATCAAGGCCAAGCTCATCGAATACGCCGATGTTCTGAATCTGGACCTCATCCTCACTACCGGCGGCACCGGCGTAACCCCCAGGGACGTGACCCCCGAGGCCACAAAGGCCGTAATCGAAAGGGAGCTCCCCGGGATGTCGGAGGCCATGCGCGCCGAGAGCCTCAAGAAGACCCCCAACGCAATGATATCCCGCGCGGTCTGCGGGATACGGAAATGCTCCCTCATAATTAACCTACCCGGAAGTCCCAGGGCCGTACGCGAAAACTTAGCGGTAGTCATGCCCGCCCTAAATCACACGATAGAGAAGATAAAGGGAAGCAAGGAGGAGTGCGGGAGGGGGTAGTCTTTTATGAACATAAATAACCCTCCTAAATTCATTGCAGAGGATAAATCTGCCAAGTACGCCAATTTGTTCTTAGATACATGTGCGCTTTTTAAATTGTTGGCGAATGAATTAAATGAGCCTGGAACGGAAATTTTGCAATCATATTTATCAAGGCAACCTGGTATACGAATCCATACTTCTGAATATTGTATTGGGGAAGTATTTGGAGTGTTGAAAAGAAAATGGTTTCGTGATGGAGTGCTTTCTGTGGATGGATATCTTTTGCTGATTAACAGAATCAGATACAAAATTGATAACAAGCGGCTTGTTCTGCATGATTTGTCATTGTCCAAGTACTTCGGAGAATCTTCTGAGATTGTAAAAAAATACGATGTTGACTTTCTTGACGCTCTTTTTTTGAATCATTGCAGATTTGAATTTGCAAGTAAAGGTATCTTTGTTACAGCAGACGAAAAACTATCACAGGCGGCAAATGATTTTGGAGTTCTCTGCTGGAATGTTTTGAAAGATTCTAATCCACCTTAATGTAATGATGAATACGTAGGGGTGCGTTGTGCGCACCAGTTCCGTAGGGTGCGCTATGCGCACCACTGATATGCGGTAACCCTTTTCCGTGAGCCCTTTTTTTGAATCCATCTGCCCTTGGAATTCAAAGGACTTTGTGCGCGAAGCGTCGCACCCTGCAAAGGCTTTTCCCCTCTTTTTTAAAGAGGGGCGGGGGAGATTAACTGTATCTAATCTTCCTTTAGAAAAGAGGGATTTTTAACTCCTCCCAAAGCAGATTCTTCGCTCCGCTCAGGATGACAAGCGATTTCCTTCGGAATGACATTCAACGCCCCTCCCGTCTTGACACCACCCCATCCCGCGCATATTCTTAATTATGATGTAATGGTATGCATTGAAAGGAGGCTTTTATGGCTACCGAGAGAAAGCCTGAAAGAAAGATGGACCCCGAGGCCATGAAGGAGCTTTACATAAAGCTCGGCACCCCGGGAGCGCCGCATGCGTTGCTCTCCCGCATGGCCGGGAGCTGGAATACGAAGACGAAATCATGGGAGCCCGGCATGCCGCCTGAGGAATCATCAGGCACGTGCGAGCAGAAGATGATACTCGGAGGGAGGATCCTTCAGCAGGAGTCCACAGGCGAGTGGATGGGCGGCACCTTCAACGGCCTGGGCTTCACGGGATACGACAACAACACAAAGAAGTTCGTCTCCACCTGGATGGACTCGATGGGCACGGCCATATACTACTTCGAGGGCCCGATCGATAAAGACGGCAAGGGCTTCACACAGCGGAGCCGCTATGACGACCCGGTCAAGGGCCCGACCGAATGGCGTTCCACATGCAGGCTCGTGGACGACAATACCGTGACCTTCGAGATGTACGGCACGCCCGTCGGAGGAAAGGAAGAGAAGATGATGGAGATTACGTATACCCGGAAGCAGTAGGTGAAATGCGGAATAGGCCGGAAGCGCGAGTCGAACGATAAGGCGAGGGCGCTCAGGCAATTTCATTAAGCGCGTTTTTTATCTCCTGTACCCTCGCAGGTTTGCGAAGGACCCTGAGCCCGTCTAACGTGAACGAGGGGTCTGAGGCCGGTTTTCGCGTAAGGAGAATGAGCCTGTCTTTCAGCTCCGGGCGGAGCCCCGTGGCCGCTGGGAATAACTCCTGGTCAAGGCCGGATACGTCTTCGTCGGCCATGACGGCGGAATACCCGCATTGGCCAATCCTGTCGAGGGCCTCTTTACCGGTCACTGCGCTGTCGAGGACGACCTCCACGCCGGAGTATATGGCCTTAAGGCCTTCCTCGAGCAGCCCATCGCGGGAGACCACGAGGAGCCTCTTGCCGCGTAGCGGCGAAAAACCGGTTTCGAGCCTTTGGATGAGCGGGTCCCAGTTCAATGACTCGACATAATCCTCCAGTCTCTTCCTGTGCCCGAAGACGAGCTCTTCCGCATTTCCGTCCAAATGGCCCTCCCTGAAAAGCCAGTTGACCACATAGGACATGAAGTCGTTGCATTCCTTGGATTCTATGGTGATGATATAATGGAGCAGGCCCTCCTTGGTCATCTTGCCCGCCATTATCCTGCCCTTGAGGAAGAGGAGAAAGTCTTCCACATACTCCATGTCAGCGCGGTCAAGGGACAATATGCAGGGCAGGTCTATCCCGCCCGCAATAAGCTCCGAAGCCTTCCTGGCGGCCTTATAGTGCTCCAGTTCGTCTGCCTTGAGCTTGTGGAGCAGCCGGACGAATTCCTCGTCCTCGGAAAACACCGAGGCCGCGAGCCCGTATGCCTCAGCCGCGGCTGCCTCGACCCGGCACAGCCAGTCGGTTATCTCACGCATCGCAAGAAGGCCTCCGATAGTTTTGTCCATCCCCATTCGTGACCCCCCGCGATGCCATTGTCACTCAGCAGCCTCAATCAATCGCCAAAGTATAGAATGGATTGCCCGATATTTCAATCGAGAATGTTCCTCAGCACGAACCAGGCGTTTTCCTTCCGCTCGCGGACCCTCCTCAGCATGTACGGTAGCCAGTCCCTGCCATAAGGCACATAGACCCTCATGGCATATCCCTCGCCGGAAAGCCTCTTCTGGAGAGTCCTTTTGATGCCGAGTAGCATCTCGAAATCGAACGCCCCCTTCGGGATGCCTTTTTCCTCCGCGAACCTTTTGGTTTCGTCTATGAGCCTCTCGTCGTGGGTGGCTATGGCTGGGCGGGTATCGCTCAAGAGGAGCTCTTTCATGATACGCTCAAAGCTCCTGTCCACGTCTTTCTTGTCGGCGAAGGCGATGGACGGCGGCTCCTTGTACGCGCCCTTTACGAGCCTGATGCTTCCGCCAGAAGCGGCGACCCGCCTCGCGTCTTCCATGCTCCTTTTAAGGGCGCTCTGTATTGCGATTCCGACGTCCGGGTATTTGTCCCTCAGTCCGAGAAAGATGTCGATGGTCGCCTGCGTGAATGCCGAGCCCTCCATGTCGATGCGGACGAAGTTCCCGAGGTCAGCGGCTCTTTGCACTACTTTTTCCGTGTTCTTCCGGGCGAGTTCATCCGATAGCGCAAGGCCCATATGCGTTAGCTTCAAGGATACGTGAGAGTCTACGCCGGATTCTTTGATGTCGGCGAGGAGGGCCAGGTACTCTTCGGCAGAGCGCGCGGCCTCTTCGGCGGTATTTACGTTCTCTCCGAGGCTGTCTATGGTCGCCTTCAAACCGAGAGCGTTCAGGGCCGCTGCCGCGCCTATCGCGTCCCGCCTCTCGGTCCCTGCTATGTATCTACTGGCGAGTATAAGGAGAAAATCCTTCATCCGGTTTTTGAAAGGAAGGCGCGCACCTCGTCCCATAGCCCGGGCCTGTCCATCTCCTCTATCTCATAGCGGACTCGCACAGCCGGTTTCGTTATCGGGACGACGCGGGAAAGGTCTATAGGCGTGGCTATGAGGACCAGGTCCGCAGGGGTCTTCTCTATTATCTCCTGAAGCTCTTTTTTCTGCCCCTCCGAATAGCCCATCGCCGGCAGGAGGTTTTGAAGGTCCGGGTATTTGCGGAAGGCCTCCTTTATCGTGCCGGAGGCGTAGGGCCTCGGGTCCACGGGCACGGCCCCGAATGCCCTTGCTGCTGCAATCCCGGCGCCGAAGGCCATGCCTCCGTGGGTGAGGGTGGGGCCGTCCTCCACGACCAGCGCCTTCTTCCCCTTTATATCTCCCTCGACAGTTATCGCCGAATCGGTCCTCAATATCGTGGCGCGGGGGTTTACGGCCCTCGCGTTCGAGGCGACAAGCTCCACCTCCGCCCCGGCGCTCCCGGCCTTGTTGACGACCACGAGATGCGCCCTCCGGAGGTTCGCTTCCCCGGGGTAATATCCGAGTTCGTGCCCCGGCCTTAGCGGGTCAGTGACGACAATCTCGAAATCCGGACGGATGAAAGGGAGGTCGTTATTCCCGCCGTCCCAGAGGATGATGTTGCCTTCTTTTTCGGCCTCGTCAAGTATCGCCCTGTAGTCGACCCCGGCGTATACAACGAGGCCGGATTCGACAAGCGGCTCGTATTCCTCGAGCTCCTCAATAGTGCACTGCGCTTTTACCAGATCCTCGCGGGATGAGAACCTCTGCAGCCGCTGCCTCTCGAGGTCGCCGTACGGCATGGGATGGCGTATGGCAACCGGCCTTTTCCCGGCTTGGAGGAGTTTTTTACCGATATACCTCGTTACCCCGCTCTTGCCGCACCCGGTCCGCACGGCAGAAACCGAGATAACCGGCCTTTCTGCCTTTATCATCGCGGCCTCTGCCGAGGGTAGCACAAAACCCGCGCCCAGCGAGATTGCGAGCGCGGCCCTTTGCATGACGTATTCGTAAGAGACGTCGCTGTAGGAGAAGACGACCTCGTCGGCCCCGTATTTTTTAATAAGCTCCGGAAGCTCGTCTTCCGGATATATCCTTATGCCTTCGGGATAGAGCGGGCCCGCGAGGGAAGGGGGGTAGGTCCGGTTTTCGATAAAGGGTATCTGGGCGGCGGTGAAGGCGACGACCTCTATCGAAGGGTCGTCCCTGTAGAGGACGTTGAAGTTGTGGAAGTCCCGTCCGGCGGCCCCCATGATGATAATGCGCTTCCTTCGGCTCAAGGAAGGGCCTCCTCGAATATGGAAAGCGCCGCGTCCATCTCTTCCCTGGTCACGGTGAGCGGCGGCATGAGGCGGGCGACGTTCTTTCCCGGGCCGCACTCGATTATGACTAGCCCGTTATCCAGGCACCGTTCCATCACCCTTTCGAGCCCTTCCTTATCAGGGCCTCCGTCCTCCTTCACGAACTCGATGCCTATCATGAGGCCGAGCCCGCGCACGTCGCCGATTATGCTGTGCCGCTTTTTCATGTCGTTCAGCCTGGATAGCGCGTACTCTCCGGTCCTCGCGGAGTTCTCAAGGAGGCCCCTTTTTCTTATTGTGTCGATTGTAGCTACAGCCGCGGCAGCGGAGACCGGGTTCCCGCCGAATGTGGTGCCGTGCGCTCCGGGAGGCCACTTTGACATGAGGCTTGCTGAGGCCCCGAAGGCGCTCAGCGGAAAGCCCGAGGCTATGCCTTTTGCCATGACGATTATGTCAGGCTCAAGGCCGAAGTGCTCGGAGGCGAACCATCTCCCGGTCCTGCCGAAACCGCTCTGCACCTCGTCGGCGATAAGGAGGATGCCGTGCCTTGAGCAGAGGTCGCGGAGCCTGAAGAGGACCTCTGGAGGCGGAGGGGCGTATCCTCCTTCGCCCAGTACCGGCTCGATTACCATGCAGGCAACGTCCTCAGGCGATATCTGGTGCCTCAGGATGCCTTCGAGGTATTCGTAGCATTCGAGAGAGCAGTCTTTCCTCTGATGCCCGAGCAGGCAGCGGTAGCAGTAAGGGTAGGGCGCGTGGTAGACGGACGGCAAGAGAGGGTGGAAGCCGCGCCTGTATTTGGCGGCAGAGGTCGTAAGCGTCAGGGCCCCCATCGTCCTCCCGTGGAACCCGCCGGTGAAGCTGATTATTCCCTGGCGCCCGGTTGCAAAGCGCGCGAGCTTTATGGCCCCTTCTATAGCTTCCGCGCCGCTATTTGAGAAGAAGAACATGTCGATTGCGCCGGGGGTTATCTCAGCAAGCCTTTCGGCAAGCTCGACCTGCGACGAGTACCTGAATATGCAGCCCGAATGGACGAGAGAGTCCATCTGGCGCCTGGCGGCTTCGAGCACCTCTGGCGGGCAGTGCCCCAGGTTCGCGGTCGCAAGGCCCGAGGAGAAGTCCATGTACCTCTTCCCCCCGGTCGATTCGACATAGAGCCCTTCCGCCTTTTTGACCTCTATGTCGGTGTGGAAAACAAGGGCCGGGGTTATGTGTTTCTTCGCCCGCTCTTTAAGGTCGTTCCCCATGGGCCTCCGAATCCCCTACAGGCTGCTGAAAAACCCGCTTCAAGGCGTTGTCTTCAAAATTGGACATTCCGGCGTACAATAAAAGTATGCCTCAGCCCTCATTTTCGACTCCTTGCATCTTGAGCTTTTTGAGCAGCCTGAATAAGATTTTGAGATCGATTTATTCCCCGGACTCTGCGTATTGATCGCGGGGAAAATCTGAGATTTTTGAGGTTGCCTTCAGTTCATTCCGGGAAGGATGGAATGCAAGCCGGACGGCCTGCGCCATCCGGCTCCGGCTTCATTCCGTGTCTATCGGCTGGGGCTCGCAGAGGAGGGAGTCGTAGATGGCGAGCCTGCCGCATTTCTTGCAGACGTACTCGATCTCGTCGACCATCTTGGGGCAGACGTGCCTGGGGTCGGAGACTTCCTTGCCGCAGAACTCGCACACGAACGGCAGGCCCTCGGTCCTCGGGTGGCAGAGGTGGCCGCGTCCGCTCGCGAGCCCGCTGCATGTGGGACAGGAATAGGTCTTGACGTATTGTACCATCCGAACGCTCCTTGTAATGTTTTGAATTGCCTGCCTGAAAAGAGCCGCTTATTTCCCGAAGAGGCTCGCCTGTATCGCGGTGAGTTTCCTCACATGCTCCTTTTCCTGCTCTATAAGGGAATCTATGACCTTCCTGTCCTTCTCTCTTATCATCCTCTCAAGCTCGTAGTAGAAGAGGAGCGAGTCCTTCTCCATGTCTATCGCCATCTTGAGGGCCTCTTCCTCGTTCTTCACGGCGCCAGCCGCTTCCTTGCCCGCGTCCGGGTTCGTGAAGACCTCGCCGTCGGCCATGGTCTTGAGGTACTGCTGCGCCTCTTCGAGATACGGGTCGAACCCGTTGGACGTCTCATCGGTCAAGAGCTTCTTGAGTTCGAGGAAGAGCTTTATGTGGGTGCCTTCCTCCTCGGAAAGGGCCTTGAAGAGCGCCTTCAATTCCTTGCTGCTTGCGCCCTTCGACGCGTCCGCGTAGAAACGCATCCCGTTTTCCTCTATCCTGACAGCCATGTCGAGAACTTCCTTGCCTGTGAAATGCACCGGGTCCATACCCCCCTCCAGTCTGATTTTTTCGGATTATAGCAAAAAAGGGGAGGTGGTTGAAGAGGTTTAAGACCCGGGTCCTTTCCAGATCAAAAACGGACGTTTGTCCCTTTTGCCCGCCGGTTTCACTCCTTGTCTATCTGGGCTTTCTGGAGGCGGCCGCTGAAGTCCCTGTATACGACCTTCCATTTCGTGAACATGTCGAGCGAGCCGCCCCTTCCGCCCGCCTCCTTCCTGCCGAGCCCGCTCCTTTTCGTCCCGCCGAACGGGAGCTGCACCTCGGCCCCGATTGTCGGCGCGTTTATGTAGACTATCCCGGCTTCGAGGTCGCGCTCTGCTATGGCCGAGCTATTCACGTCCTGGGTGTATATCGAAGACGAAAGGCCGTACCGGACCCCGTTCGCTATCCCTATGGCGTCCTTCAGGTCTTTTGACCTGATGACCGAGGCGACGGGGCCGAATATCTCCTCCTGGGCTATCCTCATCTCCGGGGACACGTCCGCGAACACGGTCGGCTCTATGAAGAAGCCTTTCGAGTAGTTTCCGTCATCAAGCCTGTTGCCTCCGAGGACGAGCCTCGCGCCTTCCTTCTTGCCGATTTCAATATAGCCCAGAACCTTCTTCATCTGGGCCTCGTTTATGACCGGCCCCATGTGGGTGCCGGGGTCGAGCCCGCGCCCTGTCTTGAGCCTCCGGGCCGCGTCGAGGAACATCCCGAGGAAGCGGTCGTAGACCTTCTCATGGACGATGAGCCTGCTCGCCGCAGTGCACCTCTGCCCGGAAGTGCCGAAGGCCCCCCAGAGCGCGCCCTCGACCGCGAGGTCGAGCCTTGCGTCGTCCATGACGATGATGGGGTTTTTTCCGCCCATCTCGCAGGATATCTCCTTTTCCAGGCCGCTGCAGAGCTTGGCAAGCCTCTCGCCCACGGCAGACGACCCCGTGAAGGAGACCCCGTCAACTCCAGGGTGCGTGGCAAGGTACTCCCCGGTATCATCCCCGGTCCCGTGTACGAGGTTGAGTACGCCGGGCGGGAGGCCGGATTCGGCGATTAGCTCCACGAGCCTTGCCGCGGCTATGGGCGTGTAGCTCGACGGCTTGAAGACAGCGGTATTCCCGGCTATCATGCAGGGGAATATCTTCCACGCGGGGATGGCGGTCGGGAAGTTCCAGGGGGTTATTAGCGCGAATACGCCTATGGGTACGCGGAGCGACTTGCAGTCCTTTGCGAACAGCTCTGAAGGGACGGTCTCGCCGGACAGCCTCCTGCCTTCCCCCGCCATGTAGTAGGCCATGTCAATGGCCTCCTGCACGTCTCCCATGCCCTCGGGGAGTATCTTCCCCATCTCCCTCGTTACGAGCCTTGAAAGCTCGTCCTTGTGCTTAAGAAGCAGCTCCGCGGCCCTGAATAGTATCTCCCCGCGCTTGGGCGCGGGAGTAAGGCGCCAGCCCTCGTAGGCCTCCCGTGCCGCCGCCACCGCCCTGTCGACCTCCTCTTTTCCTGAAGCCGGGACAAGGCCGACTATGTCGCCGGTATCCGCAGGGTTTACGCTCTCGATCGTCTTCCCCGACGAGGCGGCGGACCATTTCCCGCCTATGAGGTTCAGGAATTCAGGGGGCATCGCTCCTCCTATCAGGCTAAGGCGTCAAGACCCTTGCTCAGACCCTGAGAGGTCATTTTGCGGCTACGGGTGTGCGTTCAGTGGGAACCGAAATAATATAAAATCCAGTTGAGTATATCAGAGCTGAAAATGACGGGCAAGCGAGCCGGGGGCCCAGGAAATTTCGGGAAACAGTGGACAAACGGGACAAAACATGAAAGAATGTTACAATAGTTATAATTAGGTGAAGTTTCGGCTGAGGCTTCCGGGTCGGCTGCGGCGAGAACACATCATGAAAAAAGTCGTCCTCTCGATAGTTCTGAGCGTAATGATGTCCGCCTGGGCCTTTGCCTGCGTTGAGCACGGCGTTATCCGCGACATGGATTACTTCGCGACAAACTGGGCCCAGGGCAGGATCTCGATACTCATGTGGGACTCGCCGGGCATGGTGAAGATAGTAGGCACTCTCAGGCCCGGCGCGCTGGTACAGGTGCTCGAAAAGAGCGATGGGTTCGTGAAGGTCAGGTCTTCTGACGAGCAGGGCGGGCATGTGGGCTGGGTGAGCAGCTCGATTGTGGAGACGACCTTCGTCCAGGAGCCCGGCGACGGCGAGGAATGCAAGCCTAAATGGTGGTGAATATAAGAGCCGCGCTCCCGGAATTGGACTTGACTCGACGGCGGGCATGATGTATTTTTATAGCGAAATCACGCGGGCGTAGTTCAATGGTAGAATGAAAGCTTCCCAAGCTTTAGACGTGGGTTCGATTCCCATCGCCCGCTCCAGATTCGAAATAGAGCCGGCCCGGAGGTTCCGTGGCCGGCTTTTTTTATTGTATCTTCAGGCCGCCTTTCCACTCGAAATCGTACCCTGAAACTAATCCTTGACTCCATTGTGCTAAAAATGGTGTAATATTATATTGTTTTATGCAATCAGACCGGCAGATGCCATAGCCGAACAAAGGAGATTTGAAAAGAACGGATGAAATTTGAAAGTTTAGCTCTGCACCCGGACATCCTTAGAGGGATTAGCGATGCCGGATTCGAGCACTGTACACCCATTCAGGAGCAATCCCTTCCAACGTGCCTTGACGGGCAGGACGTCATAGCTCAGTCCCAGACCGGCACAGGAAAGACCGCGGTCTTCCTCCTTACGATATTCAGCAGGGTCATGGCAGCCGGACCCAATACGACCGGGCAGCCAAGGGCGCTCGTCATGGCCCCGACCCGCGAGCTTGCGTCCCAGATAATCGAAGATGCAGAAAAGCTCGGAAAGCACCTGCCGTTCAGGTCGGTCGCAGTCTACGGCGGCGTGGAGTACGGCAAGCAGGTGAACGCGTTGAAGGAAGGGGTCGAGCTGGTGGTCGCCACCCCGGGCCGCATGATAGACCTCTACAAGTCCAAGACACTCTCGCTCGACTCCATCGAGATATTCGTCATAGACGAGGCGGACCGCATGTTCGACATGGGCTTCGCCCCGGACATCATGTACATCGCAAGCAAGCTCCCGAAAGGCAAGCCCCGCCAGACGATGCTCTTTTCCGCGACCATCGACTCGAACGTCAGGAGGCTCGCGTCGCGCTACATGAAACCCGACCCGGTCATGGTCGAGATAGAGCCCGAGCAGGTTACCGTAAGCGCGATAGACCAGAGGATAATCTACGTCTCGAACGAGGAGAAGCTTCCGTCACTCTTTGCGCTCCTCAAGCGCCCCGACGTCGAGCGCGCCATCATATTCACGAACATGAAATCCACAGCCGAGAAGGTCGGCATAAACCTCGTGGCGAACGGCATCCCGGCCAAGGTCCTCACCGGCGACGTGACCCAGGCCAGGCGCGAGAAGATAATTGAGGGCATCAAGGCCGGGAAGATCAACGTGCTTGTCGCCACGGACGTCGCGGCGCGCGGGCTGCACATAGAGGGAGTGACCCACGTCATAAACTACGACCTCCCGGACGACGCGGCGAATTACGTCCACCGCATCGGCAGGACCGCGAGGGCCGGTAAAAGCGGCAAGGCGTACAGCCTCGCATGCGAAGACCATGTACTTAACCTCCCGGAGATAGAGAAGTACATCGAGCGCAAACTCGAGACCGAATGGATAGAAGAAGGGGAAATGGTCAGGGACCTCGTCATAAAGGAGAGGCCGAGAAGGGAGAGGCCGCACGAGAGGGCAGGGGGCGGCGGAAAAAGGCCGGGCCCAGGCGGGCGCGAGAGGTCTTTCCAGAAAGACGGAAAGCGGCCGGAGAGGCGCCATGAGAAAAAGGGCCCTCCGCGCGATGATAAGGCGGCGGCAGGACCTGCCTTGGCGCAGGCCTTGCCGTTGGAACCGGAAAAGGCCGCTCGGCCTGATAGTCAGCCAGGGCAGCCCGGCAGCCGTCAGCCCGGGGACCGTCCGAAAAGGAACCGCCCGAGAAACCGCCGGAAAGGGAACAGCCCGGCTGGGGCGAATCCGAAAGAGATTACTTCAGGAGAGCCGCGCGCCCTGAACGCGAAACCCGAGCCAGGCAGCCGGCAGTCCCAGGAGAGGGGCCAGAGGCCGCCCAGGAAAAGGGGCCAGGGCTTCAAGGCCGGAGACCGGGAAACGAAGAGGCCGGCAGGCGGCAGGCAGTACAATACAAGGCAGGTAGAGCAGGCCGCAATGGCGATAGCGAGGCAGGAGAAGGAGTCCAAGGCATTTGAGCCCTCGAAGGTGCAGCCGGCTCAAAAAGAGGAAAAGACGGGGCTTCTCAAGCGTTTCCTTAAGTTCCTGAAAAAATCCTGAGGCAAGGCAGCCTCTAAAAGAGGATGCCTTAATCTAATTTGAAAACAAAAAAACCAAGGGGAGCTTCGAAAGAAGCTCCCCTTGTCTTTTAAAGCCCTGGATTTGAATCGTCGGATTGGGTCAGTTCGGGTAAAGGCCTTCGAAGTAATGCGGGAGCTGCTCCTCGAATGAGACCAGCACCTCGAAGGCGATATGCCTGGCGCTCGCGAACTCCATCCCCAGAAGTGGCTCTTTTTTGAGCCCGGCCTCATCGTCCACCCAGCCGATGGGGTTCTCCTTAAGGAGCTTGTTGAAGTCCTCGTTAAGGACCGGCCTCGCGCCCTTTGCCTCGGTATTTGAAACGGCGTTTACTATGTCTTTCCTTGTGAGGCGCACCCCTTTGATGTCGTCCACGATGACCGGCTTGCTCCACCATTCGCCGAACTTGGCCTTGTTCATGGCAATCCCGGGGTTCCTGCCGAGCCTCGGAACATACCTGTTCTTTTCCTTGCTCGACGGCGCAAAGAGCGCAAGCCCGCTCATCGGCAGCGCGAGCTTCTCGTCGTAGTCCGGGCAGTTGTCGTAAAAGTAGAGGTCGAGCCCGATCTTCTCGATGAGCGAGCCCGAGCCGTCAGGGTCATCGAGTATGGCCTTCAGCGCCACCGCAAGCCTCTGGGCCTCGCCCTCGAACCCCATGTCATACGCCTGTCCGGATTTCAGCATGAACTGCAGAAGTGATTTAAGGTAAGCCTCTAGCTCTTGCCGCGTCTTTGTCTTCTTGTTTTCCATAGTCCGGATATTTTATTATAAGCGCGGGCCGATTACAAATACTTTTGCGCCCGGCTGCGCAGATATGATATCAATTCAGCCCTTGAGAGGAGAAAAAATGGAAAAAGCCCCGCTCACGGTCAGGATAAGGCTCCTTTCCGCGTCCGCCAAGGCGCCCTGCAAGTCGCACGACGGCGACGCGGGCTGGGACCTCTTCGCGTCCGAGGAGGCGACCATACCCCCGGGCGGCACAATGATTATAAAAACCGGCATCGCAATGCAGATACCGCACGGCTGGTACGGTCAGATAAAATCCAGGAGCGGCCTCGGCGCAAAAGGCCTCATCGTGACGGCAGGAGTCGTCGACAGCTCCTACAGGGGCGAGATAGGCGTAGTCGCGATAAACGGCAACTCCGCCCCGGACGGCCCTGCCTTCGCCTTCAGGCCCGGCGACAAGGTCGCGCAAATGGTCTTCCTCCCGGTCCCCCAGGTAGCAATCGAACTCGCCGAAGACCTCTCAACCTCCACACGAGGCGAAAACGGATTCGGAAGCACCGGACGCTGACAGGTGCCGAAGACCCCTTAAGAGGGCCCTTTGTAAAAGGTCATCTCAAACTCTCTCCAAAAATTTTCAGTTTTTCCTGAGCGTACCCCCAAATAGGGGGTACGCTCAGGAACTAAAAGTCTTTGAAGGGGGTTTGGGGGAAACTTTCTACAGAAAGTTTCCCCCAAGAGGCTCCGGCAGCCTATCCGGTCCGGAGTGCGTCCGTTATCTTCATCCTTGAGGCTTTGAGGGCCGGCAGGAGTCCTCCTGCGAGGCCCATGATGAGCGCGACGGTTATGGAGAGCACGGCTGTTTTCAGGGTGAGGGTGAACGAGAAGGCCAGCTCCGAGAAGGTCTGGAAGTTGAGCGTGGAGAACGAGATGAAGCGGAGGAACGATGCGGCAAGGAGGCCGATTGCGCCTCCGGCCAGGCCGGTAAGGAGCGACTCGACGAGGAAGGCCGCGAGTATGCTGGTCCTGCCGAAGCCGAGGGCGCGGAGCGTCCCGATCTCGCCGACCCTCCCTGCCACAGCCGAGTACATTGTTATCATGGCCCCGATTACGGCCCCTATTGAAAATATGGCCGTGAGCGTGGTGCCGAGTACCCTCAGGAAGAGGGAGAGGGCCCTGGACTGCTCGGAGTAGAACTCCGTCTCGCGCTTGGCGTCGAGGCTTAGCCTGGGGTCGTCTTCAATCGCGGCCTTTATGGAATCGAGCCTTTCCGGGTCTTCCATCCTGAATACCACTGACGAGTAGATGGGACGTCTGAAGGCCTGCATGAGGGAGTCGGTGTCGCCCCATATCTCGGAGGAGAACCCGGTAGCGCCGGCGTCGAATATGCCGACGACAGTCCATTCCCTCATCGCAAAGGAGAGCTTTTCCCCCATGCCCGCCCCCTCGAACCTGCCTGAGACCGCCTTTCCGGATATTATCTCGTAAGTGCCGGGCCTCGGCATCCTGCCTTCGACGAGCCTTGCCTGCGGCCTGAGTTCGAGAGAAGCGGGCGTTATCCCCCGTATGACCACGTTGGAGGGGCTTTCGGTGCCGCGCTTTTGGAGCGATATGAGGACGACTATCTCTTTTGCCGCGAGCCTGATCCCGCCGGGGCCCGGCGCCACGCCGGGAAGCGACTCTATTATGGCGGCCTGGTCCCGGGTTATTGTGCTCTGGACCTCCGATGGCGCTCCCTTCCTTACGACGATCATGTTGTCCCTTGAGCCGGTCTCTACCAGGGTGGCCTCGAGCCCCTCGGCCAGCATCGTTATCGCGGCGAAGACGAAGACGACGAGGGCCATGCCGCCGGCGGTGAGGGCTGTCGTGAGCTTTCTTGCAAGGAGCGACTTGAGGCTGTATGAGAGCGGTACTGGCATTGTTGTTATACCGCCCTTCTCAAGGCGGCGGTTATGGGGACGGTCGAGGCCCTGTATGAAGGGATGACGGAAGCGGATGCGGCGACTATCAGGGCGGCTGCCGCGTCCAGCCAGAAGGTAGCTGGCTTTATGATGAACACCGGAAAGTATTGCCCGAGTTCGGCCCTGAAAAAAGAAGCGGCGGGGAAGGTGAGGGCGGCCCCGAGGGCCGCGCCGAGGGCCGCGATGGCCAGCGACTCCCCGAATACGAGTAGAGTGATATGCCGGGCCCCGAAGCCCAGCGCCTTCATGACCGCGAACTCGCCCATGCGCTCCCTGACCGACATCGCCATCGTGTTAGCCACGACCGCCATGATTATGAATATGACCACGACCGAGACGAGCCGGATCGCTGTCATTATCGCCTCCGTCATGCTTACGAAGCTCATCTGGAAAGAGCGCTCCGTTTCAGTGAGCGTCTCCGCAAGGGAGTTCTCGAAGAGAGAGTCTATGCGGCCCGAGACGACGGCTGCGAGTTCTGGCCTTTCGATCTCCGCGAGGTAGAAGCCTACCCTTCCGGCCCTCATCGGCTCGCGCGCCTCAAGGGTCTCGTTCAGGTATTCCCAGTGGAAGAAAAAAAGGCTCTCGTCAACGGTGTCGTCCCGTCCCCTGTATATGCCCCGGAGAGTAAAGTCCCAATCGCCTGAAAAGACAGTGCCTTTAAGCGTTATGGCGTCTCCGATCTCCCAGCCGAACCTCTGGGCGAGTTTTTTTCCGGCTATCGCGCCTTTCCTGTCTTTCAGGTATGCGTCTTTTTCCCCGGGGGAGAGGACGAGCTCGGTCACTATGTTGAGGTGGCTTTCCGCCTGCATCGCGAAGTTGGCGAAGAATTTCCGCTCGTCCCCGTATACGCCGCCGAACCAGTTGCCGTAAGAGAGCTTCTCGACCCCGTCGACCTGCCGTATCTTCTCGTAATATGAGAGCGGGAGCGAAAATGTGAGGGATATGGCGTTTCTGGTTATGAGCCGGTTGGCCGCCGAGGCCTCGACCCCCGCGTACCAGGCGTCCACTACCGTACGGAGTAGCCCGAATGAGAGTATAGCGACCGCCATGCCGAGGACCGTGAGCATGGTGCGGAGCCTGTGGCGGAAGGCGTTCCTCAATAGTAGCTTAAAAAACAGCGGCATTAAGGTAACCCTTTTCGAGGCGCCTAACGGTGCGCGCCTTCCCGGCGGCCTTGGGGTCGTGCGTGACCAGGATGACGGTCTTCCCGAATTCCACGTTCAGCCTCTCCATTAAGCGCAGCACCTCTTCCGCGGATTCCATGTCAAGGTCGCCGGTCGGCTCGTCCGCGACGAGAATGGTAGGGTCCGTGACCATCGCCCTCGATATGGCGACCCGCTGCTGTTCCCCGCCCGAGAGCTCGCCGGGGTAATGGTCCAGGCGCTCGGAGAGGCCTACGAGCCCGAGGAGCATTCCGGCCCTCTCGCGCCTTTCTTTCCGGGGCATGTCCTTAAGAAGGAGCGGAAGCTCCACGTTTTCGAGGGCGGTAAGGACCGGCATGAGGTTGTAGAACTGGAATATGAAGCCTACGTGGTCCGAGCGCCAGGAGGCGAGCTCGGACTCGGCAAGAGAGGTGGTCTCTATGCCGCCGATTTCGATTGTGCCGCTGTCCGGCCTGTCTATTCCGGCTATGAGGTTAAGGAGCGTGCTCTTCCCCGAGCCCGAAGGGCCCATTAGCGCCATGAACCCGGCATTTTCGATGTCGAGGTCTATGTCCCGGAGGACCGGGATAACGCGGCTGCCCCGCGCGTAAGACTTGTTAAGGCCCCTTATCCTCACAAGCGGGCTTTCCTTTGCCCCTGCCATTATTCCTCTATGACCTCTATCTTCGAGCCGTCTTCGAGGCCTTCGGGAGGGGCGAGGACTATCCTCGTCCCGGGCTCCACTCCCGATACCTCGATCGCCTCTCCTATCCGTTTCCCTGTCCGCACCTCTTTTTTCCCTGCCCTTTCGCCGTCGATTATAAAGACGAAATCCCGGCCCTCCTCGGAGACTATCGACTGGCCGGGAACCGTCGGCAGCGGTTTGTTCTCTTCCCGGGAAGGTGCCCTTGAGAGGAAGGCCACCTTGGCGCTCATCTCGGGAAGCACCCTCTCGGTGCCGTCAAGGAACCGGACCTTTACCATTACGGAGGCCTTGGTCCTGTCGGCTGTTGGCACTATCATGTGGACGCTCCCCCTCCTCTTTTCGCCGGGCGACGAATCCAGCTCGATCTCGCACGGCATTCCGGCGTATACCTTCCCGATATTCGCCTCGGATATGTCGGCCTCGACGTAGAGCGTATCCATGTCCGCGACCGTAACCACGGCCGCCTTGGCGTCAGCCGCGGCTCCGACCGGGGTGACGATATCGCCAATGTCCGCGTTCTTTGTGAGGACGACCCCGCTGAAGGGGGCCCTTATTTCCGTGAAGCCGAGCGAGGCGCTTGCGCCCCGCTCAGCGGCCTCGGCAGCCCGCACCCCCGCCCTGGCCGCCTCGAAAGCGGCCTCCGCTTTCTTGAGCCTCGCACCCGCGGCATCGAAGACGCTTCGGGCTATGAACTCCATATCCATAAGCTCTTTTTTCCTCCGGTAGTCGCTCCTTGCGTCATCGAGCTCGGCCCTTGCGGCCTCCATGTTGTCCCTGGAGGCCCTGAGAGAGGCCCTTGCCTCGTCGAGCGCGGCCTCGAGGTCGGCGCTTTCAAGGCGCGCGACGATCTGTCCCTTCTCGACGGGGCTCCCTTCCTCGACCCCGAGCCATACGAGCCTTCCCGTTATCTTGGAGGAGAGCGCGGCCTTCCGTTCGGCCTCGACATAGCCGCTCGCGTTAAGGACGGTAAGGCCTTCTGAAGGGTACGTGACGGACACCTCCGCCGCCCTTACCTGTGTAACGCTCAGGGTGCGAAAGGCCAGGTAGCCGGAGAGGAAGAGTAGTAAAAGGGCGGCCCCCCAGTATGCAGGCCTCCATTTTCTTCTCCTGTACCCCTTTCCTGGACTCTTCTCGATCCTGAGTTTTGATATGTCTTCTGGCATTTTTACCTATTTGCGATTATAGCCGAAGTCCCGGGGCGCTGCGCCCGCCCAGGGCCTTTATCGGATGACAGGGTGGTTACGTTTGTGATATAATTTCAGCGCTGGATGGGGGTTGCTTCCTGTCCCGGGATGGTGCCAACAGGGTGCGCCAGCGCTTTAAAAACTGTGGTGCCCATCCCTTCCAAAAGCCATCAGGAGAAGCCGTATGCCACAGGAATTCCTCAGGTTTTACGAGCGGTTCATCTCCCCCTCCCCGGACCATATCTCGATAGTCGGCAGGAATTACGAATACCTTGTAGTAAGCTACGCATATTTGAAGGCCCACGGAAAGAGCAGGGAGGAGATCGTAGGGCATAAGGTCCCAGAGCTCCTCGGTGATGCCGTATTTAATAATTTCATAAAAGACTACCTGGACCGCTGCTTTGCAGGAGAGGTCATAAATTACAGGGCATGGTTCACCTTCCGGGCCGCCGGCCGCAGGTTCATGAACGTCACGTACTACCCCTATCTCGACTACGACGGGACCGTAGCCGGGGCCGTGGTCATGGCCAGGGACATAACGGATTACAGGATGGCGGAGGAGCGTCTCCGGGTCTCGGAGGAGAAGTACAGGCACCTCTTCGAGAACCTAAATGACGCCGCCTTCCTCGCCGATATGGAGACCGGATTCCTTGTCGACGCAAACAAGGAGGCCGAGGTCCTTACCGGGAGGACGAGGGAAGAGCTTATCGGGATGCACCAGTCGAAGCTCCACCCTCCCGGAAAGGCCGAGGAATACAGGGGCAAGTTCGCCGCCCATTCGGTAAAGGGCAGGGCCGCCGACTACGACGGGGAGGTAATAAGGAAGGACGGCACGATAGTAAACGTCCGTATAAGCGCGGCCCCGCTCTCGTTCGGAGAGGGCGGGCGCATACTCGGCATCTTCAGGGACATAAGCGACAGGGTTGAATACGAAAAGGCCCTCATCGACAGCAAGAGCCGCACCGAGAGCCTCATAAGGTCCATGCACGACGGCTTCAGCATGTTCGACGGCGAACGGAGGTTCGTGGACGGGAACCCGGCCTTTTTCAATATGGTCGGATTTAAGAAAGACGAGCTTGCCGGTAGAAAAGCCCCGATGCCTTACTGGCCCGAGGAGGAGCTGCCCAGGATTGAGGCGGCCTTTTCGGACCTTGAAGCCGGGAAAGAGGGCGACCATGAGTTCGTCTTCAGGAGAAAGGACGGAAGCCTCTTCCCGGTCATCATAAGCCCTTACGTCATAACCGACCAGAAGGGCAACATCCTCAATTACTGCGCCACGGTCAAGGACATCACCCTGAGGAAGGGGCTTGAGGCCGAGTTTATCAAGTCGCAGAAGCTCGAATCCCTCGGCAGGCTCGCCGGCGGCATAGCCCACGACTTCAATAACCTCCTCACCGGGATAATCGGGAACGTCTCGCTCGCGCTCTTTTACGGGCCTGACGAGAAGGTGTCCGGGCGGCTAAGGGAAGCGGAGAAGGCCTGCAACGAGGCCAAGCGGCTGGTGCGCCAGTTCCTGACGTTCTCAAAGGGAGGGGCGCCGGTAAAGAGCATGCTCTTCCTTGAAAACGTAATAGCCGACTGGTGTTCGTTCGTTACCACTGGCTCCAAATCGAAATGCGAGTTCTCGATAGCCCCCGGCCTCCTGCCGATAGAGGCGGACGAGGGAATGCTCTCCCAGGCCATCCAGAACATAATCGTCAACGCCGACGAGGCCATGCCTTCCGGGGGAGTGATAAAGGTGAGCGCGTTCAACGCCTCGTCCGCCAAGGACCGTCCTCTCGGCCCGCCGCACGTGTGCATCCGCGTGGAAGACAATGGCGCGGGAATACCGGATGCGGACGTGGAAAAGGTCTTCGACCCTTACTACACGACGAAGGAAGGCGGGAGCGGGCTAGGCCTTGCCGCCGCGTATTCGGTAGTAAGGGACCACGGGGGCTTCATAGAGGTTGAGTCAGCGCCGGGAAAGGGCTCGGCCTTCTCCGTCTACCTCCCGGCGTCACCCGACGCGGGCGCGTATATGGAGATGGATCCGTTCCCGGCGCCTTCGCATAAGGGCAGGGTCCTGGTCATGGACGACGACGAGACCATCAGGGAAGCCCTGGGCGAGATGCTTAAGGGCATGGAGTGCGAGGTGGAATCGGCAAGGGACGGGGCCGAGGCGGTCGCGCTTTTCAAGGAGGCCAGGTCGGGGGGCAGGGGCTTCGACCTCGTGATAATGGACCTTACCATCCCTGCAGGCATGGGCGGGAAGGAGGCTGTCCGCCGCGTCCTCGAGATAGACCCGGCGGCCAGGGTTATAGTATCAAGCGGCTACTCCGACGACCCTGTCATGTCCGACTACGGCAAGTTCGGCTTCTCAGGCGTCATCTCCAAGCCGTACAAGGCAAGGGAGATGATGGCGCTGGTGGGAAAGTTCCTGACGGCTGGGCCTGGTGGGGAGGAATGACCGTCCCTGACTGAAACGGGGGGGGGCGGATGATCCCGATTCAAATCTGGCCTCAAAAGGCGAAGTCCGGGTCCCTTGTATCTTCAGGTATCTCCAGCCGGAACTGCAGGCCGCGCGTATACCTGTGCTCCCTCCCCTCCGCATGGCCGCGCATTATCGCGGCGAAGCTCTCCCTTGCGGCCTCTATGCTCATGCCCTCGGTTATGATTTCGTGCGCGAGGTTGAGGGCCGCATAGTTCATGGCCTCGCTCCGGCACCGGGCAGAGAGGGTCCCTCTCGTGCGCTCGGCGACGACGCTTCCGTCGAATACGGCGAGGTCGTTATGCCTCCCCGGCGGTACCTCATAGGCCACGACCTGCTCGAGCACGTCCTCGTGGGGCGCCGGGAAATTATGGGGCGCCCCCGTTCTCCTTACCGTAATCTCAAGCCATTCGCCCCTGTTCCTCCAGTAAATAATCTCGACTGTCAAGCCGTCAGGGGCGCCGTACTTCCCTATCATCTCCATTGCGGCTCCCCTGGAAGCGTCGGGCCAGCGGGAGACGGTGTCCATCGCCGTCTTTACGCTGAAGGAATACCCGGGCTCCGCTGCTCCGGCGTGACTTAAGCCCGCAACGGCTCCCAAAATCGCGAGAAGGGCCGCGAAAACTGCTGCCCTGGTCTGTTTGCGCATCCGATATTCCTCCTCCGGTCACATAAAAGGATAGCAGGAAGGCCTCGAGGCGCAAGTCAATCCCGTCCGTACTTCTGCAGAAACTGGAAACCCCGGCTATACTTTATGGGGCCGGATGAAAGCCCGTCTTTAGAGGCATGTTGCCCGGCGGCGATGCGCTGCGATGGAGTTTTTCAACTCTGCCGGAAAAGGAGGATGACCGATGGAGCCAAGGGGAGATTGTTTGGCCTTGAAGAGGCGCTCAGGCGGCTATTCCTCTTTCTTCTTCTGCCTGGCCGTTTTTCTGCCGTTCTGGCTCGCGACGAGCGCGGCCTTTGAGCGGCACACCGGAAGCGGGCCGTTCGACGATGCGCCTTCAGAAGGGCTTTACGGCCACGAAGGGCGGCTCGATGCGGACAGCGCGTACTGGCAGGGGCTGATCTCGGCGATGAACCCGCGGCTCACCGATCGGGAAGCCGGCGAGATCGTGAGGGCGCTCCTTCGCTACAGCAGCCGGTACGGGCTTGAGCCCGGCCTCGTCGCCGCGATAATAAAAGTCGAATCCAGCGGCAACCCGTTTGCGGTGAGCAGCAAGGGGGCGCAGGGCCTCATGCAGGTTATGCCGTTCTGGAAAAAGGAGCTGGGAGTGCATGGCACGCTCTTCGACATAGACAATAACATAAACGCGGGGTGCCGGATACTTGCCGAGAACATACGGCGCTGGGGCTTCGACGAAGGCATAGCCAGGTATTACAGGGGCAACCTTCCGGTGAGCGGCGAGAACTACATCGTAAAGGTAAAGGCCGCGCTGGGCCGCTATAGCTGAGCATTTTTTTCATTTGCAACCTGAGCGCCCGGTGTTATAACATGAACTGATAAAAAAAGGGCAGAGGAGTGGCTGATGAAATTGGCGATCCAGGTCGGCGAGCCGCGTGGTTTCGACTCGGGCGACGGGACAAACAGGTTTACAGCGACGGTCGTTGACGGCTTGAGCGGCTCAAGGGAGGTCGAGGCCATGCCCAGGGCCGCTGACATGATAGCCGGCGCAAAGACCGTTGAGGTGCTTACAGAGCACTGGTTCGTGGCCGCATGCACTCCCATAAAATACGGCGATTCCGTCTTCAAAAGCCTCCTTTTCGTCCCGAGGTACAAGACCAAAAGCCCGCCCCTTGAGATGCTCGCGGGCGGCGAGCGGATGGTCTTTAACGCCGTCTGGAGGCAGGACGGCCAGGACTGGGACCATGCCTCGGTCAAGGCCGCGCAGGAGGGCGGCATCGAGATAGGCGGGATGATAGTGGCAAACGCCGAGAAGGCAAATGGCTAGAAGCAGAGGGGTCCAGGCCTCCTTCGGAGGCAAATCCGATTAGTCCGTCCGTATTCAAATGCAGGTGATTTCACCGCCGGTTTTTTTCGCGCATGCCGGCGGTTTCCTTTTTAAGTCCCCTTAAACCTGCAAGACAGCTCTCCTTCTAACCTGCCGGGCCCCCGGAGGATTAGTTTCCTCTGCTCCGCCTTGTAACAATCAATGCTGGTGCATGGTAATATCAGGCTTATTCTGTTAAGCTTACAGAAAAATCGTGGAGCTTCGTAATGGCTCTAAAGAGACTCAAGTCCCTGGCGATATTCGTATTTCTGCTGGCAGTTGCGTTTGCCGCGTATTTCTTTTATTTGAGCCCGAAGTCCCCTCCGGGTTTCGTAGAGACGGCAGGGGTGGCGGAAGCGACCGAAGTAGACCTCGCGCCTAAAATACCCGGGCGTATCGACTGGCTCTGCTGCAGGGAGGGAGAGCGGATAGAAAAGGGCGCTGTCGCCGCGAGGCTCGATGAAAGGGAGCTTCTGGCCAGGGTCGAGCAAGGGAGGGCCGCAGCCGCCGCGGAGAGGGAGGCGATAGAAGAGGCCAGGTCTGCTCTCGATAACGCCAGGGTAGAGAGGGAAGCGGCGGCGCACGAGGCCGAGGCGCTCCGGGCCGAGGCCGAGGCCGCAAGCGCGCGCCTTCAGGAGGCCGGCGAGAACTTCGAAAGGGCCGAGGGGCTTTTTAGCCGGGGCTTCGTCTCCAGAAGGGAACTGGACGGGGCAAGGGCCGCATACGATTCGAGCCGGGCGCTCCTTGAGAGCGCAAGGTCTAGGCAGAGGAGCTCGGAGGCGGACCTTCGGAACGCGGCGGTCCGCATCAGGGCCGCCGAGGCCAGGATCGCCGCTTCCAGGGCAAGGCTCGGCCAGGCAGAGGCAGAGGTGCGCGCGCTCGAGGCGCGCCTCGAGGACGCGGTTTTGACCTCCCCGATAAGCGGGATAATCTCGTACAAGGCTTTCGAGGCAGGGGAATACGCGAACCCCGGCGATGTGATATATGCGATTTACGACCCTGACGACATCTGGGCGCGCGTGGACATACCCGAGACCGGCATACAGGAGATAGTGGTCGGCGGCAGGGCCGAGGTGACGCCCATAGGCGGCGAAAGGACCTTTACCGGCGAGGTGGCCGAAATAGGCCAGCTCGGCGGCTTCGCGACCCAGAGGGACGTGACCAGGGGCCGCCTGGACATTAAGACCTTCAGGGTAAGGATAGCGCTGGGCGATACCGGCGGCGTTATCAAGCCCGGCATGACCGTAGTGGCAAGGATATATTTCGGCAGGGCCGAGAGATGAGAGCCGCTGTAGAGACAAAAGACCTTTCAAAGAGCTACGGGGATGTCAAGGCCCTCGACGGCGTTGGCCTTACTATACCAGAGGGCGACTTCTTCGGCCTTCTGGGCCCGAACGGCGCGGGGAAGACTACTCTAATAAGGATACTCACCACCCTCATAAGGCCGACCTCCGGCTCGGCAAGGGTCATGGGCAGGGACGTGGTCCGCGAGCCATCGGCTGTCCGGGCGGAAATAGGAGTCGTGCCGCAGGCAATGACGAGCGACCTCGACCTTACAGGCTACGAGACAATGGACATATACGCCCGGTTCTACGGGATACCCAGGGCCGAGCGGAGGGAAAGGGCGGATGAGCTCCTTTCGATGGTCGGCTTGAAGGAGAGGGCGGGCGACCTCGTCGCGACGTATTCGGGCGGCATGAGGCGGAGGCTCGAGATCGCGAGGGGGCTTGTGCACAGGCCCTCGCTACTGATACTCGACGAGCCGACCATAGGCCTCGACCCGCAGTCAAGGCACGTGGTCTGGGAGCTCCTCGACAACTTCAGGAAGGCGGACAGGCTGACGATTCTCCTTACGACGCACTACATGGAAGAGGCCGAGACGCTCTGCGACCACGTGGCCATAATCGACTACGGGAAGATAGTCGCGCTCGATACAGTGCCGGGGCTCAAGTGGGCAATTCCGCAGAAGGACAGGGTCGAGCTTGTCGTAAGCGGCATTGACATGGAAAAGGCCGCAGAGCGCGTGAAGGCGGTCCCCGGCGCGGCCTCCGCTGACTATAGCGGAGAGAGCATCATCCTTTCCTCCGACAAGGGCGCGGAGATAATCCCCGAGGCCGTGGAAGCGCTCAGGGCCCTGGGGGGCAGGGTTTCAAGGGTCACTCTCAAGGAGCAGACGCTTGAGGACGTCTTTATCCACTATACCGGAAGGCCCATACGCGAGGAGGAGGCGAGGAAGGTGAGCTTCCTCCTCGGCGCGGGCATCCCGACGAAGTGGGGGAGATAGGGGTTGAACCGCTTTATCGCCATATTCGAAAGGGACTTGAGGAAGTTCATAAGAAACCCGCTCGTGGTGGCCATGAGCCTCCTTATGCCGATAATCTACCTCCTTGTGCTCGGCCATTCCTTCCAGGGCGAGCTCAAGCGCCTGCCCCTTGCGGTCGTCGACCAGGACAACGGGCCCAGGGCCGAGAGCGTCATGGACCTCCTTCGCGCGATAGAGGCCGGGCCGGCTACCATCGAGGTGAGAATGGTCGCTGACCAGGGCGAGGCCATGCGGGGGCTTAGGGAAGGGGACTATAAAGGCGTGATGGTCATACCGCCGGACTTTACGAGAAGGTCCATAAGGGGGGCCTGGCCCGAGCTCGGCCTTTACCTCGACAATACCGAGGCCATATCCGCCAACGCCATACGCATGGCAGTCTCCTCGGCCCTCCCTTCGCTTGGAGAAGAGTTCATCCCCATACGGGAGGAGAGGTCGCGCCCAGTGCTCCGGGACATGGAGCTCTACAGGAAGGTCGACTACGACCAGTCGCTACTCCCGGGCGTCGTAATAATGGCCATATTCCTGGGCGCGATGACGACGGGCGCGTTCAACATGGTCATGGACAAGTTCCTCGGCATCGAGGAGAGCTATTTCCTCACGCCCCTTACCAAGGGCGACATAGTCATGGGGCTTATCGCGAGCGGGCTTCTTATAACGACCGTCCTCGCCGTGCTGGTACTGTTTATCGGGTCCCTTATCTCGGGCATCCATCTCTGGAGCATGCTCACGCCGGGCTCGCTCTTCCTCCTCATGCTCGTTATCGTCCTCTCGACGCTCGGCCTGCAGGGGCTCATGTTCATGATAATGGGCCGGATAAACCACCCGAGGATCGTCGGCGTGCTCGGCGGCTTCCTTAACGTCATACTCTTCTTTCCGAGCGGCGCCATATATCCCGTGGAGAGCTTTCCAGGGTGGCTCCGGGCCTTCGCGATGGCGAACCCAGAGACATACTCCGTCCACGCGATCCGGGCCCTCCTTTTCAAGGGCGCGGGGCTCGCGGCCGTGCAGTACGACATAATCTTCCTTGCGGTATTCGCCGTCATATCCATCTCGTCCGGCCTCCTGATATTCAAGCGGGCGCTCTGAGCCCGCTTCGTTGAAAAAAACCGGCCCCTGTGATATGTATCGAATATCGTAACGCAAGGAAGGAGGACCGATGGAACCCAGGAAGATAACCGAAGGTGTTTTTTGGGCCGGGGCTGTCGACAGGGACCGGCGGCTCTTCGACTCCCTCATACCGCTCCCGGACGGGACGAGCTACAACGCCTACATCGTCGAGGGGACGGAAAAGACCGCGCTCCTCGACACCGTCGACCCGTCAAAGACGCACGAGCTCATGGCCAGGCTCGAAAAAATCGCGAAAATAGACTACGTGGTCGCGCACCACGCCGAGCAGGACCACTCGGGCGCGCTGCCCGCCGTGCTCGATAAGTACAGGGACGCGGTGGTCGTCGCAAGCCCCAAGGGCAGGGAGCTCCTTATAGACCACCTCCACATCGCGGAAGGCCGCGTGAGGACGGTCGCGGACGGCGAGAAGCTCTCCCTCGGAGGGAAGACGCTCGAGTTCATACACACGCCCTGGGTGCACTGGCCGGAGACGATATGCACCTTCCTCGAAGAGGACGGCATACTCTTCAGCTGCGACCTTTTCGGCTCGCACCTCTCGTTTTCAGGCATATATATCGAGGACGAACAGAAGGTATGCGAGGCCTCCAAGAGGTACTTCTCCGAGGTCATGATGCCCTTCAGGCCGACCATAAGGAAGCACCTGGAGCGCTTCGCGAAATACCACATAAAGACCATAGCCTCGAGCCACGGCCCGGTCTATAAAGACCCCCGGTGCATAATGGATTCGCACGCGGAATGGGTCTCGGACAGGGTAAGGAACAGCGCTGTCATCGCCTTCGCGACCATGCACGGCTCGACGGAGGCGCTTTCCGAGGCGCTTTCCGAGGCGCTCTGGAGGGATGGCGTGGAGGTCGAGGTCTTCAACCTCGCGCACGCGGACCTAGGGAAGCTCGCCATGTCGCTCGTGGACGCGGCGACGATAGTCATCGGCTCACCGACCGTGCTCGGCGGAGCGCACCCGCTCGCGGTCTCAGCCGCCTTCCTCGTGAACGCGCTAAGGCCAAAGCTCAGGTTCGCCTCCATCATCGGCTCGCTCGGCTGGGCCGGCAGGATGCCCGAGCAATTGACGTCGAACATGGGGAACCTCAAGGCCGAGATGCTTGCCCCCGTGCTCGTAAAAGGCAAACCGAGGGAAGCGGATTTCGCCGAGATAGAAAGGCTCGCCCGGGCCATAGCAGCGAAGCACAAGGAAGCCGGGCTGCTGTAAAGTTGTCGAGTTATCTTGACTTTCTCTTTTACATCGAGGAGCTGATATTTCTAATCCCCTCTCCCCTTGTGGGAGAGGCAGTCTCGTAGGGCGGGCATTGCCCGCCAAAAAATGGTGGGCTGTGCCCACCCTACCTGGCTTGAACCTGCCGCTTGCAGAGGTTCGGGTTCAATATAAGGGGGCGCGGATGAAATCATTCAGGAAGGAGCTTTTTTTCAACATCCCGGAGAGGGTCGGCTTCGTGAACATAACCCCGAACGTCGATGAATGCCTTAAAGAGAGCGGCATCAAAGAGGGCCTTGTCCTCGTAAACTCCATGCACATCACCTCGTCGGTCTTCATAAACGACGACGAGAGCGGGCTGCATAATGATTTCAGGAAGTGGCTTGAAAAGCTCGCCCCGCACGAGCCAGTCTCCGGCTACAGGCACAACGACACTGGCGAGGACAACGCTGACGCGCATCTCAAGAGGACAATCATGGGGCGCGAGGTCGTTGTCGCCGTAACCGGCGGAAGGCTTGACTTCGGCACCTGGGAACAGATATTCTACGGCGAGTTCGACGGCAGGCGGAGAAAAAGGGTGCTTGTAAAGATAATCGGGGAGTAGCCGCGTTTGGAGAAGCTTCTTGGCCTTGCAGGGCTTTTTGTATTCCTTCTTATAGCATGGGGCTTGAGCAGTTCACGCAAATCAATAAGCTGGAGGCTCGTCGCCTGGGGCGTTGGGCTTCAGGCCCTTTTCGCAGTCGTGATACTCAAGACAGGGCCGGGCCTTTTGGTCTTCGATTTCGCCCGCGTCGTGATGACGAGCGTCCTTGATTTTACGGACATAGGCTCGCGCTTCCTCTTCGGCAGCCTCACAACCGACTTGAACATCGGGGCGGTCCTCGCCTTCAAGGTGCTCCCGGTCATAATCTTCGTATCATCCCTCATGGGCATACTCTATTACCTGCGGGTCATCCAGCTCATAGTGGCCGGAATGGCCTGGGTCATGGAGCGGACCATGAAGGCCTCGGGCATTGAGGCGTTCATGGCCTCGGTCTTCGTCTTCATGGGCATAGAGGCCGTCTCAGGGGCAAGGGAATACTTCCGGCGCATGACCGCTTCGGAAGTGTTCGCGGTCATGACTGCCTTCATGTCAACGATAGCCGGGAGCGTCATGGCGGTCTACGCGAGCTTCGGCGCTAGCCCCGGGCACCTCCTTGCCGCGTCGGTCATGAGCGCGCCCGCTGCCCTGGTCATGGCGAAACTCATGCTGCCCGAGACTGAAAAGGGACGGGCAAAGGCCGAAGGGAATGCCGTTCTTTTCCGGAGCGGGGACTCGAACATAATAGAAGCCGCGGCGAACGGCGCATCCGAGGGCGTGAAGCTTGCCGCCACGATCGGAGCGATGCTCCTTGCCTTTGTCGCGCTCATCGGCATGGCAAACCACTTCCTCGGCCTTGCCGGGACGTCCTTCGAGGAGATATCTGGCTATGTGTTCACGCCGTTCGCCTTCCTCATGGGCGTGCCCTGGGAGGACTGCTTCAAGGTGGGCGAGCTTCTCGGCATAAAGATAGTCTTTAACGAGTTCATCTCCTACCAGCGGATGCAGGGGATGATAGAGGCAGGGGCCTTACAGCCGCGCTCAATCGCCATAGCCACATATGCGCTATGCAGCTTCGCGAATTTCGGGTCGATTGCAATTCTCATCGGCGGCATAGGCTCGATTGCGCCCGAGAGGAAAAAGGAGATTGCCCGCCTGAGCCTCAAGGCCCTCGCAGCCGGTGTGCTCGCGAGCTTCACGACCGCTACGATAGCGGGGATGCTGCTGTGAGTTAATCAAATGTAGGGTGCGCTCTGCGCACCATTCAATTCATTTTGTGGGGTTGCTTACGCCGACATGTCTGATTACAGAAGGGCGCGAGGTGGTAGCACATATTTTTTCACGGTCGTTACTTACATGCGCCAGCCTATACTGTGTCTTGATTATTCATTGAAGGCTTTCGAGGAGACGACTCGCGAGGTTAGGCGCGACAGGCCTTTCGAGCTAAAGGCATGGGTTGTCTTGCCGGACCATATTCATGCGATATGGGAGCTTCCGGACGGCGATTCGGATTTTTCGACCAGATGGGCCTTGATCAAAAAAGGATTCACAAAGAAGGTGAGCGGAAGCCTCAAGACCCCGCACCCGGATTCGTCGCGGATTAAAAGGAGAGAGGGGACGGTCTGGCAAAGGCGTTTCTGGGAGCACAAAATAAGGGATGATGCCGACCTCAGCGCCCATGTAGAATACATTCATTACAATCCCGTGAAACATGGGCTTGCTTCCGCCCCGAGGGAGTGGGTGTATTCGTCTTTCCGCGAATATGTCGAAAAAAGGCTTTACGCCCCGGATTGGGGCGGGGGTGTTGTCGAGTGCGCAGGCATAGGGGCGGAGTAAATAAGTTAGGACGGGCTGCGCCCGCCGGATTTAAATGGTGCGCACAGCGCACCCTACGAGACTGCGGATTGGGGTGGGGGCGTTGTCGATTTTGCCGGCATAGGGGCGGAATAAATAAGGTAGGGCAGGCTGCGCCCGCCGGATTTAAATGGTGCGCACAGCGCACACTACGAGAGTGCGCGTTTATCGTGTGGCAGCTCACAAATTGAAATTCCTGAAAAGTGTATTAGACTCTTTGTATGTACTTTCGATAATAATTGTTAATCCTCAATCAAAAAGGGGGGGGCATGAAGAGATTCATACTTGCGTTCTCTGTTTCTTTTATGGCTTTGTCAGGCACCGCATTCGCGCTTCCGCAGAATTTTGGTTTTGAAACGGGGGATACTACCGGCTGGACGGAGACTTATCCGCAAAACTTTGGCAAAATTGATGTTGTGGCTGACTGGACCGGTCAGAGCACTATTGCGGGTGCTTCAGAAAGGTGGACTGCAACCTATAAGCCTGTTGAGGGCAATTACTTCGCAGTCCTTGAAACGGGTGAGCCTGATAGAGATTTTACCATGCTCTCTCAGAGAGTTTCTTTAAACAGAGGCGACAAGCTCGAAGGCTGGGCTACTTTTTGTTGCGGTTCAGAAGTATATTATCCGTATCAGCCTATTGATGCGGATAATTATAATGATTATGCCTTAATTAGTATCTTGAACAGTCAAGGCAATATTGTAGATGTGCCTTGGTACGCTGATTCCTTTGATATAGGTTATCGTGTGACAACATCCGAAGGTCAAGCGATGGGTGAAATTAATAAAATTGCTGATTTTGGGCCACTCCCATGGGAACACTGGAGTTGGACTGCGCCTGCGCCGGATAGTTACACTCTTCAATATAAAGTAACCCAAGGAACTGATGCTGTAGGAAATAGCTATGCCTTTTTTGATGGTACAAAGAAAAAGGCGGCCGTCCCTGAGCCATCGTCAATGATTCTGCTTGGACTGGCCGGTGCCGGCGTGTTTGCGGCACGCCGTTTCTCTCAGCTAAATACTGGAAATCGACTTGCGTAAAAAGCCATAGTCAATTGCGCTTACTTAAATGGGCGTGCTTTATGAAGCCCGGCAGAAATGCAAACATGGGGGGGGTGGCGTATGCCACCCCCCCCCAACTTATTTCAGCTGGTAAGTTGGGGGGCGCAGCGTAACCCAACTCAAATGATGCGCACGGCGCACCCTACGGAACTAATCCCTTCCCCGCACCATTAGTACGCACCTGCCGCTCTCCGGGTCATCGAACTCCCTTTCCCGCCTGAACCCTGCCTTTTCAAACGCCCTTATGGATGCCGTGTTCCATATCGATGTTTCGCCTATTACGAATGGAACGTCAGGGTCAGAAAGAGCCTTTTCGGCCACGAGCCTTATGGCGGCGGTGCCGACGCCTTTTCCGGTAGTCTCCTGCTCGCCTACCATTACGTCCATGTCGATTACGCTGGTTGGTATCTCATGAAGCCCGGCCCCGTCGAGCTCCGCCCGCGTCGGGTGCTGCCAGAGTATGAGACCGACCTTCCGCCCGTCGGCTTCTATTATCGCCCTCCGGGTCTCCGGCTCCGGTTCGCGGAGGAGCCGGATGTTTTTAGCTGGTTCGCCCCAGAACCGTATCACATGCTCCGAGCGAAACCATTTTTCGATAAGAGGCAGGTCCGCGTTCCCGACCTCGGCAAGGCGCACTTTCATGGGCGTTAGAGCGGCAGCCCTGCCGAAAATGGGCTCACCTTATTCCCTCCGCCTCAAACCTCGGCTCCCCGTCGATTAAAAGCTCTATCTTCTCCTCTCCTTTTATTACCTCAAGGTTGGGCCTGAAGAAGATGAAGTCCTGGTGGAAGGGCACGCTCACCTTTCCCCCGAACGACGAGTTGTCGCCGAGCGCGATATGCACGGTGCCGAGTATCTTCTCTGTTTCAAGGATGTTGTCCGGCCTCGACGCTTTCTCGTTCGTGCCTATGCCGAGTTCCGCGATGTTGCCGCAGAGCGGGTTCGCCTCTATCCTCTCCCTTAGCTTCCTTGAGAAGTCGTCAGTCCCGACCACCTCGACAACAAGTCCTTTTTTTACCACCAGCTCGACAGGCTTATGGAGCCGCCCCGTCGGCGCCCATTCGAGTATGAGGACCCCCTCGGCTGTCCCTTCCACAGGCGCAAGGAAGGCCTCGCCTGCCGGGAGATTGCCGAACGAGCCGCGCTCAACGAGTATTCCTGTATCTGGCTTGGCGTCCCGTCCCTTTATCGAAAAACTTATAGATGTGCCGTTATGCGATGTGATTACAGCCGTATCAGCGCCCGACATCATCCGGGCAAGCCTGATGGTCCGCCTCTCGACCTCTTTCCAGTCGGCGGTCATGGAGCCGTCGAGCATCTCGCGCTCGAATAGCGGCATGCTCGCGTAGCGCGTCCCCATTACCCTCGTAAGGAGGTCCCTGAACCTGGTATGCGAGGTAGAGTAGTTCGAGAGGGCGATGACCGCGTCAGGGGACTCGGCAAGCTCCCTTATTACGCCTTCGGCCTCGGCGAGGTCCCGCGGCTTGGCCTCTTTTTTCAATATCTTTTCGAGCAGGCATTTTCTTTCAAGCTCCCTTACCGCCGCGCCCCCGAAGGCCGCCTCCCACAGGGACTTTGGGGGCTCCTTGCCGTGGCTTCCGGCAGCCTGGAACTCGAAATAGGCGGTCCTGCAGAGGGCGCTCCCTATTTCGGCGGCCTCTTTCGCAAGTGGCACGAGGGCTTCCCGTTTCTTCCGCTCTTCAAGCGGCACCGCATCAGGGTCTTCGATGAGGTCGGTAAAGACCAGCACTTCCTCGTCCTTTTGCACCCCCAGATTTACCGTAAAAATCTTTTTTATCGCTTCGTCGGGCATTTCCGTCCTCCCATCTCCATTGCCATTGAATCCGATGGCAATCAGTACCATCAATATATCATCGGCAGGCCTTTTGTCAATTTCGGGCTATCTCTGAAAAATGATTATTTTTCCTGATCTCTGTGTCAGGGCGGAACTAAAAATGCTCACATATTGCATACCGGCCTTCCTTGATTGCGGGAAAATCTCTAATTTTTAGAGGTAGCCTTTGGTCATTAACATGCCCCTTGTTCAAAATATTGACATGGGTTGTGAGTTGTTCTATAATGCGTGCCAAAATACAAGC
Source organism: Thermodesulfobacteriota bacterium (assembly GCA_030583865.1). Taxonomy (NCBI): domain Bacteria; kingdom Pseudomonadati; phylum Thermodesulfobacteriota; species Thermodesulfobacteriota bacterium. The sequence continues at coordinate 1,699,305 of CP129479.1, read as the reverse complement.
CCGTCCATGCACCAGCATCTGGAGCGAACCGTTCATGAGCTGTAATATCCTACTCGTTGAGGACGAGGAATCAGTCCGCGAATCCCTTAAGGAAATCCTCGAGATGAACGGGTACAGCGTCATTGCCTCGCCCACAGGCGAGGAAGGCATTGAGCTTGCCCGCAAAATCGAATTCGACATAGTCCTTTCAGACCTCATGCTCCCCGGCATGAGCGGAATCGACGTGATCCGCTCCGTAAAGTCCGCATCCCCTGATACCGCCTGCATAATCATAACCGGCAACCCGTCTATTGAGAGCACGGTAGAGGCCATGAGGCTCGGCGCCTTCACCTATCTTGAAAAGCCGGTCATCGGCAAGGACAAGCTCCTTGTGACGCTTGAGAAGGCGGCGGAGGTCCGAAATAACGCGAGGCAGGCCAGGGAGGTCCCTTTACTGAAGGAAGAGAACTCCAAGCTCAGGGACGAGCTCAAGAAAACCTGCACGACCGCGATCCTCGGCACGAGCCAGGAGATACAGAGGATACGGGACATCATAGACAGGATAGCCGACACGGACTCGACGGTACTCATACTCGGCGAGAGCGGCACCGGCAAAGAGCTCGTGGCCAGGGCCCTGCATTACGGAAGTTCGAGGAAGAACAAGCCCTTTGTGCCCATAAACTGCGGGGCCATACCCGAGGACCTCCTTGAAAGCGAGCTCTTCGGCTATGAGAAAGGCGCGTTCACCGGCGCCATAGCCACGAAGATAGGCAGGTTCGAGGCCGCCAACGACGGGACCGTTTTCCTCGACGAGATAGGGGACATGAGCCCGGGCCTTCAGGTAAAGATACTACGGGTCCTCCAGGAGAAGGAGTTCGAGAGGGTCGGCGGCAGGAATACCATCAAGGTCGACGTAAGGGTCGTTGCCGCGACCAACCAGGACCTTGAAAAGGCGGTCGCGGAGAAGAAGTTCAGGAACGACCTCTACTACAGGCTGAACGTCATCCCGGTTAACCTTCCGCCCTTGAGGGAAAGGAATGAGGACATACCGGTCCTCGTAGACCATTTCATTGAAAAGATATCCACCCGGAAGAGGAAGAAGATAAGGGGGACCGCCACGGACACCATGAGGCTTCTTGCGGCATACGACTGGCCGGGGAACATCCGGGAGCTCGAAAACCTGATAGAGAGGCTCGTGGTGCTCAAGGAGGACGGCAGCTCCATCACCCTGCGCGACCTGCCTGACAAGATACGCCAGGCTAAACTCGAAGGCTTCACCCTGAGCGCAGGGTCAGTCAACCTCTCCGACAAGGGCATAGACTTCAACGTGGCTGTCGACAACTTCGAGAAGGAGCTCATAATCTCGGCCCTCCAGAGGGTGAACGGCATAAAGAAGAAGGCCGCCGAGTACCTGAACCTCAACAGGACCACCCTCATCGAGAAGATGAAGAGGAAGGGGCTTCTTGAGCAATTCGATTCAGCTGAGGCCGCTGAAAATGAGTTCGCCGGGTCATGAATTTGACGTTCATTGGCCCCGGCCACCTGAAAACACCCGCATAGACCTGCCAACCAAGGCGGGAATCGCTTGATAGGCCGTCTCATCTTAAATTCCCAACCGGCTGAAATATTTAGATAAATAATCCTCCTTCCTATCTCCTCATACAATCTCTGCCTCTGGCTGGCATGGTAGTTGCAAAAAGCCTTACCCGGTAACCACACCCATGCCATGAGAATATTCTTCGCTATATTGATATCCATCCTTTCTGTCCCGCTGTGGTCGTCTGTTGAAGCGGCTGAGATAGTCGCCATCCGCGCTTCCGAGCAGGACGACTTCCACAGGCTTACCCTCGTTTTCTCCGAAAAAGTCGATACCGGCGTGTCGAGGAAGGGCGACAAGCTATTCGTCCGCATGAGGGACATAAGGGCCGGCGTAATGAGCAACTTTCCTTCGACCGGGTTTTTCAAGGTGAACGGTTTAAGCCGCGGCTCCGACCCCTCGGGCGTCTTCGCGATGCTCGAGTTGCAGGTGACTGAGGGGGCAACAGTCCGTCATTCCATGCAGTCCGATCCATTCAGGCTGATGGTGGACGTATACCCGCCGTCAGCCCCCGAGGAAAAAGATTTTCAGGAAGAACGGAGGACGACGGTCGAGGCCCAGTTCCTCAAGCCCCATTCCTCGAAGCTCGTTGCCTTCAACGATTCATGGAGGTGGGTCTACAGGAACAAGGCCGTTGAAATGCTCAAGCCCGAGCTATACGGCGACCCGGTATCCGGGGCGTTCAGGGGCGTGCTGGGGCTTGAGCCCGGAAATGACAGGTTCCTCGATGAGGCCGTGAAGGCCGCATCGGAGCACAGGAAGAAGGGTGAGCACGGGAAGGCAGGCGCATTGAACGCCGTAATCGACTTCGCCGGCGGAAAGACGGCCCCCCACGAGCTCGATATGGCTCTAAGGTCCAACCCCGACCCTCTCTATTCGCGGCTCGGCTATTTCGTGCTGGGCGACCATTTTGAGCGGAAAGGCTTTTATCCCGAAGCAGCCGGCAAGTTCTCGCGCGCAGCCGAGGGAGAGGACAATCCCGTCAAGGGCGAGGCCCTATTCAGGAAGGCGCGCATATTCTTTTTCGAAAGGAAATACGCCGAGGCCAAGGAACTCTTCAGGGCCTCGCTGGAAGCGGGCTATAAGGGCGCAGGGCTGTGGCTTGCGAACACGGCGCTCATTAAAGGAGAGATCGAGAGCGCGTGGACGCTATACAGGGAAAACGCCGCTTCTGCCGCTCTTGACGGCATATCGAGGCTCAGCCTCGGCGACATGCACCTCACAAGGGGCGATTACGCCGAGGCCCGGAGGATATATCGCGAGATGAGCGCCGGGTATCCGGCGGACGGGTTCATAGGCGTATTCCTGTTGCTCAAGGAGGGCGACACGCTCCTTGCGGAAGGCAGGGCAAAGGAGGCGCTCCAATTATACATAGGCGCAAAGGGGAGGTTTACTGGCGAAGTGTGGGCAATGGCAACGCTCTCGCTCGCTGACGCCTACTTCCTTTCAGGTGAGGCCGGGCCGCTCGAGGAGGCAGAAAGGCTCTACGGGACTGTTGCCGCCGGCGGCTTCGCGGCCTCCGAGATAACGGCGCTCAAGCTCCTCTCGGCCAGGATACGGCTCGGAAAATTCGAGGAGGGCTATGCCTCCTTCAAGGCGTTCAACAGCAAATACCCGCTCAGCATCTACAGGCAGGACATGGGCCTCCTTTCGTCGGTCCTTTTTTACGAATGGCTGGACTCACTTTACAAAAAGGGCGACCACCTCGCTGTGGTAAAGCTATTCCTCGACGTCCCTCTCGCCGCGCCTTTCGGCAAAAAGGCAGAGACCTACCTGAAGGTCGGAAAGTCGTGCATGGCCGCGGGCCTGAGGAACGAAGCCGTCAACATGCTCGACAACGCCGTCAAGCTCGGGAGCGGACAGGTTACCGAGGAGGCGATGATGGCGCTCATCCGGGTCTATATCGAGCAGAAGGACACTGGCTCGGCGGAAAGGATGCTCAAGGCCTTCAGGGCGAAGTTTCCGGCGAACGGCAGGGCCGCCGAGATACGGGAGCTTGAAACGCTCATAGCATTCGAAAAGGGGGAGTACGGGAAGGTCTCGCGCGAAAAGGCCGTGGACAGGCCCGGGGCCGTCCTCATGAAAGCCGAATCGAGCTACCGGGCCGGACTGACGGGCCAGTCGGCCCCGCTCTTCGAGAGCGCGGCAAAAGGGTTCAAGGCCGAGGGGAACGAAAGCGAGGCCTCAAGGTCGTTCATCAAGTCCGCCGACGCCCTCTTCGAGGCCGGTAACTTCGCGCGGGCTGCCGAGGCGTACAGGCAGGCCATAAGGCACATGGATGAAAAAGAGACAGCGGACAGGTCCTGGGCGCTCTACAGGATGGCCCAGTGCTACGGAAGGCTAGGCCGCGCCGATGACAAGGCGTCGGCGCTCAGGGAGCTTGAAGCGCTTGGCGGCGAGCTGGCCCCGTGGTCCGAAGCCATAATGATGGACCCGGCAGGCATTTAAAGGAGGCATGATGACCACGCAGGTACCGATCGAGCTCCTGAACGACGCTTTCAACGTCTTCAGGGACGCTTCCAAAAAACTCGAGCAGCAGTACTCGCTCCTGGAAACCAGGATAGAGGAGCTGAACGCGGAGCTCGCGGAGAAGAACAGGGCCATAGAGCGGTCGAGGAGGCTCGCGGCAATGGGCGAGATGGCCGCAAGGATAGCCCACGAGATACGGAACCCGCTCGGCTCGATGGCCATATTCGCGACCCTCCTTGAAAGGGAGCTCGCGGACGTGCCTGACAGGGCGAAGCTCGCGGAGCATATCAGCAAGGGCATAAAGACCCTCGACAACCTACTTTCGAACATGCTCCTCTTTGCCGGCGCGCCCGAGGCGAAGCTCAAGCCGGTAGAGCTCAATGACATAGTGGACGACGCCATACTCCTTGCAGGGGACAGGGGGAAGGCCGGGGTGGAGATACGGGCCTCCTACAAGGGCCGGAAGCGCGTCATGGCCGACCCGAACCTCTTGAGGCAGCTATTCCTTAACCTCGTCATAAACGCGCTCGACGCGGTCGAGGAAGACGGCCGTATCGGAATAAGCGTCGATACCGAAACGGAAGAAGGCAGCGTGGTAATAAAGGTGAGCGACAACGGCAGGGGCATCCCGCGCGAACAGATAGACAGGATATTCGACCCGTTCTTCTCCACTAAGGAGAGGGGCACAGGCCTCGGCCTCGCGATAGTCTCCGCGGTCGTTGACGCGCACATGGGCCGCCTGGACGTACGGTCGGAGCCGGGCAAGGGGACGACGTTCACGCTCGGGATCCCGGCGGGAAGGGAGTATCTGTCATGAAGAGGGTGCTTGTGGTCGACGACGAAGCGGGAATGAGGATAGCCATAAACGAGGCGCTCTGCCGGAAGGGCTATGAGGTGGAGCTTGCCGAGGATGGCAGGGAGGCGCTTAAGAAACTCCCCCGGGGCTACGGAATGGTCATAAGCGACGTGAACATGCCGGGCCTCGGCGGCATGGAGCTCCTGCGCGAGGTGAAGAAGTTATCCCCCCATGTGCCTGTCCTCCTCATAACCGCGTTCGGAACGGTCCAGAAAGCGGTCGAGGCTGTAAAGGAAGGAGCGGTGGACTTTATCCTTAAGCCCTTCAGCCTGCAATCGCTCGAAGAGACGGTCGAGAAGGCCTTCAGGATGAGGGAGGGCATATCCGGATTCGAGACCAGGGGAAAGAATATGCTCGCAAGGGCCCCGGTCATGCAGAAGGTGGTCTCAATGGCAATGGTCGCCGCTGCGAGCGACGCGACCGTCCTCATATCCGGCGAGAGCGGAACGGGGAAAGAGCTGCTAGCCCGCTTCATACACGAGAACAGCCCGAGGCGGAAGATGCCCTTCGTGGCAGTAAACTGCGCGTCCATCCCCGAGGGGCTCCTTGAAAGCGAGCTTTTCGGCCATGAGAAAGGGGCGTTTACGGGGGCCCATGCCCTCCGGCAGGGCAGGTTCGAGCTTGCGGACAAGGGCACCATACTCCTTGACGAGATAAGCGAGATGGACATAAAGCTGCAGGCCAAGCTGCTGCGCGTCATCCAGGAAAAGGAAGTCGAGAGGGTGGGCGGGAGCTCGCCCGTGCCCCTGGACATCAGGATAATAGCAACGACCAACAGGGACATGAAGAAAGAGGTAAGGGAGGGCCGCTTCAGGGAAGACCTCTACTACCGCCTCAATATCTTCCCGCTTACGCTCCCGCCGCTACGCGAGCGCGGCGAGGAAGTAGAATTCCTTGCGGAGCATTTCATAAAAAAGTTCAGCGCCAAGTACGGCAGGCGCCTTGAAGGGGTGTCCCCTGAGGCGATGGAGCATATAAAAAGATGCGAATGGAGGGGCAACATAAGGGAGATGGAGAATACCCTTGAGCGGGCCGTCCTCCTTGCTGAGGGCAGGACGCTCGAGGTCGAGCACATACTCGTGTCTCCTGAATCTTGCCGTAGTGAGGCCCAGGAGGATTGCCCTGTTGACAGGAAACCTGATGACGGCGGCGCCAATTTAATGACGCTCTGGGAGATGGAAAAGGGGCTCATAACCCGCACGCTCGGCGAGGTCGAGGGAAATAGGACCCAGGCGGCCAGGATACTCGGCATCTCGGTAAGGACCCTAAGGAATAAACTCAAGGAATATGGGCAGCTTTTGCCGGGGTAGGAAAAATTTTCCCGAAGCCTTCATTCCCCTGGGCCCGGGGAGATCATGGGGATTGATGGCTGGATGTGTTTGGTATGGCATTTGCAAATGTTTTGCTATTAAGGTGCCATCAAGTTCAATCCGCTGACCAAAATCAGCCTTTTTTCATAAGACAGGGGTAAAGACATGCCGACAGGCCTATTCGATAGCAAGGCAATAACGGTCCTCACCAATTCCATGGACTTGAGGGCCGCAAGGCACAAGCTCCTGACATCAAACATCGCGAACCAGGAGACCCCCGGCTACAGGGCCGTGGACATCAACTTCGAGGACGAACTGAGAAGGCGGGAGGGCGGCGCCCCTTTCGTCGATCTCGCGAGGACCAGCCGGGGGCACATGACCGGCTACTACGGCTCGTCCGCGCCGAGGGTGCTCGACAGGGCGACAGACCTGCCCGGCTTTGACGGGAACTCGGTCGGCATCGAGGCCGAGATGGCGAGGCTTTCCGAGAACACGCTCATGTACACCGTCTCGTCAAGGCTCCTCAAGGGCAAGTTCAACGGGCTGATGAACGCGATAAAGGAAGGAGGCAGATAACATGTCGGATCTATTCTCCGTGGCGGCCTCGGGCATGGAGGCCCAGAGGCTCAGGATGAACCTAATTGCGAGCAACCTCGCTAACGTCGAGACCACCAGGACCGCGAACGGCGGTGCCTACAGGAGGAAGGACATAGTCTTTGCCGCCGAGAACCGGAATGATTTCGGGAGCCTGCTGAAGGAGGCCTCCTCCGCATACAATACCAAGGTGAAGGTGGCGGGGATAATCGAGGACGCCAGGCCCCTGAAATACGTATACGACCCGGCCCATCCGGACGCCGGAAGGGACGGGTATGTCGCTTTCCCGAACATCAACGTGGCCGAGGAGATGGTAAACATGATAGCGGCATCGAGGAGCTACGAGGCTAACGTGACCGCCTTCAAGGCGACGAGAGAGATGGCTTTAAAGGCGCTTGAGATAGGCCAGTAACGGAAGCTTCAAAAAAGGAGAACGGAAATGGTCGATTCGATAAAAGGCGCGCTCAGCGCGGAGTTGAACTCGCTCGGCAAGGCGACGACAGAAGCCGCCTCCGGCACCGGTTTTTCAGACGTCCTCAAGCAGTCGATCGAGAGCGTAAACAAGCTCCAGAGCGACGCCGACCAGGCCATACAGGGGCTCGCCTCCGGGCAGGTCAACAACATACACGATACGATGATAGCCATAGAGAAGGCCAGCCTGTCTTTCAACCTCATGCTCCAGGTCAGGAACAAGCTTGTCCATGCGTATGAGGAAGTAATGAGGACGCAGGTGTAACGGATGGAAAAGCTCCTCCAGGACCTGAAGAAGTTCGTGGGACAGAGGCCGGCCATTGTGCTCGCCTCTGCAGCGGCAATCATAGCCGCGGTGGTGGTCCTCATACTATGGAACCAGGGGCCGGAGTACCAGACCCTCTACACCCAGCTCTCGGACGAGGACGCAGGCTCGGTCATCGAGCGGCTGAAGGAGAAGCGGGTCCCCTACAGGGTGGACGGCGGTACGATAAGCGTGCCGGCGGACAAGGTGTACGAGACCAGGATGGAGCTTGCCGGAGAGGGGCTTCCCCAGGGCGGCGGCGTGGGCTTCGAGATATTCGACAAGACGTCCTTCGGCATCACCGATTTCGTGCAGAAGGTCAACTACAAGCGGGCGCTCCAGGGCGAGCTCGCGAGGACCGTAACGCAGATAAAGGAAATAGAGAGCGCCCGGGTCCACCTCGCGCTACCCGAAAAGGGAGTCTTCCTCGACGACCAGAAAAAGGCTCGCGCGTCGGTAATAGTGAAGCTCAGGGCCGGCAAGGAATTGAGCCGCGGCCAGGTGAGCTCCATAGTTCACCTCGTGGCGAACAGCACCGACAACCTCAAGCCCGAGGACGTCGCGGTGGTCGACACTTCCGGGAGGATGTGGACGAGGGAGGCCGGCGACGATGACGCCTTGATGCTTTCGGGCACGCAGCTCGAGTACAAGAGGTCCATCGAGAACCATTTCGAGCAGAGGCTCCAGAGCATGCTCGAGAAGGCGGTGGGCGCGAACAGGGTCGTGGCCAGGGTCGCGGTCGAGGTGGACACGCGGCACGTGGAGAGGACGGAAGAGAGGTTCGACCCCGACGGCCAGGTCGTGAGGAGCGAGCACAGGAACAAGGAAAAGAGCATAGGCGGAACTGCCCCGGTCGGCATACCCGGCGTCCTCTCGAACCTCCCCGAGACCGCGGTCGAGATACCCCAGGTGGCCGCGACACCAGCCCAGACCCAGAGGCAGGACGAACTCATCAACTATGAAATAAGCAAGGTCACGAGCCGCGTGGTCGAGCCCGTAGGTTCGCTCAAGAGGCTCGCGGTCTCGGTTCTGGTGGACGGCACATACCAGGCGGTAAAGGACGCCGATGGGAACGAGACGACGGCCTACTCGCCGAGGACCGACGAGGAGCTCTCGAAGTTCACCGAGATGGTCAAGGCCGCCGTAGGCTACGAGGAATCGAGGGGCGATACCGTCGTCGTCGTCAGCACGCCTTTCGAGCAGGCCGGGGCCGGGGCGGCGGCTGCCGCGTTCGAGGCCGCCGGCGGACCCGATGATTATATACCGCCCCACCTCGTGCCGGTTCTCATCAAGTACGGTACCGTGGTCCTGATAACCCTTTTCATCCTGCTCTTCGTCGTGCGTCCCCTCATCAAGAGGGTCACGAAGGAAACCATGGCGCTCGAGGAGATCCAGAGGAGGATGCCGCAGGTACTTACAGCGGGCGGCGCCGAGCTGAGCGAATCCGCCGTCAGCGCCGACAGGGACTCTATCGACAGGCTCAAGAAGACAGTGAAGGAGAACCCTCAGCAGGTGGCTATGGTCCTCAAGAACTGGATAAAGGAGAAGTGATGGCCAAGGAGCCGAGGCTTACGGGGCCGGAGAAGGCCGCCGTCCTCCTCATGAACATCGGCGAGGAGCTTGCGAGCGAGGTCTTCAAGTTCATGACCCCCTCGGAGATGCAGCTCCTTGGCGGCATGATGGTCAGGAAGGAGTCCGTTTCTCTCCAGATGGGGAGGCACGTCGTGGGCGAGTTCATAGAGATACTCGACAAGGGGGAGCTCTTCGTCGAGGGCATCGAGTTCACGAGGAACGTGCTCGTAAAGACGCTCGGCCCGGAAAGGGCCCAGTACATACTCGACCAGATAACCAGGGAGATGGGCGGCGGGGGCATAGAGTCCCTCAAATGGATGGACCCCGCGATTGTCGCCAATATAATAAAGGACGAGCACCCGCAGATAATAGCCCTGATACTCGCGCACCTCGACGCGGACAGGGCAGCCATGGTGCTCCTTAACATCCAGAACGAGAGGCTCAGGGGCGAGGTCATGCTGAGGGTTGGGAACCTGAAGAGGATACCCCAGGCTGCGGTAAGGGACCTCGAGGCGCTCATAAGCGAGCAGATGCTCTCTGCCGAGTCCAGCCAGGGCGCGTCTGTCGAAGGCGTGAAGCTTGCCGCCGAGATACTGAACCAGGTGGATTCGAAGGCGGAGGGCGATATAATAGACGCGATAGAGAAGGCGAGCCCGGATCTCGCCATGCGCATACAGGAAAAGATGTTCGTCTTCGCCGACCTCATGGAGGTCGACGACAGGGGCCTGCAGCTCATCATAAAGGAACTCAGCGGCGACGTACTCTGCCTCGCCCTCAAGGCCGCGGACGAGGCCATCAGGGAAAAGTTCCTCGGCAACATGTCCGAGCGCGCCTCAGAGATGCTCCTCGAGGACATGGAGGCCAAGGGCCCCGTGAAGCTTTCGGAGGTGGAGAAGTCCCAGCAGGAGATAATAAAGATAGCGAGGAGGCTCGAGCAGGAAGGGAAGCTCGTAAGGTCCGGAAGGAGCGGGGATGTCCTCATCTAACATCATAAGGAACAGGGCCGTCAGGATAATGTCCGAGCCCTTCACGCTCGTCTCCGGCCAGGAAACGCAGCAGGAGGAGAAGACCGAGGATGTCGGCAGCCGCCTGGAGGCCCTGGAGAGAGAGGCCTACGAGAGGGGCTTCAGCGCCGGCGAAAAGGCCGGGTTCGAATTCGGCCTTAAAAAGGCCGAGGTCCATTTCAGCGGCCTCGAGGGGCTTGTAAGGGATCTCGTATCGTTCAGGGAATCGCTCTACGCCGAGTGCGAAAGGGAGATTACAGCCCTCGCGCTGGCCATAGCCGTGAAAGTCGTCCAGAGGGAGGTTGAAATCAATCCGGACGGGGTCCTCGAATGCGTCAAGTCCGCGCTCAGGGCGGTCGCTGCAAGCGGCGAGGTCACGATAAGGGTAAACCCGAAGGAGTTCGAAGTCGTCAACAACTTCAGGCCCGAGCTCATGAGGCTCTGCGGCGGCCTGAGGGGTTTGAGCGTCGAGCCCGACGAGCTAGTCCAGAGGGGAGGCTGCCTCGTGTCCACGAGCTGCGGCGAGATAGACGCGACGATCGCGTCCATCTCGGAGGAAATAGAGGCGAAGCTAAAGGATGCATACGCGCGCGATTGAATATCTCCGAAGGCAGAGGAATGCCGTCGGGGAGATAAACCCCGTGAGGGTGCACGGCAGGGTCACGAGGGTAGTCGGACTCGTGATGGAAGGGCTCGGTCCCGGGTCTTCGGTCGGCGAGTTCTGCCACGTGTACCCGAAGGACGGGCACGAGCCCATCCAGTGCGAGGTCGTCGGTTTTTCGGATGACAAGATACTCCTCATGCCCCTCGGGGAAGTAAGGGGCATCGGGCCGGGCAGCAAGATAGTATCGAAAAGGGTGAGCGCATCGGTCAAGGTCGGGCCGGGGCTTCTCGGGAGGACCCTTGACGGGCTCGGCTCCCCCCTTGACGGGCTCGGCTCCTTCGAGGCCGAAACCGAATACCCTCTTTATTCGACCCCTCCGAACCCGCTTTCGAGAAAGAGGATAGAGGAGCCGCTCAACGTCGGCATAAGGGCGATAAACAGCGTCCTTACCGTGGGCAAGGGGCAGAGGATAGGCATCTTCGCCGGAAGCGGCGTTGGAAAAAGCGTACTCATGGGCATGATGGCCCGGAATACCGAGGCCGACGTGAACGTCATCGGCCTCATAGGCGAGAGGGGCAGGGAGGTAAAGGAGTTCATAGAGAAGGACCTCGGCGAGGAGGGCCTTAAAAGGTCCGTGCTGGTGGTCGCGACCTCCGACCAGCCGCCTCTCCTCCGGATGAGGGCGCCGATGGTGGCGACTGCCATAGCCGAGTATTTCAGGGACCAGGGCAAGAACGTCCTCCTCATGATGGACTCGATATCGCGGTTCTGCATGGCCCAGAGGGAGATAGGACTTGCCATTGGCGAGCCGCCCGCCACAAAAGGCTATCCGCCCTCGGTTTTTGCGCATTTGCCGAGGCTCCTTGAGCGGGCCGGCACCTCCGAGGGGAAGGGGAGCATAACTGGTTTTTACACTATACTCGCCGAAGGAGACGACGTGAACGATCCTGTCGCCGACGCCGCGAGGGCGGTGCTCGACGGCCACATAGTCCTTTCGAGGGAACTCGCCCACCAGGCGCATTACCCCGCGATAGACGTACTTTCGAGCATAAGCAGGGTAATGAACGACATCGTGAACCCCGAGCACAGGAAGGCGGCCACGCGGCTGCGCTCAGTGCTCTCGACCTACAAAAAGGCGTACGACCTCATAAGCATAGGCGCGTACAAAAAAGGGAGCGACCCTGCCGTGGACCATGCAATAGAGGTCATAGACAAGGTGAACGCTTTCCTCAGGCAGGACATATCTGAAGGGGTGGGCTATGACAACAGCCTGCAGGCGCTGTTCGCCCTCCCGGCTTAGAGGCGCATGAAAAAGTTCACCTTCACGCTTGAGCCGCTATTCAACTACAGGCAGAGGCTGGAAGACCTCTGCCGGAAGGGTTTCGAGGAGGCCCTCGGCCTCCTAAAGGAAGAGGAAAGGAAGATAGAGCGCCTTAGGGAGCTCTACAGGCAGTCGAGCGCGGAGATAGACTCGCTTAAGGAGAAGGGCGAGTCCCCGGGAGATCTCGACCTTCATTACTCGTATGTCGACGGGCTTAAAAAGCATATAGCAGACCAGGAGAGGATATTGAGGGAGGTCAACCTGCTCGCCGAGAGGAAAAGGGGCGAGCTGGTCGAGGCTTCCAAAAACAGGAAGGTCATAGAGGCCTTCAAGGACAAGTCGCTGGAATCGTACAATAAAGAGGCCAGGCGCAGAGAACAGAGGGAGTCCGACGAGCTCGTGACATTGAGGTACGGGAGGAACGGCGATGAAAAATAGGGTGCGTGTGCAAATGCTCGCCGGGGTATTCACGGCATTTGTCCTTATATTCGGGTGGTATGGGGTCATAGCCTCGCCGGTGCTCGCGAGCCAGCCAGCGGAGGGCGGGGCCCCCGGGCAGCCGGAGCCTTTCGTGACCGCGCCCGAAAGGTCGCTCATAGCCGCGATAAACAGGAAGGAGAAGGAGCTCGAAGCCCGGGAAGAGGCCCTCAGGGCAAAGGAGGCCAGGCTCGAGGCGATAAAGGCCGACATGGAAGCCAGGTCAGCGGAGCTCAGGAAGGTCCATCAGGACATCGAGGCAATGGTCAGGAAGATAAACGAGGCCCGCGAGGAAAGGATAAGGCGGATCGTAAAGATATACGAGACGATGAACCCCGAGGAGGCCGCGCCGAGGCTCGAGGGGCTCGACAATGACATGGCCGTGATGATACTTTCCTCGATGAACGAAAAGAAGGCTGCGAAGCTCCTGGAGTTCGTAAGCGTGGACAAGGCCGTGGAGCTGAGCAGGATGTTCAGGGCCAAAAAATAAGGCAACCTCTAACAGGCTGCTGAAAAAGTCCATCTGCGTCGTTGTCTTCGTCGCTCGTCACTGCGGCGTACACGAAAAGTACGCCTCATTCCTCGCTCCTCGACGCCTCGCACCTGGAGCTTTTTGAGCAGCCTGAATAAAAACGGAATTTTTCAGCAAGCTGCTAAAAATTAATCTTTTCCCCGGTGAGCGGGGCGGCTAAGCCGCCCTTTTTTTTTTACGCTGGCCCCATCTGGCCAGCGAAAAACCGGCCAGCGGAAAAAGCTGCCCGCCGAGCCGGGAAAAAGATTCCTACCCAGGATGAACTTCCCCGCTCCTTCCAGTCTCGCTCCTTCTTTTTATATTGAAAATCGGACATTTGAACGTCCATTCTGTTTGGCACGCGGGTTGCTATAACGCTATTGTGAACGACCGAAAGGTGGAGCAGGTGAACATACCGTTTCTTTCGATATTTGGACCGGCATTACCCGAGCCGGGCACGGAGACAGCAGCCGGCGTAAAGGCGGCTTCCACCGGCGGAGAATTCATGTCCCTCATGGAAACGTACCGTAATGGGATGGTGTTCGCGGACAACTCCGGCGACGTGCATGCCGAGGCCGCAAAAGCCCAGGAGACCGTCATGTCCGGCGCTCTCCATACAGGAAGGCAGATTCACGATGGGTCCGGGCCCGAGGATGTCTCGGCAGGCCCGGCGGACCTCCTGCACCAGGCAAATTACATTCCCGCTAAGTTCTTTAAAGGCAGCGAGCCTCAGACCGAGGCGGTAAAAAACAATATACAGCTCCTTGAGCCCGCGCATTACGAAGGCTCAAATGATCCGGAAGGCAAAGGCTCAGGTTTTGTGGCGGACTCCCAGAAGGAATTCAAAGCCCAGGGCCTGGAATATGCCGCTTTCCCGGCATCCCGTCCGATTGCCGCCAATGAAGTAAAGGTGACACAGCCGGGTAACGGCCTTGCAGGAAGCGATGCGCCGACTGAAGCGGCGGTGCCGAGTGTCCGTCAGTATGGTCATGGCAATGCCAAAGCCGATATCAATGTGCCCGGCCCGGCTGTGCCTGTTTCAGAAGCTCAGGCCGGGCGTGACAGGGCCGTTCATTCAGAGGACGCCGGGCCGGCAGAAGACGCCAGGCCGGCAGCTTCAGAAGAAGGCGAAAGGATTGCCGGGCATTTCGAAAGAGCTCCGTATCAAGCAATCAAGGAGCCGGTATTGGCAGCCCGCGGCGAGACGCACGCGGATGCAGCCGTCTCCGGGAGCACCTGGACGGCTCAAGGCTCAGAGTCAGCCGCGGGCTCCGGAAGTGGTGAAAGGGTGCGGGCAGTTCCGCCTGAGACGCCGTCAGCCGATGGCCGGGTCACCGGGAACGGACCTGACAAGACGGGACAGATGCCCTTGCCGGAAGAGGATATGGGCAGCGCGGAAAGGCCGGGGATTGAAGTTTCAGGTAAAGAGCCGGACGCAGCGGACAATATCGCTCCAAGGCTCTCTCAAAAGACAGAAAGCCTGCATGCCGGGATGGGTCCTCTGCATGGCAGTTCTCCCAGGCCCGTCGCTGTTGCCGTTGAAAACGGGTTGCAAAAAGACATCGCGAACGGAGTGCCTGCCGCACGGACTGACGCTTACGTCGATTCCAATGGCCAGGAAGGCGCTGACGCGCCCCAGGCCGAAGGCGCCAATGAGTTTTCCTTGAAGGATGCCGGCGAGACCGGATTGAAGCTCGACCTCTCGCAGGACGGGGACGGCGGGCGGCCGGAGGCGGAACCTGACGCCCAGAGGCCCGCTCACGGGGCGCTCCCGGGGGCCGCTTTCAGAAACCTTGTCGATTCGGCCTCGGCTTACAGGCCCGAGCCCCAGGCATACCCGGTTGAGATGGGGAAGCAGCTCGATGAGGTCCTCCGCATCTCGGTCCGGAACGGCGGGGGCGAGGTCAGGATGAAGCTCAACCCTGAAAGCCTCGGCGAGCTCTCGATACGGCTCAGCATAAGCAATGGCGCTGTAACTGCCGAGATAACCGCCGAGAGCCACGAGGCCAAGGCGCTCCTGGAGGCAAACTCCTCCATGCTAAAAGACTCGCTGGCGCAGCAGGGGCTTGTGCTCCGCGAATGCGTGGTAAGCGTGAGTTCCAGGGTTGACGCCGGCCTGCCGGAACGGAGGGAAGGCCTCTTCGAGGAGCGCCGGGAGGAGGCCCGCGGGAGCGGCAGCGAAGGGAAGGACGGACGGAAGAGCGGCTACGACGGGAGCAGCCAAAGGAAGTATCAACCCGCTTACGGCGGCATAGACCTTTTTGCCTGAGAGGTGAAAGAGAATGGTTTCTAATGTAGGAGTATACGGTTCGTCTACGGGACTCAACAGGACAAGGGCCGAGGAGGCGATGGGCAAGGACGCGTTCCTTAAGCTCCTTGTCACGCAGCTCCAGAACCAGGACCCGCTCAACCCCATGGAGAATACCGAGTTTGTTGCCCAGCTTGCGCAGTTCAGCTCGCTCGAGGGGATACAGAACCTGAATTCAACCATGACGGGCATGGCCGGGAGCCTTGGCGCCCTGAGCGACATGGGTTCCGCCGGGCTCATCGGCAGGATGGTCAAGGCGGAGGCGGACGTTTTCGAGCGCGTTGCCGGACAGGAGCACGGCATCGGCTTCGAGCTCGGCTCCGCGTCAAGCTCGACGCAGCTTACTATCAGCAACGAATACGGCCTGGCGGTAAGGACTTTCGACCTCGGCCCCCTGCCCGCGGGCGAGCACGAGATCGTCTGGGACGGCACCGACGGCAGCGGCTCACAGCTTCCCCCCGGAAAGTACTCCTTCTCGGTCGGCGCCAGGGGCTCCAACGGCTCGGCAATCGGGGCCGCGAGATATCTCCTCGGCTTCGTTACCGGAGTCAACCTCTCCGAAGCCGGAGGCTCAAGCCTCTACGTGAACGGTACACCAGTCAAAAAGGAAAGCATAAAGGAAATATATTAGTAACTGACTGGCGCTTAAGGGCGCCGAAAAACTCAAGGCAACCAAAGGAGGAAGTGAATATGCAGTCAGCTCTCTATACCGGAATAAGCGGCCTGAACGCGAACATGTCCAACCTCTCGGTAATCGGCAACAACATCTCAAACGTCAACACCGTGGGCTTCAAGGGGAGCAGGGTCACGTTCGGCGACGTCCTGAGCCAGACCCTTTCAGGCGGCGGCGGCACCAACCAGATAGGCCTCGGAGTCGTCATGAGCAGCATCCAGAAGGTCTTCACCCAGGGCGCCTTCGAGAGCACCGGGAACGCCCTCGACCTCGCAATAAGCGGCAACGGGTTTTACATGGTGAACGACCCAGTGCTGGATACCAGGTACTATACCAGGGCAGGCCAGTTCTCGACCGACAAGGAGGGCTTCATAGTGAACCCCGAGGGCATGCGCCTTCAGGGCTACATGGCAAACGCCGCCGGCACCTTCCAGAACTCGATATCTGACATACAGCTTGCGACCAGGATAATTACCCCGAGCGCGACGACGAGCGCGCTCCTGAACGCGAACCTCGACTCGAACGCGCCGATAACCGGCTTCGTTTTCACTACCGGCGTAAACGACGAGCTCACCTTCGACATAGGCGGCACCGCCTATACCAGGAGCCTCGTGACCGACGGCGGCCTCATATCCGGCGCCGCCGCGACCGCCGACCAGGTAAACGCCGCGGTAAGGGCCGTCCTCCAGGGCGCGGCGAGCGGAAATACCTATACCGTTTCCTACGACGACCAGACCGGCATGTTCACCATAGCAAATGACGCTGGCAATACCGGCACCCTCGATTTCGACATGGTCTCGTCGAGCGCCGGTTCGCTCCTCGGATATACTGCCAACCCCGGCGCGCCCCTTGCAGCCGACGGTTCGAGCTATACCTCCGACGCGGCGGGCGGCGCCTTCGACCTCGCGAACGCCGGTAACACCTCCAACTTTTCCGTTCCGCTCACGGTCTACGACACCCTCGGTAACGACCATACAGTCACCATGTTTTTCAGGAAGGAGTCGCTCGGGAGCATCGGCAACACATGGCAGTGGTTCGCGGTGGTTGACGGGAGCGAGTCTCTGACCGGCGAAACCGAGATACAGGCCCAGGGCAGGGTCACCTTCGATTCGAGCGGCGCGCTCCATTCCGAAGACCCCATTGATTATACCCATTACTCGGTCAGCAACCCCGCTGGCACGCCGGCGACCGGGTTCGACTTTACCGGCGGGGCAGGCGGCGGGCAGACCATAGCCTTCGACTTCGGAGCCAGCATAACCGAGGGCGGAACAGGCACCAACGGCACCACCCAGTACGCCACCGCCTCGGGCGTATCCAGGCTTATACAGGACGGCTACTCCTCGGGCACGCTCCAGAGGATAGCCATCAACCAGGACGGCGTCATACAGGGCATATTCACGAACGGCAGGGCCCTCAACCTCGCGCAGGTGCTCCTGGCCGATTTCCCGAGCCCCACCTCCCTTTCGAGCGCCGGCATGAACCTCTACTCCGAGACCTTCGACTCGGGCCAGCCCCTTATCGGCACGCCCGGGACCTCGGGGATGGGGCTTGTCCAGTCCGAGACCCTTGAGCTTTCGAACGTCGACCTCGCAAGGGAGTTCGTGAACATGATAACCGCCCAGCGCGGCTTTCAGGCCAACTCCAAGATAATAACGACGACCGATGAGCTCCTTATGGAACTCGTGAACCTCAAGCGTTAACACAGGTCATGAAGGGCGGCGGCTCAGGCCGCCGCCCTTTTTTTTGTTCCTGTCCTGGCCGACCCAGTCATTTTTATGACGCTCGCAACTGCAATAGGTTGACCTTCGTATTCCCCATCTCCCCACCCATCAACTGGACACGACTTTTTATTCCGATATTCCGCATACTTGCGATTTCAGGGCTACTGGCCGGCAGCTGGCACAGGTATTGCAAAACAACCCTGCATTCACTTATATGCCAGGGCCCGGTCCGGGCCGCTTGAACTAAAGGAGGCAGGTATGGCGGCGGAAGTCGATAAAAAGGAAGAGGCAGCTCCAAAGAAAAAAGGGGCCGGTCTCATCATAGGCATAGTCGCGGTGGTGCTCCTTGCCGCCGCGGCCGGGGCGTATATCGTCCTCTCAAGCTCAAAGGGAGGGGGGGAGAGCGCAAAGCAGGTCGACGAGAGCCAGTCCGCGGAACCGGCCAAGGGCACCATATTCGCCCTGGAGCCCTTCATAGTAAACCTTCAGGACAACTCGGGCACCAGATACCTCAAGCTCACCGTGAACCTCGAGCTTCCTCCGGGCTCCATGCTTACCGAGCTCAACAACCAGTCGACCCAGATACGCGACTCCCTCATCATACTCTTGAGCAGCAAGAGCTACTCGGACATAGGCACCGTCGAGGGCAAGTACAGGATGCGCGACGAGATAGTGGCCAGGGTTAACCAGTACCTGACCAAAAGCAAGGTGAATACGGCATATTTCACCGAGTTCGTAATCCAGTAAGGGGCGCCGGATGGCAGAGCAGATACTTACACAGGTCGAGGTAGACGCCCTCCTGAGGGGGCTTTCGAACGGCGACATACAGACCGAGCAGGAAAGGGCCGAAGGGCCGGATACCGGCGACGTCCAGCCGTACGATTTCGCCAACCAGGAGAAGGTGGTCCGGGGCAAGCTCCCGACACTCGAGATGATAAACGAGAAGTTCAGCAGGTCACTCAGGGCGTCGGTCTTCAACCTCATGAGGAAGTCGGTCGACATAAGCCCCGAGAGCATGAGGACGGCCAAGTACGAGGACTTCGTCCGGAACCTTCAGGTCCCCTCGAGCCTCAACGTATTCCAGTTCGTCCCGTTCAGGGGGCAGGGGGTCCTCGCCATTGACCCGAGCCTGGTCTTTCTCATAGTGGACAGCTACTTCGGCGGGGACGGCAGGTTCCAGACGCGGATCGAGGGGCGGGACTTCACGAACGTCGAGCAGGCGGT
Source organism: Thermodesulfobacteriota bacterium (assembly GCA_030583865.1). NCBI lineage: Bacteria > Pseudomonadati > Thermodesulfobacteriota > Thermodesulfobacteriota bacterium. The sequence continues at coordinate 1,680,310 of CP129479.1, read as the reverse complement.
CATAAAGAAGGTCGTGGACATCATATTCCACGAGATGACGGCCGTATGGAAGGCGGTCCATCCAGTGGATTTCAAGTACATGAGGACGGAGATGAACCCCCAGTTCGTGAACGTTGTGGGCGTCTCCGAGCACGTCATACTCTCGGCCTTCAGGATGGAGATCGAGTCCAATGCCGGCAACTTCACGCTTTGCCTGCCCTACAACACGATCGAGCCCATAAAGGACAAGCTCCTCGGCACCCAGCGGATAGACACCTCCGAGGTGGACGCCCGGTGGTTCGACAATCTCCGGGAGCAGTTCGGGTACGTGCCGCTGGCGGTCTCCGGGGAGATGGGCAGGGCGGAGATAAGCCTCTCGGACCTCCTTAGCCTGCGGTCCGGGGACGTCATACAGCTCAACAGGAAGGTAAAGGACCTCTTGGAGGTCGAGGTGGAAGGCATGACCAAGCTCCTGGCGAGGCCCGGGGTCATGGACGGCAATTACGCCCTAAAGGTCGTGGACGCAGCAAAAGGAGAAAGGGGTTAGGCGATGAAAGAGAACGAAGAAGGTATCCAGTCCGGTTCCCTGAACGACGAGTGGGGCGCGGCCTTCGAGGAGACCAGGCAGGCCCAGGCTCCAGCCAAAAAGGACGAGGTCGAGGCAAGGCCGGCAAGCTTCTCGAACCTGAAGCCGGAGAATTCCGGCGCCGTGACCAACATGGACATGCTCCTCGACATACCGCTAACGGTGTCCGTCGAGATAGGGAGGACCAGGCTACTTGTGAAGGACCTCCTTCAGCTCGGCCAGGGCGCGGTCATAGAGCTCGAGAAGCTCGCCGGGGAGCCCATGGAAATACTCGTGAACGGCAGGCTCATCGCCCGCGGCGAGGCAGTCGTGGTTAACGAGAAGTTCGGGGTGAAGCTCACCGACATAGTAAGCCCGAGCGAGAGGATAAGCAGGCTGAAATGACCGAATCGTACATGTATCTCCTCGTGAAATCCATACTCACGCTCGTTTTCCTCCTTGGCCTTTTCGGAGCCGCCATGTACGCGCTCAAGCGTTTCGCGCGCTCCGGGGGCGCCCCCTCTTCCAGGGCGGCTATGAAGCCAGTGAAGGTCATCGCATCCGCCTTCCTCGGCCCCAAGAGGAACATAGCCATAGTGGAGGTCGCGGGGGAGATGCTGGTCCTGGGGCTTACGCCGACCACAATAACGTTCCTTTCCAAGATAGAGGGAAAGGACGCGCTTGAGGACCTCAGGAGACTCAAGGACGGGAAGCAGAGGTCGCTCTTCGGGCTCCTGCAGGGGGGCATATGACGCCAGGGGCCCTTAAAAAAGCGTTCTGTATCGCATCGGCCGCCGCGCCCGTCCTCCTTGCGCCAGGCGCCTCGCTTGCCGCCGACGCTCTGGGGCTTCCGAACGTCAACCTCTCGATAGGCGGGGAGAGCTCGCCGCAGGGGCTGAGCACCGCAATCCAGATAGTCCTTCTCCTTACGGTCCTCACGGTCGCTCCGGCCATATTATTGATGATGACCTCGTTTACGAGGCTTGTGATCGTGTTCTCGCTTTTGAGGCAGGCCCTCGGCGTCCAGCAGGCCCCGCCCAACCAGGTCGTCGTGGGGCTCGCGCTCTTCCTTACTTTTTTCATAATGTCACCGGCTTTCATGAAGATAAACGAGAACGCGCTCAGGCCGTACATGCAGGGGGCCATATCGCAGGAGGCCGCATTCACTGGCGCAATAGAGCCGCTCCGCGAGTTCATGCTGAAGAACACCAGGGAAAAGGACATGGAGCTGTTCCTCAGGCTCTCGAAATCCGAGGCCCCCCGCACGAAGGACGATATCCCGACGCTCGCCCTCATACCGGCGTTCGTCACGAGCGAATTGAAGACCGCGTTCCAGATCGGGTTCCTCATCTACCTGCCGTTCCTCGCCATAGACATGATAGTCGCGAGCGTCCTCATGTCCATGGGCATGATGATGGTGCCCCCGGTAATGGTTTCCATGCCTTTCAAACTCATGCTCTTCGTGCTGGTCGACGGCTGGTACCTGCTCGTCGGCTCGCTCGTCCAGAGCTTCGGATAGGGGGAAGAGAGTGACGCCGGAATTCGTGACAGGCATCGGCAAGGAGACGATAACGATGATACTCCTCATATCCGCCCCGGTCCTCTTCGCCGGGATGGCGGTGGGCCTCGTCATAAGCATCTTCCAGGCGGTGACGCAGATCCAGGAGATGACGCTCTCGTTCGTGCCAAAGATAATAACCGTACTCCTTGTCCTCCTTGCGCTCTCGCCCTGGATGATGGAGGTGATAGTGAAATATACGAGCCAGATATTCACGAACATACCCAACTATATAAGATAGATGGAATTCGCGAACTACATAGCCGCAAATTATTCGACCTTCCTTTTCGTAATGGTGAGGACGGGCTCGATACTGCTTGCGGCCCCGATATTCGGGGCCTTGAACGTGCCCATGCAGGTGAAGCTGGGGCTTACGCTCATGGTGGCGCTTCTCCTGACGCCCCTTACGCCCCAGGTCCCGATGCCGGCGACCCTCGTGGGCCTCACTGTCGCACTGGCAGGAGAGGTCCTCATAGGCGCCGCCATAGGGCTCGCGATAAGGTTCGTGTTGGCGGGCATAGAGTTCGCCGGGCAGGTCGCAGGCTTCCAGATGGGCATAGGCATGGCTACCGCCTACGACCCAATTAACAGCTCACAGGTGACGGTGCTCGGGAAATTCCTGAGCATTTTGACGCTCCTCATATTCCTTTCGGTCAACGGCCACCTGATGGTCCTGATGGTCCTTCAGAAAAGCTTCGATTCCATCCCGCCCTTCAGCTTCACTCTTTCCGCGGGGCTCATGGAGAGTTTCGTCGCTTTCTCAAGGGAGATATTCGTCCTGGCCTTCAAGTTTTCGGCCCCGGTGGTTGCGATGCTGATATTCGTGAACGTCTCGCTCGGCATAATGGCTAGGACGGTGCCGCAGATAAACATGTTCGTAATAGGGTTCGCCCTGACGATAATATCCGGTTTCCTGGTGATAAGCATGTCCCTCCCGGTATTCGGGACCGCCGTACAGGCGGTCTTCGACCGGATGTGGACCGGCGTATTTAACCTCATGAGAGCGATGTGATGGCTGACGACGACAAGGACCAGGAACGGACAGAACAACCTACATCCAGAAGGCGCGAGCAGGCCCGGCAGGATGGGAGCTTTGCGACCTCCCGCGAGGTCAGCACCCTCTTCATGATAACCGCCGGGATAGTAGTCCTTTATTTTTCCTCGGCCTGGATGTATTCGGGAATGTCAGAGGTAATGAGGAAGTACTTCGGCCTTTTCAGGGGCGAGCTTACCATAAAGGACGCGCATACGATTTTCCAGGACCTGTCCTGGAGATACCTCGTGATCATCGCCCCGGCGCTCGCGATACCGCTTTTCGGCGCCATTTCGTACGTGCTCCAGAACGGCTTCAACCTCTCGACCAAGCCCCTTGAGCCGGACTTCAAGAAGATAAACCCGATAGCGGGTCTTGGAAGGCTCTTCTCCATGAACTCGCTTGCCGAGCTGGTGAAGTCGGTCCTCAAGGTGTCGGTTCTCACGTATGTCGTCTACGCAAGCGTAAAGGCCGAGTGGGAGAACCTCCCTTTCCTCATAGACGTGGACTCGGCGGCCTCGGTCCTGTACGTCGGGCAGGTCACGTTCAGAATAATGCTCAGGACGGTCTGGGTGATAGCGGCCATAGCCGTTATCGACTACGCCTTCCAGAGATGGAATTTCGAGAAGGGCCTCCGGATGACAAAGCAGCAGATAAAAGAGGAGCACAAGGAGTCCGAGGGCGACCCCATCGTGAAGGCTAGGATAAAGTCCATGCAGAGGGACATGGCCCGGAAGAGGATGATGCAGGACGTGCCCAAGGCCGACGTCGTGGTGACGAACCCCACGCACATCGCGGTCGCCTTGAAGTACGACAGGTCGAAATCGAACGCGCCGGTCGTCGTCGCAAAGGGCGCCGGCCTCATAGCCGAAAAGATAAAGGAACTGGCGCGGAAGCACAACGTGCCCGTGCTTGAGAACAAGCCCCTCGCAAGGGGCCTCTACAAGGCGGTCAAGATAGGCGCCGAGGTGCCGGTCAACATGTACAAGGCGGTGGCCGAGGTGCTGGCCTACGTCTACAGGCTCAAGGGAAAGGCCGGGAGATAGAGGGTTATGGCTGGTTTGAGGGATATCGCTTCCTGGAAGAAGGGTTCGGACCTGATGCTGCCCGCCGGCATCGTGGCGGTCATCTTCATAATGATACTGCCGGTGCCGCCGCTGGCGCTCGACCTCCTCCTTACGTTCAACGTGACCGCCGCCATAATCATCCTGCTCGTGGCAGTCTATGTCAAGAAGCCGCTCGATTTCTCGACATTCCCGATACTACTTCTGGTCACGACCCTTTTCAGGCTCGCCCTGAACGTTGCGTCGACGAGGCTCATACTCCTGCACGGCTCGGAGGGCCCGTCAGCTGCGGGGCAGGTGATCATGTCATTCGGGAATTTCGTCGTCGGCGGAAACTACGCCGTCGGCTTCATAGTATTCTCGATACTCGTCATCATAAACTTCGTGGTCATCACAAAGGGCGCAGGCCGCATAGCCGAGGTAGCCGCCAGGTTCACCCTGGACGCAATGCCAGGCAAGCAGATGGCCATCGACGCGGACCTGAACGCCGGGCTCATAGGCGACGAGGAGGCGAGGAGGCGGAGGAAAGAGGTCTCCCAGGAGTCGGACTTCTACGGGGCCATGGACGGCGCAAGCAAGTTCGTCAGGGGAGACGCGGTCGCCGGCATCCTTATCACCATAATCAATATCGCGGGCGGCCTGGTCATCGGGGTACTCCAGCAGGGGCTCCCGGTCGGCGAGGCGGCCATGACCTACACGCTCCTCACGGTCGGAGACGGCCTGGTCACCCAGATACCGGCCCTCATCATATCGACTGCCGCAGGTATCGTCGTAACTAACGTAAGCTCGGAGTCCGGCCTGAGCGACTCCATAGGCAGGCAGTTCCTCCTGAGCCCCAAGCCGCTCTTCATAGCAGCCGCCATACTCTTCGTCTTCGGCCTGGTCCCGGGCCTTCCGCACCTTGCCTTTCTCACGCTTTCCGCGATAACCGGCGCTATCGGCTACCTGGTCTACAGGTCGGCGGAGGAGAAGATTATGGCGGAAGAGACCGAGAGGAAGGCGGCCGAGGCCAAGCCGGCGGCTAAAGAGGCGACTGACGAGGTGCCGCTCATAGACACCCTGAGCCTCGAAGTCGGCTACAGGCTCATCCCGCTCGTGGATTCGAGCGAGGGAGGCGAGCTCCTGGAGAGGATAAAGGCAATAAGGAGGCAGTTCGCCGAGGACATGGGCATAATGGTGCCTCCGGTGCACATAAAGGACAACCTGCAGCTTAAGCCTTCCGAGTACGTGTTCCTCGTAAAGGGCGTTGAGGTCGCGAAAGGCGAGCTCCTCGCCGGGCATTCGCTCGCCATAGACCCGGGTAACGCACAGCCCGGCCTTGAAGGCGTTGCGACGACCGACCCGGCTTTCGGGCTCCCCTCCATATGGGTGCCTGACGCGCAGGTCGAGAGGGCGCAGCTCATGGGCTATACCGTCGTAAACCACTCGGCCATAGTCGCGACTCACGTTACCGAGGTCATAAGGAGCTACGCGAACGAGATACTCGGGCGCCAGGAGGTTCAGTCCCTCATCGACAGGGTGGCGAAGACACACCCGAAGGTAGTAGAGGAGCTGGTGCCGGGGCTCCTGAGCCTCGGGGCCGTGCAGAAGGTCCTCCAGAACCTCCTGAAGGAGAGGATATCGATAAGGGACCTCCAGACCATACTCGAGACCCTGGCCGACTACGCCCCTATAACAAAAGACACCGACCTGCTCACCGAATACGTGAGGATGGGTCTCGCGAGGCAGATTACCAAAAGCCACATATCAGGCGATTCGACCATACAGGCCATTTCACTCAGCCACGAGATCGAGGAGGCGATAACGAAGTCGGTGCATGAGACGCCGCAGGGCTCGTTCCTCACCATAGAGCCGGGGCTCGCGCAGAGGATACTTTCGAGGCTCAAGGAGGGGCTCGAGGAGACGATGTCGAAAGGGCACCAGCCGGTGCTCCTCGTATCGCACCAGACGAGAAGGTTCGTAAGGAGGCTTACCGAGAGGGTCTTCCCGGCGATAGCCATCCTTTCCCATAACGAGATTGCCGGAAACGCAAGGGTCCAGACATTAAAAGTGGTGAGGTTGTAGCATGAGGATAAAAAGGTTCAACGGCGTAACCGTCAGGGAGGCGATCAAGGCTGTAAAGGATGAGTTCGGGGAGAACGCCCTCATACTCTCCACGAAGCGGCTCGGCGCAGGGCGGCACGAGGTAGTGGCCGCGGTCGACTACGACCTTTCAGCCCCGGTTACGCTGGACATGGAAAAGGATGATATGAGCGCAGGCCCGGAGAAGCCCCGGTCAGGCGCAAATGACTTTGTCCGGGACGGCCGCCCGGACCTGCTGGCTGAAGAGCTCAGGAGGGAGCTGGGGGAGCTTAAGGAGCTCAAAAGGCTCTGCATGGCGGTAGTCTCCAATTCCGGGAGCCCGGTCTCAGGCGTCTTCAGGAGGCTCGAGGAGAACCTTGCCGCGAACGGAATCGACAGGAGGCTCGCGAGGAAAATACTCCTCAATACCCTCGGCGGAGTTGCCAGGGACAAGGCGTCCGACATAGCCTACCTGAAGTCGTGCATAAGGGAGAAGGTGTACGAAAAGCTGGCTGTGGCGGACCCGCTCTCGGAGAAGGGGGTCGTCGCCTTCATCGGGCCGTCCGGCGTCGGGAAGACCACCACTATAGCAAAGCTCGCGGCCCTTAACGCGCTGAAGAAAAAGAGGAGCATGGCCCTCGTGACCATGGACACGTACAGGATTGCGGCCGCCGAGCAGCTCCGCGTCTACGGCAAGCTCATGGGCGTGCCCGTGGACGTCGCGAGGGACCCCGGCGAGCTGAAGGCCCTTTTGAGCGTGCACAGGGACAAGGACCTGGTCCTCGTTGATACCGCCGGGAGGAGCCAGAAGGACCCGGCCCGCATGAAGGAGCTCCATGAGCTTGCCGGGGCTTCGCCATCGATAAGGTTCAACCTCGTCCTCAATTCCCAGACCAGGGACGAGGCCATGTACGACGCCGTGAAGGGCTTCTCCGCCCTGCCCATAGATTCGCTGTCATTTACGCGCCTCGACGAGGGCGGTGCCCACGGGCCGATACTGAATGCGATGATGCTCGCGAGGAAACCGGTCGCGTACCTTTCGACCGGGTCGCGGGTGCCGGAAGACCTGGAGCCCGCCTCCAGGGAAAATCTCGTGAAGTTCATCATGCCGAATTAAGGAGAAGGATTGAATGGACCAGGCAGTTACTTTAATGAAGTACGCACAGGCGAACCCGGCGGCCAGGGAGACGAGGGTCATCTCGGTCAGCAGCGGAAAGGGCGGCGTCGGCAAGACCAATTCGGTGGTGAACCTTGCGATAGCGTTTACGCGGATGGGAAAGAGGGTGCTCCTCCTTGACGCGGACCTCGGGCTCGGCAACCTCGACGTGCTCCTGGGGCTTGCGCCCAGGTACAATATCGGGCACCTCCTTCGCGGCGAAAGGAACATAAAGGAGGTCCTGGCCGACGGCCCCGGAGGCATAAAGATACTCCCGGCGAGCTCCGGTGTGCAGGAGCTTACGAGCCTCTCCGCCGAGGAGCGTCTCGCGCTCGCCTCGCACCTGGAAACACTCGAGTCAGAGTTCGACGTCATGATAATCGACACCGGGGCCGGCATCTCCGATAACGTCCTTTTCTTCAACATGGCGGCCCAGGAGATAATGGTGGTGGTCACCCCGGAGCCGACCTCCATCACCGACGCCTACGCCCTGATGAAGGTCCTCCTCCACAAGCACGGCGAGAGGAGGTTCAAGCTCCTCGTGAACGAGGCCAGGAACCGGAAGGAGGGGATCGAGGTCTACAGGAAGATAAGCCTCGCGGCTGAAAGGTTCCTGAGCATCTCGGTCGAGTATGTCGGCTGCGTGCTTCTGGACGAGAACGTCCAGAAGTCGGTCGCAAGGCAGAAGGCGGTCATGGAGCTCTTTCCGGGGTCCAAGGCCTGCCAGTGCTACGAGGAGATAGCGAGGGAGATAAGCGAAGCGCCGGCAGAGGGCGCCCTCAAGGGCGGGATGCAGTTTTTCTGGAGACAGTTCCTGGACCGGAATATCTGAAAAAGAAGGGCAGGCATATGACTACAATGCAGAACGTGAAGACTGAGAGAGACAGGCTGCTTGAGGAGAACATACACCTGGTGAAGATAATAGCCTACCAGGTCGCGGTGAACCTACCGCCGCACATCGACGTGAACGACCTCATAAGCGCCGGGACCATCGGGCTCCTCGAGTCCATCGACAGGTTCGACTCCGCGAAGGGCGTCCAGTTCAATACCTACGCATCCATCAGGATAAGGGGCGCGATTATGGACGAGCTGCGGAGCATGGACTGGATGACGAGGTCCATGAGGGACAAGTCGAACCAGCTCGAGAAGGCGTACGACCAGATAGAGAGGAAGACCGGGCGGCCCGCCGAGACCGAGGAGGTGGCCAGGTTCCTGGAGATATCGACCGACGAGCTTAACAGCATGTTGAGCCAGGTGAGCGCGGTGAGCGTCCTGAACCTCGAGGACCTCGGCATGAGCCATGACGAGGGGATGAACATACTCGAATGCATAAAGGACCCCGACGGCACCGACCCCATGCAGCTCATCAAGCTCGAGCAGATAAAGAAGAAGGTGGCCGAGGCCGTGGAAACGCTCCCGGACAAGGAAAAGCTCATAATATCCCTCTACTATTACGACGAGCTTACCTTGAAGGAAATCGGCAAGGTCCTGGACATAACCGAGTCCCGCGTCTGCCAGCTCCACAGCCAGACCATGCACAGGCTCAAGGGGAGGCTTAAGAGGACCCTATAATCCACTCGGGCACGTCTGAATAATTGCTATTTTCCCCTGACTCTGCGTAGACGAATAAAAAAGCTCACATATTCACGCATATGCTCCGCTTTTTTATTCCCGGCTTTCCGGGAATGGAAAAAGCATCAGGCCGGAAGCAGGCCTTTTTCGAATAAATTAAAGGAAAACTGCCTTTTACCCGATAACATGAAGGGGTGGTTATGGAAAACGTCGATATCGATTCCCTGAGGGAAATGCTCGCCTCCCAGGACCCCTGCCTGAGAAGGGACGCCTGCGAGAGGATCGAGGAGGGCAGGCTTTGCCAGTTCGTGCCCGCCCTTACGGAGGCTTTGAGGGACGCCGACCCGGGCGTGAGGGAAGCTGCCCTTAATGCCCTGTCCTCGATCGGGGGCCCGGAGGTCGCCGACGCAATGGTGCCGCTCCTTAGAGATTCGAGCGCGGCCATAAGGAACATCGGGATAGAGATACTCGAGCTCCTGGGGCAGGACGCCTCGTCTGCGATCGCGACCCTCCTTAAGGACAGCGACCAGGACGTTGTCAAGTTCGCCATCGACATAATTTCAAATACCAGGAACGACGGGTTCCTGAGCCTCCTTTATCCGCTCATCAGGCACGAAAACCCGAACGTCAGGGCCTCGGTTGCGGTCTGCCTCGGAAAGCTCAGGGACCAGGAGTCGGTCCCCGAGCTCCTTAACGCGCTCGAGGACCCCGAGGAATGGGTCAAGTTTTCCGCAATCGAGGGACTCGGCCTCATGCAGGACAGGCGGGCCCTTCAGCCGCTCATGAGGATGACCGAGACGGACTCGGGGCTCATAAAGGAGGCGGCTATCGACGCCGTCGCGAAGATGGCTTCCGCCGTTGACGCGTCCGCAGTCCTCCAGAAGCTCGAGCCGATGGTGCGGAAAGGTAAGGACTTCAGCACCGGGGCGATAGTCGAGCTCCTCGAAAAGGTCTTCTCGGCAGGGTCGGACTTCAGGCCCGGCCCGGAGTTCAGGAAGACCTACTTCGCCTTCCTGACAAGGAATTTCAGCGAGGAGACCGACAGGGCCGGGCAGCTGAAGGCCATAAGGGGGCTTTCGCTCCTCAAGCTGCCCGAGTCGCTGGACTGCATATTCAGCTACATAGAGGGCCAGAACGACATTGACGAGGAGACCGAAGCCCTGCTGGTCGACTCGATAGTGAGCGTTTCAGGCCGGAGGTTCCTGCCGGCCCTGAAGGAGAAGGTCCATAATGGAGGCAAAAGCCTCAAGTTGACGGTCAAGGCGCTCGGCGAGATGAAGGCCGTGGCCGCGGTACCTGCGCTGAAGGAACTCGTGAGCAAGGTCGGGAAGAACGAGCTCCGCGAAGTGGTCGCTGCACTCGAAGCCATTGGTTCGCCCAGCTCCATAGAGGTGCTCTATGATTTCCTCGAGGGGCCGGACGGGCATACCCGGAAGATCGCGGCCAGGGCGCTCGCTTCGCTCGCCGGGCCGGCGGCCGTCTCAAGGCTTTTCGACGCGGTGCGGAAAGAGTCGTACAGGGACGTAATGGAGGAGATAACGGACAGCCTCGCGCTCATCCCCGCGGATTCGGCAAGGAAGGGCTTCACGTCGCTTCTCGAAGACCCGAACGAGCAGATGAGGGAGATGGGGGCAAGGGGCCTGGGGCTCATCGGCGACGACAAGGCCCTGGACGCGCTCAAGGCCGCCGCCCGGGACAAATGCCCCGGCGTCAGGAAGGCCGCATACAAGTCCATGGCCAGGCTCGGGCTCCCGTACGCGATAGACGCCCTCATAGAGGGGCTCGCGGACGACAGCGACGAAGTGAAGCTGTCTGTCCTGAAAGGCCTCAACGGCTGGTGCGGCGAGAAGATCAAAGCCGCGCTGCTCAGGACGCTAAAGGACAGGAACATCTGGGTGAGGTACCACTCGGTGCTGCTTCTCGGGGAACTGGGCGAGCACGATATCGAGGGCCTCATAATAGAAAAGCTCATAAAGGACGAGGCGCCCGTGAAGGCCGCTGCGGCCAGGGCCCTCGAGAGGCTCGGCGCAACCGGCGCCATAGGCGCGCTCGAGCAGTTCGTAAACCATCCCGACCCCAGCGTCAGGGGGGCGGTCGAGAGCGCCATAGAAACTCTTAGATGCTGACTCTGGGAATAAATAAGCCCAAGCTGTCCGACGAGACCTTCTATCTACTCCGGGACATCGTCTACAAGCGGTCGGGAATCTTCTTCCCGGAGAACAAGAAGTATCTCCTGGAGACGAGGCTCGCGAGGAGGCTTGAGCTGAAGGACCTGAAGACCTTCGAGGACTACTATTACTTCCTCACCTACGACGCGGAGAGGGAGCGCGAGCTCCAGGCCCTCTGCAATTCGGTCGTCACGAACGAGACGAGCTTTTTCAGGGACGGCCCCCAGCTGGAGGCTTTCAGGAAGGGAGTGGTTTCCAGGGTGATCGAGGAGAAGTCAAGGGCCTCCAACAGGAGCATCAGGGTCTGGAGCGCCGCGTGCTCGACGGGCGAGGAGCCGCTCACCATCTCCATGATGCTCCACGAGGAGGGGGTGCCGGCGAGGGGCTGGAACGTCGACATACTCGGAAGCGACATAAGCGACGGCGTCCTCAGGGCCGCAGCTGCCGGGGTATACGACAAGTACTCCCTCCGGAACACGCCGGAGGAGTATATAAGGAAATACTTCACCGGCAACGGCGAAACGTACACCATAAGCAGCAAGGCCCGCTCGCTCGTGCGCTACAAGAAGATAAACCTCGTAGACGCCAACGAGACGAGGATGGTCCGCGGCATGGACATAGTCTTCTGCAGGAACGTGCTCATATACTTCGACGACGCGTCCAAGAAAAAGGCGATAGGTCATCTCTACGACAGCATGGAAAAAGGCGGGTACCTGCTGGTGGGGTTTTCGGAATCGCTCCACAGCGTAACCAGGCTTTTCAGGCCGGTGAGCGTGGAGCGCTCGGTAGTCTATAAAAAAATCTGATTCAAGGGGCCGTAGCATGGAGAAGAAAATTCTTGTGGTCGACGACTGCGACACGACGAGGAAGCTCCTGTCCTACATCATCAAGGAGAAGGGGTACAAGATAATCAGCGCGTCGAACGGGATAGAGGCGCTGGAATTGATGGCCACGAGCCCCATAGACCTCATAGTCACCGACCTCAACATGCCGCAGATGGACGGATACGAGCTCTCCAAGAGCCTCCGCGGGCAGGACGCCTACAGGGAGATCCCGATAATAATGATAACGACCGAGGCCGGGGAGGCGGACAGGCGGATGGGCCTGGAGGCGGGCGTCACGACCTATCTCTCAAAACCCATATCGCCGCAAAGGCTTCTTTACGAGATCGAAAAACTGATATGAACTGATTCCATTCGCCATATATAAAGAGGAGGGGGGCCAGATGCTGGACCAGAACATGAAGATACTCGTAGTGGACGACTTCTCCACGATGAGAAGGATAATAAAGAACATCCTCCGGGAGATAGGCTACAACAACGTCGAGGAGGCCGACGACGGGACTACCGCGCTCGAGAAGCTCAGGGCGTCGAAGTTCGACTTCGTCGTCACCGACTGGAACATGCCGAACATGCCAGGGATAGAACTTTTGAAGGCGATAAGGTCGGACGGGGCCCTCAAGGACACCCCGGTCCTGATGGTGACGGCGGAGGCGGCGAAGGAAAACATCGTGAGCGCGGTGCAGGCCGGCGTGAACAACTACATAGTGAAGCCTTTTACCGCGGCGGCGCTCAAGGAGAGGATAGACCTCATCCTGCAGAAGGTAAACCAGTAATAAGGCGCCGCGTCGGCGCATAAACGAATTGCCACGGAGGGAAAAGATGACACAGAGGGAATGGAGCGGCGTGATGAGCAAGATACGCGAGGAGCTTACCGGCCTCGCAAAGTTCATTGACAAGACAAGGCAGGGGATAGACACCATAGAGACTACCGTCAAGATGGGAACCGAGCAGTTCCCGGAAGCGTCGACGCAGCTTTCGTCGGTCACGGGGGACCTCGAGACCGCCGCAAACAAGATAATGAACATAGTCGAGGGGCTCATGGCTGAGCAGGACAAGGCGGGGACGGCGCTCAAGTCGCTCTCGGAGTGGGCCGCTTCGCCGGGGAGCGACCCCGGGAAGGGCGCGTCGCTCATAAGCGAGCTCCAGATGATAAACGCCAAGAGCAAGGGCGAGATGGTCGAGCTCTTCGCCCTCATGTCCTTCCAGGACCTGACCGGCCAGAAGCTCGCGAAAGTCATAAAATCGCTCTCGTTCGTCGAGCAGAAGATAGTCGAGGTGGCCATGAGCTTCGGGTTCGAGGACGGCGGCGCGGCATCGAAGCCGAGCGAGCCCAGGAAGCCGAAGGAGGCGCCTGCGAGCCAGGACATGGTGGACAGGCTCCTGAAGGAGATAGGCTCGTAGCCCCGCATCTAGACGGTTCAGCCTTTTGTCGCGCCTGAAAAGGCCTGGACGGAATTCTTAAAGAGAGAGGAAGAGCCGTGTCATTCCCCACGGACGAGATGGACGACATTATAAACGATTTCATCGCGGAATCCGCGGAATCGCTGGAGACCCTCGACCAGAAATTCGTGGAGCTCGAGAAGAAGCCGGGGGACCTGCCGCTCCTTAACGACATATTCAGGTCCATTCACACCATCAAGGGCGCGGCAGGTTTCCTTGGCTTCGACCAGATGGTCGAGGTCACTCACGTGACCGAGGACGTGCTCAACAAGCTCAGGAAATCCGAGATGAGCGTGACCCCTGCCGTGATGGACGCCATATTGCGCGCGGTTGACATGATCAGGGTCATACTCGCCAATATACGCGAAAAGAACGGGAGAAAAGAGGACACGAGCGGGGTCCTTGCGCTGCTTGGAGGCATACTGAACGGCGAGGCGGCAGGGAAGGACGCAGGCGCGCCCACCATTCCGGAGAAGTCCGCGGCGGACGAGGAGCAGAAACAGCAGCGGCCCGACGAGGCCCAGGGCGCCGCAGCATCGGCCAAGGACCACGCCATAAGGGTCGACATAGACAGGCTGGATACCGTCCTTAACCTCGCCGGCGAGCTGGTGCTTTCGAGGAACAGGCTCATGAGGCTCGGGACGAGGCTGTCCGAAAGCAGCATCGACGGCGAGTTGCAGTCCCAGGTGAGCGAGGCGATAGCACAGCTGGACCTCGTGACCTCCGACCTCCAGCTCGGCGTCATGAAGATAAGGATGCAGCCCATCGCCAAGGTCTTCAACAAGTTCCCGAGGATGGTGAGGGACCTTGCGAGGCAGACGGGAAAACAGGTGGAGCTTGTCCTGAGCGGCGAGGAGACCGAGATGGACAAGACCGTAATCGAAGAGATAGGCGACCCCCTCGTCCACCTCATAAGGAACGCCGTGGACCACGGGATGGAGCTCCCGGAAGAGCGGGCCGCAAAGGGCAAGCCGCAATCCGGCACGATCGCCCTTTCTGCCTACCAGGAGGGGAGGAACATAATCGTCTCGGTTTCGGACGACGGCAAGGGCATAGACCCCGAGGCGGTAAAAAGGTCGGCTGTCGAGAAGGGCATCATAAGCGAGGACGAGGCCGAGAGGCTCTCCGAATAAGCGAGGACGAGGCCGAGAGGCTCTCCGAGCGCGACGCGCTGGGACTGATCTTCCTTCCGGGCTTCTCTACCGCAAAAGAGGTGAGCAGCATCTCCGGGCGCGGCGTGGGCATGGACGTGGTAAAGACGAACATATCGCGCATAAACGGCACCATATCCATAGATTCGGAAATCGGCAAGGGGACGAGGATAGTGTTCAGGCTCCCCCTGACGCTCGCGATAATACAGGCGCTTACGGTCGAGGCCGGAGGAGAGGTCTACGCCATACCGCTTTCGAACGTAATAGAGAACATCCGGGTGACCGCGGACGAGATAAAGACGATTGAGGGCAGGGAGGCCATAAACATAAGGGACAGGGTCGTCCCGGTCGTGAGGCTCGGCGCCCTCGTCTCCGGCAAGGACTCTCCGTCTAAGTCCGAATGGAAATATATCGTTGTCATAGGCATAGGCGAGAAGTCCTTCGGGGTCCTGGTAGACAGGCTCCACGGCCAGGAAGAGATAGTCATGAAGTCCATGAGCGAGTACCTTAAGGGCACGGAAGGTGTCGCCGGGGCATGCATCACGGGCGACGGCAACGTAATATTGATACTCGACATGGCGGGACTCCTGACGTCAGCCAAGGGCGCCTATGTCCATTGAGGGAGTGAAATGTCCAAGATAAGGGTGCTCGTAGTCGACGATTCGGCCTTCATGAGGCGCGTCTTGAAGCAGATGCTGGAGACCGACCCCGGGATCGAGGTCGCCGGGACCGCGCGGGACGGGGCCGAGGGCGTCTCGATGGCGCTTGAGCTCAAGCCCGACGTTATCACCATGGACGTCGAGATGCCGAAGATGAACGGCCTCGAGGCGACAGAGGCGCTCATGGAAAGGATGCCAGTCCCCATACTGATGGTGAGCTCGATTACCAAGGAAGGGGCCAAGGCGACCTTCGAGGCGATGGACAAGGGCGCCGCGGACTATATCTCCAAAAACCTCGTCACCTCCGCCCTGGACCTCATGAAGATACAGGACGAGCTCATAACAAAGGTCAAGGCGATAGCGAGGAAAAAGCACCATTTCGCCTCGCTCAGGGCCGCGAAACCCGGCCCGCCGCCCCCGGTCCCGGCGGTAAAAAGAGGGCTTGCGAGCCTCAAGGTCGCCTTCGTTTCAATAGGCGCGTCCACGGGCGGGCCGAGGGCCGTCCAGGCCGTCCTTGCGAACCTGCCGGCAGGCCTCGATACGAGCATACTCGTCTCGGTCCACATGCCGAGGATGTTCACGGGCGCGTTCGCCGAGAGGATGAACGAGGTCTGCAAGCTCCCGGTCAAGGAGGCCGAAAACGGCGAGAGCGTCGGCTTCGGCAAGGTGTTCGTATCTCCAGGCGGCCTTCAGACGCGGGTCAGGAGGAAGGGGCTTACGGAGTTCTTCTTCCAGGTCGACAACGAGCCCAGGGACGCCATGTACAGGCCCTCAATCGACATATCCATGTCTTCCGTTGCCGAGAGCTATCCCGGCAGGTCGCTCGGCGTGATCCTTACCGGGATGGGGAGCGACGGCAGGGAGGGCATGCGGCTCATAAAGGAGAAGGGCGGAAAGACCATAGCCCAGGACGAGCACACCTGCACAGTCTACGGGATGCCGAAGTCGGTCATAGAGGCCGGGCTGGCCGACAAGGTCGTTCCGATCGAGCTCATAGCTGCAGAAATAATAAATATGATATGACGGGAGTACCGGCTTAATGGATATATTGACTATACTCGGGCTCGTACTCGGCTTCGGGGCCGTTCTCGGCGGCATGGTGCTCGAAGGCGGGCACCTCGGGTCCATTGCCCAGGTGGCTGCGGCAGTCATCGTATTCGGCGGGACCCTCGGCGCGGTCCTCGTCAATTACCCGCTTAACGTATTCGTCCTGGCGCTCAAGAACGCGAAGCTCGCGCTTTTCCAGAAGACGAGCGACCCTTACACGGTCATAAAGCTCATAGCCGAGCTTTCGGCCACCGCCAGGAAGGACGGCCTCCTTGCGCTCGAGTCGAGCATCAAGAGGGTACAGGACCCGTTCCTCCGGAAGGGCCTGCAGCTCGTGGTGGACGGGGCCGAGCCCAAGCTCACCCGCGAGATACTGGAGATAGACATAGCGCATACCGAGGAATACAACCTCACGTCAGCCAAGGTGTACGAGTCGGCGGGCGGCTACGCCCCGACCATAGGCATCATAGGCGCGGTCCTCGGGCTCATCCACGTAATGGAGAACCTCTCTGACCCCTCGAAGCTCGGCGCTGGAATAGCGGTCGCGTTCGTCGCCACGGTATACGGCGTCGCCTCCGCCAACCTCGTCTACCTGCCTATGGCCGGAAAGATAAAGATGAAGATACGCGAGCAGGTGATAATGCAGGAGATGGCGGTGGAGGGGCTCATATCCCTTTCAGAGGGCGAAAACCCGAGGAGGGTCGAGGAGAAGCTCGTCGGCTTCCTGAGGGAGTCCCAGAGGAAATAGCCAGAGGAAATAGACAGTATGGCCAGGAAGAAAAAACACGAGGAGCACGAGAACCACGAGCGCTGGCTCGTATCCTACGCGGACTTCATAACGCTCCTCTTCGCGTTCTTTACGAGCATGTACGCCATCTCCTCGGTAAACGAGGGCAAGTTCCGTATAATGAGCGAGTCGCTTGCCATAGCCTTCAACCCGACGCTTTTCACCTCGACCCGCATGCAGGAGGGCCCGAAGTTCGTAAGGGAGCAGCGCGCCCAGGTCAGGGACGAGTTCAAGGACATGCACACCAACAACTACGAGAAGATCCAGGCCGCCCTCCGTGAGCTTCAGGAGAACCAGAAGCTCACGCTCATATTCGAGGAGCAGAAGGTGACCATCAGGATTTCCGAGGGGATGCTCTTCGAGCCGGGGAGCGACAAGCTGCTGGACGAGGGCCTTCCCGTAATCGACGAGGTCGCCAGGGCGCTCGTCGACATGCCCAACAGCGTGAGGATAGAGGGGCATACCGACAACATACCAATATCCACCGAGCGATTCCCTTCAAACTGGGACCTCTCCAGCGCCCGGTCCATAAGGATACTCAAGTATTTCATCGACAACCACAGCCACGACCCGAGGAAGCTATCCGCCATAGGCTTCGGCGAGTACAGGCCCATAGACACGAACGACACGCCCTCCGGCAGGACGAAAAACAGGAGGGTCGACATCATGGTGCACAGCCCGGACCTGCAGCTGATGTAAACCGCGCCCCGCAGGGGGCCTCAAGTTTCCGCGGACGCCGTCCGAATAGAAGAGTGCGCGCTCAAGCGGACGTATGGAGGTTCAAATGGAAGCGAAAAAGGATCTAGACGCAAGGGAGGTGCTCCAGCTCGTCACCTTCAGGCTCGGAAAAGAGGAGTTCTCTCTCGACATACTCCGGGTGCAGGAGATAATCCGGCACATGGAGCTGACGAGGGTCCCCAAGACGCCGGATTTCGTGGACGGGGTCATAAACCTCAGGGGCAAGGTCATACCGGTACTTGACCTCAGGAAACGGTTCGGGCTCGGGTCGGACGAGATGACGAATGAAACACGGATAATAGTCGTCGAAGTCGACGACAAGACGGTGGGGCTCAAGGTCGACGCGGTCTCAGAGGTCCTGAGGCTTCCGGCCGACAGGGTCGAGGCGCCCCCGGAGATGGTGACCGGCGTCGAGTCCGAGTACATCAAAGGGGTAGGCAAGCTCGACGGAAGGCTCCTCATCCTTCTTGACGTCGAAAAGGTGCTCTCCAGGAACGAGAAGGAGGCTTTGACGGCGGTTGCATGAGAAGTGTGCGTGAAATCTTCGGGACCGTAAGGTCGAGGCTGCTCGGAAGCTACGCCTTCATACTTTTCGTGCTCCTTCTTCAGATCCCTGTGGTCTACTTCGTGGTTGACGGCCTGAGCGGCAAGTATGCCCGGCTGGAAATCGCCGGGGACCTGAAGGCCAGGGCCGTCGAAATGGAACAGGTCCTCAACAGGCGCACTTTGAGCGGGGGCGAGGGCATCGAGCGCCTCTTGGACGCTAAAAAGGCTGAGTTCGGCGAGATCCTCGCCGCGCTTAAAGAGAAAAGCCGCGGGACAGGAAGTGACGAGATTGCGTCCCTTTCCGACGCATGGCATTCAATGGGCAGAGCCCTTGACAATGCCGCGAGGAGCGGCGAGAGGCTGGCCTCGGCGATGGCGGGGATCGAGGACGGGACCGGCCCGTCCGCCGAGAGGCTTAAGGAGCTGGGGAGCGCGCTGCTGCGCGACGCATCATATGCAAGGCACGTCGAGGTGGCCGGCTCGCTCATGGAAAAGAACGCGAGGCTCGCGTTCCTCGCCGAGCGCTACGCCAGGTCCGACTACGACACGCAGCACACTGGAGCAGAGCTTTACGTCACGCTTGACGAGTTCGATAAAGAGCTCGATCTTATTCGGAACGGCTCGGCGCCGCTTGGCATGAAGCCCGCTTCCGGCAGGGAGCTGGAACGGATATTCGGCCAGATAGACCCGCTCTGGGCTGAAAGGAAAGAACTTATCGACAGGGCCGTAAAGAGCAAGGACGAGTTTTCATCCAGGGCCAAAGAGATATCGGCCGTGCACCTCCCGAAGGTAGCGGACGCAAGCGAGAGGCTTTCCGGGGGCGCCGCGCCGGGCGCATGGAACGGCGCGCTTAAGGGCATGGCCGTTGTCGCAACGTCGATACTCGCTTCCGTCGCCTGCGTGGTCTTCCTCATGTGGGCGGTTAACAGGCGCGTGCTTGAGCCGCTCGGCAGGATCGCGGGGACGGTCGAGGGTTTTGCCGCGGGCGACCTCACGAGAAGGACCGGACTGGGCGCGGCCTTAACGGAAATGGACGCCAGGGACGAGATATGGGCGCTCGGCAGGAGCACCGACAGGATCGGCGAGCAGATCTCGGCCCTCATCGGCAAGATAGCCGAGACCTCCAGCCACCTGGCCTCGGCATCCGAGGAGCTCTCCGTATCGGCGGCCCAGATGTCGGAAGGCGCCGGCAGGCAGTCCTCGCAGACTACACAGGTCGCTACCGCGATGGAGGAGATGAACGCCACTGTCATAGAAGTGGCGCGGAATTCCCAGCAGGTCTCGGAATCAGCGAAGGCGGCACAGGAGATAGCTATCGAGGGCGGGAGCATAGTATCCGACGCAATCTCGGCAATGATGGAGGTCGCGCGGGCCACAAGCGCGACCTCCGATACCATAAAAAGCCTCGACAGGAGCTCGGAGGAGATAGGGACGATAGTCTCCGTCATAAACGACATAGCCGACCAGACGAACCTTCTTGCGCTGAACGCCGCGATAGAGGCGGCGAGGGCCGGCGAGCAGGGCAGGGGCTTTGCCGTGGTCGCTGACGAGGTAAGGAAGCTCGCCGAAAGGACGACGAAGGCCACCAAGGAAATAAGCGGGATGATAGGAGCGATACAGGGCGAGACCGGCAAGGCGGTCTCGGCCATGTCCGCGGGCTCGAAGAAGGTCGAGAACGGCGTTTCGCTCGCGAACAGCGCCGGGACCGCCCTCAAGCAGATAGTCACGGGGGTGGAGAACGTCACTGACCGCATCGCCCATATAGCCACGTCTGCCGAGGAGCAGAGCTCGACTGCCGACGAAATAGCCAGGAACATGGACTCGATAGCGGAGGTCGCAAGGACCAACGCGTACGCGATAGAAGAGGTTACCAAGGCGACCAATGAAATGGCCCGGCTCGCCGGCGACCTAAGCGACCTCGTCTCGAATTTCAGGGTTTCGTCCGGGACAGCGGGCGGCAGAGAGGCGCTTGATGGTGACGTTTTCCTGCCACCAAGCGAGAGACTGGAAGCCGCCGGGACCATCTAATAGGAACAAAAGGAGAGCGCCATGCAGCCAGCCAGAAATCTTGAAGAGGTCATCAACAGGACCCTTGACCTGCCGGTCCTGCCGGCCACGACCCAGAGAGTGCTCGGGATGATGGCCGACCCGGACGTCTCGATAGAGAAGATAAAGAAGATAATCAGCACCGACCCGGGGCTTACCACGAAGATCATGAAGGTGGCCAATTCAGCCTTTTACGGGAGCTACCGCAATATCCAGAACCCGACACAGGCGATACTCAGGCTCGGGCTCAACTCTGTCAGGAACATAGTCGTTGCGACCTCGATGAAAAACGTCTATAAGAGGTTCGGCCTCACCGAGAAGCTCATATGGGAGCAGATGATCGGGGCCGCTGTCGCGGCGAGCATCATAGCCAGGGACACGCGCCGCTCCGACCCGGAGGACGCCTTCATAGGGGGCCTTCTGCATGACGTCGGCAAGGTGGTCTTGAATAACGAGTTCCCCGAGAAGTTCGCGCTCATGTTGCAGAGCGTGTATAACGAGATGGTCCCGTTCGATGTAGCGGAAAGGGAGCACTTTGATTTTTCCCAGAGGGACGTAGGCGCCTATATAGTCAGGAAGTGGGGCTTCCCCGAGTCACTCGAGAACCTGATACGCGGTTTTGACGGCAAGGGTGCTCCCTCAGTGGATGAAAACATCCGGAACCTCGTCAATACGATAGCCCTGGCGGACAGCATGTGCCAAAAGTTTGGCATGGGATGGAGGAAACCTGGCGGTGATGAGATAGCCTACGGCGGACTGCCAAAGTCGCTCGGCCTTGAGAAAAAGGGGTTAGAGGCGCTCGAGGAGAAGGTGAAACTCGCCTTTGCAGAGAGCGCTGACCTGTATTAGCCTGTTTTATCGATTGTTTTTTCTTCCTCCCTGGGGCCTCGGGCCCCTTTTTTCATTTCTGCTCCTGGCCTCTTAGTCAAAACAATCACATTGAAAGATGAAGGGCACGGGTTTTGCAGTTTTACTTGACCGGCTTACAGGGCCGTGTCCGGCCCGAAAATAATCGGACAGGGGTCTAGCATGTTCATCTGGGCAGTCGTCCTCCTTGTGATCAACGTCGCCTTCATGGGCGGAATACTCTACATATTGCTCTGCAGGAGGGGCGCCGTGGCCGCGCCTGGCGCTCATGCCGGGACGTACGACCTTGAAAAGCTGAGGACCGAGCTTACGGAAATGCGTAGGGCCGCCTCGGCGCTCGGCTCTGAGATACGGCGTACCGAGGCCGGCCTCTCCGGTAAAAAAGCCACGCTCGACGCTGTGCCTCCCGCTCTCCAATACAGCGGCGCGCCGGAGGGCCGGGACGACGTATATTCAAGGGCGCTCAAGATGCAGAGCTCCGGGGTACCTGTGAGCGAGATAGCGAGGGTGCTGGGGCTTTTTAACGGCGAGGTCGAGCTTCTATGCTCGCTTAAACGGCTTTGATGCGGAAAAAAATTCCGCAGCGGGAAAAATAGTCCACCTGCTTGGCCCGCAAAGGCGTTCTTTATTCGACTTTCTTATGACCTTCGTCTTGGCATGGCGGTTGCAAAGGTAAATTGCATCAAAGGAGTCGTAAATGGATAAATCGATCTTCGTAGCTCTCTCAGGCGCCGTGCTCCAGGAAAGGAGGATGGAGGTCCTGACCGACAACCTCGCGAACGTAAACACGACCGGCTTCAAGGCCCAGAGGCCCCTTTTCGAGGACTCGATGACGGACGCTTTCCGCGTCCGGACCTTCGGGAGGCTCGACGACGTCGTGACCGACATAGGCCAGGGGCCTTCGCAGATGACGCACAGGAAGCTCGACGTAGCCGTAAGGGGCGAGGGGTTTTTCGCGGTCGATACGCAGGCCGGCACGAGGTATACGAGGGACGGCAGTTTCGTGCTCGACCCCGCGGGCGTGCTCGTGACCAAGGAAGGGCACAGGGTCATGGGCGAGGACGGTCCGATAACGCTCGCTGGGCCGGACGTGCTTATAGACCCGGACGGCGGCATGCACGTGAACGAGGCCGCAATCGGCAGGCTAAAGCTCGTCTCGTTCGCCAACCCTTTGGAGCTCAGGAGGGAGGGCAACTACTTCGTGGCGCTCCCGGGCGCGGGGGAGATGCCCGCAAGCCCCGATACCCAGGTGGACCAGGGCTTTCTCGAGGGCTCGAACGTGAACGCCGTAAGGGCCATGACGACGATGATAGAGGCAATGAGGTCATATGAGACCAACACCAAGCTCATACAGAGCATGGACGAGATGACCAAAAAGGCCATAGACGAAGTAGGCAGGACGTCCTGACAAGGCATGAAAAGGAGGATTTGACGATGATAAGGGCTCTTTGGACGGCTTCCACCGGTATGGAAGCCCAGCAGATGAACATAGACATAATAGCCCACAACCTCGCGAACGTGAACACCACGGGGTTCAAAAGGAGCAGGGCCGACTACCAGGACCTCCTCTACCAGGAGATGAAATCAGCGGGCTCTTCGTCATCGCCGTCGACAATGGTCCCGACGGGCATACAGGTGGGCCAGGGCGTAAGGACCGTCTCGACCGAGAAGGTCTTCAGCCAGGGGAATTTCAAGCAGAGCGGGAACCCTCTCGACCTCGCCATAGAGGGCGACGGGTTCTTCCAGATAGCGAAGCCCGACGGCCTCACGGCGTACACCCGGACCGGCGAGTTCAAGGTCGACAGCGAAGGCCGCCTCGTCACCTCTGACGGGTACCTTGTCGAGCCGCAGATAACCATACCGGCGGACGCGATAGCCTTGAGCATCAGCGCGGACGGCATAGTATCGGCCACACAGCCCGGCATAGCGATACCCACGCAGGTGGGCACCATGGAACTGGCGAGGTTCGTAAACCCCGCCGGCCTGCAGCCGGTCGGAAGAAACCTCTACCAGGAGACCGCGGCGTCCGGCCAGGCCACGGTCGGCGCACCGGGGACCGACGGCCTCGGCACGCTCGCCCAGGGCTTCCTCGAGATGTCGAACGTGAGCGTGGTCGAGGAGATGGTCAGCATGATAGCCGCGCAGAGGGCATACGAGATAAACTCCAAGTCCATACAGACGACCGACGAGATGCTCCAGACCGCCACGTCAATGAAGAGATAAGTGATGATTTCAAGGATACTGTTCATATTCGCGTTTCTCCCGCTCTTCCTCGCCTGCACTGCCGAGGCCGGGAGCAGCGCGGGCGCTATTTCGTTCGTAAAGGCCGAGCTCGCGAAGGGGCTTCCCTGGGAGAGGGAGGCAATCGAGATTGACGAGATAGATATATCCGGGCTCGGGCCTGCGAAATACGATTCCATGAGGCTCGTGCTCCCGAGGAGGATATCCCAGCCGGGCAAGGTCTCTTACCAGCTTGAATTGAAAAGGGCAGGGCAGGAACCGAGGACGGTCTGGGGCAGCGCCAGGGTAAGGGTCTTCAGGGACGCGGTCCTGGCCCTTAAGCCCTTGAAGGCGCGCACGAAGATAAGCGAGGACGACCTCAAGGTGGCAAGGGTGGAGCTCGAAGAGGCCAGGGATTCCTTTGCCGCGACCAGCGAGCTTGCAGGCCTCATTGCGACAAGGCCGGTCCCTGCGGGCTCTGTCATAAAAAAGACGCATGTGGGCCCGGAGGTGGTCGTTAAAAGGGGTGAAAGGGTCCTTCTGAAGCTCGAGGGCGAGAATATTACCGTGAGGTCCACGGGAGTGGCCTCCCGGGACGGCCACAGGGGCTCGAAGATACCGGTAAAGACCGCGAATGGCAGAGAGGTGCTAGGCACCGTGGCCGGGCCGGGCAGGGTAGTCATAAAATTCTAAAGAAGGTGGGCATGAAAAAAGCTCTATTCATAATAATCCTGGCACTGGTCGCGGGCTGCTCAACGCCGCAGCCCAGGAAGATAGACCTGACCCGGATACCCGTAAAGGGGGGGGATACTCCGGCGACCACAGGCTCCATATGGCCCGGCGAGACTTCGAGGAACGCCTTTTTCCAGGACCTCAGGGCCAAGAACGTCGGCGACATAGTGACCGTCAGGATAACCGAGAAGACGAGCGCCATAAACGGGGCCAATACCTCTACCGCCAGGGCGTCATCGAACGACATAAGCATATCGAGGTTCTTCGGCATGCCGCTTAATTTCGGCATGAGGAACTTCCTCGGCCAGGGGCAGCCGTTCAGCCCCGAGGTGCAGTCGAGCTACGACGCCGAATTCGACGGCTCCGGCACGACCAGCAGGAGCGGCGAATTGAGCGCGGTCATAGCGACAAGGGTCGTGGAAGTCCTCCAGAACGGGAACCTGGTACTGGAGGGCAGGAAGGACACGATAGTCAATAACGAGCAGCAGTACATAGTTTTAAGCGGCATAGCGCGGCCCGAGGACATAAACGAGGAGAACGTGATCCCGTCCATACTCCTTTCGGACGCTAAAATAGAGTATTCCGGAAGCGGCGTGGTCGCGGACGGGCAATCGCCGGGATGGCTCAGGAGGGTACTTGACAATGTCTGGCCTTTTTAGGGTTTTCATAACGCTCGCCGCGTTCCTTCTGGCGGCGGTCCAGGACGCAGGCGCCGCCCGCATAAAGGACATAGCATATGTCGAGGGCGTAAGGCCGAACCAGCTCATAGGGTACGGCCTGGTCGTCGGGCTTAACGGCACCGGCGACAAGTCGAGCGCGGTCTACACGACTCAGTCCATCGCGAACATGCTCAACAAGCTCGGGCTCAAGTTCGACCCCAGCAGCATAAAGGTCAAGAACACCGCCGCGGTGCTCGTAACGGCCGAGATCCAGGCCTTTGCGAAGCCCGGCTCCGGCATAGACGTAGTCGTCTCCTCGCTCGGTGACGCGACGAGCCTCCAGGGCGGCACGCTCATCGCCACTCCGTTAAGGGGGCATGACGGCGCGGTCTACGCGGTGGCGCAGGGCCCCCTTGCGCTCGCGGGCTTTGCGGCTGGCACCGAGACGGCAAGGGTAACCAAGAACCACCAGACAGCGGCCAAGATACCCGACGGCGCGATTATAGAGAAGGAAGTCCCGCTCTCGATTGCCGGCAGGCAGGAGCTCTTCCTTTCGCTCCGGTCGCCCGATTTTACGACCGCCGAGAGGGTTGCAAGCGCGGTAAACGAGCATTTCGGCATGGAAGGCGTCGCGACCGCCGTAGACCCCGGGAGCATAAGGCTAAACCTGCCCGGTGGTTTCGACAACCCGGTCGCTTTCATCTCCACGGTGGAGAGGATAGACGTGAGCCCCGATGCGGTCACCAGGATAGTGGTGAACGAGAGGACCGGGACCGTCGTCATGGGCGAAAACGTCAGGATATCGACGGTCGCCGTGTCCCACGGGGACATCTCGATAGAGATAAGGACGCAGTACGCGATCTCGCAACCGGGGCCTTTCTCTCCGAAGGGTGAAACGGTCGTAGTCCCATACGACGAGGTCGAGGTGGACGAGCAGAAATCAAGGCTCATAGTCCTCCCGGAGAGCGTGACACTCGGGGAGGTGGTGAGGGCCTTGAATCTCATAGGAGTGACCCCGCGCGACCTTGTCGCCATACTCCAGGCCATAAAGGCGGCGGGAGCGCTGCAGGCAACTCTTGAAATAATCTGAAAGGCGGGTGAGTGCACAATGGGCGCGGACGTCGTCGGCGAAGAACTTGCTATAAGGAGCTCACACAGGATACCGAAGGAGTGCAAGCATTATATCTCACACCATGTGAGGAACGGCCTCGTATCCATCATGGGCCTCGCGATGAAGATACAGGAAGAGCCAGGCGCGCTAAAGGAGCTCGAGGGCGCGATAATCCACATAGCCGGCGACCTCGAAAAGGTCGGCCTTTAGGAATGCACATGGACGTCGTAAATACGATAAGCGGGGCCCGGGAAGGCGTATCTGCCGGTAGGGACGGGACCCAGGCGGAACTCAGGAAGGCTGTGGCCGATTTCGAGGCCCTGTTCATAAACCAGATGCTGAAGACCATGAGGGAGACCGTTAATAAAGGCGACCTGTTTAGCGGCGGCAGCGGCGAGGAGATATATACCTCTCTTCTCGACGCCGAGCTTTCGAGGGTAATGGCCCGGGCGGGCGGCATCGGGCTCGGGGATATACTCCTCAGGGATTTCACGGGGGCCGATCCCCTTCTGCTCGATAAGGGCCTCCCTTTAAGGGCATATGCACATGCGCCTGAGGTCCGAATGCCCTTTGCGCCTGAGGCACCGGCAAGGGGCATGGAGTTCATGTTCCCGGTCAAGGGGGAAGCAAAGGTAAGCTCGGGTTTCGGGATGAGGACCGACCCCCTGACCCGTGAGGAGAGGTTCCATCACGGGATCGACATAGCCGCGGCCGAGGGCACTCCCGTTTTCCCGGCCGCTCCGGGCAGGGTAGTCTTCAGCGGCTGGAAGGGCGGTTACGGGAACCTTGTCGAGGTGCTCCATGATGACGGCCATGTTACCAGGTACGGGCATAACGCCGAAAACCTCGTAAAGGCCGGGGACAGGGTCGATTTCTCCAGGCCCATAGCATATGTCGGCTCCACAGGCCGCTCCACCGGGCCTCACCTCCATTTCGAGGTCCTGATGAACGGGATTGCCCTGAACCCTGACACTTTTTACGGCTGAAACGCATTAAGCCCCGGCATGTCCGGAATATTGACGCAAAAGGCCCCGCACTCCTAAAGTTTTGGAAAAACGCCGCCGATATGGACGTAAGTTGATTCATATGGCACTTTAGGAGGAATTCATGAAAATCGGCGGCAAAAAGCCAGGCGGAGTAGGGACTGACAATTACGTTAAAAAGGCCGGTGACGGCGGAAATGTAAAGAAAAGCGGCGGCAGCGGCGGAGCGACTTCCGGCGACAGCGTAGACATATCACCCAGGGCAAGGGAGTTCCAGAGGGCCAAGTCGCTCCTCGACACGGTCCCTGACATGAGGGTCGAAAAAGTAGTAAAGCTCAAGAACGAAGTGGACCAGGGGAGCTACGAGGTAGACGCCGGCAAAGTGGCGGAAAAGATGATAGAGCGTGCGGTCAGGGACGCCCTGCAAGCCAAAAAATAGGATGATATGGACGGGCTCATAGGACACCTCAAAAAAGAGATAGGGCTCTGCAAGGAGCTCATAGCCGTTCTCCACAGGGAGACGGAGTCCATAGTAGCGAGGGACTACAAGGCGCTCTATGAGGCAGCGGGTGAAAAAGAAGGGCTCGTAAGAAAGATCGACGCCTCCGTAGCGGCGAGGGTAAAGCGCATAGAGGATGCATGCGCTTCTCTCGGCATTCAGTGCGACGACGGACCCGCGCTCGAAAGCATAGTGAGGCATGGAGGCGAGTTAGGGGCCGAGCTCGACGGGTGCCTTAAAACACTCGCGTCGCTCGCGGCGAGCATAAAGGAGCTTAACGACCTCAACAGCCTGGCGATCCGGAGCTCTCTCGACAACGTCAAGAAGACCCTCGGGTTCCTGGGCAACTTCCTTCAGCCGAGCGCGTACAGGCCCGGCGGCAAGGCCGAAGAGCTCGCCTTCAAGGGCTCGCGCTTGAGCAAGGGGGCCTGAGCATGTCGAGCCTGAACGGTGTCTTCAACATAGCCAAATCGGCCCTCATGACCAGCCAGAAGGCCCTGAACGTCACATCCCACAACATCTCGAACGCCAACACCGACGGGTATACCAGGCAGCGGGCCGTGCTTTCGGCGAACAACCCCGTGACCTTCGGAGGCCTCCAGTACGGCACCGGCGTAAGCGTCACGGCCATAGAGCGGGTCTACGATTCCTTCCGGACGGTCCAGTTGAGGAGCGCGGTGTCGCTTTTCTCCAGCTACGAGACCGCGGGCAGCCACTTGTATGCCCTGGAATCGATATTGAACGACTTCGACGGCTCGGGCCTGAGCTCCAGGCTCGACGCCCTTTTCAACGCCTTCCAGGAGCTCGCGGCCAATCCGTCGTCCTACGGCGAGAGGTCGTCCCTGATAGCGAGGGCCACCGTCCTCGCCGACACGATAAATTCCATCGACGGCGCGATAAGGGACAACGTCTCCAACATAAGGGGCTCGATAGAGGCCAAGGTAAGCGAGATAAACGGGATAGCCTCCGAGATAGCGGGCCTCAACCAGCAGATATCGGCCACCGAGCTTTCAGGCATGGACGCCAACGACCTAAGGGACAGGAGGGACGTCCTCCTTGAGGGCCTCGCGAAGGTCGTGGACGTCTCGGTAGCGGAGAACGACCAGGGCCAGGTAGACGTATTCCTCGGCGGCTCGTTCATAGTAGCCGGCGTAAAGAGCTCGGAGATGACGGCAGGGACCGACCCTGACTCCATTGACGCGTTCAAGCTCTACCTGAACGGCGCATCGATCGAGTCGAGGATATCGAGCGGCAGCATAAAGGGAGATATCGACGGATACGCGTATTTCAAGGACGCCCACTCGAAGATAAACCTCCTCGCGGCATCGCTCGTAAAGGAGGTCAACCTGCAGCACTCGGCCGGATGGGGCCTTGACGGCTCGACAGGGGTCGATTTCTTTACACCACTTTCCGTGTCCACTCGGTCCGCAGGCACGAACCAGGGCGGCGCGGTCATATCCGCGGGGGCCGTCACCGACTTAAGCCAGCTTACGCTCGACGACTACGAGATACGGTTTTCCGGGCCCGGCGCGTATACGGTATTCAATGCAGGGCAGAATAGCGTAGTCGCGACAGGCGCTTACACTTCGGGCTCCACCATTGGCTTCGACGGCCTGAGCGTCACCATAACCGACGGCGCCCGCCCTCCGGCGGCAGGGGACAAGTTCATGGTAAGCGCGACCGAAAGCGCTGCCAGGAATTTCTCGGTGGCGGTAACGGACCCTGACAAGGTCGCGGCTTCCTCCACGTCCGCGGGCGTCCCCGGCGACAACACGAACGCCACGGAGCTTGCCGGGCTGAGGGACAAGGCTTCGATAAGCGGCGCCTCGTTCGGGAACTTCTACAACAGGGTGGTAACGGACCTCGGGACCAGCGCCGGAAACGCGAAGGCCAGGGCCGAGGCCCAGAAGATATACATGTCCGAGCTCCGGGCGGCCAGGGACTCGGTCTCCGGGGTCTCCATAGAGGAGGAGGCCATAAACCTCGTTAAGCTCCAGAGGGCATACGAAGCGGCCGCGAAGGTCATGTCGACCGTGGACCAGATGCTTGAAACGCTCCTCAGCATCAGATAGGAGGCGGTAAGATGAGGGTCACCCAGAAGCTTTCATATGACAGGTACGTAAGCGACCTCCTCCTTCGCCAGGAGAAGATATACAACATAAACAAGCAGATTTCGTCGGGCCGGAAGGTCAACGCCCCTTCCGACGACCCGGTGAACGCGCACAAGATACTGACCTCCAAGTCCCTCATATCCCAGTTCGGCCAGTACGAGAGGAACATAGGCTACGCCCTTTCGCACCTGGGGATCACGGAGCAGGCGCTGGACAGGGCCAAGGACGCGGTCATAAGGCTCCAGGAGCTTGCGGTCACTGCCGCCAGCGGCACCGCGACCTCCGAGACCAGGGAGATGATAAAGGCGGAGGTCGACAACCTCTTCGACGAGCTCGTAAGCATAGGGAACACCAGGTTCGACAACAGGTATATCTTCGCTGGATACAGGTCCGACTCGCCGGCGTTCGACCCTTCGGGCGCTTTTCAGGGCGACTCGAACGTGCAGGCGATAAAGATAGGCTCGTCGGCCTCGGTCGACATGGCTATTAACGGCGGAGAAGTCTTCGGAGGCAGCGGCGGCGGAACGGACATAATGGCTACCGTCGCGGCCTTTTCCGCAGCCCTGGCAGCCGACGACGGCGACGGCGTGCGCGCGGCCATCGACGGCCTCGATGCCGGGTTTGCGCAGCTCTCAAAGGGAGTATCCGGCATAGGCGGCAGGGTCACACGGCTCAACGCCGCCGAGCAGGACCTCTCGGTCTACAAGCTCGAGCTCCAGTCGACCGTATCGGTGCTTGAGGACGCGGACATGGCGGAGCTCATAACCGACCTCAAGGCGGGCGAGGTGGCCCTGCAGGCCGCGCTCGCGTCCGCCGGAAGGGTCTTCAGCCTCAGCATATTCGATTACCTGCGCTGAGTAAGCCGGGGGCGGGCATGGCAACCTCGGAAAGCCTGAGAAGGCAGCACAATGAACTCCTGAGGGAGATAGCGGGGCTTGTGAAGTCCCTTAGCGCCGGGGCTCTCAGGACCGAAGCAGAAAGGGCTGCAGAACGGCTGTCGCGCCTCTCGGGAAAACTCTCGGTGCACGTCGAGTCCGAGGTCGATTCGCTCAAGGAGGCCCTTTCCCGGAGAATGGGGGAGTCGCACAGGGCCGACGCCTGCAGGTTCATCGACGATATGGAGATTACGCTCGCGTCCTTTACGGCCTACAGGCTCAAGTGGGGCGACCCGGGCTCGATACGGGCCAACCCCGTGGGGTTCATGTATGAGACGAGAATGTTTTTCTACGTTATGGCAAAGATGATAGAGCGCGAGGACCGGGGGCTTTACAGCCTCCTTGACAGATTGAGGCCGGCGGCGTGAAAATAGGATAAACCGGGGCACCGTCCCCGAAAAAAAAGGTAAGCCAGGGAGGGCGCCATGCTGGTACTGACAAGGAAGTCGGGAGAGGGGATAAGGATCGGCGACGACATAAAGCTCGTCGTGGTAGAGGTCAAGGACAACCATGTAAAGCTCGGGATAGAGGCCCCGCAGAGCTGCGCGGTGCACCGCGAGGAGATATACCTGAGGATACAGGAAACGAACGTGAAAGCCGCCGGGCTTCCGAGCGAAGTGGCTGATAAATTGAAAGGATTCAGGAAAAAATGATCACTGCTACGGTGAAGGCCCCTTCGTCCGCGATAAGCTTCTCGACTTCCCGCTTCGGCGAGATATCGGTCCCCGAGAACAAGGTCATCAGGTTCGTACAGGCCATGCCTGGTTTCGAAAGGCTCAGGAGGTTCATAATCATCGACCACGACGAACAGGGCACGTTCAGGTGGATGCAGTCGATCGACGACCCGGGAGTGGCCTTTCTCCTTACCGACCCGAGCGCCTTCAAGCCCGGCTACTCGGTCCCGCTCAAGAAATGGGAGATGGAGAAGCTTGGGGCGGAAAGCCCCGAAGGGCTTGTTACGCTTGTTATGGTCTGCGTTGCCCGCGACGCGAGGGAGTTGAGCCTGAACCTCAAGGGCCCGGTCGTTTTCAACGCCGAGAGCATGAACGCCATCCAGTGCGTCATAGACAGGGACGATTACCCTTCCAACTTCCCGATCAAGGTCTGACCCGGGAAGAAGTCCCTTTTTCCCGGTCAGCCCGCGCAACTGCCTTTCCGGAAAGAGGTTTATTGACCGGGAAATCTTTTCCCTATTCATCACCGGCCTTGTCAGATATTTGACTTTCACTGTCCCGAACCTGCCTCAAACCAGCCCACAGCTTCTGCTGCTCATTCTAATGCCCTGTTTTTGCTAGTTTTATTTAAAGCAGGCATTATCTCTTTAATGTGGCACGCATATTGCTAAGTACCTATTGCGAGATCAACCCGCACCTTAAAACCTCAAGGAGAGCTTATTCATGGACTTGAACGGCAGGACCATACTCATCACCGGCGGCACGGGTTCCCTCGGAAAGAAGCTCACAAGGAAGATACTTTCGAGGTACAGGCCCAAAAGGCTCGTAATACTCAGCAGGGACGAGCTCAAGCAGTCGGAGATGATGCAGTCGTTCAACGATCCCTCTTTGAGGTTCTTCATAGGCGACGTAAGGGACAAGGAGAGGCTCTACAGGGCCTTCGACGGTGTCGACTACGTCGTCCACGCGGCGGCCCTCAAGCAGGTCCCGGCGGCCGAATACAACCCGTTCGAGGCGATAAAGACAAACGTCCTCGGCGCTCAGAACGTCATAGACGTATGCGTGGACCTGGGGGTCAAAAAGGTGGTCGCGCTCTCGACCGACAAGGCCGCAAACCCCATTAACCTCTACGGAGCGACAAAGCTCTGCTCTGACAAGCTCTTCATAGCGGGCAATTCATATGCAGGTTCCAAGCCCACGAGGTTCTCTGTGGTCCGTTACGGGAACGTCGTCGGGAGCCGCGGAAGCGTCATACCCCTCTTTTTGAAGCTCAAGGAGAAGGGCGTGCTCCCGGTAACCGACACCAGGATGACGAGGTTCTGGATTACCCTCGACGAGGGCGCCGAGTTCGTGCTCGCCTCCCTCGAAAGGATGAAGGGCGGGGAGATATTCGTCCCGAAGATACCGAGCGCCGCGATAACGGAGATCGCGAAGGCGGTGGCCCCCGATTGCTCGGTAGAGGTCGTGGGCATACGTCCGGGCGAGAAGCTCCACGAGACGCTCATATCCGAGGACGACGGCAGGCTCACCCTCGAATACGACGACTACTATGTCATACAGCCGCAGTTCAAGTGGTGGGGGGAGGAAAGGAAGAACGGCGGAAGGCCGGTGACCGAGGGCTTCGTCTACTCGAGCGAGAGGAACGACAGCGTGCTGAACGTCCTTGAGATACGGAAAATAATACAGGAGTTCTCCGATGGCGAAGACAGCCATATCCTACGGGCGGCAAACAATTGACCTTTCCGACATAGAGGCGGTCGCGAAGTCCCTCGACGGCATGCTTACCCAGGGCCCGCTCGTCGAGGCCTTCGAGGCGGAGATAGCCGGATACACCGGCGCAAGATACGCGGTCGTATGCTCGAACGGGACCGCAGCGCTCCATCTCGCGATGAAGGCCGCCGGGCTCGGCGAGGGGCACAAGGCCGTGACATCCCCGATAACCTTTCTCGCCTCGGCGAACGCCGCGCTATACGCCGGCGCGAGGCCCGACTTCGCCGACATTGAGGCGGACGGCATGAACCTGGACCCCGAAAGCTTGAGGAGAAAGGCCGCGAAAGACAGGGCCGTAAAGGCGGTCGTGCCGGTCCATTTCGCTGGGGTCCCGTGCCGCATGGAGGAGATACGTGAGGCCGCCATCAAGCACGGCCTTATCGTCATAGAGGACGCCTGCCACGCGCTCGGGGCCGGGTGGACCGACTCGAAAGGCAAGGTACGGAAGGTCGGCTCTTGCAGCCATTCGGACATGACTGTATTCAGTTTCCACCCCGTCAAATCCATAACGACAGGCGAGGGCGGGGCGGTCACGACCAACGACCCCGCGCTTTATGAGAAGCTCAAGACGCTACGGAGCCACGGCGTCGTCAAGGACCCCGCAAGGCTTTCAAAAGCCGAGGGCCCCTGGTATTACGAGATGCAGGACCTCGGCTTCAACTACAGGCTCCCGGACATAAACTGCGCCCTCGGCATAAGCCAATTGAAGAAGCTCGACCGCTTCATCGAGAGGAGGGCCGGCATAGCCGCCCTCTACGACAGGCTCTTCTCCAAGTACCCGTTCGTTAGGCCCCCTTCCGCGCCCGAGGGGGCGAGGAGCGCGTGGCACCTCTATCCGGTAAGGATACCCTTTTCCGAGCTCGGGGTCGAAAGGAAAGACCTCTTCAGGCTCATGTCCGAGATAGGCATAGGCCTGCAGGTCCATTACATACCCGTCCATACGCAGCCATATTACAGGGCAATGGGGTTCAAGCCCGGGGATTTCCCGAGGGCGCTCAGGTTCTACGCCGAGGAGGTAAGCCTCCCCATATACCCGCTCCTTTCGGACGAGGAGGCCGGGGCGGTTGCCGAGGGGCTCCTTTCGTCCCTGGCCTGCCTTTCGGTCCAGGCAAAGAGACCGGTCGCGGTTTAAAAAGGGGGTGCGCGATGATGCCGACTTACGTGTGCGGGAAATGCAAAAAAGAATACTGCGGATGGGGCGCCGAATACATGATGAGGTCCGGAAGGCACTCGTGCCCGGAATGCGAAGGCGAGCTTACGGAGAAAAAGGATATCGGGAAGGCCGGCGTGCGCAAACCTGCCGGAAACCCCTGGAAAGCCGCCTGAGAGGGCGGAATACTGGTTGAAAGGCGGGACCATGAGAAGCGTCATCAGTATAGGAAATCGCCCTGTAGGCGCGGGATACCCGGCCTATGTGATAGCCGAGATAGGCTCGAACCACGACTCCGACCTCGGCAGGGCCAGGGAACTGATAGAAGCGGCGAAATACGCCGGAGCCGACGCGGTAAAGTTCCAGTCCTTTACGGCAGAGGGGCTACTTAATCCCTTGAGGCCTGACGAGAGCGGAAAATGGGCGCCGCACCCGGCGTATCCCGTATTGGAGAGGCTTACGCTTCCGGAGGAATGGCATGAGATCCTGAAGATGCACTGCGCCTCGGTCGGGATAACCTTCCTTTCCGCGCCGTTCGAGAGCAAAAGGGCCGCGCTCTTGAACGAGATAGGGGTAGATGCGTTCAAGCTCGCCTCAGGCGAGCTTACGAACGAGCCGTTCATAGAGGAGGTCGCCTCCTTCGGGAAGCCAGTTATACTGTCCACCGGCGCGGCCTACATGGAAGAGGTAAGGAGGGCGGTCGAGCTCGTAACAGGGCAGAAGAACCACCAGGTGGCGCTGCTGCATTGCGCATCGCTCTATCCGCCTTCATACGAGGACGTGAACATCAGGGCAATGGCCGCGCTCGCGAGGGAGTTCGCCTGCCCGGTCGGGATATCCGACCACACGCCGGGCAGCACCGTGGCCCTCGGGGCAGTGGCGCTCGGGGCGTCGATCGTAGAAAAGCATCTGACACTCGACAGGAACCTTAAGGGCCCCGACCACCCGTACGCGATGGAGGTCGAGGAGTTCAGGACAATGATATCCGGGGTAAGGGACCTCGAAAAGGCGCTCGGCGACGGCATAAAAAAGCCGTCGCCTAACGAGATGGCCGAGAGGACCGGCGCAAGGAGGTCCATATACGCGAAGACCGACATACCGAAAGGCGAGGTCGTCACGTCGGAGAAATTGAAGCTCGTTCGACACGCATACGGGCTTGAGCCAAAAGAGATGGGGCGTGTCATAGGGAGCGTCGCGGCAAGGGACCTCCGCAAGGACATGCCGGTAAGGAGCGAGGACCTATGCAGATAACGGATAAGGACGTCAAGGCGGCAATAGGGCCGGTAGTGGGGATAGTGCAGGCCCGCATGGGCTCCACCAGGCTCCCGGGCAAGGTAATGATGGAGATAGGCGGAAAACCCATGCTGTGGCACGTTGTGACGAGGCTCGCCGCCTCCGCTCTCGTCGAAAAGATTGTGGTAGCCACGACCCAGGAAGGATCGGACGACAGGATCGCGGAGTGGTGCGCCGAGAACAACGTGTGCTGCCACAGGGGGAGCGTAAACGACGTCCTGGACAGGTACTTCTACGCCGCACTGGCGTCCAAGGCCAGGACGGTCGTGAGGATAACCTCTGACTGCCCTTTGCTCGACCCGGCGCTCGTGGACAGGGCCATAAGGAAGTTCGGCGAGGGCGGGCTCGATTACGTAAGCATAGACCCGAGCTTCCCGGACGGGCTCGACGCCGAGGTCTTCTCGTTCGAGGCGCTTGAGAAGGCCTATATGCGGGCCGCGCTTTCCTCGGAGCGCGAGCATGTGACCCCGTATATCTGGAAAAACCACACGATTTTCAGGATATGCAAGATACGGTGCGAAACCGACCTTTCGAAGATGCGCTGGACCGTGGACGACGAGAGGGACCTGACGCTCGTAAACGCCATATACGACGGCATCGGCGCGAACGGCGGGATTTTCCACATGGAAAAGATACTTGAATTCCTGGAGGCGCACCCTGCGCTTCTGGGAATAAACGCGGATATTGAGCGGAACGAGGGCTATGCCAGGTCTTTAAGTGAGGACAAGGCGGTATAGGGGTAAAAAACTCCAAGCTTTTCCAACATCCCGGCCTTTGGTAAAAGCGGGAAAAAATCCAATCGATAGAATTGCTTTGTTGAAAAATGAGGGCTGCGCGAAAATTATTCCGAAAGGTGGATGATGGCAATGGAACAGGCGCTTAAAAAGCATTCGAACGAAAGTCTTTTCCCCGCATCCGACGCCATGTGGGAACGCGCAATAGAGGTCATACCCGCAGGCACGCAGACGCTGAGCAAGGGGCCCGACCAGTTCGTAAGGGGCGTGACCCCCAAGTACCTTTGCCGCGGCAAGGGCGCCCGCGTATGGGACCTGGACGGGAACGAGTACATAGACTACCCCCTGGCCCTCGGGCCCATACTCCTCGGCTACGACTACGCTCCGGTGAGCGAGGCAGTCATAAGGCAGGTCAGGGAAGGCACGACATTCACGCTCATGCACCCGCTCGAGGTAGAGGTGGCGGAGCTCATGCGCTCGGTCATCCCGTGCGCCGAGATGGTGAGGTTCGGCAAGAACGGCGCGGACGCCACGAGCGCCGCAGTAAAGGTGGCGAGGGCCTCCACGGGAAGGGACCACATCGCGTACTGCGGCTACCACGGCTGCCAGGACTGGTACGCTGTCGTAACGCCCCGCAACAAGGGCATCCCGCGCCCTCTCGCCGATTACATGCACAAGTTCGAATACAACCGTATAGAGACCCTTGAGAAGGCCTTCGCCGAAAACCCCGGGAAGATTGCCTGCGTCATAATGGAGGTCCCGGGGACCGACCCGCTCGTTGACCCGGAGACCGGAAAGAACTTCCTCCAGCTCGCAAAGGAAGCCGCGAACAGGAACGGCGCTCTCTTCGTGCTCGACGAGATAGTGACCGGCTTCAGGTATTCGCTCGGGGGCGCGGGGAAATACTACGGGGTCGTCCCGGACCTCGCCTGCTTCGGGAAGGGCATGGCGAACGGGTTCCCGATATCGGCTATCGCCGGGAAGCGCGAGTTCATGAAGGAATTGAACGAGGTCTTCTTCTCCATGACCTATTCGGGAGACGCGATAGGCCTTTCAGCGGCCAGGGCAACCATAAACGAGCTTATGACGAAGCCCGTGATAGACCGGATATGGGAGGCCGGCAAGAGGCTCCATGACGGCATAAACGGGTTCGCCAGGGAGATAGGCGTGGATTTCAGCATAACCGGGAAGCCGCCGAGGGGAGGCATATCGGCAAGGAACTCCTCCGGAGAAGACGACCTGCTCCTTAAGAGCGTATTCCTCCAGGAGACCGTGAAGAGGGGAGTGCTCTACGGGGGGCCGGTCTTCATAAGCTACTCGCATACCGACGAGGACATAGCAAAGACGATAGAGGCTTCAAGGGAGGCGCTCTCGGTCCTTAAAAAGGCGGTCGACAGCGGAAACCCAGCCGGGTTTCTGGAAGGCGAGCCGATAGGCGTCGTCTTCAGGCAAAGGAACTGAACGCGGGTTTTCATTTCAAAGCAATAAGGCAAGGAGAATCGGATTGATGGGAAAAGGCCTTAAAACGCTCGTGGTGGGCTGCGGCTCGATAGGGAAACGGCACATAAAGAACCTGGCGGCCCTCGGCGTAAGGGATTTCATACTCTGCGACACGAATGCGGGCGCGCTCGATAGAGCCGCGAGGGGCATCGAGAGGCCGGTCTTTACCACGAGCTTCAACGATGCGCTGGCGAAGCTGCCCGACGCGGCTGTCATATGCACTCCGTCTTCCATGCACCTCGACATGGCGCTTGAGCTTGCCAGGCGCGGGGTGCACATCCTAATAGAAAAGCCGCTTTCCGACAAGATGGACGGGGTAACTGAGCTTCTGAAGCTCGCGGACGGGAAGGGCATAACGGCCATGATGGCCATGTGCTACAGGTTCCATCCAGTATTCCTCCAGATAGAGAGCCTTCTTGCGTCCGAGGTCATAGGCAAGGTCCACCATGTCAATTACTACGGCGGGCATTATCTCCCCGACTGGCACCCTCAGGCCGATTACAGGACCGAGTACGCGGCGAGGAAGGACCTCGGCGGCGGGGTGGTCCTGACGAGCATACACGGGCTCGACAACATCAGGTGGCTTTTCGGCGAGGTCGACGAGGTCTTCGCTTTCGTAGACAGGGTGA
The DNA here is from genome assembly GCA_030583865.1 of Thermodesulfobacteriota bacterium. Taxonomy (NCBI): domain Bacteria; kingdom Pseudomonadati; phylum Thermodesulfobacteriota; species Thermodesulfobacteriota bacterium. Next base: position 1,642,031 of record CP129479.1, on the reverse strand, counting down.
GCGGGCTCGAGATGGACGTCGAGGACATCGCAACTGCCGTCATGAGGCTTAAAAGCGGGGCGTACGTGAACTGGCAGACCGATTTCATCCAGAGGGCGAACCAGCACAGGCTGGTCGTGGCCGGATCGAGGGGGACCATAAGGGCCGACCTGCTTGACGGTACCGTGGAGACCTATTCGGCTGAGCTTGGAAAGTGGTACAAGGGCAGGATAGGCTTCGAGGTAAACGAGATGTACTTGGCAGAGTCGAGGCATTTCCTCGAATGCATAGAGAGGGGGCTTCCCCCGCGCGCCGGCGTGCGCGAAGGCATTGCGACGCTCGAACTGGCGCTAAGGGTGAAGGGCTCGAGGAACCTCCTGGAGGGAAGGGAGGCCCGGTGCAAAACGGCGTGACTTTCTGGACCGAGGGCGGCTCCACCGTCGGGATGGGGCACGTGATGCGGTGCATCAACATCGCCCACGCGCTCGAGTCGGAAGAGCTCCCGCTCCATTTCCTCGTGAACAACGAACGGCCCGTCATAGACCGGCTCAACTCCGAGTCGCTCTTCCATATCACCTATCCCATTACGGGCAGGCACGCTGGCCGCTTGACAGGCGGCGTCGTCGTGATAGACACCAAAAGGGACGTATGCGAGCAGGTGCACGCACTCAAGGACGAGGGCAAGAAGGTCGTCCTTATAGATAACTCATCTTCCGGGGAGGCCGACGCGGTAGTCATGCCGACGCCGCTTTACAGGGGAGGGGTGAACGGCAACCTCGTTTCCGGCAACGAATACATAATCATCGGCGAGAACTTCAGGCGGGCGCGGGACGGGAAGCGGCCAGGCCACTCCATGCCGCTGAAGGTGCTCGTCACAATGGGCGGCTCGGACCCTTTCAACCTGACCGGGCTCGCGCTCAAGGGCCTCTACGATGTAAGGGACATAGAGGTCACCGCAGTCATAGGGCCGGCCTTCAGGACCGGAGGCGCCCTCGAGGAATTCATGGCCGGCTGCGGCGGTAGGTTCAGGTTCGTCCATAACGTCAAGGACCTGGCCCCGCTTATGAAGGAAACCCACTTGGCCTTCACGGCAATGGGCACGACCGTATTCGAGCTTGCGTACATGGGCGTGCCCTCGGTCCTTATCGGCAATTACGAGAGCGACAGGGAGGACCTCGCCGCAGTCGAAAGGCTCGGCATATCCAGGAGCCTAGGCTGCCAGACGGAAGTAAGCGCGTCCAGCATAGCCGGGGCAATCGATTTTTTCAAAACTAACAGGCGGGAGTGGGAGGAAATGTCCGCGAAGGCCATGAGCCTTACCGACGGGAAGGGAGCTTTCCGGATAGCGTCGCTTATAAGGTCGCTCCTCGATGGGGCCCGGGAAGCGGGGAGGGACGGATGGCCGGGATAAAGCACGCCGGGAGCGTCGTCGGGAACGCGAACGGCTACGGGATAATCGACTGCATTGAGTGCGGCTTCATACACATGGACCCTGTGCCAGGGCCCGCCGAGCTTCAGAGTGTCTACGCCGAGGAATATTACAGGGACGAAAAGCCTCTATTCATCGAGCGCGTCATAGAGGACCTTGACTGGTGGAGGTCTGTCTACGACGAGAGGTTGGATTTTCTCGAATCGAGGCTCAAGGACGGGCGGCGCTCGATACTCGACATCGGCTCAGGCCCCGGATATTTCCTCAAAAGGGGCATGGAGCGTGGCTGGAGCGGCCTGGGAATAGAGCCGTCAAGGCAGGCCTCGGCCCACGCAATGACGCTCGGCGTCGAAGTCATAAACGGCTTTTTCAATAAGGAGACGGCCTCAGGCATCAAGAGGAAGTTCGACGCGCTCCACCTCTCGGAGGTGCTTGAGCACGTGCCGGAGCCCGACGCGCTCCTTATGGAAGCGGCAGGGCTCCTTTCAAAGGGCGGCGTCATATGCTGTGTCGTCCCGAACGACTTCAGCCCGGTCCAGAAGGTATTGACCGACAGGCTCGGGTTCGGCCAGTACTGGCTCGCCCCCCCGCACCATGTAAATTATTTCAGCTTCGAATCGCTGTCGGCCCTACTTGAAAGGTCGGGGTTCAGGGTTGTCGGGAGGACTTCAATGTTCCCCATCGACCTTTTCCTCCTCATGGGAGACAACTACGTCGGGAACGACAGCCTCGGAAGGGAATGCCACGCCAGGAGAAAAAGGCTCGACCTCTTGCTGAACGAGCCGGGCCTCGCGGGTTTCAAAAAGGAGATGTATGAGCTCATGGCCAGGCACGGCATAGGCCGGGAAATGGTCATATACGGGGTGAGGGAATGAAGCTCGACAGGTGCAGGATATGCGGCGGGGCCGAAGCCGCGGCAACGGCGACGGTCGCCGGATACCAGTACGTGCGGTGCGCCGGGTGCGGCGTTGAGCGTATGACGGAGTACCCTTCAGCCGAGGAATGCAGCAGGTTTTACGAGTCAGGCTACATGGAGAAAGAATTCAACAACCTGGGGCACCACCTCCATTTCGCGCCGGAGTACAGGGAGACCTATTTCGCGGAAAAGGACCTGACCTTCGCCGACCTCCGCCTGGACCGTGCCGCGCTACGGGGCAGGAAGCTCCTTGACGTGGGCTGCGCGAACGGACAGTTCATCGAGTACGCGAACAGGCTCGGCATGGACGGCTCCGGCATAGACATCTCCGCGGAGATGGTCGAGGCCGCAAGGAAGAACGGCCTCAGCTGCGTTGTAAAGGACCTCTTCGATATCGAAGGCGAATATGACATGCTCACCTTCTGGGACGTGATAGAGCACGTGCCGGACCCGAGGCGGATGCTCGAGAAATCAAGGTCTGTCCTTGCAGCCAACGGAGAGGTGGTCATCCAGACCCCGTGCACGGGCATGATATCCGAGCTTTTCGGCGACAGGTGGCTCTATTACCTTCCGGTCCAGCACCTGCATCTCTTTTCGCAGGAGTCGCTCTTCAGGCTCCTTTCGGAGACGGGCTTCGCGGTCGTAAGCTGGGTAAGGTTCGGGAGCTGCAACCCCAGGGGCTCGATACCCGATTTGAATAAAAGGGTCATAGACACGATAACGAAGCGCCTCTGCATAGGCGACACCATCGCGCTCAGGGCAAGGAAGGTGGGCAATTGACAGGACTTTTCAGCCTCACAGGCAAGACGGCCCTCGTGACCGGGGGCGGAAGCGGCCTCGGTCAGGCCATAGCCGTCGGCCTCTCAAGGGCGGGCGCGACCGTTGCGGTTGCGGGCAGGGACGTATCGAAGCTCGACGAGACAGTGCGCCTCATTGAGGGCTCCGGCGGCTCGGCATTCCCGGTCCGCATGGACATACTCGACGGGGGATCGGTAAGGCATGCCGTCCAGGAGGCCGCGGAAAAGGCCGGGGGTATACACATACTCGTCAACTCGGCGGGGGTGCACCTTAAAAAGCCGACGCTCGAAGTGACCGAAGAGGAGTGGAGCCGCGTACTCGACACCAACCTCACGGGCGCGTTCAGGGTATGCAGGGCCGTCGGGACGATAATGAAGAGGCAGGGCAGCGGGAAGATAATCAATATCGCCTCGCTCGGTTCTTTCAGGGCGCTAAAGGATGCGGCAGCGTACACGTCGTCAAAGGCGGGTCTTGTGCTCCTTACGATGAACCTGGCGGTCGAGCTCGCCCCTGACAACATACAGGTGAACGCCATAGCCCCCGGAGTCTTCAGGACCGCGCTGAACGAGAAGGTGCTTGTAGGCGAGAGGCTCGAGAGGATATTGGCGAACACCCCGATGAAGCGCCTCGGCAGGGCCGAGGAGCTGGCCGGGACTGCCGTCTATCTCGCGAGCTCGGCGTCCGATTTCGTGACCGGCGCCGTTATCCCGGTAGACGGCGGGTTTCTCGCCTGGGGCATATGATGACAAGGAAATCCATATTGATACTCGGCGCGGGCCCCATGCAGGTCTCTCTCATACGGAAAGCCAGGGGCATGGGGCTCTATACAATCGCCTCTGACAGGAACCCGGAGGCTGAGGGTTTTAAAGAGGCAGACCAGGCGCTCGTGCTGGATATAAAAGACCCCGAAGCGCACGTCAGATGGGCGCTTGAGAACCGCGAACGCCTCAATCTGGGCGGCGTTGTCGCAGGCGCGGACGTAGCCATAACAGCGGCTTCGGTATCGAGCGCGCTCGGCCTTCCCGGCATACCAGTCGAGGCCGCCGAGAGGTCGAATAACAAGTGGCTCATGAAGAAGAGGTGGCTGGCGGACAGGGTCCCGACTCCTTACGCCGAAGAGGTCGTAAGCCTTTCAGAGGCCCGGATGGCGGCAAGCAAGGTCGGTTTCCCCTGCATGGTGAAAGCCATAGACAACGCGGCATCAAGGGGCTCGCGGAGGATAGATTCACTTGATGAGCTTCCCGAGGCCCTTGAGGACGCAAAAAACCATTCTTCCACCAGGACCGCTCTCGTAGAGGAGTTCGTCGAGGGAGACGAGCAGAGCGTGGAGCTTATCGCGCACGCCGGCAGGCATTACAGGTTCGGCATCGTGGACAGGCACTTCGGTTTCCGGCCTTTCCCCATAGAGACCGGCCACACGAACCCCACGGCCCTTTCTATTACGGCCCAGGAGGGCCTTTACGGGCTCGTGACAAGGGCCGCAATTTCGCTCGGCATCGAATTCGGCCCGTACAAGGCCGACACCATTATGACGAAAAAGGGGCCGATGGTCCTCGAGCTTCCGGCGAGGCTCTCGGGCGGCTTCCATTCGCAGTACACGACGCCGCTCGCGACAGGTCTCGAGCCGCAGAAGATGGCCATAGCCCTCGCAACAGGGCTTCCGGTAAGGGAAGATTATTTCACTCCCTCCCTTGAGAGGACCGCAATCTGCAAGGCGGTCTTTCCCGAGCCGGGGATCGTAAGCTCGATAGAGGGCCTTGAAGAGGTGAGGAGGCGCCCCGGGGTCGAGGAGGTCTTCCTGATGGTAAAGCCCGGTGATGAGGTCCTTCCATACAGGAACTGCGCCCACAGGGTATGTTACATAATCGCGGTAGGCGGCACCCGGGCCGAAGCGCTGGAAAACTGGGAAGCGGCTGCCGGGACATTGAGGATAACGACAGTTCCCGCGAGGAAACATGCTTAGCCCAATAAAGAAAATGGCGGCGAAAGACAAGGGGCTGAACACGGTCTTTGGCGGCAGGGAGCTTGAATGCCTTGCGCTCGACCTCCTTGTGCTCGATACAGGAGACTCCTTTACCCTTGAGACAGGCGAGTATGAAATGGCCATAGTCCCGCTTGCCGGCGATGCCTGCTTTTCAGTTGAGGGCGGCGCGTACAGTCTTCAAAGGGAGAGCGTCTGGAAAACCCCGGGCTCCGCCCTTTACATCCCGAGGGGTTCGAGCGCTGCGATCAAGGCCTCAAGATACAGCGAGCTTGCGTTATGCAAGGCCAGGACGGATGAAAAGAGGGCCGTTTTCCACGTGCCTTCGGGCAAGGAGAAGACGGTCGGCAGGGACGCCTGGAAGAGGAAGGTCGTGGATATAATCGGCCCTGAGGAGGGCGCATCGAGGCTTGTCCTCGGCGAGACATTCAACCCTCCCGGGGGCTGGTCGAGCTTCCCTCCCCACAAGCACGATACCGAAATCCCCGGCCAGGAGGCCAGGATGGAGGAGATATATCTTTTCAGGCTCGACCCGGCAACCGGCTTCGGCACCCAGGCCATATATGGCGAACAGGGAAGCCATTCCTTCATGGTAGAAGACTATGACGCCGTAACAATACCCTGGGGCTATCACCCGGTATCTGCCATGCCAGGGCATTCACTTTACTACCTCTGGTTCCTCGCCGGTGACAACAGGATATTAAGGCCCAATACGGACCCGAAATTCAAATGGCTTGAGGCTTAGCCCGTGCTTAACCTGTACACGATGTTCCACTGTAACCTTGCCTTCTCCTCCATCCCGAGGGAGCATTTCCCTCTCGTGGTCGAGAGGTGCTATGCCCCGCTCCTTGGCCTTGCAGAGAGCGGCATACCTGTCGCCGTCGAGATGACGGCCTGGACTCTCAAGGAGGTCAACACCATAGACCCGTATTTCATCGAGAGGCTCCGTTCGCTCTGGGACGAGGGTAGATGCGAGTTCATCGGCTCGGGCTATTCGCAGTCGATATTCCCGCTGGTGCCGACGGATGTGAACAGGTGGAACCTGGAGCTGGGGAACAAATATTATCTCGACCTCCTCGGCAGGAGGCCGAAAATAGCCCTCGTAAACGAGCAGACCTTTTCAAGGGGCATCGTGGACCTTTACAGGGAAGCCGGGTACGAGGCCATAATCATGGACTGGAACAATTCGTTCCAGCATAACAGGTACCCTCTCCAATACAAGTACCTCCCGCAGAGGGCAGCCGGACTTTCCACCGAAGTGGAAGTCATATGGAGCCATTCCATCGCCTTCCAGAAGTTCCAGAGGTGCGTGCACGGCGAGATACCCGAGGCCGAGTACTTCGAGTATCTCTTCTCCCACGCTCCGAAGGACGGGGACGAGGAGAGGGGGTTCACGGCCTACAGTAACGACGCCGAGGTCTTCGGATACAGGCCAGGTGGCGAGCCGACGGCAGCGGATGAGCACGGGAGGATGGCCCGCCTGCTCAGGAAGGCTGCTGAGGACCCCAGGGTAAGGCTAACTACTCCGGGCCGCATGCTCGAATCCCTCAGGGGCAGCAAGGGCGCCGGGAACCTCATAAGGCTCGAGTCGGCCGAGACCCCGGTGGTATGCAAGAAACAGGAGAAGTACAACCCGCTCCGCTGGGCCGCCTCGGGCAGGGACAGCATACACGTGAATACCGAATGCCACAGGGTCTACAATAACCTGAAGGCCCTCATCAGGCAGGGGGCCCTTGAGAAGGAACCTATAGAGGACTTCAAGGAGGTGCTCTGCGACCTCTGGGGGAGCGATTACAGGACCAACACGATAGACGAGAAGTACGCCTGGTTCCAGAACAGGCTCGGGTGGCTCAAGATGGAGACGGAAAGGCTCCTCGGAAACCACCAGCACAGGACCCCGCTCCTTGCCTGGGTGTACGGAGGAAACCCCGTGTCCCCGGCGCTCGCACTGGAAGGAGAGGAGGGGCGCGTGGACGGCGCCTCAATGGGCGCTGAAGGGCGCTCGCAGGTCCGGTCTTCCGAAAGCGAGCTGAAGGTTTCGACACCGGCCGTTATTGCCGAGTTCATGCCTAACAAGGGCTATGCGATAAAATCCCTCGTCTTCCCGTCCATTTCGAAATCGCCTCTTCTTGGAACTCTTCCGCACGGCCATTACGAGGACATTAGGCTCGGGGCCGACTACTTCAGCGGCCACCTTATACATACCTCGCGCGAGGGGAAGCAGACGGCCGACCTCGGCCGTTCGCAGGTGGAGGTAAAGGAGGAGCGCGAGAAGGTAAGCGTACTAGTAAAAAGCCCGCTCGACATAGGGGTCCTCTGGAAGAGGTACGACATCTCGAAGACCGAGCCTGAGGTCGTGCTAACCTACAGGCTCAAGGTCAACGGCCTAACGGCGTCGTCGCTTAGGGCGGGGATATTCACCCTAGTCCCTTCGAGCTTCGACCGCGACAGCCTCTGGTTCGAGACCGTCAACGGCGGCTCCGGCCCCGAGAGGTTCATCCTCGGCGGGCGTTCGCTCGCCCATGAGGAGCCCGTCAGCCAGGGTGTTTCCGCAAGCTCGTGCCTCGGCGCGACCGAGGGCTGGCTGAGGATAGGCGACAGGGAGAAGGCAGTCGAGATATCGACCGACAAGGCAAGGCTATATACCGTCCCCATGCTGAGATACATGGAGCTCACCGGCGAGGACTCCTTCTTCCTCCGGGTCTATCATTCGCTGGGCGAGTTCGACGATACGGCATGGTGGGTATGGAGAGGCTTTAACGAGGCCGTCTTCACGATAAGGGCAGTGAGGAGTTGACGGATATGGGGCCGCTTGCGAAAAACCTCGATGCCATAGGGAAAAAGGACACGGCCCTCGCCGGGCGCATTGCCGGATGGAGCGGCGAATCCGTAAAAGTCGAGGCCGCCAAATCCGGGGAGCCTACATTCAGGCACATGGGACGCCTCTTCCATAGCGCGTACGACCCGGCAAAGGAGGCAGTGGCGCAGGCTGAGGAGCTTGTATCGAAAAAGGCGGACTGGGTGCTCCTCTTCGGCCTCGGCTGCGGGCATCTCCTCAAGGCGCTTGTTGAAAAAGGACAGAAAAATGTGGTGGTCTACGAGCCCTCGCCGGAGGTCCTTAACGGGGTCTTGAGGCAGGCCGACCTCTCAGGCATGCTCGCCCTGGACGATGTCTTTCTCTGCGACGATACGCAGGGCGTGGTCGCGAAGGTAAGGCAGATGGACGGATTCGACGACCTGCTCTGCTATACGACCAGCCCTTACAAGATGAGCTTCCCGAAGGAGTACCTCGATTTCATAAACAAGGTAAACAACGCGCAGGTAAGCAACAAGGTCAATATCAGGACCGATATGGATTCCAGGGGGGCCTGGATAAGGAACTACCTTGAGAACATCCCGCAGATACTGGACTGCACGCCCATAGACGCCTTGAGGGACGGCCTAAAGGGGCTGCCCCTCGTAATCGCGGGCGCGGGGCCGTCTCTCCATAAGAACGCCCATCTACTCAGGGAGGCCAGGGGCAAGGCCGTAATCATCGCGGCCATCACCGCCTATAAGCCGCTCCTCAAGCACGGTGTGGTGCCGGACTTCATAATAGCCTCCGAGAAGGTCGATTTACCGGAGTATTTCGCGTATGACGAAAACGACCGGCAGACCAGGCTCATACTCGGAGAGGTCTCGCACCCCGGCATGTTCACGAGGGAGGTAAAGGAAAAGTTCGTCTTTTTCAGCCCGTTCATGACGCTCGGCCAGGAGCACGCCGGGTTTTTCGGCTCGGACTACTTCCCCGCAAGCGGCGGAAGCGTCACAACGGCCGCGCTCGATATCGGGGCCATGCTCGGGTGCAGCCCGATAATCTTCATAGGCCAGGACCTGTGTTTCGGCGAAAGCGGCACTCACGCGAAGGGCGGGGTCTATATGGCCCAGGACGTCAGGATAGACGCTGAAAAAGGCGAGGTGGTCGTAGAGGAGGACTATGTGACCCTGAGCGAAAAGGCAAGAAGCGCCTTCAAGCTCATGTGGCTCAAGGGCGTCGACGGCAAGCCCGTGCCGAGCAAGTACGACTGGGTGACCTTCCACCAGTGGTTCGAGAACTACCTGGCCGTGGTGAAAAAAAAGGGTGTTCCCCTCAACGTGATAAACGCGACCGAGGGCGGGGCCTATATCGAGGGGATGGAGCACATCCCGCTTTCCCAAGTGCTTGAAAAATGTGCAATAAATGAAGTCATGCTCGATGATGTCATAAGCGCCGCCAGGTCCTCGGCCAAACCTGCCGATCTCAAAGGGCTTTCATCGTCCCTTGAGGCCATGCAGATGAAGCTAAAGGAAGCGGGCGGATTTGCCGATTCTATACTCAAGGAAGTATCTTCCATAAGGAAGCTCCTGAGGGACCATCTGGACCCGCGCGAGATAGAGTCAGGTGTCGCGAGGATCAAGAGGCTGGAGGAGAGGCTTTTCAAGTCCGCCGAGAGCTCGCCTTTCATATGGGAAGCGCTGATGGAAAATACTTACAGGCTCAAAGAGCGCCTGCGGGACGACCATGACGAAAACGATCCGGAAAAGCTCATAAGGCAGGAGCTTGATTCCATGGCCTCCTCCTACGGCAAGGTAGCCGAGGCCTGCAAAAGGTACAGGCCGGTCCTGCTGGCCGCATCCAGGGCGCTCAAGCGCCATGCAGGGGCGCACAGGGCCAGGGAAGTCACTTTACGAACCTGAGGAGAATACAGACATGACCGAGGTATACCTGGACGACACAAGGCTGGATTTCGAGGACCGCGGCAGGAGCTCTACGATAGGGGAGCTCATAGACGCGGTCGAGAAGGACCTCACGTCCCACAGGCGTTTCGTAATGGAGCTCTGGGTCGACGGGGAGAGGCTTTCGGGGTGGAGGGGTACCGAAGTCATGAAGAAACCCCTTTCCGTGCACAGGGGCTTTGTCCTCAAGACCGCCTCGATGGAGGAGGTGGCGCTCGAGGGACTCGACCTCGCCCAGGAATACCTGAGGGTCACCGGGGACAATATAAAGCTCTGCATAAGCGATCTCAGGACCGGGAACACCAGGGCGGACGCGTCGTTCTCGTCGGTTTTCGACGGCCTTGTCGAGGTGGTGAGGACCATAGACGCCCTGGTCAAGGGCGGAGAGAAGTATAACATGGACCTTTTTAACGTCAACCCGGCCGGTTACTTCGGCCCCATAGTCAAATTCCTCGAGGACATGAAGGAGGCAAGGGAATCCGGCGACCACGTCGCGCTCGCCGACCTCATGGAATACGAGCTCTCGCCCTTTGTCGGGGAGATGGAGGAGAAACTTTTCCACTTCAACGCCTGATTTTTCCCTAAAGGATTCCAGGCGGCTTTCCGATAATAGCATTAAGAGGGCTTCAGCCCAAGACAGGCCGAAAGGGAGGCAGGTCGGAAAAGGCCGGGGCAGGACCCGAAAAAAAACGGCAAGGATGCCGAACCAAACACTAAGGAGGGTATCATAATGTCACTCGTAATCAATACCAACGTATCCGCTCTTGTAGCACAGCAGAACCTCGCGGTCACCAACTCCCAGCTCAAGGTAAGCGTTTCCAGGCTCTCGTCAGGCTTCAGGATCAACAGCGCCGCCGACGACGCCGCCGGCCTCGGCAGGGCGGACCAGCTCCGCAGCCAGTCCAGGATGATCCAGGCGTCCATCAGGAACATCAATGACGGCATAAGCGCGATGGAGATAAGCGACAAGGCCGCCGAGCAGATAACCAACATCGTCACGAGGATGGGCGAACTCGCCGCCAGCGCTGCCCAGGGCACCCTGGACGACGACAACAGGTCCTACTACAGCGACGAGTTCAACACCCTCATCAAGGAAATCGACAGGATCGCGGCCACCACGGAATTTGGCGGATACAAGATCCTCGACGGCGGCACCGCCGCGCTCACGATGTTCATAGGCTTCAAGAACACCTCCAACGACGAGCTGAGCGTAAGCCTCAACGCGCTCACGACCGGCGTGCTCGGGCTCGTGTCCGGGGCCATATCGACCAGGGCCGAGGCCTTCGATACCCTGAGCTCGATAAACACCGCACTCAAGACCATAAACGACGCCCGCGCCATCTACGGTGCGTCCAGCAACCGGCTTACCGCAGCCCTCTCGAACCTGCAGGTCACCTACACCAACTTCCAGGCCGCGGAATCGAGGATAAGGGACGCGGACTTCGCGATGGAGACCGCCCAGTACACTAGGAACCAGATAATGGTACAGGCCGGCACCTCGGTCCTCGCACAGGCGAACCAGCTGCCTCAGAACGTACTTGGACTCCTGAGGTAATAATCCCGTAATCCGACGGGTCCGTAGCAGGGGCGGGGATGGGTCTGCCATCCCCGCCCGCTATGAGGCGCGACATGAGCATAGAAAAAATAAAAGGCGTCACTGCAATCGATATCGAGCACGCGAGGCGTCCCGAGCCGCAAAAGCCAGCCGAAAAGGAGAAGGCGTCCGCCGGGCCCGGCCCGGATAAGTCCGAGAGCGCAAGCGAGCTCGACAAGGCCGCGTCGGATGAACGGATATACCTGAAGAGGATGAACACCGAGCTCCGGTTCGAGGCCGACAGCCGCCTGAAAGAGGTCCTCGTCAAGATCATCGACCCTGAGACGGACGAGGTCATACGGCAGATACCGTCCGAGGAGATGATTGCCATCAGGAAGAGGATGGACGAGCTTCTGCGGATGCTCAATAAAAACCATTCCTAAACGCCCGGACGGGAGGGCACCATGAGCATAAGCGCCACTTCGGGTGTCGTGAGCAACATCGAATACCAGTCGCTCATAACCCAGCTCGTAAGCATAAGAAAGCAGTCCCTGAACCAGCTTGAGTACGACAAGACAGTCCTCAACAAGGCCAAATCCGCGTATTCGGAGCTCGGCAACAAGGTTTCGGCGCTCGTAACCGCCGCTAACGCGCTGAGGACCGGAAACGCTTTCAATTCCTTCAAGGCGACCGTAAGCGACAGCACGTACTTCACGGCGTCCGCAAGCCAGTCCGCTGCGGCGGGCACCCACGAGATAACAGTAAACACCCTTGCCAAGGCCCACAAGATAGCCGCGGACGGAGTGAGCTCCGATACGGCGGTAATCTCGCCGGGAGCCGGCTCTTTCAGCTTCCAGGTGGGCGGGGGCGACGTAGAGACCGTCTCTGTCGACTCTACCACCACGCTCGCGGGCCTCAAGGACTCCATAAACGCCCTCAATGCCGGGGTGACAGCCTCCATCGTAAACGACGGCTCGGGCGGGAACTCCTACAGGCTGGTCCTGAAGAGCGACACCACCGGGACAGCCGCCGCAATAAACGTCACGCAGAACGACACTGACCTCGTCTTCTCGACAACGCTCCAGGAAGCCCAGGACGCCACGCTGACAATCGACGGCCTGCCGGTCACCAGGTCCTCCAATACGATATCGGACCTCGTTACCGGAGTCACCCTCAACCTCAAGGCAGCCGACCCGGGGGCCACCGTCACTCTTTCAGTCGACAGGGACACGGAGGAGGCCGAAAAGAAGGTAAAGGCCCTGATTGACGCGTACAACGGCGTCGTAAGCTATATCAAGTCCAACAACAGGTACGACAGCGAGACCAAGAAGGGAGGCCCCTTCTTCGGCGACAGCGTCGCCAGGAGCGTCTGGGAGGACTTGAGGAGGGTGTTCGGGTCGGCCATAAGCGGGCTGCCCGAGGACATGAACAGGCTTATGCACGTCGGCGTAAAGACCGGCGAGGACGGGCTCCTTACGCTCGACTCATCGAAGTTCACGAGCGCCCTCTCTGAGAACTATGAAGGGGTATTGGGCCTCTTCACGAAGGGGGACGTCTCCGGCTTCGGCGAGCTCATCCACGAGGTGGCGAACGGCATAAACGACATCGTGGACGGCAGGATAAAGAACCGCCAGAGCGGCATAGACAAGAACATAAAGAGGATAGAGGAAGACATACGGAGGAAAGAGGACCACCTTGTGACCTACGAGGAGCGGCTGAGGGCGCAGTTCATGACCCTTGAGACCATGCTCGCGAGTCTCAAGAGCCAGGGGGCCACTCTTTTGAACTATTTAGGGGGGGGGGCGTTTTGAGCGTAGCCAAATACCAGACCGTGCAGGTAATGACGGCCGACAAGGTCAGCCTGATCATAATGCTCTACGACGGGATTTTGCGCTTCAACAAGCTCGCCCAGATGGCCATCGGCAATAACGACATAGGCGGGAGGGGCAGGTATCTCAACAGGTCGCTCGCGATAATCGGCGAGCTTACTACGGCCCTCGACGGCGACGGGGGGGGCGAGATAGCCTCGAACCTCGCAAGGCTCTATGAGTTCTGCACCCTGGCCCTCACCGAGGCGAACCTTAAAAACGACGCCTCCAGTATAGAGCCGGTGAACAGGGTGATATCAGAGCTCAAGGCCGGCTGGGAGGCCATCTCGACCGAAAGGCAGAAGCAGGAGAGGGCTGAGCCGAGGAGCTTAAGCTGTGGAGCTTAACAGATCGGCCCTCAGGGAAAAGCTTAACAGGCTGCTTGAGATTTCTACTATACAGCTTCGATTTATAAAGGAAAAAAGAATAGATGAGTTTGTGGCTTGTCAGGCCGAAAGGGAAAGGCTTTTCCTGGACCTGGGCCTTCCAGTCGAGGGCTGCAATGACACGGAGGCCCGGCGGCTTCTTGAAAAGCTCCTCGAAAACGACAACCTTCTCGCCTCAGAGGTGCGGGCCGTCATGGGCGGCATCTCGTCGAAGCTCGGCCAGGTAAAGACCGGACGGAGCGCGCTCAAGGCCTACTCCCGGTGATGTGAGACGGACCGGGCCTTAACAGGCTGCTGAAAAAGGCCAATCTGCGGCGTCGTCTTCAAAATTCGTCATTGCGGCGTACAAGATAAGTACTCATCATTCCTCATTTTTCGCGACTCCTTGCATCTCGACCTTTTTGAGCAGCCTGGATGTGATTTTGGGTTTTTCAGCAACTTTTAATGCCATGCCCCCTTCAGATTTTTCTTCCTTCTCAAGCCCTTGAAATGTTAAAAACGCCTCAAGTATACCTCTTTGACAGTCGATATGACCTTGTCGGAACTGCGGGGAGGGGAGCATGATAAAAGTCGACGGGACTGTTATCGCGGGGCTGGGCTTGCCGGAGCTTGAAAAGGGAGCGCGTAAGGAGCCGGAAAAAAGCGCCGGGGCTGTGGACAAGGTCCATATATCCGAGGACGGCAAGAGAAAGCACATACTCTCGCAGATACAGGCCAGGATTTCCGGGCAGGGACCGTACAAAGGGTACTGACCGTGGTATGCCATGCCCGTTAACATGCCTGGCCTGACTTGGCAGGCAGTGACTATCCTGATTCAACCAGGAAAACATTATTTATCCTTCGCCCGGCTCATCTTTTCCGGGCCGGGCGCATCGCGCGTTTTGCCCAGGGGATAGCGAGCTGGACGAAGATGTCCGAAGAGAAATTCAAGATACTCATAGCGGACGACGACCTCGATTTGAGGGAGCTCCTTATCGAAGCGGTCAGGAACTGGGGCTATGAAGTGTCTCTCGCCAGGGACGGCGAGGAGGCGCTGAAGAAGCTCAGGATGGACCACTTCCACATGGTCATAACCGACCTGATGATGCCTGGCATGGACGGCCTCCAGCTCCTTCAGCGCATAAGGGAGCTCGACGGCGACATACTCGTCATCATAATAACCGGCTACGCCACGATAGAGACCGCGGTCAAGGCCATAGAGACCGGCGCGTACGACTACATCGCGAAGCCATTCAGGCTCGACGAGCTCATGATAGTCATTAAGAACGCTTGCGAGCGCCTGAGGCTCATGCTGCAGAACAGGAACCTTCTGGAGGAGCTCCGGACCGCCTACGGCGAAATAGCCGTCCTGAAGAAGGCGCTCGGGACAGGCGCCGAGGCTCCAGGGTCCGGGCGGGACCGGGAGGCCCTGGCCGAGGCCGCGCACAAGGACGGACTCAACCCGCTCAAGTACCAGGAGTATATGAGGGAGGCCGACAGGTTCTCCAAGAAGACCGCGCCAAAGACCTGACTGGAGGGGATTTCAAGTTGCAGGCAGCAAGGTTGTTGCAGATAGAACAGCTGAGGATAATGCTCGTCGACGACGAAACGAGCGTACGCGAGGCGCTCTCCGAGATACTTTCAAGGCGGGGCTGGAAGGTATCCGACTTCGGGGACGCCGAGGAGGCGATAAAGGCCCTGAGGCAAGAGCGTTTCGACGCGGTCCTGGCGGACATCAACATGCCGGGTATCGGCGGCATGGACTTTCTCCGCATGGCGAAGGAGTCCGCCCCGGCGGTGCCGGTCATCATGATAACCGGATACCCCTCCATAGACCTCGCGGTCGAGGCCATCAAATTCGGGGCCGTGGATTTCCTGCCAAAGCCGTTCAAGGCCGAGGAGCTGGAGATTATCGTAAGAAAAGCCGTGAGGAACGCGGGCTCCGAGGCCGCCGGCCGGCCTGTCGACAAGACCAGGGCCATAGGCACCCTTCCGGAGCTTGCGAGGAAGAGGCTCGAAGACAAGATAAAGGAGCTTTCTATACTCCACACGATAAGCGAGTCGCTGGACGATGTGAACGAAAAAGAGGACATCTTCCGGAAGACGATGGACATCGCGCAGATAATCGCGGACTCCGAGCGGGCCTTCGTGCTCGTCGCGGAGCACGACACGAACGACCTTGTCGTCAGGGGGGCTGCCGGGTATGAAAGCGGCCCATCCATAGTCGGCATGAAGCTCAGCACGAATGACGACCCGTTCCGCGAGGTCATCTCCACGAAGTCCTATTCGTATTTCGCCTCCGGGGGCGGGGCGCTCGGAAGCCTGCTTCCTGGCCTCGGCTCCGTGCCGGTGCTCCTTGCTCCGCTGGTCATCAACAGGGAAGTCGTGGTTATCCTGGGCCTTGCGGGAAAAACAGGCGGAAAGGAGCTTACGAACGACGCCCTGTCGCTCCTTCTGAACCTCACGGCCAAGGCTGCGCTCAAGCTCGAGAACATAGCCCTTTCCGAGAACATATTCCTGAGCATCATAGCCGCCATGAACTCGCTATTGAACGCACTGGACGCCCGCGATACCTACACGAAAGACCATTCTCACAGGGTCACGCAATACGCCGTCAAGATCGCGAAGGCTATGGGGTGCCCCCAGGACGTCATCGACAGCATTAGCTTCGCGGGCCCCCTGCACGACATCGGGAAGATAGGGGTCCGCGACGACATACTCCTCAAGGCGGGGAACTTCACGGTCGAGGAGCGTGAAGTAATGAAGAGCCACGTGGTCAGGGGCGAGGAGATACTGAGGCCCCTGAACCTCTTGACCTCGGAAAAGGCGGTCGTCCTCTACCACCACGAGAGGTGGGACGGCAACGGCTACCCGATGGGGCTTGCCGGGTGCGAGATACCGCTCGTTGCTCGCATTTTCAGCGTCGCCGACACCTTCGACGCCATGACCTCCACGAGGCCCTACAGGCGGGCGCTCGGGATAGACGTGGCAAGGGACGAGATAACGAGGTGCAAGGGCACGCAGTTCGATCCGGAAGTCGTGAGCGCGTTCCTCGAAAGCGAAATTCTGAAGGCGTAGGACATGAGCGAAGAAGAGATGGAACAGGACCCCAGGCGGGAGTTCGTAAGGACGAGCGACGTCATACCGGTCTACTACGAGGCCCTCGGGGAAGGGGCCGAGGAGCAGAAGACGGTCTTCGACTGGGAGCTCCTCTTTGACGAGATAGAGCCCAGGCCCGAGGAGAACCCGAGGCTTTACGAGCTTCTTTTCGATATAAACCAGAAGCTCAACATACTCCTCAACCACCTCTCGGAAAAAAACGGCTTCAACATGCCTGAGGCGAGGGAAGTAAACATAAGCGGAGGCGGCCTGAGGTTCCTGGCCAAGGAGAAGTTCGAGGTCGGCGACAGGCTCGTGCTCAAGACCTTTCTCCCGACCTACGCCCACGTCATAAAGCTAAAATGCGAGGTCGTGAGGTCGGTCCCCATTGCGGACGGGTTTGAAACGGCCGTCAAGTACACGGACATAGACGACACCACCCGCGACAAGATAATAAAGTACATCTTCGCCCGCCAGAGGCAGATGCTCCGGAGCGAGAAGAACAAGCCCTGAGGGCGGGGAGGGGCCGCGCCTGCGGTCCTCGGCCCGCACCATCCGGGCCGCCGTTTCCGCCGTCCCATCAATATTCTCCTGTAAGACACCCTGGAAAAACCCTGCTATAATTTTCTTAATACTTTCAGCTATTTGACTCGGCCTGCATGCGCGCCCCCATGGATTGTCCGCGCATCCTCCCCGGCCTCCCTGAAGAAAGTTGTTGACACGGCATTTTGAAAATGATATTCAGAATCAAAATAATCCGTTCCGGTGGCTTGCAATGCGGTTTTTCCTGAATAGACTCTCTAAAGCTGTGCTTACGATAATTGTCCCAGGCGTGCTGGCGCTCTCACCTCAGCTTGCCGTCGCCGACGAGCTGGGCGACCTGAATGAACGGCTCCTCAAGATCGAAAAGTCGCAGTCAGAACTGTACCACACGCTCGAGGAGAAAAAAGAGCCTGGGCTAAAGTCCATGATATCGGACAGGATCAGGTTCGGCGGTCTTTTGGAGGTCGAGGCTTACGTCGACGGCAACTCCTCGGACATAACGCTCGCAACCGTCGAGCTCGCGGTCGACGCCGAGATAAACGAGCGGGTCAGGGCGCACGTGCTCTTCCTCTGGGAGGAGGACGATACTGACCCCGTTGCGCTCGACGAGGGCACTATCACCATTGACCTTTCAAAAGGCGTGAGCCTCACTGCCGGGAAGATGTACCTGCCATTCGGGGTGTTCGAGAGCCATTTCATATCCGACCCGTTGACGCTCGAACTCGGGGAGACTAACGAGACGGCGCTCCTCCTTTCATACTCGGCTGGCCCGCTCGGGCTTTCCGCCGGCGCGTTCAGGGGCTCGGTGGCCGAACAGGGCGAAGAGGACGACGTGAGAGACTATGTCCTTTCAGTTACGTATGCACCGAATGACGATATAGTCCTCAGCGCCTTTTACCTTTCCGATATCGCAGACACAGACGCGGGCCTTCCGGTCGCAAACGCTCCATTCATGGCGGATACCATCGCAGGATGGGGCGTCTTTGCCGGCGTCACAAGGGGCGCGGTCCAGGTCAGCGCGGAAATAATTTCCGCTGTAAAGAGGTTCGACCCTGCGGACCTCGCCTCGGCCAATGCGGGTGGAGACAAGCCAATGGCTTATAATCTCGAGGTCGCCTACGACATTTCGGATAAGCTCGAGATGGCGGCCAAGTACGAGGGTAGCGACGACTTCGCGGGCTTTCCCAAGAGGCAGTACGGGGTCGACGCCTCGTACGCTCTCTTCGAGAACGTTTCGGCTTCAATCGAGTTCCTTCACGGCGAGTTCGCGGACGACGCCGGGGACAGGGACGTTGTAACAGTCCAGCTCGCGGTCGAGTTCTGAGCCGCGCAAACCGGGCATAAGCATTAAGGAAGGAGGCAGCCATGATGCCTTTGGGGCTTTTCATGTCGGGCGAGAAGGGCGAGGTGCTGGAGATAAAGGCCGGCGCAGCCGAAATCCAGGCCGGGGCGGAATGCCTGGAAAAAGAGAAGAGCCGCTGCCATGCCGAGAACATGGGCATAAGGAGCGGCAAGGTCGTTGAGGTGCTGCGTAACGAAGGCAGCGGGCCAATGCTCATAAAGGTGGACGAATCGAGGATAGCGCTCGCCAGAGGCATGGCAATGAAGATATTCCTGAGGAGGATATAGCCATGAACCTTTCCATGCTAAAGCCCGGGGAAAAAGGCAGGATAATCTCCCTCGGAGTGACGGGCCCGCTGAAGAGAAGGCTTATGGACATGGGCGTTGTCCACGGCGAGGAAGTGAGGGTCGAAAAGGTCGCGCCGCTCGGGGACCCCATAGAGGTTACCATAAAGAGCTACAAGCTCTCTCTCAGAAAACGGGAGGCTGAGGGCATAAGCGTGGAGGTGCTTAGATGAGCTCTGTTGAGCTTGCTGATAAAAGGGCGCCGGGTGCGCGTTCTCTCGAAAGGAAGGTGGCGATCGCGGTCGCTGGGAACCCGAACTCCGGCAAATCGACCCTCATAAACGCGATAGCCGGCACGAGGCTCCACGTAGGCAACTGGCCCGGCGTCACTGTGGAGAAGAAGGAGGCCGCATTTTCCTTCGAGGGCAGGGACCTGAAGCTCGTGGACCTGCCGGGCACCTACAGCCTGAGCCCGTACACGCAGGAGGAGATAATAGCTCGCGACTACCTGGTGCACAAGAAGCCGGACGTCATAATAAACGTCGTCGATGCGACCAACCTCGAAAGGAACCTCTACCTCACCGTCCAGCTCCTCGAGCTCGGCATCCCGGTCGTCATAGCGCTCAATATCTACGACGAGGCCGAGAAGAAGGGCATCACCATCGATATAGCCAAGCTCAGCGGCCTCCTCGGGGTCATGGTCGTCCCGACCGTGGCGACCAGGAAAAAAGGTCTCGATGAGCTACTCAATGCGGCCCTTTCAGCGGCCCGGGACCCCGAAGCGCACAAGCCCCGCGCGCTCAATTACGGCGAGGACATTGAGGCCGCCGTAAAGTCGCTCTCCTCCAAGATGCAGGAGTCGGCACCGCGCGTTGCGGAGAAGTACCCGGCGCGCTGGCTCGCGTTCAAGCTCCTGGAGGGAGACGAGGTGTTGGCGGGAGAGGCTTCCGTCGGCCAGCTGCTCGCGGGCGACGAGGTTGTCGGGCATCTTAAAAAAGCGCACGGCGAGGACATGCAGTCGCTCATGGCCGACGCGAGATACGCCCAGGCAGCGGGCCTTTCGCGGGAGGTCCTCAAAAAACCGGAGACGAGGAAGAGGGAGCTTACGGAAAAGATAGACGCCATAGTCCTCAACCGCATCCTCGGCATCCCTATATTCCTCGCGGCCATGTGGGTCATGTTCAAGCTCACGTTCGACATCGCCAGTCCTTTCGTGGACTGGATAGACGGCGTGACGGCTGGGCCGTTCAGCCGGTGGGCGGCTGCGGTCATGGGGGCCGTCTCCGCCCCTGACTGGACGGTCTCGCTCGTTACGGAAGGCATAATCGCGGGTGTCGGCTTCGTGCTGGTCTTCGTGCCGGTCATATTCGCCATGCTCTTTTTCATAAGCTTCCTCGAGGGGAGCGGCTACATGGCCAGGGCCGCGTTCGTCATGGACAGGGCCATGCACTCGATGGGGCTCCACGGGAAATCCTTCATACCCATGCTCATGGGCTTCGGCTGCAACGTGCCGGCCATATACGCGACGAGGACGCTCGAGAACCCGAGGGACAAGGCCCTTACGGCCCTCCTCATACCGCTCATGTCCTGCGGCGCCAGGCTCCCGGTATACGTGCTTTTCGTGGGCGTCTTCTTCGCGGCGAGCGCGGGCACCGTCCTCTGGTCGCTCTACGTCCTCGGCATAGTCCTTGCCGTGCTCGCGGGCATGGTCTTCAAAAGGACCCTTTTCAGGGGGGAGGCGCCGGTCTTCATAATGGAGCTTCCGCCCTACAGGATGCCCTCTTTCAAGAGCCTTGTGATACACACGTGGGAGAAGGGCAAGCACTTCCTCATAAAGGCCGGCACCTACATACTCGCGGTCTCGATTCTCATCTGGTTCATGCTCAACCTGCCGTGGGGGGTCGAGCAGAAGAAGGACTCGTATCTCGGGCAGATGGGGCAGGCGGTAGCGCCGGTGCTTGCGCCGCTCGGCTTCGGCAACTGGGAGGCGGCCTCGTCCCTCATATCCGGCCTTATCGCCAAGGAGATAGTGGTCGGTACAATGGGGGAGATATACATATCGGAGGCCGCGGAGGAGGACGGGGGCGAGCCGCCCACCTTCGGCGAGGACCTTGCCGAGGTCGTCACCTCTTTCGGCGGGGCGTTGAGGGACGCCGGGACGAACGTCTTCTCAACCATAGGTATAGCCAGCATATCGGCGGAAGACGAAAGCGGGGAATCGTTACGGAAGGTCGTGCAGGGCGCGTTCACGCCTCTTACCGCGTACGCCTTCATGGTCTTCGTGCTACTTTACATGCCATGCGTTGTGGTCGCCATAGCCATGAAACACGAGTTCGGCACATGGAAGTGGTTCGGCATAGCCTTCGCCTACCAGAGCGCGCTCGCCTGGACCGCGGCGTTCATTATCTACCAGGGCGGCAGGCTCCTGGGGCTCGGGTAGCCTCGAAAGGAGGGATGTCATGGGACTTCCGGATATAATCATAGCGGCCGCCATCATAGGCGGAGCGCTTTATCTCCTCTACCGCTCGCTCTGGAAAAAGAAGGGCCATTGCCAGGGCTGCTCGACAGGGTGCGATAAGGAGGAGTAGGGCGAAACCATTTTCGAATCCTCAGAGTACTAAAGAAGCTCTGATCGATTCTCAGCGAAACGACGAGGCAATCCAAAGCGCCGGATTTCCCTACGTTTCGCTCGCGGCTTTGGCTCACGCGCTCGCAATGCCGAACGCTTGAATTGGTCAGAAGTTCACTGAAATATTTATTATGCGTGAGCGCATAGCTTTCCTGTCGAGCCGGGGTTTTAATACCCGGCTCGATTCCATTTATCTCAGGGATTCCCTTGTCTTGAGCCCCTCCATGCAAGTATAATCAAAAGGAAACCTCTGAAAATTGATCTTTTCCCCGGACTTTGTGTCAGGCCGTGAATAAAAATGCTCACATATTATTCATATATGCTCCGCTTTTTATTCCCGGACTTCCGGGAAAATCGGGGAAAAATATCTGTTTTTTAGAGGTTGCCAAAAAGGCTTCCGGCATTCCATAATGCCGGAAGAGGCACTTCATTCCTTTTTAAAGGTTATATTTCCGATGTCAGACCTTCTCGTCCGCGTAAGGGAAGATATAAGGCGCAGCCGTATGCTATCGCCTGGCGATGTTGTAATCGCCGCCGTCTCGGGCGGGGCCGATTCGGTCGTAATGCTCCATCTCCTCTGGAGGATGAGGGAGGAGATGGAGCTCAAGATAATCGTCGCCCACCTTGACCACGGCCTCCGCGGCCGCGAATCAAGGAGGGACTACCTTTTTACAGAGGGGCTCGCGAAGGGCCTCGGCCTGCGGTTCGAGGGCGGGAGACTGAAGCCCGGGGAGCTCAAGAGGCTTCCCGGCTCGCCGCAGGAGGCCGCAAGGGAGAAGAGGTACGAGTTCCTCGAACGGGCGGCTGCAGACAACGAGGCAGCCAGGATTGCGCTCGGCCACACGCTCGACGACCAGGCAGAGACGGTACTCATGCGGCTTCTAAAGGGCGCATCCCTTTCAGGCCTCGCGGGAATCCCGGCAAAGAGGGATAAGTACATAAGGCCGCTCCTTTCAATAAGCAGGAAGGAGATCGAGGAGTACGCAGCGGCAGAGGGCCTCTCATTCGTCATTGATTCCACCAACCTCGAACGCAAATACCTGAGAAACCGCATACGCCTCGACCTCATCCCCGTGCTCCAAAGGGAATACAACCCAAATATCAGGGAGACGCTGTCGCGGACGGCCGCTCTCCTTCGGGCCGATGACGAGTACATTGAGAAGGCTGCGAAAAGGGCTTTTCGCTCCGCCTGCATCGAGGCGCGCCATCATTCAATAACGCTCGATAGGCTTAAGCTTCTTAGCGCCCACGGGGCGATAATCTCCAGGGTCTTTCTCCTTGCCGGAAGGAGCCTCGGGAAAGAGGGGCTCGAGCTCGGGAGCGCCCATGTCGAGGCCTTCATGGATATGGCGAAGGGGAAAAAGCCGAACGCCTCCATAGCGCTCCCCTTCGGGATACGGGCGGAGCGCGTTTACGACAGGGTCGTCGTAACTGCGGAGGCGGCCCGGGAAGCGGCCGGGTTCGAGGCGGTTATTAACGTCCCCGGGAGGACCGTCATCGAGGGCATAGGAGAGTTCAGGGCAGAGCTCAAAAAGCCCCGTGCAGGGGGCCTTAAGGAAGGCGAGGCCGTTGCCTGGTTCGATTTGAAGGCGCTTTCCACAGGGCCGCTAATCGCGAGGCGGGCGCGCCCCGGAGACAGGCTCGCGCCCTTCGGCATGAAAGGGCGGAGGAAGCTTAAGGACCTCTTCATAGACATGAAAATCCCGCCAGGAGAGAGGCGCCGGACGCCGGTCGTTTTTTCGGGCGACGACATAATCTGGGTAGCTGGCTTAAGGCGCTCAGGCCTCTACAGGGTCGAAAAGGGCGCGCCAAAGGCCCTGAGGGTAGAGTTCATACCGGCCTGAACCAGGGCAACACCGATATGTTTGTGCCCTGGCAGGCTGCTGAAAAAGTCCATCTGCGTCGTTGTCTTCGTCGCTGGACACTCCGGCGTACACGAAAAGTACGCCTCATTCCTCGCTCCCTTGTCCAATGAGGCCTCGCATCTGGAGCTTTTTGAGCAGCCTGAATAAAAACGGAGTTTTTCAGCAAGCTGCGAGAGGCACTGCCGCCGGTTTCCATTTTCCCTTTGTGGTTCACGGTCTTTTTTGGTATATTATCTGAATTTACCAGGCATTTTTCGCGGGGTTGGAAATGCTCAAGCCTTACAAGGGGATATGGCCCAAGCTCCATGAGAGCGTATTCGTGGAGGAGAGCGCCCAGGTCATAGGGGACGTGTGGATAGGCGAGGGCTCGAGCATCTGGTTCAACGCCGTGGTACGTGGCGACGTCAACTACATCAGGATAGGCGACAGGACCAACGTCCAGGACAACTCCACCCTCCACGTCACCAAGGACACCTGCCCGCTAATAATCGGAAGCGACATCACCATCGGACATAGCGTGGTGCTCCACGGCTGCACCGTAAAGGACAGGTGCCTTATCGGCATGGGCGCAATAATACTCGACAGGGCCGAGATAGGGGAGGACTGTATCGTCGGCGCCGGGGCGCTCGTGACCGAAGGTACGAAAGTGCCGCCAGGGTCGCTAGTGCTCGGGATGCCCGCAAAGGTGGTAAGGGAGCTTAAGCCTGAGGAAAAGGCCCGGATACTCAGGTCGGCCAGGAACTATATCGAATATACCAGGAATTATGTCGGCCCGGATGCCATCGAAGCTGGCGCGCCGCAGGCCGCAAAGACGCCTTCGGAGAATTAATTCGGCAGGTTGCTGACAAGCTCAAAATCTCATCTTCGGGCTTTTTCAGCAGCCTTCAGGAAAAGGATGTTCGAAGACCTTTCATTCATAAGCCTCATGCAAAAGGGCGGGATAACCGTAGCCGTCCTGGCGCTCCTTTCCGTCCTTTCAATCGCCATCATACTCGAGCGCGCCTGGGCGCACAGGAAGTTCTCAAGGGGCGTCGAGGAGTTCTTCCCCGCCTTGAGGAGCGCGGCCCGTGAAAGCGGCATATCAGCGGTCTATCAGATGTGCAAGGCCAATAGCTCGCCGCTTGCCCCGGTGCTACTTTCCGGCTTCGAGCGGTCGGGAAGGGGAAAGGAAGAGGTGGCGGAGGCCATGGAGCTTGCCGGTAGAAGGGAGCTATCCAGGCTCGAACGGTATCTCGGTATCCTCGGCACCATAGGCTCTACAGCCCCCTTTATTGGCCTTTTCGGCACGGTCCTCGGCATAATCCATGCCTTCAGCGACCTTGCAATAACCGACGGCGCGGGCCCGGCTGCCGTATCCGACGGCATAGCAGAGGCGCTGGTCGCGACCGCGGCGGGGCTTTTCGTCGCGGTCCCGGCGGTAGTGGCGTATAACCTTTTCGTCAGGTCGGCCTCCAGGCGCATGCTCGACCTCGAGTCTTGCGCCTCGGAGTTCGTTGACCCCATAGGCAGGCATGGGCTGGAAACTGAGGCAAGGTAGCGAGAGGACGATGGCGGAGATAAACATCACGCCGCTTGCGGACGTGATGCTCGTCCTTCTCGTCATATTCATGGTGACGACCCCGCTCATAATGACGGACTCGTTCAAGGTGAGGCTCCCGAGGGCGGTAAGCGCGGACGCCGAGCCCGGAAAGGGGATGGTCGTGGCTATAAGCGAGGCCGGGGAGATTACATTGAACGGCAGGGCCGTGGCGCTTGACGGCCTTCAGGATGCCCTCAAGACGGCATTCGGCCAGAGTAGCGAGAGGACCGTCATAGTAAGGGCCGATAGGGGCGTAAGGCACGGTATCGTGGTGAACGTACTCGATAACGCGAGGCAAGCCGGGGCGGAAAGGCTCTCAATAGCTGCGGAACAGGAGAGGCGCTCTCCGCTCCCATGAGATACGCCTCCATAGATATCGGGACGAACACATTAAGGCTCCTCATAGCAGAGCCTTCGGGCAGGGACCTCCGGCCCCTGGTCTATAAAAGGAAGATAACGAGGCTCGGGGGCTGTTACAAAGAAGAATCAGGGATAGACGCCGCCTCCGCCGAGAGGACGTTCGCGGCCCTCAGGGAGTACAAGGAAGAGATAGACTCGACTGGCGCGGAAGCAGTAATGGCCTTTGCGACGAGCGTCGTAAGGAGGGCCGTGAACCGCGGCTGGTTCATGGATGAGACTAAAAGGCGGACGGGGATAGACGTTACCGTCATATCGGGGAACGAGGAGGCGCGCCTTTCGCTACTGGGAGTGCTTTCGGTCCTGGACGGGACCAATGGCAGGAAGCTCGTCATGGACATAGGCGGCGGCTCTACCGAGTTCATAGCCTCGTCCGGCGGGGCCGAGATAGGCGCTTGGTCCATGGAGCTCGGGGTCGTCCATTTGACTGAAAAGTATCTCAAGAGCGACCCCCCCGCGGAAAGCGAGCTTGCGCTCGTCGCCGGGGAGGCCTTGAGGACGATAAACGACCTCAAGGCCCGCATGAGGGCGGACGGTGTTGACCCCGGGGAGTATTCGGGGAAAAGCGGGGCCGAGTTCGTGGGCACGGCAGGCACCATAACCACGCTCGCTTCCATAGACCAGGACCTCAAGGAGTACGACAGGTCCAGGATAAACAGGCACACGCTCAAGAAAGAGAAGGTTGCCGAAATACTTAGAAGGCTTTCGGGCCTCCGGCTTAAAGAGCGCGAAGAGGTCCTCTCCCTTGAGAAGGGGAGGGAGGACCTTATAATACCCGGGACAGCGATAACCCTTCTTGTGATGGGGGCGTTCGGTTTCAATGAGGCCAGGGTAAGCGACGCGGGCCTCCTGGAAGGCATCATCATCGACAGGCTCAAGCCCGGGATCAGTTCCATAAAGTACCAGTAAAGAGGCTTCGGCTTCCTTTATGAAATGGGAGGAGGTTTTAAATAGATGGAATCAATCAAGGTAAGGACCGCCCTTACATTCGACGACGTGCTCCTTGAGCCGGCTTTCTCGCAGGTGCTTCCGCGGGACGTAGACATCTCGACGAGGCTTACTAACGAGATACGGCTCAACATGCCGCTCGTGAGCGCGGCGATGGACACCGTGACCGAGTGGAGGATGGCCATAGCCATCGCGCTCGAAGGCGGCATAGGCATGATACACAAGAACCTTTCCATAGACGAGCAGTCGGCGATGGTCGACAAGGTCAAGAAATACGAGTCGGTCGTCATCACGAAGCCGCTCACCCTGAGCCCCGACCAGCTCGTCTCCGACGCCCTCGACATAATGAAGAAGGAGAACATCTCCGGGTTCCCCATAGTGAAAGACGGCGTGCTCGTCGGCATACTCACGAACAGGGACCTCCGCTTCGAGACGAACCCGTCACGGAAGATATCGGAGATTATGACGAAGGACGTCATAACCGCGCCCTACGGCATCGCCATAGAAAAGGCAAAGGCCCTGCTCCACAAGCACAGGATAGAGAAGCTCCCGGTTGTGGACTCGAAGAGGAGGCTCAAGGGTCTCATAACCGTCACCGACATCGTGAAGCGCGAGAAGTTCCCCAACTCATGCAAGGACGGGCAGGGGAGGCTCAGGGTAGGCGCTGCGGTCGGGGTCTCATTTGACAGAGAGGCAAGGATTGACGCCCTACTGAAGTCAGGCGTGGACGTTATAGTAATCGATACCGCGCACGGCCACAGCAAGGGCGTGCTCGAAGCCGTGAGGTCCACCAAGAAAAGCTTCAACTGCCAGCTTATTGCCGGCAACGTCGCCACGGCCGAGGCTGCCGACGCCCTCATAAAAGCAGGGGTCGACGCCATAAAGGTCGGAGTGGGCCCGGGGTCCATCTGCACGACAAGGGTCGTAACCGGCATAGGGGTCCCCCAGATAACGGCTGTCGCGGACGTTGTGAGGGTGGCGCGAAAGAAAGGCATCCCGGTCATCTCGGACGGAGGCATAAAGTATTCGGGGGACGTTACCAAGGCGGTCGCCGCAGGCGCGGACTCGGTCATGATAGGCGGCCTTTTTGCCGGGACCGACGAAAGCCCCGGAGAGACCATACTCTACCAGGGCAGGACCTTCAAGCTCTACAGAGGCATGGGCTCCATCGAGGCCATGAAAAAAGGCAGTAAGGACAGATACTTCCAGGAAGATGTTGAGAGCGACCTTAAGCTCGTTCCCGAGGGCATAGAAGGCAGGGTCCCCCATAAGGGCCCCATTGCCGCCACCATCTTCCAGCTCGTCGGCGGCCTCAGGGCCGGCATGGGCTATTGCGGGGCGAAGACAATAGCAGAGCTCCACAGGAAGGCGCGTTTCGTAAAGATAACCCCCTCGGGCTTGAGGGAAAGCCACGTGCACGACGTGACCATCACCAAAGAGGCCCCAAACTACAAGCAGGAGGTCTGAAGCCGTTATGCCCTTGCCGGTTTCCGGCAGCGGCGGCATTTTCGGCCAGCAATCGAAATGGATATACATTCCCAGAAGATATTGATACTCGATTTCGGCTCCCAGTACACCCAGCTAATAGCCCGGCGGGTGAGGGAGGCGAAGGTCTACTGCGAGATACACCCCTATAACTGCGGCCCGGAGTTCATAAGGAAGTTCAACCCCAGGGGCATAATCCTCTCAGGCGGCCCTTCGAGCGTCTATGACAAGGGCGCGCCGACCCTTCCAAAGTCATTTTTCGACGGGCTCAAGGTGCCTCTCCTCGGCATCTGCTACGGCATGCAGCTTACGGCCAAGGCGTTGGGCGGCGAGGTCGAGAGGTCCGGGAAAAGGGAGTACGGAGCGGCGGACCTTGAGATGAAGAAGCCCGACGCCATCTTCAGGGGGCTCGGCAAGGGCCCTGTCCGCGTCTGGATGAGCCACGGCGACAAGGTAAGGAAGCTCCCGCCGGGGTTCGTCTCCATCGGCGCAAGCGGCAATTCCGGCATCTGCGCCATGCGCGATAAAAACGGGCTCATATACGGGGTCCAGTTCCACCCCGAGGTGGCGCATACGCCCAAGGGCGAGATCATACTTAAGAACTTCGTCATGGGTATCTGCGGGTGCAAGCCCAAATGGACCATGAAGTCCTTCATCGATACATCCGTCGAGGCCATCCGCGAGAAGGTAGGCGATGCCCGTGTCGTTTGCGGCATAAGCGGCGGCGTGGACTCTGCCGTAGCCGCGCTTTTGGTCCACCGGGCCATAGGGAGCCGCCTTGTCTGCATCTTCGTCGACAACGGCGTGCTCCGGAAGGGCGAGGCCGACAAAGTCGAGGCGACCCTCAAGAAGAGCTTCCATATGAACATAAGGAGGGTGGACGCTTCCGAACGGTTCCTTAAAAAGCTAAAGGGCGTGACCGACCCCGAGAGGAAGAGGAAGATAATAGGCGGCGAGTTCGTGAGGGTCTTCGAGTCGGAGGCCAAGAGGATTAAGGATGTAAAATTCCTCGCGCAGGGCACGCTCTACCCGGACGTCATAGAGAGCGTCTCCTTCAAGGGCCCCTCGGCCACCATAAAGAGCCACCACAACGTCGGCGGGCTCCTTAAGAAGATGAAGCTCGGCCTCGTCGAGCCGCTCCGGGAGCTTTTCAAGGACGAGGTGCGCCTTCTCGGAAAAGAGCTCGGAATGCCCGATGAGATAGTCAGCCGCCAGCCCTTCCCCGGCCCCGGGCTTGCCATAAGGATACTCGGAGAGGTCACGAAAAAAAGGTGCGGCATACTCCGCGAGGCGGACGCCATAGTGCTCGAGGAGATAAAGAAAGCTGGACTCTACGCCAGGATGTGGCAGTCCTTTGCAGTGCTCCTGCCCGTAAGGACAGTGGGCGTCATGGGCGACGAGAGGACCTACGAGAACACCGTGGCGCTCCGGGCCGTGGAGAGCGTGGACGGCATGACCGCGGACTGGGTGAGGCTCCCGTATGGCGTGCTTGAGCGCGTCTCCGGAAGGATAATAAACGAGGTGAGGGGCGTAAACCGCGTCGTCTACGACATAAGCTCCAAGCCTCCGTCAACCATCGAATGGGAGTAACCGGGTATATGGTCGAGGACCTCAAGGGCAAGGAGACGTGGCGAGTCTTCCGCATCATGAGCGAGTTCATCGAGGGGTTCGACGAGCTCTCGGACGTCGGCCCGGCGGTATC
This sequence comes from Thermodesulfobacteriota bacterium, assembly GCA_030583865.1. NCBI lineage: Bacteria > Pseudomonadati > Thermodesulfobacteriota > Thermodesulfobacteriota bacterium. The sequence continues at coordinate 1,612,513 of CP129479.1, read as the reverse complement.
GATATTCGGCTCTGCCAGGATCGAGAACAACAAGAAATACTACAAGCAGTGCGTCGAGGTCTCAAGGCTCCTTTCGAAGAACGGCTACGCTGTCATAACCGGCGGCGGCCCCGGCATAATGGAGGCGGCCAACAAGGGCGCTGCCCAGAACGGCGGCCTCTCGATCGGGCTCAATATTACGCTCCCGAGGGAGCAGAAGCCCAACAGGTACCAGAACCGGGCGCTCCACTTCAAGTACTTCTTCGCCAGGAAGGTCATGTTCGTGAAGTACGCCATCGGGTACGTCTGTATGCCCGGCGGCTTCGGCACTCTCGACGAGCTCTTCGAGGCGCTCACCCTCATACAGACCCACAAGATTTACCCCTTCCCCATCATACTCTTCGGCAGTGAGTATTGGGGGCCGCTCATGGACTTCATAAAGAGCACGATGCTAAGGCACAAGACCATCGACCCCGAGGACCTGGACTACATCGACATAACCGACGACCCGAAGGAGGTCCTCGCCATCATTAACAGGCACATGGCGAAGAAGATGAAGCTCATAAAGAGCTCAAAGGCTTCCGAGAAGGAAGAGGGCATGAGCAAGGTAAAGAACAGGAAACCGGTGCCTTAGCAGGTTGCTGAAAAAGTCCATCTGCTTCGTTGTCATCGTCGCTGGCTACGAAGGCGTATACGAAAAGAACGCCTCATTTCTCGCACCCCTATTCCATCGGGGCCCCGCATCTGGAGCTTTTTTGAGCAGCCTTAATAAAAACCGAATCTTTTAGCAAGCTGTCAGGAGGCATAAAATGGGCGGTTCTGGACACGACCACAGGCACGGGCATGGCGAGAGCCACGGCCATGACGAGGAGCTCCGGGAGGTGACGGTCACCCTCGAAGAGGAGCAGATAGAGGCCCTCGAAGAGATGGCCGCGGAGTACAGGGAAAAGCTCGGGCAGGACTGGGACCTGAGCGCCATGCTGAGGGTCGCGGTCGGGCACTTCCTTACCAAAATGGGCAAGATGACCTGAGGCAATCTCTAAAAATTGATCTTTCCCCCGGACTCTGTGTCAGGCCTGGAATAAAAATGCTCACATATTGTCATATATGCTCCGCTTTTTATTCCCGGCCTTTCTTGATTTCGGGAAAAATCTCTAATTTTTAGAGGTTGCCCTGAGCGACTGGGCTGCTGAAAAAGTCCATCTGCTTCGTTGTCATCGTCGCTGGCTACGAAGGCGTACACGAAAAGTACGCCTCATTCCTCGCTCCCCTATTCCATCGGGGCCTCGCATCTGGAGCTTTTTGAGCAGCCCAAGAGTATGTTGCAGTTTCCAACCTGTGGCCCGATTCCTGGATTCTTGAATCGGCTTCCCGCGCTTCCTCGATACCCGTTCGACTTTTTTTCTCTTCCTTGACCTCCTTTGATGTATCTGTATACTATCCTGAGTGTCCAAACTTGCCTGGCGGGGGTACGCCGATGCCGAAGCGGTCATTTATCTTCATCGTATTCCTTCTCATACTCGTGCCGGGGTGCGTTTTCATAACGCTTCCGGGGCCCGGCCCGCTTTCCGAGAAGGTAGTTGGCGGGAAGGGCGACGACAAGGTCCTTCTCCTCGAAATATCGGGGATGCTCACAGACGATAAGCCTGGAGGCGTGCTGGGCCTTGATACGGCCCCCAACCTCACGGCCCGCATAAGGGAGGAGCTCGAGCTCGCGGCTGCGGACCCGAAGGTAAGGGCAGTCGTGCTCCGCATAAACACGCCGGGCGGCTCGGTCACCACTAGCGACATCATCGCCCACGAGATAAAGAGGTTCAAGGAGAAGAAGAAGGTGCCGGTAGTCGCAGGGCTCATGGACCTCGCCACCTCCGGCGGCTATTACATAGCATCCTCTGCCGACAGGATAATCGCCCAGCCAACCGCCGTTACCGGGAGCATTGGGGTCGTGGCCTTGAGCGTCAACGCGAGCGGGCTCATGGAGAAGCTCGGCATAACAAACCAGACGGTCAAATCCGGCGACATGAAAGACCTGGGCTCGCCCATACGCCCCATGACCGAGGAGGAGAGGAGGGTCCTGCAGGCTGTCATAGACGGCCTCTTCGAGAGGTTCCTCGACCAGGTCATGGAGGGGAGGCCCGGGAGGTTCACCCGCGATGAGCTCCGGGCCGTCTCGGACGGGCGCATACTGACCGCGCCGCAGGCGCTCGATCAAAAGCTCGTCGATTCGATAGGCTATCTCGATGACGCGATAGAGGCCGCTAAGGAGGCCGCAGGCATAAAAGAGGCAAGGGTCGTGACTTACGCCGCGCCGAGGGCGTACAAGCACAACATCTACTCCCTTGCCGAGCCGCCGAAGGCGGGTATAAGCATCGTGAACATCGATACAGGGCTTGCCAGAAGGTTTGGCATGGAGTTCATGTACGTATGGATGCCGTAAGGGTCCGGCTGTAGTAAATAAAAAAGCCCGGCTTTTGCCGGGCTTTTTTATTTCACCATAAGAGGCAGTTAGCAGAGTGCGCTCCGCGCACCATCCGTCTGTCTTCAGGAAAGGTCTGATTGATACGGCCTTGTGCTCGCAACGCCTTATGCCCCGGGTTATTACAAGAACAAACAGGAACCGTGGCGCGCCTCTCGGTTCGTATTCAGTCCTTTACAGCCGCCTCGGGCCCGACTACCGATATGGCATAGGAATCGAGGTCCAGGTATTTTCTCGCCACCCGCATTACGTCCTCGGCTGTAACGGCCTCGATCTTTCCAGGGAATTCCTTATGGAAGCCGTACCCGAGCCCGTAGAGCTCGTTATTCGCCATGTCAGAGGCCTGGTTTGATACGGACTGAAGGCCTATCTCGTAGCTCCCGATTATAGAGCGCTTCGCCCTGTTCAGCTCATCGCTCGTTACAAGCTCCGTCCTTATCCTCTCAAACTCGGCCAGTATGCCTTTCAGGGCCTCGTCCTTTTTGTCCGGCGCTGTCGCGATGTATGCGCCGATTATCCCGCGGTCGACCCCCTCCCTTGCGAAGGCGCTCACGCTGTATGCGAGCGACTGCCTGTCCCTTAGCTCGACAAACAGCCTGCCGCCCTGCCCGGAGAGGACCTCCGTCATTACCCGGAGGGGGTAGCTGTCCACGTCGGTGATTGTAGTGCCGAGGAAGCCTATCCCTATATGGGCCTGCTCCTTTTCCTTTACGGCCCCCGTGGACTCTATCGACTTCCTTGCGGGCTCTTTAGGCGGCGAGGGCAGGGGGGGGGCGTCGTTCTTGAACCCGCCGAAAAGGGCCTTGACCTTTTCATGGGCCTGGTCGGTATCCACGTCGCCGACGATCGTAAGGACCATGCGCCCGGGCGCGAAGAACTCCCGGTGGTGCCTTGCGAGGTCGTCCCGTGTCAGCGAGCTTACCGATTCCTTCGTGCCAATGACAGGCAGGCCGTAGGGGTGTTCGGAGAAAAGCTCGCGGTAAAGGAGCTTGAACGTGTAGCCCGGGAGGTTGTCCTCCTGCCTCTGTATGGCGGCAAGTGTGTCTGCCCGCAGCTTCTCTATCTCCTTCTCGGGGAACGTCGGGTTGAGGAGCACGTCCGCGAGCATGCCGAGTCCCTTGTCGAAGAAGATGGAGAGGAACTTGCCGGACGCTCCGGTCGAGTTCCAGCCCGAGAAGCCGCCCACGCCCCCGGCCATCTCCTCCATCTCGCGCGAAAGCTCCTCTCTCGTCCTTTTTACAGTGCCCATGGTGAGCATCCCGGCCGTGAAGTTCCCGATGCCGTTCCTGGCCTCGTCCTCGAACCTCAGTCCGCCGGGGAAGGCCGCGTAAAAGGCGACCGTCGGGTTCGAGTGGACCTCCTTTACTATCAACGTTATGCCGTTCTCCAGCTCGAACCTGGTGGTCCGCTCCTCTTTCCGTATCTCGCGCGCGGCCTCGGCCTTCGCCCTCTCAGCCGCGGCGCTCACTGATGCGGCGATCATATCGCCCGTAAGCGCGTCCTTCTTCGCGGCAGGAAGGAGGGCCGTGACGCTCATGTTGCCGGGGGTGAAATACTCCCGCGCGACCCTCTTTACGTCATCCGCCGACACTCTCCGTATGCCTTCGATATACTTTTTCTCGTAATCGAGGTCGCCGAGCGTTGCCTCGAAGTAGCCGAGCTTCCCTGCCAGCCCGCTCATGGTCTCGCGCGAGTAGACGAAGTCGCTCTCGAGGTTGAACTTCGCCTTCTGGAGCTCCTGGTGGTCCGGCCCCTCGGCGGCAAGCCTCCCGACTATGTCGAGGGTCGTGCCGATGGCCTTCTCGGCTTTTTCGGGCTCGAGCACGGAGGTGATAAAGAATATTCCGGGGTCCCTGAGGGACATGGGGTATGCCGAAACGCTGTGCACGAGCTCGTCCTCTATCTTGAGCTTCCTGTAGAGCCTCGACGTCTCACCTCCGGAGAGGACCATCTGCAGGACGTCTATCGCGTAGGTGTCCTCGTCCTTTACGGGCGGGATGTGGAAGGCCATGCCGAGCCTCGCGTCCTGGACCTGCATGGTGAAGACCTCGGTCCTTAGCCCCTTCTGCGCGGGCTCCGCCGGCCTGGTCCGCCTGGGCGGGGATTTCTTCCTCATGTCCTTGAACGCGGCCTTAACTTCCCTGAGCGCCTCCGCATGGTCGACGTCTCCGACGACTACGAGCACCATGTTCTCCGCGACGTACCATTTCCGGAAGAACTCGACCATGTCCTTCCTTGTAAGGCCCTTTACGGTCTCGACCGAGCCGATGACCGGCCTCCCGTAGGGGTGGACCTCGAAGGCGGTGCCCAGGGCCGACTTGAAAAGCCTCCTCGCCGGATTGTCCTCGTTCATCCGTATCTCTTCAAGCACTACTTCCAGCTCCTTCGCGAGCTCTCCCTCGTCGAGGGACGAGCGCTGTATCGCGTCGCTAATGACGTCGAGCCCGGTCGGGAAGTGGCGGCTCGGGACGGTCAGGTGATAAACCGTGTTGTCGAAGGAGGTATAAGCGTTTATGTCGCCGCCGACCGACTCAATCATCCCTGCTATCTCGCCGACCTTCCTCTTTTCCGTGCCCTTGAATAGCATGTGCTCGAATACGTGGGAGATGCCCGCAAGGCGGTCCGGCTCGTCCGCGCTTCCGACCTGCACCCACATCTGAATCGAGACTACCGGGGCCGAGCGCTCCTCCTCTATTATCACGGTAAGGCCGTTGTCGAGCTCGTGCCTGTGGAGCTTCGACGGCTCTGCGGATGCGGCGCCGGCGAGCATGGTGAATACGACGGCGAACGCAAGGAGCAGGGTATTTATCCTTTTTACGACCATCAAGGCCTCCTTATGTCAGTGGCTTGCAACAGGGCGCAAAATCGAACGCCCGGCGCATAGGAAAGAATAAAACAAAAACTGGTCTTTTGCAACCCCTATGCGGCAAAAAAGCCCGTAAAGTCAAGAGCTTCGCCTCCTTGACAGCGCCAGCTAACCTGTTACTCTCTCTTTATGCGTGAAAAGCGTCGCGGGAAAAAAGCGCTTGTCATAGCCGATGTGCAGAACGATTTCTGTCCCTCTGGCGCCCTTGCCGTGCCCGAGGGCGACAGGATAGTCCCCGTCGTAAACAGGTACATAAGGCTCTTCAGGTCAGCAGGGCTCCCTGTTTACATAACACGGGACTGGCACCCGCCCGTAACCATCCACTTCAGGGAATTCGGCGGCACATGGCCGCCCCACTGCGTGATGGGCACAAAGGGCGCGGAGTTCCACCCCGGCCTGGAAGTTCCTGATGGCGCCCTTGTCCTCTCAAAGGGCGATACGCCTAATGCCGACAATTATTCTGCCTTTGACGGCCATGACGAGAAGGGGAGGCGCCTTGTGGAGATACTTGAGGACGACGGGGTGACAGAGATCTACGTCGGGGGCCTTGCGACGGACTATTGCGTAAGGCAGACCGCGCTTGACGCGCTCGGGATGAAGTTCAAGGTCACGGTCCTTCTGGACGCGATCAAGGGAGTGGACCTTGAGCCGGGCGATTCAGAGCGCGCGCTCAAGGAGATAAAGGAAAAGGGCGCAGGTTCTACCGAGATAGACAGGATAGATATTCCCGAAAAGTAGGACGAAAGCCGCAAAAAAAAAGCGCATCGGGCCTGGGCCCGATGCGCGAGCCTGGAAAGAGGCTACCGCTCCGCGTGCGCCTGGTGCGCGTGGTGCCTCTGCGAGAAGGCCCAGCCCGAAAGGAAGCCGGCGGCAAGGAAAAAGAGGAGCCTTGTTTTCAAGCCGATAGGTATGTAGCGGGTTTTTTTGTCCGTGACCTCGATGACCCCCACGGGCCTTACCATCATCCCGCCTCCGCCGCCCTCTTCCCGTTCGGCCTTCCTGTTTCCTTTCTCGACCCCTTTTTCAGCTTCGCCACCGCCTCCGAAGCCGTAAGTGACCTTCGCAACCGGTATTATAGTCCGGTCCGGAGTCCTCACCGGCTTTCCGTAAGCCGCCCGCACGGTGGCGCTCGATTTGAGCGTCCCGGATATCTCCCTCAAAATGTTTTTCGTCCGCTCAAGCCTTAATAGACCCATTTTATCCCCCCTTAGGATTCAAGGTGTACGCATGGCCCTCATGATTAGAGTATGCCAGAAAAGAGCCGGAAAGAGATGGAAGGGAGGTATTGCAGGCCGGCGGCCTTGAATATCAAAGTATCACTTCGTTTGCGGGGCGCCTCGGGGTGGGGAGCACTCCTGGGCCGTAGCCCATTCTCATGAGGAGCTGCGGAATTCCGTCTCCGACAATCTCGCCGAGCCTTGGCCTCAATTCCGCAACCTCTATGGGCTGGTTCAGGTACGAGCCCCAGACGCCCTCGGACCTGGCAAGGAGGAGCACCCTCGAAAGCGCCATGCCGGCGGCGAGCCAGTCTCTCGGAGAGTCTCCCTTTGTGCCGAGGACGGCAAGGAGAGGCGAGCCCGAGGCGAGCTGCTTGTCCTTCGCGGCGCGGCCCTTGCCCCAGTCGAAGGTGCGGATGAGGAAAGGCCCGGCGCTTGAGGCGAGGTCGCCCATGCCGAAGGCGTACCCCGGCATGCCGTCCCTGCTCCGGCTCCGGTTCGGGTGTATCCAGGCGGCAAGCTCCCGCCTGAACTGCCTGTTCGCGGCCTGTATCCTGTCCCCCTCGGCTATGAGCGCGGCGATCCTTTCCTTCTCGTCCATGCTTTCGGCTGCATGGAGCCAGGCCCCCTCGGACCTTGCCGCCTTCCTGAGCCTCTCTATCAGGTCCTTGCGGACGGCCTTCTTGTCGAAGGGCATCCTGTTTGTCCTTCTCGCCTTTATAGCGTTGAAGAGCCTTCCCTCCTCGGCCGCCGGCGTTTTCCTGCCCCGGAGCGATACCCTTGCGAGGAGGTCAGGCGCGCCCTCCTCCGGAAAGAGCGTAGTCGAGACGTCAAGTCCGAAATGCCTGGCTGCGATGAAGAGGTTGAAAAGGGCCGCACCGCAGCTTATGGTCAGGGACCTGTCGTCAGGGTCGGCTATGGGCAGGGCGCGCGTCCTGTCTGCGATGAGGTCCACCCCGGCATCCCAGACGCTGAAGAGCCAGGGCTGGGTATTGTGGCTCGATGGCGCGAGAACGGCGTAGTTCACGAGAAAGGAAAGCTTCTCCCCCGTAGTCCCGTCTGAAGGGAAATCCCCCTCGGATATTTCCCAGGCGTCGATTACGTCGTCCGTTCCGCTCATTTGTATTCCTTGGCGTTATGCCGTTTTACGAGGTGAGCTTGAGCCCGGCTATGCCTATGACTATCAGGCCGATGCAGGCGAGCCTCAGCGCCTCCCTCGGCTCGCCGAAGAGCGTCATGCCGATTATAACAGTCCCGACAGCGCCTATGCCGGTCCATACGGCATAGGCCGTGCCCATCGGTATGGTCTTCAATGCAAGGGCCATGCAGCCCATGCTGAGGGCAATGGCGGCGATGGTCGCTATTGTCGGGACGGGCCTGGTGAAGCCCTGCGAGAGCTTGAGCTCCACCGCCCAGACTACCTCGAAGAACCCGGCAAGTAGAAGGAAAAACCAGGACGTCACCTTCCGGTCCTCCTTTTTTTAACAGGCGCCACAGCCGGGCGGGTTATCCGTTTCGGGTCGAGAAGGCGGTCCCATTCCGGCCCGGTGAGTATGCCTTTTCCCAGAGCCGTCTCTTTTATGGTCTTTCCAGTCTTCATGGATTCCTTTACCACCTCGGCTGCCCCCTCGTATCCTATGAGGGTATTGAGCGCTGTCGCCAGCCCCCCGGAGGCCTCGAAATACCGCCTGCAGCGCCCGGTGTCGGCCTTTATGCCCTTGACGCACCTCTCGGAAAAGGCGAGGGCCGCGTTTGAGAGAATGTCCATGGAGTGCAGGAGGTTGTGTCCTATGACGGGGAGCATGACATTTAGCTCAAGCTGGCCCGCCTGCGTGGCGGCGGCTATGGCGGCGTCCGCGCCGATAACCTGGAAGCCGGCCATGTCCATCATCTCGGCCATCACTGGATTGACCTTGCCGGGCATTATCGACGACCCGGGCTGGACCGGCGGAAGCTTTATCTCCGCCAGTCCGGTCATGGGCCCGGAAGAGAGGAGGCGGAGGTCGTTCGCTATCCGTATGAGGTCGAGGGCAGCGTCCCTGAGCGCGCCGGAAAGGGAAGAGAAGTCGGTAAAGCTATTTAGCGCCTCGAAAGGGTCCTCCGCCTTCCTGAGCCCCTTTATCCCGCCCGCTTTCGAGAGCTCGCGTAGCGCCCTGTCCCTGTATCCGGGGTGCGTGTTCATGCCTGTCCCCACGGCGGTCCCGCCAAGCCCAATCCGCTTAAGCCCTTTCCGCGCCTGCTCTATCCTGTTCCTGGAGCTTTTCACGGCGGCTGCCCAGGAGCCGAACTCCTGGCCGAGAGTAACTGGCACCGCGTCCTGCAGGTGCGTCCTGCCGGACTTGATCACGTTCCTGAACTCCCTGGATTTTGCCCTTAGCGCGGCCTCAAGGCAGCCGAGGGCGTCGATGAGCCTGCTGGATTCCCAAAGGGCCGCTATCCGGAGGGCAGTGGGCATGGTGTCGTTCGTGGACTGGCCCATGTTAACATGGTCGTTGGGGTGGACGAGGCCGTAGCCGCCTTTTTTCCCGCCGAGGATTTCTATGGCCCTGTTCGCGATGACCTCGTTTGCGTTCATGTTATGGGAGGTCCCGGCCCCTGCCTGAAAGACGTCCACTATGAACTCGCTGTCGAGCCTGCCCTCGATTACCTCTTCCGCGGCCTTTGATATGGCCCCGGCAATCCTTTTTTCGAGGAGGCCTAGGGAGGAGTTCGCCCTGCAGGCGGCGAGCTTAACGGCCCCGGTAGCCCTGACGAAGACGCGTGGGGCCCTTAAGCCGCTTATCCGGAAGTTCTCAGAGGCGCGTAGCGTCTGGATGCCGTAGTAGGCGCCCAAGGGCACTTCCCTTTCTCCGAGGGAGTCCCTCTCCAGCCTGAAAGTCCGTTCTCTTCGCATCCGGGTCAGTTCCTGATTATCTTAGGGTCCGGCCCGAGCGGCAGGGTCACGTCGATATGGCCGGCGATGGTGTCGGTCTTTTTGCCTTCCACGAGGATCTGCACGTCTTCAATTTCGGGAAAGTTCAGTGCGAGCGTATTGACGACCGAATAGACGGTCTGTATCTCGAATGACGAGCCGCCGGGGTGGTTCTCGATGACTTCTCTGCTGAGGTCGACGGTTGCGGTCTTGCCCTCGATTCCGAGGCCGATGAGCCTCGTTCCGCTCGGGAGCGGCGTGGCGAATGACGCGCTCTCAGGCCCCTCCATGAGTTCGTTGAGCGCAGCCCTGGCCTCTGTGACGAGAGGGCCCTTGCCGATGCTCCTCTTCTCGGCCTTCAGGTAAAGCCCTTCCTCGTCGCTGAAGAATACGTCTATCTCCCGCGTCTCCTTGGCCGGTCTTCCTGAAAGCCAGACGAGGATCAAAACGCCTATAACTACTGTTACAGCGGCAGCGGCAATTACAAGAATGGTGTTCTTATCGCCTTTATGTCTTCTGGGCATCCTGGGCCTCGGTAAGGACTGCAAGTACGGCCTCGGAGAGCTTGTCGCCGAAGAACCTTTTGCCGACGACCATGAACCTCTCTGGCGAGTCGGTCACGAAGAACCTGTGTGACGCCGCGCCCGCGCAGTCGTTCAGCAACCCTCTTTCCGCGAGCGTCCTCTTGACCTCGGCGGCTGTCGAGGCGGCCGAGTCTATGAGCGTGACCCCATCGCCCATGACTGAGGCGATGGTCTTTTTAAGGAGCGGGTAATGCGTGCAGCCGAGGACCAGGGTGTCGATGGAAGCCTCCTTCAGCCCGGCAAGATAACGCTCCGCAACCTTCACGGTTATTTCGTCCTCGGCCCAGCCTTCTTCCACGAGCGGAACGAAGAGGGGGCAGGCCTCTACGAAGGCCGACACCGCCGGGTTCTCGGCCTTTATGGCAGAGACGTACGCGCCGCTTTTTATGGTGCCCTCGGTGCCGATGACCCCGACCCTGCCGGTCCGTGTCGCCGCCGCCGCCGCGCGCGCTCCGGGCAGGATGACGCCCAGGACCGGGATGGGGAGCTCCCTTGCAAGGCCCGGCACCGCGAAGGCCGAGGCCGTATTGCATGCGGCCACCAGCATCTTTATGTCGTGTTTCGCAAGAAAGGCCGCGATCTCGAAGGAGTACCTTTCAATGGTCTCGCGCGACTTGCTGCCGTAAGGCACCCTGGCGGTATCGCCGAAATAGATGGTGCTCTCGTTGGGAAGGAGCGAGGTTATCTCGCGAAGGACCGTAAGCCCCCCTATTCCTGAGTCGAATACGCCTATCGGGTTGCGCTTCATCTGGATACGGCTCCGGTTTCCATTGTTGAACCCCTGCGTCCTGCTAAGTTTAGGTAATGCGGCCCCCTGTGTCAATTCCAAATTTGGCGAGGCCGGATTCCGTCCTGCTGGCCTGGCCGCGCGGAACATTGTAATATATTATATAATAAGCCGCTGCAGTTTGAAAGGAGGCGGGATAGAGTTGGAGAACGCGGAGATCGCCAAAGTCTTCTTCGAGATAGCCGACCTACTTGAGATAAAGGGGGGCGATACCTTCAGGATACGCTCGTACAGGAACGCGGCGATGGTGGTTGAGGGGCTTCCCGAGAGCCTGAAGACCCTTTACGCCGGGGGTGGAGAGGACGGCCTTAAGGGGATTCCGGGCATAGGGGAGAGCACGCGGAATAAGATAATCGAGCTCCTGACTACCGGCAGCTGCTCATACCACCGCGAGCTGCTCGGAGAGATGCCTCACGGCATGCTCGAGATGATAAAGGTTTCGGGTCTCGGGCCGAAAAAGGCAGCGGCCCTCCATAAGGAGCTCGGCATAAGCGACCTCGCCGGGCTCGAGCGGGCGGCAGAGGCCGGGCTCATACGGGGGATACGCGGTTTCGGCGAGGCAACCGAGCAGAAGATACTCCGGGGCATAAGGGAGATGAAGACCAGGTCCCGGCAGTTCAAGCTATCCGCGGTAGTGCCCTACGAACGGTCTTTCACGAAATACATAAGAGAGGTCCCGGGCGTCACTAAGATAGCCCCTTCCGGGAGCTACCGGAGGTGGAAGGAGACCGTCGGCGACCTCGACATCCTCGTCACCTGCTCGGACGCGCGCGCCGTGATGGACCACTTTGTCAGGCACCCGGACATAGCCGAGGTGGTATCCAAGGGGGAGACCAAATCCACGGTGGTGCTCGCCTCAGGGCTCCAGGTTGACATAAGGGCGCTCGACGAGCGTTCTTTCGGCTCCGCGCTCCAGTATTTTACGGGCTCAAAGGCGCACAACGTGGCCTTGAGGGAGAGGGCCAGGAGGATGGGCCTCAAGATAAGCGAGTACGGGGTCTTCAGGGAAAAAGGCGAGGTATGGATAGCCGGCGAGAGCGAGGAGGACGTTTACGGGGCCGTGGGGCTTCCCTGGATACCGCCGGAGCTCCGCGAGAACAGGGGCGAGATAGAGGCGGCGGAGGAGGGGAGCCTCCCGAGGCTTGTCGAGAGGGCCGACATAAAAGGCGACCTGCACGTCCATACGAAGGAGAGCGACGGCACGTACACGCTCGACCAGATGGCCGAGGCCGCGATGAAGATGGGCTACGAGTACATGGCCGTTACCGACCACTCGAAGGCGGTAGGCATAGCAAGGGGGCTCGACGAGGCGCGCCTCAACGCCCAGATAAGGGCAGTGGACGAGTTCAACGACAGGATGAAGAGGCAGCGGAAGAGGTTCAGGGCCTTGAAGGCTACCGAGGTCGACATAAAGGCCGACGGCTCGCTCGACCACCCGGAAAGGGCCCTCAGAAAACTCGACTGCGTCGTGGCCTCTGTCCATTCGGGTTTCCGCATGGAGATGAAGGAGATGACGGCCCGTGTCATAAAGGCGGTCCGGACGGGTCTTGTGAACATCATAGGACACCCGACCGGAAGGCTCATAGGCGAGAGGGAGCCGTACCAGATAGACCTCGAGAAGGTCATGGACGAGGCGAAAAGGCATGGGGTCGCCCTGGAGCTTAACGCCTACCCGGACAGGCTCGACCTTAACGACGTGCACTGCCTGTTAGCGAGGCAGAAGGGCGTTATGGTAGCCGTCTCGACCGACTCGCACTCCATACACCATCTGGAGAACATCGCCTACGGCATACACACGGCCAGAAGGGGATGGCTTGAGAAAAAAGACGTCTTGAACGCGAAGCCCCTTAAGGAGCTTATGAAGGTTTTGAAAATAGCGGGGTGAGCGGACAAAAGATGCGGCAGGCGCGCTGCGGCTTGAAACTGCCCGCGCGGAACCCCGTCATTGCGAAGGGCTCCTGGCCCGAAGCAGTCTCAGCTCGCTCACATGGCGTTATTGAGACTGCCGCTCGGCTCGCGCCCTTCGCAAGCACGGTTTAAGCCTTTGAAGCGGGCTTCTATGCTTCCTTCCTTCTCCCGGCCTCGAGCGGCTCGACCTTCACCTTGATTATGCGGTTCTGCTCGACGTCCACGACCGTAAGCCGCTTGTCCTTGTAGATGACGAACTCCCCGCCCCTCGGCACCCTTTGAAGCTTGGCCAGCATGAACCCGGCGAGTGTGTTGTATTCCTCTTCCTCTTCCTCCTCGATCTCGAAACCGAGGTTGGCGAGGTCGCCTATCGAGGCGGAGGCGTCTATTATCATCGTGCCGTCCTTGAGCTTCTCTACCGGCCCGCCCGCGCCGACGTCATACTCGTCCTCTATCTCCCCGACTATCTCCTCCAGGATGTCCTCGATAGTCACTATCCCGTCTATGTCGCCGTGCTCGTCGACGACTATCGCCATATGGAGCTTGCGCCTCTGGAGCTCCCTGAGGAGCTTGCTGATCATTATGGAGTTGGGGACGAAATAGGGCGTCCTTATGATGGACTTCAAGTCCAGCGTCCTTCCCTTCTCAAGGGAGCTGAAGACGTCCTTGTTGAAGAGCACCCCCACGACCCTGTCTATGCTGTCGCGGTAGACGGGGTAACGCGAGAACCCGGATTCGGATATGAACTTCAGGGCCTCGCCGGGAGGGGTGTTTATCTCTATGCCGCTTATCTTGTGCTTGGGGACCATGACCTCCCTCACGGTCTTGTCCGCGAACTCGAATATGCCGTGGAGGAGCTGGGCCTCGGTCTCCTCGAATACCCCGGTGGCCCGGCCTTCCTTGATGAAGTATTTTATTTCCTCTTCAGAGACAAACACCTTCTGGCCCGTCTCCTTTATCCCCAATATCCTCAGGACGGCGCTCGTCGATGCGGTGAGAAACCTCACGAAGATGTCGGTGATCTTCGATACGGTGTTAAGCGGCCTTGCCGAAAAACAGGCTATCTTCTCGGCGTGCCTCAGGGCGAGGTGCTTGGGCACGAGCTCGCCGATTATAAGGCTCGTATAGGATATCATGGCCACTACGGAGCCGAGCGCGAGTATGTCGGCGAGCTGCACGGGGATTAACGGGATGGCGTGGAAAAGAGGCTTGATGTGCTCCGAGGCGATGACGCCGCCTATGACCGAGGCGCATGTGCCGACTACTGTGACGCCTACCTGGACGGTGGCGAGGAACCTGTCAGGGTCCTCCTTCATATTGCTTACGAGCTCCGCCGAAAGGTTCCCGTCCTTGGCGAGCTTGTCTATTATGCTCCGTTTGGCCGATATTATGGCTATCTCGGCGCTCGCGAAGAACCCGTTGAAAAATATAAGTACCAGTATCAGTATTACTTCAAAGATGACTACTTCGAACGACACAAAACCTCCTGGTTGGGTGTTGACGAAAGGAGCCGCCGGCAATCATGGAAGCGTTTCTGCCGATAAGCCGGGTTATCCTGGGAACCCGCAGGACTCTTTTTCGCTACTAGGGCCTTGGCAGGATTGGACCGGTCCAAGGTTTGGCTGAAAACGGCAGAGATAACGATGGGTTATCCGGGCCGCTGAAGAGATTATAACATAACGCGGGGGCAAACCGGAATAAAGGCGGAACGGATCTCTTCGGCCCGGGTCCCGCCTGCTGCGTGATTCAGTGCGCCCTCTTTACCTTGAAGGCGTCCATGCCGGGGAAGACGGCCTCGGTCCCGAGCTCTTCCTCTATGCGGAGCAGCTGGTTGTACTTGGCGGTCCTGTCGGTGCGCGAGGCCGAGCCGGTCTTTATCTGCCCGGCGTTCGTGGCGACGCTTATATCGGCGATGGTCGAGTCCTCGGTCTCCCCGCTCCTGTGGGATATGACCGCCGTGTACCCGGCCCTTACCGCCATCTGCACTGCCTCGAGGGTCTCGGTGAGGGTGCCTATCTGGTTCACCTTGACGAGGATGGAGTTCGCTATGCCTTCGTCTATTCCGCGCCTGAGCCTCGCGACGTTAGTCACGAAGAGGTCGTCGCCCACGAGCTGGACCCGCTCATTGAGTTTCTTCGTAAGTAGCGCCCAGCCCTTCCAATCATCCTCCGAGACGCCGTCCTCTATGGAGATTATCGGGAAGTCCTTCACAAGCCCTTCGAGGTAGTCTACCATCTCGTCAGCCGAAAGCTCCTGGCCTTCGAGCATGTAGGCCGCGCCCTTGTACATCTCGCTTGACGCGCAATCCAGGGCCAGCATTATGTCCTGCCCGGCCTTGTAGCCGGCCTTCTCTATGGCCTGGATGATGACCTCCAGCGCCTCCCTGTTGCTCGAGAGCGCGGGCGCGAAGCCGCCCTCGTCGCCGACTGCCGTTGAAAGCCCCTTTTTCTTGAGTATGGATTTAAGGCTGTGGAATACCTCAACCCCGGCCCGAAGCGCTTCCCTGAAGGAGGTAAAGCCCGCCGGGACGACCATGAACTCCTGTATGTCGAGGCTGTTGTCCGCGTGCGCCCCTCCGTTTATGATGTTCATCATGGGCACCGGGAGCACCCTGGCGTTTGCCCCGCCTATGTACCTGTAAAGGGGGAGCATGGAGGCGGCAGCCGAAGCCTTCGCGACAGCCATTGAGACGCCGAGTATGGCGTTCGCGCCGAGCCTCTTTTTGTTGTCGGTACCGTCAAGGGCCAGGAGGGTCCTGTCTATCAAGGGCTGGTCAGAGGCGTCCAGGCCGCGTATCTCTTTCGCTATCTTATCGTTTACGTTCCTTACGGCCTTGAGTACGCCCTTACCGAGGTATCTCTTCTTGTCGTTGTCCCTGAGCTCCACTGCCTCGAACTTGCCGGTCGAGGCGCCGGACGGGACCGCGGCCCTGCCCTTGTATCCGCCGTCAAGTGTCACCTCGACCTCCACGGTCGGGTTCCCCCTCGAGTCGAGTATCTCCCTCGCGATAACGTCGATTATGTTGGTCATCATACCTCCAGAGCAATATTTTGCGCTTCGCTCCGCGCAAATTTTTCAAGCAAAGGCGTGGATACGGCCCGGGAGCCCTATCCAAGCGTGCCGTAATTATACTTTTAGTTTGAAAAATTGCAAGGCAAATCAGGTACCATGCCTTCGCAGAACCCGTGAAAACCCTTGCGCGCACAGCCATACGGCGATAAGATTGAGTAGCTTTGCCTTAATAAAAAACCTGCCATTTTTTCAAAGGGTTCATTTAAAACCGTGACTACCATATTGATACTCAGCCTCTTCGGCGGCATAGCTCTGCTCCTCTTCGGGATGAGGCTTGCCGGAGACGGGCTGCAGAGGACCGCCGGGGCCAAGCTAAGGGGCTTTCTACTTACGGCCACCGATAACCGCTTGAAGGGCGTGGGCGTGGGCGCGGCCATAACGGCCCTCCTCCAGAGCTCGAGCGCGACGACGGTCATGCTCGTGGGTTTCGTGGGCTCGGGGCTCATGACCCTCGGCCAGACGATGGGCGTTATCCTCGGCGCAGACATAGGGACGACCATTACCGTCCAGGTGATAGCGTTCAAGGTGTACGACTACGCCATAGGCGTAATCGGGCTCGGCGTAGTAATGACCTCGCTCGGCAGGGGGAGGTGGAAAGACATCGGCCAGGCGGTGCTGGGTTTCGGCCTCGTGTTTTTCGCCCTCAAGATACTCATCGAGACCTTCGAGCCGGTGTCGGCAAACCCGCTCTTCAGGGAATTCCTGGTGGGCTTGAGCAGGGACCCCTTTGCCGGGATAATCGTCTCCGCGCTCCTTACGGCCCTTTTCCAGAGCAGCGCCGCCACCCTCGGAATAGCGCTCACTGCCGCGCTCTCGGGGCTTCTTTCGCTCGAGGCCGCGGTGCCGATAGTCCTCGGCGCGAACATTGGCACCACCTTCACAGCCGTAATCTCCTCCATAGGGGCGGGTGTGGAGGCAAAAAGGGTCGCGCTCGCGCACACGCTCTTCAAGGCGCTCGGCGTCGTCATAGTCCTCCCTTTCCTCGATTTTTTCGCCATGCTCGTCGGGGCCTCGGCTGACGACCCGGCCAGGCAGGTGGCGAACGCGCACACCTTTTTCAATATAGGGATTGCGGCCCTCTTTCTGCCATTTACAGGCCCGTTCACCCGGCTCGTTACCAGGCTCATGCCGGAGTCCAAGGGCCCGACGAAGTTCGGGGCCAAGTACCTGGACCCCATTGTCCTTTCCTCACCGACGCTCGCGCTCGTGCAGGCGTCCAGGGAGTCTCTCAGGTCCGCGGACATGGTCCAGGAGATGCTCGAGAAATCCATTAGGGTCTTCGAGTACGACGACCAGGACCTCCTTGAGGAGATACAGGAAAAAGACGACGACGTCGACCTCCTGGACAGGGAGGTGAAGCTTTTCCTGACGAAGCTTTCAAGGGAGAGCCTGACCGATGAGCAGGCAAAGAGGGAGATAGAAATAATGCTCTTCTCCGACAACATCGAGAACATCGGCGACGTGATAGACAAGAACCTCATGGAGCTTGCGCGGAAGAAGATAAAGGGCGGCCTGTCCTTTTCGGCCGAGGGCATGAGGGAGATAAAGGAGCTCCACAGGAGGGTGGTCGAGGACTTCGAGATGGGGGTCGCCGCCTTCGCCGGCAGCGACCTCGAGCTCGCAAGAAGGCTTGTCACGCACAAGCAGAGGCTCTCCGAGCTCGAAAGGGAGTTCAGGCAGAACCACATAAACAGGCTCCACAAGGGGTTCAAGGAGTCCATAGACACGAGCGCCATACACCTGGACGTCCTTACGAACCTCAAGCGCATAAATTCCTACATTACAAACGTCGCCTACCCGATACTCGAGCGCGAGAAGGGCTGAGCCAGCCTTGCAATCCGCGCGGTTACGGCTATAATCCAAAGAGAACGGAATGGGGCAGCCTCTAAAATTGATTTTGTCCCGGCCTTCAGGGAAAAGCGGGAAAATCTCTGATTTTTAGGGCCGCCGGCCCCGTGCCTGACTGCGCTCCTTTTGCGCCTCCAAAGCGAGGGCGCCTATGCTTTTTGGACTGCTTGCCGTTTCCATAGCTCTCTCGGCCGGAGACCCGGTCGATGCCGCCCTTGAGAGCTTCAGGCGTCTTGAGGCCTACAGCGTCACTCTCAGGGCCGAGTCCGAGAGGACCGAAGTCATCAGGTATTACTACAAAAAACCCGGCTATATCAGGATGGAATTCGAGGAGCCGCACAGGGGGGCGGTCCTCGTCTACGACCCGGTTGAAAGGGAAGTCGTCCTCCGCCCGTTCAGGTTCCTCAGGTCGTTCAAGATGCGCCTCGGGCCTGAAGACAGGCTCATAAGGAGCTCGCGCGGGCACACGGTGGACGAGTCTTCCATCGGGGCGCTCCTCGAGAACGTAAGCGAGCTGAGGGAGGACGGGGGCCTCGACATCCTCCGGGAAGAGGAAGCGGACGGAAAAAGCGCCCTGCTCGTCGAAGTCAGGGGCCGGGGCGGCCGCGAGGTGGACGGGGTGAATCTGTACAGGCTCTGGCTCGACAATGAGACCAGCCTCCCGGTCAAGGTCGAGGCCTATGACTCGGGCGGCAGGCTCGTCGAGCGCGTCAGGATGGAGGGCCTCGTAGTCGACCCGGAATTCCCGCCGGATTTCTTCTCGCTGGATTGACCTCTCATCGGACAGGTGGCTGGCATAGAGCAGGCGGTCCGAAGGCGGCTGGCCGCGAATGGACCCGCAAGAGACCGTGTGAATCAGTTTAAAGAGAGGCCATGGGAAAGTATTCCATATCAAAAAAGGTCGGTTCCGGCTTCGACCAGGCGGTCGAGAGCGTGCGCGCGGCCCTTGAGATGGACTGCTTCGGCGTCATGGACGACCTCGACATGGCGGGCCTCTTCAGGCAGAGGCTCGGGAAGGAATTCAGGAAGTACAGGGTCCTCTCCGTCTGCCACGCGCAGCTCGTGCACAAGGCCGTGACGGTCGAGACCGAGGCGGGGCTCCTCCTGCCGTTTCACATCGTAATATACGAGAACGACGAGGGCGGGGCCACGGTGGCTGCAATCGACCCGGTCGTTGTCATGTCCATGATAGAGAACCCGGCGCTCGCGATAATCGCTAGGGAGATGCGAGAGAAGCTCGCAAGGATAATAGGCGAGATAGGATAGCAGGCTGCTGGAAACCCAATCTGTTGTCACCCTCGCCAGTGTCCCCTCCCGCCTGATTAAACCACGGGGATGGGAGATTTGAGTAGTTTCTTCCTTCCTTGCGGAGAGGGTCGGTGATGGGTATTAGCCTCAAAGTCGAGTGATTTGACTTTCGGTCGGGCTTTCAGCTCGCTTTCCAAGGCGGAGCGCTTCAGCGCTGGCGATCTTATTTCAGCAAGAAGTAAGATCGCTTCGGACTAAAGTCCATCGCAATGACGGCTGCTGTAGTGCGGAGTTGCCTTTCGTTCAACGGCCTTCGGCTTTAAACGCGCTTAAGGTGGTAAAAGGCCCACTTCGCGCATTCATGGTCAGGCTGCCAGCGGTGCTGTATGGAGTAGATGTGCCTTAGAAGCGTGTGTTTCACGAAGAGCCAGTCGTCCTTGAGCTCATCCACATCTCCGGGGAAGAGCCGGAGCTCCGCAAGCGCGGCTTCCTTCTCGGCGCTGCCAATAAGCCTCTTGAAGTATATCTTCCCGGCTATCTTCTGGCATTTGGAGGCCCGGAGCGGCTCCTCGGGGAATACGTCCGTAAACTCGAGGTTTGCAGGCCCGAAGCCGTAATTCTCAAGGATGGCATCCAACTCCTCCCTGTAATCCTCTGTCCTTATGGTATCTTTCGCGGCTTCCGACATTTGACACCCTTAAAAATTTTTTACGCGATGCAAACGGCCGAGAAGTCTTCTTCCCCGGCCTCCTTTGATACTGGCCGCGTCAAAGAGCTACTTTGCGACGCCAGCCGAATAGTGGCGATTAAGCGATACGGCGAGGCCTCGCCCATGCGGCCAAGCCCGATAAGCCCGCCCTTGATGAGATGCTCAGAACCTCTCGTAGTGGATTTTCCCGGGGTCGAACTCGTCTTCGGTGTGCTCTCCGAGTTCTTTTACGGCGTATCCCAGAGGCATCATGCACTGTACCCTGAATTCTTCGGGTATGCCCAGGAGTTTTTTAACGAAAGGCTCGGCGCTACCCGGGGGCTCGCCAGCGTCGGCGACCTGCACGAAGCAGGAGGCCAGCCCCTGGTTCACGGCCTCAAGGTGTATGTGTTCCGCCGCTATGGAGGAGTCCTCCCTGAAGCGCCTTCCCGTTTTGATATTATAACAGATTACGACCACGACAGGCGCGTTCCTCACGAAGCGGGCGTGTGCGGTGGAGGCGGAGAGCGCCTTTTTCGCCTCAGGGTCGCTCACTACCACGAACTCCCATGCCCTCGTCCCCCAGGAGGTGGGCGCGCACATGGCGGCCTTCAGGACCTCCTTTAATTTCCTCTCCTCGACCTCGCGCCTGAGATACGCCCTCACCGAGCGCCGTTTCCTTATGGCATTCAGCATACGACACCTCTACTCTGAAAGGAGTTTTTCGAGGAGGGCAGCCGTCTCCGGGCCGGTCCAGTCGGAGAGGCCCTTGACCACGAGGGCGATTCTGCCGTCCTTCCCGATGATATACGCCTCCGGGGCCCGCATGACCCTGTACGCCTCAGCCACGAAGCCGTCCTCGTCCCTTATATTCGTGAAGCCGAACCCTTCCTTGTCGAGGAATCCGCGCACCTTGAAAAGCGGCGCGCTGTGCATGGAGTCCGCCCCGATCGCGGCGACAACGAGCCCGCGTTCCCGGTATTTCCCCTGGAGGCCGTCAAGGGACTTGAGCTCCTCCTTGCATCCCTCGCATTTCATCCTCCAGAAATAGAGGATTACCACCTTGCCCTTTTCCTCCGAAAGCCTGAACGGGGCCCCGTCCATGTCTTTGTGCAGGAAGTCAATTGCAGGGCTTCCTTGAGCGAGCCTCGGCTCGTAAGGGCTCCCGTCCACTTTGCCGGGCCCTTCGCCGCAGGCCGTAGCGAAAAAGGCCAGAAGGATAAGCAACAGGATTTTTTTCAAATAACACCTCCGGGAATGTAATAATACCAGAAGAGGCCGGGAGAAAGGAAGGGCATAGGGCAGCTCTCCCGTGAAAAATAGAAGAACAAGCGCATTCCCTTCAACCCTTTCCCGTTGAAAAATGCTATAATTCCATGTTAAAAAAACCTTTTTAAAACCTGTTTTTTACCTTAAGAGAGGGCAGATGGCAGAGAAGTCCGAGAGGTATGACCACAAGTCGGTCGAGGCCAGGTGGCAGGCCGAATGGGATAAGGGCGGGGCCTTCAGGAAGGCCGGAGCCGAAGGCGATAAATACTATGTCCTCGAGATGTTCCCGTATCCTTCAGGGAAGATACACATGGGCCATGTCAGGAACTACTCCATCGGGGACGTGGTCGCCAGGTTCCTCATGATGAAAGGCAGGAGCGTCCTTCACCCGATGGGCTGGGACTCCTTCGGCCTCCCTGCAGAGAACGCGGCCATCCAGCACGGCATACACCCCGCTAAGTGGACATACGAGAACATCGCCAACATGCGCGCTCAATTGAAGCGCATGGGCCTCTCTTACGACTGGGACAGGGAGGTCGCGACATGTTCCCCCGAGTATTACAGGTGGAACCAGTGGCTTTTCCTCAAGCTCTTTGAGAAGGGGCTCGCCTACAAGAGGCGCTCGTCCGTCAACTGGTGCCCGGAGTGCGCGACAGTGCTCGCGAACGAGCAGGTCGAGGACGGCAGGTGCTGGCGGTGCGGCACGCTCGTCGAGACGAGGGAGCTCGAGCAGTGGTTCTTCAGGATAACCGCGTACGCCGAGGAACTCCTTGAGCATACGTATAAGCTCCCGGGCTGGCCCGAGCGCGTGCTCGTCATGCAGAGGAACTGGATAGGCAAATCCGTCGGGGCAGAGGCTGATTTCAGGGTCGAGGGCTCGGACGAGACGATAAGGATATTCACGACGAGGCCGGATACCCTCTTTGGCGTGACATTCATGTCTCTCGCGGCAGGCCACCCGCTCCTTTCTAAGATTACCGCCCCTGAGAGGCGGGAAGAGGTGGAGAGGTTCTCCGCAAGGGCACGTAATGAAGCAAAACGCATGGCCCTGAACCCTGACGAGGTCGAAAAGGAAGGGGTCTTTACCGGCGCGCACTGCATAAACCCGCTCACGGGCGAGAGGGTCCCCGTATACGCCGCAAATTTCGTGTTGATGGAGTACGGCACAGGCGCTGTCATGGCCGTCCCGGCCCACGACCAGAGGGACTTCGAGTTCGCGAAGAAGTACGGCCTGCCGGTGAAGGTCGTCATAAACCCGCCCGAATCCGCGCTCGACCCGGCGGCGATGGATGCGGCCTATGTGGAGCCGGGGGTAATGGTAAACTCCGGCCAGGTCGACGGGATGAAGAGCGAAGACGCGAAGGAGGCGATAACGCGCCTCCTCGAGGAGAAAGAGGCGGGGAAAAAGGCGGTAACCTACAGGCTTCGCGACTGGGGCATTTCGAGGCAGAGGTACTGGGGATGCCCCATCCCGATTATCTACTGTGAAAAATGCGGCGCTGTCCCGGTCCCGTATGAAGAGCTCCCGGTGGTACTCCCGGAGGACGTCTCGCTTACGGGGAAGGGCCTCTCGCCGCTTGCTTCATCTGAGTCGTTCGTCAACGCCAAATGCCCTTCCTGCGCCGGAACAGCGCGCCGCGAGACCGACACGATGGACACCTTCGTCGATTCGTCATGGTACTTCCTCCGGTACGTGTCGCCAAGGGAAACCAGGGTCCCTTTCAGGAAAGAGGACGCCCGATACTGGATGCCCGTGGACCAGTACATAGGCGGCATAGAGCACGCGGTGATGCACCTCCTTTACGCCCGCTTTTTCACAAAGGCGCTACGCGACCTCGGGCTCCACGGCTTTGACGAGCCATTCAAGAACCTCCTTACGCAAGGGATGGTCTGCAAGGAGATAACGAGGTGCCCGGAACACGGATACCTCTACCCCGAGGAGGCGGCGGGAGGCGTGTGCAAGTTCTGTTCGAAGCCCGTCATAACCGGGGCCGTCGAGAAGATGTCGAAATCCAAGAAGAACGTCATAGACCCCGACGGCATAATAGGGAGGTACGGGGCGGATACAACGAGGCTCTTTTCGCTCTTTGCGGCCCCTCCGGAGAAGGACCTCGACTGGAACGAGGAAGGGGTCGAGGGCTCGTACAGGTTTCTTAACAGGGTTTGGAGGCTCGTTGCCGAAAACATGGTGCTCTTGAAAGAGGCCCGGCCCATGCAGCCCGGCTCCAGGGCCGAAGGGGCGGCAAGGGAGCTCCACGCGGCAACTCACAGGACGATAAGGAAGGTCACCCAGGACATAGAGGAGAGGTTCCATTTCAATACGGCCATAAGCGCGATAATGGAGCTCGTGAACGCGCTCTATCAGTTCCAGGCAGCGCTCAACGGCAAGGGGGCGGATTCGGTCGAGGCCAGGGCCTTCAGGGAGGCCGTAGAGGCCGTTATACTCCTCCTCGCGCCTTTCGCCCCGCATATCTCCGAGGAGCTATGGGAAAGGCTCGGCAACACGGAGCCCGTCTACAGGACCAGGTGGCCTGTGTGGAGCGAAGAGGCCGTCAAGGAGGAGGCGGTCGATATACCCGTGCAGGTGAACGGAAAGGTGAGGGGAAGGGTCATGATACCAGCGGGCGCGGCTGAGGAAGAGGTCCGGTCGCTTGTGATGCGGGACGAGAAGATAGCTGAGCTTACTTCAGGGAAGGCAGTGAGGAAGTTCGTCTACGTGAAGGACAAGATAGTGAACATGGTGGTCGCATGAGGCCCCTTTTCGCGTTTCTCCTCTCCCTTCTCGTCCTTTCCGGCTGCGGCTACCACCTGACCGGCAAGGCCGGTGATATGCCCGGCGGCGTCGAGAGCCTCTCGATCCCGGTCTTCACCAATGTCACCCTGAAGCCGGATATCGAATCGAGCGTGACCACCGCGTTCGTAAACGAGTTCCTTACCACCGTGAGCATCGCCGAAGACGCCCCGTTCATAATGGAAGGGGCCATAACCTCGTACAACATCGCGCCTGTGTCATTCTCAAGGAGCGACGTGGTGCAGGAATACAGGCTTACCGTCGTAATGGACCTCCGCATCCAGAGGAGGGCCACCGGGGAGGTCGTCTGGCAGGCGAGCGGGGTCGCGGACTTCGAGGACTTTACCGTAAACACGGCCAGCCCGTCGGAGACCAGGGACAGGGAGGAAGCGGCCCTGGTGAAATTGGCCAGGGACACGGCAAGGCTGATAAAAGAACGCATGCTGGTGAGGTTCTGAGTGCCTTTAAAGCCAGTCTACTACATCTACGGCACCGACGGCTACCTTGTCGAGGAAAGCCTCGCCAAGATACGAAAAGAGGCACTTTCAGGCCCATTCGCCTCCATGAACTTCCATGCCTTCGAAGGCAAGGGGCTGGATGCCGGAGAGCTTGTCTCGACGGCCTCGACCCTTCCGGCCTTTGCCGAGTGGAGGCTTGTCGTCGTGAAGGGGGCCGAAGCCATCAAGGCGGCCGAGGAAAAGAGGCTCGCCTCTTACGTGGCAAACCCCTCGCCCTCGACCTGCCTCGTTTTCATGTCGAACGCCGCAAAGCTTGAGAAGGGCTCGGAACTCGTAAAGGCGCTCGAGGAGAAAGGGTATCTAAAGGCTTGCAACCGCCTCCGCGATGCCGAGCTCCTGAAATGGATACGGGACGAATCATCGAGGCAGGGAAAGTCAACAAGCGGCGAGGCAGCCAGGAGGCTCCTTGAGATCGCAGGGAACAGCCTCCGTGACGTAAAAGGCGAGCTCGACAAGATAATACTTTTCATAGGCGACAAGCCAGCCATAGACGAAAAGGACATAGAGGAGTCGGGCCTTGAGTGCGGGGAGGAGTCTGTTTTCGGCCTTTCCGACGCGATCGGCAGGAAGGACCTTAAGGAGGCCATGAAGGCCTACCGGAGGCTCTCGGACGAGGAGCCGATAAAGGTGCTCGGCGCGGTGGCGCGGCAGATGAGGACGCTCCTCAGGGTAAAGGCGCTCTTGCGTAAGGGCACGCCGGCGGCGAGGATAGCCTCGGTTGCCGGGCTTTTCCCCAGGCATGCCGAGGACTATGTGAAGAGGAGCAGGCTCTTTGGCGAGCCGGAGCTGAAGGCGGCGATCCTCAAGCTCCTTGCCGCGGATACCGACCTTAAGTCCGGCAGGGCCCCGTCTGCCACGGTGCTCCCGAGGCTCATAATGGAGCTTTGCGGGAAGGCGCCGGGTATCGTCGCGCGATAGGATGCGGAGCCGCTGCAGGCGTCACTTGAAGCTCCATACTGATACGCCGCTAAACTCTCCTTCTACGCTACCGGTGTCCCCGCGGTTCTTAAAGCGTCTTTTTTATCCATATCTCATTATCGTAGATACGCCTGTGAAGCTTGTATTCCCTCGATATGTAGTCGTTGACCATGTAGAGCCGCATCTGATTGCTGACCCCGTCAGCCGCAATATTTCTTGCCCTCGTCAATGGCGGAGGCAACGTCAAGTACATCATCTACACTAATTCCCACTCGCCCGAAGAGCTTAAACGAGAGGACAGCCCTCAGGGGGTCCTGGTATACGCCCTGCGCGAATATGAAATCTTTGTAGGGGACTTGCCCTGCCATGTACGAAACGCTCGTTCCGAGGGTCTCGCCCTCGTGAAAGGGGTCGATTCCGTGACTCATCATGACAGGGGAATTCAGGGCCACCACGACTGAAAACGCTATCAGGAGCAGCATCGTTCGCGCGCCGGACCGGACCGGACCGGACCGGACCTCAGGCAGTACCTTGTGAACAGCCGTGCTGAAAAGAAAATCCCTGAGCCACTTCCCGGCGCTCAGATAGACCATGACAAGAGATAGGGACGGCAGGAGCACGAAAACCACGAACCTTGCGATGTTGTTGGCGGGATTGTATCCCATAAGGCTCATTCGGCCGATAACACCCCAGGGGTTGCTGAATGGAAGGACGATTTTGTCCCATGCGAGCGTGCCGACCGTGATTCCGAGAAGGAAAAGCGCGGCCATGATTCCCAGCCTGGCTGCCGTTCCCCTATTTGGACTCATGGTATTCCTCTTCCGCGTTTACAGACCAGATGTTTTCTTTCGTGCTGATCCCGTTCTTTATGTTCTCTGCCGCGACCATGGCCGTGAGCATCGAGTGGTCCTGGTTGTTGTACCTGTGCATGCCGTTACGCCCGATAAGGAACAGGTTTTCAATGGTGTCGGTGAATTTCCTTACGACCTCGAACCGCTCGTAGGAGCCGAAGTAGCAGGGGTAGGCCTTCGGCATGCGTATGACGGTGCTGTCAAGGATATCCTCCCTGACTATCATGCCCAGCTTTTCCAGCTCTTCTCCCGCGAACGTGGCAAATTCATCGTCGGACTTCCGCCACAGTTCGTCTCCCTCGTTGCAGAAGTATTCAAGGCCGATCCAGACGGCGCCGCCGTCCATCACCATATACGGGCTCCAGTTGTTGAATATCTGGATCCTCCCGAGCTTTACGTCATTTTCCTGGACGTAAATCCAGTTGTCGGGAATAATGCCGTTGGGGGCGTCTTTCGGGCTGACCAGGAGCTTTTTGAGGAGGAGCCCGACTGTCATGAAGTCCCGGTAGGCAAGGCTCCCGGCAACTTCCCGAACTTCCCGGGGCGCGTCGTGTCCCATTGCGGCTATCAGGTCCTTTACGGGCATCGACGATATGAAGTAATCTCCCAAGACCGTCTTTTCTTCGCCGGTCGATTCGTCGATAACAACGGCCTCGTATATCCTCCCGCTGGTTGCCTTCAGCCCGGCTACGCGGTGGTTCAGGTGCACCTCGCCGCCCCGCTTCCTTATCATGCGCGCCGCTTCTTCCCACATCTGGCCGGGGCCCAATTTGGGGTACATGAACCTTTCGATCAGGCTCGTCTCTACGTCCTTCTGCTCAAGGGAGCGGTCGGAGACCATGCCCCTTGCCGCGTGAAACAGCGCCTTCGTCACTGAGAGCCCCTTGATCCTCTGGGCGCCCCAGCTCGGGTCTATCTCGCTGCACGGCACGCCCCAGACCTTCTCCGTATAATCCCTGAAGAAAGTCGCGTAAAGCTCTTTCCCGAACCGGTTTATGAAGAAGTCCTCAAGGGACTTCTCCTCGACCGGCGCGAGCCTGGCCCGGAAGTAGCTCACAAGAATTTTTGCCGTGCGAAAGGCCCCGAGGTTCCGCAGCGTTTTCATGTTCGCGGATATCGGGTAATCAAAAAATTTCCGCATGAATAGGATGCGGGAGAGCCGCTTTCTTGCGAGCATTACCCGGTCGGTCTTTTCGGGGTCGGAGTTTCTGCTGCCTGGTGGAGCGGAAAACCGCTGAGAGCCGCCGGTCAGAAAACTCGCGTTTTCAGGAGAATCGTCTTTTGCAGGGGAGGTTTGAAGAGGAAGTACCTTGAGCCACCACTCGACCACCCTGTCGGACTTGGAAAAGAACCGGTGGCCGCCGATGTCTATCCTGTTTCCCTTGTAATTGACCGTTTTCGAAATCCCGCCTATGTCGGCGGTCTGCTCGAAAATGACGGGCTTTACGTCCGTTTTTTCAAGCAGCTCGAAGGCCGCGGTAAGGCCGGCAGGCCCGGCACCTATTATAACGGCGGTCTTCTGTGTCATTGAGACGGCGATTTTCCGAGAGAAATCATCTGTTTTCAATGGCGAGAATTATCATACCGCCGCCTGAAAGTCAATCAGTGCGTCGTAATACTTACAACCCGTCCTCGAAGTTGTAACTCGCCTTTCCCCGCGGGTTCTTTATCCGTTGACCGGCGTACTCCGATATTGTATAATCCTTTTCCGAATGGGCCTTCTTCCCAGGCCCATTTTTTTATTTTCTACGTAGCGGCCCGGGACCACTAAGCCGGGCTTTCAGCGACAGGAAAAGATGTCCAGGAACCTTCAAAAGGAAATCGAGAGGCGGAGGACCTTCGGCATAATAAGCCACCCCGACGCCGGGAAGACCACGCTTACCGAGAAGCTCCTCCTCTACGGCGGCGCGATACAGCTTGCCGGGGCCGTGAAGGCCAGGAAGGCCTCTCGCCACGCGACAAGCGACTGGATGGCCATCGAGAGGGAGAGGGGCATCTCCGTCACCACCTCGGTCATGAAGTTCAATTACAGGGACTTCGAGGTGAACCTTCTCGACACACCCGGACACCAGGACTTCTCCGAGGACACCTACAGGGTGCTTACCGCGGTCGACAGCGCACTCATGGTCATAGACTCGGCCAAGGGCGTCGAGACGCAGACCGAGAAGCTAATGGGCGTGTGCCGCATGAGGAACACGCCCGTCATGACCTTCATAAACAAGCTCGACAGGGAGGGGATGAACCCCCTGGACATACTCGCCCAGATAGAGGACAAGCTCCAGATCGAGTGCGCGCCGCTATCCTGGCCCATAGGCTCCGGCAAGGCGTTCAGGGGCGTGTACAGCCTCTACAGGAAGGAGCTTCAGCTCTTTACCCCGGGCGAGGAGACGAGGTCTTCCTCCGGGATAGTGATCACCGATATCGGAGATAAGCGCCTTGACGAGCTTCTGGGCGGGCAGGCAGGGGAGCTCAGGCACGATATAGAGCTGCTCGAAGGCGCGGCAAACCCGTTCGACGTTGACGACTACCTGAAGGGGAGCCAGTCGCCGGTCTTTTTCGGGAGCGCCATAAACAACTTCGGAGTCCGGGAGCTCCTCGACGCGTTCGTCGAGCTTGCGCCCCCGCCCGGGCCGCGGGCGGCGGTCGAGAGGGTCGTTAATCCCCACGAGGAGGCCTTCACGGGTTTCGCATTCAAGATACAGGCGAACATGGACCCGGCGCACAGGGACAGGATAGCGTTCATGAGGATCTGTTCCGGGAGGTTCCGGAGGGGCATGAGGGTGGTGCACCACAGGACCGGCAAGGAGCTCATCCTTTCGAACGCGACCATATTCATGGCCCAGGACAGGACCAACGTCGAAGAGGCCTACGCGGGCGACATAATAGGCATCCACAACCACGGCACCATAATGATAGGGGACACCTTTACCGAAAAGGAGCCCCTTAAGTTCACCGGCATCCCGAGTTTTGCGCCCGAGCACTTCAGGCGGGTGATACTCAAGAACCCCATGAAGGTAAAGCAGCTCCAGAAGGGGCTTGAGCAGCTTACCGAAGAGGGCGCTGTCCAGGTCTTCAGGCCGGTTGCCGGGAACGACTACATACTCGGCGCGGTCGGGGCGCTCCAGTTCGACGTGACTATGGCGAGGCTCAGGGACGAGTACGGCGTTGACGCGGCCTATGAGCCGATCGAGGCGCAGCGCGCCAGGTGGATAGAGGGGGAGAGAAAGAAGCTCGATGAGTTCGAGAAGAAGAACTCGATGAGGCTTGCGAGGGATACCGAAGGCAACCTCGCCTACCTCGCTCCGAGCGAGTGGCAGCTCAATTACACTATCGAGCAGTGGCCGGATATAACATTTCACAGGACGAGGGAGCACAATTGAGCCGGAGCGGGGTTTCCCCCTTTTTAAAGGGGGACTAAGGGGGATTTGTAAGGGGTGCGCATAGCGCACCCTACAAGATAATCTCCCCGGCCCCTTTTAGTAATGAGGACTCGAAGGAGAAAAACGCTTCCATAATAACGGGAGCATAATCGGGCATTTTAAAGAAGCTGCAAAGGGGGTAGAGATGAAGAAAGGGGCCGTATCCAGGTTTATCGAGGAGCACTACCTGCACTTCAACGCGGCCGCGCTCCTTGACGCGGCAAAGGCCTACGAGGCCCACATGGACAAGGGCGGCAAGATGATGGTCACCCTTGCGGGCGCGATGAGCACGGCGGAGCTCGGGAAATCCCTTGCCGAGATGATCCGCAGGGACAAGGTGAGCATAATCTCCTGCACGGGCGCGAACCTCGAGGAGGACGTCTTCAACCTCGTGGCGCACGACCACTACAGGCGCGTGCCCGGCTACAGGGACCTTTCCCCCGCGGACGAATGGGAACTCCTTGAGAAGGGCTTCAACAGGGTCACCGACACATGCATACCCGAGGACGAGGCCATAAGGAGGATCGAGTCCCACATATTCGACCTCTGGAAGGCCGCGAACGACAAGGGCGAGAGCCGTCTTCCGCACGAGTTCTTCTACGAGCTCATAAAAAGCGGCGTCTTGAAGCAGTACTACCAGATAGACGAGAAGGACAGCTGGCTTGTCGCGGCCGCCGAAAAGGGCCTCCCCATAATAGTCCCCGGGTGGGAGGATTCGACACTCGGGAACATCTTCGCCTCGTACTGCATAACCGGGGAGCTCAAGGCCACGACGGTCAAGTCCGGAATAGGGTACATGGTGGCGCTCGCCGACTGGTACGGCAAGAACGGCTCCGGCCAGGGCGTGGGCTTTTTCCAGATAGGCGGCGGCATAGCCGGGGACTTCCCCATATGCGTCGTCCCCATGATGAGGCAGGACCTCAAGATGAAGGACATTTCCTTCTGGACCTACTTCTGCCAGATATCCGATTCGACCACGAGCTACGGCTCGTACTCCGGGGCCGTGCCCAACGAGAAGATAACCTGGGGCAAGCTCTCAATCGACACCCCGAGGTTCGTGATCGAATCCGACGCGACCATAGTGGCCCCCCTGATATTCGCGTGGGTCCTCGGGTGGTAGCTTCATAAAAGACCCTTCTGCTTCACGGGGCCTGTCCGGGTTTCATCGGTTCTTGAGAGGATGCGGTATAAAATAAAAAACAGAAAAGCTGGAGATTGGCGAGTGAGCAAGGAAGCGACATACGTAATAGGCCACAAGAACCCGGATACTGATTCGATATGCTCGGCGATAGCGCTCGCGGAGCTCAAGAACGCGCTCGGGGAGGGAGATTTCCTGCCGGCCAGGGCAGGGGACCTCAACCCCCAGACTGAGTTCATACTCAATTACTTCAACGTGCAGCCGCCGAAATACATATCCGACGTACGCCCGAAGGCAAGGGACATCATGTCCACTGGCATCGTGACCGTTACCGAGGACACTCCCTTCCACAGGGTATTGGAGCTCATGAGGGAAGAAGAGGTCAGGTTCATGCCTGTCCTTGACAAGGACGGGAGGCCAAAGGGGGTGTTGACCCTCATGGAGCTCGCAAAGAGGTATCTGGAGGCCGAGCACTCGATAGAGGTGACGACTTCCCTCAGGAACATAGTCCACACGCTCGGCGCAAGGGTAAGGAACGACTCGCTCGGCAGCAGGGAAATAACGCTTACGGTCTACATCGGGGCGATGTCTGAGGAGGCCTTCCTGTACATCCTCGGGCAGGAAGACCCGTCCAAATGCGCGCTCATAGTGGGCGACAGGGTGGAGATACAGAAAAGGGCGGTCGAGAAGGGGGTCGGGCTCCTCATAATATCCGGCGGCTTCGACGTCGACGAGAGCCTCGCGAAGGAGGCCTCAAGGCGCGGCGTAAGCATAATCGTGTCGCCTTTCGATTCGGCCACTACCTCGATACTGGTAAGGGTGAGCACACCGGCATCGATGATATGCGAGACGAGCTTCGATACGGTATCCCCCGACGACCTTGTAGATGATTTCAAGTTCAAGGCCGCCTCTGCAGCCGGGCTCATAGTGCTCGACTCGGAAGGCGTTATGCAGGGCGTCATCACGAAGACCGACATACTGAAGCCGCCTTCCACGAGCCTCGTCCTGGTCGACCATAACGAGCTATCGCAGGCCGTGGACGGCGCGGAAGCCGTGAACATAATGGAGGTCGTGGACCACCACAGGATAGGCAACTTCACCTGCACCCAGCCCATTCCCTTCATATGCGAGCCGGTGGGCTCTACTTCTACGCTCGTATCCGAGCTGTATAAAAGGACCGGGGCTCCCATAAAGAAGGAGACCGCGGGGCTTCTCCTCGGCGGCGTCCTTTCCGACACCGTGATGCTCAAGTCGCCGACCACTACCGCCCGCGACAGGGACATAATCAAGTGGCTCGAGGAGAAATCCGGACTCGACCACGCCGCCTTCGGCTCTGAGGTATTCGGCGCGAGCGCGAGCCTCGGGAAAAGGGGCGCGGAGGCCGTTGTTGCCGGGGACTTCAAGGTGTTCGAGGCCAAGGGCAGGAAATTCGGCATTGGTCAGGTAGAGATTATCGGTTTCGACGAGTTCCACCAGGAGGCCGCGAACCTCACGGGCGAGCTCCTGAAGGCCAGGGATAAAAAGGAGCTCAAGCTCGCCGGGCTCCTCGTCACCGACATCTCGCAGGGCACATCGCTTCTCCTGGCGGTCGGCGAAAACGAGGTGCTCTACAAGCTCAATTACCCGAAGCTCAAGGAAGGCGTGTTTGAGCTCAAGAACGTGATATCCCGTAAAAAGCAGGTGGTGCCGCATATATTGAGTGTTTTTAACGAGATATTCTGACGTGTGGCAAGCTCTAAAAATTGATCTTTTCCCCGGACTCAGCGTCAGGGCGTGAATAAAAATGCTCACATATTATCATATATGCTCCGCTTTTTATTCCCACCCTTCCTTGATTACGGGAAAAATCTCAAATTTTTGAGCTTGCCAGAATATATGCATTTTGGCGGTCCAGGCCCGGCCTGGGCCGTTTTTTTTTGCGGCTCTCAGAGCAGCCGAATAGCTTTGCTTCCCTTGCCAGGCCTGTGCTATACTCGGATTAGAGACGAGACTTCCATTATGCATGCCCAAGCCCCTTTTCCCTTGAACACCGTGTCCCAGAAAGAGCTTACAACCAGGCAGGCGATAATCGAGGCCCTCTCCGGGAAGACGCTTACCTCGAAGGAGATTTCCGGCGCGGTCGGCATCCGCGAGAAGGACGTACTCGAGCACCTCGAGCATATCGCAAGGTCGTTCCACAAGGGAAGGCCGGATGGACGGGTCTTCGTGGTCGAGCCTTCCGAGTGCCTTGAGTGCGGCTTTGTATTCAGGAAAAGGGAAAGGCTCAGGACGCCTTCAAAGTGCCCGGTATGCAGGTCCGAGGGTATAACTGCGACAAGGTTCGGAATAACGGAAGGCTGACCAGCTTGAATCTGACGCACATGCGGAGTCGGTTCTCCGTTTACTTGATGAGAAAAACATTTTTCGTAATAGCCGCCCTCCTCCTTTGCAGCATCCCACGGCCTGGATTCGCAGCCGAAGAGGAAATCGGAATAGCCCTTTCAGCCGGAAAGAGGGTAGATAACCTCGACTGGTCGATAGCCGGGGGCGGCGTCAATGTCCTCTCAGAGCTTACCTGGAAGGACGTTGAGAGCTATCAGATCAAGGGCAGGGCCCGCATATACATCGGACGGGTCTATCTGAGAAGCCATGCGGCGTTTGCCTTTATCGTGGAAGGGGAGAACCAGGATTCGGACTACGCCGGAAACGACAGGACGCTTGAATGGTCGCGCTCGAACAACAAGGCCGACAGCGGCAATCTCTGGGACGTTTCAGGCGGGGCGGGCTACGTATTCAGGTTCGCGCCTGCCGGAGGCAGGCTGGACCTCATACCGGTCGTCGGCCTTTCCTATCATAAGCAGAACCTCAGGATCACGGACGGTTTTCAGACGATCCCGGCCCTGGGGCCTTTTCCGGGCCTGGACAGCACCTACTCCGCATCGTGGGCCGGCCCGTGGGCCGGGGTCGACGCCGTTTACTCCCGCGGGAGGCTTACCATAACAGGCTCTGTCGAATATCATGTCGTTGATTTCAACGCGGTCGCAAACTGGAACCTCCGCTCTGATTTCGCCCACCCGAACAGCTTCGAGCAGTGGGCGGACGGCAGGGGCGTGGTTGCCGGTCTCGGCGCGGAATACGCCCTGGACGACAGGTGGACTCTGGCGGGCTCTTTCGACATCCAGGACTTCCGCACCTCCGCAGGGACCGACAGGACATATTTCTCCTCGGGCGGGACTGTCGATACGCGGCTGAACGAGGTAAGCTGGGATTCGTCGGCCTTCTCGATAGGCCTGAACTACAGGTTCTGAGAAATAGCTGCTATAATTATTATGAAAAGCCTGGCCTGCAGGCGCCGCCGGGCCGCCAGCCACCGGGTCCAGGCAAATAGCTCTTGACACGGGAGATGAGTTGTATTATAAATCCCGTCTGTAAAATCCCTTCCTTTCGTCAAAAGCCGGAAACGGAGGACCTGCAGGAAGGAACTGCATCAACCCGCGAGACAGCCCGCGGTCAAAAATTGAATATTTCGATGCTCTTATCGAGAGTGGCAGAGGGACTGGCCCTGTGAAGCCACAGCAACCGGTTCCGCCAAAAGCGGGACGCCAGGTGCTAATTCCAGCAAGGCTTGAAGCCTTGGAAGATAAGAAAGGTAACGGACGGCGCCTCTTCTTATCAACCAGAGAAGAGGTTTTTTTTTGGCCCGTTCAAATCGAACCGCTCGCATGGAGTTTAAAGGAGGGTACCAATGAGCTATATGAAGGCGTTGAAATGCAGGGAGTGCGGGAAGGAGTACCCCAAAGAGGCGCTCCACGTCTGCGAGTTGTGCTTCGGGCCGCTCGAGGTCGTGTACGAATACGACAGGATGAAGGGCGTCCTCACCAGGGAAGCGATAGAGGGGCGCGCCCCGAACATGTGGCGGTATAAGGAACTCCTCC
Organism: Thermodesulfobacteriota bacterium; assembly: GCA_030583865.1. NCBI lineage: Bacteria > Pseudomonadati > Thermodesulfobacteriota > Thermodesulfobacteriota bacterium. The sequence goes on along the minus strand of CP129479.1, from coordinate 1,578,111 downwards.
CGATCGAGGGCGAGCCGACGGTCGGCGGCCAGGTCGGGTACACTCCGCTCGTGCGCGCGACGAACCTCGCGAAGGCGCTCGGAGTAAAGGAGCTCTACATAAAGAACGACGCGGTGAACTTCCCCACCCTCTCGTTCAAGGACAGGGTGGTTTCGGTAGCGCTTTCGAGGGCAAGGGAGCTGGGCTTCACGGTGGCCTCCTGCGCCTCTACAGGGAACCTCGCGAATTCGGTCGCCGCAAACGCCGCGGCCTGCGGCATGGAGAGCTTCGTCTTCATCCCCTACGACCTCGAGCAGACCAAGATACTCGGCACGCTCGTATACGGCGCGACCGTCGTCAGCATAAAAGGCACCTACGACGAGGTCAACAGGCTCTGCAGCGAAATTGCCGGCAAATACGGCTGGGCCTTTGTTAACATCAACATAAGGCCATACTACGCCGAGGGCTCGAAGACATTCGGCTACGAGATAGCCGAGCAGCTCGGCTGGAAGACCCCGAGGCACGTTGTGGTGCCGATGGCGGGCGGATCTCTCATAACCAAGATACACAAGGCCTTCAAGGAGTTCCATACCCTGGGCCTCATCCCCGATAACACTGCGAAGATATACGGAGCCCAGGCCGCAGGGTGCTCGCCTATAGTCAACGCCGTAAAGGAGGGGAGCGAGCTAATCCGCCCGGTCCGCCCCAATACCATAGCCAAGTCGCTGGCTATCGGAAACCCAGCCGACGGCTACTACTCGGCCAGGGTCATGAGGGAAACCGGCGGCTGGGGCGAGAACGTGACCGACGAGGAGATAATAGAGGCCATGAAGCTCCTTGCCGAGACAGAGGGCATATTCGCGGAGACCGCCGGTGGCGTGACGCTCGGGGCCGCGAAGAAGCTTATCGAGTCCGGCAGGATCCCGAGGGACGAATCCATAGTCGTCTCTATAACCGGGAACGGGCTTAAGACCCAGGAGGCCCTCTACGGCAAGCTCAAGGAGCCCACGGTCATCAACGCCAAACTTCAGGAGTTTGACGACCTCGTAAAGGCCGGGGGCAGGGAATACGCCGTAAAGGCATAGGATTTTTCGCTTTTATTTCCCGTGTTTTTTCTGCTATCATAGTACCTGTTCGGCCCGGGCGCGCGCCTTGGGCAAAGGCCGGTGTCAATAAAGCCTTTACACCAAATGAAGGGAGATATCCTTTAACAGTCATGACCGACCATTTCATTCAGGATAAGACAACCAAGGTTACCGTTAACCTCGAAGGCGCCGAGCAGAAGATGGACTTTAACGACCTTAAGTCCGGCGGCTTCATAAAGCAGAGACAGAAGGACCTTTTCACGGTGCGCCTGCGCTGCCCGGGCGGCAAGCTCACCACCGAAAAGCTAATAGAGATATCTAAGATAGCCCACAAGTACAGCAAAAAGGGCGTAGTCCACTTCAGCTTCCGCCAGTCCCTTGAGATACTCTATGTTGACTACAAGGAGTTCAACGCGATAGTCGCGGAGCTTGAGAAAATAGGGCAGAAGGTCGCCTCCTGCGGCCCGAGGGTCAGGGTCCCTACGGCCTGCGGCGGGTGCGAATACAACCCGAACGGCCTTACGGACACGCAGAAGATGGCCGAGATGGTCGATCAGACATTCTTCGGCACGCCGACCCCGCACAAGTTCAAGACCTCTTTTTCGGGCTGCCCCATAGACTGCGCCAGGACCAAGGAGATGGACCTGGGCTTCCAGGGCGTGGTCGACCCGAAATGGGAAGAGGAAGCCTGCACCGGCTGCACCATCTGCTCGGAGGCCTGCAAGGAAGGGGCGATAGAGTCCGACCCGGACACCGGAAAGCCCATATTCGACCCGTTGAAGTGCATCTGGTGCGGCGACTGCATCAGGGCGTGCCCCACGGAGGCCTGGAGGCCCAAGAGGTACGGCCACATAGTGAGGATAGGCGGCAAGCACGGAAGGCACCCGATGGAGGCGGTCGAGGTGTGCAGCTTCCTGCCGGATGAGAAGGTCGCCGACGCCATAAGGCTCACCATAGAGTGGTACAACGCCAACGGCAAGAGGGGCGAAAGGATCGGCAACACCCTTAAGAGGGTGGGGCTCGATAATTACCTCAAGTTCATGGAGCCGGTCTTCCGGAATAACGAGACCGTAAAGGCATAGGGACGATTATGAGCGAATCAGGCACGCATGCTACATTAGACCTCCGGGGCGTCATGTGCCCCATAAATTTCGTGAAGACGAAGCTCAAGCTCGAGATGATGAGCCCGGGCGAGGTGCTGGAAGTCATACTCGATTCCGGCGAGCCCATACAGAACGTGCCCAAGTCCATCAAGGAAGAGGGCCACAGGATAATCGAAGTCAAGAAGGAAGGGGACTTCTTCAGGCTCAAGGTCGAGAAGGGCTGACCGGGCGGGTCTTTCCGGAAGCCGCAGCCGTCCTCTCTCTGGACGCTAAAGCGGGAAGCCAATGGCAACCGCTAAAAATTCGAGATTTTTCCCGCAATCAAGGAAGGCCGGGAATAAAAAGCGGAGCATATATGCGAATATGTGAGTATTTTTATTCCAGGCCTGACACAGAGTCCGGGGAAAAGATTAATTTTTAGAGGTTGTCTACAGCAAGGAATTCCGATAGGAGGATTAGAGAATATGGTAATCAAGGTCAGGATACCGACCCCGCTCAGGAAGCTCACCAACGGCTCGGATGAAGTCGGCGCAAGCGGCGCGAACGTCGCAGAGATAATCGAGGACCTGGAAAGGAACTACCCGGGCCTCAAGGAAAGGATCTGCGAGGAGGACGGCAAGCTCAGGAGGTTCGTGAACATCTACCTGAACGACGAGGACATCAGGTTCAAGGAGAACATGGACACCAGGCTCAAGGAAAACGACGAGCTCTCCATAATCCCAGCCATCGCCGGAGGCGCGCTTTGAAAAAGAGGGTCTATCTCACCTATCCCAAGGAGCAGGTAAAGGAGCCCCTGCTTTACCATGTCGGCAGGAAGTTCGAGGTGGTGACGAACATCAGGCAGGCGACGGTGTCCGACAAGATAGGCCTTGTCGCGCTCGAGCTCGAAGGTGAGCCGGAGGAGATAGAAAAGGCGATACAGTATCTGATCGAGATGGGCGTGAAGGTCGAGCCCATAGAGCTCGATATCATCGAATGACCGTTCCGGAATAAGGTCCAGGTATCAGGAGGGCCGCAGGATATAAAACGAGGATTTCCCAGACGATTATAAAGGGCCCCGGCCTTTCCCCTGGACTTGGCCGGCCCGGTCTCATCGGCGAGCCTGAACGGATAAAAAAACCTGAACCCCGCCCCATGAGGACGGGGTTTTTTTGTGCTCCAATATGGTTTTTTTTCAAGGTTTGCCGGCCCAAATATGTTGACAAATATACTAAGGTATTATAAACTTGAGAAGCTTACTAAGGTATTAACCGCGGTCAGTACCGGTCCATTTGAGCGGAATTTCACCCCGTTTGGGGAGGTATAGGCAATGAGAGGACAACGGCTTCTGGAAGCGCTGCCGGAAAAGGCTTTCTCCATGGCAAAAAACTCGGTTCTTGACCTGGTCGGCAACACCCCCCTTGTAAAAATCAACAATATCGCCAGGGACCTTCCTACCGAGGTGGAGGTATACGCGAAACTCGAGGGCTACAACCCCGGCGGCTCGGTAAAGGACAGGGCCGCCCTTAACATGATTGAGGACGCAGAGGCGAGCGGCAGGCTTACGAAAGACAAGGTCATCCTCGACTCTACCTCGGGGAATACCGGCATAGCCTATGCCTGGATAGGGGCCGTGAAGGGCTACAAGGTCGAGCTGGTCGTGCCTGCCAACGTGAGCGAGGAGAGAAAGAAGATACTCCACGCCTTCGGGGCCAAGGTCATCTTCTCCAACCCGCTCGAAGGCTCTGACGGCGCGATAAGGCTCGCCTGGAAGCTCTATGTGGACGACCCCGAGAAGTACTGCAAGCTCGACCAGTACAATAACCCCTCGAACCCGCTCGCGCATTTCAACGGAACGGGTGTCGAGATATACGAGCAGACCGGCGGCCGAGTAACCCATTTCGTCGCCTCCATCGGCACGGGCGGGACTGTCATGGGGACAGGCAGAAGGCTCAAGGAGTACAGCAAGGACATAAGGGTCATAGCCGTAGAGCCGTCTACCCCGTTCCACGGCCTTGAAGGCCTGAAGCACATGGCCTCCTCGATAGTGCCGGGCATATACCACGAGGAAGAGCTCGACGAGAAGATCCCGGCCCCGACGGAAGAGTCTTACGATATGGCAAAGAGGCTCGCGAGGGAAGAGGGCTTGCTCGTCGGCCAGTCATCGGGCGCGGCGTTATGGGGAGCGATGGAGGTCGCCAGGAAGCTTAAGAAAGGCGTTGTGGTCGCCATCTTCCCGGACGGCGGGGACAAGTACCTTTCCACTCGGCTATGGGAAGCCTGAATGTAGTAGGTCTAAAATCGCTTGATTTTAAAGTGGTTAGAGTAAATACTTAAAGGAGAAACTTAAGTGCTTTCGTTCCTCGGCATAGGGAAGAGCGTAATCCATATATCCAGGTCCGCCTACGACGAGATAATAAACCACGCCAAGGAATCCTACCCGCACGAGTGCTGCGGTGTGCTGGTTGGGACCACTTACACGGCCCGGAGGATATTCGAGGCGCAGAGGGCGTCTAACGTCAATACCGAGCGCGCCCATGACAGGTATATCATAGACCCCAAGGAGCTGAACCTCATAGACAAGATAGCAAGGACCCAGGGCATGGACGTGATGGGTTTCTACCATTCCCACCCGGACCACCCTGACAAGCCCTCGCCGACCGACAGGGAGTGGGGTCAGCCGGGCTATTCGTATTTCATCATATCCGTCAAGGGCGGCAAGGACGTATCGGTAAGGAGCTGGATGATCGAGGACGAGAAAGGGCCATTCAAGGAAGAGAGCATCAAGATAAACGAGAAAGGCTAGCGGCCGGGGCCGGACGAGGGTTCGATTCCCGCCGCCGCGTCAGTCGTTTCTGGCCTTTTTCCTGACGAGCCCTGAATGAACCGTCCTTTCTGAAAGAAATAATCGAGCCGCCCGCTTAAAAAGGCGCTTCTGCCCCGCGAGGGGTTTTTTTGCATTAGGCCATTACGGACATTGCAGAGGAGGAGTTTCCGGAAGATGGATTTCAACGAGGAACAGATAGAAAGATACTCAAGGCACATCATACTCCCGGAGGTCGGAGGCAGGGGGCAGGCGAAGCTACTTAAGAGCCGGGTCTTTGTCCTCGGCGCAGGCGGCCTGGGCTCCCCGGCCCTCCTTTACCTCGCTGCCGCCGGCGTGGGTACCATCGGCATGGCCGACGGGGACTGCGTGGACCTGAGCAACCTGCAGCGCCAGGTCATACATAATACCGAGCGCATAGGAAAGCCCAAGGTCCATTCGGCGAAGGAGACCATAGGGAAGCTGAACCCGGACGTCAATGTCCTGCCGTTTCACGGCCGCCTTACGGAGGATAATATCCGGGAGATAATCAGGGAATACGACGTCGTCCTTGACGGGAGCGACAACTTCCCGACAAGGTTCCTCATGAACGACGCCTGCTTCTTCGAGGAGAAGCCGCTCGTATCGGGCTCGATGTTCAGGTTCGACGGCCAGGTCTCGGTCTTCCACCCCGCAAAGGGCTTCCCGTGCTACAGGTGCCTCTACCCCGAGCCGCCGCCAAAAGGGCTGGTTCCGAGCTGCCAGGAAGCGGGGGTGCTGGGGGCGCTCGCCGGCGTAATAGGGGTCCTTCAGGCCGTAGAGGCCATCAAGCTCCTCCTCGGCATAGGCGACCCCCTTGAGGGGCACCTCATGGTATTCGACGCCCTCAAGATGACCTTCAGGAAGGTAAAGGTCAGGAAGGACCCTGAGTGCGCGCTCTGCGGGGAGCGGCCGACAATAACGACGCTAAAGGCCTACCAGGAAGAGGCCTGCGAGCTCAGGCCGGTTACCTGCGAGAAGTAGCGGCTTTTGTCCCGAGATCGGATTGTGAATGGGAAAGTACATAGATAAGCCGGCTTCCCTGAAGATCGACCTCATGCTCCGGGGGATAAGGATAGAAGACCCCGTGGTCCAGGCGTGGGCGTGCGGCTCCTCGGGCATTGACATACTCCTCCCGAGGGACACGCTGGTGAACATACCGTGCAGGGAGGTCTTCACCAGGAACTCGCCTTACACCATAAGGCGGTCGGGGGAGGATTACTTCATAACCGACGGCAAGGGCGAGGTCCCCGTGAAGCTCGTGCCGAAGCCGGCCTTCTGCGGCGGGAGCACCTCCACCGGAGTTCCCTTCCGGGACATAGCAGCCTCGCACGGGAGCTACACGGTAGTTACGCCTTCAAAGCGGTGCGACTTCTTCAACCGGAGCATCGAGTGCAGGTACTGCGCCGGGAACTTCAACGTGGCAGGCGGGCCCGACCGGGTATACACGGTCGACGAGGTAATAGAGACGGTCGGCGCGGTCTTGAAGGAGAAGGCCTCCGGCATAATATACCTTTCAATAGGCTTCAGCCCCGGCGACGACGGAGGGATAGAGTTCCTCAAGCCATACATAACCGCCGTAAAGAAGAACTTCAACTGCCTCGTGGCGGTGGAGGCCCTTCCGCCCAGGGAGAACCGCTGGATAGACGAGACATACGCCATCGGGGCCGACTCGGTCCTTTATAACCTCGAGATATTCGACAAGGAGCTCTTCGAGATAATATGCCCCGGCAGGGCGGCCCTCATAGGGAGGAAACGGTACATGGAGGCCCTCGGGTACGCGGCGAAGATATTCCCGAACGGGACCGTGGCCTCGCACCTCATCGTGGGGCTTGAGCCGCCCGGGTCGACCTGCATGGGCATAGACTGCCTGACCGACATGGGCGTTGTGCCAGTGCTCCCTATATACAGGCCCTCGTCCGAGAAGGACCTCCGGATAGAGCCGCTTACGACCGAGATAATACTCCCGGTCTACAAGCACCTGTATAAGGCAATCAAGAAGAAGAAAGTCAACCTCAACTGGGTGAGGGACTTGAGCATGGTCACGACCCCGGCGGAGATAAAGGACCTTGTCGACGACTCGAAAGGCGGCCTTATGGACAGCTTCTACAAATCCAGGCTCGGCATGAAGACCGCCTGGGGGCTTTCGTCCCTCAGAAGGAAGCTCAGGGTGGTGGACAAGGACCCCGAGCACGAGCATTGATGGCAAACGATCTTTTCCCCGGACTCCGCGTCAGGCCGGGAAAAGAGCGTAAACTCTGATTTTAAGCAGTTTGCCGGAGTCTTTTTTTTGGGAGTTTCCCGTTGAGCGTCAAAATAGACACGAGGCCCATATGGGTGCTCCTGGGGCTTAAGGCCCTGAGGCCGCTCTTTTTCGTCACGCTCGCCGCGTCCTTCCTCTACATACTCGGGATGACCACCCCGGAGGGGCTTACGCCCGAGGGGCAGAAGGCAATAGCCGTCTTCGCAGTGTGCCTCGTCCTATGGGTCACCAACGTGATACCGCTCGCGATAACGAGCATATTGGCAATCGTGCTCGTCCCGTTCCTGGGCGTCCTCTCGACCAGGGAGACCTATGCGCTTTTCGGGAACGAGGCGGTCTTCTTCATCCTGGGCGCGTTCATACTGGCCGGCGCGGTCATGGGCTCCGGGCTCTCTACAAGGATAGCCCTGTATATGCTGAGCCGGTTCGGGAGTTCGCCCAAAAAACTCGTCCTGGCGATATTCCTCCTTTCCGCCGCGCTCTCGTTTTTCATGTCCGAGCACGCGGTAGCGGCCATGCTGTTCCCTATCGTGCTTGAGATATCAAAGAGCCTCGGGATAAGGCCGGGGAGGTCCAATTACGGGAAGCTCCTTTTCCTCGCCCTTGCGTGGGGCTGCGTCATAGGCGGTATCGCGACCTTCCTTGGCGGTGCCAGGGTGCCGCTCGCAGTCGGGATACTTAACGAGATGACGGGCCAGACCATAGGCTTCCTCGACTACGCGGTAGCGGTGTTCCCTTTGGTCGTCATCCTTCTCATCCTCGGGTTCATCATCCTGATGAGGTCCTTCCCCATGGACATACAGGGGGTTGAGGGGGCTGCCGAGGCGCTCGGGAAGAAGCTCAAGGCCCTGGGTAAGGTAAGGTACACGGAATACGCCGTTGGCGTAGTCATGCTGGCAACCGTCCTCGCATGGATGTTCCTGGGGAGGAGGCTCGGGCTCTCGTCAATCGCCCTGACCTCGGTGGTCTTCCTTTTCGTCCTGAAGCTCGTACGTTGGAAAGATATAGAAGAATACGTCAACTGGGGTATAATACTCATGTACGGCGGGGCCATAATCCTAGGCTCGTCGCTCCACAAGAGCGGGGCGGCGGAATGGATGGTTAACGGAATGGTCGGGAGCTGGGCCACGAGCCCGTGGAGCGTCATACTGGTGTTTTCGCTCTTGGCCCTTTTCCTCACGGAAGGCATGAGCAACGCCGCCGTGATAGCGGTGCTCCTGCCGGCGAGCATAGCCATAGCGGACAAGCTCGCGCTCGACCCGGCGCTCGTGACCTTCGCCATCGCCGTGCCGGCGGGGCTCGCATTCATGTTTCCGATGTCCACCCCGGCCAACGCCCTGGCCGCGTCCTCGAACTACATATCCATGCGGGACATGATGAGGGCTGGCGTCATCGTGAACGTGCTGGCGTGGGTCCTCTTCAACCTCGTCGCGGCCTTCTGGTGGCCGCTCATAGGCATGGGGTATTGAGATGAAAAAGGTGCTTCTCGTGCTCCCGTCGTATATATCCTCCGACGAGGCGCTGGATTTGGCGGTCAGGAGGGCCAGGGAGGATAAGGCCGCTCTCGTGGCGCTCTACCTCATAGCGGCCGGGGCCGCTGACGACGTGTTCGACGCCTTCTCGGATATCGGCTTCATCGGCGACAGGCCTTCATCGCAGGTCTCCGAGGCCATGATGAAGGAGTACAGGCAGAGGGGTTACGAGGAGCTAGGGAAGGTTCAGATAAGGGCTATGGAGGAGGGGGTGGCATTCGAGCCGCTCATGGAGGCCGGGGAGCCGGTCGAAAAGGTGCTCTCCGCGATAGAGGGGATGGGCATAACAACGGCAGTGCTCGTGAAGAGGAAGGAGAGGGCGATTCTCAGGTACTTCCAGCGGAGCTACGCGGACGAAGTGGCCGAGAAAGCGCCGTGCGAGGTCATCGTCTTTACGGGCGGCCAGGGACCTATAAAGGAGGACAAGAAAGATGTCAAAGAAGTGGACAGAGGAAGAGCTTAGGAAAGTCAGCGAAAGTCTCGAAGGCAAGGCGCCTGAAGAGGCGATCAGGTGGGCGGTCGAGAACTTCTCGACGAGCGACCTTTCGCTCGCCTGCAGCTTCGGGGCCGAGGACGTGGCCCTCGTCGACATGCTAGTAAAGATCAAGCCGGACGCGAGGGTGTTCTATCTCGACACCGACCTGCTCTTCAAGGAATCCCTCGGCGTAAGGGACAGGCTCATCGAGAAGTACGGCATAAAGCCCGAAAGGTACGGCGCGAAGTCCACGCTTGAGGAAATGGCCGCCGAGCACGGGCCCGAGCTCTGGAAGAGCCAGCCGGACAAGTGCTGCGACATAAGGAAGATGATACCACTGGCAGAAGCCCTTTCAGGCTTGAAGTGCTGGATAACCGGCATAAGAAGGGACCAGGCCCCCACGAGGGCGAACGCGCCGGTCGTGTCCTGGGACGCCAAGTTCGGGCTCGTGAAGGTCAACCCGCTCGTAAGGTGGAAATCCGAGGACGTCTGGAATTACATAAAGGCCAACGGCGTTCCCTATAACGTGCTCCACGACCAGAACTACCCTTCCATAGGATGCGAGCCCTGCACCAAGCCGGTCGCGCCGGGCGAAGACCCGAGGGCCGGAAGGTGGGCCGGGTTCCAGAAGACCGAGTGCGGTTTGCACAAATAAAAATCGCTCTTTTTCCTGATCTCTGCGTCAGGGCGAAAATAATAATGCTCACATATTGCCATATATGCTCCGCTTATTATTTCCGCCCTTCCTTGACCTCAGAAAAAATAGTCGATTTTTGAAGACAGCCTGTACTCAAAGAAATCGCGCCAAACCATACTCCCAAGGAGGTAGCAGGAAGTGGAAGGACTCATAAAGCCGCACGGCGGCGTCCTGGTGAACAGGGCGCTTGAAGGCAAGGAAAGGGAGGAGCTCGCCCGGAAGGCCGGCGGGCTCAGGAAGCTCACCCTGAACGACAGGGAGATCTCGGACATCGAGATGATCGCCATAGGCGCGTTCAGCCCGCTCGATGGCTTCATGTGCAGGGACGACTACCATTCCGTCATGGACACCATGCATCTTAAGAACGGGCTTCCCTGGACCATGCCGATAACCCTCTCCGCCACCGGGGATGAGGCGGCTTCATTAAAGCCCGGCATGGAAGTGGCCCTCGCAGCCGGGGACGGCGACATACTCGCCACCCTCGTCATCGAGGAGATATTCCCGCACGACAAGGAAAAGGAAGCCATCCAGGTCTACGGGACCGCGGAGGACAAGCACCCCGGCGTAAAAAAGGTCTACGAGATGGGGGACATGCTCCTTGGCGGCAAGGTATCTCTCGTAAAGAGGCCCGTGCACACGCAGTTCATGGAAGAGAGGCTCGACCCCAGGGACACGAGGGCCCTCTTCAAGGAGAAGGGCTGGAAGAGGGTCGTTGGCTTCCAGACGCGGAACCCCATCCACAGGGCGCACGAGTACATACAGAAGTGCGCGCTCGAAATAGTCGACGGCATCCTCATACACCCGCTCGTGGGCGAGACCAAGGGCGACGACATACCCGCGGCTGTCCGAATGAAGTGCTACAAGGCGCTCATAGAGAACTATTACCCGAAGGACAGGGTCGCGCTGGTCGTGAACCCGGCGGCAATGCGCTATGCCGGGCCCAAGGAGGCCGTTTTCCACGCCCTCATAAGGAAGAACTACGGGTGCACGCATTTCATAATCGGCAGGGACCACGCAGGGGTCGGCAGCTACTACGGCACCTTCGACGCGCACTACATCTTCGAGAACTTCGACCCGCAGGCCATAGGCATAACCCCGCTTTTCTTCGACCACACCTTCTACTGCAAGAGGTGCGTCGGCATGGCGTCGTACAAGACCTGCTCTCACGACGCATCCGAGCACGTCATACTTTCAGGGACAAAGGTAAGGGAGATGCTTCGCAGCGGCACCTACCCGCCGCCCGAATTCAGCAGGCCGGAGGTGGCGAAGATACTTATAGAGGCGATGCAGGGCCAATCTTAAGGGTCACCTCTAAAAATCGATCTTTCCCCGGACTCTGGGTAGTTACGGGAATAAAAACGCTCACACATTGTCACATGTATGCTCCGCTTTTTATTCCCGGCCTTCCTTGATTACGGGAAATTTTACATTTTAGAGGCGACCAGGGCCGCCCTTCAAGGCGGCCAGCTTTCAGCGGTTACGGCTGCCAAGACGAATTTGTGAGAGGGGCAAGGTATGCGCGAGGCAAGGAATGAGTTCCTGGCCGCCGCCGAGGGGCTTGAAAAAAGACTCACCGCGTTAAGCGACGACTTCTACAGGAACCCGGAGCTTGGGCTCAAGGAGGTAAGGACCTCTTCGATGATGCAGGCGCTCCTTAAGGAGCACGGCTTCCATGTGGAGTCAGGCATGGCCGGTATGGAGACGGCCTTCAGGGCGTCGGTAGGCTCGGGCGGGCCCGTCATCGCGCTTCTCGCCGAGATGGACGCGCTTCCGGGCATCGGCCACGCGTGCGGCCACAACCTCGGCGGCACGGCCTCTGTCGGCGCTGGCGCGGCCCTCGCAAAGGCTATTGCCGGGAAGCTTTCGCCGGGCAAGGGCACGCTCCTTGTCTTGGGCACCCCTGCGGAGGAGCTGGGCAAAGGGAAGATAGAGATGATAAAGGCCGGCGTCTTCGACGGAGTTGACGCGGCCATGATGGTACACGGCTCGTCGGGCCGGAGGGTGGTCAAGCACTTCCTCGGTCTCGTCCGCCTCAACTTCACCTTCCACGGCAAATCCAGCCACGCCTCGGCCTACCCGGAGGAGGGCGTTAACGCCCTTGACGCGGTGATACTCCTTTTCACTTCAATAGGGCTTCTCCGCCAGCAGATGAGGGGAGACGTCCGGGTGCACGGCATTATAACCGACGGCGGCAAGGCCCCGAACATAATCCCGGAGAGGGCATCCGCGAGCTTCTACGTAAGGGCGAAGGACTTGAAAGAGCTCGCCTCCGTAAAGGAAAGGGTCATCGAGTGCGCAAGGGGCGCGGCCAAATCGACCGGCTGCACGCTCGATGCCACGGAAGGCGGGGACCTCAACGCGCCCATGAAGATAAACATGGCCTTTGCCGGCGTGTACAGGCGCGCCTTGGAGCAGCTGGGCCTCAAGGAAGACGGAGAGGCCCCTGAAAAGAACGTCGGCTCATCCGACATCGGGAACGTATCGCAGATCATACCCACCATCCATCCCCACGTGCCCATAAGGAAGGGCATAAATATCCACACCCACGACTTTGCCGACGCCACAATAACGCCCGACGGACACAGGGCGCTCATGGAAGGCGTGAAGGCATTGGGCCTAACCGCGATAGAGCTATTCTTCAACCCCGAGGCGCTCGAAGCCATAATGAAGGATTTCAGGGAAACGGAATAGGAAGCGCAAGTCAGGCCCAAGTAGTTTTATGCGCCTTACCGCAAAAGCCCTTTTTTGCTCTCCCGTTTGATATTAGAGTAGGTACTGAAATGCCTTTTCCGCGTATCCGCGCGGTTTCTTTTCGTCTTTCAAAAACAACCCCGGGGCATAAGGCGGAGCGAACATTGGGTTGGGGGAGGGGCGTGCGAGGCGGGCAGCAGGAGCGAGGCCCCAAAGGGGCAGAGCGACATAAGGGCCGAGCCCGGAGGATGGAGGCGGAAAGTGCGCGGAGCCTTATCCCAAAAAGGGCGGCAGCGCGTTCAAGGGCATTTTGCGATTGTCTTTTGATAAAAGATTCCTGCCTGACATACCCGTTACTGATATCGGGTGCCTTTCAGGGCGTCAGCCCATTGGATTTTCTCCTCCATATGTGATATATACGGGGTAAGTACCTTTGCCTTTCACATCGCTTCGCGTGATATTTGCGGCCCAGGAAAGGAGGGTTTCATGTTTGAAGGGACATGGGGCGTTTGCTTGAGCCGCAAAAAAATACTCCTCATCTTTTCCGCGCTTATCCTGCTCATCCCTTTTTTCCAGGTTTCAGGTTCATTGGCTGGCGACGATATCCCGATAACCCTTGAGGCAATCGGCACGGCTTCCGTAGCCGGTCCCAATATCCCTGCAGCGAGGGACGGCGCGATAGCGGACGCGCTCCGAAAGGCGGTCGAGCAGGCCGTCGGAATGGTGGTCTCTTCCGAGACCGTGGTCGAAAGCTTCGAGGTGCTCCGCGATACCGTCTACACCAACGCCGCCGGGTACGTGAAGTCCTATGACGTCCTGGATGAATCGAGGTCCGGCAGCGTATACCAGGTCAGGGTCAGGGCCGTCGTCTCGACGGCAGGCCTCGAGGGCGACCTCGACGCAATGGGCCTTTTGCAGCGGAAGGCCGAGCGGCCAAGGGTGCTCTTCATGATTTCCGAGAAGATGCCGGGCGACAGGGGCTTTACCTCCTGGTGGCGGCCCGAGGCGTACATGGGGAGGGATGCCGGGGAACGCACGGTTGGTGCGGCTACCGCGGCCCTGATGGAGCTTTTCCTCCGCAAGGGCTTCAACGTGGTGGACATGGCCGGAAGCCCCGGGGCAATAACACCCGTTGACCCGTACTGGCCCTCTGACATTTCAGGCGAAAGCGCCAGGGAGGCTGCAGGCAAGGTAAACGCAGAGATCGTGGTCTTCGGTAAGGCCGTCGCAACGGAAGGACCGAGGACCGGGGGCACGGCAATGGTCACCTGGCTCGCCGACGTCACGGCCCAGGCCGTAAGGGTCGACGACGGCAGCCTCCTTGCCTCAGGAAAAGGGCACGCTACCTCAAGGCACATATCGGCTGATAAAGGCCCTATGGACGCGCTCTCAAGGGCCTCGGAAGAGCTTGCGGAGGGGCTGGCAAAGGACATCAGCTCGAAGTGGGTAGGCCCCGTCTCGTTCACAATCACGCTTAAAGGGGCCGATTACGCCAGGGCGATCGAGTTCAAGAGGCTTCTACGCACCGGCGCAAGGGGCGTGCTCGCCATTTACCAGCGGAGGTTCGATGGCAACGAGGCTTTCTTTGAAGTCGAATCCAGGGTGCCTGCCCAGGCGATCGCCGACGATATATCAAGGCTCAGGGGCTTCAGGGTAACGGGAGCGGCCCAGAACGCGATAGAGGTGGAGGCGTACGACTGAGACATTTATTCGACCCAAGATGGGCGCTTCTTCCGGTCCTCCTCCTCTTCCTGGCATCATGCGCCGCCCACGTCCCGAGATATCCGCCGAACCCGTCGACACCGGTCTACACGCTGGCCGTGCTACCGTTCTACAACGCTACTAACGACGTAGGCGGGCCGATGGCCATAAGGGAGGAGTTCCAGAGGAGGGCTGCGCGGATGCATTACATGCCCATGCCGCTAAAGGAGGTGGACTCGCTCCTCCTTAACCGGATGGGCATAACGCTCGGGAGCCAGCTCGAGCTCACCGACCCCCTGGCATTAGGCGAACTGCTCGGGGTGGACGCCCTTGTGTACGGCTACGTCCTCAACTTCGACAACGTGACCACCGGGGTGTACAACATGAAAAAGGTCAGGGCCGGGTTCAAGATGGTGGACGCCCGGACCGGAGAGGTGATATGGTCGAGGGGCCTGGGCGTAAAGAGCTTCATAGCCGGGAGCGAGGCGGGACTCGGGCTGACAATATTGAAGGAAGCCGTTGACGACGGCCTTGATTCGTATAGCGCCATAAAGGGGCTTGACGGGATAAGCGGCCTCGAAGACTGGCACGTGCTCATCGCGGGGGCCACGAAAAAAATAGAGGAGGCCGCGATACTGTCGTTCGGCGAGAAGCTCCTTACAAAGGCCTTTGGTGTGCACCTCTGGCTCGAGACGGACAGCATGATGAAAAGGGTAATGGCAAGGATGCCCTCCGGGCCCGGAAGGCCGGTAAGGCTTCAAGGCGGCAAGGACAACGAAGGAGGTAACCGGGAATGAAGGCAAGCGCAGCAAAGGTCGTTTTTCTGATATGCATTTTCATGGCGGGCGTTATGAGCGCCGGTTGTGGCGTAAAGACATCCGGGGTGGTCAAGGACGATATCACCCTTACCGGCCAGACCAAGAAGCTCGAGGAGGCCGGTGCGATGTACAAGGGGCCTGAGTATAACGTCGCCATACTCGAGTTCGACAACAAGACCCCTGCCAAGACCATCGGCGTGGGCGAGGCGGCTACCGATATCCTGAGGACCCTCGTGAAGCAGACCGGGCTCGAGCCCATAGTGCTTACAAAGGGCGAGATAGGCCAGCAGGAAAGGCTCATGGAGCTTGAGCAGACAGGGGCCCTTAAGAAGGGGATAAAGGACACGTCCGGGGGCTTCGACTCGGTGGATTTCAGGATAACAGGGTCGGTAACCTCCTACCATGAGATCGAGGAATCGATGGACACGCTCGTCGCCCAGCGTAAAAAGCACATAGCAAGGGTGCAGGTAGACTACGCCCTGGTGGACGTGGCTACCGGGAAGAGCCTTCTCGCCGAGTCCGGCATGGGCGAGTACTCGAAGACGACGGGCGGGGTATTCGGCCTCGGCGGCAAATCCACCGCCGACCCCGGCCTCCGCGACGGCGCATTGAGGGACGCGCTTTCCAAGGCCATGACCAAGATGGCCGAGAAGCTCAACCAGATGCCCTTCCAGGGCAGGGTGCTCCATGTGGACGGCCCGGAAATTACGATACGCGCGGGGACCAGGAGCCGCCTTGCCTCGGGCACCGTGTTCTCCGTCTACAGGCCCGGCGAGGACCTCGTTGACCCGGATACCGGCAGGGTCATAGGCAAGAGAGAGAAGCTCATAGGAGAGGTCGCGCTCGATTCGCACCAGGGCGAAAGGATATCGGTCGCCCGTACGACCGCCGGGAGTGGATTCAAGGCAGGGGACGTGATCAGGGTTAAACAATAGGAGGCCCGATGCGCTGGTTCGCTCTTTTCCTTGCAATGGCCGTTTTCGCCGTGTCCGGGTGCTCGAAACCCGAGATGAGGTGCACATCCCCCGAGGATAACCCCATGCACCATTATCTTGCCGGGATGGAGCTTCTGGAAAAGGGAAGGACGGACGCGGCCCTTGAGAAATTCAGCCGCGCATCCTGGTGCGACGAAAGGTACTCGCCAGCTCACTCAGGCGCCGCGATAGCGGCGGCAATCAAGGCGGGCACGCAGAAAGACGAGGAATACAGGCGGACGGACGTCAAGAGGATAAACGAGCGCCTCGAAAAGGCAAGGAAGCTTTCCTCCTCGCCCGATGATTCTTTCGCGGTCAGGCTCGCGGAGATGCGTGTAGCTATGGTACTCAAGGAGAAGGACTGGCTCAGGGAGGCGGAAAAGTCGCACAAGGCTGCAGCCGGGCTCAAGGTGGAGGAAAGGCAGGGGCTTCCATTCTACCGGGACAGGGAAGCGGCGGACTACTTCATGGGCGCCGCCTACCTCGAAGCGAGGGAGTTCCAGCCGGCGGGGGAGAGGTTCAAGCATGTCCTCGACTCCGGGAGCGACGGCAAGTGGCACGGCCCGGCTGACCAGGCCTGGAAAAGGACGGACAAGGTCGTAAGGGCCCTTTCCGGGGTGACCTTCGGCGATATCGGGAAGGAGATAGCGCTCAGGGATACCGTAAGCAGGGTCGAGATGGCGGCGCTCCTCATAGACGAGCTCAAGGTCGAAAAACTGTTTGAGGGGCGGATACCCGTAAAGGCGAAAGAGGCGGGGTTCATTCCCGCCGATATGCTGGGGAGCCCCTTGAAGGAGGAGGTCTCGATGCTCGTCCGGCTTGGTGTAAGGGGCCTTGAGCCCGTATACGACGAGACGACGAGGGCGTATCTCTTCAGGCCCGAAGAGCCCCTTAAAAGGAAGGAGCTGGCCCTGGCGCTCGAAGACATCGTCATAAAGCTTTCAGGTGACGAGAAGATCGCGACGGCGTTCCTCGGGCACCGCAATTCGCCGTTCCCGGACGTCGAGCCCTCATCGCCGTGGTATAACGCCATCATGAGCGTGACCACGCGGGGGCTCATGGAGACCGCGCTCTCAGGAGAGTTCAGGCCCGATGAGTACGTTGACGGCGCCGAGGCGATAATGGCGGTGAGGACTCTCAAGTACCGTCTCAACATGCATTAGCAGGTTGCTGAAAAAGCCCGATCTGCTGCGTCGTCTCAAAATTGTACACTCCGGCGTACAATAAAAGTACGCCTCATTCCTCATTTTTCGACTCCTTGCATCTTGAGCTTTTTGAGCAGCCTGAATGAGATTTTTTTTGTTCGGCAATCTATTAAAAGGGAGGGACGCATGAAGAAGCTTCTTTTGCTTTCCATTTGTTTCGGCCTGCTGGCTGCCATCCTGGCATCGCCTTCAGAGGCCAGGGCAACCGAAGCCGCCTTCCCTGAAGAGACAAACGGGGCCAGGGACGCCTTCGTCAAAGGCGTCCTGACCGTCAAGGGCGAGGGGGCCGCCCCTGAGGGAAGTTTCTCGCATGCCCAGAAGCGTCTCCTTGCCCTGAGGGCCGCAAAGATAGCCGCCTATCGCGAGATAACCGAGAGGCTCGACGGGGTGGCCATTTCAGGAGAGACGACTCTCTTCAACGCATCCGCCTCCTCGGACCAGGTGCGGACGTCAGTCCAGGGAATAATAACAGGCGCCGAGGTCGTAAAAGAGGTCTACGACCCTGAGACGGGCACCGGAGCGGTATATCTTGCGATTCGCATCCCGGACGCCTTGGGCGCCATTCTGCCGGTAATCTCGGGGACGATGCCGCAGCTTCCGGAATACCGCGGGATCGCCATAGCGCAGTCCGGCCCTGACGGGCTCATCATAGACGCGCGCGGCATCGGGTTCAAGCCTGCGCTCCTCAACAGGGTCGTGACCGCCGGGGGCGAGGTGGTCTACGACCCCTCGAGGCTTTCGCGCGAAATGGTTGCCCAAGGCGGCGCTCCGGGATATACGAGCGACCTGGAAAGGGCAAGAGAGCTTCTTTTTCAGAGGGGCTCGATGAACCCTATCGTGTTAAGGGCCGGCAGGGTATCGAAATCACCGACCGACCTGGAGCTTGGCGCGGCGGAAGCGAGCGTCGTCTTCGCCTCAAACCAGTCCGGGAGGTATCTGGAGGCCGCCCGGATAATATTCGTCCTCGACTGAATACCTAAAGCTCACCTGTGATTGCGCCGAAATGACAATATTGACTGTTTAAGTATGAAAAGGAGGTAGTTCGTGAAAAAACTGGCTGCGTTCTTTACGATGCTATTCATGCTTTTGGGTGCCGGTCCGGCTTTCGCGCTCGTTGACATCGAAGGGAGGTACTGGTTTTCCGACATCGACGGGAACATAAGGTTTGTGGACGGCGGCACAGGGACGAATATCGACCTTGTCGACGACCTCGGGGTAGACGACGAGAACTTCATCGACGCGCGTATAACGCTCGAGCTCGGGAGCCACAGGCTTCGGTACGGCTTCATGCCCCTTAAGTGGGAAGGGCGGAACACGATAACCAGGGACATAGAATTCGGGGATTCAATATTCTCGGTCAGTGATGTGGTCGACTCGGAACTCCGGGTCGATTACCACCGCCTGGGCTATCAGTACAATATCATCGACACCCTCGACAACCATCTGGGCGTCATATTCGAGTTGAAGTATTTCGACGGCAAGGCGTCGCTCAAAACGACCGGGGTGGACGAGACCGAGGACTTCAAGGCGCCCCTCCCGACAATCGGCCTGGCAGCACAGGCTGCCCTCCCGTTCCTCTTAAGCGTGGGCGGCGAGGTCACGGGCATCACGCTGGGGAGCGAGGCCTATCTTGTTGACGCGGAGGCTTCAATCAACTTCGAGCCTATCCCGTTCATGGTCATCTCCGGGGGCTACAGGTATTTCAGGCTGCACGCGGAGCACGACTCCGACCTCGCGGACCTGACGCTCAAGGGGCCGTTTGTGATGTTGAGGGCGGATTTTTAACAGTGCTGCTGAAAAAGTCCATCTGCGCCGAAGGCTATGTCGCTTGACACTCCCGGCGGACACGAAAAGTACGCCTTATTCCTCGCTTCCCTGTTCCAACGGGGGCCTCGCATCTGGAGCTTTTTGAGCAGCCTGAATAAAAACGGAGTTTTTCAGCAAGCTGTCAGATAGCATATGCACCTCTGAATCCAACCGGAATCTTTCTCGCTTCCGTTTGCAATCCCCTCCCTCTATCGGGGGAGGGGAGCCTTTCTTTTGAGCTGAAAAAATCATGGCCCGGATATCAAGCCGGGCAGCCATCCATTTCCCTCAGCCGCTGACTTGGGCAGGATGAAAGGCCTTCCTGGACCTTTTCAACCACGGCTTGGCCGGAATGAATCCGTCCAGGCACAAATTGCTCGACTTGGATAGTCTTCGCAAATTTGGCAATCCATCAGTTCATTGCCTGGCAGGGTGTGTTTCAATACCCTGCTATAATCCACGGGGTAGATCCATCTTTGCAGGACGATTCTCCGGAAGCTTTCAGAAACGGGCACTTATGTCAGTGTTCGTGGGCAAAAACCCTCTTGACTGCCGGGCATAATGGGTGTAAGTATTGCCCGGGGGCTTTACAAATCAAGCGCTTATGGCGAAAATGGATAATGAAGTACGAGAGCTCGTTTTAAGGACAAGATGAGGACCGGCCTTTTCAGGTTAGTATTGCTGCTTTTCATATCCTCATTTTCTTTTCAGGGCTGCGCGCTCAAGGCGCCTGGGGCTGGAGATGTGGAAACCAGGGGCCCGGCCCTGGCCGGCGGCAATTCGGACGCCTTGGACGGCCTTCGAAAAACCCTGGATGAGAAGAGGAAGGGGGGCGACAGGCAAGGGGAATTGTCCGCGCTCCTGGATATGGGCAAGGCCCTCGTCTCAGCCGGAAGGTATGTAGAGGCCGAAAAAACAACCGGACAGGCCGTGAGGCTTGGGAAGAAGCTCAATAACGAGAAGGGGCTTTCAGCAGCTTATGACTTGCAGGCCGAGGCCTGGCTTCTTTCCGGCAATCCGGAAAAGGCGCTAAGGGCATTGGATAAGGCCGGCAAGGGGTCCGGGGCAGGGCATGAGTCAGGCGCCAGGCTTAATTTGAGGGGGCTTGCGCTCATGGAAATCGGCAGGCACGAGGAAGCCTCCAGAGTCCTCATGTCCGCTCTCGATGCGAACCGGCGCTCGGGCGACAAGGCCGGCCTTGCAAGATCATACAGGGCGCTCGGGTCCACGGCCATGGCCGCGAAAAGCCCGGACGCGCTCACGTTCTTCATGGAGGCCTACAGGCTGGACAGGGAGGCGGGCGACATGGAAAACGTGGGATACGGCCTCGGCAAGATGGCCGAGATAAGCCTCGAAAAGGGAAGGCAGGAGGAGGCGGTCTTCCTCTTTGAGCGCTCATATGCCGCTTACAGGGAGGCAGGCTCGGAAGAGGGCGCGCTAAACGGGCTTGGAAGCCTCATCGAGGTGCTTCGCGCGCTCGGCCAGGACGAAAAGGCCCTATATTACTCGGGAGTCAAGGAGGATATTTTGAATAAAATGGAAGGCGGCAGGCGGGATAGATGAAGCCCCGCGTGCTTGCCGTTGACGACGACGAGCGGAACCTCGCGCTCCTTTCGGCCAAGCTCGAACGGGAGGGCTATGAGATCGAGACCGCCGGCAACGGCCTCGAGGCGCTCAAGAAGGTGACGACCTTTCACCCGGACCTCGTCATAATGGACGTAATGATGCCCCAGATGGACGGGTACGAGACGCTCAGGCACCTCAAATCGAGGGAGGAGACGAGGTACATCCCGGTCATCATGCTCACGGGCAGGGCCGAGGTCGAGGACAAGGTGCTCGGGTTCGAGGTCGGCGCCGAGGACTACATAAACAAGCCCTACAGCCTCCAGGAGGTGGCGGCCAGGGTCAAATCGCTCCTCAGGATGAGGGCCCTCCAGACCAAGCTCAGGGACACCGAAAAGGTCGCGGCCCTCGGCGAGATGGTAGACGGCATAGCCCACGAGATAAGGAACCCCCTTACTGCCATCGGCGGCATAGCCAGAAGGCTTTACGAGCACGAGACAGACCCCCAGCACAGGGAATACGCCCAGTGGATAATCAGGTCGGTCGAGCGGCTCGAGCGCATGCTCGGGAGGATAGACGAGTACAAGAGGATACTTGTCTCCACCCTCGTGAAAGGCAACATAAACAAGGTCGCCGGGGACGCGGCAAACGACATAAGGGAGTACATAGAGGGGCTCGGTAGAAAGATTGACGTGAAGGCCAGGCTCATGCCTGACCCCCCTCCCGTGAGCTACGATTACGGCAACATGAAGACCGCCATATTCAACGTCCTCCAGAACTCGGTAGAGGCTATAGAGGGGGAGGGGGCGATAACCGTCGAGACGGCACCGGCCCCGGACGAAGCAATCGCGATACGCGTGACCGACACCGGCGTGGGCATGACCAGGGAGGAGATAAGGAAGATATTCAACCCGTTCCAGTCGACCAAGTTCGAGGGCGCAGGGCTCGGCCTTACCATCACCTACCGCATCGTCCAGGACCACGGCGGAGAGATAGAGGTCGAGAGCGAGAAGGGCAGGGGCACGACCGTAACGATAAGGCTCCATCCGGCAAGATAGCACGCGAAAGCATCAGCCCGCCTCCGGCACCTTGAGCCGCCTTGCGTTTACCGCGACTATGACCGTGCTTAGCGACATGAGTACGGCCCCGAAAGCCGGGCTCAGGAGTATCCCGTATCCGTAGAGCACCCCGGCGGCTAGCGGTATCGCGAAGACGTTGTAGCCGGCAGCCCAGGCAAGGTTCTCGGCCATCTTCCTGTGGGTCGCCCTGGCAAGGCCGATGATCGAGACCGCGTCGAGAGGGTTGTTCCTTACGAGTATTATGCCCGCCGCCTCCACGGCCACGTCGGTCCCGGCGCCTATCGCTATCCCTACGTCGGCCTCCGCGAGGGCTGGCGCGTCGTTTACCCCGTCGCCTACCACGGCCACCTTGAGCCCCCTTGCCCGCACCTCCCTGACCTTTTCCGCCTTCTTCTCCGGCAGGACTTCCGGGAAGTACTCCTCGATGCCGAGCTCCCTCGCGACCGCCCCCGCTGCGTTCCTGTTGTCCCCGGTCAGCATCACGGGCGTTATCCCCATTTCCTTGAGCCGCCTTACGGCCTCCATCGACTCGGGCCGTATCCTGTCTGCAAGCGCAATGGCCCCGACCGCTTTCCCTTCCGAGACCACGAAGACGACCGTTTTTCCCTCGCCCGTAAGCCTCTCGTACGCGCCCGAGTCGAACGCAATGCCGTTCTCCCTCATGTAGCCGGGGCTTACTACCTTGACGTCGCGGCCCCGGACAGTCCCCTCTGCGCCCTTTCCCGGAAGCGACCTGAAGCCTTCCACAGGCAGCCGCTCCTCTACGGAACCGGCTATGGCCCTGGCTATGGGGTGCGAGGAGTTTGCCTCGATTGAGGCGGCGAGGAGGAGCGCTTCTTTTCCGTCCCTGCCGCCGAAGCCGGCGGTGTCGGTCACTCCGAACCTGCCTTCCGTGAGCGTGCCGGTCTTGTCGAATATGATCGTCTGTATGCGCCTTGCCTCCTCGAAGGAGATGCGGTCGCGTATGAGAAGCCCCTTCCCGGCGGAGAGCGCGGTCGAGACCGCCACCACGAGCGGCACGGCAAGGCCGAGCGCGTGCGGGCATGATATGACCATGACCGTCACCATGCGCTCTATGGCGAACGCGGACTCCTGGCCGGATACGGCCCACCAGGCGAGGAAGGTAGCGGCGCCCGCGACTATGGCTACGAAGGTGAGCCATCTGGCGGCCCTGTTCGCCAGGTCCTGGCTCCTCGATCTGCTCTCCTCAGCCGCCCTTACGAGCCCCATTATATCGGAGAGGTACGATTCGCCCCCGCTCTTGTCGACGCTTACGGTGAGCGAGCCCTCGGCGTTTATGGAGCCGCCTATGACCTTGTCACCCGGGGCCTTTTCCACGGGCACTGATTCTCCGGTCAGCATGGATTCATCGACCGAGCTCTCCCCCTCGGTTATCGTCCCGTCCGCCGGGACCTTTTCCCCGGGCCTTACCATCACCCGGTCGCCGGGCCTGATCTCCTCTATCGGGGTGTCCTCCACGCTCCCGCCGGCGCCTACCCTGTGGGCGACCGACGGCATGAGCCGCGCGAGCGCGTCAAGCGCGCTTGAGGCCCCCAGGAGCGATCTCATCTGAATCCAGTGGCCGAGGAGCATGATATCCACGAGGGTGGCGAGCTCCCAGAAGAGCGCCGCTCCCTCGAAGCCGAACGCCACGGCGGCGCTGTAGAGAAAGGCTACGGTTATCGCGAGCGCGATAAGGGTCATCATCCCCGGGTTCCTGGCCCGGAGTTCCTCAAAGCTTGACCTTATGAAAGGGGTGCCGCCGTACAAGTAAATCGCGGTCGAAAAGGCGAGAAGGAGAAGCGTGTCGCCAGGAAACCTGAAGACAAGCCCTGTCCACTCCTGGAGCATGGGAGAGAGCATGAGGACCGGGAACGTGAGGATTGTGCAGACGATGAAGCGCCTCCGGTAGTCGGCGGTCATTCCGGCATGGCTCTCCGTGCCCGCCCTCTCCGGCGGCATCATTTTTTTTCCGTGCCCGGCATGGACGTGTTCGTGCATCCGCCGCACCTCCTTTTTCTGAGGATAGCAGTTTTTAAGCCGGTTGGGCGGCGTTTTAGCAGGCTGCTGAAAAAGTCCATCTGCTTAGAAGGCTAAGTCGCTGGCTACGAAGGCGTACACGAAAAGTACGCCTCATTCCTCGCTTCCCTGTTCCAGCGGGGCCTCGCATCCGGAGCTTTTTGAGCAGCCTGAATAAAAACGGAGTTTTTCAGCAAGCTGTTAAGTTGATTGACCGGAAAGCTGGATATGTCAGATTCTCAGGATTGTGTCGTGAAGGAACTTCTCATCCCTTTCGGGGTGGTCGAGGTTGTAGTGGAGCCCCCTGGATTCCTTTCTCGTGAGGGCCGACCTTATGATGAGCTCAGCGACCGTTGCGATGTTCCTGAGCTCTACAAGGTTATTGGTGATTGTGAAATCCCAGTAGTACTGGTTTATCTCGTTCTTAAGGAGCTCTATCCTCCTCTCGGCCCTCTCAAGCCGCCTGTCGGAGCGCACTATGCCCACATAGTTCCACATGAACCGACGTATCTCGTCCCAGTTCTGGGTGATTACGACCGCCTCTTCGCTCACGACTGCCTCTCCGGTCTGCCAGCGCGGTATGGAGGGCAGGCTTTTGCGTTCGGTCATTACGAGTTTCCGCGCGTCGTCCGCCGCCCTGTGCGCGAAGACCAGGGCCTCGAGGAGCGAGTTGGAGGCCAGGCGGTTGGCCCCGTGAAGGCCCGTGCAGGCGGCCTCTCCTATTGCGTATAGCCTTGTTATGCTGCTCCTCCCGAAGCCGTCGGTCCTTACACCGCCGCAGGTGTAATGGGCCGCCGGGACGACCGGCAGCGGCTCCCTGGTCATGTCGAAGCCGAATTCGAGGCACTTCCTGTAAATGTTCGGGAAACGCTCTCTTACGAACTCCGGCTGCCTGAAGCTTATGTCGAGGTAGACGCAGTCGTCGCCGCTCTTTTTAAGCTCGTAGTCTATGGCCCTGGCGACTATGTCCCTGGGGGCAAGGTCCGCCATCGGGTGGTGCTTCTTCATGAACGGGGTCCCGTCCTTTAGAAGGAGAACCCCGCCCTCGCCGCGGACCGCCTCGGATATGAGGAAGCTCTTGGCCCTGGGGTGGTAGAGGCAGGTCGGGTGGAACTGGACGAACTCCATGTTCGCTATCTCGGCCCCGGCCCTGTAGCCCATTGCTATTCCGTCGCCCGTGGCGACGTCAGGGTTGCTCGTGTAGAGATAGACCTTCCCGGCCCCGCCGGTCGCGAGTATCGTGGCGCCCGCGAGGAAAGTCGATATTTCGCCGGTATCCTTGTCGAGGACATACGCGCCCCAGACCGTCTCCCCGGGGGCAGGGCCTACGAACTTGGTATGGCAGATGAGGTCTATCGCGATGTGGTTCTCGTGGACCGAGATACGCGGGTGTGACCTTACGGCGGAGACAAGGGCCTCCTCGACCGCCCTGCCGGTCAGGTCCTCGGCGTGGACTATCCTCCTCTTCGAGTGGCCGCCCTCTTTCCCGAGGTCCAGCTCGCTCCCGTTCCCCTTCCTGCTCGAGAACTTCACGCCGAGCTGGATTAGCTCCTGTATCCTTGCCGGGCCGTCCCTCACGACCATCTCGACTATTTCGCTTTTGCAGAGCCCGGCCCCGGCGTCCTGCGTGTCTTTCACGTGCGCGTCGAAGGTGTCCTCGGCGCTCAGGACCGATGCTATCCCGCCCTGGGCATAGTAGGTAGCCGACTCGCTCATGTCCCTTTTGGTTACGATGGCGACGCTCCCGGCCTCGGCAGCCTTAAGGGCGAACGCGAGGCCGGCGATGCCGGTGCCTATGACCAGAAAATCGGATTTTAACTCCAAGAAGACAGCTCCTTTTTTGGGAAAATGCCCGTGCCCCAGGGGAGGGCCGGGCCGCGCGGGCCTAAAAAAATACTAAACCTTTCCGCGCCTTCCAGCGATATTGATACAGAGATGATTCCCAGATTAAGGCAAGACCGGTTTTTTGTCAAATTCAAATGAGAGCGTCCGGCCGCTATAAAAAATCTTGCCCTTTTGAGACCTGCATTGTAGACTGTTCAGGGCGGAATATACCCCTTCCGGCGAGCGTAACGACCAGCCCGGGCGCGGAATACTCAATGCATTTCGGCATCCGGAACGAGTAAGACCCTTATGAAGCTACGACATTACGTCATCCTGTCGGCCGTCCTGGCCTTCGGCTCGCCAGTTGCGGCGCTGGCCGATTTTTATCAGTATACGGACGAGAACGGGGTCGTCCACATCACCAACGTGCCGACCACGGCGAAGTACAAGTGGATGATGAAGGAGAGGGTCCCTTCAGTGCTCTCGCCCTCCAATCCGGCGTTCAAGAACCTCTCTGCGGGCAGGTTCGAGGAGATGATAAGGAGCACCGCCGAGAAGTACGGAGTGGACCCGATGCTCGTAAAGGCCATAGTAAAGGCCGAGTCCGACTTCGACCCGGCAGCGGTATCGAAAAAAGGGGCGACCGGCCTCATGCAGCTGATGCCGGCGACCGCGTCTCGGATGGGCGTAAGGAACATACACGACCCGGTCGAGAACGTCGAGGGCGGGATAAAGTACCTTTCGAAGCTCCTTCAGATGTTCAAGTGGCAGGTGCCGCTCGCGGTCGCCGCGTACAACGCCGGCGAGAACGCGGTCTTGAAGTACGGCACGATACCGCCTTACTCGGAGACGCAGACCTACGTCAAAAGGGTGCTCCATTACCATGACCTCTACAGTTCCGGGTCGCGGTAGACGGGGCTCGGCATGGGCGCGGAGCGGCATGGGGGCTTGAACCTACCGAACAGCATATCTCTCGTAAGGGTCGCGGCTGCCCCGGTCCTCGTCCTTATGCTCCTTTCCCCTGGCAAGGGCATGAGCCTGGCGGCAGCGGCCTTTTTCACTCTCGTCTGCCTCACGGACTGGCTGGACGGGTATATCGCCCGGAAACGGGGCATAATAACCTCGCTCGGCAAGTTCCTGGACCCGCTCGCTGACAAGCTCCTCATAACGACCGCCTTCATAATGCTCATACCGCTCGGCAGGGTCCCGGCCTGGGTCGTCGCGCTAATGATAGGGCGGGAGATGGCGGTAACGGGCCTCCGGGCCGTCGCCGCCGACTCTGGCATAGTCATCGCGGCGAGCCGCCTCGGAAAATGGAAGACCATGGCCCAGATCGTCGCCCTCGTCCCGCTCATCATCCATTATCCCTATTTCGGATTGGACCTCCACATCGCCGGCTTGGGCCTCCTTGTCATAGCCTTCGTGCTTACGATGTGGTCGGGTATCGATTATTTCATGGCTTTCTTCAGGTCCGGGCGCTCCGCCGGAAATTGACAAGCGGCCCCGAGGCCGATAGAATTCCAACAGACGAAGTCATCCACGCTTATCCCATCGCCCCCGCTCTATCCCTGGCTTTCAAAAAAAAAAAGACGCAGCGGCCACTATCAGGACGTTGAAAAAGTCCTGTCAGGGTTTTTTTTCGACACCCTGATAGAGTTTCTGAACGGACCGGCCACTATCCTATGCGCATCAGTCTTTCAAGGCGGTTCACATTTTACATCGGCGGCATTCTTCTCGCCGGAATTTCAGCCTTCCATCACATGGAGAAAAGGTCCCATTCCGCCCTTATCGAGGAGATGGGAGCTGGAGAGGCGAGGAAGTTATCCGCAGCCGTTTTCGATCAGCTGCACACGTCCATGAAGCTCGGCGGCGGAAATGACGAAAATGCGGCCGTCCTCGAAAGGTTCAGGCGCATCCCCGGCATCGAGGAGATACGGGTAATGCGAACTGCCGGGGCGGCAAACGAAACCCGTGGTGCAGTGGAAGGAGGGTACGGCAGGGCCGCGGAAGGCGCGCCGGTTGACGAGCTCGACAGGCTTGCACTTGCTGGCACTGCCTCTGAGCATATCGGGATATCCGGGGAGGGGTACAGGCTGGCCCGGCACGTGACGCCTGTTCTTGTAACAGGCGAATGCGTGGCCTGCCATGAAGGCTGGCAGGCCGGGACCGTAACAGGGGCGGTCTCGGTAACCGTATCGCTCAGGGACCATGAGCGGGTGATAGAATCGCACAGGGACGCCATAATGATCTGGGGCGGCGCGATATTCCTGGCAGCGACGCTTGGCGTCTTCGCCCTCGTAAGAAAACGCATCCTCGTCCCGCTTGCGAAGCTCAGGGAGGGGGCTGAGGCCATATCTAACGGCAGGCTGGACTTCAGGGCGGGTTTGAAGACCGGGGACGAGGTCGAGCAGGTCGCCGAGGCCTTCGACCGCATGGCCGGGACCCTGATCAAGGCGACGGCCGACTTGAGGGACATGGGTGAGAAGTACTCGAAACTCGTGAGCACCGCCGCGGACACCATAGTGCTGCGCGACCTGGAGGCTGGGCAGTACACGGACGCGAACCCGGCGGCCTCTGCGCTCCTCGGGTATGCGAAAGAGGAGATACTGGGCATGTCGCCACGGGACCTCTTCCAGCCCGGGGACCTGCGGCTTTACCTGGGCTCCGATTGCGCCGGTGACGGCAAGGGCGTCGGGCCCCTGAAAGAGCTCCTCGTAAGGCGCAAGGACGGCGCGCTTGTCCCTGTCGAGGTCGCGGCCTCTCTCCTCGAACTGAACGGAAGGCGGTACATACAGGAGATATGGAGGGACATATCGAAAAGGAAATCGCTCGAGGAGACCATAAAGAGGCACGTCCTTGAGCTTGAGGAGACGGTGCGGAGGCGCACCTCCGAGCTCGACCGCTCCCTCGAGGAGCTTAAGGACGCATACGCCAGGCTCAAGAGCTCGGAGCAGAAGTTCATACAGTCCGCCAAGCTCATAAGCCTGGGCGAGATGGGAGCTGGAATAGCCCACGAGCTCAACAGCCCCCTTGCGGGCATACTCAGCATAACCGAGGTCCTGATGAAGCGGACCGGGAAGGACGACCCGAAGTACTTCCTGCTTGAGAAGATACGGGACGCTGCCGTGCGCTCCAAATACATCATAATGGACGTACTCACCTATTCGAGGCCTTCGAGGGCCGATTATGCCCCCATGTTCCTCAACGAGGCCATACGCGCAACACTCACCATCTTCATATCCGAGATAAAGACGAGGTCCATAGAGATAATCGAGGACTTCGACCCGACGCTCCCGAAGGTGTTCGGCAACAAGGGGCAGGTCATGGAGGTCGTGCTGAACATACTCAAGAACGCGAGGGACGCGATGGGCGGCAAGGGCGCCATATTCATATCTACCAGGAGATTCGAGGCCGACGGAAAAGCTTACTCGCTGGCCGAGTTCAGGGATACTGGCCCCGGCGTGCCCGCGGAAATGAAGGACAAGGTCTTTGACCCGTTTTTCACGACCAAGGAGAAGGGCGGTGGGAATAATATCGGCCTGGGCCTTTCCATCTCACAGAGCATATTGAAGGAGCATGGCGGGTGGATAGAAGTGGACAACCACCCCTCCGGAGGCGCTGTTTTCAGGGTCTATCTCGCTGTTTTCATCGAAAAAACAGCAGGATAGCCGCGCGCAGGGCGGAAGTTCATGCGCCCCCTGGCAAGCCCGCAAGAAAATCGAAAAGGGGTTTCAAGGTATTTAGCTCAGTGCCGATATATAAGGAGGATCTTTCATGGACTGCAGGTCGAAAAAGGTCCTCGTGGTAGACGACGAGGAGACTGTCGGCATAGGGATGTCCGAAATGCTCAAGGACGCCGGGTTTGACGCAAGATATGTGACCAGCGCCCCGCAAGCCCTGGATGAGATTAAAAACGCTGAGTATTCGCTGGTTTTCCTGGACATGGTAATGCCGGGCATGAACGGTCTCGATGCCTTCAGGGAGATCAAAAAGCTCAGGCCCGGGACCAGGGTGGTGCTCTTTACCGGGTATTTCAAGGACGCGGACAAGGCCATCTTCGAAGGAGTAAAGGAAGGCATGATAGACGTTTACATAAGAAAGCCCTTTTTTTCCGATGAGATAGTAAGTACCGCCATGAAGTACGCATGATATTTTCGTAAAGGTGCGCCCTGACACTGCGCTTCCTTGACATCGCATTTCTAATCTACTAACATAGGGTGACAATTTTTGTCACCAGCTATCGGGGACGATGACAGACAGAATAGGCGAGCTCTTATTAAGAGAAAGGCTCATAACGCCGGACCAGCTCAACAAGGCGATAGACGAGCAGAAAAAGGGCGGCGGGAGGCTCGGCTATAACCTCTCGAAGCTCGGTTTCATATCCGAAAAGGACCTGACCTCGTTTCTGAGCAGGCAGTACGGGATACCCACCATAGACCTTTCCACGCAGGAGGTCGACCACGAGGTAATAAAGCTCATCCCCGAGGACGTGGCCAGGAAGTACCAGGTCATACCGATCAGCAGGACCGGCTCGACCCTGGTGGTCGCAATGGCCGACCCTTCGAACATCTTCGCCATCGACGACATAAAGTTCCTGACCGGCTACAACGTGGAGCCGCTACTTGCCTCCGACGCCGCCATAAAGGGAGCGATCGAGAAGTATTACGAGACCCCCGAGATGGGGCTCGACGGCGTACTCACCGAGTTCGACGAGAGCGAGATGGAGGTCGTGAGGGAAGAGGAGGAGGTCGACCTCTCGGACCTGAAAAAGGCCGTGGAGGACGCCCCTGTCGTCAAGCTCGTGAACCTCATACTGACCGACGCCATAAAGAGGGGCGCGAGCGACATCCACATCGAGCCCTATGAGAAGCACTTCCGCGTAAGGTACAGGGTAGACGGGGTCCTCCAGGAGATGATGAAGCCCCCGATGAAGCTCAAGAACGCGATAGTGTCGAGGCTCAAGATTATCAGCAACCTCGACATAGCCGAGAGGAGGCTCCCGCAGGACGGCAGGATAAAGCTAAAGCTCTCCAAGAGCAAGGAGATGGACTACAGGGTCTCGGTGCTACCGACCCTTTTCGGCGAGAAGGTCTGCTTGAGGCTCCTCGACAAGAGCAACCTCCAGCTCGACATGACCAAGCTGGGCTTCGAGGAGAAGGCCTTGAAGGACTTCATGGGCGCCATACACAAGCCCTGGGGCATAGTGCTCGTCACCGGCCCGACCGGCAGCGGAAAGACGACCACCCTTTACTCGGCCCTCTCCGAGCTCAACAAGGTGAGCGAGAACATCTCGACAGCCGAGGACCCGGTCGAATTCAACCTCATGGGCATAAACCAGGTGCAGATGCACGAGGACATAGGCCTGAATTTCGCCGCCGCCCTCAGGAGCTTTTTGAGGCAGGACCCCGACATCATAATGGTCGGAGAGATAAGGGACTACGAGACCGCGGAGATAGCGGTGAAGGCGGCCCTGACGGGCCACCTGGTCCTCTCTACGCTCCACACGAACGACGCGCCCTCGACGGTCAACAGGCTCCTCAACATGGGCATAGAGCCGTTCCTGGTCTCGTCCGCGAGCAACCTCATACTCGCACAGAGGCTCGCGAGGAAGATCTGCAAGGACTGCAAGGAGAAGGTGCAGATAACGGAGAAGGTGCTCCTGGACCTCGGCGCGTCGCCGGAGGAGACGAAGCGGATGGAGGTCTCAAAGGGCAAAGGCTGCGCCACGTGCGGCGGCACGGGGTATAAGGGCAGGATCGCCCTCTACGAGGTCATGCCATTTACCGAAGGCATAAAAGACATGGTGCTTAACGGCGCCTCTTCCGCGGAGCTAAAGAGGACGGCCATTAAGGAAGGGATGAAGTCGCTCCGCATGAGCGGCGTGACCAAGGTCGCCGAGGGCGTCACGACCATAGAAGAGGTCTTAAGGGTGACGATGGCGGACTGACGCCTGGTCATACCGGCGGTGTAACTTTTGTCCTTACGCGAAAAAGCGCCTGATTATAGAATTTCACGGGAAAGACGGCAGCGCTTCTGTTAGCTGCGTCTTCCGGCCTGCGCGGCCATATTCGATAAAGGAGACCCCGATGGCGGTAGAAGGCAACAAATACAACATGCAGGAGCTGCTGCGCGTGATGACGGAGCAGGGCGGGAGCGACCTGCACATAACCGCCGGGTCGCCGCCGAGGATAAGGGTCCACGGCAAGCTCGCGCCACTGAACATGCCGGTCCTTTCCGGGATAGATTCCAAGCAGCTCTGCTATTCCATCCTCACGGACGTGCAGAAGCACAAGTTTGAGGAGGAGAACGAGCTCGATTTCTCCTTCGGACTTAAGGGCCTCAGCCGCTTCAGGGGCAACCTGTTCGTCCAGAGGGGGAGTGTCGCCGGGGTCTTCAGGACCATCCCCTTCAAGATAAAATCGTTCCAGGAACTCGGGCTCCCGCCAATCATGGAAGAGCTTTCCAAGAAGCCGCGCGGCCTCGTCCTCGTAACGGGGCCGACAGGGAGCGGCAAATCCACCACCCTGGCCTCCATCATAGACAAGATAAACTCCGAGAGGGCGGAGCACATAATCACCATAGAGGACCCGATAGAATACCTCCACAGCTCCAAGATGGCCCTCGTGAACCAGAGGGAGGTCGGGTACGACACCTTCGCCTTCAAGAAGGCGCTCAAGTACGTGCTGAGGCAGGACCCGGACGTGGTGCTCCTGGGGGAGCTCCGCGACATGGACACGATAGAGACGGCCCTGACCATAGCGGAGACGGGCCACCTCTGCTTCGCCACCCTGCACACGAACTCCTGCGTCCAGACCATAAACAGGATAGTGGACGTCTTCCCCTCGAACCAGCAGCCGCAGGTAAGGGCGCAGCTCTCGTTCGTCCTCGAGGGCGTGCTCTCGCAGCTCCTTATACCGAGCGCGGATGGCAAGGGCCGGGTCATCGCGATAGAGGTGATGGTCCCCAACGCCGCCATAAGGAACCTCATAAGGGAGGACAAGCTCCACCAGATATACTCGCAGATGCAGGTCGGCCAGACCAAATTCGGCATGCAGACCATGAACCAGAGCCTCATGAACCTGTATTCGAGGAGGCTTATAACCCTCGAGGAGGCCATCGGGAGGAGCTCCGAGCCTGACGAGTTCCGCCAGATGCTCGCCAACGCGGGCGTGCTGAGGCCAGGCGCGCCGGCAGGGAGGACAATGTAAACCATGCCTACTTTCGTCTACAGCGGAAAAACGCTCGCCGGGGAGCCGAGAAAGGGCGAGATAGAGGCCGCAAGCGTGGCGCAGGCGACGGCGTCGCTCAGGCGCCAGCAGATTGTGCCGGCCTCGATAGGGCCCAAGAAGGCCAGGCGCTCTCTTTCCGAGATAAAGATACCTGGCCTCGGCGGCGGCATCAAGACGAAGGACATCGTCATATTCAGCAGGCAGTTCGCGACCATGATAGACGCGGGACTGCCGCTCGTCCAGTGCCTGGACATCCTCGCCGGCCAGCAGGAGAACGCCGAATTCAAGAAGATACTCCTTGACGTCAAGTCCTCGGTCGAGGGCGGATCGACCTTTGCGGACGCCCTCAGGAAGCACCCCAAGGTCTTCGACGACCTCTACGTCAACCTTATCGCCGCCGGAGAGGTCGGCGGCATACTCGATACAATCCTCAACAGGCTCTCGGGCTTCATGGAGAAGTCCGAGAAGCTCAAGGGCAAGATAAAGGGCGCCATGACTTACCCTGTCGCCGTCATAATCATCGCCTGCCTCGTCGTAGCGGGCCTCCTCCTCTGGGTCGTCCCGATATTCGACGACATGTTCGCCGACTTCGGCCAGGCCCTGCCCGCGCCGACGCAGCTCGTGGTTAACATGAGCAACGCCCTCAAGAGCTCGTGGTATATCATCATCGGCGTTATCGCGGCTACCATCATAGGGCTCAACAGGCTGTACAAGGTCCCCAAGGGCCGCAGGGTCATGGACCAGGTCTTCCTGAAGGCCCCCGTTATCGGCGATCTGATCAGGAAGACGGCGGTGGCGAGGTTCACGAGGACGCTCGGGACGATGCTCTCGAGCGGAGTGCCCATACTCGAAAGCCTGGAGATAGTCTCAAAGACAGCCGGAAACGTGATAATCGAGGAGGCGGTCGTAAAGGCCAGGACGAGCTTGAGCCAGGGAAAGACCCTTGCCGAGCCCCTTTCCGAGACGAAGGTCTTCCCTGGCATGGTCACCCAGATGATAGCGGTCGGTGAGTCCACCGGCGCGCTCGACGCCATGCTCTCGAAGATAGCCGACTTCTACGAGGAAGAGGTGGACCAGGCTGTCGAGGCGCTTACATCCCTCATAGAGCCCATGCTCATGGCCTTCCTCGGCATAGTCGTAGGCGGCCTTGTCATAGCCCTTTACCTGCCGATATTCCAGATAGCAGGCGCCGCGGGAGGCTAACAGGTCCGGAAAATGCAGGCTTACCCGAAGGATGCTCTAGGGGCCAGGCTGCTGGCCATGATGGTCTTGAGGGTGGTGCTTGCGCTCTCTTTCCTGGGAGTCACCGCCTGGTTCCAGGTGAGAGGGGCGTCCCTTGCGCTCCTCAACTTCTATCCGCTCTACGGCGTTGCGGCGGCCGTGGGGCTCCTCACCATCCTCTACGCGCTACTCCTGGGCAGGGTACGGAACCTCAAGCTCTTCACCTACGCCCAGGTCACCATAGACATAGCCCTCGCCACCGTAATCGTCTACATAACGGGCGGCACCGAAAGCTACATGCACGCGCTCTATCCGCTTATCGTGATAGGCGCGGCCATACTCCTCGGAAAGCGCGCGGGGTTCTACGCGGCTTCGGTCTCCAGCATAGCTTACGGGGTCCTCATCGACCTCGACTTCTACGGTATGCTCCCGGCGGAGTACAAGCTCGTCTCACCGGCCTTCGCGCCGCCCTGGAAATACGTCTTCGTAACGGTCTCGACCAACATACTCGCGTTCTTCACGGTAGCCTACCTTACCGGCTATCTCGCCGAAAGGGCCGCGAGGGTGGAAAGGGAGCTCGAAGAGAAGGAGATCGATTACGAAAAGCTCGAGGCCCTGAACAGGCAGATAATCGAGAACATAACGAGCGGCATAATGACGCTCGACGACAGGATGAGGATAACCTCCTTCAACCGCGAGGCCGAGGGCGTCACAGGCTATACGCTCCGGGACGTTTATTACAAGGACGTCGAGGAGATATTCCCGGGCATGATACGGAAGGGCCTCCTGGCCCCGCAGGGCGGGAGGAGAGTGGAGGAGAGGTTCAGGAAAAGGACCGGGGAGGAGATATACCTGGGCTTCAGCATCTCGCAGGGCCAGGGCGGCGAGGTCGGGAGGATAATCATCTTCCAGGACCTCACGCGCCTCAAGCAGATGGAGGAGGCGCTCAGGAGGGACGAGCGCATGAAGGCCCTGGGCGAGGTCTCGGTCGGCATAGCGCACGAGATACGGAACCCGCTCGCCTCGATTAGCGGCTCCATACAGCTATTGCGGGCTGAATCCGCCGGGGGCGAGAACAGGCGGCTCATGGACATCATACTCTCCGAGACCGACAGGCTAAACAGCCTCATAACCGACTACCTCCTTTTCGCCAAGCCCGCGAGGGAGGCCGAGAGGGAGCTTGTAGACCTCTCGGCCGTGATCGACGAGACGGTGAGGCTCATAAGGAACTGCCCGGAGGCCTCGGGTATCCGCATAGAGTCGAAAATAGGCGAGCGGTTCAGCATAGTCGGGGACCACAGGCAGCTCGGCCAGGTCTTCTGGAACCTCTTCCTTAACGCCCTCCACGCCATGGAAGGCGGTGGAACCCTGACGGTGTCAGCGAGGCGCTGGCCGGAGGGCGGCCTTCCGGACGATGCCGGAATGGGCTTTGTCGAGGTCACGGTATCCGATACCGGCAAGGGCATAAGGCCCGAGGACGCGTGCAGGATATTCGACCCTTTCTTCTCGACCAAGGAGAGGGGCACGGGGCTCGGCCTCGCCATAGTCCACAGGATAATAGAGAGCCATAGCGGCACCATCGAGGTCTCGAGCGGTGAGGGCAGGGGCGCGGCCTTCAGGATACTCCTTCCGGTAGAGAGCGAGGGCGCGAGGGCTTAAGACTGGGGCGCCCGGACCCGGAGATCCGGAGATGACACGGATTCGGAGTTGCGCGGCGCGCCATCAACAAAATCCAGCGCAGGACGGCTTATGGGCAGGCACAGGATAGTAATCGTCGACGACGAGAAGAGCATGAGGGAGTTCCTCGAGATAATGCTCGCAAAGGAAGGCTACGACGCGGTCGGGGCCGACTCCGCCGCGCTCGCGCTCGACGAGATACGCGAGAGGGGGGCGGACCTCGTAATCTCCGACGTAAGGATGCCTGGCATGGGCGGGATGGAGTTCCTGAAGGCCCTGAAGGAGATGGACCCCGATTCTCTCGTCATAATGATAACGGCTTACGCGTCTGTGGAGACCGCGATAGAGGCCATGAAGGCCGGGGCGCACGATTACTTCATAAAGCCCTTCAACATAGACGAGGTGAAGCTCACGATCAGGAAGGCGCTTGAGCTTAAGAATCTCGCACGCGAAAACCGGCTCCTTAAGAACGAGCTCAAGACGCGGCTCGGGTTTTCGAAGATTGTCGGCACGAGCCCGAGGATGTATGAGATATACTCTCTCATAATGAGCGTTGCCAGGACAAAGGCCAACGTCTTCATTACCGGCGAAAGCGGCA
Organism: Thermodesulfobacteriota bacterium; assembly: GCA_030583865.1. NCBI lineage: Bacteria > Pseudomonadati > Thermodesulfobacteriota > Thermodesulfobacteriota bacterium. The sequence goes on along the minus strand of CP129479.1, from coordinate 1,541,751 downwards.
CTGGGAAGGAACTCGTGGCCAGGGCCATCCACGAGGAGAGCGACCGGAAGGACCGTTCGTTCGTGGCAGTGAACTGCGGCGCTATTCCTGAAAACCTCCTTGAGAGCGAGATATTCGGGCATGTGAAGGGCGCCTTTACCGGAGCGGTCTCGAACAGGGAAGGGCTTGCCGACCAGGCTGACGGGGGGACGCTCTTTCTCGACGAGATTACGGAGCTGCCGCTCCACCTGCAGGTAAAGCTCCTGCGCTTCATACAGGAGAGGCGCTTCAGGCCGGTCGGCGGCTCGTCGGACAGGACCGTCGACATACGCCTCATCGCGGCCTCGAACAGGGACGTGGAGGCCGAGGTTAGGGAAGGGCGGTTCAGGGAGGACCTCTTCTACAGGCTGAACGTCATAAGGATAGCGACCCCGCCGCTGCGTGAGCGGAAGGAGGACGTCCCGCACCTCGCAAGGCACTTCCTCGAGAAGTACAACAGGGCGCTCGGAAAGAAAGTAGGCGGCTTTTCAGGCGAGGCCATGCGCGCGCTCATGGACTATGATTATTCCGGCAACGTAAGGGAGCTAGAGAATATCGTCGAGAGGGCCGTAACGCTCGAGGAGGGCCAGGAGATAGGGGCCAGGAGCCTCCCGGAGCACGTGAGGGGCGAGAGGCCGCAGTTCCAGGCCATTCTGCCTTCCCAGGACGGGCAGGCAAAAGTGCCGGAGACCGGGATGGACCTCGAAAAGACAGTAGAGGATTTCGAAAAGGCCGTAATCGCCGACGCCCTCAAAAAAGCGGGCGGAGTGAAGAAAAAGGCGGCAGGCCTATTGGGGCTTTCATTCAGGTCAATGAGATATAAGCTCGAGAAATACGCGATAGACGGCGGCAAGGACGAGTAGCTTAAGGCAACTCTGAATCCGGTCTTTTTCCCGGACTCTGTGTAGGTTACGGGATAAAATGCCCGTATATCGGATATGCTCCCTGTTTAATCCCGGCCACCCTCCTTGATTTGCGGAAAACCCCAGATTTCCGAGGTTGCCTTGAACAATCCACATAATATCCCGGGCCAGCGCTCCCGGTATATACTTATTACAAATACGAGCCGTTCTGGATAAGGGAGGCTAGCCGGATGCGGTCAGCGCCATCGAAAAACATACTTGCAGGCATTTTCCTGATATTCGCCGTTTTCTTCCTGACCGTGGGGATAACAATGGCGCGGAAAGACGCCTTCCACGCTGCCGGCGCACATGGATGGAAGGCAGGCGGCGTTTCAGCTCCAAAACAGGCACAGCATGAAATCGCCGCTAAAGCCCGGCTCGCCATGACGGAGGTCGACTTCGACGTGTCCCCCTCCGCCATGATCGATGCCGGCGCTGAAAGTTTCGCAGCCTATGAGAAAAAAGGACAGATACCAATCCGCGGTATCGAGCTCATAGGCACTTCAGTGAGCGATACCGGCCAGGGGAACGCTTTTTTCCTGAATATAGAGACAGGCGAGCGCGAGGGCTTCCATGTCGGGGACAGCGTATTCGGAGCGGGCGTCCTCAAGAGCATAGAGCCTCACGTGGCTGTGATTGAGACCGGCGAGGGGCGGTTTGCCAAGACGCTGCACAGGGCCCGTACGGACGGAATCGGGGGCAGCGGGGCCGGCACTCCCGGCGAATGCGGCGCATATCTCCTTGTCCAGTCATTGAGCACCTATTACAGCAGCAGATACGGCGCCATAAGCACGGTTGAAGAAGCTGACGGGATATTCAGGGAATTGAGCGGGCGGGTCGACGGCATCGAGTACGAGACGCTCTTCTACTCAACGGACGACCTCAGGGTCCACCGCGAGATCGCCGGGCGCGCCAGGGCGTACGGCATTGAGCTCTGGGCTACCTCGTGGAGGCTTCCCGAGAGGATAAGGGCGTTCATTGAGATTACCCCTGAATACCAGGCTCACAGGATGCTCAATGACGGCACGATAGTCCCTGCCGAGACGAACGGGAGGCCGCTTTTCGATGTCCTGAACCGTGAGGCTGTTTCCGATTTCCTCGGGGAATACGAGAAGAGATACCTTGAGCCGTTCAAAGGACTCCTCAGCGGGTTTTTCTTCAATGAAGACGTCCTCGTCTATTTCGGTGAAATGGACAGGGGAAACAACAACAGGTTCGACTACTGGAATAACGCAACATACAGCCCCGCGGTGCTGGAGGCCTGGAAAGAATACTGCAGGAGGAATAACGTGACGTTCGACGGCAGGCTCGTCGACAAATTCCCTGTGCACAGGCCCGAGATGGTTGGGAACGGCGGCGGGCTGACCGGGTATTTCCCGGGCTATAACGTCCCCGAGGTGGTCCGTCCGGGCCAGTCCTTCAGCGAGCTTCCGAGGGCCGAAGGCGTGTGGAGGCACTGGCATGAATTCACGACGGGCCTCTTCCAGTCGTCGTGGATAGACCAGGTGGCGGCTATGGCGAACAAGGTGAATGAGAAGAATCCCGAGTGGAGGGGCGTTATCTATTTCGGCCTCCACCAGTGGAGCCTCCCCTACGAGGGTATAGCGGAAAAGGGCTTCACCGTGCCGTCCACGCACAAATGGGGCGCGTGGGGGATGCAGCGGGGGGTAGACCTGGAAAAAATGGCGGCATCGCCGCACATAGACGCCATAATCTGCGAGACCTACCCCCCCGTAAGCGCGAATATCGGGTTCTACGTGGACGCGTTCAAGAAGGTTGCGGAGAAGAACGGAAAAAGGTTCGGGGTGATGCTCCACAGGGACGACGACTGGAAGATTGATATGAAGGAGGAGCGGATGAGATGGAAGCTCATAAACGACCATTCCCCCTCGATAGTCGCAAGATATCCATTGAAAAACATGCTTACCTGGGGTAAAAACTTTTCAGGGCAGGCAGAGTCCCTGTTCGATTCGGAAATCAATAAGTACCGGGAGGAAAGGTGTGCCTCTGCCATCCGGTAGCAGGGCAGGAAGGGTATTTGGTCTTTGCCATGAATATATTTTTTGCGAATAAGCTTCCCATGGCGAGGGTGCGCAAGGCGGAGGCGGGGGAAAACACTGCGGCACATGGTCTCCATACACCTGAGCATTTAGATAAGAAAGCCGGGCCAAAGCGCGCGGTAGTGGTCTCGTCGTCGCTCTCGGAGTTCGTCCCATCGCTCTTTGCGGCCTTTTCGGTTTCGTAAAGGCGCGCGCGATGGTATCCTGGCTAATGTCTTTTTTCTCGAAAAAGAGGGTCGCCTCGAATTTCTTCTGGTCTCTTCTTGGCGAAGGGGCCGCAAAAGGCGTCATCTTCATAACAAACGTCCATCTCGCGCGGGTGCTCGGCGTCTCCAATTTCGGCGTTTTCTCGGTCGCCCAGATAATCACCCTCTACCTGTGGGTTATGGTCGACATAGGCATCGGGATGTACGGTATAAGGGAGATCGCCAGGAGGAAATGCGAGGCTGAATCCATCGCGAACCCGCTAATCACCCTGAGGATGATGAGCGGGATTTTTTTCTTCTCGGTTTATTCAGGGACGCTTTTCATAATGGATATGCAGCCAGAGACAAGGCTCGTCTTCGTTTTTTCCGGACTCTATCTACTCACGAACTCTTTCTATCCGGACTGGGTGCTCAAGGGCCTCGAAAAGTTCAAGTTCATCGCCGTCGGGAGCTTCATAACTTCCGGCGTGTTCCTGGCATCCATCCTTGTCTTAGTCGACGACCAGGCGGACACCGCCCTGGCCGCGCTCCTTTCGTCCCTTTCGTTCCTGTGCGGGTCAGTTGCCCTCATCTTGATGTTGAAGCGCATAACGGGCGTCCGTGTAAGGCCCGTTTTCAGCCCCCGCCTCTGGCTCCATCATATCAGGGAGTCCGTTTATTTCACCGTCTCCGGCGGCTTCTTCCTTCTCTACATATTCATGCCGGTGCTGCTGCTCCAGTTCTTCATGTCCTCCTACGAGGTCGGTCTTTTTTCGGCCCCTTACAGGATAATACTTGCCGCGTGCAGCGCCGGATACCTCATACCGACGGCCTTTTACCCGGCCCTTTCCGAGCATTTCGTAAAGGACAGGGAAGCCTTCTTCGCTTCGCATAAAAGACTGAAGATGATAATGATATCCATCGGGACGCCTATCGGAGTTCTTGGCACTGTCTGGGGTTCCGGTCTCGTGATGCTTCTTTTCGGCAACCAGTATGAGGAGAGCGTGGGCATATTCCGGGTCATCGTCTGGCTGGTCCCCCTGGTCTATCTCAGGTATGGGTACGGGAACGCTTTTTCAGCGGCAGGACGTCAAAGGCTACACAACCTCATGACAATGCTCGGGGTCATCGCCATCTTCGCACTCGGCCCCCCGCTTGTCATGGCGCGTGGCGCAACAGGGGCGGCCGAGGCGATAGTGCTCTCGGAGACAATAACCGTCGCGGCAATGGCTTATGCTTTTCATAGGAGGATCAAGAGGGCCGTTACGCCGGGATATGCCGCCTATTAATTGTCATCAACAAGCCAAGAAAGGTATTTGATTACATTCGCCATGAACGTACTTTTTGCCAATAAATTCCTTTACCCGAGGGGAGGGGCCGAGGTCTCGATGTTCGAGACAGCCAGGCTGCTTGAAAAAAAAGGCCATAGGGTCGCTTATTTCTCGATGGACCACCCCTCTAACATCGAGAGCGAATTCTCCAGGTTTTTTGTCTCTAACGTGGACTATGCCGGAAAAATTTCCTTTGCCGGACGGCTGAAGGCCGCCGGGCGGCTCCTTTACTCGTTCGAGGCCAAAAGAATGGTCTCGAAACTCCTCGATGAGTATCCCGTCGATATAGTCCACCTCAACAACATCGCACACCAGCTGTCGCCATCGATAATAGACGAGTTCAAAAGGAGGGGCCTTCCTGTCGTCATGTCATTAAGGGACTATAAGCTCGTCTGTCCGTCGTACGCCATGCTCTCCAACGGACGAGTCTGTGAGGACTGCAAGGGCGGGCGCTTCTACAGGGCAGCCATTAACAGATGCCACAAAGGTTCTTTCGCCAACAGCCTCCTCGTGGCCTCGGAAATGACGCTCCATAGGTTGATGAGAATATATCGGGAAGTTGATGTGTTCATCGCTACCAGCCGCTTTCTTAAAAGCAAATTGGAAGAAATGGGCTTTGTGGGTGATATCGCAATATTGCCAAATATCGTCGATTTGGACGATTATCGAGAACCGGCACCTTTCAGGGACGGGCCACCTGCTGCCATTTATTTCGGGCGGCTTTCTCATGAAAAGGGCCTGATCACGCTTTGTGAGGCATTCAAGGGCATCGAGCTCGAGCTCCATATAGTAGGCGACGGCCCGCAAAAAAATGAGCTCCTTGAAAAAATAAAATCTGAAAAAATTTCCAACATACGGATATTCAGCCATCTTGAAAAACCGGCCCTTATAGGAAAGATTTCGGAGGCAATGTTTGCTATATTGCCGTCGGAATGGTATGAGGCCTTCGGGAGGACCGCATTGGAGGCTTTTGCCGCAGGCAGACCCGTTGTCGGCGCACGCATCGGCGGCATACCTGAGCTTGTAAGGGATAATGAGACAGGGCTGCTCTTCGAGCCCGGGAACGCGAAGGACCTCAGGGAAAAGATATTGATGCTCGCCTCGGACCGGGCGCTCGTCGAGAGGCTCGGCAGAAATGCAAGGGCGCTGGTCGAGGCCGAGTTCAACCACGAGGTCCATTACAAGGGGCTTATTGCCATTTATGAAGACGCAATAAAAAAGAACAAGATGAAGCGCGCCTGAGCGGGAGAGGAAATGAAAGGGTTTATCGATAAGACAAGATACAGGTCGAGGCTCAATAAGCTTGGGCAGATTATCGAGGTATTAGGGGCCTCGCCAAAGGACAAGCTCCTCGAGGTTGGCGTTGCCAACCGCGAGTATTCGGAAGTCGATAACTTCCTTGTTAAGCATTATCCCTATCCGGAGAATATCACCGCTTTAGGATTGGGAGATATTTCTATTTTCCGGAAAAGATACCCGCATATAAGGGCTTTCAGCTATGAAGGCGGCGGATTCCCTTTCAATGACCATGAATTCGACATAGTTCATTCGAACGCAGTTATTGAGCACGTCGGAGGGCCTGAGGCGCAGCGGCTTTTTTTGAAGGAGCTGGCGCGAGTGGCTAAAAAAGGCTTGATAACGACCCCGAACAGGTATTTCCCCGTCGAGACTCACACGAAGGTGCCATTTCTGCACTGGCTGAGAAAAGACCAATTCGATTTTTTCCTCGAAAAAATCGGGAAGCGCTGGGCGACTGGCGCCTATATGCATCTTTTGAGCGGGCGCGACCTGGACAATTGCGCACATGGCGCAGGGCTGAGTGATTACAGGATAATACGGAACAGGCTTTTCGGGCTGACACTGACATTTACGCTGGTCTGGTCTACCGTGAAAAAAAACAGACAGGAGAAACGGTAATTGGACGCTTCGGTAATCGTGACATACAGGTGCAACGCCCGCTGCCACATGTGCAATACCTGGGAATACCCCACAAAGCCCAGGGAGGAGATAAAGGCTCGGGTACTTGAGAAACTACCGCCGCTAGCCTTCTGCAACATCACGGGCGGCGAGCCCTTTCTGCGGGACGATATAGGCGAGATAGTCTCAGTCCTCAGGAAAAAAGCGAAGAGGGTGGTCATAAGCACGAACGGGTACTTTACGGAAAAGGTCCTTGCAGTGGCGAGGCATAACCCGGGCATAGGGGTGAGGATCAGTATCGAGGGCCTCCCTGCCGCCAACGACGAGCTCCGGGGCCTGAAGGACGGCTTTGACAGGGGCCTCCGGACGCTGCTTGCGCTGCACAGGATGAATGTCAAGGACATAGGCTTCGGCATAACCGTCTCCGACAGGAACGCCCGGGACATGATAGAGCTCTACGAGCTCGCAAAGGCGATGGGTCTTGAATTCGCGACAGCCGTTGTCCATAATTCGGATTATTTCCATAAGTACGATAACGCGATAAGGAAGGAAAAGGAGGCGCTCGCGTGCTTCGAGGAGCTTATATGCGAGCTCCTTTCATCCGGAAGGGTCAAGGACTGGTTCAGGGCGTATTTCAACTACGGCCTCATGAACTATATAAAAGGCAGGCCGAGGCTTCTGCCCTGCGAGGCCGGCACCGAGAACTTCTTCGTCGATCCTTTTGGCGAGGTCCTTCCGTGCAACGGGATGGAAAAAGACGTGTGGGCCGGGAGCATGGGGAACCTCGCAACCGACGATTTCGATTCCATATGGAAGGGCGAGAGGGCCAGGGCGCTCCGTGAAAAGGTCGGAAGTTGCCCCAAAAACTGCTGGATGATAGGGACCGCGGCGCCTGTGATGAAGAAGTACATAAGTAAGCCGCTCGCGTGGGTTGCAAGGAACAAGATGAAGACCCTCCTTGGCAGAAAACCCTGCCTCGGCTGCTGAAGCGCTGAGTTCCCGGAAGGAAGAATCCACTTTGAGAATAGTCGTCCTTGGAACGCGGGGCTTTCCCGGCGTGCAGGGCGGGGTTGAAAGGCACTGCGAAGAGCTTTATCCGAGGCTTGCAAAGCTCGGGTGCGATATTACCGTCATCACGAGGGCCCCTTACATCCCGCCCGGAAAAAGGAATGGCGAGTGGCGCGGCGTGAAATTCGCGCACCTCTGGTGCCCGAGGAAGAAGTCCTTCGAGGCCATAACGCACACCCTGCTCGGCCTTTTCCAGGCGAGGAGGCTTAAGCCCGATATACTGCATATCCACGGCATCGGCCCTGCGCTCCTTGCCCCTGCGGCTAAAACTCTGGGGCTCAAGGTCGTCATGACACATCACGGCCCTGACTACAAACGCGCCAAATGGGGGAGGGCCGCGAGAGAGGTGCTCCGGCGCGGGGAAAAAAACGGGGTGCTCGCAAGCGACGCCGTTATAGCCATATCAAACGGGATAAGGGAAGACCTGAGGGAGCTTTACGGCAGGGATTCTTTTCTCATACCGAACGGCGTTACGGTGAAAAAGCCTTTACCTCCCGGGGCGGCGCTCAAGCGCTTCGGCCTGCTGCCGGGAAAATACATATTCACCGCCTGCAGGTTCGTCGAGGAGAAGGGCATTCACGACCTCATCGCCGCTTATTCCGCGTTGAAAGCGCCCGGCCACAAGCTCGTGATAGCCGGCGACGCGGACCATGAGACAGAGTACAGCAGGTTCGTCAGGAAAAAGGCGGGCGAAACCGAAGGGGTTGTCCTAACGGGCTTCCAGACTGGCGAGGCCCTTTCCGAGCTTTTCTCGAACGCCTCCTGCTTCGTGCTCCCCTCGTATCACGAGGGCCTTCCAATAGCCCTTCTCGAAGCGCTGAGCTACGGTCTCCCTTCGCTCGTAAGCGACATCCCGGCGCACAGGGAGTTTCCGTTAAGCAAAGAGGTCTACTTCAAGCCAGGAGACCGGGCCGCCCTCGCAAGGGCGCTTTCAATCGCGATGCAAGGCGGCTTCGAGCCTGAAAGGCGGAAATACGCCGCCCTTATCGAGAGCGCGTTCGATTGGGACTCCATAGCCTCGAGCACACTCGATGTCTACACGGAGGTGCTGAAAGGCCCCGCGTCCGCGTCGAAAAACTCGCATCCCGTCCCCGTCACACGGTAAGCTCGGCCCCTACTTCCTCTTAAGCGCTCCACCGGCGTCCTCGGCCACGGGCCTGGAATGGCAGCGGTTGCAGTCGGCGAACTTGAAGGCCACCTTCTGATGGCACGCGCCGCAGGAGGCGCCTTCGGCCATGTCCTTCATGCTGGCGGTATTGGCGCCGAGCTGGTCCTTGAAGAAAGACTGGTGGCAGGACGAGCACACGACCCTTTCCGAATGGGTCTTGTGGCTGAAGACGACGTTGTTCACGTAGGGCATGGGAGACTCGAAGAGTATTTCGTTGTCCCTCGTCTCGTCCGCTTTATCGGCAGGGGCCCCCTCAATCGATTTTATCGGTTTTCTGGCCTTCCCCAGGAGGCCCCAGTCTATGTTGCCGAACCTGTCGTAAGGCAGGGCCTTGCCCGGGAGGAGGTCGAGATTCAGCCCTGTCCCGAGCCGTTCAGAGGTCTCTTTGAGCTTCGAGACGTAGGCTTTTTTCGGGTCCAGGAGATGGGCCTCGCCCGGCGTGCCCACGCTGTGGCATCTTTCGCAGTCCTCGGCGGCGCTGAACGCTGTCGTGCCGTTATGGCACTTCCCGCAAAGGCCGCCGCCGAATATCTCCGTCATGCCTATTGAGCCGGTCTTTTTCATCTCAAAGGGCGCGGGGTGGCAGGCCTTGCATTCGAAGTTGATCCTGTGGACCCAATGGGGGAAGATGACTGGCGCCATGCCGGCTGCCTCGGCTTTTTCCCTCATGAGCAAGTTGCCCGGAAAGGCCTCGTATTTTTTCCATTTCTCCAGCTCGGCCTTTCTCTCCTCCTCTTTTCCCATCTCCTCTTTCTGCATGGCTTCTATCTCGCCAATGAACCCGTCCTGGCCGTGCCACTCGCCGTACATGGTCGCCATCGTGGCCGCGAGGTCAAGGATCGCCATCTTCTTTTCAAACCCCTCGGCAGCCCTGGCCTCGTCCAGGAGGGAGCGTATCTCGCCGGGTATTATGTCCTTGTTGGTCTTGACGAGAAACCCCAGGGCGTCGAACCTGTTCTGCTCGTAGCTCGTCCTGAAGCTCTTCATGAACTTGCTCTCCGCGAACGCAACCTCGGACGTAAGCGGCCCCGCCAGCAAAAATGCAAGCAGGATAAAAGATTGTCTTGCCTTCATCTGCACCTCTCGTTTATGGATTTTAAATGGGCCGTCAGGATTTCCTCTAACAGGATGTTGAAAAAGTCCTTCCTGGACTTTTTCAACCACGGCTTGGCCGGAATGAATCCGTCCAAGCCTTACAAATTGCTCGACCTGGATAGTCTTCGCAATTTGGCAATCCATCCGTGGATTGCTTAGCAGGGTGTTTTTTCAACACCCTGCTAAAAGAAACTTCCGGCGGCCCATATCTGAAAAACGCGCATCAGGCGGAGCGGGTCGATTATACCAGTTCAGGCGGCAATATCCAATAATTCGTTGGCGAGGCAGAGGAGTGGATTTCAGCGCGCTTTTATTGTATAAGTTCACAAGGCCCGCCTGTCTTGATAGGCGGGCCTTGCGAAAGCCAAGTAAGGCCGGGAGTCATTGGTTATGCCGACTGAAAAGATGAGCGTATCGATAGTAATGCCTGTCTACAACGAGAGGGAGTACGTCTCCAAGGTCATAAAAAGGGTGATTGACACCGGGATACCCGGCGAGCTTGTCATAGTGGACGACTTCTCGAGGGACGGCACCAGGGACGTCCTCAAAGGCATAGAGGCGGGTTGGAACGAAAAGGGAGTGAAATTGAGGCTCCTCATGCACGAAAGGAACCAGGGGAAGGGCGCGGCCTTGAGGACCGGTTTCGCCCATGTTACCGGCGACATAACCATCATCCAGGACGCGGATTTCGAGTACGACCCAAGGGACTATCCAAAACTCCTCCAGCCCATTTTCGACGGCAAGGCCGACGTGGTATACGGCTCAAGGTTCATAGGCGGCGAGTCCCACAGGGTCCTCTTTTTCTGGCACTCGGTCGGGAACAAGGTACTCACCTTCTTCTCCAACATGCTCACGAACCTGAACCTTACGGACATGGAGACCGGATACAAGGCCTTCAGGACCGAGGTCCTGAAGGGCATAAGGATCGAGTCCGACAGGTTCGGCTTCGAGCCCGAGATAACGGCAAAGGTCGCCAAGAAAAAATGCCAGATATACGAGACTTCCGTTTCGTACGCGGGCCGCACCTACGACGAGGGGAAGAAGATAAACTGGAAGGACGGAGTGGCCGCGTTCTGGCACATAGTCAAGTTCAACCTGCTGAGATGACCGGTCGCACGAAAACCTTTCTCGTTTTTTTCCTCGCGTTCGCATTTGCCTTTATTTCCCTCCCGCCTGCGGTCTTTCCAAGCGACGAGGAGATGAACATACGCATCTATGACGAGGCCGGCTCCTCGGTCGTTAACATCATAACTACGACGATATCCTACGACTTCTTCTATAATCCAATTTCGGCAACAGGCTCTGGCTCCGGGGTGATAATCGACAGGCGGGGCCACATAGTGACGAACTACCACGTCATAGAGGGCGCTAGGAGCCTCGAGGTCACGCTGTTCGACGGCTCGAGGCACAGGGCGGAGGTCGTAGGAGTCGACGCCGGTGACGACCTTGCGGTCATAGCCATAAAGGCCCCCCAGTCGAAGCTCAAGCCCATAAGGCTCGGGGATTCATCGGCGCTCAGGGTCGGCCAGAAGGCGCTCGCCATCGGGAGCCCCTTCGGGCTCGAAAAGACGCTGACCGTCGGGATCGTAAGCTCGCTCGGGCGGACCATGCGGGCCCGTAACGGCAGGCTGATGAGCGGCATCATACAGACCGACGCGGCGATAAACCCCGGGAACTCGGGCGGGCCGCTCCTCGACAGCCAGGGCCGGATGATAGGCCTGAATACCGCCATCTTCAGTCCTGTGAACGGGTCCATAGGCATAGGTTTCGCCATACCCGTGGACACGGTTAAAAAGGCGGTCCCATCGCTTGTCGAGAAGGGTTACGTGTCGAGGCCGTGGCTCGGCATAGCGGGCCAGTCCATCGACGCATATGACGCCGGGATCATGGGCTTTCCCTCCAGCGGGGTGCTCGTTGCAGACGTATTCGGGGGAAGCCCGGCCCACAAGGCAGGGATCAGGGGCTCGACCGGCACCATGCGTATCGGCAATATCATAATAGCTTCCGGCGGGGACCTCATAACCGGGGTAAACGGAAAACCTGTAAGCTCGATGGACGAGCTCAACCATGCGGTAGACCAATTCAGGCCTGGTGAAACGGTTTCCGTAAGGGTCCTGAGGGGCAATAAAGCAGTCGTCATCAAGGTCGAACTTGAAGAGATGCCGAGGAATTACTGATGAAGAAAAAAGAGGCGGGACGTGAACTGAAGGTTGTGGGGATAGGTCTTTTGCTCGGGCTTTCGTGCGTGGTCTTCGGGGTCTTCTGGGCGGTCTACATTACGGTCTACCACGAAGACATACACACGGAGCTCGGTCTTGCCGAAAAGGCCTCCATCGCGGAGAAGTTCGTATTGAGCAGCGGGGGAGGGCATGGGGCGCACGGCGCAAGGCAGGGGAACGGACACTCGCACATTGAGGGCGGCCTTCACGGGCATGAAGGCAGCGGCATGTCCGTGCCGGACGGAATGGACGCCCACGCCGGGCATGAAATGCATGGCGGACACGAGGATGCGCATTCCGATTCAGGCGAGAGCCGCGATATGAGGGCCGCGCATGAACTGCTCGCAAGTGCCCATGTCCACGCGATGGGCCTCGGCGTGCTCACGATAAGCATATCCCTGATGCTGGCCTGGGTTCCGGTAAGTTCATGGGCCAGGGCCCTGGCAGCGGCCTTGCTCGGGACCGGGAGCTTCTTCTATCCTCTATCGCTCATCATAGCGGGCCTGCGGACGACGGCGCTCGGAGAGGCGGGGGCAGCCCAATCGGTTTTACCCATGACTGCTTTGAGCGTTTTGCTCGTCGGCGCCGGGCTCATCATGGCCGCGGCGTCCCTTATTGTGTGGCTATTCAGGGGGGATGAATAGGCGCGCCGGGCAATTTGCAATGTCCCCTGCGCTTTGGCAGGGTACGCCGGAAAGGCTTCCGCACCGGGATTTCAATTCGATTAATCCTTGACAAGGCCCGCGGTCCTGGATTAAGATGTTTCTAATAAATTCCCCATAAAATTTTCCCGTAACTGACGGAATCAAGGTGGGCAACCACCGGGGAGCGGGAATAACAGTGCGCTTGCCGACCGTCTGGGCCAAACATTCAGCATTTACGATTGCTGGATGCGGTGCCGTGACGGTTTTTTTATTGTGAGTTGGTCGAGCAGGGACGGCACTGGGGGGATGGTCCCGGATCCTGAGCTCTAATTATCTTGACCTCGCAAGGCAAATATTAGAATCTGTGGGACCAATTTGAGAATGGGACACAGGACGTTTGAAAGAGGGATCCATCCCTCTTATTATAAAGAGCTTACTTCCGGCAAGAGGGTCGAGCCGGCTGCCCTGCCCAGGACGGTAGTCATACCGCTGCAGCAGCACGCCGGAACGCCCTGCGAGCCCCTTGTCAAGAAGGGCGAGTCTGTCCAGGAAGGACAGAAGATAGCCGACGTCAAGGCCTTCGTCTCCGCCCCGGTCCACGCGAGCATCTCCGGAAAAGTGAAGGATATCGAGCTTGCAAACCACCCCAACGGCTACAGGTGCGCCTCTGTCATAATCGAGGGCGACGGCTTGAGAAGGGAGTGGGGCACTGGCACCAAAGGCGTTGACGTCGGAACGCTCCAGCCTGAGGCCGTGCGCCAGGCCATAAGGGAGGCCGGGATAGTCGGCATGGGAGGGGCGGCCTTCCCTTCATCGGTCAAGCTCGCGCCCCCTAAGGGTAGGGCCGTGGATACGGTCATACTTAACGGCTGCGAATGCGAGCCGTTCCTTACGGCAGACCACAGGATAATGGCCGAGGAGCCGGAAAAGGTGGTCTGGGGGCTCAAGGCCCTCATGAGGGCCTCGGGCGCGTCAAAGGGCTTCATAGGCATTGAGGAGAATAAGCCTGACGCGATTGAGGCCCTTGCAAAGGCGGTATCCGGCTCCCCTGAGATAAAGATAATCGTCCTCGAGGCCAAGTACCCGCAGGGTGCCGAGAAGATGCTGATATCGGCCGCCGTGGGTAGGAAAGTGCCCCCGGGGAAGCTCCCGTTCGACGTCGGGGTCCTCGTAAATAACGTGGGCACGGCGGTCGCCGTATTCGAGGCCCTCAACTGGGGGAAGCCCCTCTTCGAGAGGGTGGTCACCATAAGCGGGAACGGCGTAAGGGAGCCGAAGAACCTCAAGGTCCGCGTGGGTACCCTCTTCGAGGAGGTTATCGCGCAGTGCGGCGGGCTCGTCGGGAAAGAGCTAGAGGTCCTTAACGGCGGGCCCATGATGGGAAATTCGCAATCGACTCTCGCGGTGCCGGTCACGAAGGGAACGACCGGCATCACTGTCATCTCCGCCGACGAGATAAGGTCGAAGCCGTACGAGCCCTGCATAAAGTGCGCCAGCTGCGTGGAGGTCTGCCCTATGGGCCTCATGCCCTACAGGCTTGGGGATTACGGAAAGCTTCAGATGACCGCCGAGTTCAGCGCCCTTGACGGCCTTAGCTGCATAGAGTGCGGCTGCTGCTCTTACGTGTGCCCCGCGAAAAGGCCCCTGATACAGTGGATACGGGTCGGGAAGCTCAGGCTCCGCCAGGAGGCCCGCAAGGCCCAGGGCGCGAAGTGAGCACTCCGGCTCGCTCCGGTGCGGAATCATAAAGGGCAACAGAGGATATGGACCAGAAGACGACGAATACGCCTGATAGCGCGATAGGCAAGCCCGAGGTCAGGGAATCGGCCGTTGCAGAGGCCCCGGCCGCCGCCGCGAAGCTCATTGTATCCACTTCGCCGCACTTCATGGCCGAGGAGAGCATACCTAAGATAATGCACACGGTCGTCATGGCCCTCATGCCCGCGACCGCGGCAAGCGTCTATTTCTTCGGGTGGAGGGCCCTCCTTCTCATAATAGTCTGCGTGGCCTCGTGCCTCGCTACCGAATACGCCTTCCAGAGGATACGGAGGAAGCCCGTAAAGATACACGACGGCAGCGCGGTCATAACCGGCATGCTCCTCGCCATGACCCTTCCCGCCGGCTTCCCGGTCTACGGCGCGGTGCTCGGGTCCCTTTTCGCCATAGGGGTGGGGAAGGAGCTATTCGGCGGCCTCGGCTACAACATATTCAACCCGGCGCTCCTCGGGAGGGCGTTCCTCATGGCGACCTACCCGGTCCTTACGACGACATGGGTGGAGCCGAGGACGGTGGAAAAGGCCGTGGACGCGGTGACCGCCGCGACCCCGATAGGGCTCTGGAAGTTCGAGGGCGACATGGATTTCAACCTCCTGGACATGTTCCTCGGCAACACGGCTGGCTCGCTCGGCGAGACCTCGGCCCTGGCAATAATAATAGGCGGCCTGTACCTGAGGTACAAGGGATATATAAACTGGAAGCTCCCCCTTGGCTATCTCGGCACCATAGCCGCCTTCTCGGCCATATTCTGGCTCGTAGACCCGGCCAAGTACCCGAACCCGCTCTTCCATCTTTTTGCCGGCGGCGCGATGCTCGGGGCATGGTTCATGGTGACCGACATGGTGACCTCTCCGACGACATCGCTCGGCCAGTGGATATTCGTCATAGTTGCCGGGATAATGGCGGTGGTCATAAGGATATTCGGCGGACTTCCCGAGGGGGTCATGTATTCGATACTATTCATGAACGCCTTTGTGCCGCTTCTCAACAAGCACACGAGGCCCAGGGTATTCGGCGCGGTAAAGGCGGGTAAGGGCTGACAGCCCCGCATACTGGAGGCTTTATTTGAACGGCGTTAAAAAAATGTTCCTCAACCTCATAATCATCGGAGCCCTTTCCGGGGCCGTCCTGTCGGGCGTCTTTACGGCGGCTGACCCGATGATCAAGGCGAATAAGGAGAAGGAGCTCAGGGAATCGGTCTTCTATGTCCTTCCCGAGGCAAGGGATTTCGTAAAGGTCGAGAAGACCGTCGGGCAGGAGAAGCTTATCGTCTACAAGGGCATAAACGAAAACGGGGAGCCAGTCGGCCTGGCTTTCAAGGCCGACGGAAACGGCTTTTCCGCCAATATAGGCCTCATGGTGGGCCTCGACCTCGACTATCTGAAGCTAAAGGGCATAGAGGTTCTTGACCAGCTCGAAACGCCGGGCCTCGGCGACAGGATACGGGACGAGTCGTTCAAGGACCAGTTCAAGGGACTCGAAGTGAAGCCCAGGATAGAGTACATAAAGTTCAGGAAACCCGAGAAGCCGAACCAGATACAGGCCATCACCGGCGCGACGATATCGTCCGAGGCGGTAATAAAGAACATAAACAGGGCCGTGGAGAAGGTGGTCGCCAACTTCCCGCGCGGTGAGATGATGAAGGTCGAGGACGGGCCTCGCCCGGCCCGGGCCGTGGAGGGGCAGGATGCGGCAAGATAGGAGCCTCTTTTACGAGTTCAAGAAGGGCCTCTGGCAGGATATTGCGCCTTTCAGGCTGCTCCTCGGGCTCTGCCCTGCGCTAGCTGTCTCGAACTCCGCGATAAACGGCCTTTCCATGGGCCTTGCGACCCTTTTCGTCCTCTTCACCTCAAACATGGTCGTATCCCTCATAAGGAGGACCATATCGGCAAAGGTGAGGATACCGGCGTACGTTGTCGTCATAGCGACCCTCGTGACCGTGACGGACATATTCCTCGCGGCGGTCTTCCCGGCCATCTCAAAGGCGCTCGGGCCGTACATACCGCTCATAGTCGCGAACTGCATCATACTCGGAAGGGCCGAGGCCTTTGCGCAGAAGAACCCGCTCATCCCTACCGCGATGGACACGCTCGGCATAGGCCTGGGGTTCACCATGAGCCTCACGCTCATGGGCGTAATCCGCGAGGTGCTGGGGTTCGGGAGCGTCTTCGGCTTTAAGCTCCTCGGCTCGTGGTTCGAGCCCTGGATAATAATGATACTCCCTGCGGGTGCTTTCCTCGTCCTCGGGGCGCTTGTCGCGCTCGTGGGCTGGATGTCGAGCAGGAAGGCAGCAAGGGAGGCCGGGGCGGCTGAGCCGGCCTCGCACTAAGGAGACAGCTTGGAACTGATACTGATATTCATATCGGCTTCCATCGTAAACAACTTCGTGCTCGCCTATTTCCTGGGCATATGCCCGTTCATAGGCGTCTCGAACAAGACCGAGAACGCGGTCAACATGGGCCTTGCGACCACGTTCGTCATGACCCTGACCGCAGCCGCGACCTGGCCCATATACCACCACGTGCTCTTAAGGTTCAACGTGCCGTTCCTGCAGTACGTTACCTTCATAATCATAATCGCCTCCCTCGTGCAGCTCGTGGAGATGTACGTGAGAAAGGCGAGCCCGTCCCTTTACCGCGCGCTGGGCATATTCCTCCCGCTCATAACCACGAACTGCGCGATACTGGGGCTTGCGCTATTCATGGTCCTCAGGGACTACAACTACCTCGAATCGATAGTCTTCGGGTTCGCCACCGGGGTGGGCTTTACCCTCGCCATAGTGATGATGTCCGGCATAAGGGAGGAGCTCGAGTTCGCGGACGTTCCCTCGCACTTCAAGGGCGCGCCCATAACCTTCATCGTCGCCGGGATGCTGGCGCTGGCCTTCATGGGCTTCGCCGGCCTCATAAGGGGTTAGTGCAGGACAATGCTTGAGACTCTCGTGATATCAGCCGTCAGCATGGGCGCAATCGGCGCCGTCATGGCGGTCTTCCTCGTCTACGCCGACAGGAAGCTCAAGGTCGAGGAGGACCCCAGGGTAGAGGCCATCTCGGCAGCGCTCCCAAACACCAACTGCGGCGGCTGCGGCTACCCAGGCTGCAGGATGTTCGCCGAGGCCCTCATGAAGGGCGAAGCGCTACCCACGGCCTGCGTTGCCGGCGGGAACGATACCGCCGCGGAGCTCGCCGGGATCCTCGGCGTCGAGGCCGGGAGCATGAAGAGGATGCTGGCGGTCGTGCTCTGCAGGGGCGGGAACGCCGAGGCCGAAAGGCGGGCCGAGTACAGGGGCGAGGGCACCTGCACGGCCTCGCACCTCACGGGCGGCGACAAGTCCTGCACCTATGGCTGCCTCGGGCTCGGCGAGTGCGTGGCCGCGTGCAAGTTCGACGCGATGGCCATGAACGACAACGGGCTTCCGGTCGTCTTCTACGACAAGTGCGTCGGGTGCGGGGCCTGCGCGAGGGCCTGCCCAAGGGACATAATAGAGATGCACCCGGAGGACAGGAAGCTCTTCGTCTACTGCAAGAACCTCGATAAGGGCGCCTACGCGAGGAAGGTCTGCAAGGTGGCCTGCGTGGCCTGCGGCCTCTGCGTAAAGGACTGCAGCGTCCCCGGCGGCATAGCCATGAAGAACAACCTCGCGGTCGTCGACTACTCGCTCGCGCCCCAGACGGACGAGTCCGTCAAGAGGTGCCCCACCAAATGCATACTCTGGGGCGAAGAGGAGAAGTCCACCAGGGTCGCCTACTACTCCGGCAAGACCAGGAGCTGAAGCCCTGCTCAACGGGTTATTTCCTAATAGAAAGTTAATGCTTTTTTAATCGTGTTTTGCTATATTGAACCTGCTTAAATCGTCCCGAAATCTTCCCTGGACAGCAACAGACCGGCTTATGGCAAACAGCGGCTCAAGAGGCGGGATAGTCCTCGCCCTGGTAACCCTCGTCATGCTCGGCCTCGCGTCATGCGATTCTGGCAAGGGTACCGGAACCGCGGACAGCCTGAGGGGAGGCGAGACCCGGCCCACGCTCGACCCGGCCAGGTTCACCGGCTTATCGGCGGAGGCGTACCAGGCCGCCAGGGAGATACCCGAGATAATAGACAGCCTTTACTGCTACTGCGACTGCGAGAGGCATTTCGGCCATAAGAGCCTCTTGACCTGTTTCGTCGACGAGCACGCCGTATACTGCGACATCTGCATATACGAGGCCCTCATGGCGCGCGACCTCCACAGGCAGGGCTTGGACGCGGCGGCCATCAGGAAGGCCGTGGACGAAAGGTTCGGCCATTTGAGTCATTCAGGTCCGCATTGATTGAAATCCTCTTTAAGGAGGCACCCTTGAGAAGAAGAAATATATTAACGGGAGCGGCCGCGGTGGCGATAGCCTCCGTCATCGCCCTTGGCGGCTGCTCCAGGGACGAAGCACCCAGCCCGCCGCAGCAAGCGAACTCGGCCGCGCAGACCGGCGCACAGCAGCCGCACCCTCCCGGGAATACGATGCTCATAGCGGACCTGGAGAGCAGGCTGAAGGAGAGCCCCGGCAGCCCGGACATCATGTGGAGGCTAGCCGACGCCTACTTCGAGGCCAGGCAGTTCGAGCAGGCGTCAACATACTACAAGAGAGTGGTCGATATGGGTTCCGGAGAGACCGACGTCTACAACGGCCTCGGGATATCTCTCCATTACATGGGCAAGTCCGCCGAAGGCCTTACCTACATAGAGGATGGGATAAAGAAGAACCCGTACCACCAGAGGATATGGCTCACGAAAGGCTTCATACTCGCGTACGGCCTGGGTGACATGGAGGGCGCAAAGGCCGCGTGGGAGAAGGCCACCGTCCTCAACCCCGAAAGCCAGGTGGGCAAGGCCGCCGCAGAGTACCTCTCCGCGCTCACAAATAAATAAACAGGGAAGCAGGTTCCGAGATGGCAGAGAAAGCAAAGGAGGCGGCGGAAGGCATGGACGCCAGGTGGTACAGGGCCCTTGGCTCCGGTATCTGGGCCTTTCTGAACTCCCTCAAGCTAACTATCTTCATACTCATCGCGCTGGCGGTCACCTCGATTTTCGGCACCGCCATCGAGCAGAACGCCCAGGCGGAGAAGTACATCGCCGAGTTCGGCGAGACCTGGGGCAACCTGATCATCTACACCAACCTCGACAACATGTATTACTCGTGGTGGTTCAGGGGGCTGATAGTATTCCTGGCCGTCAACATCGTCGTCTGCACCCTCGAGAGGTTCCCGCCCAAGTGGAGGTCGCTCCTTGACCACAAGCAGGAGCGTTTCGACCCGAAGCTCATCGAGAAGTTCGCGCACCACGAGACCCTGAGCATAGGCGCGAGCCCGGAGGCCGTGAGGGACAGGCTCCTTCAGGTCCTCAGGAAAAAGAGGTTCGGCACAGTCAGCTCAGGGGGCGGGGACGAGTTTTTCATATACGCGTGGAAGGGGAGGATCGGCAGGCTCGGCTCCGATATGACACACATAAGCCTCCTCCTCATACTCCTCGGGGCGCTTCTCGGAAGCGTATACGGTTACAGGGACTCCATATTCATGAACGTCGGCAACACCGTTAAGTTCAGCAACGAGCCCTTCATGCTCAGGCTCGACAAGTTCTGGATAGACTATTATGATTCTGGTCACATCAGGCAGTACAACTCGGTTCTCACCATAATCGAGGACGGCAAGGAAGTGATGCAGAAGCAGATATGGGTGAACGAGCCCCTCGACTACAAGGGGCTGAAGTTCTACCAGTCGAACTACGGCCTCTCCTGGAACAAGCTCGAGGAGGCGCAGCTGACCTTCAGGCGCAAGGCTGAGGAAGGGTCAGGCATATCGTTTCCCGCCAAATGGAACGACCTCACGGACGTTCCTAACAGCAAATATTCCGTAAAGCTCGTAGGGTACACGGCCGACTTCGCCTATGACGAGGAGAATAACTTCGTCTATTCAAAATCAGAAAACCCGAACAACCCTGCCATAAAGATAGAGGTGTACGAAGGAGAGAAGCTCATATCCTCGCCATGGCTTTTCATGAACTACCCGGGGATATTCCCGGCCATACCCGACTCCGACCATGACTTCGTCTACACCGGCCACAAGGGGGCCTGGTTCTCGGGCCTGCAGTACAGCAAAGACCCCGGCACCAACGTGGTCTGGATAGGCTCCGCGGTCATGGGAATCGGTTTCATAATGGCCTTCTTCATATACCACAGGAGGGTCTGGATCCACATAAAGGGCAGCGGTCAGTCCACCGAGATGAAGATCGGCGGCACCATAAACAAGAACACCTTCGCGTTCGAGCGCGATATAAGGGAGATAACCGGAGCGGTGTCTTCCAAATGAGAGGCCGTTAGGGGGAGAAGATGATACTTTCTCTTGTCTTTTTCACGTTCGCGTTCATTTTTTACATACTCACGACGACTGCGTACGCGGGCTTTTGGGTATTCAGGAAGAAATGGCTGGGGCAGATAGCCACGGCTCTGGCCTTCATCGCCCTGGGCGCCACCACCATGGTCCTCATAAGCCGCGCGGGCGAGTCGGGTCACGGACCGTTCTCGAACCTCTGGGAGTCGATGGTGCTCTTTGTATGGGCGACCAACGCCGGCTATCTCCTGATGGAGTACAGGTACAAGTTCAAGGCCATCGGCGCGATAGTGATGTCCATAGTGTCGCTTGCCATGCTGGCGGCCTCGCTCCTGCCTTACAGGTTCAAGGACGTCGAGCCGCTCAACCCGGCTCTTCAGAGCAAGTGGAAATGGATGACGAGCCTGCTTTCGAAATGGGACCTCCAGAATTACGCCATAGGCTGGCTTGACTTCCACGTGGTCACTACCTTCATCGGGTACGCGGCCTTCGCAATATCTTTCGGGCTTGCCATCCTTTACCTCCTGAAGAACAGGTACGAAAGCCGGCAGCAGAGAGTAAGGCTCCTCGAAGCCATTCCCGACTCGAAGGTGCTGGATGAGATGAGCTATCGCGCCATTGCCTGGGGGTTCCCGTTCCTCGCGGTGGGGATCGTATCCGGCGCCATATGGGCCAACTACGCCTGGGGCGGCTACTGGAGCTGGGACCCCAAGGAGACGTGGTCGCTCATAACCTGGTTCATATACGCAGCATATCTCCACGCTCGTGTCACGAGGGGATGGAGGGGCAAGAGGGCCGCGTACCTCTCGATACTCGGCTTCGCGGCAGTGGTTTTTCTCTACTGGGGCGTGAGCTTCATACTCCCAGGCCTCCACGCCTACGCGTAGGGATGGCGGAATAAAACAATACGGGTGCGAGATGAGCGTAAAGACGAACGCAGAGGATAACGAGAAAGGGCTCCCAGCAATAGCGCTGGCCGGGATAATACTGGCCGTGGTCGCGGCGGTGGCGCTCATATTCATCTTCGGGCAGCGGGAGAAATTCGAGCCGGTGGTCGCGAACACGGAGATGATCGACTTCGAGCTCCCGGACCTCTCCGGAAAGACCCACAAGCTGAGCGACTTCAAGGGCAAGGCCATCTTCCTCAACTTCTGGGCGACGTGGTGCAAGCCCTGCGAGGAGGAGATGCCGTCAATGCAGGTGCTCTCCGACAACCTCGCCTCTTTCCCTTTCGTCATAGTGGCTGTGAGCATTGACAACGACAGCCCAGAGAACGTCCGAAAATTCGTCGAAAAATACGACCTGACCTTCCCGGTCCTGCATGACAGGAAGGGAAAGATAAAGGAAATATACAAGACCACCGGCGTGCCAGAGACCTTCATCATCGACCAGAACGGCGTCATCGCCGAGAAGGTGAGGGGCCCCAGGGACTGGACCGAGCCCTCGTCAACCAGGATGCTGATGGAGCTCGTACAGTTCGGGCCCAGGGAGAAAGGCGGATACCCCGCCAAGTAGTTACAAGGCATTTCATCCGGCGAATATATATGACCACCGAGGTTTCCATACCGCTTGCGTTCATGGGGGGGATACTCTCCTTCATCTCCCCGTGCGTGCTGCCGCTCGTGCCGTCCTACATATCCTTCGTGACTGGCATCTCTTTCGAGGAGCTTACGGGAGAGGGCGGGGAAGAGAAGAAGCTCAAGAAGGTAATACTCTTCAACTCCCTCATGTTCATCCTCGGCTTCTCGACCGTTTTCGTGGTCATACTGGGTTCTTCCGCGCAGCTCCTCGGGAACGTCTTCATGGAATACCAGGACATAATCCGGAAGATAGGCGGCCTGGTAATAATACTCCTCGGCATACATATCATAGGGATCATCAACTTCAGCATACTGCAGAGGGACAAGCGCCTTCATTTCTTCCGCGAGAAGCCGGCGGGGCTCCTCGGATCGTTCCTCGTGGGGATAGGCTTTGCCGCGGGCTGGACGCCCTGCATAGGGCCCATACTCTCCGCGATATTCGCCGTGGCCGCGACGACCGAGAGCCCTTGGTCGGGTATCATCCTCTTCATAGCCTATTCGGCGGGGCTGGCAATACCGTTCCTCCTCACTTCCCTGGGCATCAACACCTTTCTCAGGCATTTCAACCGGCTCAAGAGGCACATGAGGACAGTTTCGATAGTGACCGGCGTCTTCCTCATATTAACTGGGCTCTTGATATTTACCAACTCACTTGGTATCATAGCCGGGTACATAAACAGCGTAATACCCAGCATAAGCTGATTTCGACCCCTTAGCGCCGTGCCATGACCAAGCCTACAGTTGAGCTTTATGCACTCGAGGATTGCGCGCTCTGCGCCATTGACGGCTGCGCCCTTTGCAAGGACGCCCGGAGCATCATAGGCAGGGCAAGCAGTGAGCTGCCTTTTGAGTTCAAGGAGGTCGGCATAGACTCTAGCGAAGACCTCCTCCGGCGTTACAAGGGCGAAATACCGACCGTTTTCATAAACGGCAAAAAGGTATTCAAGTACAAAGTCGACGAGGCGGAGTTCAAGAAAAGGGTCAGGAGGGAAATAATCAAGGCTGGAATGTCCCGAATCTCCAAGAAGTAAGTACCTTAGCCGACCAGGCCAAAAATCCCGCAAAAGTCTCTGCCATAAACCCCGTTCAAAATCAGGTATGTTTAAGCAACCTCTGATAATTTGAGATTCTTCCCGCAATAAAGGCCGGGAATAAAAATCGATGCATACATGCATGATAAATATGTGTGCATTTTCATCCACGTCTGAACGGAATCCGGGTAAAAGGTTGATTTTTAGAGATTGCCTTTAGTCAGTCCCTCAAACGGCGGGGCTACTCGTCATGCGCTCATCCCTCTTTGCCAGGGCCGCTGTCATTGCTTTTGATAATGGAATCCGGTATCATTCTTTTCAGGCCGGAGAACCAGGGCAAGATTCGGGTTCTTCTTCCTGAAAGGAATTAATTTCCACATTATAAAAAGCAGCAAAGCCGAATACTTCCATGAAAAAACTCATATTGGTTCTTGTATTCGCGGTATGGGTCTTCCCGGCCAGCCTCCTTGCCGAAACGCCCCTCATAACCGGCCTGGAGGTCTCAAGGCCCCCGCTTACCGTGTCATTCAAGGTCAAGGACGCGTTCAGCAAGAACATCGAGGAGGCTGTAAGGAGCGGCCTTCCTACCTCGTTCAACTTCATAATCGAGCTCAGGAAAGTCAACAGGTTCCTGCCCGACGAAAAAGTGGGCAGGTGGGAGTTCAGGCATACGGTAAGGTACGACAGCCTCCGGAACGAGTACGAGGTGGTACTTGACGAGCAGGGGGACAAGACGGTGCGGACCAGGGACTTCGAAGAGATGAAAAGGGTCATGGCCGCCTGTTCCGGAGTGATAGTGGCCCCCGCGCACCTTATCCCGGGGAGCCTCTACGAGCTCCGGATAAAGGCGGCAATGGACCCGGTCGAGCTGCCGTTCCTCCTCAACTACATATTCTTCTTCCTTAAATTCCTGAACTTCGAGACCGACTGGCACGTGCATGCCTTTACGGCCTGACAAGAGATGAGCGAAACCCGTAATATAGACTCTCAGAAGTCCGACGCCGAAAGCAAAAGGCGCCGTAGAGAGCTTTTCCTTATCTTCCTCGTCGTCCCGGCGATAATAATCCTCACCCTTGTGGAGTCGCACCTCTCGGCCTTGAGCGGGGACGTGCCGATCGCCACCAACATACTCATCTTCGGCCTCATAAACATCAACATCATACTCCTTATACTCCTCGTATTCCTGATACTCCGCAACACCGTAAAACTTTTCATGGAACGGAAGCGGCAGGTCATGGGCTCGAAGCTCAGGACCAAGCTCGTCACGTCGTTCGTGGCCCTCTCAATAGTGCCGACGGTCCTCCTTTTCGTGATAGTCATAGGCTTCATCAACAGGTCGATTGACGGGTGGTTCGGCATAAAGGTCGAGGACTCTCTCCAGGAGTCGATGGAGCTCGCCCAGAACTACTATAAGGACATGCACGACAGGGTCGAGGCGGCGTCGAGGGCCCTTGCCGACTCCATCGGGGCCGGGAGCGCCGAGTCCGATGCCAGGGAGGACTTCATAAGGCGGAAGATGGTCGAGTGGGACCTCTCCACGGTCGAGGTCTTCACTTCGGACGGGAAGAGGGAGCTTTACACCGTTGCCGACAAGATAACAAGGAACATGGTCCCCGACACCGACGAGGATGCCGTCCGGAAGGCGCTCTCGGGAGAGGCGTCCAGCTATATCCAGACCCTCAAGGTGGGCGACGTGGTAAGGGCTGTCGCGCCGCTTCCGCCCTCGGTCGGCGGCCATCCTTCCGGGGTAGTGGCCGTGAGCTACTATGTCCCGCGAAGCCTCATGGACAAGATGAAGGAGATATCCGCGGCCTTTGAGGGCTACAAGCAGCTTAAGCTCCTCAAGTACCCCGTGAAGGCGAGCTATTTCACCATTCTTCTCATAATAACCCTCTTCATTGTCTTCTTTTCCATCTGGATAGGGCGGTATCTAGCGAAGGAGCTTACCGTCCCCATACACGAGCTTGCTGAAGGGACCCATGCCGTGGCGAGCGGCAACCTCGACTACAGGATAAACGTCGAGTCCGACGACGAGATAGGCCTGCTGGTCAAGTCCTTCAACAGGATGACCGAGGACCTGAGGACAGGCAAATACAAGATAGAGGCCGCGAACCTGGACCTCAGGCGCACCAACATGGAGCTCGACCAGAGGAGGAGGTACATAGAAATAGTCCTCGGGAACGTCCCGGCAGGTGTAATCTCCATCGACAAGTCCGGAAAGATAGTCTCCATAAACCGGGTGGCCGCCCAGATGCTCGGGGCCGGCGAGGAGAACATCATAGGGAGGAACTACAGGGAAGTGCTCCGGGAGGAGGACAGGGAGGTGCTCCGGGAGATGATACGCGCCATGAGCGAGATGGGGCTCGAATCGATGGAGAAGCAGATGAGGGTCGAGGTGGACGGCAAGGTAATGACCGTGCTTGCCAACCTCAACGCCCTGAAGGACGACTCCGGCAACTACCTCGGCATGGTCGCGGTCCTCGACGACCTTACCCATCTCGTAAAGACCCAGAGGATGTCGGCCTGGAAAGAGGTGGCGAGGAGGATCGCCCACGAGATCAAGAACCCGCTCACCCCCATAAAGCTTTCGGCGCAGAGGCTCCGCAAGAAGTACCTGGACAGGTTCCCGGAGGACGATACCGTTTTCGACGAGTGCACCATGACCATAATAAAGCAGGTAGATGAATTGAAGGCCCTCGTAAACGAGTTCTCGAGCTTCGCGCGGATGCCCGCCGCCAACCCCAGCCCTAACGACCTGAACGAGGTCGTACGCGAGGTCATGACGCTTTACAAGCCAGGGCAGAGGGCGATAAGCTTCGAGTCTTCGCTCGACGACCGCCTGCCGGTCCTTGATATTGACAGGGACCAGATAAAAAGGGTACTTATTAACCTGATGGACAACGCCATAGCCGCGGTCGGCGACGAGGGCGGAGCTGTCCGCATCGAGACGGCCTATATGCCGGAGCTGCAGCTCGCCAGGCTCGAGGTCATAGACACCGGCCCGGGCATCCCCACGGAGGCCAAGCAGAAGCTCTTCGAGCCGTACTTCTCCACCAAGAAGACCGGCACGGGGCTGGGGCTTGCCATCACGAGCAACATAATAGCCGACCACAACGGGTACATAAGGGTAAGGGACAACCAGCCCAGGGGCACCCGGTTCGTAATCGAGCTTCCCGTAAAGACCGTGACCATATGAAGACGACAGTCCTGGTAATCGACGACGAAAAAGAGATAAGGGAAGCGCTCCTAGGCGTCCTCAAGGACGAGGGGCACGAGGTCGTTACCGCCGGTAGCGCCGAGGAGGGGCTTAAGAAACTCGAGGTCAGGCAGCCCGACGCCGTGCTCCTGGACATCTGGCTCCCGGGCATGGACGGGGTCGAGGCCCTGAAGGAGATTAAATCAAGGCACCCGGGCCTGCCGGTCATAATGATATCCGGGCACGCCAACATAGACACGGCCGTAAGGACGACCAAGCTCGGGGCCTACGACTTCATCGAAAAGCCGCTCTCGCTCGAAAAGGTCACCCTTACGGTCGAGCACGCCATAGAGCAGAAGAGGCTTACCGAGGAGAACAGCAACCTCAGGCAGAAGGTCGGCGCCAGGTTCGAGATAATAGGCGGCTCCCAGGCCATACAGTCGCTCAAGGCCGATATAAGGAAGGCGGCCCCGTCCAATTCATGGGTACTCATAACCGGTGACAACGGCACCGGCAAGGAGCTTGTCGCAAGGAACATACACCTC
Source organism: Thermodesulfobacteriota bacterium (assembly GCA_030583865.1). NCBI lineage: Bacteria > Pseudomonadati > Thermodesulfobacteriota > Thermodesulfobacteriota bacterium. Next base: position 1,514,656 of record CP129479.1, on the reverse strand, counting down.
CTCTCGACCAGGTCGGGAAGGCCTTTCATCGAGGTCAACTGCGCGGCAATTCCCGAAGAGCTTATCGAGAGCGAGCTCTTCGGGCATGAGAAGGGCGCGTTCACGAACGCACTGGCCCAGAAAAAGGGCAAGTTCGACCTGGCCGACAAGGGCACCATATTCCTGGACGAGATAGGGGACATGAGCCTCAGGACACAGGCCAAGATACTCCGCGTCCTCCAGGAGAAGAGCTTTGAGAGGGTGGGGGGGACCGAGCTCATCACGGTCGATACCAGGGTGATCGCCGCCACCAACAAGAACCTGAGCGAGGAGGTCGCAAGAGGGAGGTTCAGGGAAGACCTCTATTACAGGCTCAACGTGATACCGTTCCATGTCCCGCCCTTGAGGGAGAGGAGGGAAGACATACCCCTTTTGATGGAGCATTTCCTCAAGGAGTTCGCGCGGGAGACGGCAAGGGAAGTCCTCTCCGTAAGCCCCGAGGCCAGGGAGATGCTTTATTCGTACGACTGGCCGGGGAACGTCCGGGAGCTTAAGAACCTCATGGAGAGGCTCGTCATAATGACCCATTCCCATACGATAACGTCCGGCGACCTCCCTGCGTATATCAAAGGTTCCCAGTCCGTCCAGCCTGGCTTCATCTCCAGGAGCGATCTCCTCAAGGAGGCCAGGAAGGACTTTGAAAAGGAATTCATCTCAAGGAAACTCAAGGAGTTCGGGGGGAACATCGCCCGGACCGCCGAGGCCATAGGCATAGAAAGGAGTCATCTTTATAGAAAAATCAGGAGTTATGGGATAGAGAACGAAGACGCTTCAGCAGATCTGGCATAAAAAGCCCTCCAACAACCGGAAACACTCATCTCGCCCTGGGCCTGTCAGTTTAAATTAAAAATGTATTTTGCCTTGACATTCAGTCACAAGATGTTACTATTGGTTCATTAATACATTTTTTGTGAATGGTCAGGGCAAATGGCGCGACTCCTCAGAAAACAGGCGGCGGTAGCTTGCATGAGAAAACCACTTGTCCTCGTAGTGGACGACGACGATTTCGTAACGGGCGCGCTCGAGATACTCCTCAGGGAGAGCTATGAGGTCCTGAAGGCCCGGACCGGCCATGAGGCCCTCTCTCTGGCACGTTCGAGGCCGGTGGAAATAGTGCTCCTGGATCTTAAGCTGCCGGGCATGGACGGGCTTGAAACGCTCGGGCGGTTGAAGGAGCTCGACGGCTCGATCGAGGTCGTAATGCTCTCCGCCCTCGACAGCGCCGAGCAGGCGGTATCCTCCCTCAGGAAAGGCGCCTACGACTACATAGCCAAGCCCTTTGACGGGGATGAGCTCCTTGCCACACTATCGAGGCTGTCCGAAGGGCTTAAGCTCAAGAGCGAAATCGAGTTCCTCAAGGAAGAGCTTAACGAGCGGAACGGCCTCAGGTACCTGAACGGCGAGATGATAAGCAGGTCGCCCGCGATGCGGAAGGTTTTCGGGCTCATGCAGGCGGTGAGCAGGACCTCGTCAGGGGTGCTCATAACGGGCGAGAGCGGCACCGGCAAGGAGCTCGTCGCAAGGGCCATTCATTTCATGAGCGACAGGAGGGAGAAGCCCTTCGTGGCCGTGAACTGCGGGGCGGTGCCATCAGAGCTCATGGAAAGCGAGCTCTTCGGGCACGAGAGGGGGGCTTTCACCGGGGCGCACCAGAGGAAGATCGGGAAGTTCGAGCACTCCGACACTGGCACGCTCTTCCTTGACGAGGTATCGACGCTACCCATGCACCTCCAGATAAAGCTCCTAAGGGTGCTGCAGGAGAGGTCCTTCGAAAGGGTCGGCTCGAATTCTTCCATCACGATCGACATAAGGGTGATAGCGGCGTCGAATGCGCGCCTTGAGGACGAGGTCTCGGCGGGCCGCTTCAGGGAAGACCTCTTCTACAGGCTCAAGGTTGTGCCCATAGAGCTCCCGCCCTTGAGGGAGAGGAAGGAGGACGTGCCTTTGCTCGTCGAGCATTTCCTCGAAAAGCTCTCCAAGAAGTGCGGCAAGAGGGTGGAGGGGGTCCATCCGGAGGTCATAAGGGCGTTCATGGATTACGGGTGGCCCGGGAACATCAGGGAGCTTGAAAACCTCCTGGAAAGGCTCGTGGTGCTCGCGCCCGAGGGGGGTCTCATAAGGGCCGACGACCTGCCGATGGGCATGCCGGCGCTAGCGGACGAGGCGGCTCCGGGAAAGGAGATGACGCTGGATTTCAAGGAAGCGGTCAAGGCCTTCGAGAGGCGCTACATAAAAGGCGCGCTGGACAAGGCCAACTGGAACAGGGCTGAAACGGCGAGGGCGCTCAAGATCCACAGGAATACGCTCCTCCTCAAGATGCGCGAGCTGGGCATAAAGGGGCCGGGGAGCGCCCCTTCCGGGTGGAAAAGGGGGTAGCAGGGTGTTGAAAAACACCCTGCTAAGCAATCCACGGATGGATTGCCAAATTGCAATGGCTGAAAATGTCGAGCAATTTATGAGGCTTGGACGGATTCATTCCGGCCAGGCCGTGGTTGAAAAAGTCCAGGAAAGACTTTTTCAACGTCCTGATAGGCCGATCAGGCAGCCTTGTCATCTTCGTAAAGCCGTTTTTCGCAGTCCGGGCAGAGGCTGTGCGTGAATTCGGCGGTGGAGCGGTCTTCTATATATTTTTCTATTCTCATCCAGTAGCCCCTGTCGTCCCTGATCCTCTTGCAGTTCGCGCAGATGGGTATGAGGCCGCTAAGGGTCTTTATGCGGGCGAGCGCCTCCCTCAGCTCGTTTTCCGTCCTCTTCCGTTCCGTAATGTCCTGGACCGTGCCCCTTACGGCCACCGGTTTTCCGTTACGAAACTCGGTCCTGCCGATGGCCTGGACGTATTTAGTCTCGCCCCTGACCTCCACCCTGAAGTCGAACTCGTACCCGCCGCCTCCGGCGAGCGCGTCACTTATGGCGTTGTTGAGTGCCTCCCTGTCGTTCGGATGCACCATCTTTATGAACTCCTCCATGTTCATGGGCTGACCTTCCCGGAGGCCGAATATCCTGTACGCCTCGCTCGAGCCGCATATCTGGTCCCTTTCAGGCTCCCATATCCAGTTCCCGAGCCTTGCCGTACGCTGGGCCTCGGCGAGCATCCTTTCGCCGAGCTTCCTCGCCGTTATATCCTGGTTTACCGTGACCGCGCCGGTTATCCCGCCCTTTTCATCGGTGAGCGGCACAGCCGAATTGATTATGAACCGGCGCGCCCCGTCGAAGCCCTCGATCTCCACCTCTTCGCTTACGGAGGTCTCGCCCCTTTCAATGGCCCTTGCGCCCGCCCATTCGTGCGACGGGATGGGCTTGCCGTTTTCCGCCCACCATGCCTTGTACTCGCCGTAGCCCTCGATGCCGACCTGCTTTATGCCGCCCCAGATCCTCTGTCCCTCCTCGTTCCCCTCCACGATGTTGCCGCTACCGTCCAGTATCCACACGCCCACGGGCAATATGGCAAGCACCCTTTTAAGGAGCCCCCGTTCCCTTAAGACGGCCTGCTCGGCCCTCCTCCTAGCGGTTATGTCCCTCCATGAGACTATCGCGCCCAGGAGCTTACCGGATTTATCGAAGACCGGGCCGGCGTTGGCGAGGACGAATATCTCGCTCCCGTCGGGCCTCCGGAGCGTGAACTCCATGTCGCTTATGACCCGGCCTTCCCGGAGAGCGATGAAAAGCGGGTTTTCCTCCTCCTTGAGCTTCCTGCCGTCCGGATGGTAGACCGGGCACTTGCCGGCAAGGTCCTTGAGCTTTAGCCCCTCGATGCTTTCCCCGCCGTTCCCCGACATGCGTAGCGCCTCCCTGCTTGCCATCCTCACGGTCTCGTCAGGCGCGGAGGCTATTATGATGCCCTCCGGTATATACCCCATAAGGGCCTCTATGGTGGCGGGGTTTTCTTCGAGGCTCCGCCTGTGCTCGGCCTCTTTTTTTTCCAACTCCCTTACCCGCCTTCTGAGCCTCTCCAGCTCTCCCTCTGTTCCGTGTCGGTCGGCATGGTCCATAAACACGCTCCTTTTCCGGCTTTTTGCCGCAGTGCTCAGATATGGGAGCCGTCGAATCCTATTTTTAGTATAACATAAGGAACCTGAGCGCCCCGCTCCCGGACCTGGATACGGCTCGCCCCTTCAGATTGTAAATTGAAAAGCAGGCCGTTTTGTGTTATGAATCGTGTGTTTCTATGTTCCTAAGAAAAAGTCTCAACGGGGTGGTTCAATGGCAGGGCATTCCAAATGGGCCAACATCAAGCACAAGAAGGCCAAGTCTGACGCGAAGAAGGGCAAGGTCTTCACGAAACTCGTGAAGGAGATCATGGTAGCGGCCAAGAGCGGGAGCGACCCGGCGGGGAACCCCAGGCTCAGGCTCGCGGTCGAGAAGGCCAAGGCAGAGAACCTTCCTGCCGACAATATAGACAGGGCCATAAAGAAGGGTGCGGGCGAGCTCGAAAACGTCGTCTACGAAGAAGGCGTCTACGAGGGCTACGGGCCCGGCGGGGTCGCCGTCATAGTGAACTTCATGACCGACAACAGGAACAGGACCGCTTCCGAGGTGAGGCACGCGTTCTCGCGTTTCGGGGGAAGCCTGGGCCAGAGCGGCTCGGTCGCGTACATGTTTGAAAAAAGGGGCGTCTTCACATTCGACATGGGCTCGATCACTGAAGAAAAGCTCATGGAGGCCGCGCTCGAGGCCGGGGCCGAGGACGTCGTTACTAACCAGGACGACAGGGTCTTCGAGGTGTATACCGAGCCCACTGAATACGCCAGGGTCAAAACGGCTTTTGACCAGGCCGAGGTCCGCTATTCGCATTCCGACATAGCGATGGTGCCGAAGACCACGGTTAGGGTCGAGGGCAAGTCCGCCAGGCAGGTGCTTAACCTCCTTGAGGAGCTGGAGGACCTGGACGACGTCCAGTCCGTGTACGCCAACTTCGACATCCCGCCTGAGGAGATGTCGAGCATCGCCTCCTAAATAGCAGCCTTCAAGGTGAAAACTATGGTCCTGGGAATCGACCCCGGAAGCGTCTCTACAGGATACGGAATAGTGGAGAGAAAGGGCAATGCGCTCGTCCGCGTCTGCCACGGGGACATATCTCCCGGTGGCGGGCTTCCGCTTTCCGCCAGGCTCCTCTGCATATCCACGAGGCTACGGGAGATAATAAAAGAGTTCAGGCCCGAAGCCGTTTCGCTCGAATCGGTCTTTTACGCGAAGAACGCGAGGAGCGCCATTACGCTCGGGCAGGCGAGGGGGGCCCTGCTCGTCACCGTCGCCGAGTTCGGCATACCGGTCTACGAGTATTCCCCTGCCTCGGTCAAGCAGGCCGTGACCGGAAACGGCAGGGCCGCAAAGGAAGACGTGCAGAAGATGGTGGGGCTTCTCCTCAAGACCGGGCTTATCGCAGGAAAAAATGATGCGACCGACGCCCTAGCCCTCGCCATCTGCCACCTTAACAGCCATTCTTCCAGCCTCCGCATAAAAGGGGAGGCCGCAGTTTTACCCTCCAGGCGCACCATATGATCGCCAGCATAAAAGGGCGCATAATACACAAGACGACCGAATCGGTGGTCGTCGAGACCGGCGGGGTGGGCTACGAGGTCTTCATCCCGCTGTCCACTTTCTACACCCTCCCTCAAAACGGCGAGACAGTAAGCCTCCGGGTCCATACCCATTTGAGGGAGGACGCCATACAGCTGTACGGGTTTCTTACCCAGGAGGAGAAGGAGGTCTTCCAGCTCCTGATAAGCGTCTCGGGCGTGGGTCCGAAGCTTGCCCGGAACATCCTCTCAGGTGTCGCGGTAGGCGACCTCATACAGGCCATAGGCTCGTCGGACAAGGCGCGGCTCGGCTCAATCCCGGGTATCGGGGCAAAATCGTCCGAGAGGCTCATCCTGGAGCTTAAGGACAAGATAGGCTCAATATCCTTCAAGGGCGCGCCTCAGGAAGAGCCCGCGTCCGGCAAGGACCCGCTCGTAAGCGACGTTGTGTCTGCCCTCGAGAACCTCGGCTACAGGAGCGTGCCCGCCGAGGAGGCGGCAAAGAAGGCGGCCCGCTCGCTCGGCGACGAGCCTGCCTTCGAAGAGGTATTGAAGGAATCGCTCAGGCTCATTTCAAAGACAAGGACATGAACGAATGGAAGACGAGCGCGAGATAACGCCCGCGAAGCTTAAAGAAGACGAGTTAGAGGCTACGCTCCGGCCCAGGCTCCTGGACGACTTCATAGGGCAGGAGAAGCTCAAGGAGAACCTCAAGGTCTTCATACAGGCCGCGAAGGGCAGGGGAGAGGCGCTCGACCATGTGCTTTTCTACGGCCCCCCGGGGCTCGGCAAGACCACGATGGCAATGATAATCGCCAACGAGCTCGGGAGCCAGATAAAGGCCTCCTCGGGCCCTGTCATAGACAAGGCGGGCGACCTTGCGGCCATGCTCACCAACATCGAGGACAGGGACGTCTTCTTCATAGACGAGATACACAGGCTTACCCCGGCCGTCGAGGAGATACTGTACCCGGCAATGGAGGACTACCACATAGATATCCTGATAGGCCAGGGGCCTTCGGCGAGGTCGGTGAAGATAGAGCTTCCGAAGTTCACCCTCATCGGCGCGACTACCAGGGCCGGGCTCCTTACCTCGCCCCTGAGGGACAGGTTCGGCGTGATGCTGAGGTTCGATTTCTATGCCGCTTCCGAGCTCAAGACCATAGTCGCGCGCTCGGCCTCCATACTCGATGTCGAGATAACCGACGACGGCGCGGAGGAGATAGCCGGGAGGTCGAGGGGTACCCCGAGGGTGGCGAACCGGCTCTTGCGGCGGGTGAGGGACTTTGCCCAGGTCAAGGCAAAGGGCGTCATAACAAGGGACGTCGCCTCAGGCGCGCTCTCCATGCTCGAGATAGACTCGAAAGGGTTCGACAAGATGGACAGGAGGATGCTCCTCACCATAATAGACAAGTTCGGCGGAGGGCCGGTGGGCATAGAGGCGCTTGCATCCGCGCTCCATGAAGAGAAGGACGCCATCGAGGACCTCCACGAGCCCTACCTCCTGCAGGAGGGGTATCTCAACAGGACCCCCAGGGGCAGGGTCGCTACGGAGCTCGCGTACGCGCACCTGGGAAGGCCCTACAGGAAGACGGCGAGCGCGGGGAAGCATGACGGGCTGTTTTAACAGGCTGCTGAAAAATCCATCTGCACACTCCGGCGTACACGAAAGTACGCCAATTCCAAATCCAAAACAACGGGTCTCCAATGAAAGAGGCCATATCCATAAAGGACCTACCTGCGATAGGCGGCGGCAATGCGGTAGTGCTTGCGCACATCTGCTGCGGCCCATGCTCCATCATGCCGCTAAAATCACTCCTTGACGGCAAGGCCGAGGTCACAGGTTTCTTCCATAACCCGAACATCCACCCCCTTTCGGAATTCAGGAAAAGGATTGCCGCAGCAAAGGAGCTTGCCCGCCACCTCTCCCTGAACGTCATCTATGACGAGGAATACAGGCCCTCAACGTTCCTCAAGGGCATGAAAGAGCACGCTGGCCCAGGTTTCCCGCAAACGGGGAAGAGGTGCGAATACTGCTATTACCTGAGGCTTGAGGCTACGGCGCGGGCCGCGAGCTCGCTCGGGTTTCCCGTCTTCACATCCTCTCTTCTCTACAGCAGGTACCAGGACCACGGGGCCATAAGGAGCGCAGGCATTGAATTAGCCGGAAAGTACGGCATACTCTTCCTTTATGAGGATTTCAGGGCCTTCTGGCAGGATGGAATCGACGCCTCCAGGGCCCTCGGCCTCTACAGGCAGAAATACTGCGGCTGCATATACAGCAAGATGGAAAGGTACTCGAAGAAGCCGAAAAAGTGAAGCTGCAGGTGCATAAAACCCTTGAGAGGACCTTTTTATAAAAAGGTTCTAGAGCCATTGGATGCTCATAGGGCTCAGGAGGCGAATAGCCTCATGTATCACGTTCGCATCCATTGGACCTAACCTCTCTCCAAAAGTTTTTAGTTGTTCCTGAGATGACCCCCATTCATGGGGGTCATCTCAGGAACAACTAATCTTTGAAGGGGGGGTGGGGGGAAACTTTCTATAGAAAGTTTCCCCCAAAGGGGGCTTTTCAGTAACCTGCCGGCTCGCCTTTTCGGCCTAATTCAACGGGGACCGGGTGACAATGCAGAAGACCGTCGAGGTCTCTACTAACATGGCCGTTTCCGAGCAGGCCGTGGAGATAGTCGAGAGGAAGGGGACCGGGCACCCCGACTCCATCTGCGACGCTGTCATGGATAGGATTTCGGTTGCCTTGAGCCGCGAATACATGGAAAGATTCGGCGCCGTCCTCCATCATAACATCGACAAGGGCCTGCTCGTGGCAGGGCAGGTGGAAAAGGGCTTCGGCAGCGGAAAGGTTTTGAAGCCAATGGAGCTAATCGTCGGCGACAGGGCCTCTTACGGGATTGGCGACTCACGCGTCCCGGTCGAGGATATCGTCAAGCGGACAGTCCGTTCCTGGGTAGCCGAGAACCTCCCGCACGTTGACCCTCAAGAGCACCTTAAGGTCAGGGTCGTACTGCAGCCGGGCTCCGAGGAGCTTGCAGGGATATTCGAGAGGCGCGGCAGGGTGAGGGTCGCGAACGACACTTCCGCTGCGGCGGGATACGCGCCGCTTACCACCGCCGAGCGCGCGGTCCTGGCCACCGAGCGCTTCATAAATTCCGAGGCCTTTAAGCTTCGTTTCCCCGAGGCAGGCTCGGACGTGAAGGTGATGGGCGTAAGGACTGGAAGCGAGCTCGATTTGACGGTCGCCTGCCCGCTTTTGGCGGGTCTTATACAGAGCGAGGCTGCCTACTTCAAAAAGAAAAAGGAGATGCATACCGCGATCAGGGACTTCCTGTCGGGTTTCCCGTTTTCTGAAATCACTCTCAACCTCAATTCTCTCGACATGAAAGGACAGGGCACCAGGGGCGTATACCTCACGCTTCTCGGCACCTCCGCCGAGGACGCGGACTCGGGCCAGGTGGGGAGAGGGAACCGCGTAAACGGGGTCATTTCCCTCAACCGCCCGATGGGCACCGAGGCGGCAGCCGGAAAAAATCCGGTAAGCCACGTGGGGAAGATATACTCGATACTGTCGCACCTCATGGCTTCCGAGATATACAAGAGCGTCAATGGCGTCAAGGAGGTATCCGTCTGGCTCCTGAGCGAGATCGGGAGGCCAATAGACGAGCCGAAGCAGGTCTTTGTGCAGGTGATACCCGACGGCAGGGCCGGCAGGGACCGTTACGAAAAGGGAGTGAGGAAGATAATCGACGAGTTCCTTTTGCGGATACCTTCGTTTACCGAAGAGCTGGCCAGGGGCGAGCACCCGGTATGCTGATAAGGCCTATAAAGGAGGTCTCAGCCGATGAACCGGAACGACAACCACAAGGCAGGGCATAAAAAGCTCATCCTCGACAGGAAGCGCAAGGTGTGGAACGAGCTGAGGGAAGAGATATTCAGGAAATTCGGGAAGGACTACAGCGACCAGTTCGACATACCTCACGACCTCGAGGAGCTGTCGGTCCTTGACCTTGTCGAAGACCTCGGCCTTTCGGTCTCGGACCTTAGGCGGCAGGAGCTCGAGAGGATGGAAGTGGCCCTACGGAAGCTGGACGAGGGCACGTACGGCGCTTGCAGCAGGTGCGGGGCCGAGATAGGGGACGAGAGGCTCAAGGCCATGCCTTACGCCGAGCACTGCCTCAAGTGCCAGACCGAGCTCGAAGAGCAGTCCGGGGGCAGGAAGCCCACTCTCTGACATCCCCGCGCTTAGGGACTTACGCTGAAGCGTACGGCAATTGCCCGTACGGCAGGACCGATTTCCGTTCCTGCCGGGGAGCCGTTCCTGATATAATGTCCGTGTATGGGTTTCCGTCCGGGCTACATAAGGCTTTACGAGACCGGCGAGCTCTTTGAGAGGATACGGGGGCTCAGGGCCATGCTATCTCCGTGCAGGCTTTGCCCCTTGAGATGCGGCGCACGACGCCTTGACGGGGAGACCGGCGTCTGCCGTTCCGGCGCGCTTCCGCAAGTTTCCGCTGCCATCGCGCACTTCGGGGAGGAGCCGCCGCTTTCGGGCCGATACGGCAGCGGCACGATATTCCTTTCGTACTGCAATCTTAAGTGCGTCTTCTGCCAGAACCATGAGATAAGCCGCTCCGGAGACGGGAGGGAAGTGACTTCCGAGGGGCTCGCCTCAATGATGCTCCGCCTCCAGAGAGAAGGCTGCCATAACATAAACCTCGTCACCCCGACCCACCAGGCGCCGCATATTGCCGAAAGCCTTCCCCTTGCGATTGAGAACGGCCTCGAGGTGCCGCTCGTCTACAACTCGGGCGGCTATGACTCGGTCGATGCGCTGCGGCTGCTTGAAGGCGTATTCGATATATACATGCCGGACATCAAGTATGGCTCCGACCGGATGGGCCTCGAGCTTTCAGGCGTACACGGATATTTTTCGAAGGCCAGGGAGGCGGTTATGGAGATGCACCGGCAGGTCGGAGACCTTGAGACCGGGCTGGATAATATCGCCCGCCGGGGCCTCATCGTAAGGCACCTGGTCCTGCCGGACGGCCTTGCCGGCACGGAGGAGGTAATGCGCTTCCTGTCCGAGGACGTATCCGCGGACACCTATGTAAACATCATGGGCCAGTACAGGCCTGTATACAGGGCCTTTGAAGACAGGCGTCTGTCGAGAAGGACCACGGGAACGGAACTGGACGAAGCGGTTGAGACCGCGCGCAAAGAGGGGCTGCACAGGATAGAAGGGCATTGCTGAGCGGGAAAGCGTGCGTAAAGGACTACTCCGCTGCAAGCACCGGGGGTGTCTTTTAGCCGCGCCGCAAGCGGCGGGGAATTCGACCCTTGGAGATTGATTGACCGTATCGGAGGGGCACGTGGCGGAGCGCCAGATTTCGGCGGGCGGCGTTATCTTCAGAAGAAAAAGCGAAGGGACGGTCGAGATCGCGCTCATTTCCGTACGCGGCGGCAAGGTCTGGGGGCTTCCCAAGGGCACGGCTGAAAAAGGCGAGAACCTCGCCAGGACCGCGCACCGGGAGGTGAGGGAAGAGACTGGCCTTGACGGCAGGATAATCGAGAAGATAGGGCATATCGAGTATTTCTTTACATTGAAGGAGGGCGCGGAGACCAGGAGGATATTCAAGATAGTGTATTTCTTCCTCATGGAGTATACGTCAGGCAGGGTCGAGGACCACGACGAGGAGGTCGACGAGTGCAGGTGGGTCCCGATAGGCGAGGCTGCCGGCATGATGAGGTTCAAGGACGAGAAGGATATCATCAGAAAAGCAATGGAGATGATAGCGAGGCTCCCTTCGAGCCAGGGCGCCTGAGCCGGCGCTCTCCCGCCTGGCCAGCCCCTCTAAATACGATTCCACGCCTCTTTTCGCTCTTGTCATTTGCCCTTTTTTGGGTTATTTTAATTTTTCTCCGGATATCCGGAGAAAGCTCGTTTTTCGGCCCCTGTGCGGAGAAACCCCTTTGAAAAATCCGGGTTTCCGAAGGGAGCCGCACTCCTCGCAAGGGAAAATGTCCAATAATATGCCGTTCCTGAAAAATGTCGAGGTAAGGAGGGTCAAGGAGAGCAGGCTCACCCCCGGCATCCTCGAAAACCCGGTCTTCGGCACCGTCTTTTCCGACCACATGCTCTCAATGGACTTCAGTGACGGCATGTGGGGCCCCCCGGCAGTCGTCCCCTTCGGCAATATCGAGGTCTCCCCGGCGCTCACCACACTCCACTACGGGCAGGCCATTTTCGAGGGGCTCAAGGCTTTTGGCGCCCCTAACGGCTCCATAAACATATTCAGGCCCGAGAAATACCATGAAAGGATGCTCCGTTCCTCTAAGAGGCTCTGCATACCACCGGTTTCCTATCAGGACTTCATCGCGGGCCTTCACACGCTTATACGGACTGACAGGGGCTGGGTGCCGCCGAAAAGAGGCTGCGCGCTATATATAAGGCCGTTCATATTCGCCACCGACAACTATCTCGGCGTTAAAGTCTCCGACACATACAAGTTCCTCATCATAACCTCCCCCGTGGGCGCGTACTATAAAGAGGGGATAAACCCGGTCAAGCTCACCACTCCCGGGGAGTATGTCCGTGCCGTAAGGGGCGGGCTCGGAGAGGCCAAGACCCCGGCGAACTACGCGGCAAGCCTTTTGCCAGCGGAGGAGGCCAAGAAAAAGGGCTTTACGCAGGTATTGTGGCTCGACGCGGTCGAGAAAAAATACATAGAGGAAGTCGGCACCATGAACATGTTCTTCCTCCTCGAAGACGAGCTCGTGACCCCGGCCCTCGGCGGCTCGGTGCTCGCTGGCGTAACCCGCGACTCGGTCATGGCTATCGCGCGGGACTGGGGCCTTAAGGTCTCGGAGCGGAAGATCTCAATAGACGAGGTCTTCGCAGCCTCTGAAAAGGGGAGCTTGAAAGAGGCCTTCGGCACAGGCACGGCAGCCGTCATATCGCCCGTAGGCGAGATACACCACCAGGGCGCGTCAATCACCATCAACCGCGGCGAGACCGGCCCGCTATCGAAGAGAATCTACGACCATATAACAGGCCTCCAGTACGGAGAGATAGAGGACAAGCGCGGGTGGATATACACCATCCCGGCGGAATAGGGAAATGAGGATAACTGAAGAAACGGTAAAGGAACACGGGCTCGCCCCGGACGAGTACCAGAGGATAGTGGCCTCCCTCGGGAGGGAGCCGAACCTCCTGGAGCTCGGCATATTCTCGGTCATGTGGAGCGAGCACTGCTCATACAAGTCATCGAGGAGGCATTTGAAAGGCTTTTCGACAAAGGGCGAGTTCGTGCTGCAGGGCCCGGGCGAGAACGCCGGGATTGTCGACATAGGCGACGGGCTCGCCGTGGCCTTCAAGATGGAAAGCCACAACCACCCTTCTTTCATAGAGCCCTACCAGGGCGCGGCTACCGGCGTCGGCGGCATATTGAGGGACATATTCACGATGGGCGCAAGGCCCGTTGCCTCTTTGAACCTCCTTCGTTTCGGCGCACCGGACAACCCGAGGACGAGGTTCCTCGTCGACGGGGTAGTCTCCGGCATAGCCGGGTACGGGAACTGCATCGGGGTCCCGACAGTCGGCGGAGAGGTGAGCTTCAACCCCTCGTACAACGGCAACTGCCTCGTGAACGTCATGACCGCCGGGGTCGTGAAAAAGGACCGGATATTCAGGGGCAAGGCCTCGGGCGCAGGCAACCCCGTCATGTACGTTGGCAGCAAGACCGGCAGGGACGGCATACACGGCGCTACAATGGCCTCAGACGTCTTCGGCGAGGGCGGCGAGGAGAGGAGGCCCACGGTCCAGGTCGGCGACCCGTTCGCCGAGAAGCTCCTCCTTGAGGCCTGCCTCGAACTGTTCAGGACCGATTACGTCGTAGGCATACAGGACATGGGAGCCGCGGGGCTCACTTCGTCGAGCGTCGAGATGGCATCCAGGGGAGGGGTCGGGATAGAGCTCGACATGGACAGGGTCCCCAGGCGCGAAGAGGGTATGACCCCTTACGAGATAATGCTCTCCGAGTCGCAGGAGAGGATGCTCATGGTCGTCCGGAAGGGCGTCGAGGACAAGGTAAAGGAAATATTCAGCAAATGGGACCTCGATTGCGAGGTCATAGGCAGGGTATTCGATGGGAACGTAATAAGGATAACGGAGTGCGGGAAGACGGTCGCCGAGATACCTGTACCGTTCCTTACCGACGACGCGCCCGTATACGACAGGCCCTCGAAGCGTCCGGCCTGGCAGGACGGGCTCAATTCGCTCGATATGTCGTCGGTCCCTGAGCCGGGCGATTATAACGCGGCGCTCATAAAGCTTCTCTCATCCCTCAATATCGCGAGCAAGCAGTGGATATACCGCCAGTTCGACCACATGGTGAGGACGGATACGGTCGTCCTGCCCGGGTCTGATTCGGCCGTCGTAAGGATAAAGGGGACGGACAAGGCGCTGGCCCTGACCGCGGACTGCAATTCCCGGTACTGCTACCTCGACCCGAGGGCAGGGGGGAGGCTCGCGGTAGCCGAAGCCGCGCGGAACCTCGTCTCGAGCGGCGCGCGGCCCATGGCCCTAACCGATTGCCTGAACTTCGGGAACCCGGAAAGGCCCGAGGTCATGTGGCAGATAAAAGAGGCCATAGAGGGCATAAAAGAGGCGTGCCTCGCGCTCGGCATACCCGTAGTGAGCGGCAACGTAAGCCTATATAACGAGACGTCGGGGGTTTCCGTACAGCCCACCCCGGCCATAGGCATGGTGGGGCTTATAGAAAAGGCGGCCTGCCACACGAGGCAGTGGTTCCTTTCAGAGGGCGGCCTAATAGGGCTCCTCGGCAATGACGGGCCGGGCCTCGGCGGGAGCGAATACCTCTATTCGGTCCACGGCATGGAGAAAGGGACCCCGCCGGCGCTGGACCTTGCCCTTGAGAAGTCGGTCCATGATGCTTGTTTGAAGGGCATCAGGGCTGGTATAATATCCTCCGCGCACGACGTCTCGGACGGCGGCCTCGCTGTCGCCCTTGCCGAGGCGTGCCTTAACCCGGACGGGCCGGTCGGCGCGGCGGTCGAGATGGAAGCTGGGGGGCTCAGGGCCGACGACGCGCTGTTCGGCGAGGCCCAGTCGAGGATAGTAATAAGCCTTGCGGAAGACGACCTCGATGAAATGAAGGCCATAGCGGAAAAGGCCGGGGCCCCGTTCAGGGTGATAGGCAGGGTCGGCGGGACGTCCCTCAAAATAGGAAGATTCATCGATATAGGCCTGGACAGGGTCAGGGACGCCTGGTCCGGCGCGTTTGAAAAATACATGGGTTCCAGATAAGGTTCCGGTTTACTGATGAGCCCTTTCAGAAAAGACAGGTTCAACGACGAGTGCGGGGTCTTCGGCATCTACGGACACCCCGAGGCCGCCAATCTCGCGTATCTCGGCCTCTACTCGCTCCAGCACAGGGGGCAGGAGAGCTCCGGCATAGCATCGACCGACGGCGAGCGGATATATTCGCACAAGGGAATGGGCCTCGTTGCCGACGTCTTTACCGAGGCCGACATCGAGCGCCTCCACGGCAGCTCCGCCATAGGGCACGTCCGTTATTCGACCACCGGAGAGTCCCATATAAGGAACGCGCAGCCTTTTGTCGTCGAGTATTCGAGGGGCGGGATAGCGGTCGCCCATAACGGCAACATCGTAAACGCGCAGATACTCAGGGCCGAGTTCGAGGCCTACGGCTCCATCTTCCAGTCCTCGATGGACACCGAGATAATCGTCCACCTCCTGGCCTCCAGCAAGGAGAACTCGCTCGTGGACAGGATAACCGCCTCGCTTAGGAGGGTGCTCGGCTCGTATTCGCTCCTTTTCCTCACGGAGAAGGCCATGATAGCGGCAAGGGACCCGCATGGCTTCCGGCCACTATCGCTCGGCAGGCTCAAGGGCGCGTGGGTCGTGGCGTCCGAGACCTGCGCCTTCGACCTCATAGAGGCCGAGTACGTCAGGGAAATAGAGCCAGGCGAGATAGTCGTCATAGACGGAAGCGGCATAGCGTCCTACAAGCCGTTTCCCGCTGTCAAGTACACCCCTTGCGTCTTCGAGTTCATATATTTCGCAAGGCCCGACTCGAAGATATTCGGGGCCAATGTGCACGCGGTCAGGAAAAAACTCGGCGCGAGGCTCGCAATGGAGCACCCGGTCGAGGCGGACGTGGTCGTGCCGGTGCCTGACTCCGGCGTCCCTGCCGCGATAGGGTATGCCGAGGCCTCCGGCATACCCTTTGACAAGGGCATCGTGAGGAACCATTACGTGGGCCGCACATTCATAGAACCCAAGGACTCGATACGCCACTTCGGCGTGAAGATAAAGCTCAACGCGATAAGCGACATAATAAGCGGCAAAAGGGTGGTCGTCATAGACGATTCCATCGTCCGCGGCACCACGAGCAGGAAAATAATAAAGATGATAAGGGCCGCCGGCGCGAAAGAGGTCCACATGAGGATAAGCTCGCCGCCGACCATATGCCCCTGCTACTACGGCATTGACACGCCGAGGCGGGACGAGCTTATCGCGGCGGCCCAGGGCGTGGAGGAGATAACCCGCTATATAACGTCCGATACGCTCGGTTATCTCAGCGTCGAAGGCCTGTACCAGGCCGTGCGCGAGGCCGGCGGGAGCTTTTGCGACGCATGCTTCACCGGCAGATACCCGGTCGACGTACTGAGCGCCCAGGCGCCCCAGCTCGCGCTTTTTAAATGAACGGCTCCGGGGCGGTCCGAATTAACGGGCGTCCTTCAATCGTCTTTTTGGTCTGACGTCCTCGTTAGAGGACGGAAAAGGAAGGAGGCAGGAAAGAGATGAAGAAATTCAAGAACCTGGCCGTTACACTCACGCTCGTTTTTATGATGGCAGGCTCCGGCGCTCTGGCCCAGGACCCCCCAATGAACATGAAGGACGATGACCTCGGGATCGACGACCACCTGCAGCTTGAAAAACCGGCTGAGAAGGTCGTCACGAAGGAGGACGTGGAGCCGCTTATCGAGATGGTGTACATAAAAGGCGGCTGCTTCGAAATGGGGGACTTCGTCGGGAACGGCGATGAGGACGAAAGGCCGGTCCACGAGGTCTGCCTGGACGATTACTACCTGGCCGATACAGAAGTGACACAGGAGCTCTTTGAGCTGGTGATGGGGTATTCGCCGATACAGAAATATAACAGGCTCATGGCCGTCGACCCCAAGGCTCCTGTCGTGTACGTAAGTTTTTCGGTCGTGCAGGACTTCCTAAAGAAGCTCAACGACCTGGTCGGAGGGTATTACCGCCTCCCGACCGAGGCGGAGTGGGAGTATGCCGCCCGGGAACGCGGAAAGAAGATGGTCTGGTCAGGGACCAATAACGAGGCGGAGCTTGGCGACTACGCCCTCTTCAGCGACAACAGCGATAAGCTTGGCCCCGTCAAGTCCGGTAAGCCCAACTCGCTCGGGCTCTACGGCATGTCCGGGAACGCGGCCGAGTGGGCCGAAGACTACTTCGATTTCGATTTCTACCAGGCTAGCCCCAGGCAGAACCCCTACGGACCGGAGCACGGTATTTGGCGCGTGGCCAGGGGAGGCTCCTATATCGACGCGCCATATAAGCTCCGTACGACCTACAGGTACGGACTTGAGCACAGCAGCAGGCTTATAAACCTCGGCATCAGGCTTGCGGAATAGGACGGCCCACGGGTATGCTAACGCGCGTTCTCAAACAGGGAATAGCCAGGCGGGGAGGCAGGGTGTTTTCAGCGGTCCTTTGCCTGCTGGCCCTCTCGGCGATTTTTTTTCAGGGCTGCGCAAAGGGTCCGGCCCCTGAGCCGCCCTACCATAAGGTGCTGGACCGCTGGTCAGGCGGGGTCAGGCTGCACGAGAAGCTCGAATCAAGGCTTTACCTGAACGCCACTTACAAGAGCGAGGAGTTCAGAAGGGCCTACATAAGGAAGTACGGCGAAAGCTACGCGCTCGGCCCGGAGCGCGAGGAAGCGCTACTTGCCCGGGAGCTTGAACAGGCCGAGAAGTATAACGAGGTCTTCTTTACGGCCTATACGCCTGACGCGGCCGTTAACGACTTCGACCGCAGGGACTCGGTCTGGCAGGTCTATCTCGAGGACGGGAGCGGTAACCGCGCGAGGCCGATCTCCATTTCCAGGGTCGAGGGCACAGAGGCTTTCATAAGGGAGTTCTTCCCGTATTTCGACCTCTGGAGCAGGGCTTATAGTGTCCAATTCCCGAGATATTCCGAGGAAGGCACGGAGCTGCCAGGTGCAGACGGCACGTTGAAGCTCGTGGTGACCGGGGTTATGGGCAGGGGCGAGATAGCCTGGCGGACTGGCGAATAGCGGGCTGTCCTTGGTCAATCGTTTCTCTTGCGTCTTTTTTCATAAAGTTCAATAATTCTCAGCGGCTTTCGCATATTCCCGCCCCTCACAAGGCATGCGAAAGCCTTTTTCTTCTTGCAACAACCGCATCATTGTGCTAAATATCTTCGATTAACTACGCACGCGGAGATCCAGGACCGGCGGTGCCCTTCCAGGGTTCCGGTCCCATGCGCCGCGGAGGAAAAAAACCGAAAGGGAGGAGAATCGCAAATGGCTTATCTTTCAATGAAACAGCTTCTGGAATCAGGCGTCCACTTCGGGCACCAGACCAAGAGGTGGAACCCGAAGATGAAAACCTACATCTACGGGGCCAGGAACGGCATCTACATCATCGACCTTCAGCAGACCGTCAAGCTCTTCAAGGAAGCATACGACTACATCAGGAACTCCGCCTCCAAGGGCGGCAGGGTCCTCTTTGTCGGCACCAAGAAACAGGCCCAGAACGCGATACTGGAAGAGGCTTCAAGGGCCGGGATGGGGTACATAAACAACAGGTGGATAGGCGGGTTCCTCACCAACTTCGCCACCGTCAAGAAGTCCATAAACAGATTGAAGGAGCTCGATACCCTCGAGACAAACCCGGATTTCGCCTCGGCGACCAAAAAAGAGCTCCTGCTCCTCAGGAGGGAGAGGGAAAGGCTCGAGAAATACCTGGGCGGCGTTAAGAACCTCGACAAGGTGCCTGACGTCCTTTTCATAATCGACTCCAAGAAAGAGTCCATAGCCATCAAGGAAGCAAACAGGCTGGGCATCAAGGTCGTGGCCATCGTGGACACGAACTGCGACCCGGACGAGGTCGACTACGTGATACCCGGAAATGACGACGCCATAAGGGCCATAAAGCTCTTCTCCGCCTCCATGGCCGACGCCTGCCTCGAAGGCAAGGCCGTATACGAGGAAGCGCTCCAGGCCAAGGCCGACAAGAAGGCCGTGAAGGCTGAAGCGGGTGCTGAGGCGCCAATCCCGGCCCCCCAGGCCGGAGCGGGCGCCGAGGGAACGGCACAGGGCTGAGCCGCAGATAATAATACCAGGGGGTTTTTCGGATAATGGAGATTTCCGCGGGAGCAGTAAAGGAACTCAGGGAGAAGACCGGGGCCGGCTTCATGGACTGCAAGAAGGCCCTTGCCGAGACCAAGGGCGACGTGGCGGCTGCGGTAGAGTTTCTCCGCAAGAAGGGCCTTGCGGCGGCTGAGAAGAAAGCGGCCAGGGCCGCGACCGAAGGCATAATAGGTAGCTATATCCACGGCGGGGGCAAGGTGGGCGTCCTCCTTGAAGTGAACTGCGAGACCGATTTCGTGGCCAAGACTGACGGCTTCAGCGCCTTGGTCCGCGAGATAGCGCTCCACATAGCGGCGATGAGCCCGTCCTACGTAAGCAGGAAGGAAGTCCCGGCCGAGGTGATAGAGAGCGAGAGGCGTATATACGAGGCCCAGGCAAAGGAGTCAGGGAAGCCCGAACACGTTGTGGCCAAGATGGTGGACGGGAAGGTCGAGAAGTTCCTGAAGGAAGTCTGCCTCCTTGAGCAGCCGTTCGTGAAAGAGCCGGAAAAGACAATCGAGCAGGTCGTGATAGAGAACATCGCGAAGCTCGGCGAGAACATATCGATAAGAAGGTTTGCCAGGTTCAAGGTAGGCGAGGGGCTCGAGAAGAAGCAGTCCGACTTCGCCGCCGAGGTGGCGGCCGCGCAGAAGTAAAAACCGGGAGCGGGAGGGCCAGGCCCCCCGCTCCTTTTTGCATATCTCACCTTTAGGCCGGACGGCCTTTCCGTGCGCGACATGCCAGAATACAAATATAACAGGATACTCCTGAAGCTCTCGGGCGAGGCCCTGATGGGAAGCAAGGAGTTCGGGGTCGACACGTCCGTCATAAACTCCATAGCCCAGGAGATAAAGGACGTGCATAACCTCGGGGTCCAGGTGGCCGTGGTCATCGGGGGCGGAAATATCTTCAGGGGGGTGTCCGCGAGCGCCAAGGGCATGGACAGGGCTACCGCCGACTACGTCGGCATGCTCGCGACAGTCATAAACTCCCTCATGCTCCAGGACGCGCTCGAGAAGAACGGCGTCTTTACGCGGGTCATATCGGCGATCGAGATGAAGGAGCTTGCCGAGCCCTACATTCGGAGGCGCGCTGTGCGCCACCTCGAGAAAGGCAGGGTCATAATCTTCGCTGCCGGCACCGGAAACCCGTACTTCACTACCGACACCGCCGCGTCGCTCCGGGCAATGGAGATACACGCCGACGTGATCCTCAAGGGCACCAAGGTCGACGGCGTCTACGACAGGGACCCGATGAAGGAGAAGGACGCGGTCAAGTACGAGAGCCTCAAGTTCATAGACGTCCTCAAGGACGGCTTGAAAGTCATGGACTCGACGGCCATTTCCCTCTGCATGGACAATAGCCTGCCTATAATCGTATTCAGCATAAAGGAGCACGGGAACCTCGTCAGGATAGTAAAGGGCGAGCGTATCGGCACGCTCGTTTCCTGAAAGAGGCCCGGAGCCTCTGAGCGCTGCTCGCGCGGAATAAAGAAGCTAATCCCGATTTAACGGAGCAGGAGATGAAGGAAGAGATATTTTCCGATTTGAAGAAACGGACCGAAAAGGCCCTCGAGGCGCTCACGCACGAGCTCGGCGGGCTTCGCACCGGCCGGGCATCGCTTGCGATACTCGACCACGTGAAGGTCGATTATTACGGCACGCCCACGCCCATCAAGCAGATAGCGACCCTCTCGGTCCCCGAGAGCAGGACCATCACCATACAGCCCTGGGACATCTCGCAGCTCCACGCCATCGAGAAGGCCATAATGACCTCGGACCTCGGGCTTACGCCCTCGAGCGACGGCAAGCTCATAAGGATAAACATCCCGCCGCTTACGGAGGAGAGGAGGAAGGACCTCGTAAAGCTCGCCAAAAAGTACGCCGAGGAATGCAAGATAGCCGTGCGGAACGTAAGGAGGGACGCCAACGAGGGCCTCAAGAAGCTGGAAAAGGACAAGGCCATCTCGGAAGACGACCTTAAGAAGTTCCAGAAGGAAGTGCAGGACGTGACCGACAGGCAGATACACAGGATAGACGAGATGGTCGTCCAGAAAGAGGCCGAGATAATGGAGGTATAGCCGCCCTCCCTCAGGCCTCTTCGACCCCACATGAAAAGAAGGCTTCGCATTTCCCTATGAGCGAAATTCCCAGGGACAATCTCCCCAGGCACATAGCCGTCATAATGGACGGCAACGGAAGGTGGGCGCGTAAGAGGCTCCTCAACAGGATAAACGGCCACCGTAAGGGCGTGGAGGCGGCGAGGGAGACCGTCCGCCACTGCCGGGAGATGGGCGTCCGTTACCTGACCCTGTACACCTTTTCGAAGGAGAACTGGAACAGGCCAGCCCGCGAGGTCCAAATGCTCATGAAGTTCCTCGAGACCCACTTGAAGGGCGAGAAGAAAAGCCTCATTGAGAACAACATCCGTTTCAGGGCCATCGGCTGCGTCGAGGACCTCCCGGCCGGGGTTAGGGCCGTTATATCCGACCTTGAGGAGAATACTAGGGGCAATACGGGCATGGGGCTCCAGCTCGCCTTGAGCTACAGCGGACGCGAGGAGATAACCCGGGCCGCAAGGAAAATCGCCATGCAGGTCTACGAGGGAAGCCTCATGCCGTCCGACGTGACGGACGAGACGGTCCAGTCGAACCTCTACACCGCCGGCATCCCCGACCCTGACCTCCTAATAAGGACCAGCGGCGAGATGAGGATATCCAACTTCCTCCTCTGGCAGCTCGCTTACACCGAGATATACATATCAGACGTGCTCTGGCCCGATTTCACGAAAGAGCACCTGGAGGCCGCCATAGGGGATTACCGGAAGCGGGAGCGCAGGTTCGGCCTGGTGAAGGAAAAGGAAGTGGGCGCGGCCGCCAGAAGGTAGCCGGGCGCGCATTTCCGATTGGAGGGGAGTCTGAAAAGGGTAGCAACCGGGGCCGTACTTATCCCGATTATCGTCGCGATAGTCCTTTACGCCGGCCCTTACTGGATACTCGCGGTCTCTGCCGTAATCGCCGCGCTTGCCTTTTCCGAGTTCAACGCGCTCGCCCGGGTGGACGCTAAAGACAGGGTCTTCGACCGGCTCGGCGTCGCATCCGGCGTAATAATCGTACTTGCCGTCTATTTTCTCGGGCCGGTCTTCCTGGCCCCGGCCCTCATCACCCTCGTATTCCTCTTCTTTTTCCATTCGATGGTATCCGGCCGCCCTCTCGGCGATTCCTCCCTGGATACGGCGCACAAGGCGCTCGGCCTCTTGTACATAGCCCTGCCCATTTCTTTTATCACCCCGCTCAGGGAGCTTCACCAGGGCGAGTGGTGGCTCCTTTTCCTCCTCGTGGTGGTCTGGGCGAACGACACCTTTGCCCTGTCCGTCGGGAAGACGCTCGGCAGGCACAAGCTCTCTCCGGAGATAAGCCCGAAAAAGACCGTTGAGGGCGCGATAGGGGGCATTGCCGGTGGCGTCATTACGGGTTTCGTCTTCGCCCGTCTGGCCGGGCTTGGGCCGGATTACCTGGATATATTCGCGCTATCGGCAGGCATAGGCCTTATAGCCATAGCGGGCGACCTCGCCGAGTCGGTCCTGAAGAGGAGCGCCGGGGTTAAGGACTCGGGCGCTATCATACCAGGCCACGGGGGGATGCTCGACAGGATAGACAGCCTGATTTTCAATATCCCGTTCGTTTATTTTTACCTGACCATCAGGGCCATGCACACATGAAACGAAAGGGGATTTCCATACTCGGCTCTACCGGGTCCATAGGGACGAACACCCTCCAGGTGGTGCGCTCGCACCCGGAGAGGTTCAGGGTGGTCTCAATGGCCGCGGGCCGGAATATCGCGCTCCTCAAGGAGCAGATTGAAGAGTTCAGGCCCGTTTTCGTCTCGGTAGAGAGCGAGGATGCGGCAGTGGCCTTGAGGAACTCGCTTTCAGTTCCGGTCGCTGTTGAGGCCGGACTCGCCGCCGCCATGAGGGCCGCCGCCTTCGAGGGCGTGGACATGACGGTAGCCGCCATATCGGGAGCATCCGGGCTCCTCCCGACGATCGCCGCCGTAAGGGCCGGTAAGGACATAGCGCTCGCCAACAAGGAATCGCTCGTGCTTGCCGGCAGGCTCGTAATGGAAGAGGCCGCGAAGCGGGGCGTCAATATACTGCCCGTAGACAGCGAGCATTCGGCGGTCTTCCAGTCGCTCCTTGGGCACAGGAAAGAGGACATAAAGAGGATAATTCTCACGGCCTCCGGCGGGCCGTTCCTCAAGACCCCGCTTCCCGAGCTCGAAAGGATGGGGCCTGAAGAGGCATTGAAGCACCCGAAATGGAAGATGGGCAGGAAGGTCACTATAGACTCCTCCACGCTCGTGAACAAGGGGTTCGAGGTCATCGAGGCCAGGTGGCTGTTCGGCCTGCCGCCTGAGAAGATATCGGTTGTAATACACCCCCAGTCGATAGTACACTCGATGGTCGAGTATATCGACGGCTCGGTAATGTCCCAGATGAGCGCCCCGGACATGCGCTCGCCCATCTCGTACGCCCTTGCGTACCCTGAAAGGATAGCTTCAGGGACCGAGCCGCTGGATTTCAGCCGCCTTTCCCTCGAGTTCAGCGCGCCGGAGCCGGAGAGGTTCCCGTGCCTGGGGCTCGCTTACGAGGCGCTCAGGACCGGCGGCACCGCACCTGCCGCGCTAAACGCGGCTGACGAGGTCGCGGTAGGGCTTTTCCTCGAGGGCAGGATCCCCTTTACCGGCATATCACGGATCATCTGCGAGGTGCTCGGGGCGCACCGATCGAAGGAGCCGGAGTCGATCGAGGACGTCCTGGAGGCCGACCGGGAGGCGAGGGTGCTCGCCAGGTCGGCTGCCGCTTCCGCATGAGCGCGACACTGGCCGGCAATTTATTGTATAATAAATGCAACTTCTAAGAATTGATCTTTTCCCCGACTCTGCGTCAGGCCGGGAATAACCCCGACCTTCCTTGATTCGGGTGAAGATCTCTGATTTTTAGGGGCTGCCAGAAATTTACGCCAAAATCACGCTTGAATTGAGATAGGAAATGACAACGATAATATCCTTCATAATCGTCCTCGGCATACTGATATTCATCCACGAGCTCGGGCATTTCCTCGCCGCTAAAGCCAGCGGAGTGGGGGTCGAGAAGTTTTCCCTGGGTTTCGGCCCGAAGCTTGTCGGCATCCAGAGGGGAGAGACCGAGTACAGGATTTCGCTTCTGCCCCTCGGCGGCTATGTAAAGATGGTCGGGGAAGCGCCCGGCGAGGAGATAACCGAAGAGCTCCGGATGAGGTCGTTCACCCACAAGCCCCTCTGGAAAAGGGCGTCCATCGTGGCCGCCGGGCCTGCCATGAACCTGGTCCTCGCAGCCGTCCTCATGCCGCTTATATTCATGATAGGCATACAGGTCCCGGTCTATCTCGAAAGGCCCGCCGAGGTGGGGTACGTGGCTCCCAATGAGCCTGCTGACAGGGCCGGCATAAAAAGGGGAGATACCATCGTCTCTGTCTCGGGCAGCGAGACCGGGAACTGGGAGGAGCTCCTCATGGGCCTCGCCATGAGCCCCGGGAAGGAGCTCAAGGTCGGCTTCATAAGGGACGGCTCCCGCCATGAGACGACGCTTGTGCCGGCCGTCTCAGAGGCGACCGGCGCTGGCTACGGCGGGATGTTCCCGCCGATGGACCCGGTAATCGGCGGGGTCGCCCCGGGATTCCCCGCAAAGGACGCCGGGCTTACGCCTGGCGACAGGATACTCTCCATAAACGGCACGCCCATAAACCATTGGGCCGAGCTTGAAAGCGCGATACACAAAAGCGGCGACAAGAAGGTCATAAAAGTGGCGAGGGGAGGCGAAGAGCTTTCCTTCGAGATAACCCCTGTCTACAACGAAGATGCCAAGGCCTGGCTAATCGGCATCTCCAGGCAGGAGGAGCAGGTCACGAGGCAATACGGCTTTATCGAGTCAATCCAGAGGGGTATTGCCTCGGGGGTCGACATGACCTACAAGCTCTTCGTGGTCGTAAAGGGGCTCATTGTCGGCGACTACTCGCTTAAGACGCTCGGCGGGCCCATAATGATAGCGCAGGTGGCCGGCCAGGCCGCCGAGTCGGGCATAGCCGAACTCCTGTCGCTCATGGCCTTCCTGAGCCTCCAGCTCGGCATAATAAACCTTTTCCCCATACCGGTCCTTGACGGCGGCCACCTCGTATTTTTCGGAATGGAGGCCGTAAAAGGCAAGCCCTTGAGCGAAAAGTTCATGACCGCGGCCCAGCAGGTTGGCATAGCGCTCCTCATCATGCTCATGCTCCTTGTGACCTATAACGACCTTTTCCGAATATTCGGATAGGCATTGAAGGCAACCTCTGAAAATTGACCTTTTCCCCGGACTCTGCGTAGGTTACGTGAATAAAAATGCTCACATATTCACATATATGCTCCGCTTTTTATTTCCGCCCTTTCTTGATTGCGGGAAAATTATCTAATTTTTAGAGGTTGCCTGAAGATACTTTCAATCGATACCTCGTCCCGGTCAGGCTCGATAGCCCTCCTCGAAGATAGAAAGCTCATCTCCGAATGGACCGTCGGGGACGCGGGGACCCATTCCAGCTGGCTCCTTAAGTCCCTTGAAGCGCACCTTGAGAGCGCCGGGTGCGGGCTCGACGAAGTAGACCTCTTCGCCATTGATGTCGGCCCGGGCTCATTCACTGGCCTCCGCATCGGCATATCGGCCCTAAAGGGGCTCGCGTGGCCGCAGGGGAAAAAGATAGCCGGTGTTTCGACCCTCGCCTCGCTCGCCATGAACATCCCTTATTCCGCAAGGATGGTCTGCCCGGTGCTCGACGCCAGAAAGGGCGAGGTATACACCGCCCTTTACGATACCATGTCAGGCCGCCCCAGGGCGGTCATGCCCGATTCGGCGATGCGGCCCGAGGCCCTCATAGGGGAAATAAGGGGGAGGGGGCTTGAGGGGGAAGTCGTATTCCTGGGGAGCGGCCTTTCCGTTTACATGGAAATGCTCGTCGAGGCGCTCAGGGACGCGTACGCGGCCTTGCCCCACCTTTGGCACATAAGGGCTTCTAACGTAGGGCTCCTGGCTTTCGAGCACGCGGCGGAGGCCGTCTCTCCGGCGGAGCTCGTCCCGATATACCTCCGGAAATCCGAAGCAGAGCTTAAAAGCGGTCGCTAACAGGATAACGTGAAGGGGACTCATGTCCCCGCAAAAAAACCGCTTTTTCCAGCCTGTACAATATTCCAGATTCAGCCAAAACCCCGTTTTTTCCATTCTAATGCCGGGTTTTTTATGGACTTGGGCGCTGGAATGCGTTATAAGAAATCATTTTTCCCGCCATAACAGGCCGAAAAAAGCCGGTTTGGTAACAAATTGACAAGCTCTCCGGGTTGCGATATTATAAAAATTAGCTTTGTCCTTGAAAAACAAGCACTTTTTATTAACGTCGTGAGCCTGTTTCCTGCAAGGGGGAAATGCCGGAGACCCGGAACAGGGACCTCAAAGTGGAAGGGAGGCTTGAATGGAGAGACGCGAAGAGATTCTGAAAAAGCTTCTCGAAGAGGACGATGGATTCAGGAAGATCTACAAGAGCCATCAGGACTATGAGAACAAGGTCGCAAAACTCGAAAAAAAACCGAGGCTCACGGCAGACGAGACTATGGAGAAGATGAGGCTCAAGAAGTTGAAGCTCGCATTGAAGGACGAGATGGAGAAGAGGGTTTCCGATTTCGCCGAGGAGAAGGGGGCGTAGCCGCAGCCGTAGATGCCGAATAGAAGTGACAGGATAAAGAAAGGACTTGATAGGGTCCCTTCCAGGGCCCTCCTTTACGCGACAGGCATACCCACCGGCGAGATGAAGAAGCCCTTCATCGGCGTGGCCACGAGCTTTTCCGACCTCATACCCGGCCACATCGGCATGAGGGACCTCGAAAGGTTCATTGAGAAGGGCGTCCACACCGGAGGCGGCTACCCCATGTTCTTCGGGCTCCCCGGCATATGCGACGGCATAGCAATGGGGCACAGGGGCATGCATTATTCCCTTCCGTCGAGGGAGCTCATCGCCGATACCATCGAGAGCGTGGCGGAGGCCCACGCCTTTGACGGCCTCATACTCCTTACGAACTGCGACAAGATAACGCCCGGGATGCTCATGGGCGCTGCGCGCCTCGATATCCCGACGATAGTCGTCACCGCCGGGCCAATGCTCACCGGAAGGTACAGGGGCAGGAAGACCTCGTTCATAAGGAACACCTTCGAGGCAATGGGCCGTTTCCGGGCGGGCGAGATAACAAAAGAAGAGCTTAACGCCTGCGAGACCGGGGCCTGCCCAGGCGCCGGCTCCTGCCAGGGCCTCTACACCGCGAATACCATGAGCTGTCTTACCGAGGTCATGGGCATGAGCCTCCCTTTCTGCGGCACCGCGCTCGCCGCGTCGGCTGAAAAGCGCCGTATAGCCTTCGACAGCGGCGTGCGCGCGGTAGAGCTCGTAAGGAAGAACGTCACCCCGCGGAAGATAATGACAAGGGCTGCCTTCGAGAACGCCATCAGGGCGGACCTCGCGCTCGGCGGCTCGTCCAATACGGTACTCCACCTCCTTGCCATAGCGCACGAGGCCGGTGTGAAGCTCCCGCTGGATGTGTTTAACGACCTGAGCCTCACGACCCCGCACATAACATCGCTTGAGCCCGTGGGCGAGTATTACATGGAGGACCTTCATTGGGGCGGCGGCATAGGCGCGCTCCTTTTGAGGCTCAAGGACCTCATAAAGGACAACCCGACGGTCTCCGGGAAAAGGATAAAGGCGATAATAGACGGCGTCGACTACGTCGACGAGCGCGTCATCAAGCCCCTTTCCGAGGCCTACCACAAGGAAGGCGGCATAGCGGTGCTCAAGGGTAACCTGGCGCCGTTCGGGGCCGTGGTAAAGCAGTCCGGCGTAAGCGAAAAGATGATGCGCTTCACCGGCACTGCCCGCGTCTTCGATTCCGAAGAGGCCGCGATGAAGGCGATAGTAGGCCGCGACATCAAGGCTGGTAGCGTGATAGTCATAAGATACGAGGGGCCCAAGGGAGGCCCGGGCATGAGGGAGATGCTCGCGCCGACGGCGGCCCTCATGGGCATGGGGATGGGCGAAACCGTGGCGCTAATAACCGACGGCAGGTTCTCAGGAGGCACCAGGGGCCCTTGCATAGGCCACATCTCGCCGGAAGCTGCAGAGGGCGGGCCCATAGCGCTCGTAAAGGACGGCGACACAATCGAGCTTGATATCCCCGCGAGGAAGATGGAGCTCAAGGTGCCTGACAAGGAGCTTCTGGCGAGGAGGCAGGCATGGAAGACGCCGTCCCCCAAGATAAAGGACGGCTGGCTTGCAAGGTATGCCAAGTCGGTCACATCGGCCTATACGGGGGCGGTACTCAAGGCTTAGGCCCAAACCGAAATTCCAGACGGGAAATATATTGTCATGAACAGGAAGAACGGCGCTGAGATATTCATCGAATGCCTCCTGAAGGAGGGCGTGGACACCATATTCGGTTTCCCGGGCGGCGCGGTACTGCCCATCTACGACGCCCTTTACGACAGCCCCCTCCGGCACATACTCGTAAGGCACGAGCAGGGCGCCGTGCACATGGCAGACGGCTACGCAAGGGCACTGGGCAAGCCCGGGGTCGTGGTCGTGACCTCCGGCCCTGGCGCGACCAACACCGTAACCGGCATTGCCACCGCCTACATGGACTCCATACCCATGGTCGTCTTCACCGGGCAGGTGCCGACGCCCCTGATCGGGAACGACGCCTTCCAGGAGGCGGACATCGTCGGCATCACCAGGCCGTGCACCAAGCACAATTACCTCGTCAAGGACATAAGGGACCTCCCGAGGATAATAAAGGAATCGTTCTACATAGCTACGACCGGAAGGCCGGGGCCGGTGCTAGTGGATATCCCGAAGGACGTTCTTACCGCGACGCTTCCGGATTACAAGTACCCGGATAAGGCCGCTATAGAGAGCTACCAGCCCAACTACAAGGGGCATCCGGGCCAGATACGGAAGGCTCTTGAGCTGATACTTTCCTCGAAGAGGCCGGTCGTATACGCCGGGGGAGGGGTGGTCCTCTCGAATGCCTCGGCCGAGATGAAGGCCTTTTCCGAAAAGCTCGGCATACCCACTACGACGACGCTCATGGGCCTCGGCGCGTTCCCGGGCACGCACCCGCTGTTCATGGGCATGCTCGGCATGCACGGCACCTACGCCGCCAACATGGCGGTAATGAATACCGACTGTCTCATCGCCGTGGGCGCGAGGTTCGACGACAGGGTCACGGGAAAGATAGACGAGTTCGCGCCGTATGCAGGCATCGTCCACATAGACATAGACCCGACCTCGATAAGCAAGAACGTCAAGGTCGATATCCCCATTGTCGGCGACGTGAGGACGGTCCTGAAGGACCTCTTGAAGGCCTGCCCCCCGGCAAAGGAGTTCAAAAAAGGAATACAGCCCTGGAGGGACGAGGTCGAGGGGTGGAGCGGAAGCCACAGGCTCTCGTACAAGCAGGACCCGAAGGGCAAGATAAAGCCACAGTTCGTCATAGAGAAGCTCTACGAGCTTACGGGCGGTGACGCCATAATAACCACCGAGGTCGGGCAGAACCAGATGTGGGCGGCCCAGTTCTTCAAATACGACAAGGCCCGGACCTTCCTTACTTCCGGCGGCCTCGGCACGATGGGCTTCGGCTTCCCGGCCGCGATCGGCGCGCAGATAGCGTTTCCTGAGAAGACCGTCGTTGACATAGCGGGCGACGGCTCGCTCCAGATGAACATCCAGGAGCTCGCCACTGCCGTGCAGTACAAGCTCCCGGTAAAGGTAGTGATACTCAACAACATGGTCCTCGGCATGGTCAGGCAATGGCAGGAGCTCTTCTTCCAGAAGAGGTACTCCCACACCTGCATCTCGGTCGCGCCGGACTTCGTGAAGCTGGCGGAGGCCTACGGGGCGGTCGGCCTCCGGGCGACAAAGCCCGGAGAGGTCGGGACGGTGCTGGAGAAGGCACTGGCAGTGAAGGACAGGCCGGTTTTGATGGACTTCAGGGTGGACCAGTTCGAGTGCGTCTACCCCATGGTCCCCGCCGGGCAGCCGTTGAACAAGATGCTTCTGGTCTGATTGGGAGGTCCAACGCGTGCGTCATACGATATCGGTCCTTGTAACCAACGAGTTCGGCGTGCTATCGCGCATATCGGGACTTTTCTCCGGGCGGGGCTTCAATATCGAGAGCCTCTCGGTGGCCGAGACCTTCGACCCGAAGATATCCCGGATGACCATCGTCACGAGCGGCGACGACAAAGTCCTCGAGCAGATAAACAAGCAATTGAACAAGCTCGTGAACGTCATCAAGGTATACGACTTCACCGGCGAGGAGCATATCGAGCGGGAGCTCGCCCTCATAAAGGTGAACCTCAACGCCGAGACCAGGGCCGAGATACTCTCGATAGTCGACATATTCAGGGCCAAGGTCGTTGACGTAAGCTCCCGGACCTACACGATAGAGATAACCGGGGACGAGGAGAAGATACGGGCCATTACCGAGCTACTCCGCCCATTCGGCATAAAGGAGATCGTCCGGACCGGAAGGGTGGCAATGGCCCGGAGCCCCAAGCAGAGATAAGGCAACCTCTAAAAATTGCTATTTTACCCGGACTCTGCGTCAGGGCGTGAATAAAAATGCTCACATATTCACATATATGCTCCGCTTTTTATTCCCGCCCTTCCTTGATTGCAGGAAAAATTTCTGATTTTTAGAGGTTGCCATAAGCTAAAAGCGTAAAGCGACTATACGGATTGCGAAAACTAGAAGGGGAGGAATCTGTTGATGAAGGTCTATTATGACAAGGACGCGAGCCTTGAGAAGATCCGGTCCAAAAAGGTCGCGGTCATAGGGTTTGGAAGCCAGGGGCACGCGCACTCCCTGAACTTGAAGGACAGCGGCGTGGACGTCGTGGTCGGGTTGAGGAAGGAAGGCGTCTCGTGGAAAAAGGCAGAGGCCGCCGGCCTGAAGGTGCAGAACGTGAGCGAGGCCGTGAAGGGCGCGGACATAGTCATGATACTCGTCCCGGACGAGCTCCAGGGCGACCTCTACAAGGCGGAGATAGGCCCGAACCTCAAGAAGGGAGCATACCTCGCTTTCGCGCACGGCTTCAACATCCACTTCGGGCAGATAACGCCGGATAAATCTGTGAACGTATTCATGGCAGCTCCCAAGGGGCCGGGGCACCTCGTGCGGCACGAGTTCACGAAGGGCGCGGGCGTTCCGGCTCTCGTGGCCGTTTACCAGGACCCCTCGGGCGACACGCTCCAGACGGCCCTTGCGTACGCGAGCGCCATCGGCGGCGGAAGGGCCGGCGTCATAGAGACTACCTTCAAGGACGAGACCGAGACCGACCTTTTCGGAGAGCAGGCGGTCCTCTGCGGCGGCGTGAGCGCCCTGATACAGGCCGGGTTCGAGACGCTCGTCGAGGCGGGCTACCCGCCCGAGATGGCCTATTTCGAGTGCCTTCACGAGATGAAGCTCATTGTGGACCTCATATACGAGGGCGGCATATCGAACATGAGGTACTCGATAAGCAACACGGCGCAGTATGGCGACCTTACCCGGGGGCCGCGGGTCATAACCGACGAGACCAAGAAAGAGATGAAGAAGATACTCCGCGAGATACAGACCGGGGAATTCGCCAGGGACTGGATGCTCGAGAACAAGGCAAACAAGCCGGTCTTCTCGGCCCTCACCAGGCTCGGCCAGGAGCACCAGATAGAAGAGGTCGGCGGAAAGCTACGCGACATGATGCCCTGGCTCAAGAAGGGGAAGATAGTAGACAAGGAAAAGAACTGAGGTCTTTCAGAAGAGAGCCCCCCGCTCTTTGCCGATAATACCCTCCCCATACGGGAGGGTATTATCGTATTACAGGGGGAGTTGCAGGAGGTATGATTGGCAAGGATTCCGGTTGCCAGGGAAGGTTATCCCTTTATCCTGGCGTCTTTTTTTTGTATAATCGTGGTATGGATGGCGGGGCTCCGCTGGCTTGAGGCGATCTTCGTGCCGCTTGCCGTATTCGTGGTCTCGTTTTTCAGGGACCCCGAAAGGGAAATCCCGACTGACACCAATGCGATAGTCAGCCCCGCGGACGGCAGGGTGATAAAGGTCGAGCGGATAAAGGACGATAAGTTCCTCAAGGCCGACGCGCTCCGCATCTGCATATTCATGAACGTCTTTAACGTCCACGTGAACAGGGTGCCTGCCCCGGGCAGGGTAGTGGACGTCATATACAACCCCGGCAGGTTCTTCAACGCCTCCCTGGACAAGGCCTCGCTCATGAACGAGCAGAACGCCGTCATAATGGAGGACCAGGGCGGCAGGAGGTTCGCCTTCAACCAGATAGCCGGCCTCGTTGCGAGGAGGATAGTCTGCTACGCAAGGCAGGGCATGAGCTACGGCAAGGGCGAGAGGTTCGGAATGATACGGTTCGGCTCGCGGGTGGACGTATATCTCCCGGCCGGAGCGTCTCCGAACGTGAAGGTTGGGGACAGGGTCAGGGCAGGTTCTTCAATAATAGGAAGATGGGATGCTTGATAACGAAATAAACCTGGATAGCGGCGAAAAGAAAAAGGTCAAGAGGGGGGTGTATCTCCTTCCGAACCTCATCACCTCGGCGAGCCTTTTCGGGGGCTTTTACGCCATCATAGCCTCGTTCGACGGCAAGTACGAGTACGCGGCCATAGCCATCATCATCTCGGCGATACTCGACGGGCTTGACGGCAGGGTCGCCAGGCTTACCGGGGGCAGCAGCAAGTTCGGGGTGGAATACGACTCCCTCTCAGACCTCATCGCCTTCGGCCTGGCGCCGGCGGTCCTCATATTCACGTGGGCCTTGCGGCCCTTCGGGAGGTACGGCTGGCTCGCGGCGTTCCTGTACGTCGTATGCGGCGCGCTCCGGCTCGCCCGGTTCAACGTGCAGGTGACGACGGTCGAGAGCAAGCGTTTCAACGGGCTCCCGATTCCCGCGGCGGCGGTGCTCGTCGCGTCCACGGTCCTCATGTTCTTCCACCTTGGCAGGGGCGACGAGGCCGTAAGGCACGTGACCATACTCGTACTCGTGTACACGCTCGCGTTCCTCATGATAAGCAACGTGCATTACTACAGCTTCAAGGAGCTGAGCCCCTCGCAGAGGATGCCTTTCAGGCTTCTGGTAGGGATAATATTTCTCCTCATTGTCGTGGCAGCCAACCCGCCCGTGATGCTATTCATACTGAGCCTGGGATATATGCTGTCCGGGCCCATAACGACGATAGTGGACAAGCGGAGGAAGGTTTCGCTCAAGGCCCCTGCAAGGGACAGGAAGGAAACGAAGGAAGCCGGGTCAAAGGGATAGGGACGCAGTAATGGACAACAGGGTCAGGATATTCGATACGACGCTCCGGGACGGCGAGCAGTCGCCGGGCGCCTCGATGAACGTCGAGGAGAAGATAGCCGTAGCAAGGCAGCTTACGAAGCTCGGGGTCGACGTCATAGAGGCGGGTTTCGCCTTCAGCTCGCCGGGCGATTTCGACTCGGTCAGGAGGATCGCGCTCGAGGTCGAGGGCCCGGTCATATGCAGCCTCGCCAGGTGCAAGCCAGAGGACATAGACGCCGCGGCGGGCGCGCTAAAGGGCGCGGCCAGGTCCAGGATACACACCTTCATCTCGACCTCCGAGATACACCTGAAGCACCAGTTCAGGCTCACCCGGAGCGAGGCCCTCGAGAGGGCGGTCGAGATGGTCAAGAGGGCGCGTGGCCACGTCGACGACGTCGAGTTTTCGGCAATGGACGCTTCGAGGACCGAGCCCGCATACCTTTACGAGATGATAGAAGCCGTTATCGAGGCAGGCGCCGGGACCGTTAATATCCCCGACACAGTCGGCTATGCGCTCCCGGACCAGTTCGGCGCGCTCATAAAGGGCATACGCGACAACGTAAGGAACATCGACAGGGCGGTAATATCCGTTCATTGCCATAACGACCTGGGATTGGCGGTTGCTAACTCCCTTGCCGCGGTCGTGAACGGCGCGAGGCAGGTAGAGTGCACCATAAACGGCATAGGCGAGAGGGCCGGTAACGCCTCCCTCGAAGAGATAGTCATGATACTCAGGACGAGGAAGGACGTCCTCGGCCTCGAGACCGGCATCACAACGGAGCAGATATTCCCCGCGAGCAGGCTCGTAAGCGGCATAACCGGCATAATGGTGCAGCCAAACAAGGCCATAGTAGGCGACAACGCCTTTGCGCACGAGTCCGGCATACACCAGGACGGCCTCCTCAAGGACAAGTCCACCTACGAGATAATGCGGCCCGAGTCTGTCGGCATATCCCGCTCGAAGCTGGTCCTCGGCAAGCATTCCGGCCGCCACGCCTTCAAGACGAGGCTCTCGGAGATGGGCTACGACCTTTCGCAGGAGAACCTCGAGAGGGCCTTCGAGACCTTCAAACGGCTCGCCGACCTCAAAAAGGAGGTCTTCGACGAGGACCTCGAGGCCATAGTGCAGGACGAGGTGCTGAGGGTCGAGGTGCCTGACAGGTACAGGCTCGTCAAGCTCAAGGTGCAGAGCGGGACCGATACTCCCCCCAGGGCCGAGGTCGAGATGGAGGTCGACGGCAGGACCGAAAGCGGAACAGGCACAGGAGACGGGCCGGTGGACGCGGCCTACAACACCATAGCCTCGCTTACCGGCACGAAGAGCAGGCTCCTCAAATACTCGGTAAACGCCATCACGGGCGGCACCGACGCGCAGGGAGAGGTCTCCGTGAGGGTGCAGGAGGGCGGGCACATCGTGCTCGGCCAGGGCTCCCACACCGACATAATTGTCGCGAGCGCCAAGGCCTACATAAACGCGCTCAACAGGCTCGAGCACATGAAGAAGGAGAAGCGCGACACACCTGTGCTTTAGGAGGACTGCTGAAAGGCCTTGGGGGTCTTCTCAGGAACTAAAAGTCAGGGGTTCTGGGGGAACCTTTCTACAGAAAGTTTCCCCCAGAAGTCCTTTTCCAGCAGGCGTGCATATAGAGTTTCCAGCCCGCAAGGGTTTTATCACATTCCAGGAGAGGTTTTTGAAGAGCATGAGGCAGATGACGATCACGGAAAAGATCCTTGCGAAGCACGCCGGGCTGAAGGAAGTCGCGCCCGGCGAGCTCATAAACGCCAGGGTGGACATCGCGCTCGGGAACGACATAACCGCGCCCATCGCGATAAGCGAGTTCAGGAAGATCGGCGCGAAGAAGGTCTTCAACAGGAACAAGGTCGTCCTTGTCCCGGACCACTTCACGCCTAACAAGGACATAAAATCCGCGGCCCAGGTCAAGATACTCCGCGAGTTCGCGAAAGAGCAGAGGCTGAAATATTACTTCGAGGGCGGCGACGTTGGCGTCGAGCACGCGCTCCTTCCGGAGAAGGGGATAGTCGTGCCGGGCGACGTCGTCATAGGCGCGGACTCACATACCTGCACCTACGGCGCGCTCGGGGCCTTTTCGACTGGCGTCGGCTCGACCGACCTTGCCGCGGCCATGATAACCGGCGAGGTGTGGTTCAAGGTGCCGGAGTCCATCAAGTTCGTCTTCGAAGGGAAGCTCAACAAGTGGGTCAGCGGCAAGGACCTCATCCTCCGCGTAATCGGCGACATAGGCGTGGACGGCGCGCTCTACAGGGCAATGGAGTTCACGGGCAGGGCCATAGAGAAGCTCTCCATGGACTCGAGGATGGCCATGTGCAACATGGCCATCGAAGCGGGCGCAAAGAGCGGCATAATAGCCCCTGACGCTGTCACGGAGGAATATGTGAACGGCAGGGCCGAGAGGCCGTACAAATTCTATTCGAGCGACCCAGGCGCCACCTATGCCGAGGTGAAGGAGTACGACTGCTCTGGAATAGAGCCGACCGTCGCCTGCCCGCACCTGCCGGAGAACACGAAAAAGGTATCGGAGCTCAAGGGCATAACCATAGACCAGGTCATAATCGGCTCGTGCACGAACGGCAGGCTTGAGGACCTCAAGGTCGCTGCCAGGATATTGAAGGGGCAGAAGGTCGCGAAATACGTACGGCTCATAGTAATACCGGCGACCCCGTTCATCTACAACGAAGCCATGCGCCTCGGCTACTTCGACATATTCCTCAAGGCCGGTGCCGTCATAAGCCCGCCCACCTGCGGCCCCTGCCTTGGGGGCCACATGGGCATACTGGCCGCCGGTGAGAGGGCGCTCGCGACCACGAACAGGAACTTCGTGGGCAGGATGGGCGACCCCAAGAGCGAGGTCTATCTTGCGAACCCGGCCGTCGCCGCTGCAACGGCCGTAAAGGGGAGGATAGCCCACCCGGACGAGGTATCGAAGTAGGCCCGGAGGGCCGGGCCTCGCGAGACCGCCATGAAAAAGCCCCGCCCCCCGCATTATTACCTGTACGATTGGCTTGCCCCGCTTTACGACCTCGGGGTAAGGCTCGCGGCCATTCCCTTCGGCGGCGAGGCACGCTTGAGGGCCAGGACCCTTGACGAGGCCGACGTTAGAGGCGGGCAGAAGGTGCTTGAGATATTCTCGGGCACCGCGACATTGTCCCTCATGGCAGCCAGGCGCGGCGCTTGCGTATTCGCGCTGGACGTTTCCGAGGGGATGCTCAAGGCCGCCCGCGAAAAGGCAGGGGACGAAAGGCTCGGGATAGGGCTCGTAAGGGGGGATGCGGCGGAGCTTCCGTTCGCCGGCGGCTCTTTTGACAGGGTAATGGCCTCCATGGGCCTCCACGAGGCCAGGCCCGAGGCGCTCAGGGGAATACTCTTCGAGGCCGGGAGGGTGCTTAAATCAGGCGGGAAGCTCTCCATACTCGATTTCCACAGGGCCGAGGGGCCCGCGGGTTTTTTGCAGTCCCTGGTCTTTACATTTTTCGAAGGCGAGCCGGCCAGGGCATGGGTGAGGACCGATATACAATCTCTACTCTCAAGCCTGGGCTTCAGGGACTTCAGGCGCGTCTTTCTCGCAAGCAGGTCATTGCAGCTTGTAACCGCCAGGCGGGCATAGGACAGGAGTGCCGCGAGGCGGCACTGAAAACAAATTTTTTTACGCAGAGGTGAGCAGATGAAGCTTAAGGGCAGGGTCTGGAAGTACGGAGCCGATATAGACACTGACAAGATAATACCCGCGAGATACCTCAACACATCCGATCCGGCGGAGCTCGCGAAGCACTGCATGGAGGACGAGGACCCCTCGTTCGCCTCGAAGGTGCGGCCAGGGGACATAATTCTCGCTGACAAGAACTTCGGGTGCGGCTCGTCAAGGGAGCACGCGCCCATCGCAATAAAGGCCGCGGGGGTTGCCTGCGTAATCGCCAAGAGCTTCGCCAGGATTTTCTACAGGAACTCGTTCAACATGGGGCTTACGATACTCGAATCCGACGAGGTATACGGAGCCACGGACGACGGGGACGAACTCGAGATAGACGTCTCGACCGGCTCCATCGTAAACCTCACCAAGGGGAAGAGCTTCACGGCCAGGCCGGTGCCTCCGTTCATGCAGGAGCTTATACAGGCC
Source organism: Thermodesulfobacteriota bacterium (assembly GCA_030583865.1). NCBI lineage: Bacteria > Pseudomonadati > Thermodesulfobacteriota > Thermodesulfobacteriota bacterium. The sequence goes on along the minus strand of CP129479.1, from coordinate 1,477,042 downwards.
GGCGGGCTCATGGAGTCGATAAGAAAGAGGGGGTTTGTATGAAAAGGGAAGGCGCAAAAAGCAAGGTCCTTTCCAGCGAGAAATTGCATATAGAGAACAAGACCCTGTTCGTGGACCTGAAGGAGAACGAAGGCGGCAGGTTCCTGCAGGTAGCCGAGCTCTCCAACGACAGGCGGAGCACGGTGGTCATCCCGGTAAGCGGCCTCGCCGCTTTCATGGAGGTGCTCCAGAAGGTCGCCAACACGCTCTGACAGGGTGTTGAAAAACACCATGCCAGGCAATCCACGGACGGATTGCCAAATCGCGAAGATTGTCCAGGTCGGGCAAGTTGCGAGGTTTCGACGGATTCATTCCGGCCAAGCCGTGGTCGAAAGGTCCGGGAAGGGCTTTTAAACATCCTGAGAAGGCCTCCGCGCAGGCTGCTTCAACCCGCACAAGCGTCTATCGACTCTAAAAACACCAAGGAGCTTGCAAGTGAAAAGGTTTAATGTCGCTGTATTGCCGGGCGACGGCATAGGCCCGGAGATCGTCAGAGAGGCGATAAAGGTACTCAAGGCCGTGGGTTCGAGGTTCGGGGCCGAGTTCATTCTGACCGAGGCGCTCGTCGGGGGCGCGTCAATAGACGCCGACGGCGTGCCGCTAACCGATAAGGTCCTCGACCTTGCTCTACGGAGCGACGCCGTGCTCCTTGGCGCGGTCGGCGGCCCCAAATGGGAGGGGCTCGACTACTCGGTAAGGCCCGAGAGGGCGCTCCTTGCCCTGAGAAAAGAGCTTGGTCTCTTCGCCAACCTCCGGCCCGCCAGGATATACAAGGAGCTTATAGAGGCCTCTACCCTCAAGCCAGAGGTAATAGAAGGCGTGGACCTCGTCGTGGTAAGGGAACTTACCGGCGGTCTTTATTTCGGCTCGCCGAGGGGCGTTGAGAAGCTTCCGGACGGGACCGAGCGCGGCGTTAACACGATGGTCTATACGACCCCGGAGATAGAGAGGATAGCCAGGGTGGGGTTCGAGGTCGCAAGGAAGCGGAGCAAGAAGCTCTGTAGCGTGGACAAGGCCAATGTCCTCGAAACTACCGAGCTCTGGAGGAAGGTGGTCGTGCGGGTGGCAAAGGACTACCCGGACGTGGAATTGAGCCACATGTACGTGGATAACTGCTCCATGCAGCTCATAAGGAACCCCAGGCAGTTCGACGTTATCGTGACCGAGAACACCTTCGGCGACATACTTTCTGACGAAGCTTCGATGCTTACAGGCTCGATAGGGATGCTCCCTTCGGCGAGCCTGGGTGCAGGGAAGGGCAGGGCCATGTACGAGCCCATACACGGGAGCGCCCCGGACATAGCCGGAAAAGGCATGTCCAACCCCATAGCCACCATACTCTCGGCGTCCATGATGCTCCGCTACTCCTTTGACATGAACGAGGCCGCGGACTCGATCGACGCGGCGGTCGAGAAGGTCTTAAGGAAAAACTTGAGGACCGCCGATATCATGCAGCCCGGGATGACCCGCGTAAGCTGCCCCGAGATGGGCGAGGCGGTACTGAAGGAGCTCTGATTTTTTTTGAATCGAAATCAAAAAGCCCTGCCGTTCGGCGGGGCTTTTTTTATTTCAGGAGAGAATTTTCAGGCCGTTCATCTCATCGGCCAAGCCAATCCCTGAGAATCATGGACGCGCCCCTTTTATCGAGCGGCTCGTTGTTGTTCCCGCACCTCGGGTCCTGTGTGCAGGACGGGCAGGCCACCTCGCAGGGGCAGTCCTCCATGAGCTCGAGAGCGGAACCAAGCCATTCCCTCAGGCAATCGAAGCCCCTCCGTGCAAGGCCCACTCCGCCCTCGTGGCCGTCATAGACGAATATCGCCGGGCTCTGAAGCTCGGGGTTCAATGTATAGCTCACCCCGCCGAGGTCCATCCTGTCGCATAAAGCGTAGAGGGGGAGCGCAGCTATCATCGCGTGCTCAGCGGCATGGAGGGCGCCGCCAATGCTGAAACCGCTTCCGCGCACCTCTTCGAGTATGCTATTGCCGACCTTCATCCACACGCCCTTTGTAGTGAAAACAGAGGGCGGCAGGTCGAGGAGGAACTCGCCCATCGGGGCCTCGGTGAATATGTGTTTTTTCCTGTATCCGAGCACCCTTTCAGTTATTCTCAGCGTCCCGAATTTTACGAGCGTGTTCCTCAATGGCTTCGAGTCGTCCTCGGAGAGTATTTCGGATTCCTCCTCGGTCATAGGCCTCGTGTAATAGGCTATCTCGCCTGCCGGCCTGCAGACGGCCACCCGGTCGCGCATGTCGAGAGAGGCGACCCTGTACTGGACGCCCTTGTGGAGGTATATCGCCCCGGGATGGAGGTCGTAGAGTACTCTCGTGGAGCTCGATTCCCCAAGGAGGCCGCCGCCGTCTTTGATTATGGCGTAGGCCTCACCCGCCTCCCGGATGGAGCTCTCCATCTGGGGCCGCCTTTTTCTTGCGAACCACACGTCGAGCCTGCCGCGCCTCAGTTTCCCTTCGGCTTCAAGTTCCTCGAGGACAGGCTCAAGCCTCGCAATATCATAGACAGGGTCGTCGCCCCTCAGATACCGCTCCGATGTCGCGGAGAGGAGATGGGACTTCACTATGGGCCTGTTGAAGGGGTCCAGGACAGCCGACTCTGATGAGCGCCTGAAGAAGTCCGGAGGGTTCCGCATGAAATGCTGGTCGAGCGCGTCCGCGAGCGCGACCATGACGATGAGCGAGTCTCGTCCGCTCCTGCCGACCCTCCCGCTCCTCTGCCAGGTCGAGCTTACGGTGCCGGGGTAGCCCACGAGTATGCAGACGTCGAGGCCTCCTATGTCGACCCCGAGCTCGAGGGCGCTCGTCGATATGACGCCGGATAGCTCGCCCTTGAAAAGTCTTTTTTCGATATCGCGCCTCTCCTCGGGGAGGAAGCCCGCCCTGTAGGAGCTTACGACCGGGCTTATATCCGGGCAGCCGTCGAGTATCCGGGAATGCATTAGCTCGGTCACCTTCCTGGCCTTTGTGAAGGCTATGGTCTTGAAACCTGCGCGGACCGACGAGGCCAGGAGCCTTGTGGCTATGGTATAGGGGCTTACGCCCGAGGCGGGGTTGAGGAAAAGAAAATGCCTCCTCCCGGACGGCGCGCCGCTTTCGGTTATGGCCTCGAAGTCCTTGCCGACAAGGCCCTCGGCCAGCTCTTCAGGGTTTGCAATGGTCGCAGAAGAGGCTATGAAGACAGGGTCGCTCCCATAGAGCTTCGCTACCCGCCGGAACCTTCTCAGCACGTTAGCCACATGCGAGCCGAATACGCCCCTGTAGGCGTGTATCTCGTCGACTATCACGAACCGGAGGTTGGAAAGGAACCTCTCCCACTTCCCATGGAAGGGGTTTATGGCGAGATGTATCATGTCCGGGTTCGTAAGGACGACACGAGGCGGCTCCTCGCGCATCCGCTTTCTCCTGTAAGCGGATGTGTCGCCGTCGTATATCTCTGATATGCCCGGCTTGAAGGCCTTTCTCTTCCCTTTCTCCGGCGCGCCGCCTTCCGTTTCAAGGGGTAGCCTTGCCGCAAGCTCCCTGAAAGCGCCGAGCTGGTCCTGCTCGAGCCCCTTGAGCGGGAATATGTACATGGCCCTTGCCTCAGGGTCCTTGAGTATGGCCTCGGCTACCGGCAAGTTGTATATGAGGCTCTTCCCGCTGGCCGTAGGGGTCATGACGACCACGTTCTTGCCCTGCCTGACGAGGTCTATGCCCCGGGCCTGGTGTGTGAAAAGCCCCTTTACGCCGAGGGACGCGAGTGCCTCCTTTACCTCGGCCATGAGGGGCAGGGCTGTCTCAGCATAGGCGGGGTCCCGGGATGGGAGTTCCTCGTGGTGCACTATCTCCCTCAGGTCGGCCCTTGCCTTTATCTCTGCTATGAATGAATTGATGTCCATCGGAAAAATGATACCACTGCGGAGGTTTTTTTCCAAGAGAGAGGCGGGCTGGAATATCAGCCCGGGAGCGCTTCGGGCCTCAGGTCGTCTTTCGTAAGAAGGCGCTCTATCCTATGAAGGAGCCTTGCCTTTGAGGAGAATGCGCCGCCCGAGGAGGCGTGGAGGTCGATACGCGCGATCTCCACGGAAGCGTCGATCCTGTAAGCGAGGAGATAATAAGGCCCGAAGAGCTTGAGCACAATGGAGATTACGGCAAGCAGGCCGCCCGCCAGGACGACCGCCTTCCCCGGGTCGTACCTGTAGCGGAGGACAGCCGTCTCCCTCACATCGGCGAGTGACACCAGCGCGCCGTCGACGATAACAGGCTCGCCGAGCCGGAGCAGGGCAGGCTCTCCGGGAGCGCCTTTTTTCCTGACCGCCACATGGGGCCTGAGATCCTGCCTCGTGCCGTCAAGCCGCGTAACCGAGCCTTTCCTGAACTGCCCGAATTCGAGCGTTGAAAGGCTGCCCGGTATGATGGCCTCGCCGCCGGTCTTTACGCTAAGGGGTATGGGGCTTCCATCTATCCTCAACCGGAGCGTTCGCTCAATGTCAATGAGCCGGAAAGCATAGGCGCCGTACCGAAAGGGCCCTTCCGTGCCGGCTCCTCCTTCGGTTACGCCGTTATCGCTCCGGACCTTCAAATGCGCTTTCGTCCCGATTGAGGCGAGGGCGTCTTCCCCTGCCTCAATCGCCGGGCGCTGAAAGCCGAGCTTTATCGCGAGCCTTGATTTGATGTCCGGCGGGTAATCGAGCGAGGCTGTCTGAACGTATTCGGAAATCGAGGACTCGAAAAGCAGGCCAACGCTCCCGGTCTCGGATTTCCAGAACGGCCTTATGAGGCCCCGGTTTTCTGGCATGAACTCCATTGGGGAGCCTGACCTGAGCGTTATCGTGCCCTCAAAAGCGAAAAGGAGGGTGATGAGCGCGCCTGAAAACAATGTCAATAGCGCAGCAGGGAAGAGCACGTGAAAAACACGGGGAGGGATGCCTTTTTCCATTACGGTCCACTCGCCGTCTTTACTTATAAGCCGGAGCCCGAGAGCTTCGGCCATGACCCGCCTCGCGTCGGCGTGAGCGCGCTCCGGCGCCTGCGTCAGGAGGATTGACATCGACGGCTCGAAAGGACCGCTTGGCGCCTTTAGCGCACCTCGCTTCAAAAGCATGGCGCACGCTCTGGCCGTCTTCTCAAGAAGGCTTCTCAGTCGACTTCCGGTTTTAAGGAGCCTGTGAAACGGCATCGTACCCGTCCTATTCGATTGAAGATATCCCGGAGGAGGCGAGCCGGTCCGGTCCGGATGCCGCCGTCCGGACGCTTGCGAGGCCGGGCAGGTTCAATTGGGACCCCGGGGCGCAGGAGAGGTCATGCGTCTTCGTGAAAGGGATAAAATCGCACGGCATAAGGCAAAATTACCACGGCCCATTTGGTTTGACAAGCGGCATCTTTAGGGTTAAGATTTAGCAAGCCTTCATGCTTTTTGCTCATTAATTCGCCCGGAGGACCCCGTTAGAGGGCTGAATACCAAGGCCGCCATCCGCAAAGGGTTCCCCTGACGCGGACTCCCCCGGAAAGGGTCAAGCTTCCGATGAAAAAATTAAGGTGCCACTGCTGCGGCAGGGAACTGCCCAAGGGCAATCTCAAATATATACTCGAGATAAGGAGCTTTGCGGATTTCGACGGCTACCTCGAGGACTTCGATGGCGACGTCGAGGAGGGCATAAACGACCTCCTTGACGCCATGGAAAGCATGGACCCGAAGGCCCTCGAAGAGGACGTATCAAAAGAGCTCATATTCATACTGTGCAAGTCCTGCCGCGACAGGTTCACCAGCGACCCGTTCCAGACCGGCAAGGCCGTGTTCGAGGGAGAGGATATCAAGGGCACCATACACTGAGGCCGCTATAAGCAGATGGCCCTCGCCCCGGAGGCCGTGCCGGCCCCCCGCCCATACACCATGCTTTACGCCGTAATCTCCGATATCCACTCGAACCTGGAAGCCCTCAGCGCATTCCTCGAAGACGCGGACCGCCTCCGCGTTGACAGGATAATATGCCTTGGCGACATCGTCGGCTACAACGCAAACCCCAACGAATGCATAGAGCTTCTGCGGGAGAGGGGGGCCGTTTGCGTCCTCGGCAACCACGACTCACGGGTGGCCGGGTTCGAGGAGCCGCACAACTTCAACTACCATGCGGCGGCTGCCGTGTACTGGACGAGGAACGCCCTGAAGCCGGAGAACCTCGAATACCTGAGGGGGCTTTCCAAGAGCTTCACCGTGAAGGGGCGGTTTATGGCCGTACACGGATGGGTGAACGATATTGACAGGTACATAATGGGGATAAGGGACGCGGAAAGGAATTTCGAGCTCATGGAGGGGCACGGCGCCCCCGGCATCTGCTTCTTCGGGCACACCCACGTCCCGGCGGCCTACTCGGAGATGGGCGGCGAGGCGGTCCTCCTCCATGAGAACCCCTTGAAGCTTGCAAAAGGGGTCAAATACCTCATAAACCCGGGCGGGCTCGGACAGCCCCGCGACCGCGACCCCAGGGCCGCTTTCCTGGTATACGATTCAAGGAAAAACCAGGCGGTCTTTTACAGGGTCGAGTATGACATCCGCTCCGCCTCTGAGAAGGTTTTGCAGGCCGGTCTACCCGACAGGCTCGCCGAAAGGCTCAAGCTCGGGTGGTAGCGCGCCTTGCCCAGACATAGGCATCCCTTACCCGACCCCTCTCAAAGGACTAAAGCCTGTCCTGCCTTCAGCCGATATCTAGGTTAATACCATTGGCCATACCCTTTGCCTCCCGAGCCTGGCTCAAGTTCGGGCAAAATTCATGTAAAAACAATATTTCCAGTTAGTTCCAGCATATTCTTAATGTACTTCATTAAGTGTACCGAGGGCGGCAAGCATGTTCAGAAAGATCCAGATGGATGAGTTGAAGATAGGCATGAAGCTCTGCGCCCTTGAAAAGGACGATACCGGCAGGCCGTCTTTTTTCATGAACTCGCTCCTGGTCAGGAGCGATGCCGACATAGAGGCCTTCCGGGGCAGGGGGTATGGCATTGCGTATGTGATAACGGACGATTGCGCCGGAGGACAGGCCTGGGGGCCTGACCATCAGGAAGCCGGGATAACGGTCCTGGAAGCCGGCACTGCGCTTCCGGAGGCCGTGGGATTCGAGGATGAGATATACAGGGCAGCCGCCCTGAAGGACGAGGCCGTCGGCCATGTCATGGGCTTCCTTACGGACATAAGGGCCGGGAGGAGCGTTGACGCGGAGGCCTTCGGCCTCCTAGTCGTCAGGATGATAGACAGCATATTCAGGAACCCCGATGCCCTGACCTGCCTCGCGTGGCTGAGGGACAACGACGACTGCACGTTCCGGCATTCCCTGAATACCTGCATACTGTCGCTTGCCCTCGGAAGCGAGCTGGGCTTCGAAAGGGAAAAGCTGATCGAGCTCGGCACGGCGGCGGTCCTCCATGACATAGGAAAGCTCCTCCTGCCGGAGGCCCTCCTTAAAAAGCCGGGGAGGTACACGGAAAGCGAGCTCGCCGAGATGCAGAGGCATTCAGAGCTCGGCGCGGACCTGCTCCACAAGACAGACGGCTTTAAGCGCTCATCGATCGTCACGGCGCTCCAGCACCATGAGAGAGTGGACGGCAAGGGATACCCGGAGGGGCTCTCCGGCACGCGCATACACGAGTTCGGGCGCATTGTCAGCGTTGCCGAAGGCTATGACGCGATGACCTCGGAAAGGCCGCACAGGAAGAGTTTTACGCCGCACGAGGCGCTGCAGGTCATGTCTTTCGGTAATAACACCGTTTACGACGCCCGCTTCCTGCAGGGCTTCATCAGGTGCATAGGCATATATCCCATAGGAAGCGTTGTCGAGCTCTCTACCGGTGAGATAGCCGTCGTGAAATCCAACGACCGCGAAAACCCTCTCAAGCCCGCGGTGCTGGTCGTATTGAACAAGAACGGCCAGTCCCTCGCGCCCCCTGTCGAGGTGGCCCTTTCCGAACGCAAGGACCTCTGCATAAAAGGCTCTGCAAACCCCGGCAAGTACGGCATTGACACGAACAGGTTCATCCTCGGTGAGCGCGGTCGCCCCCACGCGTGAGTCAGGCTCCTGGCTGCGCGGGTATCAGGGCGCGGCCTTTTCCGCGGCAAACCCGAGCCGCTCCAGTTCCCTGAACCTCTCGACCCTCTTCCTTGCGAACTCCTTCTGCTTCTCGTACCTTGGCGGCGCGTTATTCGAGAAGATATCGTAATAATGGGCGGCCTGGTCGAGGCGGCCCGTCTTCTCGAGATTGAGCGATATGTTATAGTAGGCCTCGATATTGCCTGGGTCGAGGGCTATCGCCTTTTTGTATTCCTCTATGGCCTCAAAGGGCCTGTCCAGGAGCATGTAGCAGTTCCCGAGGTTGTTGTGCGGCCTGGACTTCATCGGTGACTTCGCCGCGACGTCCAGCCACATCGAGAGTTTCGTCCTCCATACCTTGTTCCTCTCGTAGGTAAGCCCCGAAAGAACGAGCATCAAGGCGAGCGCCCCTGAAATCGCGAGCGTCCCGCCGCGGGCAGGGCGCCCCATGCCTTGGGCGGCCCGTGAAAGCGCGGCCCAAAGGACGTCGGAAAAGATGAAGAAGAGGCCTGCGGAGGCGAGATAGACCCTGTGCTCGAATATGGGGTCTACTATCGGGATTATGCTCGAGGTTGGCGCGAGCACGATGAAGAACCAGAGTATGAAGAATGAAGCGGCGCGCCGCCTCCTGAAAAGGAATATAGCGGAGACGAAAAGCGAAAGAAGGAAGAGAAATGAAAGCAGGGTGTCGATTTCAAGAAGGCTCCTGCTTATCCTGAAATCATAGTCGAGGTTCTGCCAGGCGGGAAGGAAGAGAAGCCTTATGTAGGTCACGACCGCCCTGAACTGGGTAAGGAGGTACTCCCAGGGCGTAACGCCCTGTACGGAGAAGCCCGCGTCGGTTCCCTTGAGCCCCTTGACGATGATAAAGCCAGCGACCGCCGCGAGGGCCAGAAATACCAGGGGCCCGGCCATCCTTTTGAAGGAGGGCCTTTCGCTTAGGAAATAGAAGTCGTAGAGGATTATCACGAGCGGGAGGGTTACGGCGAATTGCTTGCTGCCGAGCGCCAGTATGCCGGATGCTATAGACAAGGCATAGAGGACGTATCTCCCGGGCGCTCCTGCCGCCTGCCGCCCCTTTACGAACGCGATGAGCGAGGCGAGGTAGAAAAGCGACGCGATCGATTCGTACCTCTGCGACACGTAGCTTACGGACTCGGTCTGGACCGGATGCAGGAGGAAGATGGCCGAGGTCAGAAGGGCGATGAAACGGGCGCGGCTTTCGTCGTAGAGGAGCCCGGGCGAGCGCGCGGTCAGGAACGCCAGATAGAAGACGAGGAGGCCGCATACGGCGTGCACGGCGAAGTTGGTCAAGTGATAGGGCAGGACGTCGAGGCCCCAGAAATAGTAGTTTACAGCGAAGGTGAAGGTCGCTACCGGGCGGATGCCGTCAACGAAGGATTTAAGATGAAGCCCCCGGAAGTTCCCTATATCCGTGACATAGGGGTTTTCCGCCACGGTCCCGTCGTCGTCGAACTGGAATTCTCCGGTAAAGGTGTTCGAATAGGCGAGTACGGAGAGGATCAAGGCGACTGCGAGGAGTATCGCAACACGGGTTCTTCCTGACGACGTCATCTCAAACCGTTCCCACCATGGACGCTCAACGCGGGCCGACCGGCCCCGAATTCTAAGGATGAGCCCGGACTACCCCCCTATGAGGCTCATCGTCCTGCTGCATTTCTTGAAGATGTTCTCGTTTATGGTGTGCCCCTTGGGCTTTTCCCGTACAGCGGCAAGGAGTATCCTTTCGATGGCCTCGTCCGTGGAGCCGTCCCTCAACGGGGTGCGGAGGTCGGCTTCGGTATCGGAGAAGAGGCAGGTCCTCAGCTTCCCGTCGGAGGTGAGGCGGAGCCTGTTGCATGAGCCGCAGAAGTGCTCGGAGACAGGGCTTATGAGGCCGATCTCTCCGGGAGCGCCCTTGAACCTGAACCTCCTCGCGGGCCCGGCGCCGTCCTTGTGGTCGATAACGGGCTCCAGAGGCCCGAGCGCGGCCTCTATTCGCTCCTTAATCTCCCTGGCGGTCAGGCACTTGTCCCTCTGCCAGCCCTCCTGGGTGTTGAAGGGCATGTACTCGATATACCTTACATGGTAGGGCTTCTCCTTCGAGATAAGGGCGAAATCGACTATCTCGTCGTCGTTGAAGCCCTTTATGACGACCATGTTTATCTTGACCGGCGTAAGCCCGGCTCTTTGGGCCTCGTCGAGCCCTTCGAGCACCTCCGAAAGCCTGTCGCCCCTGGTCATTGCCGCGAACCTTTCGCGCTTAAGTGAATCGAGGCTCACGTTTATACGCCTGAGCCCGGCCTCCCTTAGCCTCCGGGCGTATTCCCTCAAGAGCACACCGTTCGTCGTAAGGCTCAGGTCCTCAATGCCCGGTATCGAGGCGAGGTCCCTGAGGAAATCTACGATGCCCTTCCTTACGAGAGGCTCCCCGCCCGTGACCCTGATTTTCGTAACACCGCCCCTTGCCGCTATCCTCGCAAGCCGCAGTATTTCCTCGTACCTCAGGATGTGCTCGGGCTCGGCAAGGTCAATGCCCTCGGGCGGCATGCAGTAGACGCAGCGGAGGTTGCAGCGGTCGGTGACCGAAATCCGGAGGTAATCAATCCTCCGTCCGTATGAGTCGACAAGGGGCTGCATAATGACTCAGTCCATGAACTCGGTTTCATCGGGCCGGGCCCTGGTAAGAGGGGCCGGGTCCGTGTCTATCATGAAGAAGTCCGACGGCCCGCCGATGTTCCGGACGGGCGATACATCCACGGGCGCCGTCCCGGCCTTGAAGACCTCGAAGACGGCGTCTTTTATGGAATCATTGGCAAGGAGGCCCGTTGACGGGTCTATCCGGGCGAATTCCAGTCCTTCGGGGACCGGGAACCCGCTTGCCGGGGTTTCGGCAAGCGCCCCGGACATGAAGCCAAGCCATACGGGTAGAGCGGCCCTGGAGCCGGTCTCCCTGCTTCCCAGGGGCTTTTCATCATCATACCCCACCCAGGCCCCTGCCGCAAGCCCCGGCACATAGCCTATGAACCACGCGTCGTTCAGGTTGTTGGTCGTGCCGGTCTTCCCTGCAGCCGGCCTTCCGAGGGCCCGGGCCCTCATGCCTGTCCCGGATTCCACGACACCCTGAAGGAGGCTCGTCATGATATACGCCGTCTGCGGGCTGATGACCGACGTCGAAAAAGGCTCCGTCACCTCGAGGACGCGGCCCGTCCGGTCGGCGACCCTTGTAACAAGCATCGGGGCGGGTTTTACGCCGAGGTTTGCCAGCGTGGAAAACGCGACCGTCAGCTCCTGGAGCGTGACCGCGGACGAGCCGAGTGCAAGGGAGAGGTCGCCCGCGAGCGGCGAGCTTATTCCCAGGAGCCTCGCGTAATTGAGCGCCTGCCTGATGCCGATCTGCCTGAGCACTTTTATGGTTATTACGTTCCTGGACCTCGCTATGGCCTCCCTGATTGTGGTCGGGCCGAAAAACTGCTCGTCGTAGTTCCTGGGCCTCCAGGAGTCCTCCCTCTCGGTGTCCTCGAAGACGACAGGGGAATCCATTACGATGCTCGCCGGGGTAAGTCCGCTGTCCATCGCAGCCGCGTATATTATGGGCTTGAAGGCCGAGCCCGGCTGCCTCCGGGCCTGCATGGCCCTGTTGAACTGGCTCTGCGAGTAATCGAAGCCGCCGACCATCGCCTTTACGGCCCCGGTCTCGGGCTCCATTGCGTGGAGTGCGGCCTGCGCAAGGGGCTCCTGTTCGAGCCTTAGCTCGAGTGGTGCCGCCGCGTTCTCGGGCACTGCCTTTACGGCGACCTGCACGACGTCTCCGGCCTTGAGTATCTTCCGGAGGTCCTCCTGCCTTCCGCCGTCCGGCTCGCGCGTCGGGTTATAGAGCCTTGCCCACTGCATGTCCTGGGCCTGGATGATACCGGCTCTCCCGCCTATATCGACCGAGAGGCTCCTGTCCCTGTCGCTGAACGACTTGACGGCGGCAAGGTAGTATTTACCCGGCCCGGGCGGGTCGTGGAGGAGCTTCTTTTCCATCTCTTTCCTGAAGGCCCCGGCTTCCTCCTCGCTCTTGAGCTTCCTTGCCGGGCCCCTGAACCCGCGCCGCTTGTCGTGCTCGCGGAGCCCCTGGTCCACCGCCCTGTTAGCGGCCCTCTGCATCTCGACGTCGAGGGTAGTATGCACTTCGAGGCCGCCCCTGTAGAGGAGCTCGCTCCCGTACTTCGCCTCAAGGTGCTTCCTGACCTCCTCCGTGAAGTACGGGCCCACCCACAGGCTCTCCGACCGTCTCGGCACGAGCTTGAGGCCCTCGGCATACGCCCTGTCCGCCTCGTCCCGCGTAAGGTGGTTCGTCTCGACCATCCTGTCGAGGACGTAAGCCTGCCTTCTCCTGGCAAGCTCCATGTTCTCGTATGGCGAATACTTGCTCGGCGCCTTGGGGAGCCCGGCTAAGAGAGCGGATTCGGAAAGCGTGAGTTCGCTTACGTCCTTGCCGAAGTAGGCCTCGGAAGCGGCCTGTATGCCGTAAGCGCCGCTCCCGAGGTATATCTGGTTGAGGTAGAGGTGGAGTATCTCCTCCTTGTTGAGGTTCTTTTCTATCCTGAAGGCCATTATGGCCTCGCGGACCTTCCTCGATATCTTCTTCTCCGAGGAGAGAAAGAAGCTCTTCGCGACCTGCTGGGTTATGGTGGAGCCGCCCTGGACGACGCGGCCCGCCTGGAGGTTCTTGAGAAAGGCCCTGAATATGCTCGAGTAGCTTATTCCCTCGTGCTCGTAGAACCCGGCGTCCTCGGCGGCGATGAAGGCGTTTATCAGGTGGGCCGGCACCTGGTCGAGGCCCACTATGACTCTGCGCTCTATATAGAACTCGCCTATGAGCCTGCCGTCGTGCGAGAGGACCTTTGTGACCAGGTTTGGGTTATAGTCCTGGATGGTGTCGAGCGGCGGGAGGTCGCGGGTAAAATACCAGTACGCCCCGAAGCCCAGGATTACCGCGGCAATGACGAAATAGAGCGATTTCCTGATGAACTTCATAGACGAAAATAATAACAGAAAAGAGGGAGTGAAGGCAATCGCAATCACCCCGCGAGTAGGCCTTCACGCCCGCCGGGCCCTCAAACCGCGTCCCTTGTCTATTGAAAAAGGCGGTTTATTAGGTTAAATTGGTACTATATGGTCAGGTTAGAGAACATACTGGAGAAGGTGGCCTCCTACAGCCCCAATGCCGACCTGGAGCTCATAAAAAAGGCCTATGTGGTCTCAGGCGTCATCCACCAGGGGCAGATAAGGCAGTCGGGGGAGCCCTATCTCACTCACCCGCTCGAAGTGGCGAATATCATCACGGATTTGAGGATGGACTCGCAGAGCGTCGCGACAGGCCTCCTCCACGACACGGTCGAGGACACCCACACGACCATCGAGAGGATAGAGGAGCTCTTCGGCGCCGAGATAGCCGGCCTGGTGGACGGGCTCACCAAGTTGAGCCGCATGACTTTCGAGAAGAAGGCCGACCACGAGGCCGAGAACTTCCGGAAGATGGTCCTGGCCATGGGCCGCGACATCAGGGTCATCCTCATAAAGCTCGCGGACCGGCTCCACAACATGAGGACCCTCGGCTCGCTCGACCCGGCCAAGCAGAGGAAGATCGCACAGGAGACACTCGACATCTACGCGCCGCTCGCCAACCGCCTCGGCATCGGCTGGATAAAGACCGAGCTAGAGGACCTCGCCTTCATGTACCTCGAGCCGGAAGGCTACGCGGACTTGAAAGAGAAGCTCGCGAGCGCCCTGAACATCAAGGAGAACTTCATCGAGACGGTGAAGGAGCAGATAGAGGCCAAGCTCAAGGAGAACGGCGTCGAGGGCGACGTGAGCGGCAGGCCGAAGCACCTCTTCAGCATCTTCAAGAAGATGAAGGAGCAGGATGTCGAGTTCGACAGGATATACGACATAATGGCCTTCAGGGTGATAGTGAAGACCCTCAGGGACTGCTACGGCGTCCTCGGCGTCATACACTCCGCATGGAAGCCAGTTCCCGGCAGGTTCAAGGACTATATCGCCATCCCCAAGCTCAACATGTACCAGTCCCTCCATACGACCGTGGTCGGCCCTTACGGCGTCAGGATGGAGGTGCAGATACGTACCGAGGAGATGCACAGGATCGCCGAGTACGGCATCGCCGCCCACTGGAGGTACAAGGAGGGCAGAGAGCCCGAGGGCAAGGACGACAAGAGCTTCGCGTGGCTCAGGCAGCTCCTTGAGTTCCAGATGGACCTGAAGGACTCGGACGAGTTCATGGACTCCCTAAAGGTCGGCCTCTTCCCGGAGGAGGTCTTCGTCTTCACGCCCAAGGGCGACATAAAGCAGTTCCCGTTAGGCGCGACCCCCGTGGATTTCGCCTACTCGGTCCATACCGACATAGGGAACACCTGCTCCGGCGCAAAGGTGAACGGCAAGATGGTGCCCCTGAAATACAGGCTCCGTAACGGCGACATCATAGAGATTATAACGTCCCAGAGCCACACCCCCTCGAAGGACTGGCTTAAATTCGTCGTAAGCTCCCGCGCCAAGGCCAGGATACGGCAGTGGATAAAGACCGAGGAGCGGGCGAAGTCCATCTCCCTCGGGAAAGAAATACTCGAAAAGGAGCTTACGCGCCACGGCCTCGAACCCGGGAAGCTCCTCAAATCCGAGGAGTTCGAGAAGATCGCCTCCGGGTTCGGGGTCCAGAGCGCCGAGAGCCTCCTCGCCTCCGTCGGCTACGGGAAGATATCCGCGGCCCAGGTGCTCGGAAAGCTCCTGCCGCCCGAGAAGCTCCGCGACCGCCAGAAGTTCTCCTTCAGGAGGATGTTCGATAAATGGAAGCCCGGCGACAAGGACAGGAGCGCGATAATCGTGAGGGGCGTTGAGGACGTGCTCGTGCGCTTCGCAAGGTGCTGCAACCCGCTCCCCGGCGACGAGATAGAGGGCTACATCACCCACGGCCAGGGCGTCGCCGTCCACGCGGTCGGCTGCCCCACGCTCCTGCATATCGACAGGGACAGGAGGATAGAGGTCGCGTGGGACCGGAAGATAAAATCCATGAGGCCTGTAAGCATTCAGGTGGTCTGCAGGAACGAGAAGGGCCTTTTGGCCGAGATGACCAACGCCATAAAAACAGCCGACGCCAACATATCGAGCGCGGACATAAGGACGAGCCAGGACAACAAGGCCGTCTGCACCTTCGAGGTGGAGGTTAGCGACTCGAACCACCTTAAGAACATCATATCGGCGCTCAAGAGAATAAAGAAGGTGACAAAGGTCGAAAGGATAAAGAGCGGCAGCCACAGGGAAGCAGAGGCCGAGAGCGTGCACTGAGCAAAATCAAACGCGGGTGCGAGGGCATGGAAGGAAATCCGATGAAAAAGGAAGAGATAAAGACCGTGAAAGCGCCTGCGGCCATAGGCCCCTATTCGCAGGGCATAAGGGCAGGGGGCCTCATCTTCGCCTCCGGGCAGATACCCATAGACCCGGCCACCGGGAATATAGTCGCAGGCGGCATTGTGGCCGAGACCAGGCAGGTGCTCGAAAACCTCAAGGCGGTCCTAGAGGAGGCGGGCGCCGGGCTTAAGGACGTCGTAAAGACGACGGTGTACCTTTCAGACCTCGCCAGGTTCAACGAGATGAACGGCGTTTACGGCGAGTTCTTTTCACCGCCTTTTCCGGCCAGGGCGACTATCGGGGTGAGCGCGCTTCCAAAGGGAGTCGGGGTGGAGATAGACGCGGTCGCGGTGCTAGGAGATAAGGTGAAATAAAAAAAGCCTGCCGATTGACGGCAGGCCACGATGCGCCGAAAAAAATGGGCTTAGGCGGCCTTTACTACGGCCCCTGAGCGGATGCACCTGCTGCAGACCTTTATCTTCCTTACCCTGCCGTTATGTACGGCCTTTACCGGCTGGAGGTTGGGGTTCCATCTCCGCTTGGTCTTGTTGTTCGCATGGCTTACGTTGTTGCCGAACGAAGGTCCCTTTCCGCATATCTCACATGTGCCTGCCATGTTTATTACCTCCAAAAATGTTTGAACTGATATATTTATCACAAGGGAGCTGGATTTGCAAGTTTTTTTTAGGCAGGTACATGGGATAGAATGAGACGGGGCCGTTTCCGGCCTCAAGCGCTATGAAAAGAAGGGGCACTGTCATATTGATCGCCGCTATCGCGGCGTTTTCGGTAGTCATCTCGCTCTTCCTCGATTTCGTCGACGACACGAGGGCCTACAGGCAGGCAGGCACGGGGGCCGACGCAATAGTCGTCCTTACCGGAGGGCGCGGGAGGACGGCAGAGGGGCTTTCGCTTCTGAGGCAAGGCAAGGGGGCGGTGCTGATACTGAGCGGGGTCCACGCGGACGCGGACCTCGACTCCATATACCTTAACCAGGTCAACCTTGTCGAGCGCCCAAGCATAGTGCTTGAAAAATTCTCAAAGAGCACGTATGAGAACGCCCTCGAGGTGAGAAGGATAATGGAGGAGAGGGGGTTCAAATCGATGGTCCTCATAACCTCCGGCTATCACATAAAAAGGGCCCATTACACCTTCGCCAGGATCATGCCTGACGTCCGGATAGAGCCTTACAGCGTATCAACCGCCAACTTCGAGATAGAGAGCTGGTACGGCGGAAAGGGACTCGGCCTTCTTGCGGTAGAGTTCCTGAAATATTACTGGTACAAGGCCAGGTTCGCCATCCTTGGAGAGCCGGGCCTTGCCAGGGCCGTCGCAGCGAGAAGCGTTTAGAAGGCTGCTGAAAAAGCCAAACCTGCGGCGCCGTCTTCAAAGTTAGACACTCCGGCGTACTATAAAAGTGCGCCTCATCCTCGCTTTTCGACTCTTTCCATCTTGAGATTCTGAGAGCCTGAATGTGTTCTTCTTTTTTTTCAGCAACCTCTCAGGCCTGGCAGGTTCAACCCTTGCGCGGCGCTTGAGCGAGGTCATATCATCTCCATGCCCCGCCGTCCTCAATGGTCGGGACGCGATCACGTTCCCGTCCCGCCGTTGACAAGGCAGGTTTTCCGGTTAGATTTGTATTATGGCTCTATGAAAGGGGGGCTGCCCATGCCCACGGTAGTGCATTTCGAGATACCAGCCGACGACCCCGACAGGGCGCGGAGGTTCTATTACGACATGTTCGGCTGGCAGATCGAGAGGATACCCGGAATGGAATACTGGCTCATAAACACGACCGGCGAAAACCCCATCGGCGGCGGCCTCATGCGGAGGGAAAGCCCGAAGCAGACAATCACCAACTACATTGACGTGAGCTCAATAGACGAATTCACGGAGAAGGCAAAGGCGCTGGGAGGAAAGACGCTGGTCTCGAAAAAGGCCGTGCCCGGAATGGGGTACTACGCCATATGCCTGGACCCCGAGGGGAATACCTTCGGCATATGGGAGGACAGCAAGGAAGCGAGATGAATCCCGGGTTATAGCAGATGGAACAAGAAGGCCCTGTCCGGAGTCCGGACAGGGCCTTTTAGATGAGATTGCTATTAATCAGGCCTTCCCTGAAAATAGCGGCTTATATCTCGGTACTCTCCCCGGGGTTCATAATCCTGACATCGACTGGCTTGCCTTCGAGCCCCTTACTGAAGGCCTGCGGGTCCTGCTTTATGAGGTCGAAGGTGTTATAGTGCATGGGTACCGCGACCCTGGGCTTCAAAAACGCGACAGCCCGTACCGCGTCCTCTATCCCCATCGTGAAGTTGTCGCCTATCGGGAGGAGGGCGCAGTCAATTGAGTTGGTCTCTCCTATGAGGGCCATGTCCGCGAAGAGCCCGGTGTCGCCCGCGTGGTAGAGGGTCTTTCCGCCCATGCTGACAATGAAGCCGCATGGGTTGCCGGGGGTGCCCGCTTCAGTAGCCGAGCCGTGGTGGGCGATTGTGAGCTTCACTCTTCCGAACGGGAAGGCGTGGCTTCCGCCTATGTGCATGGCGTGGCCTGTCGCGCCTTTTGAAATGCAGTAGTTAACGAGCTCGAATGTGCCGATAATGGGGGCCTTGTTGGCCTTTGAAATCTCGACCGCGTCGCCCAGGTGGTCGCCGTGGCCGTGCGTAACGAGCACCGCGTCGACCTTCACATCCGCCGGTTTTGTCTTAGCCGTAGGGTTGCCGCTTAGGAAGGGGTCGATTATGACGCTCTTTCCCTGAGCCTCCACAATGAAACACGAGTGTCCCTGCCAGGTTATCTTCATCCTGCGCCCTCCGCTCCTGCAGGCTGCTGAAAAAGTCCATCTGCTTCGTTGTCATCGGCGCTCGTCACTCCGGCGTACACGAAAAGTACGCCTCATTCCTCGCTCCCCTATTACAACGGAGGCCTCGCATCTGGGAGCTTTTTGAGACAGCCTGAATAGATTTTGCATTTTTTCAAAAAAGTGCGAATGATGCGGCCTAAAAACCACTTACCACAAGCCCCTCCCTCTTAAGGAGCGCTGCAGTGACCCCGGTCCCGTTCACGCAAAGGCTGTCCCTGCAGATTGTGCCTACACCGCACGAGGGGCTTCTCTCTTTTAAGAAAGCCTCTTCCGAGCCTGTGATCCTGGCAATCTGAAGCACGTCCATCGCGCCCTTCATGAACTGGAGCGTGACGTCGGCCCCGAACTCGTCAATGACCTTTGCCGTCCCGGCCAGGACGGCCGTGCCGTCGCCGTCGGCTATCTCGGATGCGGGGCGCGGGGTGGGCAAGCCCCCCAGCTGCTCCGGGCAGACCGGGATTAACGTCCTTCCCTCAAGGCGGGTTACGGCCTCGATGGAGTAGGCGTCCTTCCCGTCGTAGCGGGTCCGGAGGCCCAGGAGGCAGGCGCTCACTATGACCGGTCCGTTGTACATCCCTTTAGTCTTCTCCGGGATTTTCCATGCCCCCTGAAGGTGACTTAGCGTCCCTGACGAATACCCTTCTGCCCCTTACCTCGAGCCTTCCCTCGCTATAGAGCTGTATGGCCCGCGGATATATCCTGTGCTCTTCAGCCAGTATCCGCTTTGAAAGCGACTCGACCGTGTCCTCGTCCTTAACCGGCACGACCGCCTGGACTATTACGGGCCCGGTGTCCACGCCGTCGTCCACGAAATGCACGGTGCAGCCAGAGAACTTCACACCGTATTCGAGCGCGGCTTTCTGTACCTCCAGCCCGGGGAAGGAAGGAAGGAGCGATGGATGTATGTTCATCACCTTCATGTGGAACGAGTCCAGGAGGACCCTGGTTATTATCCGCATGAAGCCCGCGAGCACCACAAGCTCGACGCCGTGCTCCTTCAAAATCCGAAGCACCTCCGCGTCGAAGGCCTCTTTTTGCGGGAAGTCCTTGACCCTTACCACGGCGACAGGGATGTCGTGCTTCCTTGCGCGCTCAAGCGCAAAGGAGTCGGGCTTGTTCGAGACGACCACCTTTATGGAGGCGTCGAGCCTTCCGGCCTCTATCTCGTCTATTATCGACTGGAGGTTCGTGCCGCTACCTGATACGAGCACCCCTATGTTGACCATTAAGGCAACCTCTAAAATTGATTTTTTCCCCGGACTCTGCGTCAGGGCGTGAACAAAAATGCTCACATATTCACATATATGCTCCGCTTTTTATTCCCGCCCTTCCTTGATTGCGGGAAAAATCTCAAATTTTTAGAGGTTGCCTTAAATCATACCCGCTTTCCCGGTGAATTCAACCCGGGGCGCGCCTTTAGCCCGGGCGATTTCGCCTATGGTAAAGGCCTTCTCGCCGAGGGCCGCAAGCCTCTTTAGCGCGCGGGCCTCGTCCCGGGCCCTGACGACGATGACCAACCCTATGCCGACATTGAAGGTCCTGAACATCTCGCTCTCATCTACCGGGCCGCCCTCCCTTAAGAGCCTGAATATGGGCGGCACGGGCCACGAGCCTTTTTCTATGGCCGCCACAGTGCCTTTTGGCAGCACCCTCGGGATATTCTCAATAAAGCCTCCGCCAGTTATGTGGGCCATGCCGAGGACGTCGCAGTGTTTCATGAGCTTCAGGACCGGCTTCACGTAAATACGGGTCGGCGCAAGGAGGGCGGACCCGATGTCGGTCCCAAGGCCCCTGGGCCTGTCGGTAAGCTTGCGCCCGAGGGATTCGAAGATTATCTTTCTCGCGAGCGAGTAGCCGTTACTGTGTAGGCCGCTGGAAGCAAGCCCTATTATCCTGTCTCCCGGCTTTATCCGGGAGCCGTCCACAATTTTTTTCCTGTCGACCACGCCGACGGCAAAGCCCGCCAGGTCGTACTCTCCAGGCCTGTAAAGGCCCGGCATCTCGGCGGTCTCGCCGCCTATGAGGGCGCATCCGGCGAGCTTGCAGCCTTCCGCTATTCCCTTTACAACCTCAGCTCCCCTTTTCGCGTCGAGCCTGCCGGTCGCGAAGTAGTCGAGGAAGAAAAGAGGCTCGGCCCCGCTTACGAGTATGTCGTTAACGCTCATGGCAACGAGGTCGATTCCGATGGTGTCGTGCCTGTCCGCGGCAAAGGCCACCATGAGCTTGGTTCCAACCCCGTCGGTCGATGAAACAAGCACCGGGTCTTTCATGCCTTTGAATTTTCCCGAGAAAAGGGCGCCGAACCCGCCTATGTCTCCCATCACCTCTTTCCGGTAGGTCGAGCGCACCGAGGGCTTTATGAGAGTAACGAGCCTGCCGCCTTCGTCGATATTAACTCCGGCTTTCTTATAGGTAAGTTTTTTCATGCGCAATAGATTAATGCAAAGACTTTTTGAAGTCAACGGGTATGCTGCCGAGAGGCCGGGAACGCCTTGATTTTTTCCGCAGAGCCCGATAAAGTTCGTGTGGCGCACAGATATATATGCGCCATGCACAAAAGACTGTGCGATTTTTCAGGTGATAATGATTATTGGATTCCCCATCCTGTTAATTAACCTAAATATTTTTTTACATCAGCGATTGGCACATCAGTTGCAATTAAAAAAGCTGATTCGCATATCATCGATTTGGGCCAGGCAATGAAAACCAACAATCAGGGGGGGAAGACGATGCGCATTACCGAGATCAAGGTGCTTCCGGTGGATGGGGATGAAAAGCTCAAGGCCTATGTGACTATCAAGCTCGACGACTGTTTCGTTGTGAGGGACATGAAGGTGATAAAGGGAACTACCGGGTATTTCGTGGCCATGCCAGCCAAGAAGATGAAGGACGGCACCTACAGGGACCTTGTCCACCCGCTCGATAAGCCCACAAGGCAGATGCTCGAGGAGCAGGTCATGAGCGAGTTCAAGAAGGTGCTTGCCGAGGGAGACGGCGCCCAGGCCTTTTCAAATGCGGTTTGAAACGGAGGCCTCTTCATATTGAGGCCGCGTCTGGAGCCCGGCAGGGGGTCTGTCTTTGCCTCGCGGAAGTGGCCAAGCGGAATCGAACGCTGATTCGGCGCGGCCACTTCCGTGAAATAGGAGGGTCAGCGGCAACGGCTGTTGCTCATCCGTTGCCGAGAGCGATTCCTTATTCGCTCAGGCCCGCCCCGCTGCTTCGGTCCGTGCTGACAGCCTTATCTTCGTAAACCCTTCCTTAACCCGCTTTTTTCATTTCTCCGAAATCCGTCCCCCTTTCTCACCCTGAGCCCGCCCTCCGCTCGCCTATCCCGGAGCCTGGCCTAGCATTTGACGGCCCAAGATTGTGGATTATACTTTTCAGGGGGCGCGTACGCCCCTAAAGCTCAACCTCCTGGCATTAAAAATCCGCAAAGAAAAAAGAACAGTCCGGCGTTCGCATGGAGGTCTTCTTGTGAGGGTCGCTCTCGTACACGATTGGCTGACCGGCATGCGCGGCGGGGAAAAGGTCCTGGAAGTCTTCTGCGAGCTCTTCCCCTCGGCAGACCTATATACCCTTTTCCACGACCGGGGGTCTGTCTCCGGGGTCATAGAGGGCAGGCGGGTGAGGACGTCTTTCATACAGGGCCTCCCTTTTGCGCGTAGCGCATACAGGCACTACCTGCCGCTCTTCCCTGCAGCAGTCGAGGGGCTGCATCTTAAGGGCTACAGGCTCGTGCTCTCGACAAGCCATTGCGTAGCAAAGGGGGTGCTGCCCCCGCCGGGCTCCCTGCATATCTCCTACATACACACTCCAATGAGGTATGTCTGGGACATGTACCACGAGTACTTCGGGCAAAAGAGGGGAGTACGGGCGCTTGCCTACCGGGCAGTCGCCCATTACCTGAGGCTCTGGGACGCCGCATCGAGCGCGAGGGTCGACCACTTCATAGCGAACTCTGCCAATGTCGCGGAGAAGGTGAGAAGGCTTTACAGGAGGAGGGCGGATGTCATACACCCGCCGGTCGACTGCTCGAAATTCGCGATAGGCCGAAGGCCGGGAAGCTATTACCTCATCATTTCCGCCTTTGCCCCGTATAAAAGGATAGACCTTGCCATAGAGGCCTTCAACGCGTCGGGGAAGAAGCTCGTCATCGCCGGTTCAGGGCAGGAACGGAAGAGGCTCGTAAAGGCGGCCCGGCCAAATATCGAGTTCCTGGGCTGGAAAACGGACGATGAGCTCAAAGGGTTATACCAGGGATGCAGGGCACTCGTTTTTCCCGGGGAGGAAGACTTCGGTATAACGCCCCTCGAGGCTATGGCGTCCGGCAGGCCGGTAATAGCCTTCGGCAGGGGTGGCGCTACGGAGACCGTCGTCCCGCCTGGCAGGGGACGGAACGCGACCGGTGTCTTCTTCATGGAGCAGGCCCCGGCGGCGCTTAACGAGGCCGTCGAAATATTCGAAAAAGCCGAAGGAATTTTCAACCCTGAGTCCATAAGGGCGCATGCTCTCGCCTTTGACAGAACCGTATTCAAGGAAAGGATCAGAAAGTATTTAGAATCGAAGCTGATCGAGTCCAGGGGCGGGAGGGGAAATGCTCAAAAAACACAGCCAGCTCTTTGAGAGCCTCCTTCTCATCTCGGACCTCATCATAATCGCCTCCTCCTGGGCGCTCTCCTTCCATATACGCTTTCATTCTGGGCTCTTGAGCGTGCCAAGGGGCGTGCCTGATTTTTTCGCGTACAGCCTCCTCCTCATACCCATAACGATAATCTGGGCGGTCGTATTCAAGGTCTTCGGCCTGTACCGGCCCAAGAGGATAGGCACCCCGCTTTCCGAAGTGATCGACATCGGGAAGGCGTGCGGGATATCCATGCTCATATTCATCGCGGTCACTTTCTTTGCCAAGCAGTACGAGTTTTCGAGGCTCGTATTCGTACTTTTCACCGTCATAAATATCGGGGCCTTGAGCCTCGGGAGGTTCGCGTTCAGGAAGGCGCTCCGGTCTCTCATGAGGAGGGGCTTTAACCTCCGGTACGCGGTTATCGTCGGGACCGGCGAGCCTGCAAGGAGGCTTATTGAAAACATCGAGAACCATCCGGAGGTGGGCATCAAGATTGAAGGGCTCGTCTCTCCTGAAGAGGGGCAGGCCGGCAGGCAGGTGTGCGGGGTGAGGGTAGTCGGCTCCACCGGGGACTTAAGGGAGCTCCTGGGCCTCATGCGCATAGACATGGTATTCATCGCCCTCGGCTGGGACCAGCACTCGAAGGTCGCGGAAGCCGTCAAACACATCGGTGACGAGGCCGTGGACATAAAGGTAATACCGGACATGGTGGAGTTCATGACCCTGAGGGGCGGGGTCGAGGAGTTCGAGGGCATACCCATATTGAACCTCCGTAACTCGCCCCTTTACGGCTGGAACATGGTCCTTAAAAGGGGCTTCGATATCGTGCTCTCGGTCGCCGCCCTCGTCCTTTTCTCGCCACTGATGCTGGTTATAGCGGCGCTCGTGAGGGCTACCTCGCCGGGCCCGGTCCTCTACAGGCAGGAGAGGATGGGCATAGGCGGGCAGCCCTTCCGGATGCTCAAGTTCAGGACCATGCGGACCGGGGCCGAGGACGATACCGGCGCGGTCTGGGCAAGGCGGGGCGACCCCAGGCGTACCATGCTCGGAAGGGTCTTGAGGGCCACGAGCCTTGACGAGCTCCCGCAGCTCATAAACGTCCTGAGAGGCGACATGTCGCTCGTAGGCCCGAGGCCCGAGCGGCCGGTCTTCATACACGAGTTCAGGAGGGAGATACCCCGTTATATGCTCAGGCACAGGATGAAGGCCGGCATTACAGGATGGGCGCAGGTGAACGGCTGGAGGGGACACACGGACCTTAAAAAAAGGATAGAGCACGACCTCTATTACATAGAGAACTGGTCGCTGGCCCTGGACATGAAAATACTTTTCCTTACGCTCTGGAAGGGGTTCGTAAACCGGAACGCCTACTGATGGCGGAAGGCGCACTTTTGCGTCCTTGACATGGTACCTGCCCGCGATTATACTGACCTTACTCTCTGTTTTGACGGAGTTTTTCCAAAGCGCCTGGAGAAGAGCAGGCGCCGAGATGCGCGCAATACCATTCCCGCAGACATCCGGAGGTCATCTATCACATGAACATCTGCGTAATCGGCACGGGCTACGTGGGTCTCGTGACCGGCACCTGTTTTGCCGACTTCGGCGTGAACGTCTCCTGCGTCGACAAGGACGCCGCGAAGATTGCGATGCTCAAGAAAGGTGAAATACCTATCTTCGAGCCGGGCCTCAAGGAACTCGTAGACAAGAACATAAACGAGAAGAGGCTCACCTTCACTACCGACCTCTCCGAGGTCATAAAGAAATCCCTCGTCATCTTCATAGCCGTGGGCACGCCCCCAAAGGGGGACGGCTCTGCGGACCTCTGCTACATAGAAGAGGTGGCCCGCACCATCGCCCAAAATCTGAACGGCTACAAGGTCATCGTAACGAAGAGCACCGTCCCTGTGGGCACGGGGAAGCTCATAGAGGGCATCATCGAGAAGGAGCAGGACGGGGAGCACAAGTTCGACGTGGTCTCGAACCCCGAGTTCCTGAGGGAAGGCTCCGCGGTCGAGGACTTCATGAGGCCGAACAGGGTGGTACTCGGGGCGCGTAGCGAGCAGGCCATAGCCATAATGAAAGACCTCTACTCCCCGCTTTACCTCATTGAAACGCCCTTCGTCATAACCGACATAGAGACGTCCGAGCTCATAAAATACGCCTCGAACGCCTTCCTGGCCACCAAGGTCTCCTTCATAAACGAGGTCGCGAACATCTGCGAGCGCGTGGGCGCGGACGTAAAGATGGTCGCCAAGGGCATGGGGCTCGACAACCGCATCGGCCCCAAGTTCCTCCACGCCGGCCCGGGATACGGCGGCTCCTGCTTTCCCAAGGACACGATGGCCATAACCAAGATAGCCCGCTCCCACGGCTACGCGTTCAGGATAGTCGAGGCGGTTATCGAGGTGAACCGGGAGCAAAGGGACAGGATGATCGAGAAGATAAAGGGCCTTGCCGGGGAGCTTCCCGGCAGGCAGATAGGCATACTCGGCCTTGCATTTAAGCCCAATACCGACGACATAAGGGAATCCCCGGCGATGGACATCGCCGAAAGGCTCATGGCCGAGGGCGCTTCCATAAAGGCATACGACCCTGCGGCAATGGAGAACGCCGGAAAGGCCATGCGCGGGCCTGTCACCTTCTGCACCGACGCGTATGAAGTCGCCGACGGGAGCGACGCTCTCGTGATCCTCACCGAATGGAACCAGTTCAGGAAGCTCGACCTCAACAGGGTGAAGGGGCTCTTGAAGGCCCCGAAGATACTCGATTTGAGGAACGTCTACGACCCGGCCGCCATGAGGAGGCTGGGCTTCGAGTACGTCTGCGTCGGAAGGGGCGAGAAGGACTCGGAGCTATCCTTTGCCGGGCCTCTCAAGGCCACTGCCGCTAAAGCCGAATAGCCCGGAATTATTATATTGACTACGCCTGGCCGAAATTGTATACATTTCAGATAGTGAACAGGCGGCGGGTAGATAAAGCCGGGTACGCAACGGTCAGGGCTTTATTCTGGTTAACCCTGCTATCGCTTTTCGGGTACGGCGTGTATAAGCTCGCGCCCCCGTACATCGGGTATATGATGCTCAAGACCGATGTCGGCGAGGAAGCCAAGTTCGCCCACATGCACACCGACGAGGCGCTGGAAGAACGCATCATTGCAAAGGCCGCGGCCTGGGATTTGCCGCTCGACAGAACAGGGCTAATAATCGAACGGGGCCCTGAAGACATCTATATATACGCCGAGTACACTGTCGTCGTGAATTTCCTGAACCGGTACGAAAAAGAATTTTTCTACAACGTAGAGGTGCAGAAGCCGCTTAAGCAGACCGGGGCGCCCCTGCGGTGAAATAGTAGCCTTAAAAAAACAGATGGTTCCGGTGTGAATCCTGAATGCCTCAAAGCCGAGGGGTTCCCGACCGGAATAAAAACCCTTTTAATTTAATCCTGAGAGATTAAAAACGGGGAGATAGTGGCACAACTCATAAAAAGAACCCTTTTGCCTTCGCGTCCGTTCCGGCGCGGAGGTATTTTTTTGTCCAGCCCGCGATGAAGAGGACCGTACTCGACGATAAGGCCATAGAGAGGGCCCTTGCCAGGATAGCCCACGAAATAATCGAGAGAAACAAGGGCACCGAGGGGCTCGTCATTCTCGGCATACCCACGAGGGGGTACCATCTCGCGCTCCGGCTCCAGAGAAAGATCGAGGAGATAGAGGGGGTAATGCTCCCTGCCGGAGCAGTGGACGCGACGCTCTACAGGGACGACCTGGGGATAAAGAAGGACCAGCCCGCGCTCAAGAAAATGGAGATACCCATTCCCATAGACGGGAAAAAGGTAGTGATGGTCGACGACGTCCTTTTTACAGGGAGGACGATAAGGGCCGCCATAGACGCCCTCATGGACTTCGGACGTCCCCTTGCCATACAGCTTGCGGTCCTCGTGGACAGGGGTCACAGGGAGCTGCCCATCAAGGCCGACTACGTGGGGAAGAACCTGCCCACCTCGCAAAAGGAGGGGGTTAAGGTGCACCTTACTGAGACGGACGGCGTAAACGAGGTCGTGATAGAGGCCCAGCAGTAGGACGCATATACGCATGAAGCTTAAAAGAAAAGACCTTATTGGCATTGAGGGGCTCGACAGGGACGAGCTGGAGCTCTTGCTCTCGACCGCGGAGTCGTTCAAGGAAGTATCCGAGAGGGAGATAAAGAAGGTCCCCACCCTGAGGGGCAAGACCATCATCAACCTCTTCTACGAGCCTTCCACCCGCACCCGGACATCGTTCGAGATAGCAGCCAAGCGCATGAGCGCGGACGCCGTGAACATCTCGGTGTCGGCAAGCTCGGTATCAAAGGGCGAAACACTCAGGGACACGGCCATGAACCTCGGCGCCATGAGGCCTGACTGCATCGTCGTAAGGCATTCCTCATCCGGCACCCCGGAGATGCTATCAAGGTATCTCACCTGCCCGGTCGTGAACGCAGGTGACGGCGCGCACGAGCACCCGAGCCAGGCGCTCCTCGACATGCTGACGGTTCGGGAAAGGAAGGGAGCGATAGAGGGGCTAAAGGTATCCATAATAGGCGACATAGCGCATTCGAGGGTCGCCCGCTCTAACATCTACGGCTTTACGAAAATGGGCGCCGAGGTGACGGTCGCGGGCCCGCCGACCATGCTCCCTGTCGGCATAGAGAGGCTCGGCTGCAGGGCGACTTCCGATATGGAGGAGGCCGTAAGGGGGGCGGACGTCATAATGATGCTCCGTATCCAGCTCGAACGCCAGAGCGAGTCCTTCTTCCCGAGCGCGAGGGAATACTCGCGGCTCTACGGGCTTGACGTGACTAAGCTCAGGAACGCGAAAGAGGGCGTGATCATACTCCACCCGGGCCCCATGAACAGGGGGGTCGAGATATCGCCGGAGGTGGCGGACGGCCCCTATTCCGTGATACTGGACCAGGTGACCAACGGGGTCGCCGTGAGGATGGCGATATTCTACCTGCTTGTCGGCGGGGCGAGGGAAGAGCACCATGTCTGAGGTAAAGGCGATATGAACAGGCTCATCATAAAAGGCGGAAGGCTCATAGACCCGGCTGCAGGTATCGACGGCCTCTACAATATCTACGTCATGGGCGGTAGGATAGCCTCGGTAAAGAAGGCCGAGTCCGACGCGTCCGAGGCAGGCCCGGGCGTGGAGGTCGTGGAAGCCAACGGCCTAATTGTCGCTCCGGGATTCATCGACGCTCACGCGCATCTCCGCGAGCCGGGGTTCGAGTACAAGGAGGACGTACGGAGCGGCACGCAGGCCGCCTCAGCCGGCGGGTATACTGCCGTCATGTGCATGGCCAACACCAGGCCCGTAAACGACAACGAGTCGGTCACGAGGTATATACTTAAGAGGGCCGAGGGCGCGGCGGCAAAGGTCTATCCGATCGGGGCCCTGAGCGTCGGGCTTAAGGGAGAGCGCCTTGCCGAGATGGCTGAATTGAAGGCCGCCGGGTGCGTTGCCGTATCGGACGACGGCATGCCGGTCGTAAATAGCGCCCTTATGAGGCGGGCGCTCGAATACTCGAAGATATCGGGCATGCCGGTAATAAGCCATGCCGAGGAACCGGTGCTCGCAGGCTCCGGCGTCATGAACGAGGGGCCTGTAGCCACAAGGCTCGGCCTCAGGGGAATACCTAATGCGGCTGAGGACGTGATGGTCGCAAGGGACATACACCTTGCCGAGCTTGCCGGAGGGAGGCTCCACGTGGCGCATGTTAGCACGAGGGGCGCGGTCGAGGCGATAAGGGCGGCAAAGGCAAGGGGCGTGAGGGTCACGGCGGAGGCTACTCCGCACCACTTGGCCCTTACGGACGAGGCCGTTAAGGGCTATGACACGAACGCCAAGATGAACCCGCCGCTACGCTCCCGCGAGGACGTCGAGGCATTGAGGGAAGGCCTCAGGGACGGCACCATAGACTGCATAGCGACAGACCACGCCCCGCATTCGACAATAGAGAAAGACATAGAGTTCGACAAGGCCTCGAACGGGATAATCGGCCTTGAGACGGCCTTTTCTGTAGTATACGGACTTGTCGAGGAAGGGGCCCTGAGCTTGAATCAGGCTTTGGCGGCCATGTCAGCGAACCCCGCAAAGGCATTCGGGCTCGAAGGAGGAAAGCTTACCGTCGGGAGCCCGGCTGACATGGCCATACTGGACCTGAACGGGAAATGGAAGGTCGAGGCGGCCATGCTCAAATCAAAGTCGAGGAATACGCCCTGGGCCGGGAAGGAGCTCAAGGGTGTGGTGGTAAAGACGGTCCTTGCCGGAAATGTCGTCTACAGCAGGGAATAAGCGAGAAGACGGGATAGAAGGTAACTTAATATCATCTATTAATTTTTTAATGTAACCATCGTGATTCAAATACTTTTTGAGGTGATGAATTGAGAAAGGCTTATCTTGCGCTCGCTGACGGCACGGTCTTCGAGGGCACGTCATTCGGCGCGGACGGAGAAGCGACAGGCGAGGTTGTGTTCAATACCTCGCTTTCCGGCTACCAGGAGGTTTTGACCGACCCCTCCTACAAGGGGCAGATGGTCGTAATGACCTACACGCAGCAGGGGAACTACGGCATAAACCCCGAGGACATGGAGTCAATCCGGCCCTGGGCAGAGGGCTTCATCGTAAAAGACCCCTGCCTATACCCGTCGAGCTGGCGCTCAACCGAAAGCCTCATGGGATACCTCATGAGGAACCGGATAGTCGGCATATCGGGCATAGACACAAGGGCACTTACCAGGATAATCAGGGACAAGGGCGCAATGCAGGGGGTCATCTCCACGAGGGACGGCGATTTTGCCAGGCTCGTAAAAAGGGCTAAGGAGCTTCCGTCCCTGGCCGGGCAGGACCTCGCAAAAGAGGTCACCTGCCGGGAGCCTTACGAATGGCACGGCGGCCTCTGGGAGCTTGAGAAAGGCGGATACCCTCCGGTAGACAAGGGAGAAAAGAAGAAGTTCAAGGTAGTAGCCTACGATTTCGGCGTTAAGAAGAACATACTCCGTAACCTCTCTGCGGTAGGCTGCGCCGTGACCGTCGTGCCCGCTTCCTTCCCCGCGGAGGATGCGCTCGCCATGAAGCCGGACGGCATATTCCTCTCTAACGGCCCCGGCGATCCCGATGCGGTCACTTATGCGAAGGAGACGGTCGGCAAGCTCATCGGCAGAAAGCCCATATTCGGCATCTGCCTCGGCCACCAGATACTTTCTCTCGCGCTCGGCGGAAGCACCTACAAATTGAAGTTCGGCCACAGGGGAGGGAACCAGCCCGTAATGGACCTCACCACCGGCAAGGTCGAGATAACCTCCCAGAACCACGGCTTCGCGGTCGATCTCGACTCTCTCAAGGGCAAGGCCGAGCTTACGCACATTAACCTCAACGACAAAACCTGCGAAGGGATCGCGCTAAAGGACAAGCCCGTATTCTCTGTCCAGTATCATCCAGAAGCGTCTCCCGGCCCGCACGACTCGCAGTACCTCTTCAGGAGGTTCGTGGAGATGATGGAAAGAGCTTGATAAACGGTTATTCAGGATTTTTTTGACTTTGGACGATCTTGGCAAGCTTCTAAAAGAGATTTTTCCCGCTTTTTAGAAGTCGCCTCATCAGATTTCAAGGAGACTGTTAATTGCCTAAAAGAACCGACATCAAAAAGATACTCATAATCGGCTCGGGGCCGATAGTAATAGGACAGGCTTGCGAGTTCGACTACTCCGGCACACAGGCATGCAAGGCCTTGAAGGAGGACGGCTACGAGGTGGTGCTGGTGAATTCCAACCCCGCCACCATCATGACCGACCCCACGCTCGCCGACAGGACCTACATAGAGCCCATAACCCCGGAGATGGTCGAGAAGATAATTGAGAGGGAAAGGCCTGACGCGCTCCTTCCGACAATGGGCGGGCAGACGGCCTTGAACGTCTCGGTTAAGCTTGCCGAGAGCGGAGTGCTCGACAAGTACGGCGTCGAGATGATAGGCGCGAAGCTCCCGGCCATAAAGAAGGCCGAGGACAGGGAGCTATTCAAGCAGGCAATGCAGAAGATAGGCCTTGAAGTGCCTAAGAGCGGGACCGCAAGGGACTTTCATGAGGCGCTCGCCATAATGGAGGGCATGGACTTCCCGGCCATAATAAGGCCCTCCTTTACGCTCGGCGGCATGGGCGGCGGCATTGCCTATAACATGGAAGAGTACGAGACGATGGCGAGGTTCGGGCTCGATTGCAGCCCGGTGAGCGAAATACTCGTAGAGGAGTCGGTCATCGGCTGGAAGGAGTTCGAGCTCGAGGTGATGAGGGACTGTAACGACAACGTCGTCATCATCTGCTCCATAGAGAACTTCGACCCCATGGGCGTCCATACAGGGGATTCCATTACCGTAGCCCCGGCGCAGACCCTCACCGACAAGGAATACCAGGCGTTGAGGGACGCATCCCTCAAGATAATCCGCGAGATAGGCGTCGATACGGGCGGGTCGAACATACAGTTCTCCGTAAACCCTGAGAACGGAAAAATATACATCATCGAGATGAACCCGAGGGTTTCGAGGTCGTCGGCCCTGGCGAGCAAGGCCACGGGCTTCCCCATAGCGAAGATGGCCGCCAAGCTCGCGGTCGGCTATTCCCTCGACGAGATACCTAACGACATAACGAAGAAGACGCCTGCGTCCTTCGAGCCCACCATAGACTATGTCGTAGTAAAGATACCCAGGTTCGCCTTCGAGAAGTTCCAGAAGGCCGACCAGACGCTTACGACCCAGATGAAGTCCGTGGGCGAGGCAATGGCAATGGGGAGGACCTTCAAGGAGGCGCTCCAGAAGGCAATGCGCTCGCTTGAGACCGGGAACCACGGCTTCGACAGGGTTGTCCGTAAGACCAGGCCCGAGCCCGTATTCAGGCCGACCGAGGCAGAGCTCGACGCCATAAAAGCCATGCTCAAGACGCCGAGGGCCGAGAGGCTATGGTACATAGCCGAGGCATTGAGGGCCGGGCTCCACGTGGACGACGTGCACGCGCTCACGGGCATAGACAGGTGGTTCCTCAATAACATCAGGGAAATAATCGAGATAGAGGAAGGGGTCTTCTGGCAGGGAAAACAGGGGCAGCTTTCAAAAGAGATACTAAGGAAGGCGAAGGAGGCGGGCTTCTCCGACAGGATGCTCGCGTCTCTTTCCGGCATTGACGAGGCCGGTATAAGGAAGACGCTCAAGGAAGCAGGGGTCAGACCAGTATTCAAGACGGTCGACACCTGCGCCGCCGAGTTCGAGGCGTACACTCCCTATCTATACTCATCCTATGAGAGGCCTTTTTTCAATATTTCGTCGGGCACTGAGGAAAAGCTCGCGTGCGAGGCAGCGCCGACGGACAGGAAAAAGGTAATGATACTCGGGAGCGGGCCGAACAGGATAGGGCAGGGCATAGAATTCGACTACTGCTGCGTGCACGCGAGCTTCGCGCTCCGCGAGGAGGGCATAGAGTCGATAATGGTCAACTGCAACCCCGAGACCGTATCGACCGACTACGACACCTCTGACAGGCTCTACTTCGAGCCCTTGACATTCGAGGACGTCATGGCCATAGTCGAGAGGGAAAAGCCAATGGGCGTCATAGTCCAGCTCGGCGGGCAGACGCCCCTTAAGCTCTCGGTGCCTCTTGAGAAGGCCGGGGTCAGGATACTCGGCACCTCGTCGGATTCCATAGACATGGCAGAGGACAGGGAGCGGTTCGACAGGCTCCTCGACAAGCTCGATCTAAAGAGGCCGGCGAGCGGCATAGCGCGCTCCATAGACGAGGCAGTCTCGGTGGCTGGCGCGGTAGGCTACCCGGTGATGGTGCGCCCCTCTTATGTGCTTGGCGGCAGGGCAATGGAGACGGTCTACGACGAGATGAGCCTCATGGACTACATGTCGCGGGCGGTCGAGGCTTCCCCCGAGCACCCGGTATTGATAGACAGGTTCCTGCAGAACGCTGTCGAGGTGGACGTGGACTGCATAAGCGACGGAGAGACGGTCGTGGTCGCCGGAGTAATGGAGCACATAGAGGAGGCCGGGGTACACTCGGGCGACTCGGCCTGCTCAATCCCGCCGTACTCCCTCGGGACCGGCATACTCGACGAAATAAGGGAGCAGTCGGTCAGGCTTGCGAAGGAGCTTAAGGTAATAGGGCTCATGAACGTCCAGTATGCCGTGAAGGACGGCGAAGTCTACGTGCTTGAGGTAAACCCCAGGGCGTCGAGGACAATACCATTCGTCAGCAAGGCTATTGGCGTGCCTCTTGCGAAGCTCGCGACCAAGCTCATGACCGGGATGACCCTTAAGGAGCTCGGCTTCACATCCGAGGTGCAGCCTTCCTATACATCCGTAAAAGAGGCGGTATTCCCGTTCATAAAGTTCCCCGGCGTCGACATACTCCTCGGCCCGGAGATGAAATCCACCGGCGAGGTCATGGGCATTTCCCGCGACTTCGGCGGGGCCTTTGCCAAGGCGCAGATAGCCGCGGGGAACCGGCTGCCGCTATCAGGGACGGTCTTCATTAGTGTGCGCGACGCGGACAAGCCCGACATCGCCGGGGTGGCCCGGAGCCTCAAGGAATCGGGCTTCCACATAATCGCGACCGGAGGCACCGCAAGGTTTCTTTTGGCAGAGGGCGTCGAGGTCGAGACGGTCTTGAAGGTCACCGAGGGAAGGCCAAATATCGTGGACCTCATAAAGAGCAAAAAAGTTGACATGGTCATAAACACCTCCTTCGGCGCAAAGAGCGTGGCCGATTCGTACTCCATAAGGAGGTCGTCGATCGAGCTCGGGCTTCCGCACGTTACGACCGTCGCCGGCGCAAGGGCAGCCGCCCAGGGCATAAAGGCCATGCTAAAGGGAGGGCTTGAAGTCAAGGCGCTTCAGGAGTATCATCAGGAGCTTAAGCCGCTACTTAAGATAACGGCTGAAATCCCAGGCCCCGCCTGACGGCTGGTTAGATGAGAAGCATACTTAAATCCCTCGGCATAGTCTTCGGCGACATAGGCACCAGCCCGATCTACACAATCACAGTCGTATTCCTGCTCCTTGAGCCCACCTACGAGAATGTAAGAGGCGTGCTCTCGCTCGTCGTCTGGACGCTCATCACGCTCGTGACCATACAGTACGCTTGGCTCGCGATGAGCCTCAGCAAGAGGGGCGAAGGCGGCGACATAGTCCTGAGGGAAATACTCCTCCCGTACCTTAAAGGCGGGAGGAAGATAGCCATTGTCACTATACTGGCCTATATAGGCATATCCCTTCTCATAGGAGACGGGGTGATCACCCCGGCGATATCCATCCTGAGCGCGGTCGAGGGTTCGCTTCTCCTCCCCGGCTTCGAGAACCTCAGCAGGACAGGGCTGGTCGTCATTGCCGCCTTCATAGCTTTCGGGCTCTTCTATTTCCAGAGTCGGGGGACCGAGCGGGTCGCCTTTGCCTTCGGACCGATAATGGTCCTTTGGTTCGGTTCGCTGGCCGTCTCCGGGATAACGGCGATTATAGATCAGCCCTCGGTCCTTTGGGCCGTAAACCCGTATTACGGGGTTGAGCTTGTCGCCAGGAACGGCATAGCCGGGTTCATCATCCTCTCGGAGGTGATACTCTGCGCTACAGGCGGCGAGGCCATGTACGCCGACATGGGCCACCTCGGCAGGATCCCCATAATCAAGGCCTGGTTCTTCGTGTTCCTGGTGCTCGTGGCCAATTACCTCGGCCAGGGCGCCTTCCTCTTGAGCAACCCTGATGCCAAATACGTGCTCTTCGAGATGATTCTCAGCCAGGCGCAGTTTTTGTACATACCGTTCCTGCTATTGAGCATAGCTGCGGCTATCATCGCGTCGCAGGCCATGATAAGCGGAATTTTCTCGATCGTATACCAGGCAATAACCACGCACGCCATGCCGCTGTTCAGGGTGGACTATACGTCCCAGAAGATCAAGAGCCAGATATACATACCCTTCGCAAACTGGTTCCTGCTTGTGCTTGTCATCTTCGTTATGTTCGAGTTCAGGGAAACGAGCAATCTGGCAATTGTCTACGGCGTCGCGGTGACCGGGTCCATGACCGTCACGGGCACGCTCATGAGCATGATCTTCTACAAGAAAAAATCCTACTTCAAAATGGCCACGGCAGTATTTGTGACCGGTATCGTGCTCGTATATCTCTTCTCCATCACATTCAAGATACCCCACGGCGGGTACTGGTCCATAATCATAGCGCTCCTGCCGCTGAGCCTCATACTCGTCTACACGAACGGGCAGAAGAGGCTCTATAAGGCCATGAAGCCCCTGAACCTGGAGGCCTTCCTCATCGGCTACAACCAGATATACAAGGCGTTGCCCAAGATCGGCGGCACGGCCCTGTTCTTCGCCAAGGAATCGAAGGTGATAGCGCCGTACATAGTCCACACCATCTTCAAGAACAACATTATCTACGAGGACAACATCCTCGTCTCGCTCATAAGGGCGGAGAAGCCTTTCGGCGTGGAATATCAGTTCAAGGAAGACCTCGCCCCGGGCCTCCGGGTATTCGAGCTCAGGCTCGGCTACATGGAGGTGGTGGACGTGGAGGCCATATTGAAGGAGGCCGGAATAAACGAGAAGACCATATTCTACGGCCTCGAGGAGATAACCACCTCCAATTTCATATGGATGATATTCTCCGTCATAAAGAAGCTCACCCCCTCTTTCCTGGTATTCTATAAGCTCCCCGCAAACAAGCTCCACGGCGTCATAACCCGCGTCGAGATGTAGCGATGGAAGGGAGGCTCGCCGAAATCCTCGAAGCGGTCCTCAAGCCCTTGAGGTTCGCCTCAAAGGACGGCTTCAGGCACCTGGGGGCGCTCAAGTCACTTGAGCCTCTCGCCAGCTCTCTCCTGAAGGAAGCCCTTTCCCTGAGGAACCCGCCCGGCGTAGACGCCAGGCTTGAAGGGCTCATGCGTATCCTCTCCGGCTTTGATTCTCTCGGCTGTTCATCCAGGAAGGAGAAGGTGCTCGCCGCACTCGAACTGATAGCTTCGATAAGCGGGGAAGGAAAGGCTGAAGCCTTGCCCGCGCCTCTTTCGGTGCCTGTGGTCGGCCCTGTCGAGGCTGAGAAGAGGCTTATGGAGCTTAAGACCCCGCTCTCTTTCGTGAAGGGCATAGGGCCGAAGCTCGCGGAGAGGCTTGCAAAAAAGGGGCTCACGACTGTCGAGGACCTCCTCTATTTCCTTCCAATCAGGTACGAGGACAGGAGCCGCCTTAAAAGGATACGCGAGCTTACGCCGGGCCTTAGCGAGAGCACCACGGGAGAGGTGCTCGCCATAGGAGAGGCGCGCTATGGAAGAAGGCGCGTCCTCGAGATGGCCGTGGGTGACGGCAGCGACATACTCAAGGTCAAATGGTTCAACTTCGGGCCTCACATTAAGAAGAGGTTCAGGAACGGGCAGAAGCTCATCGTCTTCGGGCAGGTCTCGGCCTTCGGTGGCAGGAAGGAGATGGTGCACCCGGATATAGAGCTTGTCGAAGAGAATGAAGTGGCCGGAGCCGCTGGTCCGGATGACTTCGGCAGGATAGTCCCAGTATATTCGCAGGTGGAAAACTTCCACCAGAAGACCATAAGGAAGATCGTCCGGTCGGTTGTCGACGACTACGGCGGCAAGACGGTAGCCGGGGTGCCCTCCGGCGTCTCGGAGAGGCACGGGCTCATGGGCCTGGGCCCGGCCATGAGGGAGGCCCATCTGCCGTCCGGGGCCGGCACTGCGCTTCTCGCGAAAAAGAGCCTAGCCTTTGACGAGCTATTTCTACTTGAGACCGGGCTGGCTTTAAGAAGGGCAAGCATCAAAAAGGAGCGGGGCATATCGTTCAGGGCAGGTGGCAGGCTTGAGAGGGGCCTACGCAAGATACTCCCGTTCACGCTTACCGGCGCTCAGGAGAGGACGCTTTCGGAGATACGGAAGGACATGGCCGCCTCGCACCCGATGAACAGGCTCATCCAGGGCGACGTGGGCTCGGGAAAGACCGTCGTAAGCCTCCTTGCCTCGCTCATGGCCGTGGAGTGCGGGTTCCAGGCGGCGATAATGGCCCCCACCGAAATACTCGCGGAGCAGCACTATCTCTTTACGAGGAAGTATGCCGAACCGCTTGGCCTTAAGCCCGTCCTCCTTACAGGGAGCGCCAGGAAATCGGAAAGGGAGAGGCTGCTCAGGTCCGTGAGCGATGGCGGGGCAGACCTCGTCATAGGCACACACGCCCTCATACAGAAAGACGTGGAGTTCAAGAAGCTCGGGTTGGCCGTCATCGACGAGCAGCACAGGTTCGGGGTCGTGCAGAGGGGGATTCTGAAGAAGAAAGGCTTCGGCGCAGGCGAAGGGCTTTCGCCCGACATCCTCATAATGACCGCCACGCCCATCCCGAGGACGCTCTCCATGACGGTCTTCGGGGACCTCGACGTATCGATAATAGACGAGCTGCCGCCCGGGAGAAAGCCGGTGCATACGAAGGTGCTCCGCGAAAAGGAGAGGCAGTCCGCGTATGAGACGGTTAAAAGGGAGATTGCCTCGGGCGGCCAGGCCTATATCGTGTACCCGCTCGTCGAGGAATCGAAGGAGCTGAGCCTCAGGGACGCGACCAACATGAGGGCTCACCTCGAAAAGGACGTCTTCAGGGATTGCCGGGTCGGGCTCCTGCACGGAAGGATGAAGTCCGATGAAAAAGAGGCGGTGATGAAGGACTTCAAAAGCGGAAAGATAGACATCCTCGTCTCTACCACCGTAATAGAGGTGGGCGTCGACGTGCCAAACGCCTCGGTCATGCTCATAGAGCACGCCGAGAGGTTCGGCCTTGCCCAGCTCCATCAGCTACGCGGAAGGGTGGGGAGGGGAGAGAGGAAGTCCTTCTGCCTTCTCATTGCGGGCTGGACAAACTCGGAGGACACATATAAGCGCCTCAAGGTCATGGAGGAGACGAACGACGGCTTCAGGATAGCCGAGGAGGACCTCAAGATAAGAGGGCCCGGTGATTTTCTCGGGACGCGGCAGGCGGGGCTGCCTGATTTCAGGACTGACGGCGCGCTTTCAGACCTTAAGCTATTGAAGACCGCCAGGGAGGAGGCGAACGACTATTTGAGGAGTAACCCGGGCCTTAAAGGCCCCGAAGGAGAAGTCATAAGAAGGGTGCTTAAGGCCAGATGGCAGGACAGGCTCGAGCTAGCGGAAATCGGGTAGATAAAGGCCTGCGTCTTGCTTGAGGCGCGACATTAACTTTATTCAAAAACAGTTTGATTTACAATCATTGTTTTGAATCACAGGGTATGAGTTTATGGCGGCCATCTTTTCTCCACCATGCGGTTTCCATTCTTCCCTCTAGCCTGCTCCCGGTGCGGAATCCTCCCCTTTTCCCGTTGACAACCGGGCTCCCCTGATAGTAATCTTATAGATTCCTGATATTTTATTCAAAGGGCTGATACTACTCTATTCTATAATCCGGGAGCATGTGATGGCAGAGATAATACCGTTCAGGGGCGTACTCTATAACCCCGCAAAAGTCGGGGATCTTAACAAGGTCATGGCCCCGCCCTATGACGTGATACCGCCGGCCAAGCAGGATGAGCTTTACGAGCGCCATCCGAACAACGTCATAAGGCTCATCTTCGGGAAGGTATTCCCTGAGGACAGGGAAGGGAGCGACAGGTATTCCCGCGCGTCATCCGACTTTCAGAAGTGGCTTGGCGAAGGTGTTCTCGTCCAGGACGAGAGGCCCTGCATGTACTATTACACCCAGACGTATTCGGAGAAGGACGGGTCCAGAAAGACCAGGAAGGGGTTCATTGCGCTCTCAAAGCTCATGGACTTCGGCAAGGGGATCCATCCCCACGAGAGGACCCTTTCCGGCCCCAAGGCCGACAGGCTCAAGCTCATGCAGGCATCAGACGCTAACTTCTGCTCCATATTCTCACTCTATTCAGACCCGACGCTCAAGGCCAATAAGCTCCTCGACGCGGCCGCTTCCGGAAGAAAGCCCGACATAGACGTCACCGACGACGACGGCACCGTGAACAGGGTTTGGAGGGTCGACGACCCGAAGGTACTCGAAGTGATAACCGAATCGATGAGGGACAAGTCCCTCTTCATAGCCGACGGCCATCACAGGTATGAGACGGCCCTAAACTACAGGAACATGATGAGGGAGAAGGCCGGGAACCATACCGGGAACGAGCCCTATGATTACGTGATGATGTACTTCAGCAACATGGACGACGAGGGCATGACCATATGGCCCACGCACAGGGTCGTGCACAGCCTCGTTGATTTCAACCCGGACGGGTTCCTCTCGAAGTGCGCCGAGTATTTCGAGTTGAGGGAGTTCCGCTACGGCAAGCCGGACGAGGCCGCGGTGCGGGAGGCTTTCCTGAAGGAGCTTAAAAAGGCAGGGGAATCGGCCGTCGCCCTCGGGCTGCACATAAGGGCGAGGGACATATATTACCTCCTTACCATAAAGTCTTCGAACACAATGGACAAGGTCTTCGGCGGCGCAATACCAGAGGTCTTCAAGCGCCTGGACGTCACCGTCCTCCATTCGCTCATATTCGCGAAGATACTCGGCATGACGCAGGAGGCACAGGAGAGGCAGGAGAACCTCGTCTACGTAAAGAGCTTTGAAGAGGTGATCGCGGCCTGCTCGAACGACAGGAACCAGCTCGTCTTCCTCCTCAACAACACCAAGATAGAGCAGGTGAAGGCCGTGGCCGAGGCAGGCTTCGTCATGCCCCAGAAATCGACCTACTTCTACCCGAAGCTCCTCTCGGGCCTTACCATAAATTTCCACGGGACAAAGGCCGCCCTCAAGGCCTGAGCCGTTGGAAAGACCCCGTATCTCAGAAGACGAAACGCTCGAAAAGCTCGGCCCGTACTTCTTCGTTCAGAGGAAGGCGGGCCAGAAGCTTACGGGCGATTCGGTCGAGTTGGCCGAATTCGCAATCCCGACCCTTGATGAAAACGACAGCATAATAGACATCGGCACCGGAACGGGCGCCATCCCGCTTCTCCTTGCATGGAAATCCAGGGCCGGAAAGATAACCGGGGTAGAGATCGATGAAAAGGCTGCAATGACAGCGATGAAGAACGTCGGGGCCAACGGGCTTGCCGGACGGGTCGATATCATAAACCGAGACTTCAGGGAATTGAGGGAGTATTTTCCTGAGGGCGCGTTCACTGCAGTCGTAAGCAACCCCCCTTACGGCAAGGCCGGAGCCGGTAGGGTAAGCCCGCAAACCGAGAGGGCCGCTGCAAGGGCCGAGCTCCACGGCGGCCTCTCGGACCTCATCTCAATCTCAGCCTATCTCACCGGACGGAAGGGACGGGTCTTTTACGTGCTTCCCACGGCAAGGATAACCGAGGCGCTCATTGAGCTCGGCAAAGCTGGGTTCAGGCCCTCGCGCATAAGGTTCTTTGGCGGCAAAACTGGGCGCGCCCCCAGGCTATTCCTGATCGAGGCGGGCAAGGAGGACGGCATGGAGGTTGAGGAGTCCTCTGCCGGATGAAACATCCGTCTCCCATCGCGTCAGCTTGTAACGGCCTCATGTGGATAACCGTAGCACCGCCTGTTATAATCCATTAGTTTATTCACCAAGGCCTTCCTGAACACCTCGACAGTCATTCCCCGGAATACCTTAGCAGGGGTTGAAAAACACCCTGCCAGGCAATCCACGGATGGATTGTCAAATTGCGAAGACTATCCAAGCCGGGCAATTTGTGAGGCTTGGAGGGATTCATTCCGGCCAAGCCGTGGTTAAAAAGTCCAGGAAGGAATTTTTTAACTTCATGATAGGGTTTTCGAGCTCCCTTTGGGGACCCCGGCATTTTTTGCGCCCAATATCCTCGATGCGGCTGAAAATACCTCTTCAACCCCTATGGAATCCATGCACGGGGCCTTTTTGCCGCACGGGAGAAGCTCTTCGTCAAGCACGTGCACGCACGGCGAGCAGATAAAGTCATTGTAAACGGGTTCCGCGCTGCCGCCTGCCGGAAGGAAATGCCTGGGGTGCGTCGGCCCGAAAAGGGCTATCGTCGGGGTCTTCATGAGGACCGCGAGATGGAGCGGCCCGGAATCGTTTGTGATGAAAAGGGCGGCGCCCTTGAGATACCCCATGAGCTCCCGGAGGGTAAGCTTCCCGGCGAGGCTCACCACGGCGTCCTTCCGCGGGTTTTCAAGCTTCTTAATAAAGGCCTCGACGAACTGCCGCTCGCTACGGGAGCCTGTGATGCCTACCCTGTTCGGGTATGCGTCGAGGAGTTTCTCGACGAGCGCCTTGAACTTGCCTTCCGGCCACCTCCTCGGCGCAAAAAGCTCTCCGGTATTTATGTTCACCAGGACCATGCCGTCCGCGTCCCTGCTGCCCTCAACCGGAAGGCCCTTGCCCTTTCCCGCCTCGATGAAGCTTTTTTCAGGCAAGCCGACTGTCTCTGAAAACATCCTGAAATAGAGCTCGCCAGCGTAGCGGAACCTGTTGAAGTAGACGAGGTGCGTGTGAAGGCGTTTCCTGAAGCGGGTGGTGTCGGATACGAAACCGGCCCGGTTCCTCGCGGCCGTAAGGAGACAGAGGACCGATGAGAGCTTCGAGTAGGTCTCAAGGTCGAAGGTCCAGTTCGGGCGGAACCGCCAAATTCGGATGAGGTTTTTTGCCAGGGAATAGAGGCTGGTCGCGAGCGTTCTGTCGTCGAGTTCGAGTGTCTCGGAGAATATCCCGAGTTCCCTCGCGAGCAGGTTCGTCTGGCCTGTGCCCCAGAAGACGAGTTGAGAGCCGGGGTGCGTATCCTTGAGGGCCGCGAGCGCCGGATAGGCGCAGGCAAGCGACCCTATGCCGCTGAACTTCATGACCACCGCCCTGTGAACAGGCACGTTCCTGTGGTCCCGCCTCATTATGAATCCTAGCGAAAGCGCGAGCGCCTCGAAGAAGGTCGCGAGCGTGATGCCGAGGTAATGGTCTATCTTCCTTTTAAGTTTGAGTGAAAGCATGGACTGAGCCTGTTTTCCGTAGCTCGAAAATTTTCCGGTTTCCTTACTTATGGCCTCTTAAGAGGTACAGCTCTCCCAGTTCTGTCCTTACCGGGTTCTCCATGTCAAAACGCTCCTCGGCCCATCTGGAGTAAAGAGGCAGCCTGTCCCGGTCCGGTATATCATACCACGGAAGTCCGGTATTGGACCTCAATATCGCCTTCACGCCGTTCCTTTCAAGCTCGGCCACCATCTCCTGCTGCATCCCTTCGGTAATGGCGAGGCCGATCTTGTAATATTTCGTCGGGAGCCCATATCCGAGGGCCGGGTAGATGAGTGGGGCCGAGTGCGTCACCAGCAGCTCCTTGTCGCCTATTCCGTATCGCGCGAGCTGCTCCTTTAGCCCGCAGACCGACCTGTCAAAGCGGGCGTATTCGGGGTTCCTGATGTTATCTCGCGAAAATAGCGACCCAGAGCACTGGGTCGGCGCGTGGCTGCCGTATTCCGCAAGGATCTCATACGACCCCTTGAAGAGGACCGAATGGGGTATGAAGGGGTTCTCGGCGAACGTAAATCTTGCAGTCTGAAAATTGAAAAAGGCGAAAAGCAGGGCTATCAGCGCCGCCTTCAGCGGAAGCCGGATGGCCGATGCCGCGACGACCCTTGAAAATATGAGCGCAAGCACGAGGTTTGGAAAAAGGAAGGCGGCATATATGTGGGAGTCGTCGCTCCTTCCGAAAGCCGTCTTGAGCATGAGGACAGAAAAGAAAAGGGCCAGCACCGGAAAGCGCTCTATCTTACCCGCATGCCTGATGTTCCTCAAAAGGTAGCCCGCAGTTATGGCCGCAATGGACAGCGCGGTCGTTATGAACGCTATTCCGGACCACGAAGCGTTTGCGTACTGGTGTTCCATGGATTTGAGGAAAAGAGGGAACGGCAGGCCTCCTGAATCGGCATGGTATTTAGGTAGTATACTGAATATCGTGACGTACCATTCGCGGCCCGGCCAGCCCAGGACAAGGTACAGGAAGAGCGCCGTAGAAAAGACGCCCAGGAGAAAGAGAATTACTTCCCGCCCGAGGCCGATTAATGCCCTGCGGTCGTATATTGCGGAGCCTGCCGCAAGGTAGAGGAAGAGCGCGATTATCGACACGAACGCGTAAACTCCATATTCGATGCGGTATACATGGGCTACGAATGCCAGGGCCCCGGCGGCGAAAAAATGGAATCCGCGCTCAGCCCTTGAGAACGCAACGAGGGCGGCTAGCGCAAAGAGGAAGCTGGTTAAATAGGTGAACGCGAGGGCGTAATTGAAGATAGCTACAGACGCCAGTATGAGAATAGAGTAATAGCCGAGGCGCATTCCCTTGCAGAGGAGCAGCAAGACGACTGCCCCGAGCCCGGTGGCAAAAGCCAAGGAAAGCAGCATAGTGGGCATGTCGACGCGTGAGAACAAAAGGAAGAAGAGCGCGGCAATGCCGGTGTCTTCCAGCCCGTGCGGCCAATGGAATGTAATGAAAGGCTTGCCGCCGGAGACAAGGTCGGCGGCTGATGTGAACTGCTCGCCGAAGTGATGCACGTCGAGCGGGTACTCGAACCAGTATACGACCGAGAGCATGAAAAAGACGGCGAACCCGGCGGACCCGGAGGCAAGGATTACGAGCGGGTTGGCCTTCTCCGGAGGGCTCGCCCCTTTCTTGAAAAAATAATACAGGAAGCTCGATAAAATAATGACGTTCACCGCCTGCAATGCGAAACCGGC
This sequence comes from Thermodesulfobacteriota bacterium, assembly GCA_030583865.1. Taxonomy (NCBI): domain Bacteria; kingdom Pseudomonadati; phylum Thermodesulfobacteriota; species Thermodesulfobacteriota bacterium. Next base: position 1,433,264 of record CP129479.1, on the reverse strand, counting down.
CGGGGCAGCCGGATTGGCGTGCCTGTAGGCAATGAGGGCCGCAAAAGGCACAAGGATGAGGCTCGAGAACCTTAGAAGAAAAGACCTGAACGTCTCATGGAAGAAAGCGGACATGGCCGCGGCCAGGACCGAGGCGACAAGTGCCGCGTTCTCGACGTTCTTGGGATATCCGATATAGGATGGCAGCCCAGGGGCCTTCCAAGAAGGGGTCACGGCTTGGGCTGTGAGGTAGGAGACTATGATCCCGGCTGAGACCACTGTCATCACAAGATGCGTGGTCAAGCCAAGGTTGATAAAGCTCTCTTTAAGGCGGGTCTTCATAGAAGCCATACAGAATCAGCGGAGATTCCCATAGCATAGCAGTTTGGCCGGTAATGACTTCTATCCACGCCCCCTCCCTTTTTTCATGACCTTTTCTACAAGGGCCCTCAGCTTCCCATCTTTTATTGGGCCGGCAGTCTTTTCTATGAAGGATTCGTCTTCAGGTGTGAGTGGCCTTTGCGGGGGAGGCGGCGCGCTGCCAGGCCTTGGGCTTTTTACCGCGCCGGTCCTGAATACTATGTCGGTGATTGTGCCGGGGCCGAGGGCCCCGTTAAGCCGTGCGACGATGGAGGCCTTCTGGTAATTGAGCTCGGTCATCCACGGCGAGCTTTCTACGGAGCAGAAGAGGACCGTCCCTATGAGCCTCTCGGGGCAGGTTCTGCGCGAGATGGCCTCTCCCACGCACCCGGGCCAGAGCTTTTTCGCCCTGTACTCCAGGAGCTTGGCCCCGAGGTTCAGGTGCCCCAGCGTCGAGCCGAGGACCGAGCTTATCGTTACTGGCGAGCTGCGGGAACCCCGGCGTTCCTTTCCCCTGCCGGACATTTCATGGTCCCTTTCGGTTGAGCTTCCCGCCGATGAGCTGTCCGGCCACCGCGCCGATTATCATTAGCGGGATGAACTTGTAGCCGAGGCCTGCCATGTTCCGAAGGAGGAATATGACCGGGATAGGCAGGTGGATGTACAGGAACCACTTGACCGAAAATTTTTTCGCCTTTACCCTGAAATAGCCGAAAGGGAGGTTAAGGACCAGGGCGGCAAGGGTCAAAAGCATCAGTAAAGCCGTTAGTTCCAGTGTCGTCATCCTCAGTAAGGTAACAGAATAATCTCCCGCGTGTCAACGTACTACTTTCGCGGCCTCCAACTCCGTTCTGCCTGAAGACCGGGCCGCGTACCCATGACAATCCGCCCGCTCTCCAGCAAATGTATTGACATGCGAGCCGCAAAACCTGTATATTGTTATAATTTGCGTCTTTCCAGGCGCGTATTAATCGCTCTCCAGGCAAGCGGAAGCGGATTATAATATTTAAGGTATAATTGAACAATGGATACTGCCGGGCTGTCCGGCGTCCGTTCTTTTCCGGGAAATAGGGGATGTTCGAGTCACTTTCCGACAAGTTCAGGAAAATATTAAAGGATGTAAGGGGCCAGGGCACCCTGACGGAATCGAACGTCCAGGCGGTCCTTAAAGAGGTCAGGCTCGCCCTCCTGGAAGCCGACGTAAACTTCACGATCGTCAAGGACTTCGTCTCTGCCGTGAAGGAAAAGGCCATGGGCAAGGAGGTGCTCGAAAGCCTCTCCCCCGGCCAGCAGTTCACCAAGATAGTCTACGACGAGCTTGCGGCCCTCCTCGGCGGGGAGGACGCGGGACTGGAATTGAAGGGCAGGCCCGCGGTCATCATGCTCGTGGGTCTTCAGGGCTCCGGCAAGACCACGACGACCGCGAAGCTCGCGCTTCACCTGAAGAAAAAGGGCAGGAACCCCTTCATAGTCCCGGCCGACCTCTTCAGGCTCGCGGCGGTCTTGCAGCTTAAGAAGCTCGCCTCCGAGGTAAAGATAGACTGCTTCGACAGCGAATCCTATTCGTCTCCCTCCGACATATGCAGGGAGGCGCTCAGGGTCGCGGGGCTCAAGGGCTATGACATACTTCTCGTGGACACGGCCGGGAGGCTCCATATAGACGACGCACTCATGGCGGAGCTCAAGTCCATGAGGGAGATACTTTCGCCGGGCGAGGTGCTCTTCGTGGCCGACTCCATGACCGGACAGGACGCGGTCAACACTGCCAAGGGCTTCAACGAGACCATAGGCATAACCGGAGTGGTGCTCACGAAGTTCGACGGAGACGCCAGGGGCGGCGCGGCCCTCTCCATGAGGGTCACCACGGGCCGTCCCATAAAGTTCATAGGCACGGGCGAGAAGGCGGACGCCCTGGAGGTATTCCATCCCTCGAGGCTCGCGGGCAGGATCCTCGACATGGGCGACGTGCTTACGCTCATCGAGAAGGCCCAGGCCACCTTCGACGAGAAGCAGGCGAAGGAGCTCGAGAAGAAGCTCAAGAGAGACGAGTTCACGCTCGAGGACTTCAAGGAGCAGCTCCAGCAGATAAAGAAGCTCGGCTCGCTCGATTCCATACTCTCTATGGTCCCGGGCTTCGACGCCATAAAGAAGTCGAAGGACATAAGCATAGACGAGAAGGAAATCGTCCGGATAGAGGCGATAATAAACTCCATGACCAGGGGCGAAAGGTCCGACCCCTCCGTCCTTAACGCCAGCAGGCGGCAGAGGATAGCGAAAGGGAGCGGCACCAGGGTACAGGAGGTCAACAAGCTCATAAACCAGTACGCGGACATGCGGAAGATGATGAAGAAGCTGAAGAAGGCCGGGCCCAGGGGGCTCAAGGGGCTTTTCAACAGGATGATGTAGCGTTTCTCAAACCAATCACAAAGACGGGAGGTAATACGGCGGCATGGCGGTAAAGATCAGGTTGACAAGACAGGGAGCCAAGAAGAAGCCTTTTTACAGGATAGTAGTGGCCGACTCCGAGGCCCCGAGGGACGGTGATTTCCTCGAGGTGGTCGGCACCTACGACCCGATGGCAGAGCCGGCCCGCGTGGCCCTGAAGGGCGACAGGGTGACATATTGGCTCAGCAAGGGCGCGGTCCCGACAGATACCGTGAGACAGCTCCTCAAGAAGGCCGCAAAAGCGGCCTGAGACCCGGAGAAGCAGCAGGTCGGACAGCTGGATCGATAAAAGCCGTCACCTACGCCAGAACTTCTCGGAGGTATCGCATGAAGGACCTAATCGAGTATATCGCAAAGGCTCTCGTCGATCGTCCGGAGGATGTCAGGGTAAATGAAATCGAAGGTGAGAGGACGTCTGTCATCGAGCTGTCAGTGGCCAAAGAGGACCTTGGCAAGATCATAGGGAAGCAGGGCAGGACCGCGAGGGCCATAAGGACGATTCTGACCGCGGCCTCGACGAAACTCAAAAAACGCTCTGTTCTGGAGATAATTGAGTAGGGAAGAAGATCTCGTACCGATCGCGAGGATAACGGGCGCCCACGGGATAAAGGGCGAGGTCAAGGCAGCGCCTTACGGCGACCTCGACGACATGGGCTGGGAAGCCGTCTTCATCGCCGGCAAGGGCGGCGAAGCGAGGCCCGCCAGGGTCACCCGGGCGCGTAGGCACAAGGGTGTCTTCATACTCGAGCTCGACGGGGTTGCCGACAGGAACGCGGCAGAGGCGCTCGCCGGCCTAGATATCTCGGTAAGGCGCTCCGACCTCCCCGAGACCGCCGAGGACGAGTATTATTACTTCGAGCTGGTCGGCATGGAGGTATATTCCGAGGACTCGAAGCACATCGGCAGGGTCGCGGACGTCATGGAAACGGGCAGCAACGACGTCCTCGTGGTAGACGGGGCCTACGGCGAGGTCCTCGTCCCGGCCATAGAGCAGGTGATAGTCAGGGTAGACCCGGATAAGAATGAAATAACCATCCGCCTGATAGAAGGCATCCTGCCTGAAGTGTGATTACAAGGCCGCCTGTAAGAACCATTTTCCCTGACCTCTTCGTCAGGACGTAAATAAAACGCACGCATATTCTCATATATGCTCCGCTTTTTATTTCCACCATTCCTCTACTTCAGAAGGTATACCTGATTTTCAGAGGCAGCCTGAAAAGCGATTGTGCGACACCTCATTCCGGTACCCTCATGGTCTTCGACATACTTACCCTTTTCCCCGAGTTCTTTTCCTCAACGGTGCGCCACGGCGTTGTCGGCAGGGCCGCGGCAAGCGGGCTCATAGAGGTCAACGCCCGCAGCCTCAGGGACTATACGGAGGACAGGCATCGGACGACCGACGACTACCCGTACGGCGGCGGACACGGCATGGTGATGAAGGTCGAGCCTGTCGTAAAGGGCATAGAGGCCTTGAAGGGACACGGCGCGCCGGCGAGCGTCGTCCTCACGACCCCGCAGGGCAGGCTCTTTTCCCAACCCATCGCGGAGGAGCTCGCCTCAATGGGCCGCCTTATAATCGTATGCGGCAGGTACGAGGGCTATGACGAGCGCATACGGGAGTTCGCAGACTACGAGATATCCATCGGCGATTACGTGCTCTCGGGCGGAGAGATACCGGCCCTCGTCATTATAGACGCCGTCTCGCGGCTCGTGCCGGGCGTGCTCGGAGAGCCGGAATCGGCCAAGTCGGACTCCTTCAGCCGGGGCCTCCTCGAATATCCACAGTACACGCGCCCCGAGGAGTTCAGGGGCATGAGGGTCCCGGAGGTGCTCCTTTCGGGGAACCACGCCGAGATTGAAAAATGGAGGCGGAAGGAGAGCATAAGAAGGACCTGCCTCCGCAGGCCCGACCTATTGGAGAAGGCGGAGGTCCCCGAGGGCGACAGGGCCTTTCTTGATGAAATTATCAAAAAGGGAGGCAGGCCGGGCTGTAGTTGACTTTTTTGTTGCAATTCCCGTTTTTCTGGCGCATAATTAGCGTTTAAAAATTTTGAAACTGTCGAGGAATCGCGGAGGATACCATGGGAGTCATGCAGGATATCGAGAAGGACTATATCAGGACGGACATGCCGGAATTCAACCCGGGCGACACCCTTCTCGTCAAGGTCAGGATCAAGGAAGGCGACAAGGAGAGGGTGCAGCCTTTCGAGGGCATCGTAATAAAGAAGCGCGGCAGCGGCGTAAGGGCGACATTCACTCTCAGGAAGATATCCTACGGCGTAGGCGTCGAGAGGATCTTCCCGGTCAACTCCCCGGCGCTCGAATCGGTCAAGGTCCTTTCCAAGGGAGTCGTAAGGAGGGCGAAGCTCTACTACCTCCGCGAGCTCAAGGGCAAGGCCGCCAGGATCAAGACAAAGAGGTAAACGGCAAATCCGACAAAGCCCGGCCCGCAAAGGCCGGGCTTTTTTATTGAAGCGCGTCCCGCATACAGGGTGGCACGTTTTTACTCCAGGCAACCTCTAAAAATTAGAGATTTTTCACGAAATCAAGGAAAGCCGGGAATAAAAAGCGGAGCATATATAAGAATATGTGAGCATTTTTATGCCCGGCCTGACACAGAGTCCGGGGAAAAGATCAATTTTAGAATCCGATTCGGCCTCCTCATGGACTTATACGAAAGAGACGCCAGTTCAAAGGGCCTTGCGAACGTAGCCGGGGTAGACGAGGCAGGGCGCGGCCCGCTCGCCGGCCCCGTGGTCGCCGCCGCCGTCATATTCCCGTTCCCGCCCCCTCTCGGCCTCGGCATCAAGGACTCGAAGACCATGACGCACCAGGCCCGGACAGAGTCCCTTTTCGGCATATACAGGGCGGCGCGGGCCGTGGGAGTGGGCATAGTATGGCCGGAAGAGATAGACAGGATAAATATCCTCAAGGCTTCGCTAAAGGCGATGGAGATCGCCATAGGGGACCTCGGAGTAAGGCCTGAGCTTCTACTTATAGACGGCAGGGTCCCGGTCGACACCGACATACCGCAGACGCCGATAGTAAAGGGAGACTCACTTAGCGTCTCGATCGCAGCCGCCTCTATCGTGGCCAAGACGACGCGGGACGCCATAATGGACGCCTACCACCTGCAGTACCCCCTTTATAATTTCATCTCAAACAAGGGCTATCCCACGAAGGAGCACCTCCTTTTGCTCGACGAGCACGGCCCGAGCCCCATCCACCGGAAGACCTTCCGGGGCGTGATCAAAGACCTCTTTGCCGGGCCTGCGGGTGCAGGATGAGGAGAAAGGCTTTCGGCAACGCGGGCGAGGAAGAGGCCGTCCGTTTTCTCGAGAAAAACGGCTACAGGATAATCGAGAGGAACTTCCACTGCCGCTACGGCGAGATAGACATAATCGCCAGGGACGGAAGGACCCTCGTCTTCATCGAGGTAAAGACGAGGGGCGGGGACGCCTTCGGCCCTGCCGCCGCGAGCGTTGACGAAAAAAAACAACGGAAGATGACCATAGCCGCCCAGCTCTATCTTGAAAAGGCCGGGGCTGCGGACCCCGAGGTCCGCTTCGACGTGGTCTGCATTGAGAAGAGGGACGAAAGGCTCGAAATCGAGCATATAAAAGACGCTTTCGAGGCCGCAGAAATTGGGTAGGGAAGCACTCTCACTGATTCATGTATCCTTACACTGCGAGCGCATGAGCCGAGGGCGAAGCGTGGCGGAAAGAAATCTCGTATTCAGGTAATAGTCACTTTTAGATTGCTTCGGAGCTAAAACCTACGCAATGTCTGCAGTACAATTACCAAAGCTTCCTTTAGTAAAGTAGTGTCTCCGTCCGGACATTCCCGCCATATCGTATCCCTTCACATGATTCCTTTCACATCTTCCCGTTTCTTGCCGGTTTCTATTGTATCGGCTACTTCATAATGCTATAAAAGACTGCTGAAAAGAACAATAGAAGGGAAGGACGATGCAGGCAAAAAAGACCAGGTTTGTAATTATCGGGCTCATCGGATTACTTTTAATCCTGTCGCTCTCGCTCCTTAACATCTATACCGAGTGGCTCTTTTTCAAGGAGACCGGGTACACCGGGATATTCACGAAAACGCTCTCCGCGAAGATAGCCATGGGCGCGGCCTTCGGGCTTTTCTTCCTCGCCTTTGCGACGGTCAATACTATAATAGCAAACCGGGCAAGCTTCAGGCCCATGAAGCTACACCTGGTCGACAACCTCGCGCTCCAGGTGCAGGGACTCGAGGGCATCGTAAGGACGGCTGCCCTGGTCGCCGGGGCCGTTTTCGCCTTTTTCGCGGCGCAGTGGGGGGCGCTGAGATGGGATGAGTTCCTTATCTTCATGAACTCCGTCCATATGGACCTGGCGGACCCGATACTCGGCAAGGACATAGGCTTCTACCTTTTCAGGCTCCCGTTCATAGAGTCGCTCAAGGGGTTTGCCGGGTTCACGCTCGTCATGACCTTCCTTATCGTGGGGGTGAACTACTTCCTGAGGGGCGGCCTCGTCCTCTCCAACGCGGGCTTTTATATAGACAGGAAGGTGAGGGCGCATTTCGGGGTGCTCGGCGGCCTTTTCCTCCTGCTGGCCGCCTTCGGATTCTACATTGATACCTTCAACCTCCTCCTTACGAAGGACGGCGCCGTTTTCGGCGCCGGCTATACCGACGTAAATACGCGGCTACTCTTCTACAGGATACTCATAGCGGTCACTCCCATAGCGGCGGTCGTGTTCGGAGTTTCCATGCTCCGGGGCGCCTTGAAGGCGGCCCTGGTCTCGGCGGGCGTGGTCGGCGTAGTCTATTTCGGCGGGCTCGTGCTCTATCCCGGGTTCGTCCAGAAGTTCAAGGTAGAGCCGAACGAGCTTGTGCTCGAGACCCCGTATTTAGAGCACAATATAAAGTTCACGCGCATGGGCTATGACCTCGACAGCATAGAGGTGATACCGTTCGACGTCGGATACAATCTGACGTCCGGGAATATCGAGGCGAACGACGCGACCATCAAGAACATCAGGCTGTGGGACCACGTGCCGCTCCTACGGACCTACAGCCAGCTCCAGCAGATAAGGACGTACTACAAGTTCGCGGACGTGGACAACGACAGGTACACGATAAACGGCGACTATATGCAGGTCATGCTCTCGCCGAGGGAGCTCTCCTACGCTGACCTCCCGAGCAGGTCCTGGATAAACGAGAAGCTCACGTTCACGCACGGCTACGGCCTGGCCCTCGGGCCCGTAAGCAGGATAACGCGCGAGGGGCTCCCGGAGCTTATGGTCCGGGACATACCGCCCGTGAGCTACGGCAATCTCGCCGTTACGAGGCCGGAGATCTATTACGGGGAGCTCTCGAGCGACTACGTTGTCGTCAATACAAAGGTCCAGGAGTTCAGCTACCCTACTACCGAAGGCAACGTCTACACGTCCTACGCGGGAGAGGGCGGCGTAAGGCTCGATTCGCTCTTGAAGAGGGCGCTCTTCGCGCTCAGGTTCAAGACCGAGAAGATACTCCTTTCCTCTGACATAAAGCCGGAGAGCAGGATACTCTACTACAGGAACGTGCTCGAAAGGGTACGGACGATAGCGCCGTTCCTCATATTCGACAAGGACCCGTACCTCGTCATCTCCGATTCCGGCAGGCTCGTGTGGATGGTCGACGCGTACACCACTTCAAGGAGGTTCCCTTATTCGACGCCAGTCGACGGGAGGACGAACTACATAAGGAACTCGGTAAAGACAGTGGTCGACGCGTACGACGGCACGGTGAAGTTCTACGTAAGCGACCCCGCGGACCCGGTCCTCAGGGTCTTCTCCGGGATATTCGAGGGCGTATTCGAGCCGCTCGAAGCCATGCCCGACGACCTTGAGAGGCACATAAGGTATCCGCAGGGGCTCCTGAGCGTGCAGGCGCATATCTATTCCTCTTACCACATGACCGACCCGCAGGTCTTCTACAACAAGGAGAACCTCTGGGAGATACCGGTCTTCTCCGAAAGGACGATGGAGCCCTATTACACCATAATGAAGCTCCCCGGGGAGGACAAGGAGGAATACATACTGCTCCTCCCGTACACCCCCGCAAAGAGGGACAACCTCGCGGCCTGGCTCGCGGCCAGGTGCGACGTGCCCAACTACGGGAAGCTCGTTGTCTATACCTTCCCGAGGGACAGGCTCATATACGGGCCCAAGCAGATAGACGCGAGGATAAACCAGGATTCGTACATATCCCAGCAGCTGACGCTTTGGGGGCAGAGGGGCTCGCAGGTCATAAGGGGGAGCCTCCTCGTGATCCCTATTGAGAATTCGCTCCTCTACGTCCAGCCGCTTTATCTCGCTGCGGTCGACAAGGCCGGGCTTCCGGAGCTCCGGAGGGTAATAGTCGCCTACGAGAACGAGGTCGTGATGGAGGAGAACCTGGAGCTTGCGCTCGAGCGCCTCTTTGGCGGCAGAAAAGCCGCCCGGACGCGCGCCGCCGGGGCCGCCGCTCCAGCTGCCAAGCCGGACGAGACCGGGACCACGGAGTTGGCCCGGGAGGCGATGCGCACCTTCGAGCGGGCGCTCGACAAGCAGCGGAGGGGCGACTGGGCCGGGTATGGCGAGGAGATTGAAAGACTAGAAGAGATATTGAAGAGGATCGCGAGATAGATGCGGATGCTCTCTGAGGTCGTCGGGCTTGCGAGAATGGCCGGGAGTTCTGTCATGGACGTCTACTCCCGTCCTTTTTCCGTGAAGTACAAGGAGGATTCGTCTCCGCTGACAGAGGCCGATAGCTCATCTCACCGTGTAATAGCCGACGGCCTTCCGGCGATCGCCCCGGGCGTGCCCGTGATATCGGAGGAGGGTGAGGGCGTGCCGTTCGAGGCAAGGCGCGGATTTGAGAGGTTCTGGCTCGTGGACCCGCTCGACGGCACAAAGGAGTTCATAAGAAGAAACGGGGAGTTCACGGTCAACATAGCCCTTATCGAGGACGGCGCGCCTGTCATGGGAGTGGTATACGCGCCGGCTTGCGGGCTTCTGTACTATGCCGAGAAGGGCGGAGGCGCTTTCAGGGAAAAGGCGGGCGGGCCGCCTGAAAGGATCCGCTCCGGGCTCCCGGGAGCCGGGGTGCGCGCGGTCGTAAGCAGGTCGCACCCGGACGCCCATGTGGAGGCGTTCCTAAGGGGCTATGATGTGTCGAGCCGGGTGGAGGCGGGGAGCTCTCTCAAATTCTGCATCGTGGCCGAAGGCAGGGCAGACCTCTATCCGAGGTTCGGCGAGACATGGGAATGGGACACCGCCGCGGGGCACGCCGTCGCTGCCGAGGCAGGGGCGGCGGTTACGCTGCCGGACGGGAGTCCCTTGCTTTACAACAAGGAGAGCCTCAAGAACCCCGGGTTCATAGTAGCTTCCGCTGGCCTCCGTGTGAAACCGTATCAGCCTGCCCAAATAAGCTCTTGACAATTTTAATGACTATGATAATTATAATCATGTCATCGGAACCAGTACGGCATTTTTGATGCCTTTCCGGTCCCACCGATAGAAATAAACATTAAAAGCAGGGCGTTTTCTTCACGCGGGAGTAGCTCAGTTGGTAGAGCGCAACCTTGCCAAGGTTGAGGTCGCGGGTTCGAGACCCGTCTCCCGCTCCATTTCATTTGTACCTCCCGATCGATCCTCCCAAGGTGCGTGGGTTATGCAGCCTGAAAGCAAAATGGATATCCTCAAGTCGTACATCGAGGCAAAGGGGCTCAAGTCCACGTCCCAGAGGGACTTCATCGCCGATACCTTTTTCAGGACCAACACCCACATCTCCCTCGACGAGCTGCTGAAGAAGGTAAAAAGGAAGACCCCGAACATCGGCTATGCCACCGTGTACAGGACCATGAAGCTCCTTACCGAGTGCGGCCTCGCCATATCAAGGCAGTTCGGGGACGGGCAGACAAGATACGAGAACCTGCCCGAGGACGGCCACCACGACCACATCATCTGCATCAAATGCTCCCGGATAGCCGAGTTCCACAACCAGAAGATAGAGCAGCTGCAGGCCGAGACCGCAAAGAAGCTCGGGTTCACCGTCGTAAACCACAAGCTTGAGCTCTACGGCTACTGCCCTGACTGCGCCTGAACGGCCTCTGATATACGGGCCGCATGCCACGCTGATTTCCCCCTGCTATGCCCGCCGTCAAGATTTAGCTTGCATGTGAAATTGGATATTATTATCATCTAAGCCATGCGTCATGGCAGCGAGAAGGGAATAGCCCAGGCCCAGGCCGGAGGGTCGCTTGTGCTCGTCGGCAACCCTAATGTGGGTAAGAGCGTCATCTTCGGCGCGCTCACCGGCAGGTACGCCACGGTCTCAAACTACCCGGGCACCTCTGTGGAGATATCCAGGGGGGTTGCGCGCTTCGGCTCAAAAAAGCTCGCCATTATCGACAGCCCCGGCGTGAACAGCCTCGTACCCATGTCCGAGGACGAGCTCGTGACAAGGGACATTCTGATGACCGGGGAGGTGTCGTCCGCCCTCCAGGTCATGGACTCCAAGAACCTCCGGAGGAGCCTACTCGTAACTCTCCAGCTGATGGAGATGGGCCTTCCCGTCACGCTCGCCCTGAACATGTACGACGAGGCCGGGGAGCGGGGCATCACCATAGACACGGCCGCGCTTGCCTCCACTCTCGGCTTGAAGGTCATCCCCACCATTGCCACCCAGCGGTGGAACCTCGACAAGCTCGAGGCGGCGTTCCATAACCGCGAGAAGCCGGCGGCTTCCCCGGTTAAATACCCGCGCCACATAGAGGAGGGCATAAGGGCTATCGAGCCGCTTCTGCCCAGGTCGAGCATATCGGCGCGGTCGATAGCCATAATGCTCCTTTCCGGGGACGGGACGCTGAAGCCCTGGCTCTCGAAGGCCGCGTTCGGCCCCGACGAGATGAGGAGGGTGGAGGAGATACGTGCGTCCGTCCAGGCGCGGTTCAAGGACCCTGTGGGCTATATCATCAACCGCGCAAGGCTGAAGGAAGTCGATTCGCTCGTCTCGAAGGTTGTGAAAACAGAGGCGAAGAGAAGGGGAAAGGCGTCGGCCTTCATAGGCTCGGTCACCATGCACCCTGTGTGGGGCATCCCCATCCTCCTGGCCGTGCTCTTCATCATGTACGAATTCGTGGGCGTCCTCGGCGCCGGAATAAGCGTCGATTACCTTGAGCAGGTCGTCTTCGGCGAGTTCGTAAACCCCTGGACCAGCCGCATGGTGGGCCGCGTCCTCACGCCCGGGAGCCTCATATACGACCTGCTGGTCGGTGAATTCGGTGTCGTGACCATGGCTTTTACCTACGCCATTGCCATTGTGCTCCCCATCGTCAGCTTCTTTTTCGTGTTCTTCAGCTTCCTCGAGGACTCGGGGTATCTGCCCAGGCTCGCGGTAATGGTGGACAGGGTCTTCAAGGGAATGGGGCTTAACGGAAAGGCTGTCCTGCCGATGGTCCTCGGCCTGGGGTGCGACACCATGGCCACCATGACTACCAGGATACTCGAGTCCCGGAAGGAACGGGTCATAGTGACGCTCCTCCTCGCCCTCGGCGTGCCGTGCTCGGCGCAGCTCGGGGTGATACTCGGCGCAGCTCGGGGTGATACTCGGCATGCTCGGCGCGGTTTCATTCGCGGCCATGGTCCTCTGGGCCGCGATAGTGATGCTCGTCCTTTTCATCGTCGGCCTCCTTGCGGCGAGGGTCCTTCCCGGGCAGCCCTCGGACTTCATACTCGAGATACCGCCGATGAGGATGCCACACATCTCGAATATCGTGCTTAAGACGCTCGTGCGCGTACAGTGGTACTTGAAAGAGGCGGTGCCGCTTTTCGTGATCGGGACGCTCGTGCTCTTCGCCCTCGACAGGCTCAATGCGCTGAATGCCATACAAGTCGCGGCCTCCCCGGTCATCGCGGGACTGCTGAGCCTGCCTGCCGAGGCGACCGAGGCATTCCTCATAGGCTTTTTAAGGAGGGATTACGGGGCTGCAGGCCTGCTCGCCCTGCAGAAGGACGGGATGCTCGACCCGGTCCAGGTCGTCGTAAGCCTCGTGACAATGACCCTTTTCGTCCCTTGCATAGCCAACCTCCTTATGATAGTCAAGGAGCGTGGGTTGAAGACGGCCGTCTGGATGTCCGTATTCATTTTCCCGTTCGCAATACTTGTCGGGACGGTCGTAAACATCGGGCTGAGGCTCTCAGGGGCCACGCTGGATTAGCAGGGCGTTGAAGAACTCAAAATCATATGCAGGCTGCTCAAAGCTCAAGATGCAAGGAGTCGCAAAATGAGGAATGAGGCGTACTTTTAAGGTACGCTGCAATGACGAATTTTGAGACGACGACGCAGATTGGGTTTTTTCAGCAGCCTGCCAGGTGGAAGAACATGGCAAATGACAAGGCAGTCGACGAGGTCCTCGAGTTCATATGGTCCCAGAGGGAGCTTGGCTCGAGCTCGGTTGAGCAGCTCATGGGGATCAAGGAGGTGGCCGAGGAGGCCGACACCGCCACCATCGAACGCATGATGATGGACGGGCTCGTTACCATTGCCGGAGACACCATCACGCTTACGCCTGCGGGTGAGAGGCTCGCGGAGGCCGCCATACGCCGCCACAGGCTCGCTGAAAGGCTCCTTACCGAAGTGCTGGCAATGGATGAGGAGAACCTCGAGCAGAACGCCTGCTCATTCGAGCACACCCTCTCGCCCGAGGTGACGGACTCCATCTGCACCCTCCTGGGGCACCCGCCGACCTGCCCCCACGGCCTCCCGATCCCCAGGGGCGCGTGCTGTAAAAAAACGAAGGACGAATTGAAGCCCATAGTGCAGCAGCTTAACGTCCTTGAAGTGGGCGACACCGGCAGGATCATATTCATCGCCTCCAACTCGCACGTAAGGCTTGACAAGCTCGGTTCCCTCGGCATCGTCCCGGGGAGCACCATAAGGGTGCACCAGAAAAGGCCCGCCTTCGTCATCCAGCTTGGCGAGACGACCCTTGCCCTCGACCCGGAGATAATAAAGGAGATATACGTAAGGAAGCTCGAGTAGCTTTACGGATTGAAGAGATGAGCTTAGCCACAAATAACCCTGCCGGAGACGGGGCTGCCGGAGCGCGCCAGTACATGGCGTGGTTGATAGTCATAGCCGTCTCTATCGTCTGCGCCTCCATAAGGATACACCTTCTCGATGTCCCGCTTGAGCGGGACGAGGGCGAATACGCTTACGCTGCGCAGCTCCTGCTTAACGGCATCCCCCCATACGAGCACATGCACACGATGAAGCTGCCTGGCGTTTTCGGAGCATACGCCATCTTCATGCTCGCTTTCGGTCAGAGCACCGAGGCCATCCATCTCGGTCTTACGCTTTTGAACGCGTTGACGTCCGTGCTAGTATTCCTCCTCGCCAGAAAGTTTTTGGAGCCGCTCCCGAGCGCTTTTTCCAGCGCCTTTTTCTCGATACTCTCCATGAACTCCGCTTTTCTCGGCCTTTCCGCAAATGCCGAGCATTTCGCCGTCCTCTTCATCGTCGCCGGCGCGCTCTTCCTTTTCAAAAGCATGGAGGCCGGCAAGGCGTTCTTTTTCTTCCTCTGCGGCCTTTTTTTCGGCGTTGCTTTCCTGATGAAGCAGCACGCGGTCTTTTTCATGGGGCTGCCCGTCGTATACCTGTCAGCCTTTTTGCTGCGTACCCACGCATACCCCTTCGGCAAGAGATTATCCCGAACATTTCTCTTCGTCGCCGGAGCTGGCCTGCCATTCGGCCTGACCTGCCTGGTCTTCATGCTGTGGGGGGTTTTCGATAAGTTCTTCTTCTGGACTTTTTCATATGCTTCCAAGTACGTTTCGTTAATAAGCCTCTCCGACGGCCTTTCGAACCTGGGAGATGCCTTCTCTCTTATGAAGGACTCCGCATTGCCACTGCTGGCCATTGCCGGAGCGGGACTGTTCTTTCCGCCTCATGGAGAGAGCGCGCGCTCCGCGCGCATCTTTTTCTGGTCCTTCCTCGTTATTTCAGCCATCTCGATATTGCCGGGTCTTTATTTCAGGTCGCATTATTTCATACTCGTACTTCCGGCAGCCGCTCTCTTTTTCGGAGCGGCGGTCTCGCGCGTGAAGGGAGTTCTGGAAAGATACGGGTTAAGGCGCGCCGGATGGGCCCTGGCGTGCGTTTTCCTCCTCGTCCTGGCGTATCCGCTGTACAAGGAGAGGACCTTGCTCTTTTTTTCGTCGCCCGATGAGATATCGAGGATTATTTACGGCGCAAACCCTTTCCCGGAATCCGTAGGGATAGCCAGATATATAAGAGAGAATTCGGGTCCGGATGACAGGGTAGCAGTCCTTGGCTCCGAGCCGCAGATATATTTCCTCTCGAACAGGCTTTCAGCAACAGGGTATATCTACATGTATCCGATCGTAGAGGGTCACGCTTATTCGAGTACGATGGAAATGGAGTTAAGGAATGACATCGCGGAAGGCAAGCCGCTCTTTCTCGTCTACGTCAATATACCGGTCTCCTGGGGGATTACCAATGAGAGTATGCCTAAAATAGCAGACTGGTTTTCAAGGTTCGATCTCAGCGGCTACAGCCTTGAGGGTGTAGTCGAGATAAAGCGGGGCGGGCCGCAGTACTACTGGAGCAGGTTTACGAACGTGGACTATTCCGCCAAAGATTTCCAGGGCCAGGCGGTATACGTGCTGAAAAGAATTTCCTGACCGTCCTGTATTCTTTCAAGCCCGCCATGCCCAGGCTTCGGCTATTTCAATGAATATCGCCTTAAGTTCCCTTGTGACCTCCCAGCCCGGGTAGTGCGCCTTTGCCTTCGACAGGTCCGAGATGTAGCAGATATGGTCGCCTGAGCGGTTCTCCTCGGAATATTCCCATTCCATCGGTATACCTGAAATCGACTCCACGAGGCTGAAGGCTTCGAGTATGGATACGGAATTCCCCCTCCCGCCGCCCAGGTTATAGACCTCGGCTGCTCTCGGAGCCCCGAGGAACCGCATGATGAACCCGACCACGTCCTCCGAGTGGATATTGTCGCGGACCTGCTTCCCCTTATACCCGTAGACCTTGTATTTTTTTCTCTCCAGATTGCACTTGACGAGATAGCTCAGAAACCCGTGGAGCTCCACACCGGAGTGGTTTGGGCCGGTAAGGCACCCGCCCCTCAAACAGGCCGTCGGCATCCCGAAGTACCTGCCGTACTCCTGCACCATCAGGTCGGCGGCGGCCTTGGACGCGCCGAATAGCGAGTGCTTCGACCGGTCTATCCTCATGCCTTCCGGGATGCCGTTTTCGAACGCCGGGTCCGCGTAGTCGTATCTCGCTTCCTTCTCCACAAGGGGCAGCTCATTGGGGGCGTCACCGTAGACCTTGTTGGTCGAGAGGTGTACGAAAGGGGATTCGGGGCAGGCGAGCCTTGCCGCCTCGAGTAGGTTGAGAGTCCCTCCGGCGTTCACGTCGAAGTCGTCAAACGGCCTTGACGCCGCCAGGTCATGGCTCGGCTGGGCCGCGGCATGGACTATGGCGGAGGGCCTGATGTCGCCAATCGCCTTAATCATCGCTTGCCTGTCCCTTATGTCAGCCTCGATGTGCCTGAACCGCGGGTATCGCTCCTCAAGCCTTGCCCGGTTCCAGCGCGTGTCCCCGGCAGGGCCGAAAAAATCGGCCCTCATGTTGTTGTCTATGCCGGCCACGTCCCAGCCCTCCTCGGAGAAGCGCTCGACGACCGCGCTCCCGATAAGGCCGCTCGAACCTGTAACCAGGAGTTTCTTTTTCATTATGCATGACCCTTGGATCTCGAAATCATGTCCTTTGCATGATATTTGTCTATATTGAAAAGGTTAGCAGAACTTGCCGCATGCGCAATCGGGCCGTGTAGGGCCGCGCCTGCGGGAACGGTTTTAAAAACCCTACCAAAACCCCTTGAAATATGGTAATCTTTCCTCCCTATGCACCACGCCAATTTCGTACACCTCCACCTTCATACCCAGTACAGTCTCCTTGACGGAGCCATAAGGCCAGAGGCCCTCATAGCGCTCGCAAAGGAGCAGAGGATGCCCGCGGTCGCGGTCACGGACCACGGCAACCTCTTCGGGGCCGTCGAGTTCTACCAGAAGGCCATGCAGAAGGGCGTAAAGCCCATAATCGGCTGCGAGCTCTATGTCGCGCCCGGGAGCCGCCTTGAGAAGACGGCCATAAAGGGCGAGTATGCCTTCCATCTGGTATTGCTGGTCAAGAACCTCAAGGGCTACCAGAACCTCTGCAAGCTCCTCTCCAGGGCATACATCGAAGGTTTCTATTACAAGCCGAGGGTGGACAAGGAGCTTCTCCGTGAGCATAGCGAGGGGCTCATAGCCCTGAGCGCCTGCCTGCACGGCGAGGTCGCCTATAACATCTCCATAGGCCAGAAGGAGGCCGCTGAAAAGGCGGCCTCGGAATACAAGGCCATGTTCCCGGACAGGCGCTTTTACCTGGAGATACAGCATAACGGGATAGACGAGCAGGAGAGGGTGAACCGCGAGCTTATTGCGCTCGGTAAAAAGCTCGAGATACCGCTCGTCGCGACGAACGACTGCCATTACCTGAGGAAAGAGGACTCCAGGGTCCATGACGTCCTCCTATGCATACAGACCGGCACCACCGTGAACGCGCCGAACCGGATGCGCTTCTCTACCGACGAGTTCTATGTGAAGTCCCCGGAGGAGATGAACGAGGCATTCAAGGACACGCCAGAGGCCATCGCGAACACTATCGAGATAGCCGAGCGGTGCAACTTCGAGCTCACGCTCGGGAAGAACCACCTGCCCGAGTTCCCGGTGCCCGAGGGCGAGACGCTCGATTCGATGATAGACGCGAGGGCCAGGGCAGGGCTTGAAAAGAGGCTGGACGCCATGCGGAAGCTGGGCGCCGACGTGGAGCCCGTCAAATGGCAGTATTACGACCGCCTTGAGAAGGAGCTAAAGGTCATAAAGGGCATGGGCTTCCCGGGCTACTTCCTCATAGTCACCGACTTCATCGACTACGCGAAGAGCAGGGACATACCGGTCGGCCCGGGCAGGGGCTCGGCGGCAGGGAGCCTTGTCGCGTGGTCGCTCGGAATAACCAACCTCGACCCCATAAAATACAACCTGCTCTTCGAGAGGTTCCTCAACCCGGACAGGATATCTCTCCCCGATATCGACATCGACTTCTGCTTCGAAAGAAGGGACGAGGTCATAAAGTACGTAACCGAGAAGTACGGGGCGGACAAGGTCACCCAGATAATAACCTTCGGCCAGATGAAGGCCAAGGCCTGCATAAGGGACGTTGGAAGGGCACTTGACATGCCCTACGGCGACGTGGACAAGATCGCCAAGCTCGTCCCGAACACCCTGAACATCACCATACAGGAGGCGGTATCGCAGGAGCCGCGGCTCAAGGAGCTATATGAGAAGGACCCGAAGATAAAGGACCTCCTTGATACGGCCGTCGCCCTTGAGGGCCTCCCGCGCCACGCCTCGACCCACGCCGCGGGCGTTGTCATATCGAACAGGCCGCTTGACGAGTACATGCCCCTCTACAAGCAGCAGAAGGACGACTCGGTAACGACGCAGTTCACGATGAAGGACGTCGAGAAGGTCGGTCTGGTTAAGTTCGACTTCCTGGGCCTCAAGACCCTTACCGTCATAGACAAGACCATAAAGCTCGTGAAATCCAACAGGGGCGTGGACATCGACATCGAAAACCTGCCCCTCGGCGATTCAAAGACCTACGAGCTCGTGGCAAGCGGAAATTCCAACGGCATCTTCCAGCTTGAAAGCTCCGGCATGAAGGAGCTTCTGAGGAAGTTGAAGCCCACGACCTTCGAGGACATGGTCGCCGCGGTCGCCCTCTACAGGCCGGGCCCGCTTCAGAGCGGCATGGTCGACGACTTCATCAACAGGAAGCACAAGAGGACGGCAATCGTCTACGAGGTGCCGGAACTAAAGGGCATACTCGAGAACACCTACGGCGTCATGGTCTACCAGGAGCAGGTCATGGAGATAGCCAAGGTGCTCGCCGGCTACACGCCGGGGGACGCGGACGTCCTCCGGAAAGCCATGGGCAAGAAGCTCCCGGAAGAGATGCTCGACCAGAGGAAGAAGTTCCTCGACGGCTCGATCAAAAAGAAGATAGACCAGAAGAAGGCCGAGAAGATTTTCGACCTCATGGCCAAGTTCGCGGGCTACGGCTTCAACAAGAGCCACAGCGCGGCCTACGCCCTCATAGCCTACCAGACGGCGTATCTCAAGGCCCATTACACGGTCGAGTTCATGGCCGCGCTCCTGGGCTCTGACATGGGCAATACCGACCAGGTCGTGAAATACATAAACGAGTGCAAGGAAATCGGTATAGCCGTGGCCCCGCCCGACCTGAACGAGAGCTCGATGGAGTTCACGGTCTCAGGCAGCAGGATAAGGTTCGGCCTCGCGGCGATAAAGAACGTCGGCGCGTCCGCGATTGAAGAGATAATGAGGGTCAGGGAGGATGAGAAGTTCACGTCTTTCATCGATTTCCTCTCCAGGGTCGATTCGAGGAAGGTGAACAAGAAAGTGGTCGAGAGCCTCATAAAATGCGGCGCCTTCGACTTTACCGGCGAGAAGAGGGCCGCTCTCGCGGCAGGGCTCGACTCCGCGATGGACGCGGCGCAGTCGATGCAGCGCGACAGGGAGCAGGGGCAGTCGTCACTTTTCGACGCGATGGGCGGCGGCGCGCCCTCTCCGGCAAGGGCGGCGCCAGGCTCGACTAACATGGAAGAGTGGGGGAACAAGGAGCTCCTTGCCTACGAAAAGGAGACCCTGGGCTTTTTCTTCTCGTCGCACCCGCTCGCCGGGTACAGGCGCGAGCTCGCCCTCTACGCCCTGCCCATAGAGACCCTTTCCGAGAAAAACAACGAGGACGAGGTCACGGTCGGCGGCATAATAGCCGAGATGAAGGAGATAACGACAAAGAAGGGCGACCGCATGGCGTTCGCCCGGATAGAGGACCTTACCGGCTCGGTCGAGACGGTCATATTCTCGGACCTCTACAGGAAATCGAAAGAGGTCATCTCAGGCGGCTCACCCCTCATCGTGACGGGCAGGCTCGACAAGGAAGAGGACGAGATGAAGCTCATAGCCTCGGATATCTCCTCCATCGAGGACGCGACGGCAATGGAGAAGAAATTGAAGGCCAGGAACACGCACATACACGCGCCCGCGGACGTTTTGTCCGGAGAGAAGCTCAACGGGCTTAAGAAGATAATACAGGAGAACCCCGGCACCTCGCAGGTCATACTCCACCTCGTGTACGCGGACAACGGAGAGGTGATAATCGGGGTGAACGAGCAGTTGAAACTGAGCCCGCTCGGCCCCGCCATTTCGAGGATAAAGGAACTTATAGACGGGGCCGAGGTAAAAATAATATAGTAGCGCGGAAAGGAGACTGGGCCAAGACCATGTACAGGCACTGGCTTGAATTTGAAAAGCCCGTTGAGGAGCTCGAAAAGAAGATAGACGAGCTCAGGGCCTTCGAGGCTTCCGGCAACGCCCGCTCGTCCGAGGACATAGCCAAGCTCGAAAAGAAGACCAAGGCCCTGTTAAAGGAGCTGTACGGCAAGCTCTCGCCGCAGCAGATAACGCAGGTGGCGAGGCACCCTTACAGGCCGTATACGCTCGACTACATCCAGAACGTCTTCGAGGACTTCATCGAGCTCCACGGCGACAGGACCTTCAGGGACGACCCGGCCATAGCCGGCGGCCTCGCGCGGCTCGATGGCGAGGCCGTGGTGGTGCTGGGCCAGCAGAAGGGGCGGAACACAAAGGAAAAGGTCCACAGGAACTTCGGCATGC
This sequence comes from Thermodesulfobacteriota bacterium, assembly GCA_030583865.1. Classification (NCBI taxonomy): domain Bacteria; kingdom Pseudomonadati; phylum Thermodesulfobacteriota; species Thermodesulfobacteriota bacterium. The sequence goes on along the minus strand of CP129479.1, from coordinate 1,412,625 downwards.
CGAACCCAGAGGGCTACAGGAAGGCGAAAAGGCTTTTTGAGCTCGCCGAGAGGTTCAATCTGCCGGTATTCACCTTCATCGACACTCCCGGCGCATACCCCGGGATCGGCGCCGAGGAAAGGGGGCAGTCCGAGGCGATAGCGACGAACCTGATGGTCATGTCCAGGCTCAAGGTGCCTGTCATTGCGACGGTCATCGGCGAGGGCGGGAGCGGCGGCGCGCTCGCCATAGGGGTGGCAGACAGGGTGAACATGATGGAGTTCGCGACATATTCCGTCATATCCCCGGAGGGCTGCGCAGCCATACTCTGGAAGGACGGGGCAAAGGCGGACCTGGCTGCAAAGGCCCTCAAGATCGACGCCGGGGAGCTATTGAAGCTCGGAGTCATCGACAAGGTCGTGAAAGAGCCTGTAGGAGGCGCGCACAGGGACCCGGCAGCCGCGTTCAAAAGCCTCAAATCTGCCATATTGCCGCAGCTGAAGGAGCTTAAGGAGATGGACGCGGGGTCGCTCGTGGAGGCGAGATACCGGAAATTCCGCTCAATGGGCTTCTTCGCTGAGCCTAAAAAATGACGGCTGGCTGGTCGGCGGCAGGGCCGATCAGAGCGCGGTGGAAAAATAAATAATATTTGATTTTTTGCAGGGAATACATTACGCTATCCTCTTAAAATTCAGGAATTTCAAATATATATGCCTGTAACCAAAAGCATAAAGGAACTTAGGGACGAAATAGACGCCGTAGACCTCGAAATACTCGCGCTTCTTAACAGGAGAGCGGGTTTTGTCATCGAGGTCGGCAAGCTCAAGGAGCGCGAGGGCAAAGACTTCTACGTGCCTGAAAGGGAGCAGGAAGTCCTCAGAAAGCTCATGGAAAGGAACACCGGCCCTCTCCCAGAACAGGCCATAAAGAACGTATTCAGGGAGATAATGAGCGCGTCCCTCTCGCTTGAGAAGCCGCTCAGGGTGGCCTTCCTCGGGCCTGTCGCCACCTTCACGCACCAGGCCTGCATACAGCACTTCGGCCTCTCCGGCGAGTTCATCCCGAAAAAGGACATAGCCGACGTCTTCGAGGACGTGGAAAAGGGAAGGGCAGTCTTCGGGGTCGTGCCCATCGAGAACTCGACCGAGGGTGTAGTAAGCCACACCCTCGACATGTTCGTGGGCTCCAACCTCAAGATATACGCGGAAGTGATGCTCGAGATTTCCCTTGCGCTCCTCAATAAATCCGGGAAGATATCCGACATAGCCAAGATATGCTCTCACCCGCACGCGATAGCGCAGTGCAAGAACTGGGTCAAGGGTAATCTCCCGAACGCCCTGGTCTTCGACGTCTCATCGACCGCGCTTGCGGCCAAGATGGCCGCGGAGGACCCTTCGACCGCGGCAGTGGCGTCCATCGCCGCCGCAAGCCTCTACGACCTCCGTGTAATAGAAAAGAACATCGAGGACAGCCCGAACAACTTCACCCGCTTCCTCGTAATAGGCAAAAATTTCGCAAGGAAGACCGGGCGGGACAAGACATCCATCATGTTCGCCATAAAAGACGCGCCAGGGGCCCTCTACACGATGCTAAAGCCTTTCGCGTCAAGAGGCATTAATCTCACGAAGATCGAGTCCCGGCCCCTCAAGACAAAGGCCTGGGAATACGTCTTCTTCGTGGACCTCGACGGCCACATATCCGACGAGCCGGTGAGGGACGCCATAGCCGAGCTCGAGAAGTCGTGCTCGTTCCTTAAAACGCTCGGCTCGTACCCGAAATCGCAGCTGTCGTGAACGCCAGAAAATAAAACGGAGGCCACTGCTGAGCTCTTTAACCGACATGCGGAAACTCAACTTACAGGTCCCTCGGAACATAAGCTCGCTCGTCCCGTATCCTCCGGGCAAGCCCATTGAGGAGCTCGAGCGCGAACTGGGCATAAAGGGCTCGATAAAGCTCGCCTCTAACGAGAACCCGCTCGGCCCTTCAAAAAAGGCGATCGAGGCGGCTGCCGGGGCGCTTGCCGGGCTCCACAGGTACCCGGACGGCTCCTGCTATTACCTCAAGGAAAAACTCTCGTCCATGCTCGGCGTATCCGGCGAGATGATGACCTTCGGGAACGGCTCGAACGAGATAATCGAGCTTCTTATCCGCGCTTTCCTGAGGCCCGGCGACGAGGCCGTCATGGGAGAGCCCTCTTTCGCGGTCTACCCCATAGCCATAAAAGCCGCGGGGGGAGTGGCAAGGCCTGTGCCGCTTAAGGAGATGAGGCACGACCTCAAGGCGATGGCCGCCGCCATAACGAATAAAACGAGGCTCGTCTTCATCGCGAACCCGAATAACCCCACAGGGACGATGGTCACCGGCGCAGAGTTCGCCGAGTTCATGGGGAAAGTGCCCGATGGCGTAATCGTCTGCGTCGACGAGGCCTATTACGAGTTCGTGATGGGCAAGGACTTCCCTGACACGCTCTCATACATAAACGAAGGGCGCGCCGTCGTGATGCTCCGCACCTTCTCCAAGATATACGGCCTTGCGGGCCTCAGGATTGGCTACGGGGTCGCGCACCCGGAGCTGATCGGATTCATGGACAGGGTGCGCCAGCCCTTCAACGTAAACACGCTGGCGCAGGTCGCCGCCATCGCCGCGCTCGACGACCGCGAGCACCTCGAAAAAACGAGGGAGAATAACGCGCTGGGGCTCCGGCTCCTCATGGGCGAGCTCCGGGGCATGGGCTACGAATGCGTTGACACCGAGGCTAACTTCTTCCTCGTTAAGGTCGGCGACGGGAAGGGCGTCTATGAGTCGCTTTTAAGGAAGGGCGTCATCGTGAGGCCGATGGCAAGCTACGGCATGCCTGAATACATACGGATAACAGTGGGCCTTCCCGAGGAGAACATGAGATTTCTTGGTGCGTTCAGGGAAGCAGTCCGCCGTTAGGCGCATAAATGCATGGGGGAATTCGCTATGATAATCGTTCTTAAGAAAGACGCTGCAGAGGACACCGTCGAGCACGTGGTCGAGAAGATAAAGGGGGCCGGCCTCTCGGTCCACATATCAAAGGGCAAGGAGAGGACCATTATAGGCGCCATAGGCGACGAGGCGCTCCTTGCCGGCATCTCCCTCGAGGCCCTTCCCGGGGTCGAGAGCGTGATGCCGATATTGAAGCCCTACAAGCTCGTAAGCCGCGAGTTCAGCAAGGAAGGCACGGTCATAGACGTAAGCGGCGTGAAGATAGGCGATACGGAGCTCCAGGTCATTGCCGGACCGTGCAGCGTCGAGAGCATAGACTCCATAGTGAACTGCGCAACCGCGGTCCAGGCCGCGGGCGCCAGGATACTCAGGGGCGGCGCCTTCAAGCCCAGGACGTCGCCGTACGACTTCCAGGGACTGGGCGCGGACGGCTTGAAGCTCCTGGCCGAGGCCAAGAAGAAGACCGGGCTTCCCATAATAAGCGAGCTCATGGACCCGAGGGACACAGAGCTGCTCTGCGAATACGTGGACATAGTGCAGATAGGCGCGCGGAACATGCAGAACTTCCGGCTCCTCACAGAGGTGGGAAGGGCCAAGAAGCCCGTGCTACTCAAAAGGGGCCTTTCCGCTACGATAAAAGAGTTCCTCATGTCCGCCGAGTACATAGCCTCTCAGGGCAACACCCAGATAATACTCTGCGAGCGCGGCATAAGGACCTTCGAGACCTCGACAAGGAACACGCTGGACTTGAGCGCCGTTCCCGTATTGAAGGAGGAAACACACCTCCCGGTCTTCATAGACCCGAGCCACGGGGCCGGCAGGTGGGGGCTCGTGGCCCCGCTCGCCAAGGCGGCGGTCGCCGTCGGCGCCGACGGCCTCATGATAGAGGTCCACACCGACCCCGAGAACGCGCTCTGCGACGGCGCCCAGTCGCTTAAGCCCAGCAAGTTCGCCCTCCTCATGGACGACCTGAGAAAAGTAGCGGTCGCGGTGGGAAGGACACTCTAAGCTGAAGCGTAAGGGGCCGGCGCCCCAGCTTCCTTCCTTATAAAAATCTTAGAAGCCAAAGAGCGCCACGGAAGGCAAAGGCCTGATTTCGCCGGGCGCTCTTTGGATTTGCAGGGGTTCAATCATGGCTCTCCATTTTAAAAAGGTTGCCGTCATCGGCGTCGGGCTCATCGGCGGCTCCCTTGCCATGGTCTTGAGGCAAAAGGGCATAGCCTCCGAGATAGTCGGCATAGGGCGGGGCCTTAAGAACCTCGAGGCGGCCAAACGGCTCGGGGTAGTGGACTCGTTCACTACCGACCCCGTTGAAGGCGTAAGGGGCGCCGGGCTCGTGCTCGTCGCGGTCCCGGTATTGAAGATAGCAGAGACGGTCAGGAACGCGGCTCCGGGGCTCGAGGCCGGCTGCATAGTCACCGATGCGGGGAGCGTAAAGGGCGCCGTAATCAGGGAGGTCGCGCCCTTCATGCCGAAAGGCGTGCATTTCGTGCCAGGCCATCCCATAGCCGGGACAGAGCACTCCGGCGTCGAGGCCGCCTTCCCGGAACTGTATGCCGACAGGAGGTGCATCCTAACCCCCGTGCCTGAGACCGACAGGGAAGCCCTCGAGAAAGTAAAGGCCGTGTGGGAGGCGGCGGGCTCGACGGTAGTCGTCATGGACGCGCTCGTCCATGACATGATATTCGCCGCCGTAAGCCATCTCCCGCACATGATAGCCTACACGCTCGTGAACGCGGTCGCTGACATGGACGAAGCGTCCGGCGCGGACGTAATAAGCTACTCGGCGGGCGGGTTCAAGGACTTTACCAGGATAGCATCGAGCTCCCCGGAGATGTGGAGCGACATATGCGCCATGAACCGGGCGGAGATACTGAAGGCCATAGACGGCTTCACCGGCAGGCTCGCGACCCTGCGTGCCCTCATCGAGAAGGGCGACCAGAAGAACCTCAGGGCCGAGTTCGAGAGGGCCAAGGGGATCAGGGACTCCCTCGTAAAGGGCGCCTTGACAGGAGAAAAGGAGTGATACAGGCAAAGGACATATTCTCCGGGACCGAGCGAGCGCTCCCGGGCAGCGGCCTGAGGGGCGAGATATCGGTTCCAGGCGACAAGTCAATATCCCACAGGGCCGTCATACTCGGGTCCATAGCCGAAGGCTTGACCGAGATAGAGGGTTTCCTCGAGGGCGAGGACAACCTCTCGACCATCGAGGCCTTCCGGCTCATGGGCGTCAATATAGCGAGGGACGGCGGAAGGGTAAGCGTTACCGGCAGGGGGCTCGACGGCCTCTCGGAGCCCGATGACGTCATAAACGCCGGGAACTCGGGTACCACAACGAGGCTCATCCTGGGGCTGCTTGCGGGCAGGCCCTTCTTTTCAGCCATAACCGGCGACGCGTCGCTCAGGAAGCGGCCCATGAAGAGGGTAGTCGACCCGCTCCGCAAAATGGGCGCGTCGATTGCAGGCAGAAATGACGGCGGCCTTCTTCCTGTAGCCGTATCAGGCAGGAGGCTTAAGGGCATAGAATACAGGACGCCAGTCGCGAGCGCGCAGCTTAAGTCGGCGCTCCTCCTGGCCGGGCTTTCCGCAGACGGCGAGACCGTTATCGAAGAGCCGGAGAAGAGCCGCGACCATACCGAGAGGATGCTCGAGCTCTTCGGCGCTGACGTAAGGAGCTCCGGCAACGCTATTTCCCTCAAGTCGACAAACCGCCTTAAGGGGTGTAAAATAATTGTACCCGGGGACATCTCGTCAGCCGCATTCTTTCTGACAGGAGCAACTCTCGCGCCGGAATCGGAACTCCTTATCCGCCAGGTCGGCGTAAACCCCACCAGGGTCGGAATTATAGATATCCTCAGAAGGATGGGCGGCTCGATAGAGGTGGACGCCGGAAGCGTTGCATCCGGCGAGCCGGTGGGGAATATCCTTGTCAGGGGCTCGCGCCTCCGAGGAGTTGATATAACCGGGCCTGAACTCCTCCCCGCGATAGACGAGTTCCCGATATTGTGCGTTGCCGCGGCATTCGCGGACGGCACGACAAGGATAAGCGGCGCGGCAGAGCTCAGGGTCAAGGAGAGCGACAGGATAGCCGCCATGTCCGAGTGCCTCTCGGCCATCGGCGTCCGTAATACCGAGACCGAAGACGGCATGATAATCGAGGGCACTGGCGGGAAGAGGGCCAGGGGAGGCTCGATAAAGAGCAGGGGGGACCACCGGATAGCGATGGCAATGGCTATAGCCGCCCTCATGACGGAGGAGGGCGTGAATATCGAGGGGGCCGGGAGCGTGGACGTCTCCTTCCCGGGATTCTTCGGGCTCCTCGGAAAGACGAGGGTCGGATGAAGAGGGGGCCGGTCATAGCCATAGACGGCCCGGGCGGGGTCGGGAAGACGACTGTATCGAAGAAGGTCGCCGAGAAGCTCGGCTTTACTTACGTCAATACCGGCGCCATGTACCGGGCGTTCGCGCTCGCGGCAAAGGAGTCGTGGGTCGACCTTTCGAGCGACGCGGTCTTGAAGGAATTCTGCACCGGCATCGATTTCAGGTACGATGCCGGGAGCGGCAGGGTGGCGGTCGACGGGGTCGATTATACAGAGAGGCTCTGGACGCAGGAGGCTGGGGAGCTGGCCTCCAGGGTGTCAGTGAAAAAGTCGGTGCGCGAATTCCTTGTGGCCTTTCAGAGGGGCGTCGGCGAGGCTGGCCGGGTCGTAATGGAAGGAAGGGACATCGGCACCGCCGTATTCCCGGACGCGGACGTAAAGATATTCCTCGACGCCTCCCCTGAGATACGGGCAGAGAGGCGCCGCCTCGAACTCGTCGAAAAAGGCGCTAAAGCAACAGGGGAAGTCGGAAGGGAACTCGAGGAGAGGGACAGGCGCGACACCGAACGTGCGGTCTCGCCCCTCAAGATGGCTGACGATGCCGTAATGGTCGATACCGGCGCAATGGGCATTGAAGAGGTCGTGAAACAGGTCGTAAGCATAATAAATGAAAGGTTGAAGGTTGGAGATACTCGTAGCTAAATCGTCGGGTTTCTGCTTCGGCGTAAAGAGGGCCATAAACATGGCCGGCAAATGCGCCTCTGACGAGAAAAAGGGGGACGGCATACATACGCTGGGCCCGATAATCCACAACCCCCAGGTCGTAAAGATGCTGGAAGAGTCCAGGGTCTATGCGAAAAACGACCTTTCGGAGATAGGCTCGGGGACTGTCATCATAAGGTCCCACGGCGTGACCTTCGAGGAATACAGGGAGGCGAGGGAAAAGGGGCTCGATATCGTTGACGCAACCTGCCCCTTTGTCAAGACCGCCCAGGAGCTGGTCTCCCGCCTTACCGAAGAAGGCTATCAGGTCATCGTGGCCGGTGAAAAGGACCATCCTGAGGTCAAGGGGCTCATGAGCTACGGCGACAACAAGGTGCGGGTCGTAAGCGGCATAGCCGAGCTCGTGGAAATGCCGAGGGTTTCAAAGCTCGGCATAGTCGCGCAGACGACGCTCCGGATGGAAAAGCTTGAAGAGATTGTCAGTTTTTGTTTACACAAGGCTTCGGAACTGAAGGTGTTCAACACCATATGTAACGCCACCTCGACCAGGCAGACCGAAAGCGCCGCGCTCGCCAGGGAGGTAGACGTCATGGTGGTCGTGGGCGGAAAGAACAGCGCCAATACGAGGAGGCTTGCCGAGGTCTGCAGGGCCATACGGCCCGAGACCTATCATATCGAGACGGCTTCCGAATTGTGCCCCGAATGGTTCGATGGAAAACGGCGCGCAGGGGTCACTTCCGGGGCCTCGACCCCCGAGTGGCTGATAGAGGCGGTGGTTTTGCGCATGAAGGAGATTTCTTCGAAATGATTTGCACTTTGAAACGCTGTATGATATGGTTTTTATTCAAAGAATAAGAACGGGGGAGGATCGGCATCTAAATGATAGGGAGAGAGGAAAAATCCCGCGCGGGTGATACTTCCAGGTCGGATTTCGAGGAGCTTTTCGAAAGCCGGCTCAAGGAGCTCCAGGAAGGTGACATCGCCAAGGGCAGGGTCGTCCAGATAACCCAGGACTCGGTCATGATAGACATCGGGTACAAGTCCGAGGGGCAGGTGCCGCTGCGGGAGTTCCTTGACAAGGACGGGCAGCCCACCATCAAGGTCGGGGACGAGGTCGCCGTGCTTATCGAAAGGCGCGAGGACGAGAACGGCATCGTCCGCCTCTCCAAGGCAAAAGCCGATCATTTCAAGGTCTGGGACAGGATAGTCGAGGCCTGCGAAAAGAGCGAGCCCATGGAAGGCACCATCTCCCAGCGGATAAAAGGCGGCTTTTACGCGGACATAGAAGGGGTTACGGCGTTTCTGCCGGGCTCACAGGTAGACCTTAAGCCTGTAAGGAACCCGGACAAGCTCATAGGCCAGAGGTTCAAGTTCAGGATACTCAAATATAACAGGCGCAAAAACAACGTCATCGTCTCAAGGAGGGTGCTCCTGGAAGAGGAGAGGGAGGTCCTCCGGAAGACCACCCTAGAGACCCTTGCCGAGGGCGCGACCGTGGAGGGGACCGTAAAGAACATTACCGATTACGGCGCATTCATCGACCTCGGAGGCATAGACGGGCTCGTGCACCTTACGGACCTGTCCTGGGGCAAGGTCACCCACCCTTCGCAGCTCCTGAAGATCGGCGACACCGTTAAGGTGATGGTCTTGAAGTTCAACAGGGAGGAGAACAAGATATCCCTCGGCATGAAGCAGACGGTCGAGGATCCCTGGATAAAGGCGGGGGAGAAGTTCACGCCCGGCACCCGGACCACCGGGACCGTCGTCAACATCACCGACTACGGCGCCTTCGTAGAGCTCGAGCCGGGGCTCGAGGGCCTGGTGCACATCTCCGAGATGTCATGGACCAAGCTCAAGCACCCCTCCCAGAAGGTCAAGGTAGGGGACAGGGTCGAGGTGGAAGTGATCGACCTGGACCCCGCGAGCAAACGGATATCCCTCGGAATGAAGCAGACCGAGTCCAACCCGTGGATAGAGGCCGAGGGGCGCTATCCCAAGGGCTCCAGGGTCTCGGGTGTCGTCAAGAACATAACCGACTTCGGCGTTTTCATCGGCATAGAGGAGGGCATCGACGGCCTCGTCCATATATCGGACCTCTCCTGGAAAAAGGTGAAGCACCCCTCGGAGCTATTCAGGAAGGGGCAGGAGGTCGAGGCAGTGGTGCTCAACATAGACGCCGCCAACAGAAGGTTCTCCCTCTCGACCAAGCTGCTTGAGAAAAACCCCTGGCAGGGCGTTGAGGAGCGCTACAAGCCTGGCATGATCGTGGACGGCAAAGTGACGAGTGTGGCCGACTTCGGCGCCTTCGTCGAGCTCGAGGCCGGGCTCGAAGGGCTGGTGCACGTATCGGAATTGAGCCGCGGCAAAAAGCGCGGCGCGGACATAAAGGAGGGCGACATCGTCGAGGTCGAGGTCCTTAACGTGGACCCCGAGGACAACAAGATCGGCCTCTCCGTCAGGGAGGTAAAAAGCCAGGCCGAGCCTGCGGGTGACGGTAACCCCTGATGCACGGGCGCAGAGGGGAGTTCCTGAGGAACCTCCTTGCGGCCTTCGGGGCCGTTTTCATAGCCATAATACTCGTCTCCATAGCCGTGGGCGTCATCGCCGGACGCGGCATCGGCGCTGACAAGGTGGCGGTAGTGGAGCTCGAGGGGATAATCGCAGAGCCGAACGATTTCACCCGCGAGCTACGCGAGCTCGGGGAGAGGGCGGACATAAAGGCCGTGGTGCTCCGCATAGATTCGCCTGGCGGCGCGGTGGGGCCCTCGCAGGAGATACACAGGGAAATAGAGCGGCTAAGGGAAAAGAAGACGGTAGTCGCCTCGATGGGGACGATCGCCGCCTCGGGCGGGTACTACGCGGCGGTGGCGGCGCATAAAATCGTGGCCAACCCCGGCACCATAACGGGCTCGATAGGCGTCATAATAGAATTTTTCAACGTGCAGGAGCTCCTTGGGAAGCTCGGTCTCAAGGGGTATGTGGTCAAGAGCGGCAGGTTCAAGGACGTAGGCTCGCCGCTCCGCGAGATGGACGAGGAGGAAAGAGAGCTCCTCCAGTCGGTCATAGACGACGTGAACAGCCAGTTCGTAGAGGCCGTTGCCGAAGGCAGGGGGCTTCCGCCGGAGGCCGTAAAGAGGCTTGCCGACGGCAGGATATTCTCGGGCGCGCAGGCCAAGGCAGAGGGGCTGGTTGACGAGCTCGGGGGCCTCCATGACGCTATTGAACTCGGCGCACGCCTTGCGGGGATCGAAGGCGAGCCCGAGGTGATATATCCGAGGAAGAAGAACGTAGGCTTCTGGAAGGCGTTGATGGGGGACGCCTCGGTGGACAAACTCACCGAGCTCCTCTCGGGCCTTAGGTTGATGTATCTGATGCCAAATCCAGCCAGGTAAAAGGAGGCAGAAAGCAACATGACCAAGAGTGAGCTGATCGAGGCCGTAGCCGCAAAGATCACCAATTTCTCGAGGAGGGACGTGGAGATAATCGTCGACACCCTGTTCGAGTCAATGGCCCAGAGCCTGTCCAAGGGCGACAAGGTGGAGATACGCGGGTTCGGCAGCTTCAAGATCAAGGAACGCGACGGACGGCAGGGCCGTAACCCCAAATCAGGCGAGAACATCTTCATAGACGCCAAGAAGGTGCCCTTCTTCAAGGCCGGCAAGGAGATACGGGAAAGGATAAACGACGGGAACTGATGAAACGCCTGTGGGCGCCCTGGCGCCTCGAGTACATCAAGTCAGGGAAGGAGAAGGGCTGCGTATTCTGCAAGGCCGGGACCGGCAGGCCCGGAGATGGGCTTCTCCTGTACAGGGGAAGGCATTCCCTCGTCGTACTGAACAAATACCCCTACAATAACGGCCACCTGATGATAGCGCCCCTCCGCCACGTCCCGGATATCGAGTCGCTTACCGTGGAAGAGTCGGCGGATATCTTCCGCCTCACGGCACATTCCACGAGGGTGCTCACGGAATCAATGTCCCCCGGCGGCTTCAACATAGGCATGAACATAGGGAAGGCTGCAGGCGCGGGAATAGACGACCACCTGCACTTGCACGTCGTGCCAAGGTGGCCGGGCGACGCCAACTTCATGCCTGCCATCGCCGACGTAAAGGTCATGCCCGAACACCTCGCGGACACCCTCTCAAGGCTCCTCCCGCGCTACGAATCCATAGACTGAAAAGACCGGCAATACGCCGGAAAAGACCGGCAAAAAAGGCTTGACAAAAACCCCTTCTTGTCCTACACTTCTCAAGCCTTATAGATAGGCCTTAACAGATTGCTAATAACTTTGGGAGAACCATTTTAGAAAAAAGGTTCTCTCAAAATATACCAGCAGCCTGCCAGGTCAAAATCCCGTAACTGACGGAATCAAGGTGGGCACCACCGGGGAGCGGGGTTTCCGAATATGAAGGCCGACCGTCTGGGCAATTGACTCGGGTTTTGAAGACCCGCATCTTTTGCCTTGGCGGTTTTTTTATGCCGTGCCGCCCCGGGGGGCAGGGCCGAGTCCGGATAGGCGCAGCCCGGAAGCAAACTCTTTGACAACCGCTTGCGATAGCGACAGACCTGCAGAAAAAACTGTTATTACAGGACTATATACAGTATTATCTTAAAACCTTTTCAGAAGAAACAGGAGGGGTACATGTCCAAGATCATCTATACCGCGATCGATGAGGCGCCAGCGCTGGCAACATATTCCCTGCTCCCCATCATCCAAGCCTTTACCGGGGCGGCGGGAATTAAAGTCGAGACCAGGGACATCTCCCTCTCGGGAAGGATCATCGCGAATTTCCCCGAAAACCTGACGGAGGGGCAGAGGATCCAGGACGAGCTCGCCGCTCTCGGAGAGCTCGCGAAAAAGCCCGAGGCGAACATCATAAAGCTTCCGAACATCAGCGCCTCCATCCCGCAGCTCAAGGCCGCTATAAAGGAGCTGCAGGAAAAGGGCTACAAGGTACCCGACTATCCCGAAGACCCCAAGACCGACGCCGAGAAGGAGATAAAGGCCAGGTACGGCAAGGTCCTCGGGAGCGCCGTGAACCCGGTCTTGAGGGAAGGCAACTCCGACCGGAGGGCCGCGGCATCGGTCAAGAACTACGCAAGGAAAAACCCCCACAAGATGGGCGCGTGGACGGCGGATTCCAAGTCCCACGTCTCGCACATGGACGGCGGCGACTTCTACGGGAGCGAGAAATCCGTTACGGTCGAGAAGGCCGGGAACGTCAGGATAGAGTTCGTAGGGCAGGACGGCAAGACGACGGTCCTCAAGGAGAAGACGGCGCTCAAGGCCGGAGAGGTGCTCGACGCTTCGGTAATGAGCCGCGCTTCGCTCAGGAAGTTCTTCGAGGCTCAGATAGAGGACGCGAAGAAGCAGGGAGTCCTCTTTTCGCTCCATTTGAAGGGCACGATGATGAAGGTCTCGGACCCCATCATGTTCGGCCACGCTGTCTCGGTCTTCTACAAGGACGTATTCGAGAAGCACGCCGCGACGATAAGCGAGCTCGGGGTAGACGTCAATAACGGCCTCGGCGACCTTTACGCAAAGATACAGAAGCTCCCGGAGGCCAAGAGGGCGGAGATAGAGGCGGACATCAAGGCCGTATATGAGAAGCGCCCGGCCATTGCGATGGTGAACTCCGACAAGGGCATCACCAACCTGCACGTGCCGAGCGACGTCATCATCGACGCCTCCATGCCGGCGATGATAAGGGAGTCCGGCAAGATGTGGGGCCCGGACGGCAAGCTCCATGACGCCAAGGCCGTGATACCGGACAGGAGCTACGCCGGGGTCTACCAGGCTGTCATAGAAGACTGCAAGAAGAACGGCGCATACGACCCGAGGACAATAGGGAGCGTGCCGAACGTCGGCCTCATGGCCCAGAAGGCCGAGGAGTACGGTTCGCACGACAAGACCTTCAAGGCCCCCGGCAGCGGCTTAATCCGCATAGTGGACGAGTCCGGAAAGGCCCTCATAGAGCAGAAGGTCGAGGAAGGCGACATCTTCCGCGCCTGCCAGACCAAGGACGCCCCGATACAGGACTGGGTGAAGCTGGCCGTCACGAGGGCCAGGGCAACCGGCGCCCCCGCCGTCTTCTGGCTCGACAAGGGGAGGGCACACGACAGGGAGCTCATAAGCAAGGTCGAGAAGTACCTGAAGGACCACGACACCAAGGGCCTGGACATCAGGATAATGTCCCCGGTCGAAGCCACCCGCTTCTCGCTCGAGCGCATAAGGAAGGGGCAGGACACGATTTCGGTCACCGGGAACGTGCTCCGCGACTATCTCACCGACCTCTTCCCTATACTCGAGCTCGGCACGTCCGCCAAGATGCTCTCGATTGTCCCGCTCATGGACGGCGGAGGACTCTTCGAGACCGGCGCCGGCGGCTCGGCCCCCAAGCACGTGCAGCAGTTCGTCGAGGAGGGGTATCTCCGGTGGGACTCCCTCGGCGAGTTCCTCGCGCTCGGCGTCTCGCTTGAGCACCTTGCCAATACGCAGAAGAACGCCAGGGCCCAGGTACTGGCCGACACGCTCGACCAGGCCATAGGGAAGATACTCGACAACAACAAGTCGCCCGCGAGGAAGGTCGGCGAGCTCGACAACCGCGGAAGCCATTTCTACCTCGCCATGTACTGGGCTGAGGCGCTCGCCGAGCAGACCAGGGACAAGGAGCTTAAGGACCGCTTCGCCAGGCCCGCAAAGGAGCTTGCCGAGAACGAGGCGAAGATAGTGGCCGAGCTCAACGGTTCTCAGGGCAAGCCCCAGGACATCGGCGGCTACTACCGCCCGGACACTGTAAAGACCGCGAAGGCGATGCGCCCGAGCGCCACACTTAACGCGATAGTCGATTCGATATAAATACCTGGTCGATATAGATACCGGGCCGCCCCCGGGATTTTATTGCGGGGCGGCCATCAACCCTATCGGCAAAGAACGGAGGTAGTTATGCAGCTTACAGGCCTTTACTGGGGGCACAAGCTCCTTAAAAGGGTCGAGTACCCTCACGCCGAGGTCCTCGGGCCTGAAGCGAGCGTGGACGAGATAAAGGACCTCATCAAGAAGTGCGGGCAGGTCTTCATAAAGCCCATATTCAAGGGCGGGGTCGGCAAGAAGGGGAAGGCGGGCCTCATCGGCAGGGCCAAGGACATAGCTACCGCCCTGAAGGAGAAGGAGAGGCTCTATTTCATCGAGCACACCTTTGGGACCAACTCGGTCAAGGCCGACGGGGTCACCTTCGAGGGAGGGGTGTCCGCGGAGCACGAGGTCTATTTCTCGATAACCGACTCGACCCTCTACCGCGCCCCGATGATGACCATAACGCACCACGGCGGCATGGACATAGAGGAGCTCCCCAAGGACAAGATACGGGAGATACCCTTCGACCCGCTTACGGGCTTGAAGAGCTTCCACATATCGAACGCCCTTACAGAGCTCGGTGCGCCTGGCGAAATAATAAGCCCGCTCGTGCAGAACCTCCCGAAGCTCTGGACGCTATACAACAACTACGGGCTGAGCACCCTGGAATTGAACCCCATACGCATGTCGCCGGACAGCAAGGGGAGGCTAACGCCGGTCGCCTGCGACTTCAAGTGCTCCTTCGACATCGACAATCCCTCCTGGAAGAGGCTCGACCTCCCGGCCCATCTCTTCGCCTCGGACTACTCCGAGTTCGAGCAGGAAATAAACCAGCTCCGGACCTACCAGGGGCAGAGCGACGTCTTCGTCATGAACCCCAAGGGCACGATAACCGCTCCGACCTTCGGCGGCGGCGCGAACGCGCTCGTAACCGAGCTCCTGGGCGAAAGGGCCACCATATCCTCTGACTTCGGCGGCAACCCGCCGTATGAAAAGATGTTCCAGATATCGAGGATAGTCTTCAAGTACTGGCTCAAGCAGTCCAACGTCCTCTTCATCATCGGCGGCAAGGCCAACAACACGGACATATACGAGACCTTCAGGGCCATGGCCGACGCCTTGAGGGACTATTTCGTCACCAAGGGCCCCACGCCGCTTTACGTCGTCATAGGCAGGGGAGGCCCGAACCTCATCCGCGGCATGGCGTACATGAGGGACACCCTTGAGAACCTTAAGCTCCCATACAGGATATTCGGCCACGACAGCGCCATGAGCGAGGTCGTAAACTACGCCCTCAACGTCGACAAATGGATGGAGAAAGAGGGCAGGGCGCTGGTCGCCGGGGCCCTCGGGCTGGAGACGGCGAAGGCCGGAGCACCGAAGACGGCAGCCGCGGCCAGGTAAAAAGAGCGATTTTTAAAAGGCAGCCTCTAAAAAGTGGAGATTTTTCCCGCAATCAAGGGAGCCGGGAATGAAAAGCGGAGCATATTCGAGTAATATGTGAGCATTTTCATTCCCCGTAACTACACAGAGTCCGGGGAAAAGATCAATTTCTAGAGGGTGCCAAAAAAAGGACAAGGTGAGCGACATGCACAAGCAAGGCGTAAAGGACTTCCCGTACTATGTCGGTATTAAATCGCTTGGAGAGATAGCCACGCGAGAGGACCGCGTGTGCGTGCTGAACATACTCGGAAATGAAAGCCGGACGGTAACGCCTGTAAGCCACATATACTCCGGCGGGAACGTCGTCTTCGGGACCATGCCCGGCAGGACCGGGCAGTCGCTCGAGACAAAGCTCGGCAACATCCCGGTATATAACTCCATAAAGGAAGGGCTCAAGGCCGGGCACAAGTTCAACACCGCGGTCATCTACCTCCCGCCCTCGGGCGTCAAGGACGGCGTAGCCGAGGCGGTAAAGCACAACCCGGACCTCAAGAAGGTAATCATACTGACCGAGAAGGTCTCGGTCGCGGACGCCAGGGTCATAAGGGCCATCTGCCAGGCGAACGGCGTGGACGTATTCGGCGGCAACTGCCTGGGCGTTGCCGACTCATGGAACCAGGTGAGGATAGGCGGCGCGCTCGGCGGCAACAAGCCGGACGAATCCCTTGTAAAGGGCTCCATAGCGATCTTCTCCAACTCCGGCAACTTCACGACCACCATCGCGGTCTACCTCCTTACCAAGGGCTGGGGCACGACCACTTCCATATCGAGCGGAAAGGACGTCTACATCCATTACTCGCCGCGGGAGTTCTTCCACGCCCTGCATAACGACGACAGGTCCAGGGGCGCGGTCATCTACACGGAGCCGGGCGGATATTACGAGCACGGCCTGGACATAAAGAAACCCACGGTGGCGTGCGTCGTGGGCCGCTGGAAGGCGAGGCTCACCAAGGCCTGCGGACATGCCGGAAGCCTCGCCGGCTCCGGCGACGACGCGATGGCCAAGGAGAAATGGTTCATGGAGTACTTCGGGGTGGACGGCATATACACCCCCCAGACCCCGCATTTCTCAAAGAAGGGCGCGGTCGTTACGAACATCGCCCACATACCGGAGGCGCTCTCCAAGGTAATGGAGAAGAACGGGATAAAGTCGGATTTCGAGCCCAAGGGCGACCTTTCGCTCAAGTGCTGGTTCGGGAGCAACGCCTCGGTCCAGGTGCCCAGGGAGCTCGACATGCAGGCCGTCAAGGCAGTTTCGCCGTATGACGAGCAGATAGAGCACATCAACAGGCAGATAGGGGCGCAGTTCCCGAGGCAGGCCATGAAGGACGCCTCCGGGGCTTCGATGATGGACCCGAACACCCAGGTGACCAAGGTCCACAACGTCTCCATACTCGATTCCTCGAAGCGCTTGCTCGAGGAGAACCTGGTCTTTTCGCTCATAAAGAGATACCCGGACGCGTACGGCGTCGAGCTTGCTAACGCCGCCTTCAACGCGCACCTCAACCATGACGGGGACGGGGCGCTCGCGGCGGCCCAGGCTGCCCGCGAGGCCGAGAGCTCCCCGAACAGCGTCCTTTCGTCCGCCATATCCATCATCGGCAAGGGCAGGGTGAAGGGGGCGCTCCGCGCATCAAGCATACTCCTCGAGGCCTTCCAGGCATCGGGGCTCCAGTCGGGTTATGGGAAGTTCGACTGCTCCGCCATCCTCAAGGCTCTCCCGGCGGACGACAAGGCCGCGCTCACGGCCGGCAAGGACGACAAGTCGGCAAAGGCCGTCCTAAAGAGGGTCGAGAACGCGGGCGGCAGCTCGGTGTTCATAGAGTTCGTGAAGGAGGCGTCCAAGGGCAAGCCCTCTACCGACGCCCTCGTCGCGGCCATATGGATGACGCTCGGGTGGGAGCCCCTCATAAAGAGGAGCATCTCGAAGGTCACAATCGCGGCGCTTCCCTGGTACTCGAGGATATTCTCCTCGTTCGTCGGGTGCAGCGTTGACGCGGCCAGGCACACGAAGGACAGCTTCTGCGGCGTAAAGAACGACGAGCTCGTGGAGAAGTGGTCCTTTACGGACGCGGCCTTCCTGGCCCTCATAGGCAGGAAGCCCATTGAGACCGAGAGGTTCGAGTTCTCGATGCTCTTAGGCCTCATCATCTCGAACGGCCCCGGCACCATCTCCGCACAGGGCGCGAAGGGCGCGGTGAGCGCGGACGGCCCCGAGGACCCGGCCAGGGTGCAGCTTAACAAGGGCTTCGTGGGCTTCCTCACCCACACCGGGTTCGCGCACGGCGGGAACGGCTACGAGGCAATAGCGTTCCTCATCGAGAGGTTCTCCGGAAAGGGCCTTAAGGACCCATCGAGCAGGAAGCACGGGCTCGACCTGAGGGCCATTGCCGACGAATACTCGAAGGGCTACGCAAAGTACAAGGCGGACCAGAAGGCGCTCGGGAATATCGAGTACCTCAAGATACCCTGCGTAAACCACCCGGTATTCAAGGGCAAGGACGTGAACTACGACCCGAGAGAGAGGTTCGTGGCCGCTCTTTTCGAGGAGAAGGGCGTATATAACGTCTTCCTCGACTTCTACCATAACCTCGTAAAGTCCCTCTTCGACTGGAAGGTCAGCAAGAACGTCTACTGCGTCAACATAGACGCGGTCATAGCCGTTATTCTTCTCAAGATAATGTGGGAGGCCTACAGCTCCGGGAAGATGCCGGACAAAGAGGTCGAGAGCGCGGCCTTCACGACCTTCCTCTTCGGCAGGATGATAGGCTCCGCAGCCGAGATAGACGACCACCTGAACAGGGGCCGCAACATGGACACCAGGACGGCGGCCTCCAAGTGCTCCTTTGTCGGGTAACATGGAAATCGAGTCATGCCTCATGATGAAAGGGCCCGGCAGCTGCCGGGCCCTTTTCTATTTTACCTCCTGAAAATTTAGCAGCCTGCCAGGGCGTGGCAAATGCCTGTTGATATGCGCATGGCTCGTGTTATATACTTCACCGTGAAAAGGCCCCCGGCTCAAAAGGAGGTATCGGATTGAAGGACAAAAAAGTAGTCATAATCGGAGCGGTTTCGGCGGTAATAGTTATCGCGCTCGTATTCATCTTCATGCCATCCGGCCAGGAAAACGAGAGCGGGCACGAGGTCATCTCAAAAAGGGCCAAGCTGACCGAGGAAACAGTAGAGGAGACACCGGCAGAGGCAATAGTTGCACAGGATGCTCCGGTCGAGGCAACGGCTGCGCCGATAGAGCCGGCCCCTGCAGCGCCTGTTGTACCTGCCGCCTCTCTCAAGGAGACCACGGCAGCGCCTTCGACGGCAGTTAAGCAAGCTGCTCCTACCCCCCAGGTTGAAAAGAAGGAGACGGTCCAGGCCAGGAAAGAGCCCGTTCAGGCGGCCCCGGTCAAGAAGGCAGTTGAAAAGGAGCGGAAACCGGCCAAGACCGCAAAAGCCGCACAGCCCAAGAAGCCCGAGGCACAGCCGTGGGCGATAAACGTGGCTTCTTTCGCAAGCCTCCCAGAGGCCCAAAACCTTGCAATATCCTTGAGGAAAGCTGGGTACAAATCGTACGTGGCCGACTTCACCAGGGATTCGGTCCAATGGCACAGGGTGAGGGTGGGTTTCTTCAGCACAAGGGCTGAGGCAGAAAAGGCCGGCAGGGACATACAATCCAGGTTCCGCGTGGATACGCCCTGGATAGTGAAGCCAGAGAGCGACGAGATCAAGTCTCACCTCTGATAAATAAGACACCTCCCGACAAAATGTTCGATTCGAATACCCCGCGCAAGCGGGGTATTCCTTTTTTATATTTTATATCCCCCCATGTGCGCAGGCCGCGAAAAAACAATCAAGGCGATAAGCTTGCGGTATATGCTCCTAAAGCGTTAAAAATGCGGCGTTTGCGGGTCTTCCATGCAGCCGGGCGCCCAAAGTTGCGACTTGACTGCGGCCTCTCAAAAACTTAAAATGTTTCTGGGCTTTATCTACACTCGCGAGGCTTGAAAACAGTATGGCTGAAGGGCTTCATGGCAGTGAAAAGCTCGTCTTCCTGGAGACCTTCGGGTGCCAGATGAACGAGAACGACTCCGAGCGCATGCTGGGGCTCCTGAAGGGCTTGAGCTACACCCGTACAAAGGACCCCTCGGAAGCGGACCTTATCCTTATAAATACCTGTTCCATAAGGGATAAGGCCGAACAGAAGGTCTACTCCATCCTCGGGAGGTTCAAATCCCTTAAAAAGGAACGCCCGGGGCTCGTCATAGGGGTCGCGGGCTGCGTTGCCCAGCAGGAAGGGGAGAGGCTCTTGAAGAGGGCGCCCCACCTCGATATAGTCTTCGGCCCGCATAATGTCCATAAATTGAGGGAACTACTCCTTCAGGCGGACACCGGCAGAAAGGTGGTCCTTACCGAGCAGACCGGGGAGATAAATCCGGAGGAATACGGGATCGAGCCTGTCGAGCTCGAGGAGAAGGCCTTCGTAAGCATCATGCGGGGGTGCAACAATTTCTGCTCGTACTGCATAGTCCCTTATACGAGGGGCAGGGAGGTAAGCAGGCTTAGCGCCGACATATTGAGGGAAATAGAGGGGCTCGTAGAAAAGGGCGTAAAGGAGGTAACGCTACTCGGCCAGAACGTCAACTCCTACGGGACCGGCGGAGGTGGCGACATATCTTTCCCGGAGCTCCTCAGGAAGGTCTGCCGGGTTGAGGGGCTTTCACGGGTCCGCTTCATCACCTCCCACCCGAAGGACATATCGGACGAGCTTATCCATCTCTTCGGGGAAGAGCCCAAGCTCTGCCGCCATGTGCACCTTCCGGTGCAGTCCGGATCGGACGGCGTCCTCGCGGCAATGGGCCGGGGCTATTCGGTCGAAGAGTATCTCTCGAAGGTATCGTTATTGAAAAGGCTGTATCCCGAGATGGCAATAACGACCGATATCATAGTAGGCTTCCCGGGAGAGAGCGAGGCCGACTACGAGGCTACGATGAGCCTTCTCCGGACCGTACGGTTCGACAACATATTCTCCTTCATGTACTCGCCGAGGCCCGGAACGACTGCGGCGGGCCTGCCGGACCAGATACCGCTGGAGGCGAGGTCGGAAAGGCTTCAGCGCCTTCAGGAGGAACAAAAGGATCTAACGAGCGAACGCATGAAGGCGCTGCTCGGAAGGACGTTGGATGTGCTCGTCGAGGGCGAGAGCAAAATAGACGCCTCTGAGCTTTCCGGAAGGACCTCGTGCAACAGGATAGTGAACTTCCCGGCGCCTGCGGGGCTTAAGGCCAACCCAGGCAGTCTTATCGAGGTTACCATAACTGAAGCATACCAGAACTCGCTCCGGGGGGAGGTCCGGGCGGCTGGCTGCTGACAGGTCCCAGGGCCTTAAGGGCCACAACCGGGCTGCAAAAGGTCCCGCGCAGCCTCCCAAGCAAGGAAGGAGTATGCCATGTTCTTGAAGATGAAGGTCTTCGGACTTACGATAGATCCCTTCACCAACGTGCCCATAGTGATACTCAAGGACGACGAGGAGAAGAACGCGCTCCCGGTCTGGATAGGCGTGCTGGAGGCGAGCGCCATCGCCTCCGAGCTCGAGAAGGTGCAGTTCACGAGGCCCATGACGCACGACCTCTTGAGGGACGTCCTGAAGCAGGTGGGCGCGACAGTCGAGAAGGTCGAGGTGACGGACTTGAAGGACAACGTCTACTACGCGACCATACACATGACCGGCAGGGCAGGGGAGTTCACCATCGATTCGAGGCCGAGCGACGCGATAGCCCTGGCCCTCCGGACAAACGCCCCTATCTTCGTCGAATCGGGTGTGCTCGACAAGTCCAGGAGCATGGAGCTCAAGGGCGAGGGCAAGGAAAAGGCGAAGGACGCGTCCGCATCGCTCGAGGACATCCCGATGGGAGATTTCGGGAAATACAAGATGTAGCGGTTCCTTAATCCTACCCCCTGGAGTCTCTTTTGAATACGGAAAGCGGGCCAGCCCTTGCAAAGGGGCTGAATGTAGAGCGGTTTTACGACAGCTTCTTCCTCGGCGAATACGGCCGCCTGGAGGCCGCGCGCGCCAAGAGGTATAACGCACAGTTCTCGGCCGTCTTGATAGACCTCGGCGAAGGCAAATCCGACGCAGGCCTCCTCGAAGGGCTGGCCTCCCGCGTTGTTGCGGCAACGAGGGACTGCGACGTGGCCGGCCTCTACGACGGCGGCCGGGTGATGATAATACTGCCCGAGACCGACTACTTCGGCGCGGCCGTAACGGCAAGGAAGCTTCTGAAGGCCCTTGACGGGCTTGCTAATTGCCGGAACGCCGTAATAACGCAGGCCACATTTCCCAAGGACGGAAGGGCTTTCGGCGAGCTTGCACTCGCGGCTATCAGGAAGGCCGAGGAGAGAAGGGCCTCCGTCTGGGAGAAGGAAGGTTTCGGCAATAAGCTCTTCTGGGAGATACTCGGGGAGCTTACCTCCAGGAACTTCAAGGATTACGAGTATTCGAGCTTCGATGCGGGCGCGGGCCAGGACCTTTCGGAGTTCTTCCTCGACCAGGTGAACGAGCTCATAATCAGGGAGATCGCCAGGGAGCCCGCGAGGCGCGGCATAATGTATTACGCCGCGAAGAGCCTATCCGCGTCGCTCCCTGTAGTCAAGAACCTCGGCTCAGCCGGGCAGGTCGCTACCAGGGTCTTCCTGGTCGGCGAGGGAGAGGGCAGCATCTGGGAAGTGAGGAACGCGCTCCCGCTGCTCCTGGACGACCCGAGGCTAAGGGAGACCTTCTTCACCTTCTTCCTCAACGAGGAGACGGCATACGCAATAGTCTGCAAGGAGAACTGGGGGGCGACCTTCTCCTGTTTCCATACCTCCGACTTCGGGCTGGTGGAAGGGCTCATTACCAAGTTCCAGCAGGAATACTCTCTACAGGAGCAGCTCGGGTAAGTGAATAGGACAAAGGTCCTTATCGGCCTCAGGGACAAGGAGGAGGCAGGCGCGCTTTCGTCATTTCTCTCCGGCATGGGCATGGAGACCGTCGTCGCGCCGGACGGCGCGCGCGCCCTTGAGCTCGCCATAGAGGAGGGCCCCTCGTTCATTGCCGTCGACACCGCGCTCCCGGTCATAGGCGGCGAGCGGCTCTTCCATACGCTGAGGAAAAACCCGCACACCTCGCGGGTGCCTTTCCTAATCGTGTCCGATGCCGCGGCCGAGATAAGGGGCTTCAGGGCCGGGGTGGACATCTTCCTCAAGCGCCCGCTCAACTTCGAGGAGACGTACGCAAGGATGCGGCAGTCGCTCCTTGCCGCCGGGGACGAGGCGTCGAAGGAGATAGAGGGCACATTGAGCCACATGTCCCTCGCGGACCTCCTGCAATTCCTGCACCTCAACAGGAAGGAAGGGGAGCTCAAGGTCACCTCAGACGGAAGGACCGGGAGCGTGTTCATAAAGGAGGGGGACATACTGAACGCGTCGCTCGACAATGCCGAGCGCGAAAAGGCGCTCTTCAGGATGTTCCACTGGACCGAGGGCAGGTTCGAGTTCATCCCCAAGGCGGTGGCCGCTCCAAAGAGGATAAAGGCCTCCGCGGGCAACCTCCTAATGGAGGGCATGAGGCAGGTAGACGAGTACCGCAGCAAAAAAAACCAGCTCCCGTCGCCCGATTCAGCTCTCAAGCTCAGCCCGGCCGCGGAGTCCGTGCCCAAGGGCCTGCAGCCCATAGTCTACGATGTAGTACAGCTCGTAAAGGCGAACGCCAGGGTCAGGGACGTAGTCGAGCGCTCGGCCTTCCCGGATTACGAGGTATACCAGACGATTGCCGCCCTCGCGGCAAAGGGGATCCTGGCTGAGGTAAAGGGCGAGGGGGCGGAGGCCAGGAGGGAGTTCCTCAGCGCCGACGAGGTGTTGAGCATCCGCGAAAAGATCGCGAACGTGTCGGGAGGCGCGGGGCACGGGAAGATACTCCTCCTTTCCACGTCCGCGACAGTGGTCGCTGAGTTCATAAGGCACTGCCGGGACCTGCCGGGCTTCAGCCTGAACACGAAGTCGGCCTTCCCGGAGCTTTCGATGGTCAACCCGCTCGGCGAGGTAGGCTCGTTCAGGCTGAGCGGCGGCATCGACCTGTCGCTTTTTTCCGTGCCGACCGTCAAGAGTACCGGCCCGCTCTGGAGGGCCTTCTCCGGGAACCTCGTTGGAATTGTCCTCCTCGTCTGCGAGGAGGGGGCTTCTCAATTGAAGGAGCTGCTCGACGCGAAGCGAGACATACTGCTCAAGAAACGGGCGCCTTCGGTGCACGTCGTAATGGGCGTCCTTGACGACGCCGCATGCAGGAAAGGCCTCGGGCTTTCGGACGCCGAGCCGCTTTACAGGCTCGGCAAGGACGGGGAGGAAACGGCTGCCAGGGCCTTCCATTCTCTTTTTGGAAGCCTTTTAAGCGAAGCAAAGGCGGTGTAAAAGGCCGCGGTACAGGGCAACATAACCGGACAAGGAAAGGACTGCCCGATGATAGACTTCCACACGCACAGCATGTTGAGCGACGGTGCCCTAATCCCTTCCGAGCTGGTCAGGAGGGCGAGGGTCGCCGGTTATACCGCGATGGCAATAACCGACCATGTGGACGACTCCAACATCGAAGCGGTCGTAAAGCAGATCGCGAGGGTGGCCCGCAGGTTCGATTCAGGGAGCGGCTTCAGGCTCCTTGCCGGGGTGGAGCTTACCCACATACCTCCGGCGCACATACCCGCGCTCGTAAGGAAGGCGCGGTCGCTCGGGGCGCTCATCGTAGTCGGCCACGGCGAAACGCTTGCCGAGCCCGTAGAGCCAGGCACGAACATGGCCTACATCAAGGCAGGGGTGGACGTACTGGCCCATCCCGGGCTCCTAACGGAAGAAGAATGCATCGCCGCCGCCAAAAAAAACGTGCACATTGAGATAACCTGCAGGGCAGGGCACAGCATCTCGAACGGGCATGTTGCTGCTCTCGCAAAAAAGACAGGGGCCAGGATGCTGATAAACACCGACGCCCACGCGCCCGGCGACCTCGTCAGCGATGAAAGGGCCGGGAAGGTCGCGCTCGGGGCCGGGCTCGGCCTTAATGACTTCAGGAGAATACAGGACAATGCGCTGGAACTCGTCAAAAAGAAGCTGGGCTGAAGCGGGAGCGTGCCTCGCTGCCGCCTTCATCCTCGGCGGGTGCGCGGCAAAGCCGCTCGCTGACACCGCGCCCTGGAGCACCCATCTTTCCGGCGAATCGCGGACAAACCTTTCTTCCGCCGAGGTAAGCCTCCCGCTCGCGGTCTCCTGGGAGAAGGACATTTCCGATTTCAGGCTCCTTCGGCCATTTCCAAAGGAGCAGCTCTCGACTCCTGCGCTACACGGCGGCCTTCTTTACGTCGGCTCCACCAACGACAGGTTCTACGCCGTGGACCTCTCTACCGGCAAGGTGAAATGGCGTTATCACGCAAGGCAGCCGATCGAGGCATCGCCGGCCGTGACGGGCGAGATGGTCTGCTTCGGCTCGGCTGACGGAGTGATGCGCTGCCTCGACCACTCCGGCAAGGTCCTGTGGGAGTACCAGGCCCGCTCCGAGATACTCTCTTCTCCGGTCGTAAGCGGCGGGAGGCTCTTTTTCAATTCGCAGGACGACCGCGTGCACGCGCTCAACGCCGGGACAGGCGTGCGCGAATGGACTTACAGCAGGGCTACTTATACCGTAGTGAGCCCCAGGATATACGGCTCTCCCGCGTACTCAGGCGACGGCGCGCTCTTCTTCCTTTTCTCGGATGGTCATATAGTCTCGCTCAACGCCGAGACTGGCGATGAGGCCTGGTCAAGGCAGGTAATCAGCGGCTTCGACAAGGCCGGAAAATGGCGGAGGTCGCCGCTTTACCAGGACGGTACGGTATTCGTAATAGACGGGAACGAGGCCGTGCAGGCACTGGATGCCGCCACCGGCGAGGTGAAGGGGGTATACGGCATCGTCAAGGCGCGTGATTTCATCGTGCCGGACAGGAAAAGCATCGTCCTTGTCGGGGAGACCGACATCGTGGCCCTCGACAGGCTTTCCGGGGCGATATTATGGAAAAAGAAGCTTTCGATTGGCGCAGCATCGAGCGTTTTCGCTTCCGGAGGGGAGCTGTTCGTGCTTTCGAGCTTCAAGAAGGCCTTCCTTGGGCTCGGCTTCCTTTCCAGGGACAAGGGGCATATAGAGGCCATAAGCCTCGGGGACGGCTCGACCACCTGGACTGCCACGCTCGGTTCGGATATTTCCGCAAACGCCTCTTCCGCCTACTCAAGGGTCGCCATCCTTACAAACAAGGGAAAGCTTACCGTATTCGAACCCAAGTAGGGATGGAATGGACAATAAACTCAACATTGCCTTCGTCTGGCACATGCACCAGCCTTTATACAAAGACCCGCTGACCGGCGAGTACACGCTCCCGTGGGTCCTCTTCCACGCCACGAAAGACTATTACGACATGGCGGCGATACTGGAAGAGTTCCCGGACGTGCACCAGACCTTCAACCTGGTGCCATGCCTCATAGAGCAGATAAACGAGTACGCCTCCGGGAAGGCAAGGGACAAGTACAGGCGGCTGAGCGGAAAAAGGGCGGAGGAGCTCGGGGCCGAGGAAAAGGTCTTCATGCTCCAGTTCTTTTTCCAGGCGAACTGGGAGCACATGATACGGCCGCTCCCGAGGTTCTGGGATCTCCTCAGGAAAAGGGGCATATCGAACGACAGGGACGAGGTCCTCCATTCGCTGAGGTATTTCAACGACCAGGACTTCCTCGACCTCCAGGTGCTCTATAACCTCGTCTGGATAGACCCTTCGATAAGGGAAAAGGACCGGTTCCTAAGCGCCCTTTACTCAAAGGGTGGGGGCTATACCGAAGAGGAGAAGGCGGCGCTTCTAAGGAAGCAGACTGATATAGCTGGCACGGTCATACCCAAGTACGCGGAGCTCAGGGCGAAGGGCATAATCGAGGTCTCCACTTCCCCGTATTACCACCCCATACTGCCGCTACTTTGCGACAGCGACGCTGCAAGGGAAGCCATGCCCTGGGCGACCCTCCCCAAGGCCCGTTTCAGGCACCCCGAGGACGCGAGGGAGCAGGTAAGGAGGGGCCTTGAGCTTTACAAGGACACCTTCGGCGCGATGCCCAGGGGCATGTGGCCCTCCGAGGGCTCGGTAAGCATGGACGTCCTGCCCATCGTTGCATCCGAGGGTGTGGAGTGGCTCGCGACCGACGAGGAGATACTCTCCAATACGCTCAGGCGTCCGATAAGGCGCGACCACATGGGCAACTGCTACGATACTTTCCTCTACAAGCCCTATGAAATCGACTCGGAAGGCGGTAAGACCGTACTCTTTTTCAGGGACCATGTCCTCTCGGACCTTATCGGTTTCGACTACTCCAAAATGGACGCCGAGCACGCTGCCTCTGACATGGTATCAAGGCTTGCGCGCATACACGGCATGCTCGAAAATCCAGGCGAGCACGTCGTCCCCATAATACTCGACGGCGAGAACGCGTGGGAGCACTTCAGGAACGACGGCAGGGATTTCCTGAGGGCCCTCTATTCGAAGCTTTCCAGCCACCCGGCCTTGAGGTGCGTTACGATAAGCGAGTTCCTGGACATGAAGACTAAAAGGGAACGGCTCGACTGGCTCTTTCCCGGCTCGTGGATAAACCACAACTTCAAGATATGGATAGGCCACGTCGAGGACAACACGGCCTGGGACTACATATCAGAGGCGCGGGACGCGCTCGTGAAATACGAGGAGGCCCTCGGCGGCACCCCTGAGGAGAGGCGAATTAAGGAAAACGTGCGCGAGGCATGGGAGGAGGTCTACGCCGCGGAGGGGAGCGACTGGTTCTGGTGGTACGGCGAGGAGCATTCCTCGATGAGCGACGAGGATTTCGACGCCCTTTTCAGGCGGCGCATAAAGAGGATCTACCAGCTTATCGGGAATCCACCGCCGGACTACCTGGAGATGCCCATATCCTCTGAGATAAAGGGCTACAGGCCCCCTTCCGAGCCGAGGGCCCTCATCTCTCCAAATGTGGACGGCATAATCTCCGACTACTTCGAGTGGCTCTCATGCGGCAAGCTCGAGCGGACCTACTTCGGGAGCGCGATGCACAAGGAACTCCAGGGCGGGCTCGTCGACTCCATATCCTACGGCTTCTCAAGGGAGTCGCTTTTTTTCCGTTTCGACTACATCGAGGAGCTTGGGCGCTTCGAGGGGCCGTGGAGTTTCACGGTCACCTTCATGCAGCCCAGGCAGGTGAAGGCAGCCGCAAAAATAGAGGGAAAAAACGCGGACGGGACAATATCCGTCAGGTACGGCGACAAGTGGGGAGACGAGACCACTCTTCGCGTGGCCGCGGACGCCGTCGCCGAAGTCGAGATACCGCTCTCGCTTCTCGACGCAGGGAAAGGCGACGAGATCAAGCTCTATATCAACATAAACGCCCACGAGAGGGGCGTGGAGCGCTGGCCCGTAAAGGGTTATCTCATATTCACCGTGCCGCCGGAGGACTTCGAGCAGCAGGACTGGATAGTATGACGCACGCAGGCTGAGTATACATTTTCAAGCTCAAATCGACGCGGACCGACCCATGACCAAAAGCGCAACTACACCGGCCATGCGCCAGTACCTGGAAATAAAGGCAGCGCACCCCGACTCCGTCCTCTTCTTCAGGATGGGAGACTTCTACGAGATGTTTTTCGAGGACGCTAAGCTCGCCTCGTCAGTCCTCGGGATAGCCCTTACATCACGCGACCGCGACCGCGAGATACCCATGTGCGGGGTCCCCTACCACGCGGCCGCTGGCTATATAGCGAAGCTCGTACGTGAGGGACACAAGGTCGCCATATGCGAGCAGACGACCGACCCCGCGGAATCGAAAGGCATCGTCGAAAGGGCCGTTACCCGCGTGATAACGCCCGGGATAGCGCTCGACGACGAGCTCCTCGACCCCAAGGCCAATAACTTCATAGCCGCGGCGTACGCGGACGGCAAGGCCTCGGGGTTCGCGTACATGGACGTATCCACGGGCGAGTTCAGGCTCACAAGCCTAACCGGAGCGCATCCGCTCATAGAGGAGATACGTCGCTTAAGGCCGCTTGAGCTCGTCATCCCCGATGGCTCCCAGGACGCCTTCGCCTTCCCTGATTCGCCTGTAAAGAAGCTGACCGCAATCGAGGCCAGGAGGTTTTCCCTCACTGACGCAGAGGCACGCCTTAACGCCCACTTCGGGACCGCCACCCTCGACGGCTTCGGCTGCGCGAACATGCCACAGGCGGTCGCTGCCGCCGGGGCGCTCCTCGAATACATACGCTCGAACCAGAAGGCGGAGCTAAGGCACGCGAGAAAGCCGGAGCCCTATTTTACCGGCGACTTCCTCGTCCTCGATTCGTCCACCAGGCGGAACCTTGAGATAACCAGGAACATGAAAAACGGGGGCCGCGAGAACACGCTTCTTTCAGTGCTCGACAGGACCAGGACCGCAATGGGAGGGAGGAGGCTCAAGAGCTGGCTCCTCCACCCGCTGAAGGATGCGGGCGCGATAATGGAGCGGCTGGATGCGGTCGAGGAACTTATCCGGAACCGCGGCATCCGGACGTCCCTCCAGGAGTCCCTTTCCCGCGTTCACGACCTTGAGAGGCTTACGGCGCGGCTCTCCCTCGGGGCCGCTGGGCCGCGGGATCTCGCATCCTTAAGGGAATCCCTGAGAACGATACCTGAAATCAACGATTCGCTCAGGCCTTTCTCCTCATCACTCCTTAAGGGACTCTCCCTCGACGAGGTAGCCGAAGCCGCTGAGTCGATAGGGCGGGCAATTTCCGAAAACCCTCCGCACTCCATCAAAGACGGCGGGGTAATCCGCGAGGGATACTCGCCTGAACTCGACGAGCTCCGCAGAATCGGCTCCGGCGGCAAGGACTGGATCGCGTCGCTCGAAACAAAGGAGAGGGCGAGGACCGGGATAAGCTCCCTCAAGATAGGCTACAACAGGGTATTCGGCTATTATATAGAGGTAACGAGGACCAACCTTTCGAGCGTCCCTGTTGACTACATCCGGAAGCAGACGCTCGTGAACGCCGAGCGGTTCATAACCCCGGAATTGAAGGAATGGGAGGAAAAGATCCTTACGGCGGAGGAGAGGGCGCTTAAGCTCGAATCGGCCCTCTTCGCCTCGCTCGCCGAAGAGCTCAAGGATCATATCGAAAGGGTGCTTGCGACCGCTCAATCGGTAGCCACACTCGACTGCCTTTCTTCCCTGGCCGAGGTCTCCGAGCGGCACGGGTATTCGAGGCCCGAGATGAACGAGGGCTACGCGATCCAAATAGAGGGCGGCAGGCACCCGGTCGTGGAGGCAGGCGCCGACGATTTCGTCTCGAACGACCTGATGCTGAATGAGGACGAGAGAATCCTTATCCTGACCGGCCCGAACATGGCAGGCAAGTCGACCTACCTGAGGCAGAACGCCCTTATTATCCTGATGGCCCAGGCAGGTTCCTTTGTCCCGGCTGCACAGGCCTCCATCGGGGTCGTCGACAGGATATTCACGCGGGTCGGGGCGTCCGACGACCTCTCGCGGGGCCATTCGACCTTCATGGTCGAGATGAGCGAGACCGCGAACATACTCAACAACGCGACCCCGAGGAGCTTTATAGTGCTTGACGAGATAGGGCGCGGGACCTCAACGTTCGACGGGCTCTCCATAGCGTGGGCCGTGGTCGAGCACATTCACGACAATCCTTCCCTCGGCGCAAAAACTCTCTTCGCAACGCACTACCACGAGCTGACCGAGCTTTCCTTGACAAAGGAAAGGGTCAAAAATTATAATATGGCGGTCAAGGAGTGGAACGAAAAGATAATCTTTCTCAGGAAGGTGCTTCCCGGCGGAGCTAACCGGAGCTACGGCATACAGGTGGCCAGGCTCGCCGGAGTCCCTGACGAGGTCATATCAAGGGCCAGGGAGATACTCAGGAACCTGGAGACCGGAGAGCTTACCGAATCGGGCATGCCACGGATCGCGGCCCGCGGGGACAGGCCAGGCGAGCGGGGGCAGATGAGCCTCCTGGGAGGCAGGGACGAGCTCAGGGAAGGGCTCCGGCGCATCGACGTCGAGACGATGACCCCCATCGAGGCCATTACCGCTCTTCATAAATTGAAGGAGATGCTTGATTGAAAAGCCCCGCAGCCAGGCCGGCCCTTTTCTTTTTGCTCGCGCTGGCCCTGCTCCTCATATCGGCCGGGAAGTCTCCTGCCGCGCCAAAGGCCGCCGTTACCGACATCCGCCACTGGTCCAACCCCACGTACACCAGGGTCGTCATAAACGTAAGCGACAAGGCCTCGTTCACGCACCGGCTCCTACGCAAGGACCCCTCCATAAGCGTCGAATGGAGGCGGCTCTACGTAGACATATCGGGCGCCATGCTTTCGCCGGAGCTCGCGCGCTCCATACCCATAAATGACGGGCTCCTGAAAGCCGCAAGGGCCGGGCAGTACGATACCGATACTGTCCGCGTGGTCCTCGACATAGAGTCCATCCAGGACTTCAAGATATTCTACCTTACCGACCCGTACAGGATAGTGATCGACGTGACCGGCGAGAAGCCTGCCGGAAAGGACGAGGTCATAAGGCAGGCAAGGGACCGGACCGGGAAGGCGCTTCCCGAGATACGGCAGGACCCGAGGGGCCTGCCGCTTTCAGACCCCAGCCTCACGCAGCAGCTCGGATTGAAGGTCAGGAAGATAGTCATCGACCCGGGCCACGGCGGCAAGGACCCAGGGGCCGTCGGCAGGACAGGCCTCAAGGAGAAGGACATAAACCTCAAGCTCGGGCTCATGCTCAGGGAAAAGCTCGAGCGCGAGGCCGGCGCGAAGGTCGTCATGACCAGGGACAGGGACGTGTTCGTGCCACTCGAGGAAAGGACGGCCATAGCCAACAGGGAGGAAGCCGACCTCTTCATATCCATCCACGTGAACGCCGCCCCGAGGAGGACGGCCTCCGGCATCGAGACGTACATCCTCGGCATTTCGAACGACGAGGAGGCCAAGAGGGTGGCCGCGCGGGAGAACGCGACCTCGACGAGGTCGGTGAGCGACCTTGAGTTCATACTGAACGACCTCATAAAGACAGCGAAGACTAACGACTCGGCGCGGTTCGCCGGGGTCGTGCAGGACAGCCTCGTCTCGAAACTCCGCGCGAGCTACAGGAACGTCAGGAGCAACGGGGTCAAGGGCGCGCCGTTCTATGTCCTCATAGGCACGAAGATGCCCGCGGTGCTCGTGGAGGTCTCGTTTATCAGCAACCCCCTGGAGGAGGAACGCCTTAAAGACCCGAGATACCTGAAAGAGGCCGTGGACGGCATTGCGGACGGGGTATTGAGCTATATGAACGGCCCTGGCGAGGCCTGAACTTATGCCGCGCGTACTCATGCCGGATACGCTCATCAAGGCAGACGGGCCGCTCGCTCCGGTCGCAAAGGAATACCTCTCGAAGCACGAAGCGGAGATCCGGAAATCGCACCTCTCCGGAGCCACGGGCCGCGAGGTATGCCGCGCGTACACGTCCGTGGTCGACGGCTTGCTTAAAGCCCTCTTCGCCCGGAACTCAATCCGCCTCGGCCCATCCGATAAGGCCGCCCTCGTCGCAATAGGAGGCTACGGCAGGGGCGAGCTCAATATCCGCTCCGATATAGACCTCATGCTCGTCCATAAGGGACGGCTCACTAAGCCCGTCGAGGAGCTCACGCAGGAGATGCTCTATGTCCTCTGGGACACGGGCCTTGACCTGGGGTTCGCGATCCGCTCGGTGCCGGAGTGCATTACGCTTGCGAAGGACGACCTGAAGACCATGACCGCTCTCCTCGACCTCCGGTTCCTTACAGGCGACGCGGACCTCTTCGAATCCCTCAGAAAAAGCGTACGGAAGAACCTTTTCAACCGGGCCAGGTCCGCCTCGTTCATAAACGAAAAGCTCGAAGAAACCAGGCAGCGCCACGCCAGGTACGGCGGCTCGGTCTACATACTCGAACCCAACGTCAAGGAGGGGGAGGGCGGGCTCCGGGACCTCCATACGGCCGTCTGGGCCTTGAAGGCCAGGCACGCGAGCCCGGTCGAGCCGTTTTCTCTCGGGCTCCTGAGCGAGCGCGACAGGAAGGCGCTCGAGGTCTCGCTCGATTTCGTCCTCTGGGTAAGAAACGAGCTCCATTTCACGACCGGGAGGAAGACCGACCAGCTCACGTTCGACCACCAGGAACGGATAGCAAAGCTCATCGGGTTTGAAAGCACCGACAAATGCCTCGCGGTAGAGGCGTTCATGCAGCGCTATTACCGCCACGCGTCCGACATAAGCCACTATTCGGGGCTCATGCTCTCCAGGGCGCTGCACAGGGAAAAGAAAACGTTAAAATGGCCGAGAAAGAAGGTCCGGATAGACAGGAACTTCTACATCTCGGGCGGCCATCTCTTCACCAGGACAGATGACACCATCCAGCGCGAGCCTGCGATGGCGCTCAAGGCCTTTGAATACGCGCAGGCGTTCGACGTGGAACTCGACCAGTCGGCGAAGGACCAGGTCCTCGAGGGGCTGGTGACCGCCGGCGACGACTTCCGCACCTCGAAGGAAGCCGCGGCGTCATTTTTCAAGATACTCAGGGGAAAAAGCGTCCATAAGACGCTGAGCGAGATGCACCGCCTTAAGCTCCTCGACAGGTACATCCCCGAGTTCGAGGAAATAAGCTGCAGGGTGCAGCACGACCTCTATCACGTCTACACCGTCGACGCCCATACGCTATTCGCCGTGAGGGAAATAGAGAGGCTCCGGGGACAGTATAAATCCGATTTCCCGCTCCTTTCGAACCTTTTCGAGGAGATACCGAACCCCGAGGTCCTTTACCTCGCGGTCCTCTTCCACGACATCGGTAAGGCGCACGGAAAGGGGCATGCCGAAAAGGGCGCGGCCATGATGCCCGAGATATGCAGGCGCCTGAACCTCGCCGAGGAGGACGCGAACCTCGTGAGGTTCCTGGTAAACCACCACCTCCTGCTCGCGAACACGGCCCAGTACAGGGACCTTCACGACGAGAAGCTTATAATCGAGTTCGCCAGGAAAGTAGGCGACATCGAGAGGATGAACCTGCTATATCTCCTTACATTCGCCGACGTGCGCGCCGTGGGGCCGGATGTCTGGAGCCAGTGGAAGGGCGCCCTCTTCCAGGAACTTTACTTCAAGGCGCTTACGGTACTTGAGCGAGGCACGTTCGAGCCCGAGGAATCAGAGGCAAAGCTCAGGAAGGTGAGGGAGAGGGTGGCAGCGCTCCTTGCGCCCGAGGGGCTCGGGAGCGCTGCGGTCGAGGATTTTTTTCAGCTCCTTCCGGCGAATTACTTCCTCTCGACCAGCCCCGACTTCATCGCCGAGCACCTGAAGATTCTGAGCGATTTCGGGAACAAGACCTACGCGATGAAGGTCAGGCAGGACACCTTCAGGGAATATACCGAGCTTGTCATCTGCACCCATGACGTCCACGGGCTCTTCTCGATGATAACCGGCGTCATGGCCGCTAATGGGGTGAACATACTCGGGGCGCAGATTAATACGCTCCGGAACGGCATCGCGCTCGACATACTCCAGGTTACAGGCCCCCTGGGAGGCTTCATAACCGACGAGACAAGGCTTGAGAAGATCGAGGGAGACCTTGCCGGGGTGCTCTCGGGCCGCGTAAAGGTCGAAACGCTTGTAAGGAAGCGGAAGCCGTCGATACTCGACAGCAAGGCCAGGCCCAGGGTCAAGACGACCGTCGAGATAGACAACGAGGTCTCGGAGGCCTACACCGTGCTGGACATACATACACAGAACAGGATCGGGCTTCTCTACGACATCACGAGCACTCTCTCGAAGCTCGGCCTTTATATATTCGTCGCCAAGATATCGACAAAAGGCGACCAGGCCGCGGACATCTTCTACGTAAAGGACATATTCGGGCAGAAGGTATTTTTCAAGGACCGCCTGAACGACATAGCCGATAAGCTGTATAAGGTACTTACCGAGCCTTCTGAGCCGGAGGCGAAATGAGCTGCCTGGGGAGGGACCCTGTACAGGCCTTCCTCGACCACATCGTGGTGGAAAAGGGCCTCTCCCTGAATACCCGCCTGAGCTATAAGAAAGACCTCTCTAATTTCAGCGAGTACATGGCCGGAAAGGACCTGCTTCAGGCGACCCCCGGTGACATATCGTCCTTTCTGAAACATTCGAGCGAAAGGGGCCTTTCAGCGCGGTCGTACGCCAGGGCCCTTGTGACCCTGAGGGGGTTTTATAAGTTCCTTGCCGGAAGGGGGGCCGTAAACGAGTCTCCATGCTCCAGGGTGGACATGCCCAAGGTCCGCCAGAAGCTCCCCGAGTTCCTTTCTATAGACGAGGTTGAGAGGCTTCTTTCTGCCCCTTCGCTGGATAACGCGCTGGGGCTGCGCGACAAGGCCATGCTTGAGACGCTCTACGCCACCGGCCTACGAGTGTCAGAGCTTACGAACCTCCATACAAACAACATAAGCCTCCAGGGCGGCTATCTCACTGCCTTTGGCAAGGGCTCAAGGGAAAGGATGGTCCCGCTCGGGGACGCGGCGATGCATTGGCTCAAGAGGTATATCGACGAATCCAGGCCCTCGTTCCCCGGCAACAGGAAGACAGGGGCGCTCTTTCTTACCGCAAGAGGCGCCTGTATGACCCGCCAGAACTTCTGGGCGCTGATAAAGAAGTACGCACTTCTGGCAGGGATAGGCAGGGCCAGGTGCAAGCCCCACATAATACGCCACTCGTTCGCCACACACCTCCTTGAAAGGGGAGCCGACCTGAGGATAGTCCAGGCCATGCTGGGGCACGCGGACATATCCACCACCCAGATATATACCCACATAACGAACGAACGACTCAAGAACCTGCATAAGGGAAAGCACCCGAGGGGATAGAAGGCGCGTGTAACTTAGGAAGGCCGTTGCTAAAAATATAAGACTCTTTCTCAACAACCTCTGTCAACATATTGAGATAACAAACAAATTCAAAGATGAGGATGGACTTCACGGAAGGGGGCCCGCTTATCTGTCACTCTCCAGCCGAACCATCCTTGATTTGACATAATATCCATTATGCGACATAAACGCCATGTGGCGGTGACGGGCTTTTAATGGCTGAATACCACGAAAAAAAAGGGCTACGGCATGCGCCATAGCCCTTTTTTGTGGCTGACTGATATTTCTCAGGCAGCTTCCCTGAGGCGGTCTACAGGATGCTCTCCTTTCAGGAGATAAGCGTGAATCCTTCTTAAGCTCGCCTCTCGGCACGAACTCGGTTTCCGATAAGGGTCCGGCTCGTTCTGGCACAGCCAGGCCGTAAGCTCCACCGCCACCTGCTCGTACGCGACGCCGGTATCATCCAGTTCAGCGCCTTTTGCTGCTGCTGCTCAATCCTGCGGGTGGCCGCGACGCTCCTCTTTACGTCCATATCGTTGCTATGCCGCGCTAATTGATTTAGGAATATCGTTGCCTCGGTCTCAATCCCGTTCATCAGGATGCCGCGGCACCGTGTGTACGGATGGACCTCGTTCTTGTTGAAAGGCTTGCTGTTAAGGTCAGACCAGTTCCTGAACTGCTTCTCCATGGGTATTCCTTTTTCCTGAAATGGATTGAAACCATGGAGCCTCTCTTTGTCTTTCCGGGTGACGGCGAATGCATCATCACATACTCATCGGCGCGCCTCATACTCTGCATGAGGAAAGTGCGCTAACCAGCAACAAACACGAGTTTTTCATAAGTAAGATTCCTCCCTCGAAACAATCTTATTGAAGCGGCTGACCTCTCCGGAAGCCGTTTTTTCCTGGTAGAGGAATGCGAGCTTTCGGCTCTCGAACTGCTCGAAGAACTCCTCCCTGGATATTGGCTCAAGCGACCCGCCCCCCTTCGTATCCGGGGAAATCGATCCGGAGTATGCCTGAGCCGTCCCCCTCGCGCGTCCGCTTAACTGACGCCGGATGCCCTCCCCTGGACTCGACCCAGTTTTTTATTTCCTCGTGGTCGGTCGTGACATTTGAGGCCTTATGCGAGTTTTTTCGCGCTCCAGCCATTGCGACCTCCCTTTGGTCTACTCATCCATGCTATCTCATCAAAAAGGGCTGAACTCTGTCCGCTTGATTTTTTATAGCCCATCCTTTTTCAACCGGAGGTCCCTTTCAGGCTGCCGGATATCAGCCCAGGGCCCAGGCTAAAAAAAACATATTTGTTTCGAATACTTGCATATGGGTTGCCCGAACAGCCTTTTTTCGATATCGTCCCGTTTTTGCGCTCAAGTTTGTATGCCCCTGTCCGATAAGAAGTATACAGTGACTATATGGGTAATACGGTAAAAGAAATCCATTCCGGAAAGACCGGGAAGGCGAAGAGGGAAACTCTACGCTCGAAGGTCCTCGAGGTCCTCAAGATATCCACTGTCCCTGCCGTACTCAAGAGGATAATCGAGGTGA